>NZ_JBHTGR010000001.1:0-256933 GCF_042666895.1 Lentibacillus kimchii
TGGAAGCGTGGCGACACGTGAAGCTGACGGATACTAATCGATCGAGGACTTAACTAACAGGATGCAGCTTGATGGTTCTCTTATTTAGTTTTCAGGGTGCAAAGGTTTAAAAAACCTCTTGCATTTTGAATTAAAAATGCTTATAATGGTTTCTGTGCTTCATTAGAATAAAAGAACAGCATAAGGTCTGGTGGCGATAGCGGAGAGGACACACCTGTTTCCATGCCGAACACAGCAGTTAAGCTCTCCAGCGCCGATGGTAGTTGGGGTTTGACCCCTGCAAGAGTAGGACGCTGCCAGGCAATAAAAAACTGGAGCATTTAGTTGCTCCAGTTTTTTATTTTGCAACAGGTGAAGCACACACTTTGTATTTAAAAAAGTCTGAATAAATGGGCAGCCACTTAATCCAGTCAAAGATGTCTTGCTGGCGTCTTAGTAATAGCTGCCGTAGCTCCAGCCAAGGCCACCACCAACGTAGGCGGTGCCAACAATAATAAGAAGGATGAACAAGACAACGATCAAGGAAAATCCGCCGCCATATCCTTCGCATTCTGCATTCATTCCCATTCACCTCCTAGGAAAGGACACTAATATACTATTCATGGACTGACTGATTGTGTGAACGAAGTCCATGTTTATTAAAGAATGTATAACTGAAGCAGGTCTGCCCGTTCTCCGAATATGAACGATACTTTCGTAATAAACAGTTCGAAATTTTTTTAGTTTATTGTATATTAATTAGTTGTTTTAAAAATACTGCAATGTTAAAATCATTTGGTTGAAATTAATAATACAAAGCACCATAAAAATATAGATTCAATGTTAAAGACGGCGATAGACTTCATATGTTTTTTAGCTGTCCTTGATAATAGGGTCATTTGTGATGCAGAAAGGAGTATTTATATGAGTGATACAGGAATATCGTGGGATTTGCCGGGAAAACAAAAGGCATTAATGATTGCTGCTTTACTGACTGGTGCTTTTATGGGGATCATTAATGAAACATTATTGGCAACGGCACTTCCATCGATTCAGGACGCTTTTTCAATCTCACAGGGAAAGGTACAATGGATGACAACGGCCTTTTTAATGGCGAATGGCATCATGATACCTGTTTCAGCGTTTTTAATTGATCGGTTTACTACGAGAGGTTTATTCTTAACGGCTATTGGCCTATTTGGTTTAGGCACCGCTATTTCAGCAGTTGCTCCTGTATTTTCAGTTCTGCTGTTAGGACGTGTCGTACAAGCAGCAGGTTCCGGAATCATGCTGCCGTTGTTGATGACAGTCCTGCTGGCAGTTATTTCAGTTGAACGGCGTGGTACGGCCATGGGCATGATTGGTATTGTGATTGCATTTGGCCCAGCTATTGGCCCAACACTATCAGGCTGGCTTTTGGACCATTTTACTTGGCGCTCGCTGTTTATAACAGTTCTGCCGATTGTTGCTGTAACCATTACAGTTGCGGCTTTATTTTTGCGAAACGTAACCGATCTGCGGAAGCCAAAAATCGATGTGCTATCAATTATTTTGTCGTCAATCGGATTCGGCTCATTCTTATATGGGTTCAGCACGGCTTCAGATAAGGGATGGGGGAGTCCTATTGTTATCAGTGCTATCATTATTGGCGTTGCGATCATTGTTTTATTTGTCTGGAGGCAGCTTGTTCTGGAAACACCTATGTTAGAATTCCGGGTATTTAAATTCAGAGTTTTTACGCTGGCGATTGTTATTACAATGACTGTTCTCGTGTCTTTAATTGGTGCTGAAACATTGATGCCGTTATTCATGCAGAACGTTTTAAATTTCTCACCGCTTAAATCTGGTTTGATGCTGCTGCCGGGTGCGGCTGTTATCGGTCTAATGTCTCCGATTACCGGCCGTCTGTTTGATAAATATGGTGCGAAATGGCTTGCATTAATTGGACTTGGTATTGTGACCGTGACAACGTTTATGTTTACCCGGTTGTCGCTGGATACGACATTTGCCTACTTATCAACGATTTATGCCATCCGTATGTTTGGTTTATCGTTTGTGCTGATGCCAGTTATGACGTCAGCTTTGAACCAGCTTCCGCCAAGATGGTACTCACATGGATCGGCTTTAGCTAACACGATGCAGCAGATTTCTGCGTCAATTGGTACGGCTGTTCTTATTACACTCGTCGCCATGGGATCGCAAAGGTTTGTACCGGAAGCTAATGTGCCAGAGGAATTACTCGGGAGAATGGCACAAGTTAATGGTTTTGAATGGGCATTCATGGGCAGTACGATTCTTGCGTTGATTGCGTTCATTTTAGCACTGTTCCTTCACCCGCCGAAGAAAGAGAAGGAAATTGTCAGGCAGATTCATGGTCAGAATGCCAACATGCGTTAATTTTTTATGAAACTAACAGTGATTTAATTAACACAAAAAATCGGACTGCCGTTATTTCGGCAGCCCGATTTTTTTAGATTACTTAATTAAAACCATGCAGCGCCTACGATGATTAGCAGGATAAATAAGACGACGATCAGGGCAAAACTGCCGCCGGAACCACGGCCGTAGCTGCCGCCGCCATAGCCGCCACCATAGCTACCGCCATAGCCACCGTAGCCGCCGCCATAACCAAAGCCGCCACCGTAGCCATAGCCACCGCCATAGCCGCCTAGGGGTACACAAGTGCAGTATCCTGGAACGGTAACACTGCATCCGCCGCCGCAGCCGTAGCCACCGCCGTAGCCATAGCCACCGCCTGCATAGTGTCCAGAATTACCGCATCCACACTGTCCAGAGCCGCCATAACCGTAGCCGCCACCGTAGCCGTAGCCACCGCCATAGCCAGCACCGCCGTAACCATATCCAGGAACATTACCAAATGCCATATGAAACTCCTCCTTAAAGGTAGTTAATTTTTATACTGTTGGCATTAATAGCCAACGAATGCAGTACCTACAATAATCAGCAGAATAAACAAAACAACAATTAAGGCGAAACCTCCGCCGTAGCCTGCTCCGCCTCCAAATTCATTCATTGCTAAAACACCTCCATAACCATTTGTTAATAATGTATGCTGTTTAGCCTGCAATGACATGGGTTGTTAGCCCGGTTTATGTGAAATGGGCTTATATATAAGCGATGTGATGCCTTTTAGCCATTTAATGTGATAGCCCTTACTGAATAGCAGTATCCCTCATATAATGCTGTAAGTCTCAAATGGATTTGGAGGTGACATAATGTCTGTTAATCATTATTATGATCTTTGCTGCCGGCATAAAGGCAGACCAGTCAGGATTTCGACACATGACGGTTATGTTCATTGTGGATTTATTCATGATGTTGATCGTCATCGTGTATATTTACAGCCTCTTCGCTCACAGAGGGGGTTAGGCGGCTTTGGGTATGGCGGTTATTATGGTCCTGGTTATGGCCCAAATTATGGTCCAAACTATGGTCCGAATTATGGACCAAATTACGGTCCAGGCTATGGATATGGTTCCAACTCTGGATTCGGTTTTGGTATTGCCTTAGGGGCGATTGGCACGTTAGCTTTATTGCCCTTCTTTTAGCTGTGACATGCAAAACAGACGATGCTAAGTTGCATCGTCTGTTTTATGAATAATGTCTTCTGGTTTAATTGTGAGCAAATCCTGCGATGATAAGTCATTGGCGATCATATATTGGTGGACAAGATAATAGCCGGCGCCATAACCGGCCATATTCGGCAGGGGTCCAAGGCCGTAAAGAATCTGTTCATGTTTTGGACTCGATTTGGGCACATTCCGATTTGGTAAAATCAAGTGTTTACATATGTGTTCCAGTCTCTTTTTTGAGTAGTAGGATGTCCAGTCCGCGTTGTAATAGCTGCCGAGTCTTTCACGCACAGCGTTCTCAGCCAGTCCTTCCAAAACGACTGTATCCAGAAGTAAATAATCGGTTTCTTGTTTGTTGTATTTAGCCAAGCGGCAGACATGATTGTATTCATGAGTAAACAGTGCTCTGATTTCATCTTTTGTATTATGCTCGGAAACAAATAAAAAGACCTTATCAGGAAAACTGAGCCCCGATTTGCCGTTGAGTTCATGTCGCAGTTTGCAATTGCCAGGATCAGCAGGCAGGATAAAGATTGGAACAGTTGGTCCATCCCACGCTTCTCGCAATTGTTTTTCTTCCTGTCCTACAATTCGCCAAATATCACGTTTCTGCAGGGATTTGATGAAATTGTCGTTATCTTTAAGTGGTTTCCTATACATACCGTGCAAACTCAAGTGCTGATGGATATGGTCTGATGAAACAGTTTCCTGGAAGTATGGTGTCAGTTTTCTGCAAAGTTTAACTGGCCTGTGCTGAGCTGTAAGCCACCTGTCTGTTCGGATGACACTCATATGCATACTCCTAACCTTTTTTATCCTATAAGAGTATGGTATGCGGGATCAAGCCGTTATGAAACATACATAATACTCAGTTCTCACGTGTTAGGTGTTTAACCTTTTCATTTTTGCTGCCAGCTGAATAGACTATTACAAATAGTTAATGGGGAGGTGTTCGAATGATCAACTCAGGAAGGCCAGGTCCACCGGTCCCAATGCCGCACGGAGCAATGCATAAGCCTGAACCGCCAGTACCATACCCTTCAAAACCCTCAACAACGCAATTGATACTCAAGCAATTTCAAGATCAGGACGGCAATATGGATATTGATAAAATCACGACGGTTGCTCAGCAAGTCGGTCAATTATATGGTCAGATCAGTCCATTAATAACGAAATTTACTAAGCGCTGATTAATGCTGGGAGAGAGGTGTTAACAGATGACTATACGCAAAGCCAATCAGCGTGAACTTGAGGAAATTATGGCGTACGCCCTGCATGTATTACAAGAGGCCAGCATGGGTCATATCCCGCCGACAGACGAAAAGGCTTTTCAAATGGTCGAACCATTTTTAAAACAGGGCGGCTATTACCTGGTGTATGCAGAGCAGGACGTGCTCATGGGATGGATTGCTGTGGGAAGCACAATTGATCATTATCAGGATAAACCAGCAGGTATGATACCGGAATTGTATGTCCTGTCGCATTACCGGGGGCAGGGTATTGCTGAAGATTTATGCCGTGCAGCACTTGCACATTTGCAGGAAGCGGATTTTGACACTGTGATGCTCAATGTCTTCGCTGGAAATTCTATAAAATCTTTATATGAAGAACTCGGATTTCAGGAAGTATCGTCACTGCTTTCGCTTAGATTGAAATAAACGCACTGGTTATAGAGACCGCTGTGATGCAGTTGGCGGTCTCGCGGCAACTGCTCCTTGCCCAAATGGCGTTTTTATATCCTTAGATTTCGTATGCTGGGACATCAGCACATTTCTCCGATGGCACCTATATACGCCTTTCCTCCTGTACAGAAGTTTCATAGAATAATTCTATAATGCTCTAAGGAGGTGGACTCGAATGGATGACATGCTTAAACAAGTTGAAAAGAAAACCGGTGTTAAAAGCGATGATATTAAGCAGCTTGCCCAGTCGGTAAACAGCACCGACTTATCAGAAGAACAAAATGTCAGGCGTCTTATTAAACAAGTGGCACAAGTAGCTAATAAACAAGTATCAAAAAGTACTGAAGACAAGATTGTTAAAACATTGACCGATAAAAAAGGAAAAGTGGATAGCTCAACGATTTCCAAAATGCTGTAAAAATTGTACCC
Source organism: Lentibacillus kimchii (assembly GCF_042666895.1). Lineage (GTDB taxonomy): Bacteria > Bacillota > Bacilli > Bacillales > Amphibacillaceae > Lentibacillus > Lentibacillus kimchii. The sequence goes on from NZ_JBHTGR010000001.1 coordinate 5,684, forward strand.
TCTGCGCCTTGTGGTGGCAGGGGGATTTTTTGTGTGACATCGTAGTGTTTAAGTATTCATGTATAAAACAGAAGCAACAAGTCTATCATTGAAAATTAGACAGGCGTTTGCACTGTTTATAATGAATTGGTAGAACAAAAGGCCGTTTTTTTGGAGTGACGCATGTATGACGACTAAACGTCTTAGTTTTGGAATACTTATTTTATGTGTCGTTGTTTTGGGACTTGAATCAACAACTGTTAGGTCAACAGCCGAATTAGCAGAAGAGGGAGGGAAATCAACCGCCATGGTTCAAAACCTTGAGCACTATATTAACCATGAAGCCAAGCTTAAGGGTACCATTACAGGGATAAGTATTCGTGATGCTGTCTCAGGTGAAAAACTATATGATCATATGGGGGATATTCGTCTGCGCCCGGCTTCCAATTTGAAATTGTTAACGGCCGCTGCGGCGCTGTCTGCGTTAGGGAAAGATTATAAAGTGTCGACACAGCTCTTAACAGATGGTTCTATCTCAGGTGAAAGACTGAATGGTAATCTCTATCTGAAGGGTAAGGGAGACCCAACGCTCCTGGCTGAAGATTTTGCCGCATTGGCTCAAAAGGTGAAAGAAAATGGCATAAACGTCATTGATGGTGACGTTGCAGCAGATGATACATGGTACGACAGCAAACGACTGTCACATGATCTCATTTGGAGTGATGAACAGTGGTACTACGGTGCCCAAATATCCGCTTTGACTGCTTCGCCTGACGCGGACTATAACGCTGGCAGTGTCACGGTTGACGTGCATCCTGGTCAATCCGGTGAGAAGCCAGATGTCACAGTAAAACCCGAGACGTCTCATGTTCAGGTAACAAATGATGCGAAAACAATAACAGCAGCTGGTAATGAAACACTGACGGTTGAGCGCGAACACGGTGGGAACACCATTCACGTCAAGGGCATGATACCAGCCGGGTCAGAAGGTGTTAAAGAATGGATCGCTGTCTGGGACCCAACAGGCTATGCTCTTGATTTATTCCGTCAGTCATTGAAAAATGAAGGGATAACGTGGACAGGGCGTATAACAACTGGCCAGGCCCCGGAAGAAGCTGCTGTTTTGTATACGGACAAGTCCATGCCGCTAAGTGAGTTGCTTAATCCATTTATGAAATTAAGCAACAATACGCATGCTGAAATGCTTGTTAAAGAACTGGGGAAAACAGTTCATGATGAAGGCAGCTGGGAAGAAGGACTGGATGTGCTGACAACGGAAATAGCCGGCTTAGGTGTGGACACTTCTTCTTTAATGATCCGGGACGGGTCGGGCATTTCCCATATGAATCTGCTGCCGGCTAATGACATCACCGAATTGCTGTACAACGTGCAGGAGAAGGCATGGTTTAAGACGTATTTGAATGCATTGCCCAAAGCCGGTGCGTCTGAACGGCTGATAGGCGGCACACTGCAGAATCGCATGACTGAGCGGACAGTCCGGGCTAAGACCGGAACCATTGACGGGGTGAGCACACTTTCAGGATATATGGAGACCATTCAAGGCGAAAAATTGATTTTCTCAATACTCTTGAATAACTTGCTTGATGAAGAAGATGGACCAGAAATTGAGGATAACATTATTGACATTATAGCTCACCGCAATTAAAAGGAGCCCACATTGTGTGGACCCCTTTTTAATGACGGCTGCAGGCCGGAATCATTATTGATTGCTGTTGTTTTGCTGAGCGGACTGCACTTGCTGACGCGCCTGCTGCAGCTGCTGCTGAGCTTGCTGAACTTGCTGCTGATCCTGCTGCTGTTGCTGTGCGCCAGATTGCTGTTGGGCATTTTGCAGCTGCTGTTCAGCCTGCTGAACTTGCTGTTGTGCTTGCTGCAGCTGTTGCGGATCTGCACTTGATTGTGCCTGCTGGACAGCCTGCTGAGCCTGTTCAGCCTGTTGAACAGCCTGCTGTAGTTGTTGATTTTGTTGTGCCATGTGTATCAACCTCCAATAAAATTTTCGAGCTGTATAACGCTCTGTTGTTACTATGCCGCAAGCATTACTAAAATATGTATGGGTAATTCAAATTTTTTCTATAAATTGTACTTTGTCGTCAAATGGAGGGGATTGGACGTACTGAAAAGCAGATCAGCCAGAGGGATTACGTCGTGCCGAGAACGTTAATGTCACATCAGGCATGTACGCACGCCAAAATGGGTGACTGGGCGGATTGAGTCGCTTAGTTTTGAACTCTAGGTTATGTCTTCAATTGAAAGGTATGCTTTATCGTAGCCTAAATCGACAATTTTCCATAGATAGAAGGATGCTATGGTCAAATGCGGTGTCCAGACCTTTTGTTTATCAAGCAAAATTTGTTTGCGCGTTGATTCATCAGTATCATACAGCCATTTAGCTCCGCGCTGAAGACCAACATCGTCAGTGGCCAGCACATTCATGCGTCCCAGCGAGAAGATTAAAAACATTTCAGCTGTCCATTTGCCAATGCCTTTAATCGCTGTCAGCTGTTTAATGACGGCTTGATTCGTTAAAGCATGCAGATGTGTAAAGTCAATTGTGCCGTCTTGAATCTTTGCAGCAAGGTCACGCAGGTAACGCGTCTTCTGACCGGATAAACCAGTTGCACGCAATTGGTCATCAGAAACCTGACAGATCATCTCAGGTGTCATATGACCCTCAACACGTTTTTCCAAACGGCTGAAAATGGTTTCGGCAGCCTTGACCGATATCTGCTGCCCGGTAATTGAGCGGGCCAATGACCGGAAATAGTCTGGGCGCATCGGGACAACAACTTTTCCGATGACCGTGATAAGTTTCTGCATTTGAGCATCAGATGCGGCTAATGTCTGAACAGCTTCGTCTGATGGCTGGATAACAAACGATGGCATAAGTCACCTCACATTTACTATATTCATTTTAACGGCTGCAGCAGTGCTTGACAAAAGAGATCTTTTAAGATTGAATTGCTAGCCTAAATCGGCTGATTTTGTTATCATACTAGTGCAATGAAAAATAGGCTTTAACCGAAGCACTTGCCATTAAGAAAGGTGGATGTATATGAGTAAGCCAAAGATCGTCGTTCTCGGTGCTGGTTACGCCGGTATGATGACAACAAAACGGCTCACACAGAAGCTGAGTCCAGAAGAAGCAGAAATTGTACTTGTTAATAAGCATAATTATCATTTTCAGACAACATGGCTTCATGAAGTTGCTGCCGGAACGATAAATCAGAACCAGGCTCGTATTATGATTAGTGATGTAATCAATCCGTCACGAGTCAATCTGATTTATGATGACGTTGTTGAAGTGAAAAAAGATGAGAATCGTGTTGTTTTGGCAAACAGTGAGGTTACATATGACTACCTCGTCATTTCGCTTGGATTTGAAACCAACACATTTGGTATTAAAGGTATGGAGAAAAATGCTTTTTCCATAACAGATATGGATTCCAGCCGTATGATCCGCGAACAGATTGAATACCAATTTGCTAAATACAGCACAGATCCTAATCCGAAAGATGAAGATCTGACTGTTCTTGTCGGCGGCGGCGGATTTACAGGTATTGAGCTTGTTGGTGAGCTGGCTGAAAAAATTCCTGAACTATGCAAGAAATATGATATTGATCAGAATAAAGCGCGAATTGTCAACGTAGAGGCTGCGCCGCGTGTATTGCCTGGTTTTGATGATAAACTAGTTGCTTATGCTAAGAAATCTCTGGGAGACCGCGGTGTTGAATTCCGGGAAGGTGCCAAAATTTCTGAGTGCAAGAAGAATAGTTTTGTTATCGGCGAAGGTGACGATATGGAAGAAATTAAAGCTGGCACCATTGTCTGGACAGGCGGCGTAACCGGAAGCTCGGTTCTCTCGAAATCCGGATTTGAATTAACCAAAGGTAAAGTAACGGTTAATGGCGATATGCGTGCACCAGGACAAGAGAATATTTTCATCCTCGGTGACTGTGCATGGGTAATGGATGAAGAAGCAGGAAAACCATTCCCGCCAACTGCTCAGGCAGCTATGCAGCACGCAGATACGTGCTCAGATAATCTGAAAGCACTGCTTAGACATCAGCCATTGAAGAAATTTATCTTTGATGATAAAGGAACTGTTGCATCCCTGGGTGAAACAGATGCTATGGGAACGGTATTTAACGACAATAAATTATATAGTAAGCCAGCTGTATCGATGAAAAAGGTCATTGATAACCGTTATCTGTTCCTGCTTGGCGGACCGAAGCTCGTCTTGAAAAAAGGCAAACTGCGCATGTGGTAATTCAGTGAGGAGGGACTATTATGAAAAATGGAATCTTATATGGACTACTACTGGTATTGGCAACGGTTGCGGGCTACACAGCAGCCACACGCGTGCTTGAAGATACGCGAGACTTCCGTTAGTAACTAACCATAACTATCACAACCATCCTGCTGCATAACGGGGTGGTTGTTTTTATATATCCATAATTAGCAGCGATGTCATTCATTTTTCATTCGTGGAATAGACTTACAAAGGGGGAGATGTTATGATTGTTGGCTTGATAAGTCTCTTGGCAGTTTTATTTATTGCGGCATTGGGCGGGACGTTGTATGTTTTTAGACAGGAAGAAAATAAAATGAATAAATTGGAAGATAAGGGTGATACCGCAGAAAATGAACTGGCGCGATCCCGTGAATATGAATCCTCTTCACTTAAGCATAATATTCCATTACAGTTGGCTATTTATGGGGTTACACTAGTGTTGGTCATTGTTATTTTTGTTATTTACGTCGTTTAGCTAATGCATTGAACGATTTTATTAATGTTATGGTGTTATGTTTTTAATTAAGTATCAAATGCTACCGGACAGGAGGTGGTTAGAATGACAACCATTATCTTGTCTTTTTTATTGACAGCTGTTCCATTTACGGTAATTGACAACAATCAAGTTGTGGACGAACTGGTTAAGGAGGATTTTGAACTGCGCTATGCTGATCGCTTATTGATTGATCAGCCAAAACTGGAACTGCAAATGGATATCCTGAATGAAAAATTATATGAAGATCCGATTAACGCGAAGCTGGATGATGACGGTCATATTATTAAGGAAAAGCCTGGTGAGGCATTAGACCGGCGAACATTTCAGCAACTATTCCAGGAATACTTTTACGAAGAAGGCGAGAATAGAATTGAAACACCTGTAAGGGCTGTTTATCCTCGAGTGGACAGTGAATTGCTTGCTGACATTCGCGAAGAGGAGATCGGTCATTATACAACAGATTTTAAGCCGGAGAACAGGAAACGTTCACGCAATATTGAACTGGCTGCTGAAGCGATTAATAATCAGGTTGTGTTTCCTGGTGAGCGTTTTTCCTTTAATAATGTGGTCGGTAAACGTACGAAAGAAAAAGGATACAAACAGGCTCCGGTTATTATTAAAGGGGAGTTGTCTGAGGGTATTGGCGGCGGTATTTGTCAGGTTTCATCGACATTATATAATGCTGTTGACTTAAAGGGGATAGAGATTAAGGAGCGTTATTCTCATAGCCGCAGTGTTCCGTATGTACCGTCAGGCCGTGATGCCACAATTAGCTGGAACGGCCCTGACTTCTCATTTATTAATCGGCGTAAAAAGCCGGTTTTACTGCAGGCTTCCGCAGCGGATGGACATATGAACGTTGTTGTTTTAAGTTCTAAGTCATGATAGCAGGGCTTTGAAGCATTCTCCCCTCAGGATTTTATTTGGCATCCGTCCGCATCACATTGGTTCACTGGTACCATTTGTCGGTGTTTAGCGATGGTGTTATAAACGAAGTCACCCAACCCGATCCATTTAAGTACGGTCAATATGGGAACACTCAACCATAGAAGCGGCAATTTTTTGCTTATGGCAATGATGGCATCATACCCTTTAAACCACTTGCCTCGGTTATAGACATGCAGTTTTTGTTCCATCTCTTTTGGATAATGATCAAGATTTCGAAAAGACGAAAAATGTAGTCGCTGTCTTCGGTCCATTTTCTTCCAAATGACAGACGAATGTGAGCACAGTTTACAGTAGCTGTCATAGTAAATAATCATATGCTAACCCCCGCTCTGATACTAATTATGCTGGCTGTTTGGCTGAAGTCTTCCATTATGTTTATGGTAACATGAAACCGTTGCGGCGTTGAAGCACGTTATAAATTAATAAAACGGCAAAGCAACTATTTAATACATGAAAAAGCCTATCTGTTTCAACACAGATAGGCTTCTCTTGTTTAAGCATCTTGTTTTTGTTTGATCCAATTGATCAAGCCGCCGGCCAGGATAATTTCACGCTGGCGTTCGGATAGGTTATGTTCAGCAGTAACTTCCTCACCCTGATTAGCCAGTGTTACGTTGATCTGGTCGTTATTCTGAATTTGATTTCGCAAATCATTAAGCTGGAGAACATCTCCTTGCTCAAGCTTGTCGTAATCAGCTTCGTTAGTGAATTGAAGTGGCAGAATTCCAAAGTTAACCAGATTTTGCCAGTGTATACGGGCATAATCTTTAACAAGGACGGCACGCAGACCGAGATATCTTGGTGCGAGCGCGGCATGCTCACGGCTTGAGCCTTGACCATAGTTAAATCCGCCAACAATGGCATGCCCGGTTTCTTCGCGGACTTCCATAGCTCTGTCAACATATGTTGAATCAACATTTTCATACGTAAATTTGGCGATTTCCGGCAGGTTACTGCGATATGGCAGGACGCGGGCACCGCCGGCCAGAATTTCGTCGGTCGAAATATTGTCGCCGACTTTAAGCATTATAGGCAGTTCGAGTTTGTCAGGCATACTGTCCATAGCTGGGATGGAGGCAATATTTGGTCCTTTAACCAGTTCAACTTTCTGAGCATCCTCCCGTGGCAGCGGTTTTTCCAGTAAACTGTCATCCACATTATTGGTTTCAGCCGGATCTTTGACTTTCGGATAAGGCATATCCAATGTCCGCGGATCCGTTATTTCACCTGTTAGTGCAGATGCTGCAGCTGTTTCCGGACTGGATAAGTAAACACTGTCTTCTTTTGTGCCGGATCTGCCTGGGAAGTTACGTGGTGTTGTCCGTAAGCTGTTTCGTCCGGATGCAGGTGCCTGCCCCATTCCGATACAGCCATTGCAGCCTGCCTGATGCAATCGGGATCCAGCCTGCAGCAGATTGGCAATATGCATATTGCTTACAAGGTCGGTAAGCATTTGTCTGGATGTCGGATTAATGTCGAGTGACACACCATTAACAATCTTACGGCCTTTAACAGTCTCGGCTGCTACAGCGAAATCGCGGTATCCTGGATTGGCTGACGACCCAATGTAGGACTGATAGATCGGCGTGCCTGCAATCTCTTTGGCTGGAACAACTTTGCCCGGACTGGATGGCTGGGCAACTAAAGGTTCAAGCTCAGACAGATTGATCTCTTCATAGATATCATAGGCAGCATCTTCGTCGGCTGTCACTTCAACCCAGTCATCACCGCGGCCCTGGTGTTCGAGGAAGTTTTTAACTTCGTCATCCGATGGGAAAACAGTTGCTGTAGCGCCCAGTTCTGCTCCCATATTGGCAATGACATGGCGATCCATGGCTGATAAATGATCAAGTCCTGGTCCATAGTACTCAATAATTTTTCCGACGCCGCCTTTAACATCATGGCGTCTGAGCATTTCCAGGATCACATCTTTCGCACTTACCCAGTCAGGCAAGTCACCTGTGAGTTTAACGCCCATAACTTGAGGCATCGTGATATGGAATGGTTCACCTGCGATGGCCATGGCCACATCAATACCGCCTGCACCCATGGCAAGCATGCCCATTGAGCCGTTAGCACATGTGTGACTGTCCGAGCCGAGCAAAGTCTTGCCAGGTACGGCGAGACGCTGCATGTGAACAGGATGGCTAACCCCATTTCCGGGTCTTGAAAAGTGAAGACCAAAGCGCTGGGCAGAACTTTCTAAGAACAGATGGTCATCAGGGTTTTTATTATCTTCCTGGATTAGATTATGATCAACATACTGTGCTGAAGCTTCGGTTTTGGCATAGTCCAGGCCCATCGCTTCAAGTTCAAGCATGACCATGGTTCCTGTGGCGTCCTGGGTCAGTGTCTGATCGATTTGCAGACCAATTTCTGACCCGGCATTCATGTCGCCCGAAACGACGTGATCTTTGATCAGTTTTTGTGCAACATTCAAAGCCAATGTGGTTCCTCCTTTTAAATCATAACTGTACAATGTCATTCCTTGTAAATAAGCAATCAAACAGAAAAGCAATCTTAAGTACTTTCTATTTATTACTTTCTCCCATCGAGTATAGAATTGTTAGTTCTGAAGGTCAAACAATTGCAATCAAGCGTTATAAAACGATTTGTCTTTTGCAGCTCTGGTTAACATGCTATACTTATGTAAATAGGAGTGAAACGAGATGAAGGAATTAAGTATTATTCCATGTGGCCGGAAAAAGATTTGGGACAATCATCCGGAAATGGGGGCTGTGCCCGCAAAAAATGCTTATACCGGTACACTGCACAAACGCACGCGGCAATATGCAGAAATGTTTACTGATCAATGGGTGATTCTGTCAGCTAAACACGGGTTTTTATTTGCGGACGATATCGTTGATGGTCCGTATGATGTGACGTTTAACCAAAACAGTGATGAGATTGTCTCGTATGCGCAATTAATATGCCAGGCAGACGAAAAACAGCTGAAACAATTTGACAGGCTTGTGGTGCTGACAGGTCAAAAATACAAGCCTGTGATAAACGGAACATTTCCTGATGGTATGCCAAGGGTCTTTCCGCTCGCGAACTACGGCGGGATCGGCTATATTCTGCAGGCACTCAAACGGGCGGTGGAAGCACACACACCGGTTCATTAAATGACAGGAGCTGATGGTAATGACGCGAATAATATTTGTTTCACTGGTTGTAATTGTTTATTTAATTTATGCCGCATTTAAATATAAAGATACTTGGAAAAAACTTCGGTTGGGGCAATTGGCAGGGACGGTTCTGACATTCATTGTCATTATCAGCATTGCTGGTGTTACGCTGTTTTATGGCAGTCGCTATATAACAGCAGCTGTTTCCAGCAGCATAGGTGCCTTCATAATCCAATTTTTTGCTGTCATGATCATAATCGCAGCAGCGGGACTTATATTTATGGCTATAGTCAGTAAAATCACAAACGGTATTATACCCCTACAACGACAGCAGGGATATAGTCAGACGCCCCGCAGAGATACCAAGCACAAATCATAATAGAACCCCCCCGAATTCAGAACAGTCTTGTAATTAGTGTGGTGTATGATATAATATATTCAGCAAAAAAAGCATAGGTTAGAAGCCTTCAAGGGGAGCCTTTGGCTGAGAGTGAACGAGTTAGTTCTTACCCTTCGAACCTGTTAGTTAGTACTAGCGCAGGGATGGCGGCTTTTTTGATGGATCAGCAGCAATGTGAGCGGAGTTTTCCCATCAGAAAGCTTCCCCTTGGCATTGCTTTTTTTGTGTTTTTTAACATATTCAGGCGGCACAGGCTGCCGGCAAAAAGGGGAGGAGTTCGATGCGTTCAAACCGCACATTGTTTTTAATTGAGGTGGCTGTCTTTACAGCTCTGGCCTTGTTGCTGGATGTCATTCCGTTTCTATCATTTAAAATCTGGGCACAGGGCGGATCCATTTCATTGGCGATGATTCCTGTATTTATACTTGCATTTCGCTGGGGTCTTAAAGGCGGGCTCTTGTCAGGATTTTTGTGGGGGATTTTGCAGGTTGCGGCTGGGACTGGTTACGTCTTGACCCCGCTTCAGGGTTTCATTGACTATGCCCTTGCCTTTACGGTAATTGGATTTGCTGGAATCTTTGCCAAGCAGGTGCAAAAAGCTATTCAATCGGGGCAAACAACTGTTTATCTTACGTATATAACACTTGGGGTGATTTTGGGCAGTTCACTGCGGTTTTTGGCTCACTTTGCGGCTGGGGTTGCCTTCTTTAATTCAGCTGTGGAAGGTCAATCTGTCTGGGTCTATTCATTGCTCTATAATATATCGTATATCATTCCGTCATTGGTCATCAGTGCAGCAGTCGTTTTTCTTCTATTTCATAAACAGCCCAGAATGTTATTAAAAACAGCCTGATTTGGTTCAATGCCGCTCACATTATGTTACGGAACCGGAATTTAAAAAATAGTCCTTCTGCGACAGAGGGCTATTTTTATTTCGTTCATAACAACGATTCAGTGCATTTCCGCAGTTCGCGTTCAATTCAAAATGGATGTTTTCACCGCTTTCTTTCAACGTGCATAGGCTGGAGCACAGATAGAAAGGAAGTGTTTAAAGTGGAGATAACCCTGGCCCACTGGTTATATGCTCTGTTCACATTAGCGATCATTTTGACGATGATCTTTCGCCGCGGCGTTGTCCTGCCGTCGCTACTTGGAACGTTTGTGATTGCCTGGGTATATCAGGGCAGTCTGGTGGATGGTTTTACGGTCATTTTCAATGCTAATCTAGTGGCTGCGAAAGAGCTGTTTAATATATTTTTGATTATTACATTTATGATGGCTCTCCTGCATTCGTTGAGAGATTTAGGAGCTGACAGGCGAATGATTCAGCCCATCCAGAAATTTATGGTTAATGGGCATGTATCCTTTTTCCTGCTGGTGGGTGTTACTTATGTCATTTCCTTATTCTTTTGGCCAACACCTGCTGTACCGCTCATCTGTGCCTTGCTTGTTCCGGCCGCCATCCGCTCAGGTCTTCCGGCTATGACCTCAGCTGTTGCTGTTGCGCTGGCTGGCCAGGGTATGGCACTGTCTTCCGATTACATTGTTCAAGTGGCGCCTAATGTATCTGCAACAGCGGCCGGGATCGAAACATCGGTTGTCGCTGATAAGGCACTTGTTTTATCACTCATCGCCGGAGCGGTGGCCATTGGATTCGCGTACGTATTTTACAGAAAAACCATTCGATCAAAAGACAGCGATTTGAATGAGCTCGAAGGGGAGCAGATCCAAACAACTGGCGAGCCTCTTAATAAAACAGAATCGCGGCACGTCACCATGTGGAGTAAAATGTTTGCTGTTTTGGTTCCAATCGCTATGCTGGCGGTTGTGATTTACATGATGTTTTCGAAGCTTTCTTCCGGACGAATGTCTGGATTTGAAGGTGGCGATGGTGCGGCTTTTGTTGGTGGTGTGGCCGTCGTCCTGCTGTTACTGTCAACGATTGCATTTGGACGCCAAAAAGCCTTGGATACGATTGCGGACCATATTACAGAAGGCTTTGTTTTTGCATTTAAAGCAATGGGACCGGTCATTCCGATTGCTGGCTTCTTCTTCCTGGGCAGTTCCGATTTTTCCGGTGCTATACTCAGTATCGAGGAAGGGGCGCCAGGGTTCTTGTTTGATCTTGTTGAGGCTGCACAGCAGCATGTTCCGGATAATGCCTTGCTGGGTGCCGTCAGTATATTGGTTATAGGTATTATTACCGGACTTGATGGCTCAGGATTTTCCGGTTTGCCGCTGACAGGGGCACTGGCAGCTTCCTTGGAAACGTCGTCGATTGATTCTGGAACACTCGCTGCGATCGGTCAAATGGGTTCGATTTGGACCGGTGGCGGAACAATCGTTGCGTGGTCGTCCTTGATTGCGATTGCTGGTTTTTGCGGTGTATCGGTTATGGACCTGGTTCGAAAAAACTTTCTTCCGGTTTTGCTTGGCTTAATTACAGCTGCTCTAGCAGCCTTAGTGATTTTCTGATTATGAGCGAAAAAATGGGTGTTCATAAGACTGAAGTCGATGCGGCTGGTGGGACCCCTCGTGCGCTGGTGGGTCTCACCTATGTTTCGTCTTTAGTTTTTCCCTTTGCTTATGTTCGCTTTGTACCATTATTAGTGAGATTGCTTTTTAAGCTAAAAGATGTCTGATGTTGGGATCCTTATTTCAGTTATTGTTTAAGAAGTTGTATTATTCTGACTTATAGTACATAGATTCTGATAAGTCTTTTTATAATGGTCATGACAAGGAGGGCTATCAGATGAATGGGATTATTGTAGCGGTTATTGGGCTGGCTGTGTTTGCACTGGGTTATCGCTATTATTCTAAATTTATTTCTGAAAGAATTTTCCGTCTGGATCCAGACTATGTGACGCCAGCGCATAGGTATCGGGATGATGTCGATTTTGTACCGACCAGCAAATTTGTTTTATGGGGGCACCACTTCACATCCGTGGCAGGCGCCGCGCCGATAATGGGGCCGGCTATAGCTGTCTATTGGGGGTGGCTTCCTGCTCTTTTATGGGTGATTTTGGGCACAATATTTGCTGCTGGGGTTCATGATTTTGGAACACTGGCGCTGTCAGTCCGGAATAAAGGCCAGTCAATTGGTTCACTGGCTAACAAACTGATAGGTCAGCGTTCTAAGATACTCTTTCTATTTATCATTTTAATTCTCGTTTTAATGGTTAATGCTGTCTTTTCCTGGGTGATTGCCAATTTATTTATTTCCTTCCCAACGAGTGTCCTGCCAGTATTTATTCAAATACCGCTGGCAATATGGATTGGTTACGCTGTTTATAAACGCAAGGCCAGGATGCTTGTACCGTCCTTATTAGCTCTAGGGGCTATGTATCTGACAGCAATCATGGCCAGCCGAGTTGACTTTTTGCAGATTGATATTGTTCAATACTTCGGCGGTGAGGGCAGTGAAGGGCTTTTCGGACTCGGTGCGGTAAACAGTGCTTTTATGATTTGGATTGTCATTTTAATGGTTTATGTGTATATTGCTTCGACACTGCCCGTCTGGAAGCTTCTTCAGCCGCGTGATTTTATTAATTCACATCAGCTTGTTGTCGGTTTGGCAATTCTGTATCTGGGACTCTTGTTTACCAACCCGGAAATAACGGCACCGATGACAAATCCGGGCGCAGATACGTCCTGGTTTCCGCTTTTGTTTATTACAATAGCCTGCGGCGCCATATCAGGGTTTCACGGACTGGTGTCAAGCGGGACATCATCAAAACAATTGAACAAAGAAACGGATGCCCGTTTGGTTGGCTACTTCGGGGCGGTTGGTGAAGGGACACTAGCACTTGTCTCTATAATAGCAGTCGTCACACTTTTTAGCAGCGAGAACGCGTTTTTGGAAACGTACAGCAGTTTTGCACAAGCTAATGAGATGGGTCTGAATATGTTTGTGGAAGGCGCGAGTGTGCTGGCATCCGGGCTGCTGATTCCAACGGAAATTGCGACAACAATTGTGGCAATTATTGTTGTCAGTTTTGCCGCCACCTCTTTGGATACATGTGTGCGCCTGATGCGGTATATTATTGCTGAGCTGGGGATCGAATACAACGTGCCCGCTTTATCTAAAACGCATGTATCTGCTTTAATCGCGGTGATTGCCAGTGGGATTCTTGTACTGCTGCCAGAAGGATCAAAAGGGTTTGGTTCTGGAGGTTATCTTTTGTGGCCGTTATTTGGCACGGCAAATCAGCTGCTGGCGGGAATCAGTCTGCTGCTGATCTCCATTTGGCTGAAAAGAAGAGGAACCAACTATCTAATAACGCTTATTCCAATGATATTTGTCATGTTCATGACATTATATGCGATGTTCCAGCAAGTGCTGTTTGAGTGGTCATGGTTTGGCACTGATCCATCAATGCTCTTGTTCATCCTTGGTGCTATTATATTTGTCTTTGCCGTCTGGATCGTATTGTCAGCCTTTACGGCACTAAGCGGCAACACGAATCAGGATGACTTCGACAAAAATGCAAAATAGAACTGACCTATCTGGAGAAATCTTGTTTCAGTCGGAGTCGTTTTAATCATGAATGGAGGCGTGATTTTATGCTGCGGCAGCTGAAAAAAGCGGCGTCACTTTATGAAGAAGTCTTAAGTATGCCGCATCGTCAGGAAATCGCCAGAGAACTGCGGGAACAGGACGATTTGTTTTTGTTGTTGCTGTATTCTGAAATGATCGGCATTCCTAACCCGGTTTTTTATTACACACTGGAACTTTATCCGTATATGCTGGAAGACTTTCATGACTGGCATTTGCGTATGGGGATGGATAAGTCGCCTTTAACTGGTGTCCGCTGCTGCTAAAGAGTGCTGGGTATCAGCAGGTGATCTGACATTATTGCAATCAGGCAGAAAGGACGTAGACAGGATGCATATATTAGAGAAAAAAGTCATTTTTGTCGGCGGCAAAGGCGGTGTCGGGAAATCAACTTCCGCTGCTGCCTTAGCATGGAAAGCGGCCCAGCAGGGAAGTCATACACTGCTTGTCTCGACAGATCCAGCTCATAATTTAGGTGATATTTTTGATCAAACGGTGGGTGGCAGCATAACACGTATAGCCGCAAACCTGGATGGACTGGAAATTGATCCCGTCGCAGAGACTGAGGAATATATTAAAGGTGTCAAAGACAATATTCAAAATGTCGTGCAGGCAAGCCGGATGGATGAAATCAATCGTCAGCTGAATACGGCTAAATCTTCTCCTGGAGCAGAGGAAGCTGCTTTGTTTGACAGACTCATTTCGGTTATACTGGAACAGCGTGAGCATTATGACCAGCTCATTTTTGACACAGCACCGACAGGTCATACGATCAGGCTTTTGTCATTACCAGAATTGATGGGTGTCTGGATTGAGGGCATGCTGAAAAAACGGCAGAAGACAAATGATAATTACACGCAGCTGCTCAATGATGGCGAGCCGGTTGAAGATCCCATTTATGATGTGCTCAAAGTACGCCAGGATCGTTTTTCTAAAGCACGCGATATATTGCTTGATGATGGTACAACTGGTTTTGTTTTTGTTCTTAATCCGGATCGTCTGCCGATTGTGGAAACGGAAAAGGCAATCAAATTACTCGACCAATACCATTTGCATGTGAAAACATTAATCATAAATAAAGTGTTGCCGGAAAATGCAGATGGTCAATTTATGCTGCAGCGGAAAGAGCACGAACAGCAATACCTGGATCTGATCAGCGAAACTTTCAGTCAGCAGGAGAAGATATATATACCACTATTTCCCTATGATATCGTAACACAGGAACAACTGGAAACGTACAGTTATTATTTTTGGGAGGAGCCACAAAAACATGAAAGCATTCGTACATGAATACGGACAATTAAAATTAAAAGAGATGCCTGAGCCGTTTGCCGATCATGGCCAGGTGGTCGTAGCTATCAAAAAAGCAGGAATGAACCGGCGCGACGTCGCAGTACCCGGCAGAAGAGATTCTGATGCTGGGGCGCTGATCATGGGTTCTGACGGTGCGGGAGTGATTGAGTCTGCTGGTGAAGGTGTCAAGGCATTTGCAGCCGGTGATGAGGTCATTATCAATCCTTCCCTTGGCTGGTATGACAATAGTGTGGCACCGCCGGAACAATTTGATATTTTAGGAATGCCTGATCACGGAACATTTGCGGAAAAAATTATTCTTCCAGCAGAACAAGTGGAAAGAAAACCCGCACATCTGTCTTGGGAAGAAGCCGGTGTTCTGGCTTTATCAGGGATGACGGGATACCGCGCTTTAATGACAAAAGGAAAGATTCAGAAAGGTGATACTTTGTTCATGCCCGGAGCCGGCAGCGGTGTGGCAACTTACATTATACAATTTGCCAGTCTTGCTGGCGCACGTGTTATTGTGACGTCCCGAAACGCGGAAAAACGCAGGCAGGCTCTTGATCTGGGCGCTGACAGAGCCTTGGATACGGCCAGCGATTGGCCAGCCGAGCTTGAGGAAGAAACGATTGATCTCGTGATTGACAGTGTTGGCAAGGCGACGTTTAACCGTTCACTTGATGTGCTGAAAAAGGGTGGACGTTTCGTGACATTCGGTGCCACAACGGAGGATACGATTGAATTGAACTTGCGCGCCTTTTTCTACGGCCAATACCAGTTGATTGGGTCAACGATGGGCAGCCAGGAAGAGCTGCGTGCTATGCTCGATCTTATTAATGCGCACCAGATTCATCCAGTAGTTGACCGGGTGTATACGCTGGATGAGGCCCAGGAAGCTATTGATTATTTAGAAGCTAGTGAGCAATTTGGGAAAATCGCTTTACAGATAAGCGAATAAGACCGTATGAATGCAGCAGCCTGAGAAGCGTTCTATTCTAAATGATGGTTTACGTAATCAATGGCCTGCTGCATTCGTTTGCTGTTATTGTTATAAAGCTGCTTTGAATGCTGGTTGTTTGTTGCCAGGGCAAATACTTCGAGATCAGCCTGGCACTTTTTCATGCTGGCCAAAAGCAGTGGTTTTTCCGTAGGTTCTGCGGGTGTTAATTGATCATCGTACAAATCAATTGTTAACTGGCCGTCACTGTCCACTTGGCCAAGAAATACATTCTCTAAGCTGACATCCTGTTTTGCCAGTTCTGCTTCCAGCCATTCCTTGTTCAGAGACGCATTACTTAAAGGCTCAAGCAATACGCTGCCATCCATAATAATGGTTTGCGGTTCTTTCTCTGGTGTTGCCTGTTGACCAAGAATTTTTGGTGTCACCGGCTGGTTTTCTTTTTTGGGAAGAATATTTACTTTCCCCTTTGGTTCCAGTACAGCAAACTCAACATCAGATGCATTGAAAAATTGATTGCTCCGCAGTTCCCCAAGCAAATCGTCGATGGTCAAACGTTCTTTTTTTAAATTATCTTCCAGAATCTTGCCATCCTGAATTAAAATCGTTTCTTTACCTTGAAAGAAATTACGAAAAGATTTACTTTTGATCGATAAAAATTCGACGGTTATGGGAAGCAAAAACCAAACTGCTAATGCAAGTATGCCATAAACAGGATTGGTGGTGGGATCCGTTATGGTAATGGCAACCACACTCCCAATAACAATCCCTGTGATATACTGAAAAATATTCAGTTGTGACATTTGTTTTTTACCGAGTCCTTTAGTGATCAAAAACAAAAGGACTAAGAAAACAACTGAACGAATTAAAATATCTATCCAGGTGGGCATGGTATCACTCCTTTTCCGATGTTATGCGGCTGATGATTTGTCACATTTATCGTTAGCTTTTGTATTGCGGTTCCTCTTTAGTCAGATAGAGGACTTGGGTTTCCAAATCTGCCTGTACGGTGTTCACCATAGCTTGTGCATCTTTAAAAGCTTTTTTCGCTTCTTCATTTTGTGTTTTATGAATGAGCGTATCCAGGCTTGCCTCAATGCTTTTAACGGATGCGAAACACCCTTTTACTTGTGAACTGACTGTCATAATTTAATTTATCCTTTCGGTCGAAAAATAATAGCTCCAATGACCCCAAAAATAATGGCGGCGGAAATGCCGGCACTCGTTACTTCAAATATCCCTGTTAAAACGCCGATAATGCCGTGTTCCTCTGCTTCCTGCATAGCACCATGCACAAGCTGATTGCCAAAATTGGTGATAGGAACGGTTGCGCCGGCACCTGCAAAATCAATTAATGGTTCATATAATCCAAAGCCATCTAAAATGGCGCCAGCAACGACAAAAATCGTCAGCGTAACCCCTGGATTGAGCTTAAATACATCAAACATAATCTGGCCAATCACACAGATGAGACCGCCGACAATAAAGGCCCAAAGAAAGATCATGGCATATCACGTCCTGATTCAATGGAAACAGCATGAGCAATACAGGGAATGGAGTCTTTTTGCTGCACAGTTAAAGGTGAGTGAAGGGATCCTGTTGCGACAACAAGAATTCGATTCAATTGCTGTTTTTCCATTAATTTCAGAAAATGTCCGTAGGTTGCAGTAGCTGAACTTGCTGTACCGCTTGCACCTGAGAGAACCGGCTGTCCTTCCCGGTAGACGGTCAGACCGCAGTCC
The DNA here is from genome assembly GCF_042666895.1 of Lentibacillus kimchii. Lineage (GTDB taxonomy): Bacteria > Bacillota > Bacilli > Bacillales > Amphibacillaceae > Lentibacillus > Lentibacillus kimchii. Next base: position 23,501 of record NZ_JBHTGR010000001.1, read on the forward strand.
TGAAACATATCTTCTGTAATGTTGATGTTCTTTTTCTGCAAAAGGTCGAGGGAAATCTCGCGTCCAATATGACCAAGGTCACCAGTGATGATCAGATCATAGAATGAAGGCTCAACATTGCGCTCTCTCAGATGTGTTTCAATCGTATCGACAGCCGCTGGAGCCATGGCTGCACCCATATTGAAGGGATCGGTTAACCCCATATCAACAACTTTGCCGACTGTTGCCGAAGTGACGCGGGGGCCGTTTCCGTTTTTAGCAACCAATGCACAGCCAGCCCCAGTGACTGTCCACTGAGCTGACGGGGGTTTCTGGCCGCCATATTCTGTTGGATAACGAAATTGTTTTTCCGTTGCTGCATTGTGACTGGCTGTTCCGCTTAAAATGTAGTCGGCGCCGTTTCCGTCAATAATTAATGCCGACAAAGCCAGACTTTCCATGGAGGTAGCACAAGCACTGAAGAGTCCAAAGTATGGTATATTAAGCGTTTCAGCAGCAAAATTACTGGGGGTGATTTGGTTGATTAAATCACCGCTTATAAAGAAATTTACTTGTTCTTGTTGAATCTGACCATTTGTAATGGCGATCTCACTTGCTTCTTCCATCATAATTTGCTGCGCTTTCTCAAACGAAGACTGTTCCAGCCACATATCGCCATGCAGTCGATCAAAAGCCTCTGGAATATTGCCTTTTGCCTCGAACGGACCGCCAACTGTTCCTGTGGAAATGATGACCGGCTGGTTGTTGTAAAGCCATGTACTGCGTCCGATTAACATATTATAAACCTCCCCATTTCAGCAAAATCGTTTTAATTAAGGCAATGACAAACGCAGAAAACACACCATACACAATGACAGGGCCGGCGAGCTTAAATATATTGCCGCCTACACCTAATATGAAGCCTTCGGATCGGTGCTCAATGGCTGCTGAAATCACTGAATTTCCGAAGCCGGTTACGGGAACCGTGGTTCCGGCACCTGCAAATTGCCCGATTCGATCATAAACACCGAACCCGGTTAATAGCATTGTTATAAAAATGAGTGTAGCGACTGTTGGATTGCTGGCCGTTAAATCAGTGAAATCAAAAAAGTAAACATACATGGTGGAAATGATCTGGCCGATAAGACATATGAAACCACCCACAAAAAAAGCTTTAAGACAGTTTTTGAGCAGTGAACTTTTGACTTCCCGCTCTTGAGCAAAGGCCTGATACGTTTGTGCACTTGGCGGTAATTTTTTCTTTTTTTTATCTGCCATACATATCCTCACGCTTTCTTACGTTTTTTCGTTCATCAATTTAATAAGATGGTTTGTTTTTTGCTGCAGTTGTTTTCGGGAAATAGCATTGTCGCTTAGTTTCCCTTCAAGTTTTTCAGTTTCCAAAACGAGTTTTTTATCGGTGGAAACCTCGACTTCCCATTTTGGAAATTCATTTTCCAGCTTTTTTTGCACATCCTGTTGAATTTTTGTTAATCGAAGACGTTTTCGTTGTTTAGTCTCAAACGCTACAATCAGCTGCTTATTTGTGTTAATGGCGTTAATGTCAGTTAACCCCTTAAGTTTGCTAAGACTGTTTTTAGCCTGGTTGGAAACTGATTGATCCAAATCGCTGGTGGAAATGGTATTAAAATGGACATCACGATCGTTTTTTGATGTATCCTGGTTGGATGTACAGCCAATTAATAAACACAATGAGCAAATAAGTCCAATAGTCCCCAATAGTTTTACGGCTTTCATTCCTGACCTCCCAATTGGGGGGGCTGATAGGCCAGCCCCAAGTTGTTTTTAAAATCCTTTATACTGCGGTTCTTCCTGCTCAATTTGCTGAATGCGCGGTTCAACATCCTGCAGAATGTTCTGTGTTTGCTGAGCAGCGTTCTCATACGTCTTCTTAGCTTGTTTATTTTGTGTTTCGAGTGCGAACTGTTCAAAGCTTGCCTGAGCACTTTTAAGGCCGGCGATTGTTTGTTTAACTTGTGTTGCAACAGTCATTTATTGTTCCTCCTTGTGAATTTGAGTCTCCCTCCGAGTGAATTGAAAAAGACGTGATCTGTTGTCGTTTTTCTTCACTTCACCCCTTATATTTCTAGATACCGCACTTAATTATGCTTACTACTTTTTACCTTTTTGTCGTGTTATGGCTGACACCTCAAAAACCTTAACGATGTGGATATTAATTGCTGACTGTTTTTGTTAAACTGTTCTTAAGCGTACGATATATAAAATTTGACAAGATTTGAAAAGACGATTCTGTACTTAAAGAATCTGCTGTCCATGGGAGTGAAGACATGAAAACGTTCAAGCTTATTTCGTTAAAAATTATTGACAATGATATGCTGGAGGAGCCGGTCACGCTTTTGGATGGTCTGATCATTAATCGTGAAGACGAGAAAAACCAGTGGGTTATAGAAGCGTATGTGGACCAGAGTTACCTTGCTTTTTTTCAGAACATGTATGACAGTGAAAATGACGTGTTGATTGAAGTGAAAATTACAAAGGAGAATAATACACCTGCGACTTTTATGACATCGGTTATCGATGTTAATCTAATCGGGGACAAAATGAATGTCCTGTTTATTGGAACAATTGTCGACCAGCGCAAAGAAATTATTGAGGAAGAGCTAAAGTCGCTAATTGAGCAGGGCTATCAGGGCGAGGCACTATTACATAAGTTCAAGGAACAAATTGACTAAAGACAGCTGAAAAAAGGGCAAGAAGGTCAATTTCGCTGTAACGTATGAAATGGGCTGATGTCAAAATATGCTGCCTGGCTATTGAAGACAAACATAAGATGTCCTGTTATGCTGTTAAAGTACAGATATCGGTCAATAATATTAGTGAAGATGCAAGGAGTCCGCTATGTTAAAACGTTCATTTGTCCGCTGGGTTAATCAATTGTCTCCGGTACAATTAATATTTGTGTTTTATTTTATAGCTGTTTTATTTGCGACGGCCCTTCTCGTGTTGCCAGTCGCTCATCAGGACAGTGCTGATCCGGCGTTTATTGATATCGTGTTCACGGCTGTCAGTGCACTTAGCGTAACCGGGTTAAGCACTGTCACGCTGCCCGAGGTGTTTAGTACAACAGGTATTACAATGCTTGCCGTCATTCTCCAATTAGGGGGAGTGGGCGTCATGGCCGTTGGCACTTTTATATGGGTTATTATCGGTAAAAAGATCGGTATTCGGGAACGCCGGCTGATTGTTGCTGACCAGAATCAGACAACATTCTCTGGGATTGTCCAGCTTGTGAAAGAAATTCTTTTGGTTATTGTTGTTATTGAATTTATTGGTTTTTTGATTCTCGGGACGTACTTTCTGCAGTATTTTCCGACTGTGAAAGAGGCTTATTTTCAAGGATTTTTCGGAGCCATTAGTGCAACGACAAATGGTGGCTTCGATATTACTGGTCAATCCCTTATTCCGTTTAAACATGATTACTTTGTCCAATTTATTAATATGCTGCTGATCGTTTTCGGAGCAATCGGCTATCCGGTTCTGATAGAACTGAAGGCATTTTTATTTTCCAGAAGAGACCCCAGTGACAAGTCGTTTAAGTTTACGTTGTTTACGAAAGTGACTTCGCTGACGTTTTTGGCTCTCGTTTTTATTGGTACAGTGATTATTCTTTTGCTCGATTCCAAGGACTTTTTTGCCGATAAATCCTGGCATGAAACGTTTTTTTACGCACTGTTCCAATCCGTTACGACAAGAAGCGGCGGCTTGAGCACCCTGGATGTCAGCCAGTTGACAGAGCCCAATCAATTATTTATGTCGGCTCTTATGTTTATCGGTGGCTCACCAAGCAGTGCTGGCGGAGGGATCCGCACAACAACATTTGCTCTGGCAATGCTGTTTATTTTTACCTACGCAAGAGGGAAGAGCAGGGTTCGTTTGTTTAATCGAGAAGTCTATAACGACGATTTGATGAAGGCTGTAACCGTGATGCTGATGGCGTTTATATTTGTATTGGGTTCAACCATTATTATTTCAATTGTCGAGCCATTTGATTTGACAAAAATTCTGTTTGAAGTCACATCTGCTTTTGGAACGGTGGGATTGTCACTTGGTATCACGGGAAAGCTGACAATGTTCAGCAAAATTGTTCTTATGATTTTGATGTTCATCGGCAGGGTTGGAATACTCACATTCCTTTTGATCTTCAAGGATAATAAAACAACCGGCAATTATCGTTATCCCAAAGAGAAAATTATTATCGGATAAGTTGCTGTTGTCAGGCGTCAAGTTTCACTTTATTTAACACGTATAAATTGGTATGATGGAAAAAGAATCTAACCATTGAGGGGAGGTAAACAAAATGTTGGAAACAGTTTTTGGCGTTGTCTGTTTTGGAATTCTTGCACTTAACATTGGTTACTGTATGTTTGATAATGAATAATCTATCCCCTGTCTGCAGCCATTGCTTTAGCGGTGTTCCAGTGCTGCTACATGATGCTTTGATAGACGCTCATCAATTATAATAAAGGGACTGGGACAAAACGAAAGCGAATAGCTCAAACTTCGAACAATGCTCCGATTCAGCGGAGGAAAAGACGGAGACTCCTGCGGGAGCAAAGGATAGGTGAGACCCCGGAGCGCGCCACAGCGTGAGGAGGCTCACCAGCCGCCCGCGGAAAGCGACGTGTCTTTCCGCAGCGGTTCAGTCACGCAAGTGGTTCGCACTTTTGTCCCAGCCCCTTTATTAAGTCTCCGTGCAGCAATGGCGCCATAAACCACTTGAAGCCCGTGATAACCGGACGTTTTTGCGCGGCTATTTTTCCTGCCTGGCGATTTTCTTTAGTTCTTGTGTCATGCTTTGTTTATACGCATCATCGGAGTTAAGGATGACGCCGAGGTCAGCTGAATGGGGATACGTTTTAATCCACGCAATGTGTCCTTCAGCCCAGAATGGTGTATCGTTGAGCTGGAATGATAGACTTATGGCTGTCTTATTATGTAAGCTGACAGCATGCCGGCAGTATAATCTGGCTCCCTCGTGGCTGATATCAAGCACGTCAACATCCATACGCCCATTGTTAACGGTTAATTGACCAGTAATGGGGCTGGCAAATGTATAACGATAGGCTTCATTCCGTTTGAAATGCATTCAGGACAACTCCTTCCAGAAGTAAACGTCTCTTAAGCTGAAACTTATTATGTATTGGTTTCCCTGACTTTTTCTCCATGGGTCTGCCCGCAGTAATAGCGCTTCTTCTCTCATCCTTAAAATCTGATTTTAATCACTGATCATCAGCCAAGAGATGAACGTTTCCTTACACCAGTTGTTAAAAAGTGTTCAAATAATTCTGATACGAAGGTAACCCAATAGGTTATAATGGTATTAACCTTAGTAAGGGGGTGTATGAATATGCGTCCAGCTTATCTGAGCTTTGAAGATCTCGTTAAACAATATGAGCAAGAATTATGGGAAAACGAACGAAAAATAAAACAAATTGATAAACATTCTGATAGAAATGATGCACATCAGGAAAATGCGACAAAGGATCAAGCCAAGGAACATTATAATTTTAAGGATAACATACAATAAGACGCATCAGCACTTCAAATATAAAAGGAGCTGGGACATAACAGGCGAAAAGCTCACCAGATGCCCGCGGAAAGCGCGAAGTCTATGCCGCTGTTCGGGTTTTAGTCATAAAAAATACGTTTGTCCCAGCCGTTTTCTTTCATTAAATAATCCGGCCAAACAGCAAAATTCTCTTCAGCCAATCAAATCATATAGAGTATATACAGGTCTCAATTGGGCCATATTGACTAATATGAAGATTGGGAAGGGGAGATTTGACCATGTCATTTACTAGCCTTAAAGAACTGCTTCCGGCATCCGCTGACGGGACCTATGTGGTCATTTTCAGCAGTATCGTTGTGCTGTATATCCTGATTCGCTTATTCATCAATTGGGTTATAGCTTCAAATGCAATTAAATTATTAAGCTATCTAATGACTAGTTTTGTCATGCTGATTTCATTGCTGGGCGGAATTGTTCTGACGAGTATGTTTCAAATGCTGTTATTGGAGGAAGTTCTGCGCAGCCTGGCTGTTTTTGGCGGTTGTCTGGTGCTGGTTCATGCTGTCCAGCATATGTTCCGGAACAAAAAAAACCGTGTGCAGTAGGTGCACTATTGCGTCGTATCATACTGCTGCCGCATCTGTTTCAGCCAATCGATGATCACTTGGTGCTCCTGCGCAGGCATTGCTTTTCCTGATGGGGCCAAAGCAGCGACCTTCTCCTGCTCCTCAGGAGATAAGCGTTCAAATGCATCTTTAAACGTGTGAGTGTGTTCAGCATGGCTTTTCAATTCGTACAAGAAATCTTCCATTTCAATTGTCATATCGTATACCTCCTTTATTTAGACTAAACCCTCATTACAAAATATTCAGATATTAGGAAAAGATGACGGACAAATCTATTATTTGTGGCAGTTCCCTTGAATTATCAAAAAACGCCTGGGCGCACAGGCGTTTTACCGGGATCGATGAAATGATTTTTTGGGGGAACGTTCAGCCTGCCCGAGCGATGAAGGCGTGAAATGAGATGATCTTTTATAGGGTTGAGACTTTTGTTTTTTAGGTGGCTGCCAATCGATATGACGATAGACGATTCGTTTCGCCTGTGAAAGTGACATCCTGGTGGGAGGATTGCGATAGTTCTGATCCAGCTTGCCCAAATGGTCAAGCTGTCTGAAGTCATCTTTGGCTGGAGGTATATGAAAGAAATACTTATCCACTTTAACAAGAAGTGTGGAGTTCTGGTTACTAAACTTTGGATGATCTGAAAAGTGCAGGCCGATTTTTTCAGCACGGCTTTCTTTCAAGAGACGTTTAATTGATTCCTTTTTAATCGTATAAAGATGCTTGGGCTCTGGCGCAGTCTTGGCATGGCGGTTGATGGTGAAGAGTGCTTGCGCCAGCTCATCAAGCGGAATAGACTCATATTCGTTCATTCATATGCCCCTTTCTCGAAATAGTTAAAACAGCCTTCATTACATATGTCTATCGTATCGTAAAGCCCGTCCTATTTCAATCTTTTAAAGACCGGATTACGCTGCAGATGTTATTTTTATGATTTAAAAAGATCACATCATGTCTTTGATATCCGCAACGATTTTTTCCATGTTACTGGCTTTTTTTCCGTTATAGCTTTTAATTGCCTCTCCCTCAGGGGTTACAATGTAAAAGCTTGTTCCATGCATGAATTGATTCGAATCAGGCAGCTTTTCTAAAATAGATTTAAATGACTTAACTGAAAACTTCTTGATTGTATCAAAATCGTAGCCTGTCAGCAGATCCCAATTGTCTGTTGTTCCGCCGCGTTGTTGGGCGTATTCTTTTAATGCCTCAGGCGTATCGTGTTCAGGGTCGACACTGAAGGAAACGAGCTGAACATCATCCTGGAGACCTGCGTCTTTTAGCTGGTCCTGTAAAGAGGCCATATTTGCTGTCATAGGCGGGCAAACCGAGGTGCAATTGGTGAAAATAAAGTCCGCGATCCAGAACTTCCCTTCCAGATCACTCTTGTCAACTTCTTTTCCATCCTGGTTTGTAAATGTGAAGTCCCGTACTTTATATGAAAAATCGCCATCATACTGCTCACCGCATGCACTTAAGAGCCCGATGAACAGTAATAATGGAAAGATAATCTTGAATTTAGTCATACCGATCCCCCATTCATTGTCCATTTTCAGAATAGCATGTTTGCCGGGAGAAAACTATGGATAAATTGTTACAAATAAACCTGGGGACACATCATGTATGAGAGTGAGCTGTTAGTTTTGTTGTTGCAGTGTGTAGACCTGAATTTCCGGTTTACAGAGAAAACGGTAGGGCAGCCGGGTTGTCCCAATGCCGCGGCTCACGTAAAGTGTTAATGGTCCATTTTCGAAATTGTGTTTTCCATCAACATATTTTCGGGCATATAGCGGAGTATACAGATGTCCGAAAAAAGGAATACGCACTTGTCCACCATGGCTGTGTCCGGATAATTGCACATCGACAGGAAAGTGAACGGTGTTATCGGCATAGTCCGGTTCGTGCGCCATTAGAACTGTGAACAATGTCTGGTCAGTGCCGGCGAGTGTGCGCTCAAGATCCGGTTTTCCCAGCATCACATCATCAATACCCGCCAGCACAATGGGTTTATTTCTGGAGATTATTTCTGTCGAGTCATTCTTCAGCAAGGTGAATCCGCCCTGATTCATCACTTTTTTAACAATATCTGATCCATAGCCACCATGGTCATGATTGCCATATATCCAGTATTTTCCCTTAGCTGCTTTAAGTTTCTGCAGCAGTATCACCAGATCATCCCCCCAGTCATACGTGTCGGGTCTGTCAACAAGGTCTCCGGTGAATAAAATGAGATCAGGCTTCTGATGATTAATCGTGTCTACAAGTTCCGCAAATTGGTCTATTGAATAATGATAGCCAAGGTGGGTATCGCTGAACTGAACGATTTTAAAACCGTTAAATGTCTTCGGTAGTTTGCCTGAGACGAGTGTTTCCTGCTGAACATTCAGTAAACTCGGTTCGATGTCCCGTGCATAGTAATAGGTTCCGCCACTCAATCCGGCAAAGGCAAGAAAACTGCCAAACAATTTTTTTAAAAAAGCGCGTCTGTTCATAAGCGTCTGCCTTTCAGGAGTTTTATAGCATTTTATCTATCACAATGTATTTTAACATGACAGAGAATATTCTGCTGACTATTAAACAAGTCTATTTCTTTAATTTTTGACTTTTATGTCAATTCAAATTATGATGTTAATAGATATGACACTATAAAAAGGGTGAGGGATTGACATGAGACAACCAACAGTTATCGTGACTGGCGCATCTAGCGGTATGGGTAAAGCAATAGCTAAAAAGTTTGTGATGGAACAAGCGAATGTTGTCATAACTGGACGGAATGAAGAACGGCTGAACGAGGCTAAAAAGGAACTCGATGAGGCGGAGGCAGGGAATGTGCACACAATTTCCATGGATGTACGAAAACCTGAAGATGTTCAGCGAATGGTGACAGAGGCCGTTGATCACTTTGGTACGATTGACCACCTTGTTAACAATGCTGCGGGAAATTTTATCGCACCTGCTGAAGAATTATCCGTTAATGGGTGGAACGCGGTCATAGATATTGTCTTGAACGGGACATTTTATTGCAGCCGTGAGGTGGGTAAGTATTGGATGGATCAGGGTATGACAGGATCTATTCTTAATATGGTTGCTACCTATGCGTGGAATGCCGGAGCAGGTGTGGCTCACTCATCTGCTGCTAAAGCAGGTGTTTTGAATTTGACACGGACGCTCGCGGTAGAGTGGGGGAGTCAATATGGTATTCGCGTTAACGCCATTGCACCTGGACCGATTGAACGAACAGGGGGTGCTGAGAAATTGTTTCAATCAGAAGAAGCTGCTAAGCGAACACTTCATTCAGTACCGTTAAAACGTTTAGGTCAGCCAGAAGAAATAGCTGATCTGGCTTACTTTCTTTTATCGAAAAAGGCTGCCTATATAAATGGTGAAGTGGTCACTATGGATGGAGGTCAATGGCTCAACGAATTCCCGTTTTAAAGCAAGAGATGTGTGGATGACCAGCCTGTTCTTTACAAATTCTTTCAATACAAAGCAACCATAACGATGTTGCTCTCATATGACTTGTGATAGACTGGAAGTGCAGTCAATCATGCTGACATTTCAGCGTTCAGTATTGAAAGGGAGTGTTTCACATGAGTGCAACACAAGATAAAGAGCTCACAGATATCGTTATTGGTGATTTAATGATTCCCTCGGAAAAGGTTGCACATGTTCAGCTGAACAATCCTTTGGAGCATGCACTGCTTATACTGGTTAAGTCCGGTTATTCAGCAGTACCTGTTTTGGATTCGTCCTATAAACTGATTGGAACGATAGGTAAAACATCGATTTTAAATAACGTATTAGGACTAGAGCGTTTTGAAATGGAAGCGCTGTCTGATATACAAGTACAGGAAGCCATGAATACGGAGATACCCTGCTTACAAACAACGGATTCATTTTTAGAAGGGCTAAAAGTTGTGATCAATTACCCATTTGTTTGTGTTGCTGATGAAGAGGGCTACTTTGACGGTTTATTAACAAGACGTGTTATTCTAAAACAATTAAAGCGTGATTATTATTCATTTAAAACAGACACAGAGTAGTGACTACCACCTACTTTGATCATAAAAACTTCGGTTCAATTGAAAGAACCGAAGTTTTTGTTGCTATGCGTCCTCGTTGCGAATCGATACGGTCTGTGGAAATGGTGTCTCAATGCCTGCCTCATCAAAGGCCTCTTTTATTTGTTTCCGCATGGCACGCTCGCATTCCCATTGGAGACCATTTTCGGTCTGACCAACGACACGCAGGACAACATCAGACGAACCAAAACCCTGGACACCAATAGCATCAGGGCCTTCCTTAAAACGCTCATCGTCTTTAAATTCAGCACAAACGTTTTCCAGTATCGCAATGGCTTTATCAATATTGTGATCATAACGGATACTGATATCCACAAGCGCACGCATATTGCCGCGCGAATGGTTAGCTACCCCTTCTATATAACGATTCGGTACAAAATTCAACGTACCATCAAAACTGCGGATTTTGGATGTCCGCAGGCCTACCTCTTCGACAACGCCATCATAACCTGCCGTTGTCACATAGTCATCTATCTCCAGCTGACGCTCCAGCAGAATAAAAAATCCGGTCACAACGTCACTGACCAGCCCCTGAGCGCCAAAACCAATAGCCAGTCCAACAATCCCGGCGCCTGCAAGCAATGGTCCGATGGGAATATGAAATACGGCAAACAGCATTAAAATAAAGGCGAAAATTAAGCCATAGGAAAACACATTGATTAAAAGTTTTTCCAGGGTTTTACTGCGTGACGGCGAAATTTTTTGATTCTCACCAGCTTTATGCATGATTTTTTCAATTAGCTTCTTACCGATTGGGTTTAAAATGATAAACAATAAAATCAGCAAAACAATTCTTAATAAAGCTGGAACGATAACACTCAGCAAATTGTTCAGGTCAAACGATATACCAAATATATCCAATTTGTTTTCTCCTTTCTGTGATGTTTTTAGGTTTTAAGCAACCATATAATTATAATTTACCCTGAATCGACATATAAAAAACATTTTGTAACATTTTTTGCTATACAAGTCAGTCAATTTTAATTTAATTAAAATAAAAAATATTACAAAAGTATAGATTTTTGAGTTAACAAGAGTTATATTAGATATTATGAAATGACATCAGGGGAGGGAAAATACAGTGGACATATTCAAAAGATTAAAACCCTTTTTCTGGCCTTATAAAAAGTATTTATTCACGTCGCTGGCTTTTTTGTTAGTGGTCGTGGCTATAACGGTTGTGTACCCAATTGTTCTGCAATTAACAATTGATGAGGTAGTACTTATGGAACGGTATTCCCTCATTCCGTATATTGCGGGTGGTTTTTTTCTGATTATGATTGTGAAAAGCATTTCGGCTTTCATACATCAATATACGGGAGATCTATTTGGCGTAACCGCTGTGTATAAAATTCGGGAAGCCCTATACGACAAGCTGCAGGTATTATCTTTTAAATATTATGATAACGCCCGAACCGGCGACCTTATGGCACGTCAGACAACTGATGTGAATGGTGTTCGTAATTTTATCTCCTCTGGCATATCAGACCTTGTGGAGATTACGATGCTGATTTTATTCAGTCTGGGAGTCATGTTTTACTATTCCATACCGCTTGCACTGATCACAATGGCCTCTATACCCTTTTTAGCAGTGGTAGTTTTTCAATTTGACAGACGGGTGCATCCGGCATTCAGGGGCGTTCGCCGTTCATTCGGACGCCTGAATACCCGCGTACAGGAAAATGTCAGCGGGATGGACACCGTGAAATCGCTCTCGAAAGAGGATTTTGAAATCAGCCGGTTTTCTGACAGTAATGAAGATTACAGACAGCATTATTTGTTCACCTCACGCATTTGGTCAAGGTACTTTCCTGTTATGGAATTAATCGGAAATATATGTGTTGTCTTATTGCTGGCTTTTGGCGGTGCCCTAGTTGCGAATGGCGATCTCAGTCTGGGAGCATTAGTCGCTTTTTTTAGTCTTGTCTGGTATATCATGGACCCACTGGTGGATCTCGGGTTTGTTATCAATACGTATTCTCAGGCCAAAGCATCCGGGGAGAGGATTCTGGAAATTTTGGATGCCAAAGAAGACGTAATTGATCAAGAAGATGCTGTCGACATACCAATTACTGGGCATGTCACATTCCGGGACGTCACCCTAACGTATACGCAAAATGATGAAAGGGCTCTTAAACAAATCAATTTCGATGCTCCGCCTGGAACGATTATCGGACTGATGGGGGCAACTGGTTCAGGGAAGACAAGTATCACACAGCTCATCCCTCGTTTTTATGAACCTGAGCAGGGTGAGGTGCTGATAGATGGGAGGCCGGTGATTGATTACCAGCTGCGAGCTCTGCGTCAGCAAATCGGTTTTGTCCTGCAGGAGTCCTTTTTGTTTTCCACCACGATCAGAGAAAATATCCGTTATGGTGACCCATCTATTTCAGAAGAGCAGATTATAGATGCGGCAAAAAGGGCACAGGCACACGATTTTATTTCGCAAATGCCGAACGGTTATGACACGATGCTGGGCGAGCGCGGCATGGGGCTGTCTGGTGGTCAAAAACAGCGTATAGCGATTGCCAGAGCCATATGTATTAACCCAGCTATTCTTGTCCTCGATGATGCAACATCAGCGGTTGATATGGATACCGAGTTTAAAATCCAGAAAGCATTAAAAGAAGTGATGAAAGGACGCACGACCTTTATTATCGCGCATCGGATAGCCTCAGTAAAACATGCGGATGCAATTCTTGTCCTGGAAAATGGTGAAATCGTTGAGCGGGGCACGCATAAAACATTAGTTCACAATCAAGGACCATATGAACGTATTTATAATATTCAGTATCAGGATCGAGAACAAGTCTTGGAAACATCAACATAACAGGGGGGGATGACAGTGAAAGAGGCAACGAATGAAAACCGTCATCTAAATCGCTTTTATTATACGGTTGACCAGGCTGTTGAGAAACCATTTAACTGGAAGCAAATGTGGCGTTTACTGGGCTATTTGCGTCCGTACAGCAAAACGTACTTGCCCGGTGCCGTTATAGCGATGTTTATTTCGACAGCTGTCCGGCTGATTGTTCCGATCCTGATTGGTAAAGTAGCTTTTGACCACATTCTTGCCAATCAAAATATGACCATGCTGACCTATCTTGTAATCATTATTGCTGGTTTATATGTCTTGAGCTATGTCGGCAATATTTTTCGGATTAAATGGGTGAATATACTTGGGCAAAATGTCATTTATGATTTGCGTCAGCACTTATTTTCCCATATTCAGCGATTATCACACCGCTTTTTTGACAGACGCTCAGCCGGATCAATTATTGTAAGAGTTATGAATGATACTAATTCCCTGCAGGATCTGTTCACGAACGGTATTATCAATTTGCTGATGGATATGGTCATGCTGGTTGGAATTGTTGTGATTCTGCTGGTATTAAGTCCAAAACTGGCACTGGCTATTATGGTCGTGCTGCCGATCATGTTTTATATTTCTACAAAGCTGAGGCGTAATATTCGGCGTTCGTGGCAGAATGTGCGCATCCAGCAGTCGCGAATGAATTCCCATCTCAATGAGAGCATTCAGGGTATACGCATCACGCAGTCATTTTCCCAGGAAGCAGCAAATGGCGCTTATTTTGAAGGACTTAATACAGATAATTTCAAAGGATGGCGCACAGCGGTTAAAAAGAGTGCCATGTTTGGCCCTGTCGTGGAAATGTGTAATGCACTGGGCACAATTATTCTGATTTCCTACGGTGCCTTTCTTATCCTTCAGGGTGAGGCAAATGGCGGCATTGCTATCGGAACATTTGTCGCGTTTGGCTTTTATATCGGGATGTTCTGGGAACCTATCTCACGTCTGGGGCAGGTGTATAATCAGCTGCTCATGGCAATGTCAGCTTCGGAACGTATTTTTGAATTCCTTGATGAGCAACCGGATGTCGTTGATAAACCAGGTGCTGTTGATATTGCTGACATTCAAGGGGCTATTACATTTGATCATGTTCAATTCGCTTATGATAGTGACCGGATTGCTTTAGAGGATATATCGCTGGATGTTCAAGCAGGGGAGACGATCGCACTTGTGGGTCATACCGGCAGCGGAAAGTCCACCATTGCTAATTTGATCAACCGTTTCTATGATCCGACAAAAGGGGCTGTCAAAGTGGATGGCTATGATTTGCGTGATGTTCGCTTAGATAATTTGCGTCGTGACATTAGTGTTGTCCTGCAGGATACGTTTATTTTTTCCGGCACCATTATGGAAAACATTCGTTTCGGCCGTCCGGATGCAACCCATGATGAAGTCGTTGAGGCGGCACAAATGGTAGGGGCTGATGCTTTTATCTGGGGACTGGCAAATGGTTATGATACAGAAGTAGAAGAGCGCGGCAATATTCTTTCGGCAGGTGAACGGCAGCTGTTATCATTCGCCCGGGCATTGCTTGCTGATCCGAAAATTATCATACTGGATGAAGCAACAGCCAGTATTGATACTGAAACCGAGGTTAAAATCCAGGAGGCACTGCAGCGATTACTAGAGGGACGAACAGCTATTATTATCGCTCATCGCCTGTCAACAATCAGAGATTCGGATAATATCTTTATTTTGGAAAACGGCCGGATTTTGGAAAATGGCAGTCATGATGAATTAATGCAACAGCACGGAACGTATTTTGAATTGGTTAAGTCTCAATTTGACATGCTCGATGCGATTTGACTCCTTGACACAAAAGCATTGCCCATAGCAGTGAATCCAGGCTGGGACGCAGCACAGTGTATGACATCAAGGCGTGAAAAATGGTTTAGCAAAACCGCATAATTAAGATAGTTCTCTGATGCCATATAACGCTTGGTGTGATAAACTTAGGACAAATGACTTTTGGAGGAACCGGAATGAAACGTGATTATGCCGTAATTGGATTAGGCCGTTTTGGCGGCAGTATATGCACAGAACTCAGCGAAGAAGGCAGGCATGTATTAGCGATCGATGCTGATGAGGACAAGATAAATGAGTTCAAAAATATAGCATCGTACGCTGTGATTGCAGATTCAACAGATGAAGCAACATTGAAGGATCTGGGCATTAAAAATATTGATCATGTTATCGTCGCTATCGGTGATAATATCCAGGCCAGCATTTTAACAACTGTTGTCCTGACTGATCTTGGCATTAAAAAAATAACCGTAAAAGCGCAAAATGATTATCATGAGAAAATATTAAACCGTATTGGTGCTGATCAGGTTGTTCATCCGGAGCGGGATATGGGAAAACGTATTGCCCGTAATATAATCTCCAGCAACATTCTTGATTATCTGGAATTGTCGGATGATTACAGTATTGTTGAAGTGAAGGCAGGTAAAAAGATGGACGGACGAACAATGATTGATTTGGATATCAGAGCCAGGTATGGCTGTAACGTTGTCGCTGTTAAGCGCGAGGATTCTATTAACGTGTCTCCGGCAGCTGATGATGTGCTGGAAGAGGATGATACGCTTATTATCATTGGGGCAGATAATGATCTTTCCCGATTTGAAAGGCATTTAGTGTTTTGATGAAGGAAACCGTTAAATAAACAGTGCAGCGTCAGCACGATAAAAAAGATGGCATGAAATTATTTCATGCCATCTTTTTAACTTAACACCAATGCGCGCCATGGTTATCGCTCTTAGACTTCCATAATAATAGGCAGAATCATTGGTCTGCGTTTTGTCTTTTTAAAGAGGAATGGTGCAATGGTATCGGTTATTTCGTTTTTGATTTCAGACCATTGACTTGTTTTACGTTCCATGACTTTGTCCAAGTGTTTGGCAACCAGTTTTTGAGCCTCTTTGATCAGATCCTCCGATTCTCGCATATACACAAAACCGCGAGAGATGATATCGGGACCTGAAGCAATTTTGAATTCCTTCATGTTGATGCTGACCACAATCATAACCAGGCCTTCTTCAGACAGAATGCGGCGGTCGCGCAGGACAATATTACCGATATCACCGATTCCGCTTCCATCAACATATATGGCGCCTGAGGGGATTTTTCCGGCAATTTTCGCATTATCATTGCCCAGAGCCAGGACATCACCGTTATCCATTATGAATGAATTTTCCTGTTTGACATCACATGCCTCACCAAGCTTCATGTGCTCCTTAAGCATCCGGTATTCACCATGAATTGGCATGAAATACTTTGGCTGCATTAGTCTGAGCATCAGCTTCTGTTCATCCTGGCTTCCATGACCGGATGTATGGATATTACTCAGTGGCCCGTGGATGACATCAGCACCTGCACGATAAAGTTTATTAATGGTGTTGCTTACGCTTACAGTGTTGCCTGGGATCGGCGACGATGAAAAAACAACCGTGTCACCGGGATTAATTTGGACTTGGCGGTGTGTGCCATTAGCAATTCTGGACAGAGCTGCCATTGTCTCGCCCTGTGACCCCGTGCACAGAATCGTTACTTTATTAGCTGGTAGACGATTAATCTGATTCGCTTCGACGAATGTATTATCGGGCGCTTCAATATAACCAAGCTCCTGGCCAATGCGGATAGACGATTCCATACTCCGGCCAAATACAACAATTTTCCGGTCATGCTTGACCGCTGCTTGAACGACCTGCTGCAGACGATAAATATTCGACGCGAATGTGGCAAAGATCAGCCGTCCGTCAACTTTGCTGAAAATATCGTGGATGTTTTGCCCAACAACGCGTTCGGACATTGTAAAACCTGGTACTTCACTGTTTGTACTGTCTGAAAGGAGGCAAAGCACGCCTTCTCTGCCGATTTCAGCCATTTTTGTCAGATTGGCAGGATCGCCTACAGGTGTGAAATCGAATTTGAAATCACCAGTATGGACAATATTGCCCGGAGGCGTTTTGACCACAATGCCATAGGAATCAGGAATACTGTGAGTCGTACGGAAAAAAGAAACGGATGTTTTACGGAATTTGATCACATCATCTTCTTGGATGGTGTTCAATTTGGTGTTGCGCAGTAAGCCATGTTCTTCAAGTTTGTTGCGAATTAAGCCGGCCGCAAGTTTTCCTGCATAAATGGGCACATTTATTTCACGCAAAAGGTATGGAATGCCTCCAATATGATCCTCATGCCCGTGTGTTATGAATAAACCTTTAATTTTGTCCTGGTTTTGCGTCAGGTAGGTATAATCCGGAATAACATAATCAATACCTAAAAGCTCGTCCTCAGGAAATTTAATTCCGGCATCAACCAGGATGATTTCGTCCTGAAATTGGATGCCATAAGTGTTTTTCCCGATTTCGCCGAGTCCGCCTAATGCAAAAACCGCCGCCTGATCATTTTTGACAAATTTCATGCCTTAGAGGTTCTCCAGTTTAAAATGATCAGATTTTTTCTCATAAGCTAAATGTGCTTCATCAAGACCCTGAATATACTCAATATTTGTATACTTGCCGGCTAATTTATGGCGTACTTCTGATTCAGATTCTGCATCAACGTATAAGGTTTCAGTACGTTCGCGTACAGGTATTTCATCTGGCATTTTTTGATAAAAAACTTTAAAAACCATTATTATCTCTCCTAACATAATTGTTCTTTTGTTAAATAGTGTGCATCCGTCATTCCTGAACTGTTCATTCTTTTTTCCGTTATACAGCAGCAGATGCTGCTTTTCTATTTTGTCTGCAGTATGGCGTGTTTCCTGATGAACAACTGCCAGTGACTGCATCACCGTCCTGATTCCGCTAGAGGTCACAGTAATTATTTTTCAGGCCGTAAGCTTTCAGTGCAGTGAGCACGCAGATGTCTCCGGGACATGTGTTTGATTCGAAGTTACGCGCTCTAAGCTCAAAAACTGTTTCCAGTGTTTTTCATTTTTTCTTTCGGTGGTTTTAAATAAATGCAATGTTTTCCACCCAGCGTGTAAGAAAAGCAATAAAAAACGTTCTGCCGATCCAATCCCTCTTAATTACACAGTATAATACGAATCGCTCTAATTTGAAATTAAAACAACGTCATTATTTAAAAAAGCATTAACATTTTCAGCGAATTGGTTCCCGTGATTGTCTTAAGGTTATATTTGCAAGTTTTATGTAAAACGATACAGGAACCTATTAAATACAGATCCCTGCAGATGAATCTCAGTCAATTGGTCTGGCATTGTTCGGAGTGGCAAATGGGTTTTCTGTATTAATATGATCATAAAACATGATGCCATGCAGATGATCGATTTCATGCTGCACGACAATCGCAGGATAGCCACGCAGCCGTAATTTAAGTTCTTTGCCATCGGTGCCGATCGCTTTAACTGTGACACGAGCACTGCGGGGCACATAACCTTCTACATCACGGTCAACCGAAAGACAGCCTTCTCCGTCCGTCAGGTAAGCCTGTTCAACCGAATGGCTGACAACTTTTGGATTAATGAGGCCATAACTGTAAAGTTTCTCTTTCGCATCTTCAAAGTGTACAGCACACATCCGTTTGTTCAGTCCCAGCTGTGGCGCAGCAAGTCCCACGCCTGGACGTAAATTATATTGCTCGGCTGTCTCTTCATCCTGGCTGTTTTTAAGAAACGTCAGCATGTCATTTAAGAGTTGTATATCTTCGTCAGATGGCGGAAGAGGAACATCCTCTGTTTTTTTAGACAGAGCTGGATTCCCTTCACGAACAATATCATCCATTGTAATCATTGGTCTAACACTCCCTAGCTGATTCTTTAGTGTTAATTAGAAACTAAAATGACACCTTACATTTTAGCAGCTCACTTTCCCGCTATCATGTCATCGAAATCGGTCATTAATTGTTTATATATTAGCACGTTACTATCCATTCCCCAGTCAATCTTTCATACTGCAATTTTAACATAATATAATGAAGTGTATGATAAAATTGCAGTATTTGAAAGGGAAAAGTTTCGAATTAAACCACTGCTTGAACATCATATGATATACTAAAAGACAAGTAAACTGGTCTGAGGGGAGAAATGTATTGTGTTATGGAAAAAGCCATTATTCATTGGTTTATTCGGTTTAATAATGCTGTCTGCCTGCAGCGGTACTGCACCATCTGAACAAATATACAATCATTTGGAGAAAGCAGTCGAACTGGAGCAGGATTTTGAAAAACAGCAGGATGACGTTGTTGAACTGGAACAGGAGGAGCAGGATATCTATCGAAAAGTCCGTGATTTGAGCATGGAGGATTTCGATAAAATCAAGAAACTGGCCGGACAGGCCCTAGATAATATTAACACCAGACAGGATAAAATTGACAATGAACAGGAAAGTATGAAGGCTTCCAAAGAGGAGTTTTCCAGCGTTAAAGACACACTTTCAGAGCTTGAGGACGATGCAGCCAGTGAGAAAGGCGAAGACATGTATGACGTCATGATGAATCGCTATGATGCGTACGATAAACTGCATGAATCTTACTCTAAGTCACTCAAAAAGGAACAAAAGTTGTATAAAATGCTTCAAAAAGAAGACTTGGAGCAGGAAGCGCTGACTAAACATATCAAAAAACTGAATGACAATTATGAGGCGGTTATTGACAAAAACAAAAAATTCAATAAGCTGACCGCTAAATATAACAAACGTAAAAAAGAATTTTACAGTGCCGCCGGAGTCAACGTTGAATATGACGAAGACGCAGGAAATGACAGCGAAGGCAGCGGTGATGATGAACAGCAGGATAAGCAAGATGATGAACAGCAGGATAAGCAAAAGGAATCAGATGATTAATTAATCATCTGATTTTTTTTCGAAAAAAGGCTATTGCAATTAATACAGCTTAGTATATTTATTATAACAGAACACCATAGAACAGGGGCTGTATTCGTGTTAACGGTGACATCCTCGTAACTATGATCAATGTTTAATTATGTTAATTGACGAAATAACTGTCGGTGGGCTATAATTAATACAGGATCATGAATTGTATCATTAATTTTTGTTTTTTAACTGCAACAGTTTTTCCGATGCGCGGACGTTATGATTACAAGCGGACAAAACCGGGAAACGTTAAAACAAATAGGTACTGTTTCATTCATAATTCAGAAAGGCTGGAAAAGACTATAAACAGTTAAACAGAAAGGAAGAGGTGAACGATCGTGAAAGACGTGCTTGAAAATATTGAAGATCAATTTGAAATGTTTCAAGTTCTTGATGAAAACGGCGAGATAGTGAATGAAGACTGGAAGCCCGATTTATCAGACGATGATCTAAAAGAACTGATGCGCCGTATGACTTATACACGTGTGCTGGATCAGCGTTCAATTGCGCTTAACCGCCAGGGACGGCTGGGTTTTTATGCACCGACAGCAGGCCAGGAGGCTTCGCAGTTAGCAAGTCACTTTGCCTTAACAAAAGAAGACTATTTACTGCCCGCATATCGTGATGTTCCACAGCTTATTTGGCAGGGCCTGCCGCTGTATCAGGCTTTTCTGTTCTCGAAAGGACACTATGCTGGCAACCAGATGCCTGAGGATGTTCATGCGTTAAGTCCGCAGATTATCATTGGTGCCCAATATACGCAGACAGCTGGTGTAGCGCTGGGACTTAAAAAACGCGGCAAACAGGCAGTCGCTGTTACATATACAGGTGACGGCGGAACATCCCAGGGTGATTTCTATGAAGGAATCAACTTCGCAGGGGCTTACAGTGCTCCAGCCATTTTCTTTGTACAGAATAACCAGTTTGCTATTTCGGTTCCAGTTAATATGCAGACAAACGCAAAAACACTGGCTCAAAAAGGTGTGGCAGCCGGTATTGCTAGTTTCAGGGTGGACGGCATGGATGTTTTTGCAGTCTATGCGGCTACGAAAAAAGCCCGTGAACGTGCTGTGAATGGTGAAGGACCAACGCTGATTGAAACGGAGACATACCGTTACGGTCCGCATACGATGGCCGGGGATGACCCGACACGTTATCGCACAGAGGATATGACAAACGAGTGGGAGAAGAAAGACCCGCTTATTCGTTTCCGCAAGTATTTAAATGACAAGGGCATATGGTCAGAAGATGAGGAAAATCAGGTTATTGAGAACGCTAAGGCTGATATCAAAAAGGCCATTAAAGAAGCAGATAATTATCCTAAACAGAAAGTAACCGATCTAATTGGTAATATGTTTGAGGAACTTCCACACAACCTGCAAGAGCAGATGGAAGAATACAAAGAAAAGGAGTCGAAGTAAACCATGGCACAAAAAACAATGATCCAGGCTATTACGGACGCCATGCATCATGAATTAAAAGATGATGACAATGTGCTTCTCTTAGGTGAAGATATTGGCCAAAATGGCGGCGTATTCCGTGCTACAGAAGGACTGCAGGATGAATTCGGCGAAGACCGTGTTTTTGATACACCGCTTGCCGAATCTGGTATCGGCAGTCTTTCACTGGGACTATCGCTGCAAGGCTTCCGGCCGGTTGCTGAGATACAGTTCATTGGCTTTATTCTTGAAGCGATGGATGCGCTGAATGGTCAGACGGCACGTATGCGTTACCGTTCAGGAGGCACTAAATCGGCACCGGTTACAATACGCACGCCATTTGGAGGCGGCGTTCATACGCCAGAATTGCACGCGGATTCCCTGGAAGGCCTGATTGCACAGCAGCCTGGCTTCAGAGTGGTTATACCCTCAACGCCATATGACGCGAAAGGTTTGTTGATTTCTTCTATACGTAATAATGATCCCGTATTTTTCATGGAACATATGAAACTTTACCGGTCATTCCGTGAAGAAATTCCAGACGAAACTTATACGGTAGATCTTGATAAGGCAGACATTAAACGGGAAGGCAAGGATGTTACACTTATTGCCTATGGTGCTATGGTTCACACAGCCCTGAAGGCAGCAGATGAACTGAAAAATAATAATATTGAAGCAGAAGTGGTTGATCTGCGGACGATTTCACCGCTCGATACAGAGACAATTGTTGAGTCCGTTAAGAAAACCAATCATGCTGTTGTGATTCAGGAAGCACAGCGCCAGGCAGGTGTTGCTGCAAATGTTGTATCAGAAATACAGGAGCGGGCTATCCTCCACTTAGAAGCCCCTGTTATGCGTGTGACAGCACCAGATACAGTTTATCCATTTTCACAGGCAGAAGAAATATGGCTGCCATCATATGAAGATGTCATCCAAAAAGTAAATGATGTTATCAACTTTTAACGAATGATTGGAGGTCACTGCAATGGCATTTAATTTTAAATTACCGGATATTGGTGAAGGGATTAACGAAGGCGAAATAGCTAAATGGTTTTTTAAAGAGGGCGACGAGGTTCAAGAAGACGATGTGCTTTGTGAAGTCCAAAATGATAAAGCTGTTGTCGAAATTCCGTCCCCGGTTGATGGAACCGTAACCAAAATTCATGTGGGTGAGGGTGAGGTAGCCGTTGTTGGCAACACGCTTATCTCATTTGATGCAGAAGGTTATGAGGATGACGATGAAGAGGAATCAGAGGCATCGGAAGAATCCGCTCAATCAGCCGACGATAAACAAACAGATGATACGGCAGCTGAAAAGCAGCCGGCTGAAACGGCATCATCCCTTGATGATAAACGCGTTATTGCTATGCCGTCTGTCCGGAAATATGCACGTGATAATGACGTTAGCATTCAAGAAGTGCAAGGTTCCGGAAGAAATAGCCGTATTCTAAAAGAAGATATTGATCAATACTTAAGCGGCAGTCAGCCTGCTGCTGAAACAGATGAACAACAGCCGAAAGCAGCAGAACCAGCTAAAGCTGAGTATCCGGAAACGCGGGAGAAAATGACCAGCATGCGGAAGTCAATTGCTAATGCTATGGTCAATTCCAAGAGCAAAGCACCTCACGTGACACTCATGGATGAGGTTGATGTAACTGAACTCGTTGCACACCGTAAGAAATTCAAAGAGATTGCAGCAGAACAGGAAATCAAACTGACTTATCTGCCATATGTCGCCAAAGCATTAATTTCGGCTTCGAAAAAATATCCGATCCTGAATGCTTCGGTTGATGACGACACGAATGAAATTGTTTATAAACATTATTACAATATCGGTATCGCTGCTGATACGGATCGAGGTTTGCTTGTTCCAGTTGTTAAAGATGCCGACCGCAAATCACTGTTTGCTATATCGCAGGAAGTTAACGAGTTGGCAGATAAAGCCCGCAGTGGTAAACTGGCACCTGATGAAATGAAAGGGGCTTCCAATACAATTACTAATATCGGTTCAGCTGGAGGTCAATGGTTTACACCAGTGTTAAATTACCCTGAAGCCGTTATTCTGGGTCTCGGCCGCATCCAGGAAAAACCGATTGTACGTGATGGTGAGATTGTCGTTGCTCCGGTACTGGCAATATCCTTGAGTTTTGACCACCGGATTGTTGATGGTGCAACCGGTCAAATGTCATTGAATCAAATTAAACGGCTGCTGAATGATCCACAATTAATTATGATGGAGGCTTAAGTTATGGTTGTAGGAGATTTTCCAATTGAAACGGACACACTAGTAGTGGGCGCAGGACCTGGCGGCTATGTGGCTGCTATTCGCGCTGCACAGTCGGGTCAGAACGTGACGATTGTAGAAAAAGGTGATTTGGGCGGTGTTTGCCTGAATGTTGGCTGCATTCCATCTAAAGCACTGATCGAAGCCGGCCATAAGGCACAGGCTGCCGGCGGAAATGAAGATATGGGGATCACGACCGAGAATGTTTCAGTTGACTTTTCCAAGGTCCAGGAATGGAAAGGCACTGTCGTTAATAAATTAACCTCAGGTGTGGAAAGTCTGCTGAAAGGCAACAAAGTAGATATTGTCAAAGGTGAGGTGTACTTTGTTGATGAACATTCTGTCAGAATAATGGATGAAAAGAATTCCCAGACATATACTTTTAATAACTGTATTGTTGCAACGGGATCGACACCAATCGAAATACCGAATTTCAAGTTCTCCAATCGCGTGCTTGATTCCACCGGAGCCTTGGGTCTGCAGGAAATTCCGGAAAAAATGGTTATTGTCGGCGGTGGCTATATCGGAATAGAGCTTGGTTCAGCCTACGCCAACTTTGGTACAGAGGTAACGATTCTCGAAGGAACAGAAGAGATCCTTCCCGCATTTGAGAAGCAGCTTAAACAACCTGTCCAAAAAGGTTTAAAAAGTAAAAATGTTAATATTGTTACCGGAGCAATGGCAAAAAGTGCTGAAGAAACAGATGAAGGTGTTAAAGTAACCTATAGCGTCAATGACAAAGAAGAAACGATTGATGCTGATTATGTACTTGTCACGGTTGGACGTAAACCAAATACAGAAGAAATAGGTTTAGAACATGCTGGTGTTGAGGTGAGTGACAAAGGCCTTGTTAAAGCGGATAAACAGCGCCGCACCAATGTATCTAACATCTTTGCTATTGGCGATATAGTCGATGGCTTGCCGCTTGCCCACAAAGCTATGTATGAAGGGAAAGTAGCAGCTGAAGTTATCAGCGGTGCAAAATCAGAAGTCGATTATCTAGCAATGCCTTCTGTTGTCTTCTCCGATCCGGAACTTGCAAGTGTCGGTTACAACGAACAGGACGCGAAAGATGCCGGCTTCGATGTGAAAGCATCCAAATTTCCATTTGGTGCCAATGGCCGTGCCTTGTCCTTGAATGAGACAGACGGTTTCATGAAGCTGATTACGCGAAAAGAGGATGGTCTGGTTATTGGTGCGCAGGTTGTTGGTCCAAATGCCAGTGACGTTATTGCAGAAATCGGCTTGGCTATTGAAGCGGGCATGACAGCTGAAGATATTGCTCTAACGATTCATGCTCATCCAACACTTGGCGAAGTAACGATGGAAGCAGCTGACGTCGCATTGGGTACACCGATTCATACGATGTAAGTCAATCTGCGGTGAAAAGTGAGGACTGCACAGGTGATGCAGCCCTCATTTTTTTCATAGTCTTTATGTATAGGTTCAAGGAGTTGGACTGGTTAGGTGAATAGGATTTAAAACAGATGCAATATGATGGTGATTAAATATAAAAACCCAGGATGCTGATGTGCACCCTGGTTTTTTGTGCTTAGGACTTTCGCGGTTTTCCATCTTTCCGGTTCCCGTTTTTCTTGTTTGAATGTTTTAACAACGAAATGACCGGACTTTGCTTTCATCTTCATTTGTCGCTGCACTCTAAGCGTAAGAGTGAGAACGAGCAGTCCTCAGCCTGTCTCTCATACAAAGGGTGTATTCGCCAGAAAAACTTTAAGCATGATATGATAAAGGCGTGGCATTGGAAAGGAAAGAAATCAACCATAGCCACTCAGATGCAAATGCAACGAAATATCTGCTGCTGGATAAGCAGTTATAAGTGAGGTGACTGACAGCAATGGATTATCATTACCCATTGGATGACAGCTGGTCAACGCAGGAAGTGATCGATGTGGTCCATTTCTTTTCCTGCGTCGAAAAGGCTTATGAACAAAATGTTAACCGGGAGGAACTGCTGGCCGCCTACCAGAAATTCAAACAGGTTGTCCCGGGTAAGAGTGAGGAAAAAACGTATTTTCGGGAATTTGAACGGGCATCAGGCTACGCCAGTTTTCCAGTTGTTAAGGAAGCGCGGAACAGCGAAACAAAAACCATTAAAATGTCCTAAGACAGGATGAACGTGTTTCACTAAACAAAAATCCGGCTGGAAATAGTATACGTCCTAGCCGTGAACGGCTGGTCAATCTTCGCAACGCTGTGGACTGCGGAGGTTCATCAATGCCGTTCCTTCAAGGGTCTCTTGTTGTATTTCCTTCACTTCCAGTATTTAATATCATATCTCATTAAAATTGATAAGGTTTGTTATGTCTCAGTCTTCTATACCATTGATAGCTGATACAGCGGAAGAAGCGTTTTAAATGTTGTTTTCACGTCGTATAAAAAGGCTTGTTCATCTTTTAAAACAGGGGCATCCGGCTGATAGTGCTTTCCAATGAGAAACTCAGCTTTTTTCACATCCCGAAATCGGCTAAAAGCTTGTTCTAAATCAATGTCTGCAAGTTTTTTTGCATCCTTTTTTGTATGATCAAGCGAAATGACATAATCATCCGGGACAGACTGACGAATATCGTCAATGTGGTTTAAGAATGATTCAGCCATTTTTTGTTTATCTGGAAGCTCATAAATATAGGCAAGCCAAACAAATAAATGGTCATCCCACAAACCGATTTGAAAATGCGGGTGTTTTTTATAACCGCGTTTATCATGACAAAAGGCCATCCATGTATCATTTGGCGGATTTTTAGTTCTCCGTGCATGCCGGGCAATATGAACGTACATGTCCTGGCCGGTTATGTCTGCTATGTCCCGGTCAAGTTCTTCACCAATACGTTGGAATTTCGGCTGGATGTTTGAGCGTATTGCTTCCATACGTTCTTCCAGACCATCTATCTCAAACGTTTGAAAGTCTTGGCTTGTAAATTCAGCAAGCACCATGCTACTCATCCTTTCTGCAATCCAATCCATTCAAGTAGTATTATTAAGCAAAAACAAAATTCAGTCAAGTTATAACAGCTGTATTTCCCATATACTGTCCATATAGATAATCGCGTTTTTATGCTGAGAATGGATGGTTTAGGAACGTCTTGCCAGCTTAAAGCATATAAATAATTTAAGTTATTTGAAAGGTTGTGGATGACATGAAATATGTCATAGAGGATCTTCAAAAGCAAACAAATCGGGAAGACCTGCCTGTCCTTCGACTGGAAATTGATTATGAACTCATGACTCTGTACGATGCTATCCAGGCAAAAGAACGCGTTCAAATTAGTCGATCCAAAGAAAAACTGAAACATTTGCGTTTGCAGCTGCTGGCATTCAGCGATGATGACGCATGAGGCAGCGCAGATAGTCAGAATCTAAACGTTTGAATGATGTGTTGTGTTCTGAAGGAAAACCTGTAACAAAAGGGGCCCCACATTTACATATGCCTGTATTCCCTGAATCGCTGACTTATAGCGTTTATAGTCAGGGATGAATCAGTGAGCATGCTTCTCAGTCATTTATTTGGTATGATGGGCTTAAATCAATGACTGGAGGCTTGCAGATGAATTGGGATGATCGCGAAACAATCTATCAACAGGCAAAGGGATGGGTGCTTGAAGCAGGAAAGGAGATCCGGGACAATATTAGCGATCCGCTGACAGTCACAACCAAATCGAACCCCAATGATCTGGTGACGACAATGGACAGTGATACGGAATATTTTTTCATGACGCGTATAAAAGAAACATTTCCTGATCATCGCATTATCAGCGAAGAAGGCTACGGTGATGAAGTGAGCGCACTTGATGGCACTGTCTGGATTATCGACCCGATCGATGGGACCATGAACTTCGTGCATCAGAAACGGAATTTTGCTATATCAGTTGGCATCTACCATGATGGTATTGGTGAAATCGGCTTAATTTATGATGTGATGGCTGATGTCCTCTACAGTGCTAAAAAAGGGGAAGGGGCATATAGAAATGAGAAGGGGCTCCTGCCTTTAAACAAACATAAGCATTTTAAGGAAGCGATTTTAAGTCTGAATCATTTCTGGCTATGTGAGAATCGACTTGTTAATGAAACAGTCATGCAGAATTTAGTTAAAACTGTCAGAGGGACAAGAACATATGGGTCGGCCGCACTGGAATTTGCAGCGGTTGCAGAAGGGATTATGGATGGCTATATGACGATGGAATTAGCCCCCTGGGATATTGCAGCGGGTATTATTATTGTCGATGAAGTAGGCGGGAACACAATGAATGCTTTTGGCGATTCGGTTAATCTATTGCAGAAAGGATCCGTTTTAACTTGCAACCCGGCGATTCAGGAGAATATTGTCGAGGATTATATAAAAAAAGGGAGAAAGTGACGGTTCAGAAACATCACTTTCTCCTGCGTTTAAGCGTTATGCCAAATCCCATAAAGGCACAGCCAAGTAAGATAAACAGTAAAATAAGCCATATATTGCGGAAAGCAATTGCGATACCGACAAGGACAAACATTAAAATGACAAGTGTGGCCAGAAGCAGCATTGGAATGTTAATATTTTTCATTTAGACACCTCATTTTCCGTAGTCCAGTATACACGAATGAGCGATCAGAAGCAAAGATGACGATTTTAACTGGCGACCAAGCTGATTTTTTAGTATACTAAGTAAGATAGACTATTGAGTTTCACGGCTCAATTAATGGGGGGTAGGAATGGGTACAAGTTATAGTCTGGTATATGAATTCGTTATAGAACACTTGGATAGTCTTAATGCTTTTTGGACGTTTTACATAGCTAATCTGATTTTTGCTGCAGTTGCTTATAAACTCGGATTTGCAAAAGAATTGCCTGTTTTAAAGTCTGTTATGGTTTATATACTGCTCATGTTAGGAACACTTATCTTGAACTTTTTCAGTTTGACAGGCTATCCGATTACAGATAGCTTGATTATTATTTGTGCTGTTCTGGGTATTTATCGTCTACGGTTATACAGAGAGAGGAAATCGAAGCAGGTATCATAAAAAAACTCCCTGATTGGGGAGTTTTGGCTATATGTTAGATGAGATCTTTTTTCTTCCTGCTGTTGTCGCTATATAACCGGAAATTTCCGGTCGCATATCTTTCTTTTGTTTTATTAGTGATCCGCTCATAACATTCTGGACATAAATACATATTAACCTGGCGATTGCGCAGACGTTTAGCTTTCAGTGAGTCATCTTCCAAATCGTTTACGGTGTCGCATAAAATGCATTGTGCTTTCATTGTCTGTCACCTCTCAATAGGTTCCTGTTATTACTTTAACACAGGCGGAAGACTTGTGACATCCAGGTAAACAAATATCGGATCACTTTAATCTCTTAAACGTTATTTATTCAATAAATCCGGGATGAGTAATACAAGGGTATGCTCACTGCCCAGTTGATAGGATAAAGAAAGATCGTTCATTTTAAAAAAACACCATCTCTATTTAAAATTTCATTTGCATTTTCGCAGGACAAACGGTATTATTAAGTTAAAACAGTCTTTTTAATGGGGGGATAGTATTGATTCGAGAGGTGACAGAAACACATCGCGACAAAGCCTATGCACTTCTGAAAGCAGATGCCGCCCAAATTCACCAGCTGATTGAAGTACAGATTGAAAACCTGACAATGCCGCAGTGTCCTCTATATGAAGAGGTGCTGGATACACAGATGTTTGGTCTTTCACGGGAAATTGACTTCGCTGTGCGGCTGAACTTGATTGATGAGAATGAAGGTAAAGCACTTATGGAAAATTTGGAAAGAGAGCTTAATAAATTGCACGAGGCAGCACAAAATACCGTGTAATGATGAAGCAGTGCTGTAAAAACTTTGCCTGATCAGACGGTGGCAAGGTTTTTTTATTTAAGTACGTGTGCACAATATGCAAGCGAATGACGCAATCATCATATAAAACAAGCTGTTGCTATCAAATATCTTGGGGAGAAATCGGATGTTAAAGAAAGTCAAAGATTATGATTTCACATTAATGATAACGCCTGTCGTTTTAGCAGCATTCGGAATTATCATGATCTACAGTGCGAGTATGGTTTTGGCAGTAGAACAAGAACATGAAAGCACTTTTTATTTAGTCAGACAGAGCCAATGGTTTGTTTTGGCGGTAGCCGTGTTCATCTTGACCAGTGCTATTCCGTACAGGTATTATCAGAGGCTGACTAAAATGATTATGATTCTTGTTCTGATCCTGCTCGCAGCAGTGCTGATATTTGGCATTACGATTAATAATGCCAAATCCTGGTTTGACTTTGGACCTCTCAGTCTGCAGCCTGCTGAATTTGCCAAGTTGGGGCTGATTATATATCTTGCTTCTGTTTATTCCAAAAAACAGGCCTATATAAATGAGTTTAACAGAGGCGTGTTACCGCCGTTGATTTTGATTGCTATTATCACAGGCTTAGTTATCCAGCAGCCTGATATTGGCACAGCTGTTATTATACTATTGATTGCTGGATCGATGATGTTCAGTTCTGGTATCCGGTTCAAACATTTGTCGATTCTTATAATGGTTGGGCTTATTTTGGTTGCTGCAGCCATCCCCAGTATGGCAACTGATGAGCGAATCAGCCGATTTGCTGGTGCTTATCAGCCGTTTGAGGATCCAGGTGATGATGGCTACCATTTGGTCCAATCCTATCTGGCTATTGGCAATGGCGGCCTGACAGGTGAAGGACTCGGGCAAAGCGTTCAGAAACTGGGATACTTACTGGAGCCTCATACGGATTTTATTATGGCGCTTATCGCTGAGGAATTAGGGTTCATCGGAGTGGTGATTGTGCTCGGACTGCTCGCCGCTATTGTTCTGCGAGGGCTGTTCATAGCGAGGAAGTGTACTGACACTTTTGGAGCTTTACTGGCAATCGGCATTTCTTCAATGGTAGGATTTCAGGCGTTTATTAATCTTGGCTCCATCAGTGGTATTCTGCCAATCACAGGTATCCCGCTGCCGTTTGTCAGTTACGGCGGCTCGTCACTATTGGTAATGATGGCATCAATGGGGATATTGAACAATATCGCCAAATCTGTAAGACGGAATGAGCAGGCCCCTGCGCCTGGCAATGAGAAAGAGGACGAAAAACAATACTCTAATAAAGGAGGAAGAACATGGCAAAGGGAAAACAGATCAATAAGGTTCTAGTGGCTAACCGTGGAGAGATCGCTATACGGGTGTTTCGGGCCTGTACCGAACTGGATATTCGGACAGTTGCGGTCTATTCAAAGGAGGATATCGGCTCCTATCATCGTTATAAAGCTGATGAGGCGTATTTAGTTGGTGAGGAAAAGAAGCCGATCGACGCCTATCTGGACATTGAAGGGATCATTGAGCTTGCCAAGAAGGTAGGAGTTGATGCCATTCATCCAGGTTACGGATTTTTGTCAGAAAATATTGAATTCGCCCAGCGATGCGAAGAAGAAGGCATTATTTTCATTGGCCCGACGAGTGAGCATTTAAATATGTTTGGTGATAAAGTTAAAGCACGGACGCAAGCACTAAACGCCGGACTCTCTGTTATTCCGGGGAGTGACGCTCCAGTTTCATCGCTCGATGAGGTGCGTGATTTCGGCAGGAAATATGGTTATCCGATCATGATTAAAGCGTTGCTGGGAGGCGGTGGACGCGGTATGCGGGTCATCCGCCATGAAGATTCGCTTGCGGAGGCATATGAACGGGCAAGATCAGAAGCGCGTGCTGCTTTTGGCAGTGATGAGATTTACGTTGAGAGATTGATTGAGAATCCCAAACATATTGAAGTGCAGGTGATTGGTGATCAACACGGGAATATTGTGCATTTATTTGAGCGGGATTGTTCGGTTCAGCGCCGGCACCAAAAAGTTGTTGAAGTAGCACCGAGCGTCTCTCTTCCGGAAAACCTGCGTCATGATATTGCACAAGATGCTGTTAAGCTCATGACAAATGTTGCTTATCTTAATGCAGGTACAGTTGAATTTTTAGTAGCGGATGATACGTATTATTTTATTGAAGTTAACCCTCGTGTTCAGGTTGAGCACACCATCACGGAAATGGTTACGGGCATTGATATTGTTCAGACACAAATAAAAATAGCTTCCGGGAAACATATACATGATACTTCTATCGAAATCCCACATCAGGAAAACATTACCACACATGGCTATGCTATACAGTCACGCGTTACGACAGAAGACCCGCTCAACAATTTCATGCCAGACACCGGGAAAATTATGGCCTACCGTACAGGTGGCGGATTTGGGGTACGGCTTGATGCGGGTGACGGCTTTCAGGGGTCGGTAATTTCTCCCCATTATGACTCATTACTCGTGAAAGTATCCACTTGGGCTCTCTCGTTTAAGCAAGCTGCTCAAAAAATGGTCAGAAATTTAAAGGAATTCCGCATTCGCGGGATCAAAACCAATATTCCTTTTTTAGAAAATGTCATCTCTCATGAACAATTTCTGACGGGTGAATACAACACAACATTCATTGACCAGACACCGGAATTATTTGTTTTCCCAAGACGAAAAGACCGTGGGACGAAAATGTTAACGTATATTGCTGAGACAACTGTGAATGGGTTTGAAGGCATACCGGATAAGAAAAAGCCATTATTGACACCGCCGCCTGTACCGGCGATTAATCATGATGCAGCTATGCCGGAAGGGACAAAGCAGCTATTGGATCAGTATGGCCCTGATGGTCTCGCGTCTTGGCTAAAGGGACAAAAGAAAGTGAAATTGACAGACACGACATTTCGTGATGCTCATCAATCACTTCTGGCGACAAGGATCAGAACAAAAGATTTAACACAGATTGCAGAGCCAACGGCACGTATGCTGCCTGAATTATTTTCTGTTGAAATGTGGGGAGGTGCCACATTTGATGTGGCTTACCGCTTTCTTAAAGAAGATCCGTGGCAGCGTCTATTAACATTGCGGGAAAAAATGCCGAATGTTCTATTGCAAATGCTGCTGAGGGCAAGTAATGCCGTTGGCTACAAAAATTATCCCGATAATCTCATTCATGAATTTGTGGAGAAAAGTTCTGATGCCGGAATCGACGTTTTTCGCATTTTCGACAGCTTGAATTGGCTTGAGGGTATGACACCGGCTATTCAGTCCGTCAGAGAAAATGACAAAATAGCTGAAGCCTCGATGTGCTATACAGCTGATATTTTGGATACTGGACGCCGCAAATACGATCTTGACTATTATAAACATCTGGCTAAAGAGCTTGAACATGCAGGCGCGCATATCCTGGGTATTAAGGATATGGCTGGATTATTAAAACCGGAGGCAGCTTATCAGCTTGTTAATACATTGAAGAATACGGTCGATCTGCCTATTCATTTGCATACCCACGATACAAGCGGCAATGGTATTTATACGTATGCACGTGCCATTGATGCGGGTGTTGATGCCGTTGATGTGGCCAATGCGCCAATGGCTGGACTGACATCTCAGCCGAGTGCCCAATCGTTATATCATGCACTTGATGGAACAACTAAACAGCCAGACATTGATCTTGATTCACTTGAAACATTATCCCATTACTGGGAAGGTGTCCGGACGCATTATCAGGATTTTGAAAGCGGCTTAAAAGCCCCGCATACAGAAGTTTATTTTCATGAAATGCCTGGCGGGCAATACAGTAACCTGAAACAGCAGGCCAGGGCAGTTGGTCTTGAAGATCGCTGGAACGAGGTTAAAAAAATGTTCCGGCGTGTTAATGATATGTTCGGCGATATTATTAAAGTGACGCCGTCTTCCAAAATAGTGGGGGATATGGCTTTATTCATGGTGCAAAATAATCTGACCGAAGATGATATTTATGAACAGGGTGAATCAATTGATTTTCCTGAGTCGGTTATCGAATTTTTTCAGGGCTATATTGGACAGCCGTATCAGGGATTTCCCAAAGAGCTGCAGCGTATCATTCTAAAAGGAAGAGAGCCTATTAACGATCGTCCAGGTGCCTTGCTTGATCCGATTGACTTTAAGCAGGAACGTGATGCGTTATTCAAAACATTGGATCGGCAGGTTACTGAATTTGATTTGGTATCCAATGCACTCTATCCTAAAGTGTTTATGGATTATAATAAATTCCAGGAAAAATACGGTGATGTTTCTGTACTTGATACGCTGACATTTTTTTATGGGATGGAACTGGATGAGGAAATCGAAGTGGAAATTGAGCAGGGAAAAACATTGTTTGTGAAACTTGTCTCGATTTCCGAGCCGCGCTCAGATGGCACTCGAGTTATCTATTTTGAATTGAATGGCCAACCAAGACAGGTGATCATTAAAGATGAAAATGTTCAATCAAAGGTTGCTGTACGGCCTCAGGCTGATGACAGCAATGAGAAACAGATAGGTGCTACAATGCCTGGAACTGTTGTTAAAGTGGTTTGCGACAAAGGCGACGAAGTACAGAAAGGCGACCATTTGCTGATAAACGAGGCTATGAAGATGGAAACAACCGTTCAGGCACCATTCTCCGGTGTGATCAAGGACATTTATGTCAGTGACGGGGATGCTATAGCCGTTAATGACTTACTGATTGAATTTGAATAGAAAAAAGGCAGCGGTTTTAGCCGTTGCCTTTTTCGTGTTTGGCACTTCTTGTTGAGAGGATTATAAAGTAACAAAGCATGGCGAAATAGACAGAGATGACAAATGAATGCACTAAGGAAACGACCAGGTTTATATTGGTGAAAATATTCATGGCACCAAAAAACACTTGCAATATAATCAAAGATGCCGTCACAATCCATCCGTAATTCATAATGCGATGTGACCGGTACTGTCTGATCATGCGGACAGCAAAAACAATTGTCCATATAAACAGGATACCTGCAGCGGTTCTGTGGCCCATTTGTATCCATTGGTAGAAATTGTAATCGCCAAACGCCAGCGGATTCTGATTGTTGCAGAACGGCCAGCTGCCGCATACCATACTCGCTTGAACATGCCGTACTAATGCCCCGGTATAGACAACGGCGATTGTATATATAGTTAGCAAGTAAAGTTCAACTCTGTGTTTTTTCTGAATGATTAATGTCTTAGCATCGAATTTTGTGTCGATTTCAAAGATCAAAAGCATCAGAAGAAATACAGCTGTAAAGGATATGAGTGAAATCCCAAAATGTGTTGCCATTACAAAGTCGGATTGATTCCAGATAACAGCTGCCGCACCGAGAAGAGCTTGCAAAACAAGGAAAAACGACGACATAAATGAAAGGAACTTAACTTCTCGTATATGGCCAAGATAAATCCATGACAGGATAGATAATGCCAATACAACAAATCCCATAATACCGGAAATGAAACGGTGAGCAAGCTCAATAATAAGTTTCGGAGTAATATCAGAAGGAAGCAGTTGTCCTTCACAGAGCGGCCAGCTGCTGCCACAGCCCATACCTGAGTCGGTCTTGGTAACAAGTGATCCGCCGATTAGAACAAACATCATTCCCAATGACGCAATGATTGAAAGCCACTTTAATATTTTAACCATAAGTTTGCCTCACTTTACATAATATGAACAAGTCTTATTACATCATAATATGTGATCCTTATAGGGACAACTGAAATTTATGTGACGGTTGTCATTTTAGTGTGATATCTTCCATTTTGACACGATTTTGTCTGTTTTATGACAGAAATTTAGAAGAAAGTTGCAATGTTGACTGTTGTTTGCTATAAATAATATAGGCAGAATTTGCCTGAACTACATAGTTAGCTGGTTGAATTGTTCAAGGCTGTTCAAGCCTTTCGTTTTAAGTGCGCCATTTTTTCACAAATTCGTCATAATCAATCAGTTGTGTGAAATGTCTAATAGATCGCAACGGCATTTCATGATATAATATGGTTGGTTTGGAGGATAATTTTGGGATGATCAGGCATAATAAAGAATGCACATAGCCAAAATGTTTATGGTGATTAGTTTGAAAAGGGGGGGATGATTATTAATGAATAACGATAAAACGGTTTCTTTATCAGACAAGAAGCCCGTTATGTGGCAACAAAATCCCGCAGCATTCTTATCAGAGTTTAAAGCTCTGACAAAGACTGGTATTGTCATCTCGAATTTAATCACAGCAATCGTCGGTTTCTGGCTGGCCAGTTACATTACAAATGTTTCTTTTATGGCAAACTGGCCTGTTTTGGTGCTGACAATGGCTGGGAGTGCATTCGTCATTGCTGGTGGGTATATGCTAAATAACTGGTATGACGCTGATATTGATCCCGTTATGTCCCGGACAAAAACACGTTCCACAGTTACAGGCAGTATTTCGCTCAATTATGTTCTCTGGTTGGGAATTTCAGCAAGTGTCCTGGGACTGGTGCTTCTTTTGTTTACAACTGAAATGGCTGCTTTGATAGCTTTTGCTGGCTGGTTTGTATACGTGTTTTTGTATACCATGTGGTCCAAACGCAGGTACACGCTTAACACTATTATCGGTTGTGTCTCAGGTGCTGTTCCGCCATTGATCGGCTGGGGCGCTGTTGATCCTGGCCTGGATATAATAGCCTTTGTATTATTTCTTATTATGTTTATTTGGCAGACACCGCATTTTTTAGCATTAGCCATGAAAAAACGAAGGACTACAAGACTGCGTCTATACCAATGCTGCCCGCTGTACACGATTTTGCCATAACCAAACGGCAAATTATGGTATATATTACCTGTTTATTGCCGCTCCCATTTTTAATGGGCTTTTTGGGCCCTGCATTTATAATAATCGCGACTGTTCTTAATATCGGGTGGCTGGCATTAGGATTCAGTGGATTTTTTACAAAAAATGATTTGAAGTGGGCTAATAAAATATTTGTTTAGTCATTAAACTATTTAGTGGTCCTGTGTTTATTAATGGTTGTCGTTACTATGGAACTCCCTTTCAATTAACAGCGTTTGTGTGTGCAAATTTCATTAAATGGAAAGTTACAAGGAGAAAGAGAGGTATGAATACATGAAAGGTTGGATGGGTAAACTCCGGGCGTTTTCTCTGTTAGCGTTAACCTCGCTGATCTTATCGGGTTGCGGCAAAGAGAACCTGACTGCGCTTGATCCAAAAGGTTATGGATCAAATATTTCATTTAACTTAATTATTCTAACGACGGTCGTTATGCTGTTCGTTCTGGCTGTTGTTGTGATTGTGTTTACAATTGTTCTGATCCGCTTCCGCAGAAAGAAAGGCCAGGAAGACTATATTCCAAAGCAGGTAGAAGGCAATAAGACGCTGGAAACAATATGGACCGTTATTCCAATTATTCTGTTGCTGATTATAGCTGTGCCAACAATAATGGCTACCTTTGATCTGGCTGATGAATCAGATGCAAGTGACCACTTGAATGTAGAAGTAACAGGCAATCAGTTCTGGTGGCATTTCAATTATGAAGGTAAAGAAATCCAGACAAGTCAGGATTTATATATCCCGGTTGGAGAGAAAGTATATTTGAATATGATGTCATCTGATGTTATTCACTCGTTCTGGGTTCCTGCTCTTTCGGGTAAAATGGACGTCAATCCGGATAATGAGAATACCATGTATCTGAAAGCTGAAGAAGAAGGCGTTTACTACGGTAAATGTGCCGAATTCTGCGGACCTTCTCACTCATTGATGGACTTTAAAGTCATTGCTGTGAGTCCGGATAAATTTGACCAATGGACAGATGACATGGAAAATGCGGATCCGGACGCGGAACCTGATAAAGCTGTGGCTCGGGAAGGTAAATCGCTGTTTGAACAAAAGAACTGTACAGCTTGCCACGCGATTGGATCGTCACCAACACAAATTGGTCCAAACCTGACTGATTTTGGTAATCGGACGCGTCTTGCTGGCATCAAAGACTTAAATAAAGAAAATGTCGTTGATTGGATTATGGATCCAGAGGCGATAAAACCGGGTAATAAGATGACAGGGCAATACCCGGACGTATCTAAAGACGAGGCAGGTAAGATTGCAGAGTATCTATTGCAATTGAAGCCAACTGACGTCACACCAGATACCGTGAGTGACAGTGAAGACGATGACTAAAGGAGGTATTAAACTGTGAGTGTAGCAACTGCTCAAAAGAGGGGTTTCGGAGCTGTCCTGTGGGATTATTTAACAACAGTCGACCATAAAAAAATAGCACATTTATATTTGTTCGGCGGAGGTTTCTTTTTCCTGCTTGGTGGGCTTGAAGCCATGGCTATCCGTATTCAGTTAATTAAACCTGAAAATGATTTTGTCAGTGCAGGTTTTTATGATCAATTGATGACAATGCACGGTACAACGATGATCTTTTTAGCTGCCATGCCACTGATTTTTGCGTTAATGAATGCCATTGTTCCTTTACAAATTGGAGCTAGAGACGTAGCTTTCCCATTTTTGAACTCTTTAGGGCTCTGGCTGTTTATCTTTGGTGGTCTCTTGCTAAACTTCAGCTGGTTCTTAGGAGGAGCACCTGATGCAGGCTGGACGGCATATGCACCATTTTCAGTCACCTCACCGGGACATGGTGTTGACTTCTATGTTCTTGGTCTGCAAATAGCTGGGGCTGGAACACTAATGGCCGGGATTAACTTTCTGGTAACCATTATTAACATGCGTGCACCGGGTATGACCTATATGCGCATGCCTTTGTTTACATGGACAGTGTTTGTAGCAAGTGTTCTAATTTTATTTGCCTTTCCGGCTTTAACAGTTGGATTGTTCCTTTTGATGTTTGACCGCATGTTCGGGACTGCTTTTTTTGATGTCGGTCTCGGTGGTAATGCGATTGTCTGGCAGCATCTCTTCTGGATATTTGGCCACCCGGAAGTTTACATTTTGATTTTGCCGCTATTTGGCGTGTTCAGTGAAATATTCTCGACCTTTTCCAAAAAACGGCTGTTTGGTTATACGGCGATGGTGTTTGCTACGATCTTGATTGCCTTTTTCGGCTTTATGGTTTGGGCACACCACATGTTTACAGTTGGACTGGGACCTGTAGCGAACTCGATCTTTGCTCTTGCGACAATGGCGATTGCGGTGCCAACAGGGATTAAAATTTTCAACTGGCTTGCAACAATGTGGGGCGGCAGCATATCACTGAAAAGTCCGATGCTCTGGGCTTTAGGTTTTATTCCGTCATTCACGATCGGTGGTATGACTGGTGTTATGGTAGCGACTGTTGTGGCAGACTATCAGTATCATGATACCTATTTTGTCGTAGCACACTTCCACTATGTTATTGTCGGCGGTACGATATTTGGTCTGTTTGCCGGACTTATCTACTGGTGGCCGAAACTGTTTGGACGTGTTTTGCACGAAGGAATGAACAAACTGACATTTTGGACATTTTTCATCGGTTTCCATTTAACCTTTATGGTTCAGCACTTCCTTGGTCTAATGGGAATGCCGCGTCGTTACTGGACATATTTCGAAGACCAGCAGCTTGATTTAGGTAACTTAATCAGTACGATAGGAGCATTCTTTATGGCCTTTGGCGTCATTGTCTTTCTGATAAACGCCATTTATTCTGCTGTGAAACATGAGCGGGCTGAGGCTGATCCGTGGGATGGCCGAACACTTGAGTGGACAGTGGCTTCTCCGGCGCCTGAGTATAACTTTAAACAGACACCGCTCGTTCGCGGGTTAGATGCATTGTGGATCGAAAAAATGGAAGGAAATGGAACGCCGACACCAGCTGAACCACTGGGAAGTATTCACATGCCAAATTCATCCTTTTTGCCTTTCATAATGTCTCTGGGTCTGTTTATTGCCGGCTTTGGGTTCATTTATCAGACTGATTATAACTGGGCATACATTTTGTTATTTGGCGGAATGGCCGTTGCACTGGGCAGTATGCTAATCAGATCACTTAAAGATGATCATGGTCACCATATACCAAAAGAAGAACTTGAAAGGGAGGCTGACTAATATGAGTCATGATCATTCCTTGAACCCGGAAACGATGCCGAGTGAACCAGAAAAAGCTACTCAGGAGGGCAAAAACAAATTTTTAGGTTTTTGGTTTTTCCTGGGTGGTGAGACTGTTCTTTTTGCCTGTTTATTTGGTACATTTATTGCTTTGAGACATTCAACTGCTGACGGTCCGGCAGCCGACGAGCTGTTTGGACTGGGGCTTGTCTTTATTATGACAATGCTTCTTTTAACCAGTTCATTGACAAGTGTCTACGCGATGTATCATATGAAAAATAATGCGTTTAAAAAAATGCAGCTATGGCTGGGCATTACAGCACTTCTTGGTATAGCCTTTTTGGGATGCGAAATTTACGAGTTCACCCACTATATTACTGAGTACGATTTTACGTTTCAGACATCAGCTTTTGGGTCAGCTTTTTATGCATTAGTTGGTTTTCATGGCGGACACGTCACATTTGGAATCGCTTGGCTTATTGCCATTATGCTTCGTAATGCCAAACGCGGTTTGAACTTGTACAATGCGCCTAAATATTACACATTCAGTCTATATTGGCATTTTATTGACGTTATCTGGGTATTTATTTTCACCGTTGTGTATCTCATGGGAAAGGTGGGTTAATGTATGACAAAGAACTCAAATTCCAATCAATCCACACCATTTGAAAAGCAAAAGAAAAAAGAAGAGATGCAAAAACAGCTGATCTCATTTGTGATTATGATTTTGTTTACGATCATTGCCTTCGCTGTCGTGGCAACCGATGCCATGGATGCGATGGTTGCCATCCCATTGATCTTGTTCCTGGCAGTCGTGCAGGTGGGCTTTCAATTGTATTATTTTATGCACCTGAAGGATAAAGATCATACGATGCCGGCTGTTATGATGTACGGAGGTATGTTTGCTGCTGCTTTGACCCTTGCGGCACTAAGTGTCATTACATGGTGGTGATGGAGAGCTGATTAAAGAGACATTTCTGCTTCTTAGACTCTCAATTGCCGCTTGCCTAATACAGGATCGGGGCGGCCCCGGTCCTGTATTATTCTTTAGGAAATTGTCACATATCCGTCGCTTGTCTGACGGTTAAATGCGTTATACTAAACAGTACCGTATCCTAGGTACTAAACGGAGTGAATTTAAATGTGGCTGGATTTACAAATATTTGGTTTTCGTGCGTTATGGAGCCCTTATTTTCTCTCATTTGTTTTGGGGATTGCCTTGTTGTATTATTTTGTGACCGGCCCATATCGTCATAAATTTGGCGGAGCAGGGCAGGACCGGCCGTCAATGAAACAGCAGCTCTTTTTTTATGGCGGATTGCTGCTATTATATGCGGTTAAGGGAGCACCTGTTGATTTATTGGGCCATATCATGCTGACAGGCCATATGGTGCAAATGGCTATTTACTATCTTGTATTTCCGATATTTATCATCGAAGGTATTCCAACTTGGTTATGGGACAAAGTTGTTAACCGCCGGGGCGTCAAACCTGTGCTTAAAGTCCTGACCAAACCTGTTATTTCGTTGTTATTATTTAATGTCCTGTTTTCGCTTTATCATTTTCCGGCTATATTTGAGTTTTCGCAGACATCACAAATGGTGCACTCATCTATATCTCTCATTATTTTAGCAGCGGCATTTATTGTCTGGTGGCCAATATTAGCTCCGTTTAAAGAATTCAATTATATGTCACCTTTAGGTAAAATATTTTATATCTTTGCCAATGGCGTTTTGATAACGCCTGCTTGTGCACTGCTGATTTTTGCGACGGATCCCATTTACGCAACTTACACATCAGAAGGTTCGTGGATACAGGCCTTGGCTCTATGTGTACCACCTGATGTGCTGCAGGGGTTAAATCCTGCTATTTCAGGTCCAGAAATGTTTTCTCCGTTTACAATAAGGGAAGATCAGCAATTGGGCGGTATTGTTATGAAACTTATGCAGGAAATCACATATGGCATTCTATTGGCAATTGTATTTTTTAAAGGATTTGCTCAATATCCTGAAAAAGTGGATTCACTGCCAGATCAGCCGTATGAACAAGGAAAGGGACAAACGCAAACATAGCGAAGCAGCAATGTTCTGCTGTTAAGTTAATCAGCGGTATAGAAGGATATGCGATCATGATGATTGTTTCGCAGATGAATTCCGCTTAGAAAGGGTGACTTAAAATATATGCCATTATTACCGACCCTCAGTACAACATTTATTGTCATAAGCGCTGTGTTGGTTGCAATCGGATGGGTGTTTATTGCTAAAAGAAAAGTGAAGGCACATAAGCGCACAATGATTTCAGCAGCCATCAGTGCATTACTCTTTTTTACAATATATGTATCCCGAACAGCCTTTATCGGAAATACCAGTTTTGGCGGGCCTGAGGATGTTGAGATCTATTACACCATCTTTTTAATCTTCCATATAACGCTTGCGACAGTAAGTGCCATATTTGGAGTGGTTACGCTGACCCTGGCATTTAAACGGAAGTTTCATATTCATAAAAAAGTTGGCCCAGTGACAAGTGTCATTTGGTTTTTAAGTGCCATTACTGGTGTTATGGTCTATCTTTTGCTCTACATCATTTATGATAGCGGGGAGACAACAAGTATGCTTAAAGCTATATTGGGAGGTTAAACAAGTGTGCGGTTATCCGCACACTTTTAAATTTTGGTTTGCCATTTGATTATACCGGCTTCTCTGGCGGAATTAAAGGCGATAAGGATTAGAGGACCGATAATAAACCCAAGCAGACCTAGCAGTTTGATTCCTAAAAACATCGCAATCAATGTAGCAAGTGGTGACAAGCCAATACGCTGGCCCATGACTTTTGGTTCGACGGTTCTGCGGATGACCAGCAGTATAATTGCCAGGACAGTCAATTGAATTCCCAGCGATATATTACCTGCTACGAAAGCAAGCAGCGCCCAAGGGCCAAGAATAGCAATTGAACCGATAATAGGAACGAAGTCGACGATCCATATGATGACAGACATTAAGATGGCAACATCTGGTGTTATTAAGAACAGTCCAGCCAATGCGACGGCAAAGATGAGAAGACTCACAAGGAATTGTGCTTTGATGAATCCTGTCACGACATCAATAAGTCTTCTATTCATGAAAGATACTTTTTCAGCTGTTTCGTCCCTCAGTAAATTATAGAATTTCGATTTAAGTGCCGGCATTTCAAGCATAAATAGAAACAAGGCAATTAAATAAACGATAAAGCTGATCAGATATTGAGGGATGCTTGCGACGAATTGTGCAAGCCGGTCAATGGTAATCGTTTCTTTTAAGGTTTCATTGATTGAAATGAGCTGTGTTTCGATGGTACCGGTAACTTGTTCATAAAACTCATCGGGAAGGTTTTTTGTATAATTTTTAAAGCTTGCTTCCCATGTATCATAAATTTGATTTAACTCTGTAATGTAAGAAGGGATGTCTTCAACAAAATTGACGACATGTGTAACAGCTGTTGTCACTATAAAGGCGCCACTGATCCCCAAAAACACTAAAAATATTAAAAAAGCCATTATAACAGCTGTTTTTCTTCCAGTTTTTATTTTTCTCTGCATAAAACGGATGAAAGGATTAAGAATTAAGGCTGTTATAAATGCTATAACTAAAGGGATAGCGATTGGCAGTATAAAAACCAGGGTGAGCAATAGAATGATCGCCAGGAAAATAAGTGTCCATTGGCGTTTTGTAATAGATCCAAACAAAATAAACGGAAATCTCCTTTCATTCTTGCCTCATCGAAACGTGTATTATTAGTGAGAGTGATAAGCAGTATCGTATTGCCATGACAACTGTATTTGGTATGTAATCTGCAAAACAGGCTGCAGCCGTATGGATCACTTAAGAAAAACCAACCGCTTACTCTGATGATTAAAGCAGTTGGTTTGGTAAGATTCTCTGTTTATTTTTCTTGTTGGTCAATAGCTTCCTTAACTCTAGTGACCAGACTGTGAGCCCGGTCAACCAGATTCTCTGGAAAATTTTCCTCTTCACCATATTCCACACCATGCGGATAATAATGCTTTCCGAGAAGTGGTGTTTTAAGCTGAATAACAGCATTGCCAAGATCCACATCGCCTTCGATGGCATAGCCCTGTATACGGATATAGTATGTAATGTTATTCTCTTTGGACCCAATCTTATAATCGTATGTGACACGTTCGTAGTCCCATTGTCCAGCACGAATGAAAGCATGATGCCCCATCAGACGGTCCAGCGGTTTAATATTAACGGTTTTCTCCTCAATCCCTGTATTCTCCAGATTCATTTTACCACCTCGCAAAATTATCCTAATCACTTTAATCATAATAAAAATAGCCGCTGCTTGCAATCAAAAAGGGAAGTGGTGAATAAGTACTTCTGTTTTTTCTTTTCACCAAACAGATCAACATAGCTTACAAATTTGTTTAATTATATGATTTCAGGTTCATGATATAGTATTATGAAAATAGTTACATGGCGAAAATCGTTCTGACGAAGCTTGCTTTCCAAATACATAGTTGCCTGAGCGTCAGGTATTTAGCTGTTTTTCAGGTTTCCGGGCATATGTGCGGGTGCTTGTACATACAAATTATTGTAACAGCAATCAATTTATAAAAGGAGAAATACCTTGCGATTTATACGAGTGATTGTTCTGCTGGTGGTTCTTGCTGCCGTTGGTTATTATGTTTCAGCACAAAGTAGTATCGGCGAGGATAGCACAACTACGGGCCATCCTCATGTTCTGGAACAAAACAAGACGAAAATTGAATCGAAAGAAGTACCTGAAAAACGTTCTGCTGTACCGCTGGAAGGTGACATTTATCAATGGATGACTAAATCTGCCGATGAACTGGAAAAAAAGTTGGGTGAGCCTTTGCGAAAAGATTTAAGTGCTTACGGGTATGAACGTTGGCTTTATACAGATGGCGAGGATCAGTATGTTCAATTTGGGATTAAAGAGCATCACGTTGCGTCTGTTTACGCGCTGGGCAATGATCTGGCCGTCGAACCGGTGACAATTGGACAAACTTATGAGGCGGCAGATGATGCTTTCAATTTTTCCCGGGAGATCACTTATGACAAAGATATGTCCAGCTACACATTCCGGCTGAACGACGCAGATATACAGGAAAGGCCGCTTGTGAAAGTGTCCGATAATGTGTTTTTACAACTTTATTTTGACACCTCTATGAATGAATTATCTGCTGTCCGGCTGCTGTCAGCTGATATTCTGCTATTGCACCAGCCTTATGAAATTAAGTATCGCGGTGATATGCCGGAGGATCCGGAATTTACCGATGACCAGTGGACACAAATTGAAGAGGGAGCTGAACAGCAAATCTTTTATTTAACAAATGTTGTTCGTTACCA
Organism: Lentibacillus kimchii; assembly: GCF_042666895.1. Taxonomy (GTDB): domain Bacteria; phylum Bacillota; class Bacilli; order Bacillales; family Amphibacillaceae; genus Lentibacillus; species Lentibacillus kimchii. Next base: position 68,446 of record NZ_JBHTGR010000001.1, read on the forward strand.
GCACGAAAAATCACCTCTGAAGTGGGATGAATCGGTTAGCGATGTCGCCTATGAGCATAGCCGTGATATGGCAGAAAATCATTATTTTTCTCATTACAGCCAGGATGGAGACGGGCTGAAAGAGCGATTAGCGGCGAAAGAAGTCTTTTATCAGACAGCTGGTGAAAATATTGCAGCACAGTATCCTGATGCTGAGAGTGCTCTTCATGGATGGATGAACAGTGAGGATCACCGTAAAGCATTATTGAATGACGATTTTACTCATCTGGGTGCTGGGGTTCATCGGTCTTATTATACGCAAAACTTCCTTAATAAAGACTAATGGTCCAACGCATACGCAGCTTTTTTCTCTGTGTCATCTTGCACATTGACGGCTGATGACTCATAAACTATGCGTAACAGCTATTGTAAGAGGTGAGTGTGATGAGTAATAACCTGCATCCGAGTGTAAGGGAGTTTAAAGCCTTTTTACAAAAGAACCCAAAGTTAGTGAAAGAAGTGCGAAAAAACGGCCAAAGTTTGCAAACCTATTATGAAAAATGGGCTTTACTTGGGGAAGATGACCCATTTTGGGATCAGTTTAAAGAAAGGACGGACGGTAAACAATCGGCGCGGACCAAACAGGGGAAAGCCGAATGGATGGATAAGCTTATCCAAATGTCGGAGAAAGTCGATATGGATAAAGTGCAAAGCCAGGTACAGAATCTCAACGAAACGATTTCAACTGTTCAGGGGCTTTTGAGTCAGTTTCAGCCGTCGGAAAATGAATCCCAGCAACAGCCGACCAATAATCAGGATCCCTCCAGCAACCAAAATCTCTTCAGTATCTTCAAGGATTAGAGGTGCTTTATGCAGCCAGCTATTTATAACTATTTAAGACAGAATCCTGAATTGCATCAATTTGTTCGTTTTAATCCTGTTTGGTATCGCTATTTAACCAAAGATCCACAGCGAATGCAAGATCTCGAAAAAGCTTCAAAGCAGTTTCATGGCCAAACGTTTTCACAGCAGGTTAATCGAATCGAGAACCAGCTGCAAAATGCGAACATGCTGATTCATCTGGCTCAAGCGCTGAAAGAGTAGGTTACCTGTTTTTTTCTTCCACAAGACGTGATACGATAATAGTGGAGGTGAAATCATGATAGGGACAATGGAGTACGCAGACATTCTTGATTATTCTGATGTGGTTAGTAACATGGTTCTGAAGTCAGATGTTATGGAATCCTATCAAGATGCCCGTGAAGCACTTAATAACGATGCAGAAGCTCAACAGCTGATCAAGGCTTTTAACGATATGAAGGAACAGTACGATGAGGTGCAGCGTTTTGGCAGGTACCATCCGGATTTTAATAAGATCATGAAAGAAGTGCGGACTGCTAAACGCGAAATGGATATGCATGAGAAAGTGGCGCAATTTAAGATTGCTGAGCGGAATTTACAGAAGATGCTTGATGACATCAGTGAATACATTGCTTTTAGCGTCAGTGATGGCATCAAGGCGCCCAAGGACGGTGCTGCTCTGACGGATGCCGGATGCGGCAGCGGAGGAAGCTGCGGCTGCAGTGCATCCTGATTCATGCTTTGAGCTGGGTAAATATTGCGATGGTGAGGATAATTAATGAGAGTGAATCGTCAAGGACTAATGATTTGGTTTCAGCATATGAAAAATATTAAACATATCAAACGTTTCGGCCATTTGCTTTATGTGTCCAAGAGACAGAAGTATGCTGTCATTTATGTGAATCAGGACACGATTGAACAGGTCGAGGCTAAGCTGTTGCAATTTCCATTCATTACTGAAGTGCAGTACTCATATAAGCCTTTTTTGCGGACGAATTTCGAAAACGTTAAACCAGATGAGGCTAAACAGAATAATTAATAGATTAACAAGACCTTTGCTGCTTATTACATAATCAAGCTGCAAAGGTCTTTTGCTTGGACTGGCAACTAAATAGAAAGGCTTCGGCATAAAAAAACCTGCAGAAATAACTCTGCAGGTCCCTTTGTTTTCTCCTCAGAAAACAAAAAGGCAAAGGGAGAGGAGAAACCGGAGGAAGAACTTATGGGGAAGTGTAAGTCTTCTCCGTGTTTTTGAAACAGCCAAGCAAATATGGGCTGTTTCATTTATTATTATGGACAAGAATTTGTTATTTATACCCTGTTTTTATATTTTTTGCTGGCGTAATGGCTTATCTGTTTGTAAAAGTAAAAACATCTGGCGATAATCTGGGGATTTTTGCTTAGATGCTTGCGAATTTTTCCGAATACGATTATGATAAATCATTGAGGTGGTTGCATGCGGGTAATTTCTGGTTCACATAAGGGACGTTCATTGGAGTCTGTGCCGGGGAGCGTTACAAGGCCGACTTCAGATAAAATTAAGGAGTCTGTCTTTCAGGTTATGGGTCCCTTTTTTGAAGGCGGATTGTGTCTTGACCTGTTTGCGGGCAGTGGTGCTCTGGGGATTGAAGCATTGAGCAGAGGTGTGAGCAATGCTCTCTTCGTCGATGCCTATCCGAAAGCTATACGTACTATACATAACAATATGCGTAAGCTGAAACTGGATGACCGGACTGAAATTTTTCGGACTGATGCTTTTCGGGCACTGAATGCTATTGCAAAACGAGATCTTCAATTTGACCTTATACTGCTTGATCCGCCTTATCAGAAAGTCAACTACGAAAAATTGCTGGATCGCATCAGCAGTTTGCAGCTGTTAAAGCCAAATGGTTTTCTGTACTGTGAGCATGATGCTTCTAAGCTTTTATCCGGCCAGGTTAATCACTTGGCAACGATGAAACAGGAAACGTATAACGGCACGACAGGCGTCACCATTTTTCAAGGCAACTAAAGGGGGAGATTTCCGATGGGGCAATTAGCGATCTGTCCGGGAAGTTTTGATCCAGTGACATACGGTCATCTGGATATTATTGAACGCGGTTCGAGGATATTCGACCATGTCATTGTAGCGGTTTTTACGAATCAGTCTAAATCCTCTCTTTTCTCGGATCAGGAGAAGATTTCTCTGCTGGAAGAATCGACGGCGCATTTAGGTAATGTGTCAGTAGATACCAGTAAAGGGCTATTGATTGATTATGCCAGAAAACATCAGGCGGATACGATTCTGCGGGGTCTGCGGGCTGTCAGTGATTTTGAATATGAGCTGCAGATCACATCCATGAATCGGAAGCTTGATGATACGATTGAGACATTGTTTATGATGACAAATAATCGTTATTCTTTTTTAAGTTCAAGTATCGTTAAAGAAGTGGCCAAATATCAGGGCGAAGTTAGTGATCTGGTCCCGCAGTCTGTTGAAAAAGCGTTAAAAGAAAAATATCAATAGCATTAGCTGGAAAAGATGTTGCCGCACTGGGTCAACATCTTTTTTTATGAAGGCCTCATTCGTTTGATCAGAATCAAAATAGCCAGCAGTAATCCGCTGAAGGAGACGATTGGACCAATTTCAGCCAGATAATGTAGAAGATTGAACCATGGCTCACTGTAAGGGTTATTGGAAACGGGTACATCTCTAAAATTAAACGATGGCCGATTTAAATATAGAGGTGTGTAAAATAATACAGCGAGTACAGCAGCAAATAATCCGTGCAGTATTCTTGCAAAAAAGTATGGTGCGAATCGGATGTCTGTCGTTGCCAGAATGCTGGCAACTTGAGCTTGTACAGATAGCCCGTTAAATCCTAATATGAAACTGACGACAATTATTTTTTCCATTAATGCTGCTGTCTCAGTCTGCGAAATCATGTCTGCTCCGAGTGTAATTTCAAACAAGCCGGAGAATATGGGCATGGCCAGGTCGACTGGTAATGACAGCAATTGTAATAGTTGTTGCAGGATTGTTGCGATAAGCGGCGAGACGCCGGCAATATAGATTAATTTTGTGAAAACCGAAAAGAGAATAATAAAACCGCCAACCATTACTAATGTTTGGATTGAATTCAGGACCGCATCACCGAAAACCCTGCCAAATGGTCGTGAATCGGCCAGTCTGGTCTGATGCATTTCTCTGAATGCTCGCCTGAGTGACGTTTTCTGTTTTGTTGTTTTCGTTTTATTCATTTCCTTTTTCCGTCCGTAAAATCGCATGCAGACGCCAACCAGCGCGTTACCAATATAATGTGACGCCGCCAAAACAGCCCCAAGTTTTGCGTCGTAAAAAAAACCGACCGAAACAGCACCAAATATAAATAAAGGACTGGAGGCATTCGTGAAGGATACAAGCCGTTCCGCCTCAATTCTTGTCAGCTGTCCTTCCTCACGAAGCCGGGCTGATATTTTGGCACCGGTAGGGTAGCCACTGGCCATTCCCATAGCCCAGGCAAAGCTTCCAGAACCAGGTACATTAAATAATGGACGCATAATGGGCTCGAACAGGACGCCTATAAATTTTACGAATCCGAAGCCAATTAGTAATTCAGCAGTGATGAAAAAAGGGAGCAGTGAAGGGAAAACAACTTCCCACCATATGTTCAGCCCGCGGACACTGGCTTCCAGCGACTGATCAGGGTATATAATCAGGGATAAGGCCAGGAACACAGTTATTCCGGACAGGGCAATGGTTTTGAATTTTTGTTTCAAGGGTCAGCCTCCTGTCGAATTGATAATTGCTGTACTTCTCTATTTGTTAGTAGTAAAATAACGCTAGCTTTAGTTTTATAGTTGTATGTTTGTTTGGTTGTTCAGATCTGTCAGAAGCCTTAACAACTTGTTCAAGTCTCTACCAATATACGCACATACCGTGCTGTTTTATGACATACACTTTTGACTAGTCAGGATGACGCGGAATTGAAAGGAGCTTAATTGTGAGGATCACAAAAAAACATATTATTGCCCTCGTGATTGTTATAGGCATTGCATTTTTTATTTCAACGTATAAACTTCCTTATTATATTTACAAGCCGGGTGGTGCAGATTCGCTTGACCCGATTGTGAAGGTGGAAAATGGCCATGAAAGCAAGGGGGACATGCACCTTGTGACCGTTCGCGGCGGACAGGCAACCCCTGTACAGTATGTATGGGCGAAACTTCTTCCAAATCAAGAAGTTATGCCTCTTGAAGACGTGAGACCGGAAGGGGTATCAGAGGATGAATATTTTCATGCCCAGCTGCAGATGATGGAAAGTTCGCAGCAGGCAGCCAAAGTTGTTGCTTATAAAGCGGCTGATAAGACTATTACGATCAATTACAATGGGGTTTATGTTGTATCGGTTGTTGACAACATGCCAGCCGATAATAAATTACAGGCAGGTGACCACATTAAAAAGGTTGATGGAAACAACGTCGAAGAAACCAATGATTTACTTGACTACATGAAAACGAAAAATCCTGGCGACACGGTCACTGTGACATTCAAACGTGATAAGGAAACAATGACTGAAGATATTAGTCTGGAAAAATTCTCGGATGAAGACACAAAAGCTGGCATTGGCATTCGGCTTGTGACAGATCGAAGTGTGGCGGTTGATCCGGAAGTTAACTTTTCCAGTGGCGAGATTGGCGGACCAAGTGCTGGCTTAATGTTTTCTCTGGAAATGTATGATCAGCTGACTGAAGAAGACTTGACGAAGGGTTATGAAGTTGCCGGAACTGGGGAAATTGACTATCAAGGAAATGTGCACCCTATTGGCGGGGTTGACAAAAAAGTGATCGCCGCAGATGATAAAGGCTGTCAAATCTTTTTTGCCAACAGCAATGATGGGGCTGAGGATTCCAACTATCATGCAGCCGTTAAAACAGCTGAGGAAATTAATACAGATATGGACATCGTCCCCGTCGACACATTTCAAGATGCATTAGAGTATCTCGAAGATCTTGATTCTGCCTGATCATAAGACGTAGCAGCTCTCTCTGGCCGATGGCTGATACTCTCAGAGGATAATGGGCGGCTCAAGCTCCTGGTGCTGAAACGCCCGTTTCCTTGCAGCAGGGAGACTGCTGTAGTAGGCATGGCTCGCTCGTTCATCTGTGGCTGCTATCAGGTTATCCTGACGTGCTAATGTTGAAATGAGCGGGACATTCATGGCTTTTTTCCAATTGTGCAAGTAAGTTTGCCCCGTTTTGGTCATCCCCAGCAATCTGACATGGGGGACCGATTGACTATGTTTAACAGATGCTGCATCCGTTTTTCGTGTATTGGTTAGAATATGTGTGAATATACGCTGCAGTCTTGTCCAAGTGTAGCGTTTTGTTTTAATCATCCCGATCCAGCCCTGAAAGGACGTCGCCTTGTTCCCTGTTTTTTTAATCCGGTGTTCAAGGCCTTCGTCCACACCGTAAATGGCTGCGAGTTCCTCTTCAGTCATTGTCATGACCCGATAATGGACAAGGTCAAAGTAATTCTCCCATGTATGCCAACTGGTCGCTTCTGCCTGATAGGTCTGGAGCTGACTGACAGTTTCTTCAGGGAGACTATTTGCGGCATCTGCTGATATATGGCCTTTTTTTAACAGTTCATGTCGGATGCTTGTGGCACTGGCAACAGAGCCAGTCATGTGCTCATCATGATAATCGCTGTTTAACCGGCTGATGGTTAAGGGTTCAATTGACAAGTGATTGTTAAAAATCGCCTTAACATAACTGAAACCAAGGATATTGTTCGGCTTGGCCAGGTCGATTCCGCCAGTTGTTAAACCAATTGTTTCATAAGCGAGACGGCTAGCTTCCGGAAAGGCCAGCCCCTGGTCTAATTTTGTCTGCAGCATCGTCTGATAGGAAGTCTGATACTGGTTCAGCAGATCATATCCTCTGGTGAAGTGCGATATGTCCCCGGACTCACTGCCAAAACAGATACTTGATACACCGAGTTCATGTAATGTCTGCACAGCCCCATGGGCAAACAGGTCACTGCTTTGGACGGCATATAAATAAGGGAGCTCTACGACAATATCCACACCAGCGGCTAAAGCTGCCTTCGTTCGGTGGAATTTATCAATAATGGCTGGTTCGCCACGCTGGAGGAATGGACCGCTCATAACAGCGATGATACAGTCCGCTCCGGATTCTTGCCTGGATGCCTGAATATGAAACTTATGACCATTGTGAAAAGGATTGTATTCAACAATTAAACCGCAAGCCTGCATCGTTTCAGCTCCTCATATATCGAATTAGTGTGTATTATACCAAAAAACGTGTTATAGTGCATGGTAATATGGTTTGATTGGGATGATCATGGCAGTAGCTGAATAAAGATAATATATTGACAAAACAGTGTTTTCCTTTTAAAATTATGCTTGTTGCCTCGAGGTGGTCATATGAAATTCTCTGTAGGAGAGATTAGAAAAAATACCCATAAGGAGCCTTTTGCTTTTGATGATCAGGTGGATGTATCTGAACTCGAAACGATGAATAATGACATTCGATCGATTGGATCGGTTCATGTCAGCGGAAAGGTGGATGTTCAGGGCGACGACTTCATCTTCACATTCATCATTGACGGCAACGTGATTTTGCCGTGTGCCCGTACGTTGGTTGATGTTCCTTATCCGTTGAGTGTCAGTGCTTTTGAGGTTTTTAACGAATTTGCTGATACACAAGAGGACTCAGATAGTGACAGTCATCCAATTGAAGGGGATGTTCTTGATTTAACACCATTGATCAAAGAAAACATTTTATTGGCGCTTCCTTATCGCGTATTTTCCGATGATGATAATGTTCTTAGCCAAGCTCCGTTAAAAGGAGAAGGATGGGAACTGGTTTCTGAAGAGGATGAGGATTCGTCCATCGATCCACGTATGCAAAAATTGGCTTCTTTACTGGAAGATGAAGATAAAGGGAAAAAGTAGTGTCTTTCTTTATCCATTTGAAGGAGGTGTGAGACTTGGCAGTACCAAAAAGAAAAACATCGAAAAAGGTGAAAAATCAGCGCCGTACGCATAAAAATTTGCAGGTGCCGGGCCTTAATGAATGTTCAAATTGTGGTGAGCTGACAAAACCGCATCATGTGTGCAAATCTTGCGGACATTATGATGGCAGGGAAGTTATCGCCAGTAATTAATTGAATGAATAAGACAGTAAACAGATCACATCATACGTGATCTGTTTTTGTGTAATAGCACATTGAATCAGTGTTGCTGGTCTTGGTTTATGACAATAGCGCCACAGGTTATTTTGTGATGATTTTAATTGTAGAATTCTATCATGCCTACCTTTTGCATACATTATTAGCGAGTGCATGAGGAGGGATGTTATGAATGCAACACGCCAGGACGCCTGGACAGAGGATGAAGACAATTTGCTGGCGGATACCGTTCTTCGTCATATACGCGAAGGGAAAACGCAACTTGAAGCCTTTAATGAAGTGGGGAGACAGTTATCACGAACATCTGCTGCATGCGGTTTCCGCTGGAATGCCTCTATTCGAAAAGAATATGCGGATGCTATCGATAAAGCGCGGGAAGAGCGGAAACAAAATAGCCAGAAAATAGCTTTGGAAGAGGATTGTCAAAATGATATCCCGGGTGGGAACGATCCGATTGCAGAAGCTATTTCATTATTGAAACGGATGCGCCATTTTCCTGTTGGGGATGAACAGTTTATGCATCATGAACAGGATTTTATACAAAAACAGCTGATAGAGGAAAATACAGCCCTGAAGGAACAATTGCGCCGTTATGATCAGGCATGGGAAGAAATGGGCAAGTTATGGAATTGGGTCAGGAAACCTTATAAATAATGAGTCAAGACATGAATGCAAAGACGGTTCATTCATGTCTTGACTCTATTAGAACACTAGTATCAGTCAAATGTTTATTGAAACTGTAATACATAGCGAACGTCTGTATCATGTATCCTGTTTTTCCTGAACACCTTCGGGCATCCAGATAAGCGGATTTCCGCCAAGATCTCTTTCCATTTCATACTTAGGTTTTTGAAAGCCCATCTTTTCCCAAAAGCCGTGCGAATTAATCCGTGGATTTGTCTTGATCGGCATCTGAAAACGTTTAGCAAAATCCACCATGGCCTTTCCATAATCTCTGCCCCGGTAATCCGGTAAAACTTCCAGCTTCCACAGTTCAAGATAATCCTGGGGCGGGTGGAAGAAAGCATCATATTTGGCTTTAACTTTGTACAAGCTCATCCGGGCAATCAGATTATGTCCCATATAGATCCCGTAAAACGGTGATTCACTGTCATTTTCAATAATATTATTCTGAAAATCCTCGAGCATGGACAATTCCTGATTGCCATATTCTTTAAATCGCTTAAATTGCTCCAGTGTTTTGTAATTAATTAAAAGTCGCTCAACGTTCAAATTATCAGCCTCCCTGAGTCAGAAGTATTAGAAATACTTTATAATTAATTATAATATATAAGTGCTATAAATGGAATGGCAGAAACGTGAGATTGTGTATTTTCGCTAAAATTGTCAGTCTGTTAGAGGCTGTTCATTTGGAAAAGAGGTTACAAAACTGATGATAATCTGGGATACTGCTGTTTATATCTTGGCTTTTGTGGTGACTCTGCCCATTATCGCAACCTTGTTTGTTTATGCTGTCAGCCTAAATGTTTACAAACATAAATCGCGAGCTGTTCATACGGCAGTCGACTGGACAACCGCGTTTTATCTTATAGCGGTTCTCGTAATGTTTAACATTATTTTTGGCCAATCGTTTACAGGTGTTATGATAGCATTATTATTAACGCTGTTTACAATTATTGTGGTTGTGCATTGGAAGCTGCGTCAGGAAATTGTCTTTCGGAATGTCTTTACATTTTTCTGGCGAATTTGCTTCCTGCTGTTTTTGGGATTGTATTGTCTGCTTGTTTTGACCGGATTGATTCTTTCGTTCTAACTCGTTATAGTTTAACCATGAAAACAGATTAAATGCATCTGGTCGCGCGTTTATGTACAATATATAATGGACAGATTTGACTGCGATAATGACTACGATTAAAAGGAGCATGCGATTTATGCGGATCACACCCATATCATTAACGGAACAGAGTACACTCATTAATGATTATCGCCAGCAACGCGAAAATATAATGGAACATTTTACATATGACCCATACCTTCAAGGCACGTACCGTTCGAGAGCCAACAGCTTACAGCAAAAATCAATCGACCGCAGCCGCCTGGCTGATGCATTAATCACGATGAATCAGCGGTGGGATGCTCCTGAAGCAACGTTTCGCAATATAGAACGCTTAAAGGGTGATGATAGTGTTGTCGCTATTGGCGGTCAGCAGGCCGGCCTTTTGACAGGGCCGATGTATACCGTTAATAAAATCATCTCGATCATACAATTTGCCAGAAAGCAGGAAGAGGAGCTTGGAAAACCGGTTATACCTGTCTTTTGGATTGCTGGGGAAGACCATGATTTCGCTGAGATTGATCATATTTATCTGCCGGAAGATAAAGGGCTGAGCAAATACAGACTGGCACAGCAGGTTACTGAGAATACGTCGGTGTCGGATATTGCTATTGATAAATCAGCTGCGAATGATTGGGTTGATCAGCTGTTCGAGCAGTTGCGTGAGACAAGTTATACGCAAAATTTGTACCAGTCCATTGAAAACTGTTTACAGCAGTCCGTGACGTATGTTGACTTCTTTGCCAGAGTCCTTTATCAATTGTTTACTGATGAAGGTCTTGTGCTTGTAAATTCAGCTGACCCCGGCCTGCGAAAGATAGAACAGGATCATTTTCTTGAACTGATTGAAAAGCAAAGCGCGATTGCCACAGGTGTCAACAAGGCATTAAATATACTGAACCAAAAGGGGTATGCTGTGTCTCTGGAGACAAACCCGGATGATGCCCATCTTTTTTATCATGACGGACTGGATCGGCGATTGTTGCTAAGAGATGAGGAAGGGAACTGGATAGGCAAGCAGGGAGACGTTTTATTAACAACAGATGAGATGCGTGCGACTGCTAGTTACCATCCGGAACAGCTCAGCAATAATGTGGTGACCAGGCCGCTGATGCAGGAATGGCTATTTCCGACGCTTGCCTTTATTGGAGGACCTGGTGAAGTTGGTTACTGGTCTGCTTTAAAGCCTGCCTTTGATGCGGTTGATATGGAAATGCCACCGGTTCTTCCGCGTTTGTCGCTGACATTCGTTGACCGTCGTGTGGAAAAGGTGATCCAGAAGCACAACCTCAATGCTGCAAGTGCCGTTAATCAAGGTACCGAATCGTTTAAAATCCAGTGGCTGGCTGCGCGGAGCAATCCGCCTCTGCAACAGCTTACAGCTTCAGTTAAAGAAGCTGTTGATCAGGCTCATAAACCCATACGTGATATTGCAAGAGATACACGTACTGATATAGGGGAACTAGCTGATAAAAATCTTTATTATCTGAATGAGCATATTGACTACTTGGAAAGTCGTATAAACCGTGCTATTGAAGACCAATATGCACAGCAGCTGAATGAATTTGATGTTGTTCAGCAGGTTGTTCGTCCGCATAACGGCCTTCAGGAACGGATCTGGAACCCATTATGGTGGCTGAATGAATATGGTCCCTGTTTTATCAATGATTTGGCTAAAGAAACATGTTCATTCAACGCCGATCACCACCTTGTTTATTTATAAGCCTATTATTTCCCCACCTTCCACCACTTCTGCAAATGAAGCGGTGGAAGGTTTTTTATGCCGATATAACGCCAGAGCCCTTTTTTATAACAAAATGCTGTATTTATGGAACCTGTATTGGGCCAATCAGTGCATGACGTTTGGTTTATTTCAGGCTTTGATAAATAAAATTTCAAAATACAGTGGTGAATTGTGGGGGAATGTGGTAACATGTGTGTAAGAAGGTGGGGTGGCTTGCTGTGTTCATGGGTGAATTCCAGCACACTATTGATACGAAAGGACGCATCATTGTGCCAGCCAAGTTTCGTGAAAAGCTTGGAGAGAGTTTTATTGTCACCCGTGGACTGGATAAATGCTTGTTCGCCTACCCTATGGATGAATGGAAATTACTTGAAGAAAAATTGAAGAAACTCCCGCTAACAAAAAAAGACGCTCGTGCCTTTACCAGATTTTTCTTCTCAGGAGCTGTGGAATGTGAGGTAGACAAACAGGGAAGAATAAACATTCCACAGCCTCTTCGGGACTATGCATCCCTTGATAAGGCATGTGTTGTCATTGGTGTGTCTGATCGTGTGGAATTTTGGGCACAGGAAAACTGGGATGATTATTTCAGTAATTCGGAGGAATCTTTCAGTGATATTGCTGAGAACCTGCTTGATTTTGACATCTAAAACCTATTAAGACAGAAGACGGGTGACATGCATGTTTGATCACAACAGTGTATTAGAAACCGAAGTTGTCGATGGACTGGCTATAAAACCAGACGGTATATATGTAGACTGCACGGCAGGCGGCGGTGGTCATGCCGAACAAATCGCCGCTCGGCTGAGTGATAGAGGTAAATTACTTGCCTTTGACCAGGATTTGGAAGCTCTGGAAGCTGCCAAATCCCGTCTGCATCCGTACAAGGATCGCGTCCGGTTCATTCATGCTAATTTCAGAAGACTGGAAGATTACTTGGCAGCCAACAGCATTAACCATGTTGATGGCATCCTGTTCGATCTCGGGGTATCTTCTCCACAGCTTGATCGTGGTGAGAGGGGTTTTAGCTACCAGCATAATGCCAGGCTGGATATGCGAATGGACCAGAACCAGGAACTGGATGCTCAGGAGCTCGTCAATAACTGGTCTTATCAGCAGTTGGTGAAGGTATTTTTTCATTATGGTGAAGAGAAATTTTCCAAACAAATCGCGCGTAAAATTGAAACGGCAAGACAAACGAGCCCCATTGAAACGACTTATGAATTGGTGGATCTGATTAAAGAGGCAATTCCCGCCCCGGCCCGCAGAAAAGGCGGTCATCCTGCGAAACGTGTTTTTCAGGCATTGCGGATTGCTGTTAACGACGAACTGGGCGCTTTCAGTGATGCTCTGCATCAGGCAGCGAGGTCAGTTGCGATCAATGGCAGGATTGCCGTGATTTCTTTTCACTCACTGGAGGACAGGGCTTGTAAACAAGCGTTCAAAAAATGGAGCACAGCAAAACCTGTTCCAAAAAACTTACCCGTTATACCAGATGACCATCAGCCGCCGTTTGAACTGGTTAATAAAAAACCGATTGTACCCGGGGAAAAAGAACAAAATGACAATAGGCGGTCACATTCAGCTAAACTGCGGATTGCCGAAAAAATTGATGATTGGGATGACGACTTTACATATGAAGAGGGGTGGAAAAAATCTTGAATGATAATCTCGCCCGCCGCTGGGAATCAACTTATACATCAACGGAACCGGACCAGGACAAGCAGACGGTTGTCCGGGTCGCCAAAAAACGCTGGATTACAAAGGGAGAAAAGGTGCTGTATATGATAGCTGCAGCAATACTGATCGTTTCCTGTATCTATATTGTCTCTTTTGCCTCTTCGACAGATACGTTAAACAGGAAAGTGGAATCGCTGGAACAGACCGTCGAACAGCAAAAAGTGACCAATGAAGAACTCGTTTATAAAGAAAAACAATTGAGGCGCCCTGAGCGGATCACTCGCATTGCTAAAGAAAATGGTCTGAAAATACAGGATGCTAAGGTAAAACAGGCAACAGCGTACAACAGTAAGTAAACGAGGCGCATGTTTATGAGAAAAAATAAGAATGCACGCATCATGTCCGGTATATTAATGGTTTTATTCAGTGGGCTGTTTTTGCTGATAGCCGGCAGGTTTCTTTATATTCAAGCTACGGGTGAAATTGATGGTGTTTCATTGGAAAAAATGGCGAAAGAAAATCGAACAGCATCTCACACGCTTGATGCTGAACGAGGGAAAATTTATGACCGGAATGGCATGACCCTTGCTTATGACCGTCCTGCCTATCGTATGCAGGCGATTGTTGATGATTCACGTACGCAGAATGAGGATAACCCGCATCATGTTCAAAATCCCGGTAAAACGGCTGGAAAACTGGCCCCTATACTGGATGCCGATAAATCATATCTGCTCCAGGAACTAAAAAAAGGGATTAAAGAAGACCGGTTTCAAGTGGAATTTGGGACGGCTGGCAAAGATTTATCACAGGAAACAAAGGAAAAGATAGAGAAGCTGGACTTGCCGGGTATTACGTTTAAAGAAGAGCCTATACGTTATTATCCGAATGGCAAATTTGCCTCCCATATCATTGGTTTTGCCCGAAAGGACGATAAAACATTTAACGGTGTTACCGGAATTGAGCAGCAAATGAATGACAAACTCACTGGTAAAGATGGCTCTATTTCCTATGAACATGATTTTTACAACACAAAGTTATTACATCCGAACGAAGTTGTACAACCGGCTGAGGACGGCAACAATATTCACCTGACTATTGACCAGAAAATACAGACATTACTGGAAGATGCGATGACGCAAATGGACAAGAAATATGATCCTGAAAGCATGACGGCAACGGTTATGGATCCAAAAACCGGGGAGATACTGGCTATGAGCAATCGGCCGAGCTATGACCCCAACAATCCCGCGGATGTCGAAAATTGGTATAATGATGCCATTGCCACACCATTTGAACCCGGATCGACTATGAAGATGTTTACATGGTCAGCTGCCATTGAAGAAGGCGTCTATCAGGGTGACGAATGGTTTAAGTCAGGAACATATAAAGTTAGTGATCGCGTTACGCCGATCAGGGATCATAATGGCGGTGAAGGCTGGGGATCCATTACATATGATGAAGGATTTACCCGCTCATCCAACGTTGCCGCAGCCAAGCTTTTGTGGGAAAAGATTGGTACAGAGAAATTCCTGGATTATTGGAAGGCATTTGACTTCGATAGCAAAACAGGCATTGATCTACCCGGTGAAAAAACTGGTAAACTCGTTTATAACTATCCGCGTGATAAAATTGTAACAGCATTTGGTCAGGCCAGTACTGTCACACCGATTCAGCAAATGAAGGCAGCCAGCGCCTTTGCCAATGGGGGCAAAATGGTGAAACCCTATGTGATTTCCAAACCCTCTGATGGATCCTCTGGTGATAAGGCAGATGATAAAAAAGCGAACGTTGTTTCTAAACCTATTTCCAAAGACACATCACACAAGATGCTTAATCTTATGCAATCAGTAGTCAGTTCAGAGAACGGGACTGGCAAGGAATATCGGCTAAAAGAATACAATGTTGTGGGCAAAACCGGAACGTCACAGCTCTATAAAAATGGCACCTTGCTAAGGGGTCATGGCAACAGCCGGTTTTCCTTTCTAGGCATGGCACCCAAGGATGATCCGCAATTAATGGTGTATGTATCGGTTGAACAGCCTGATATTGCCCGTGACGAAACAGGTTCAGCTCCAGTCTCGTTTATCTTTAAAAATGTTATGCGGAGCAGCTTGCATTATTTGGACATTGATCCAGACAAGAAAACGACGAAAGAGATTGAGCCAGTTAAGCTGCCGCAGATCATGAATCGCAAGACCGGCGCTGTTAAGGATGCACTAGCTGATACAGGGCTGAATGTGTCAGTTATTGGCTCTGGCAATCAGATCAAACAAGCCAGTGCGGTTAAAGGTGATAAACTGGTGCCAGGTGATCGAATCATTCTCGTGACGAATGAGCCGAAGATGCCGGATATAGCCGGCTGGTCACTCAGAGATATCTCAGAACTTGCTGACTTGCTGGACTTGGATTTCGAACCAATGGGGCATGGTTATGTCGTTAAACAAAGTATTGCTGAAGGACAAGATTTGACAAAAGGTGACTATCTCGGTGTTGAACTAAAGCCGCCTGATGAGTCCCCGGCGGAAAAAAACGATGATGCAAGCAGCTCGCCATAAATATGCCATGTCCTTTTAGAGGACATGGCATGTTTTTTTATGTATGACAGCCAGTGTGAGTTCTATTCCCTTTATCGTCTTCATACTGTAATACAAGCCTACCTATGAATACGAAAAGGGGTTTGATCATGAAGCGTGTATCGTCTGTAACGGTAAGGAAACGTATGATTTTCGTTTTTCTTGCTGGTTTGCTAATGTTCACGATTATTTCTGTCCGTCTTGGCTATGTGCAATTTGTTTTGGGAGATGACCTGATGGAACTTGCCGATGAATCATGGAGCCGGGATATCACGTTTGAGCCGGAACGCGGAAACATCCTGGACAGGCATGGTGATGTATTAGCGGAAAATGTGACCGCCCCTTCCGTGATTGTCGTTCCGAAACAAATCAAACATCCACAGAACACAGCAGAGGAAATGGCTGATATACTTGGTATCTCCGAACAGGATGCCTACGACTATGTAACCAAGGATGCTGTTTATACAAGAGTGCACCCGGACGGAAGAAAAATAAGCGATGAACAGGAAGAAGCTTTCAGAACATTGAATTTAGACGGGATCTACTTAGCAAAAGATTCGAAGCGTCATTATCCTTATGACGATTATTTATCTCATGTGCTGGGATTTGCTGGTATCGATAACCAGGGATTGATGGGGCTGGAACAGTATTATAATGACAAGCTTGATGGTGAATCAGGCAGTTTATCATTTTATTCAGATGCCAAAGGCCAGAAACTCGATCAAATAGCAGATGATTATCAAGCGCCAGAAGATGGTATGGACCTGAAAACAACAATCGACTCTAGCGTCCAGACGATTATGGAGCGGGAACTGGATCTTGCTGTCTCAGAATATGATCCGGATGGTGCTCTGGCCATTGCAGTGGACCCTGATAACGGCGGGGTATTGGGAATGGCGACACGGCCTAATTTTGACCCGGAGAATTATCAAAATACTGATCCGGAAATATATGACCGCAATTTGCCGATATGGAAAACTTACGAGCCAGGATCCACATTTAAAATTATTACGCTGGCCTCGGCGCTTGAAGAAAATGTCGTTGACCTAGATGAAGACGAATTCTATGATGATGGCGCTATTTCTGTCGATGGGACACAGCTGCATTGCTGGAAAAGCGGCGGGCACGGACGCCAGTCGTATCTCGAAGTTGTACAGAATTCCTGTAACCCCGGATTTGTCCAAATGGGACTCGACCTTGGCAAGGAAAGATTATTCAGCTATATTGATGATTTCGGGTTTGGAAAGAAAACAGGCGTTGATTTGCGAGGAGAGGGAAATGGCATTCTATTTGACCCCGATAATATTGGGCAGATTGAACTGGCTACAACGTCATTTGGTCAGGGCGTTTCGGTAACGCCAATTCAGCAGGTGATGGCTGTTTCCGCAGCGGTCAATGGCGGTAAATTATATGAGCCCCATATAGCAGAAAAATGGCTCGATCCACAAACGGAAGAAGTCGTGGAGGAAGAGGAACCTGTATTAAAAGAAAATATTATTTCTAAGGATACATCGAAAGAGGTGCGAAAAACACTTGAAACGGTTGTTGCTGAGGGAACTGGCCGTTCTGCCTATGTTGATGACTACCGTGTTGGCGGTAAAACCGGTACTGCTCAGAAAGTAGGTCCTGATGGCAATTACTTGGCAAATAACTATATTGTCTCCTTTATGGGATTCGCACCAGCTGATGATCCGGAAATCGTTGTCTATGTAGCGGTGGATAATCCGAAAGACACCTCTCAATTTGGCGGTGTTGTTTCAGCACCGATCGTGGGCAATATTATTGGTGACAGCTTAAGAGAGATGGATGTAGAACCACGTGATGAGGGACCAGAAAAAGAGTATACTTGGCCGGATGAACCCAAAGTTGAAGTGCCGGATCTGATAGGCATCGATAAACATGAATTGATGGAATACCAGACAAACTTATCGATTGAAACGAGCGGTTCGGGGGACTATATTGTCGATCAGGAACCAAACCCGGGTACAAAAGTTGAAAAAGGAGAAAAAATTAGAATTTATCTATCTGACAAAAATGCATCGTGAACCGCTCGTTTTTTTGCTATAATAAGGTGGAACTTATTCAGTGCAGGTATTCATCCTGCTGATAACGAGAAATGTTAACTTCAGAAGACAGTAACCGGTGTGTACCGGTTACTGCTTACGAATGCAGTTCAGAATAGGGTGTTTGGTATGAAATTACAGGATTTACTTGAGGTATTGCCGTTTTATTATGCAGACGGTGATATAAGCGAAATCGACATTAATACAGTTAAGGCTGATTCCAGACAGGTTACAGAAGGAAGTCTGTTTGTTTGTATCACAGGCTATACAGTTGATGGTCATGATTTTGTGGAAGAAGCTGTGAAGCAGGGGGCCTCTGCAATTCTTTCAGAAAAAGAAGTGACAGCCTCTGTTCCGGTTATCCAGGTGGCCGATACATCCCGGATAATGGCTAAAATGGCTGTCAGATTTTATGGGTATCCTACACAGCAAATCCCGCTTATTGGTGTTACTGGAACGAATGGCAAAACGACGGTCACTTATTTGCTGGAGTCGATCTTTAAAGAATTTGAAAAGAAAACAGGTGTCATTGGAACCATTCAAAAGAAAATTGGAGATAATGCTTATCCTGTCGATAATACAACGCCTGATGCGCTCTCGTTACAAAAAACATTTCAGGACATGGTTGATGAACACGTTGAAACAGCTATCATGGAGGTGTCCTCCCATGCTTTGGATATGGGAAGGGTTCACGGTTGCGATTTTGATATAGCTGTGTTTACAAACCTCTCACAGGATCATCTGGACTATCACCACGATATGAATGATTATTTACATGCCAAAAGTCTTTTGTTTGCCCAGTTAGGGAATACTTATAACAGCAACCAAAAAAAGTTTGCTGTTATAAATGAGGATGATGCTCACAGCGGCTTTTTGAAGAAAAGCACAGCTCAGCATATTTTAACGTACGGCTGCGGAGTTGATGCACAGGTAAGAGCGGACAATATTTATTTAGATGTAATGAAAACCACATTTACCTTAAACACACCGGCTGGTTCTGTGCTAATTAACAGCAGCCTGATCGGTCAATTCAATGTGTATAATATGCTGGCGGCAAGTGCTGCTGCCATAAGTGCTGGAATACCGCTTGCGGTTATTAAAAAGGCACTTGATCAAATGTCAGGTGTGAGTGGCCGATTTGAACCAGTTGACGGGGATCAGGATTATGCCGTTATTGTCGACTATGCTCATACGCCTGATTCATTAGAGAACGTGCTGCAAACGATTCGAGGCTTTACTAAACATAACGTCTATGCCGTTGTTGGCTGCGGCGGTGATCGTGACAAGGCAAAACGGCCAGTAATGGCATCGATTGCCCTTAAGTACGCGGATCAGGCTATCTTCACATCCGATAATCCGCGTACGGAAGCTCCACTGGCGATTTTGGATGACATGGCTGCCGGGTGTCAGACAGATAATTATGTCATAATCGAAAATCGGCGGGAAGCTATATCCCGCGCCGTTAATCAGGGAGAAACAGGCGACATTATCTTGATTGCCGGAAAAGGGCATGAAACGTATCAGGAAATCCATCATACTCAGCATCATTTCGACGACCGCGAAGTGGCACAGGAAGCGATTCAGAGCCGGAATCTGAAGGAGGATCAATGATGCTGTTTACAACAGAGTGGCTTGCAGAGACTATGACTGGCCAGGGCAAAGAAGCATTCAAGACGGCAATTGCGATTCTGGAGGTGACGACCGACAGCCGAAAGCAAACTGAGAACGCTTTGTTTGTTCCTTTAACCGGCGATCGTTTTGACGGCCATGATTATGTGGAGCAGGCTGTCAGTAATGGCGCTGTCGCAGTACTGTGGCAAAAAAATAAACAGCTGCCCATTGCTTTACCGGATGATTTCCCTGTTTTTTACGTGGAAAACACCTTGATTGCTCTGCAACAGCTTGCAACAGCATATCGGGACCTGGTGAAACCTGAAGTTATTGCTGTAACCGGGTCAAATGGCAAGACAACAACAAAAGATTTACTTGCCTCAATTATCCGGACATCGTTTAAAACCCACTATACGGAAGGTAACCTGAACAACCAGATTGGTGTCCCGCTGACGATTTTATCCATGCCGGCCGATACCGAAGTAGTCGTGACGGAAATGGGTATGAATCATGCAGGTGAAATCGCTGCACTTAGTCACATAGCTAAACCTGATTATGCTGTCATCACAAATATTGGTGAGTCACATATTGAATACTTAGGTTCAAGAGAAGGCATTGCTGAAGCCAAGCTCGAAATTGTTCAAGGCATGACAGATCAAGGTTGTTTATTGATTGATGGTGATGAGGAGCTGTTAAACAGTGTTCACGACAAGCCTCATGTTCTGGCGTGCGGTTTTGGTGACAGCAATGACGTCATAATCAAAGCGGTAAATGTAACAATCAACTCGACATGGTTTCAGCTGTCCGGTGATTGTGACTACAGTACCCCGCTGCTCGGCAGGCATCATGCGCTGAATGCAGCATTTGCGGTTACGATTGGCAAACTGCTCAACATAAACCATGCGAAAATTAAACAGGGTCTGTCGGCACCGGAGAAGACATCTATGCGGTTTGAATTAATAAACGGCAGAAATGGTTCTTCTCTAATTAACGATGCATATAATGCCTCACCGACGTCTATGAGAGCAAGTATCAACGTTGTCAGACATCTGAGAGGCTTCAATGAAAAAGTGCTCATTCTGGGTGATATGTTTGAACTTGGCGACAGATCCAAACAGCTGCACCGTTCAGTGGCAGACAGCATTGATTCTTCTGTCACTGCTGTCTTTACAATAGGAAACCATGCCGGTGAGATTTCCTCAGCTGTCAAGCAGCGCTATCCATCAATTGATTGCCGGCATGCTGCTTCAAAAGAAACGCTTGAGAATGCTGTTGCGGCGTATGCCAGAGATGGTGTGCTCATCTTGTTCAAAGCGTCACGAGGCATGCAATTTGAAGTTTTGGTTGACCATTTCAGTGAATGAACGAAAAAACTATGGACGGTTGCTGCAAGAGGAGGAGAAACAGTGAGTATCTATGTATTAATGATGACAATTGCGATATCATTTTTGATCACCGTCCTTCTGTCACCGATTTTCATTCCCTTTTTACGGCGTTTGAAGTTTGGTCAGAGCATTAGGGACGAAGGACCCCAGTCACATCTGAAGAAAGACGGTACGCCTACGATGGGCGGTGTTATGATTGTTATCAGTGTTGCTGTCACATCGCTTATTATGGTCGGTAAATCCAGTAGCTCGATTGGCTATGAAACGTGGCTGCTTATTTTTGTGATGGCCGGTTACGGATTTCTCGGGTTTCTGGATGATTTCATTAAAGTCGCGATGAAGCGAAACCTGGGTCTGACGTCAAAACAGAAAATGATAGGACAAATTGTGATAGCACTTGTCTTTTATTTTATTTTACATATGAATGATTATGCTACCTACATTCAAATTCCGGGCACCTCTGTCCAGTGGGATCTTGGCTGGGGCTATGCGCTCTTGACCATAGTGATGCTCGTTGGGGCATCCAATGCCGTTAATTTAACGGATGGACTCGATGGACTGCTTGCAGGTACGGCAGCGATTGCGTTTGGGGCTTTTGGGATACTGGCCTGGTATGGGATCCCGCAAAACGAGATCGCCATCTTTGCATTAGCAGCAGTTGGCGCTCTATTGGGCTTTTTAGTCTTTAACGCCCATCCTGCCAAAGTATTTATGGGGGATACAGGCTCACTTGCCCTAGGCGGTGGTCTGGCCGCTATTGCGATTTTAACGAAGCTGGAAATCATTTTAGTGATTGTAGGCGGCGTGTTTGTTATCGAGACGCTGTCAGTCATTCTTCAAGTTCTGTCGTTTAAGATAACTGGAAAGCGAATTTTTAAAATGAGTCCGCTGCATCATCATTATGAGTTACTGGGGTGGTCAGAATGGCGCGTTGTGACCACTTTTTGGATGATTGGTCTGATTTTTGCAGCGCTCGGTATATATATTGAGGTGTGGATAGGTTGAAAGAGTTAAAAAATTTCCCTTACAGTCATATACTTGTATTGGGCTTGGCGAAGAGCGGAACGGCTGCCGCCAGGCTATTACTGCAAAACGAAAAGCATGTGCGTGTTAACGATAAACATACAGCACTGGATGATCCGGTGGTTCAGGAATTGACAGCAATGGGAGCTGAGGTTATAACAGGTTCACATCCTCTAGAGGTTCTGGATGGTATTGATGCCATCATTAAAAATCCTGGGATCACTTATGATATGCCACTGTTGCAGGAGGCCTCTAGCCGGGGTATCCCGATCATGACGGAAATTGAGCTTGCCGGAAGCCTGGCTGATACTGATATCATCGGGATCACTGGTTCCAATGGCAAGACAACGACCACGACGCTTACAGCGGAGATGCTGCAAAAAGGCCATCAACCTGTTAAAGCTGCCGGTAATATTGGGTATGCTGCCTCAGAAGCAGCTCAAGCACTTGAAAAAGATGAAAAATTGGTTCTGGAATTATCATCGTTTCAGTTGCTGGGGATTAACAGATTTAAACCTAAAATAGCGGTGCTTTTAAATATTTTTGAGGCGCATCTTGATTACCATAAGACATTTGAGAATTATAAAAATGCCAAGAGCAGGATTTTTATTAATCAGACAACTGATGATTATTTAGTGTATAATGCTGATAACGCTGTTGTCGCAGAAGCTGTCATGTCTGCTGAATCGGTCAAAATTCCTTTCTCTTTAACTAAACGGCTTAATGAAGGAGCTTGGGCCGATGAGACAAGTATTTACTACAAAAATGAAGAAATTATCGCAAAGCGTCATATAGCCCTGGCGGGTGATCATAACCTGGAAAACATTCTTGCTGCTATCTGTGCTGCCAAGCTGAGCGGTGCTTCTAACGAGGCAATTGCGGATGTCCTGACAACGTTTGCTGGGGTGAGACACCGGCTTCAGTTTGTGACAAATCTAAACAACCGATTATTTTATAATGACTCTAAGGCAACGAATCTGCTTGCGACACAGAAGGCATTAAACGCCTTTACGCAGCCTGTGATTCTGATTGCTGGCGGTCTTGACCGCGGCAACGAATTTGATGATTTGAAGCCTTACCTAAAAAATGTCAAAGGGATGGTCCTGATAGGTGAGACGCAGGATAAATTAGCGCGAACTGCGGCAGAAGCGGGTGTAGACAGTATAGAAAACGTTTATACAATGGCGGATGCCGTTAAGCAAGCTTATAATCTGTCAAAAGATAATGACGTTATTTTACTTTCACCAGCTTGTGCCAGCTGGGATCAGTATCAGACATTTGCTGAAAGAGGTAACATGTTTATACAAGCCGTGCATACATTAGTGTAGGGGCTTGTTTACATAAATAGAAAGGCCAGTTTCCTTTTGTGGCCAATCACATGATAAGCAGCTAAGACAGCCCCTCCATCCAATTATGTGGAAACGGGGTGTTTTTTTGTTTCGCCAACTTTTTTCCTCCAAAAACAAACCTGACTACGCACTGCTCGGGATTATTTTTTTATTGTTGCTGATTGGTATTGTAATGGTTTACAGTTCGTCTTATGTATGGACAGATTATAAATTTGATGACCCGTATTTTTATCTTAAACGCCAGCTTCTGTTTTCAGCTGTCGGCATTATCGGGATGTTTGTATTTATGATGATTCCTTACAGTACCTGGAAAAAATATAGCAGCGTTATTTTGCTTGTTTGTTTTATATTATTACTGGCTGTTCTGATCCCAGGAATTGGTATGATACGAGGCGGGGCGCGGAGCTGGATTGGTGTTGGTGCTTTCAGTATACAGCCTGCAGAGTTTATGAAACTCGGTCTGATTATTTATTTGGCTGTTTTTTTATCTTCGCGGCAAAAGTATATTACATCGTTTAAAAAAGGCTTTTTCCCTTCGCTAATTCTAGTATTCACAGCATTTGGCCTTATTATGCTGCAGCCGGATCTCGGTACAGGGATTGTGCTGGTCGGGACATGCATGGTCATGATTTATGCTGCTGGTGCCAGGCTGCTGCATTTTTTGGGACTTGGTCTCATAGGACTGGCTGGCTTTATTCTGCTGATTGTCTCGGCCCCTTATCGGCTGAGCCGGGTCACAGCCTTTATCAATCCGTGGGAGGACCCTTTAGGGGACGGGTTCCAGATTATCCAATCATTATATGCCATCGGACCCGGCGGTTTAATGGGACTTGGTCTGGGTGACAGTATTCAAAAGTATTTTTATCTGCCCGAACCCCAAACGGATTTTATTTTCTCAATTATTGGCGAAGAATTAGGGTTTCTGGGTGGAACCTTTGTCCTTGTTTTGTTCGCTCTATTATTCTGGCGTGGCATCAAAGCTGGACTGGAAGCACCAGATGCCCATGGGAAGTTTTTGGCACTTGGCATTGTTTCGATGCTATCCATACAGGTTATGATTAACATCAGCGTTGTTATCGGGCTGATTCCCGTGACTGGTATTACGCTTCCTTTCTTAAGTTACGGCGGGTCATCACTGGTATTGACCCTTTGTTCAGCGGGCATTTTATTAAATATCAGCCGGCACGCCAGAATGTAGATGGATTCAGCAGAAAAACAGTTTAATTGGAAAAAAGTTTATTGGTTATATTAACGAAATATATGATATAATCAGATATGCACGTATAAAAAGGCACAAGCAGATGCCTTTTTTTCTGGTTATTATGAATAGTGTATGACTGTAGCAAATCCCGTTTGAACTGGGATTTTAACATGATTATGGTATTAGAATTTGATTATGAAAATAAGGGACGAAACTGGATGGGCAAAAAAAATGTCGTTTCAATTGAAGATCGTATTCCCACATTGAAACAGGAACGTAAAAAGAAAGCCAATCGCCGTCTTATCTTCTATTTGTCACTTTTTTTTATTTTAATTGCCGTCATTGTCTACTTGCAATCACCGCTCAGTGATATCAAAACAATAAATGCTTCCGGCAATTCGATAGTGGAAGAAAGTAAGGTGATTGACATATCTGGTATTCAAACCGGAACAAATATATGGACGGTTGACAAGACAGATGCCCGCGAAAAACTCCAGGAAAATCCGGTTATTCAAGAGGCTGAAGTCAATCGCGATTTGCCATGGACCGTTGATATTAAGGTTACTGAAGTAAACTTTGTTGGCTCTGTCAAACGCGATAATGAACAGATTCCCATTTCAGGAAATGGCAAGCTTCTACAGGATACAGACCAAACGTCTATCGGTGGAAATGTGCCGTTTTTAATTGATTTTACCGAAGAAGATCATTTACAGCAAATGGCAAAAGAATTGGGCGAATTACCCGCAGCGATTCTTAACCTGATATCTGAAATCCACTGGCAGCCAACTGATAACAATCAGGATAAAATTACTCTGTTTATGAATGATGGCTACACAGTTGACAGCACGATCAGACATTTTGCTGACAACATGCGCGTTTATCCGTCGATTGTTCAGCAGCTGGAATCAGCCAGTGATGAAGGAATTATACATATAGGCGAAGGTGTCTACTTTGAGAAGTTTGATTCAGAGCATAATGCTGAGATATCCGATAATAATTCGGATAACAGCACTTAATAGGTGTGAATCCTGAATAAAAATCAAGAAAATACAAGGTTTTTGCTGTTTTTCTCTAGAAATGATTAATATATATTTTCATTTCACATGTATTCGTTTAAAATAATAGACTACAGGCTTATATAGCTAAACTGAGAAACCATCTGATTAAAACGCAAGTGTGCTTTAAACAACGTCATTGCAGTGATAGGTCAGATGCTTTTGAACCAGGAGGTGCCTTTCTTTGAACAACGGTGAAATACTAGTGAGTCTTGATATAGGTACATCAAAAATAAAAGTGATTATTGGTGAAGTGCTGCATGATTCCCTGAATATTATTGGTGTGGGGACAGCTGGATCAAATGGACTGAAAAAAGGTGCGATTGTTGACATTGATGAAACAGTTTATTCGATACGCAGTGCAATAGAACAGGCAGAACGAATGGTTGGCATGCATATTGACAGTGTGGTCGTTGGTGTCAGCGGCAGTCACATTCAACTGCAGTCATGCCATGGTGTTGTAGCTGTTCAGAGCGAAAATCGCGAAATAGGTGATGACGACATTCAACGGGTGATCGATGGAGCCCAGGTTGTTTCAATACCACCGGAACGTGAAATTATTGATGTGATCCCGAAACAGTTTATTGTCGATGGACTAGATGAAATAACTGATCCGCGCGGGATGATTGGTGTCAGACTGGAAATGGAAGGAACTATAATCACCTGTTCCAAAACCGTCTTGCATAATCTCTTGAAATGTGTGGAACGCGCAGGGCTGAATGTTTCTGATATTTGCTTGCAGACACTCGCTGCGGGAACAGTGGCCTTGTCCAAAGATGAGAAAAATCTCGGTGTCACCTTAATTGATATGGGCGGTGGTTCTACGACAGTTTCCATCTTTGAAAATGGCTATTTGGCAGGGACAAGTGTCGTTCCTTTGGGGGGCGACAACATTACCAAAGACTTGTCTATTGGCCTAAAGACATCGACGGAAGATGCTGAAGACATAAAACTGAACTATGGACATGCTTTTTATGATGATGCCCGAGAAGATGAAACGTTTGATGTGACCATTATCGGCAGTAATCATAAAGAGACATTTAACCAGCTGCAGATCGCCGATATGATTGAAGCCAGACTGGAGGAAATCTATGCCTATGCTGAACGCGAAATACGTCGCATGGGTTACCAGCAATTGCCTGGAGGCTATGTTCTGACAGGTGATACCATGAAAATGCCAGGTGTCATGGAACTGGCTCAGGATTTGTTTCAGGCTAATGTCCGGGTTGCTATTCCTGACTATATAGGTGTAAGAGAACCGCAATTCACGGCAGGCGTAGGTATCTTGCAATTTGCGTATCATAATGCGAAAATACAAGGAAAAGAATTATTGCCTCCTGTGGCGGCCAGTCAGGATGAACCTAAACCAAAACGGGCACGAAACACAGGTGGCTCAGATGCACCAGCTGAACCGAAGAAGAAAAAGAAATCGGGTATTGCAAATCTATTTAAGTATTTCTTTGATTAACAAATGAAAGTTATGAGTCTATGAAAATCTGTATTCAGGTGTGCTCATCCAGCAATGACAGTATTTAATGTGATGCAATTCAGCATTTAGGAGGAACGGATGTATGTTAGAGTTTGAAACGAATATGGATCAATTAGCAACAATAAAAGTTATAGGTGCTGGCGGTGGCGGAAGCAATGCTGTTAACCGTATGATTGAACATGGTGTAGAAGGCGTTGATTTCATTGCCGTTAATACTGACGCCCAGGCTTTAGATCTGTCAAAAGCAGAAACAAAATTACAAGTCGGCGGAAAACTGACACGCGGGTTAGGCGCCGGCGCTGATCCGGAAGTGGGCAGAAAGGCTGCTGAAGAAAATAAAGAACAGCTGGAAGAGGCGCTGCAGGGTGCTGATATGGTCTTCGTAACAGCTGGCATGGGCGGCGGTACAGGTACAGGTGCTGCCCCTATCATTGCTAATATTGCCAAGGAAGTTGGAGCTTTGACAGTAGGTGTGGTCACTCGGCCATTCACGTTTGAAGGCAAAAGAAGGTCGACACAGGCAAGCTCTGGTATCGATTCGTTAAAGGCAAGTGTCGATACACTCATTGTTATTCCGAATGACCGTCTGCTGGAAATTGTTGATAAAAATACGCCAATGCTGGAGGCGTTCCGTGAAGCTGACAACATACTGCGCCAGGGTGTCCAGGGTATATCGGATCTAATTGCCAAGCCTGGACTCATCAATGTTGACTTTGCTGACGTGAAAACGATTATGCTTGATAAAGGGTCTGCATTGATGGGCATTGGAATTGCAACAGGCGAAAATAGAGCTGAAGATGCTGCCAAGAAGGCTATTTCATCACCGCTTTTGGAGACATCCGTCGATGGAGCCAGCGGCATTCTGATGAACATTACAGGCGGCGTTAATTTAAGCCTTTATGAAGTCCAGGAGGCTGCCGACCTGGTGACATCAGCTGCAGATAATGAAGTTAATGTTATCTTCGGTTCAGTGATTAACGAAAATCTAAAAGATGAACTTATTGTAACCGTTGTGGCAACGGGCTTTCAGGAAAACCAGCAAGAGGATGACAGGCCTCGTCAGCGTCCGGTTATTAACCATAATCAGCATGCCGCAACAAAATCTTCTGATGAGTCATCCCAGCCATCCCGTGAGCAGGGAAATAATCAGCGGCAGAATCAGCAGAGCCGTCCAAATAACCAAGATGATGAATTGGACATTCCTGCCTTCTTACGCAACCGGAATCGTAACAGATAGGAACGTTTCTGTCCCGAAAAGGAATACCCTGATAAAAAAGCAATCAGATCAGATCTGATTGCTTTTTTATTGATCTCTAAAAGTACCTCCTGGAAATGAAATTACTGATTGCTTTTATAAAGAATACTTCGAACGTTTTTCCTGAACGACATGTTATGTGAAAAGTCGTTAAAATTAGCCCTTCATTCTGTACATAATCTGACAGACTTTGCTGTCAGAGACTACTATACTAGTTGGTAGAAGATCTATGAAAATTGAATAGGTGCTCGTGGAAATAATAAGACGCGTGAAGGGAAGATATCTGTGTGACCATTTATCTGGATGCCGTCTGGCTTTTGAATTTTTTTCTGGATATGATGCTGCTTATGCTGACACAGATGCTGGCAAAGGACAGCACAAGGAAATTGCGGATCATGTTCGGTGCTTTTGTTGCGTCGTTGCTGGTGCCTTTAATGGTGTATTATCCGTCCTCATTCTTTACGACACTGCCAGGTAAATTGCTGTACTCCATTATCATTATTGTATGCAGTTTTCGGATTCATACCATTTATCAGCTAATAAAACGGTTGCTTCTATTTTATTTCACAACATTTTCCATAGGAGGTGGATTAATCGCCATACATTTTCTGCTTCAGAGCCCGGTTTCACTGTCAGCAGGTGGTGCATTGACCTTTAATGCCGGTTATGGTGATCCGGTCAGCTGGGGATTTGTACTGACAGGATTTCCGCTTGTATGGTATTTCACAAAAAACCGTATGGACAAGCATACAGCGGAAAAAATCCGGTATGATCAATTATGTCCGGTTACGATTCAAATCGGCCAGAGCTGCTATACGACAACAGGGTATATTGACAGTGGAAATCAACTGTCGGATCCCTTGACCAAAAAGCCAGTGATTGTATGTGACAGCTTTTTTCTAAAGCAATGGTTCACTGATTATGAGTGGGATATGCTGAGAACGGCTCATGACCAATTAGATTTCAGTGTTCTTCCAAATGACTGGGAAAATCGCTTGCAAATTGTTCCGTTCCAGGGTGTGGGCGGCAGCCGCACGTTCATGCTGGCACTTAAACCAGAACAGGTGACGCTTGTCTATAATGACGATGAGATTCAAACACGAAAAGTGCTGATCGGTATTCAATTTGCTCATTTAACAAAGGACCAATCTTATCATTGTTTATTGCATCCGCAAATCATTAAAAATGCTGTACCCATTTCAGCCTGAAGGTTAGATTGTGTCTTGATCAGAAAGCATGCTCAGGTACTGACATTGATTTAAAAAACTGGAAAGGAGCGACTCAAGTTGAAACTTTTAAAACTTCGTCTGCGCTTATGGGCGTACAAACTGCTGTTTAAGCTGGGACTTAAAACGGATGAGATTTATTACATAGGCGGCAGTGAAGCCCTCCCGCCGCCATTATCAAAAGAAGAAGAAAAACGTTTATTGGAATTGCTTCCGAAAGGTGACCAATCCGCCAGAGCTATGCTGATTGAACACAATCTGCGGCTGGTTGTCTATATTGCCCGAAAGTTTGAAAACACCGGGATTAACATAGAGGATCTGATCAGTATTGGCACTATCGGGCTGATTAAAGCAGTCAATACGTTCAATCCTGAAAAGAAAATTAAACTGGCTACTTACGCTTCCCGTTGTATTGAAAATGAGATATTAATGTATTTAAGGCGAAATAATAAATTAAAGTCTGAAATCTCCTTTGATGAGCCCTTGAATATTGATCTGGATGGCAATGAATTATTGCTGTCAGATGTGCTTGGCACTGATGAAGATATCATTACCCGGGATATTGAAACCAATGTCGATAAAAATCTGCTCAAAAATGCTCTGACACAGTTAAACCCCCGGGAAAAAGAGATTATGGAACTTCGATTTGGTCTGATTGGTCAGGAAGAAAAAACGCAAAAAGATGTAGCAGATATGCTGGGCATTTCACAATCTTATATTTCCCGTCTGGAGAAAAAAATTATCCGGCGTCTGCAAAAAGAATTTAATAAAATGGTGTGACTTACGTGAGACGTGATTTCAGGCGAATTATCACGTTCCAGTCATCATACCTGACTGCATAAAAACCATCCTCCGCGGAGATACTGCTCATGAACAGCATTTCCATCAGGAGGGTGAATCATGACAAAACATAAAGTCGAAATTTGCGGAGTTGATACATCAAAGTTACCCGTATTAAAGAATGGTGAAATGCGTGAATTATTTAAACGAATACAAGATGGTGATTTAGCAGCAAGGGAGGAACTGGTGAATGGCAACTTACGTCTCGTGCTAAGTGTTATTCAGCGTTTCAATAATCGCGGTGAATATGGTGATGATTTATTTCAGGTTGGCTGTATTGGACTTATGAAATCAATCGATAATTTTGATTTGCGCCATAATGTAAAGTTTTCCACGTATGCTGTCCCAATGATTATCGGTGAAATCAGACGCTATTTGCGGGATAATAATCCGATTCGGGTGTCAAGATCTTTGCGGGATACCGCTTACAAAGCACTGCAAGTCAGAGAAACACTCATTAATAAAACCTCCAGAGAACCGTCCGCTATGGAAATCGCTAAAGAGATGGAGGTTGATCATTCCGAAATTGTATTTGCCATGGATGCTATACAGGATCCTGTTTCCCTTTTTGAGCCCATTTACAATGATGGCGGCGATCCGATATATATCATGGACCAGGTGAGTGATGATAAAGATAAAGATTCGGCATGGGTTGACAAACTGTCTTTGAAAGAGGGCATGTATCAGCTTGATGACCGTGAAAATTCAATCCTCAATAAACGGTTTTTTCAAGGAAAAACCCAAATGGAGGTCGCTGATGAAATCGGCATATCACAAGCTCAGGTTTCCCGGCTGGAGAAGTCGGCGATTGACCAGGTAAATAAAGAAATGTTCGAATAATATAGAACGGTAAACAGCAAATAGCAGTGCTGCACTTATAGCATTTCAGAGCAGAATTCAATAATGGCTGCATACGACCTCAACATTAATTTGGGGTCTTTTTCTTGTTTTCCTGCTCAGTCGTTTTTGGGCAGCTGCCAGCATAATATTTTGCCCATATGTATGCATATAATGCCTTAATAAGGCAGGTGAACTTGATGATAACGTTATCTGAACTGCAAGTAAAAGAAGTTATTGTGATGACCAGCGGGAAACGGCTTGGGCACATATCTGATCTGGAAGTAGACGGCGATTTGGGAAAAATTACAGCACTCGTGATCCCGATTAAAGACAAAGCATCAGGTTTTTTCGCTAAGTCGGATGAAATGATTATACCCTGGCATTATATTGAAGTGATCGGTACCGATGTGATTCTAGTTCACGAGATAACGTCTCCTTCTTTATATCCGGACCAGCAATTGCTCGAATAATCACAGAAGTATGATAAAATAGGGTCAAGGTAGATAGAAGGAGGCTATACATGCTAGAGCCGTTTCAGCAGCAGACAGATATAAATTTGGCGCTCACGGAATGGGAGCATCGAGTGCCAGGGCTGAAAGCTGGTTTTACAACACATAACAGCGAGCAAGAAAGGCTCAACATGGGATTATATACAAACGATCAGCCGGATAAAGTCATAAATAATCGGCGACAGCTGGCAAGTCGTGTCGGATTCCCCCTGGAAAGCTGGGTTGCCGGCGAACAAATACATCAGACAAAGACCCATTTTGTAACTGAAAAAGACAAGGGCAAAGGTGCAGCTGACTATACAGCGTCATTAAAGGGAACGGACGGTCTGATAACACATAAAACGGGGATACTCTGTACAGCCGTATTTGCCGATTGTGTTCCGCTCTTCTTTCTGGATCCGGTTACAGGTTATATCGGCTTGGCGCACGCTGGCTGGAAAGGAACTGTTGCCCGTATGGGTCAAAAAATGGTTGAAGCGTTCCAGGCAAGAGGAGCTGATCCTGCAGCGATGCTTGTTGCCATTGGACCATGTATTTCCCGCGATGTTTATGAGGTGGATGAAGAAGTCATTCGTCATATTCCCAGTGCGCTGCGCGAAAAGACCGTAACATCCCTGGATGATCACCGTTTTTTGGTTGATTTGAAGCAATTAAACATCGAAATCCTTTTACAACAAGGTATTTTCCGTCATAATATAGACGTAACAAATTATTGCACGTTCCGAGATGAATCACTATTTTTCTCGCACCGGCGCAGCCGTGGAAATACTGGGAGAATGCTTGGTTATATTGGATATGAAAAATGATTACCGGGAAGGACATGGCTATTATGGATGCTGCAGCTAATTTACGCCAAATCAATGCTAATATTCAACAAGCTTGTGCTAATAGTAATCGCAGTCCCAATGAAATTACCATCATTGGTGTGACGAAATATGTTACAA
The DNA here is from genome assembly GCF_042666895.1 of Lentibacillus kimchii. Lineage (GTDB taxonomy): Bacteria > Bacillota > Bacilli > Bacillales > Amphibacillaceae > Lentibacillus > Lentibacillus kimchii. Next base: position 101,066 of record NZ_JBHTGR010000001.1, read on the forward strand.
TAGAACGTGCAGAAGAAGCTGTGAATGCAGGAGTCCGTCATCTTGGTGAAAATCGCCTGGAAGGCCTGCGAGAGAAGCAGACCCGTCTACAGGACAGAGCTGCCTGGCATTTCATTGGTACACTGCAGTCAAAAAAAGTCAAAGACGTGATCACAAAAGTCGATGCCATCCATTCGCTTGACCGGATGTCGCTGGCCAAAGAAATTAATAAACGTGCTGAAAAGCCGGCAGACTGTTTTGTTCAAGTGAATGTGGGCGGCGAAGAAACAAAGCATGGCCTTAAACCTGATGAGACACTAGCGTTTATTAAAGATCTGAAAAACTTGGAAAATGTGCGGATAGCTGGCCTTATGACAATGGCGCCGTACACAGACGATGAACAGCGTCTGCGCCGTTTTTTCAGGGAAATGGTTTCTCTAAGGGATACTGTAAAGGCTGAGCAGCTTCCTCATGCTCCTTGTCCGTATTTGTCCATGGGCATGAGCAATGATTACCAGATTGCAATAGAAGAAGGGGCAACACATATACGCATCGGGTCCAAGCTTGTAGGAGCTTGAAAACGGGGTGACAAAATGAGTATTAAAAATAAAATAAAGACTTTTTTCACAATGGAAGATGATTATGAGTATGTTGATGAAGAGGAATCAATGGATATGAACGATCCTCAGCAACAGCAGACCAAAAAAAGCAACGTGGTTAACTTAACGGCAATGGAAGGGCCGGCATCGAAAGTTGTGTTATGTGAACCGCGTAATTACAATGAGGCACAGGAAATAGCTGATAATGTCGTTAACAAACGAGCCGTCATTATTAACCTGCAGCGGGTTGATTACCAGCAAGCCAAACGTATCATCGATTTCCTCAGTGGAACCGTGTATGCTGTTAATGGCGATATCCAAAAGCTTGGTGACGAAACATTCCTGTGTGCACCTGATAATGTCGACGTTTCGGGTTCCATTACCGAGGCATTTCTTGAAGAAAACGAAGAACATAATAAAGGATGGTAGCAAATGATGCAATCACTATTCAGCCTGCTGTCAGTGGCGTTGGAACTGTACAGTTTTGCTATAATAATCTATATACTTATGTCCTGGTTCCCCGGGGCACGCGAATCATCAATTGGCACTTTTTTGACCAAAATCTGTGAACCGTATCTTGAACCGTTCCGGCGCATTATCCCTTCAATTGGTATGATTGATATTTCCCCAATTGTAGCCATTTTAGTTCTGTCTTTTGCCAGAAGTCTTGGACTGCCTGTCCTGTTTAGCTGGCTTTAGAGGTTCGTAGTCATGGATATCTATCAGCATTTTCGAAAAGAAGAGCAGCCTTTTATTGATCAGGTGCTGTCCTGGCTGGACCAGGTGGAAAAAACATACCAAAGCAAACTGACGGATTTTCTTAACCCGCGCGAACAGAAAATTGTTGACATGCTTACTGGGACAAGCATGATGGATCTGAGGGTTCTGAAACACGGCGGGAGCATAAATGCTGAGCGGCAGCGGGTCATCATTGCCCCAGAGTATGAAGAAGTGACAGAAGACGCGTTTCAGCTCACCTTGCTGCAGGGAACTTATCACACAAAATTTGTCAGTCTTACTCACCGTGATGTAATGGGTGCTTTTCTGTCTATCGGACTTAAGCGCCAAAAACTCGGCGATATTATAGTTGAGAATGGTTTGGTTCAAATTATAACGGCCCAGGAAATGGCCCCTTTCGTTCTGACCAATCTGACAGAAATCAAGCATACACATACACGTCTCTCGGAAAAGCCATTGTCATCTGCGGTGGCCGGAAGCGGAGACTGGGTGACATCTGATCATATCGTCACCTCATTGCGGCTGGATACAGTGGTAACAGCTATTTATCGCCTCTCCCGAAAAACGGCAGCCGACATGATCGCAAAAGGCTATGTAAAGGTTAATTATCAAGTGATTGACGACCGCAAATTTTCGGTGGATGCAGGTGACATGATTTCGATCCGGGGGAAAGGTCGGAGCAGGCTGGTTAGCTTTAACGGTTATACGAAAAAAGATAAGGTCAGTATTACCGCTGCAATTTTAAAATAATTGGCTGAAATAGCAGGATTTTTAGTGTTTCTGTCGAAATTACTGTCTTTAGAAGGCGAATGTAAAACGGAACCGGATGGTTGGATGAACCCGCATCTTTTAATAATCGGGAAGCATTGAAGGAGGTGCCCTGCGTGTCATTAACACCGCTGGACATTCATAATAAAGAGTTTACAAGAGGTTTTCGAGGCTATGATGAAGATGAAGTGAACGAATTTTTGGACCAGGTTATTAAAGACTATGAAGTTACGATTCGCGAGAAGAAAGAATTGCAGGAAAAAGTGGATGAACTGAATGAAAAACTGAGTCATTTCACGAGTATTGAGAGCACACTTAATAATTCGATTCTGGCCGCCCAGGAAACGGCGGAGGATTTGAAAGGCAATGCCCAGAAAGAATCCAAACTTATCATTAAGGAAGCTGAGAAAAACGCTGACCGGATCGTCAATGAATCGTTGAATAAGTCACGACGGATTGAAATGGATATAGAGGAACTGAAAAAACAGGCAAATGTTTTCCGAACGCGATTGAAATCGCTCGTGCAAGCACAGCTCGATGTCATTGATTCAGGTGACTGGGATGATTTATTCACTGAGAAAGAAGACGAGGAAAATCCGGACTACAGCGAAGACGCGTCGAAATATGCAGAAACCAAAAGCTAGACCTTGACGTTTACGGCTATTTTACATATAATGCTTATAAACTAATATGCCATATGAAGACGGAGACATGAGGGATACTGATCTGTCCAGCGAATCAGGAAATGGTGGAAGCCTGAAGCAGTGGTGTATCCTGACCATCACTCCCGAGTATTTATTCTGAATCGAAGTAGGAATGAACGGCTTATTCACGTTACGAATCCTCAAGTGAATTTAAAAATAGCTATAAATCATTTTTAAGTTTATAAGGGTGGTACCGCGGGTCTTCTCGTTCCTTTTTGGATGAGAAGATTTTTTATTTTTAACGAATTACACGAAGGAGTGACAAAATGGATTATAAAGACACGCTATTAATGCCAAATACAGCGTTCCCAATGCGCGGAAACTTGCCTAATAAAGAACCAGAACGGCAAAAAAAGTGGGAGAGCGACCATATTTATGAAAAAGATATGGAACGTACTAAAGACCGTCCGTTGTTTATTTTGCACGATGGTCCGCCATTTGCTAATGGCGATCTGCATATCGGACATGCACTTAATAAGGTATTGAAAGATTTTATCACCCGCTATAAGTCCATGAGCGGCTATCACGCTCCTTATGTGCCTGGCTGGGACACACATGGCCTGCCAATTGAAACGGCTTTGAAGAAAAAGAAAAATGTTGACCATAAAACAATGAGTATCGCGGAATTTCGGCAAAAGTGCGCCGACTATGCCATGAAGCAGCTCGATAATCAGCGTGAACAGTTCAAAAAGCTGGGTGTTCGGGGTGACTGGGAAAATCCGTATATCACGCTTACAAATGACTATGAGGCCGCACAAATCAGGGTGTTCGGTGAGATGGCCAAAAAAGGATATATTTATCGGGGACTTAAACCGGTTTACTGGTCACCATCATCTGAGTCAGCATTGGCTGAAGCAGAAATTGAATATTACGATAAACGCTCGCCATCCATTTATGTGGCTTTTGACGTCAAAGATGGCAACGATGTACTTGATGGTGACGAAAAATTCATCGTTTGGACAACAACACCATGGACGATTCCGGCTAATCTTGGGATTGCACTGAACCCGGAACTGACATATGTGGTGGCTGCTGTTAATGGTGAAAAATATATAGTCGCTGAGGCGCTGCTGGAAACCATCGCAAACGAACTGGGATGGGAAACACCAGACGTCATTAAAACATTTAAAGGCGACCGCGCCGAGCGTGTTGTAGCAAAGCATCCGTTTTATGACCGTGATTCACTGGTCATGCTGGGCGAACATGTGACAACTGATGCCGGGACTGGTTGCGTGCATACAGCGCCGGGACATGGGGGAGATGACTTCTATATGTCACGCTCCTATGGTATCGAACCGTTGTCCCCTGTTGATGACAAAGGCTGTTTCACAGATGAAGCACCTGGTTTTGAAGGGGTGTTTTATGATAAAGCAAATAAACTGGTGACTGAAAAACTGGAGGCGTCCGGTTCGCTGCTCAAATTGGCGTTTGTCACCCATTCGTATCCGCACGATTGGCGTACGAAAAAACCGACGATTTTCCGTGCAACGTCACAGTGGTTTGCCTCGATTAAAGATTTTCGTCAGGACATTCTTGAGGAGATTAACCGTATTCAATGGTATCCATCATGGGGTCAGGCACGGCTTTATAATATGGTTCGCGACCGTGCTGATTGGTGTATTTCCCGTCAGCGCACATGGGGCGTACCTATTCCTGTCTTTTATGCTGAAGATGGAACGCCACTGATTACGGATGATATCATCCAGCATGTTTCACAATTATTCGCGGAACATGGCTCAAATATTTGGTTTGAATGGGAAACAGGCGATTTGCTGCCTGATGGATTTACGTCGGAACACAGTCCAAATGGGATATTCACCAAAGAAACGGATATTATGGATGTCTGGTTTGACTCAGGTTCTTCCCATGAAGCTGTCTTAAACGAACGAACGGATCAGCAGCGTCCAGCTGATGTTTATCTTGAAGGCAGTGATCAGTACCGCGGCTGGTTCAATTCATCTATCTCCACAGCTGTGGCTGTTACTGGCAGAGCACCATATGAAGCTGTTATCAGTCACGGTTTTACACTGGATGGCAATGGCCGAAAAATGAGCAAATCACTCGGGAATGTTATGGATCCGCTAAAACTGCAGAAACAATTGGGGATCGACATCTTCCGTCTCTGGGTGTCATCCGTCGATTATCAGTCCGATGTGCGTATTTCTCAGGAGATTTTGAAACAAGTGTCCGAGGGTTACCGCAAAATCCGTAATACCGTCCGCTTTATGCTGGGCAATTTAGCTGACTTTGACCCGCAAAAAGACATCGTTCCGGAAGCGGAAATGGAAGAAGCTGACCGTTATATGCTGCACCGTCTGCAAACAATGCTGAAACGGGCTCGCGACAACTATGACATCTATGAGTTTTCACCGGTGTATTCGGCGATTCATAATTTCTGTGCTGGTGACTTAAGTTCTTTCTATCTCGATTTTGCCAAGGATATTCTGTATATCGAAGCAGCAGATAGTCCCCGGCGCCGGAGCATCCAGACTGCCTATTATGAAATCATAACAACCCTGGTGAAATTGCTGACACCGATCATTCCACATACAGCTGATGAGATGTGGGATTATATCCCTGGTGCTGCAGAAGAAAGTGTACAGCTCACGGACATTCCAGAGCCAAGGGAAATTATCGGTTTTGGTGATCAAAAAGCGAAGTGGGATCACTTCATGGACATCCGGGATGACGTTTTGAAGGCATTGGAGGAAGCTCGGGAAAAGAAAGTTATCGGTAAACCATTGGAAGCCAGAATCACCATTGTCCCTAAAGATGATCAGACTAAACATGTGCTTGAAAGTATTAACAATCTGCACCAGCTGTTCATTGTTTCAGAGGCTGTCTTAACGGACAACGCCCCTGAGGCCGGCGATTACCAATTTGTTAATGTTCAAGTTGAAAAGCATCCTGGTGAGACATGTGCACGCTGCTGGACAGCTGATGAATCTGTTGGCAACGACACGGATTATCCGGATTTATGCTCCCGGTGTGCCGGTATTGTAAAAGAGCATTACAGTGTGTAATTGATTAAAATCTGAAAAGGTGTCTGACTTTTACGATCCCGTTCCAGAAGTCAGACCCTTTTCAGCATTGTTATAAACTGCAGATCGTTTGGCAGTAACGAAGACATGACTCGGAGGAACTTACATGTATTTATATTACATATTGGCATTAGTGGTGATTGCCGTTGATCAGCTGACCAAATGGGCAGTCGTTAAAACGATGGAAATGGGTGACCAGATAACCGTTATTGAGCATTTTTTCTATTTAACGTCACATCGTAATAGCGGGGCAGCCTGGGGCATTCTGCAAGGACAAATGGGGCTTTTTTATATCATCACCGTCATCGTTGTTGCTGGCATCATTTACTTTATGCAGCACTATGCTAAAGATAGCAGGCTGCTGGCAATTGCGCTGAGTGTCATTCTCGGAGGGGCTATTGGGAATTTTATAGACCGGTTATTCCGGCATGAAGTGGTAGACTTTTTTGACTTTATAATCTTCAGCTACGACTATCCTATATTTAACATTGCCGATTCAGCCCTGGTCGTTGGTGTTATTCTGGTTATTATCATAACTATTAATGACGAAAGAAAGGAAAAAAAGCGACATGACAAATCAGCACATGGTGACAGAAAATGAACAGAATAAGCGCGTCGATAAATTGCTTACGGAGCTGATAGGTGACATCTCGCGTTCTCAAGTGCAAACCTGGCTCGCGGATGGGCATGTCCATGTTAATAATGGCCGTGTTAAAGCACATTATAAGTGTCAGGCGGAGGATATGATTGAATGGTCCCTGCCTGAAACGGAGGAAACGGCGATTGAACCGGAGGCCATTCCGCTGTCAATTGTTTATGAGGATGACGATTTGCTCGTTGTTAACAAGCCAAGGGGAATGGTCATTCATCCATCAGCGGGACACAGCAACGGCACACTGGTAAATGCGCTGTTGCATCATTGTGATCATCTATCTGAGATTAATGGCCCCAATCGGCCGGGCATTGTTCACCGTATCGATAAGGATACAAGCGGGCTGGTAGCTGTGGCCAAAAATGATCAGGCTCATATCAATCTTGCAGAGCAGCTATCGACGAAAACAATGGAACGGCAGTATGAAGCCGTTGTTCATGGCGTGATAAATCATGAAACAGGTTTGATTGATGCGCCAATTGGCCGGGATCCAAATGATCGGAAAAGGATGGGCATTGTTGAGACTGGCAAAGATGCTGTTACACATTTTCGCGTGCTGGCACGGTTTAATGGTTTTACGCATGTATCCTGCCGGCTGGAAACCGGCCGCACACATCAGATTCGTGTTCATATGAAATATAGTGGTTATCCGATTGCAGGAGACCCGAAGTACGGGCCTCGAAAGACTCTGGATACCGGTGGGCAGGTGCTGTATGCGAAATCGCTGCAGTTTAATCATCCGAGAACAGCCGAGCCGCTTTATTTCGATGTCGCAGCACCGGAATACTTTCAGGAATTGTTAGCCCAATTAAAAAAAGATGTTGACAGGAGCTGAAAGGTCTGCCAAACTATGCTTAATGTCATAATGCACCTTTAATTTTGGTCCGGTGAGGCTTAAAAGGTAGCGGTAGCGTGCCGTCTGTTCAACAGACACAGATGACGCACAAAATCCCTTTTACCTCATTGGTGAAAGGGATTTTTCAGTTTTAGGGAGGAGTGATGATAATTGCGGAAAAAAACAGTTTTGCTTGATCAGGCTGGCGTGGATCGTTCACTAACACGGATAGCCCATGAAATTCTTGAAAAAAATAAGGGAGGCGGCGATCTTGTGCTGACCGGTATCAAAACACGCGGTATTCCGCTGACAAAACGGCTGCAGGGCAAGATCCAGCAGATTGAAGGTGTCACGGTGCCGACAGGTGAACTGGACATTACGCTATACCGTGATGATTTGACTGAAGTGACTGACGACCGGGAGCCAGCTTTAAAGGAAACATTGATTAATACATCCTTATATAATAAAAAAGTAATCCTGCTCGATGATGTGCTTTATACGGGCAGGACAGTCCGGGCCGCGCTGGATGCTGTTATGGATATTGACAGGCCCTCACAGATCCAGCTGGGCGTACTGGTTGACCGGGGTCACCGGGAGTTGCCAATACGAGCCGACTATGTCGGGAAAAACATTCCGACATCTCGTGAAGAAGTGGTCAGTGTGCAGCTCCAGGAAGTGGACGGACAGGATGATGTCAGCCTATATGAAAACTAAATCAGCTGACCTTTAATTAAATCCCGAGAGATTTAAAAGGTTGCTTACAGGATGCGTCGTCACGGATGCGTTTACCTCTTTGCAGCCTTTTGCAAAGAGGTTTTTTTGTGACTTGAACATAAACAGGAGGCGATTAGATGAGCGAGCAAAAAATGGTGATGGATGTTCATGAAATACCGAGACTGCGAAGGTGGATCATTCTCAGTCTGCAGCATTTATTTGCTATGTTTGGTTCAACCATTCTGGTTCCGTTTCTGACTGGTTTATCACCCGCAGTAGCCTTGATCTCAAGCGGCTTGGGGACACTGGCATACCTGGTGATTACAAAAGGGAAGATTCCAGCTTATCTGGGATCAAGTTTTGCGTTTATCGCACCAATTGTTGGGGCAAGTGCTGCAAGCGGCCCAGCTGGTGCCATGATTGGAACGTTTCTGGCGGGTGTGGTTTATGGTGCTGTCGCACTGCTTATTCGTTTGTCAGGCATGAACTGGCTGATGAGGCTGTTACCGCCGGTCGTTGTTGGGCCTGTTATTATCGTTATTGGTCTGGGACTCGCGTCAACAGCGATTGATATGTCCATGTACCTGCCAGGACCGGATGAAGATGTTTATAGTATAACGCATTTCAGTGTGGCACTCTTTACGCTGGCGGTTACGATTATCGCGTCCATTTATTTTAAAGGCTTCTTCAGTTTGATTCCGATTTTAATCGGCATTGTGGCAGGCTATGGCTTTGCTCTTGTTCAGGGAATTGTCGATACAGCAGAAGTTGAAACGGAGTGGGCTGCTATCACTTCTTCAGGATCGATAAGTGAATTTTTCCAGGCTTTATTTAAATTACCGGAATTCGTCGTACCATTTGTTGACTATTCACCGTTTGAAATAATCAGTGGTGACATCGTCCTGTTAATGGCACCTGTTGCTCTGGTCACCATTGCTGAGCATATCGGTGATCAAATGGTACTTTCCAAAGTAGCTGGCCGCAACTTCCTGGAAAGACCAGGCTTACACCGCTCCATTATGGGTGATGGTGCGGCAACCATTATTGCATCTCTTTTGGGAGGACCGCCCAATACCACATACGGTGAAAATATTGGTGTTTTGTCGATAACACGCGTGTTCAGTGTTTTTGTCGTCGGAGGAGCTGCTGTCTTTGCCATCTGTTTTGGATTTATTGGTCTCATTACGGCTTTAATCAGTTCCATCCCTTCTGCTGTGATTGGCGGAATCTCGATTCTCTTATTCGGAATTATTGCGTCAAATGGGCTGCGAATGCTGATTGATAATCAGGTTGATTTAAGTGATAAGCGAAATCTGGTGATTGCTTCTGTCATTCTCGTTATTGGTGTAGGTGGTGCCTTCATTCAGCTGACAGATAACTTGCAAATTGCTGGCATGGCTTTGTCAGCCATTATTGGGGTCTTGCTCAATCTCGTTCTGCCGGGTAAAGAAAAAGGTTATGGCAATGGCACGATGTTTGCTGACATGGACACAGCCGAATCTGATCATGATGACAGTGCGGCGTAAGTCATAGTCATTATGAAACCAATGCGTTATAATAATGGTTATATTAACTATCCTTATTAATTGGGGCGTTTCATGATGAAGATAGATGATTATGCTTTACTGCTGAAATTAAATGAAGTCGGGACAATTCGCGGGACGGCAAAGGCTGTCTTAATCTCCCAGCCGGCAGTGACGCAGCGACTCAAATATATTGAGGACTATTTTGGAGGGGCGATTTTTATCCGCACATCCAAAAGTCTACTGCTGACACCGGCTGGTGAAATGATTCTGCAGCACGCCCGGAAAGTAATGGATGAGGAAAACACCATCATGAATGCACTTGCTGAATCAAGCGGCGATGTCCAGGGACGCTTGTCAATTGCTTGTTCATCACTTGTCAGTCAGCGTTTTCTTCCATCGATTCTGGGTAAATTTACAGCAGCCTATCCAAAAGTGGCTGTTGATTTGGTAACCGGTCTCAGCGAGTCGATTAAACGGGAATATAAAAACTATCATGTCTGTATTATACGGGGAGAAAAGCTGAAGGAAACCGTTAATGACTTATTGTTTGACGATCCCTTATACATGTTTGATACCCAGCCCTTTCCTGTAGATAAACTAAAGGAACGGCCGCTGATCTCATTCAAAAGTGATGATAGTATGCATGAACTCGTTGATAATTGGCTTTATCATCACCAGGCGCAAATTCAGCCAATTAAGATGCTTCATGTGGACCAGATTGAAACATGTAAGCAATTTATGAAACAGGGGCTGGGAATGGCTGTTTTACCCGGAAGTGTTTCGGCTTCGTTAATGAATGATTATCCGCATATTCCGCTTATGCTGGATGGTAAGACCATTACCCGCGCTACTTGGGTCTGTTATCAGGAAGGAGTGCGCCGTTTACCGCAAGTTGATCAGTTTTTGAAGGCAGTCTCGAATGAAACATTTATTTAAGCATCTATCACGAGACTTATTCAAGCGCTGTGACTGATTTTCTGTGTCAGGACAGAGGATAGCGTTTTGCACGACGTTTCAGGAGCATTGAAAGATGGATAGCTGGTCATCCATCTTTCAATGCTTCAATCAGCCGTTTTTCCGGTGTGACAAATAATGTTTTCTGGTTATTGTACGTAACAAAGCCTGGTTTGGAGCCATTTGGTTTCCATACATGCCGTACTCTGGTGTAATCAACAGGAACAGATGATGACTGGGATGATTTGCTGAAGTAAGCTGCCAGCTGGGCTGCTTCCTGTAATGTCTCATCGGCAGGATCCTGGCCGCGGATAACGACATGTGATCCAGGGATGTTTTGAGTATGCAGCCAGATGTCATCACGGTTTGCCATCTTCATAGTTACATAGTCGTTCTGTTTATTATTTTTACCAACCAAAACGGGCGTCCCGTCGGATGTGGTGAACCGTTCCGGACTGGGCTTTGCCGGTTTCTTTTTGCGCTTTCCCTGCTTTTGTTTCTTCAAATAGCCTTCTTCTCTTAGTTCATCACGGATTTCTTCTATATCAGCCAGACGCGCGGTATCAATTTGCTGCAGCAGCTGATCCAGGTAAGTGATCTCCTGTTGGGCCTTAACTATTTCCTGCTGCACCTTGTCTTTTGATGTTTTTAATTTTTGATACGTTTTAAAGAAATTCTGGGCATTTTCACTTGGCGTTTTGTTCGGATCCAAATCGATGGTTATCGTGTTTTGTTCCGGGTCATAGTAGTCGATCACCTGAGCGTCCTTGTCACCTTGTTTAACCTGATGCATATGAGCGGTCAAAAGCTCACCCAGACGCTGATAGGTAGCGGCATGTTCTGCTTTTTTTAATGTTTTTTCGTGTTTTTTCAATTTCCGGTTGTTTTTGTCTTTCTCATTTTTTAGGAACTGGTATAAATCTTTTGCCTGCTGCTTCACCCGGTCGCGTTCAGCTTTACCGGAAAAGAAAGCATCAAGCATTGAATTTGGATCGCTAAACACGTCTGCTTCACCGTTTGCATGTGTGATCGGCAATACATGAAAGTCTTCTTTCCCGTTCCTGTAAATGCCGGGTGAATAGCGGTTCGTCTTTATGGCTTCTTGCATATTGGCAAATGCGTTCTGATACGCCTCAATCGACCCGAGTTTTGCCTGATAAGCAATTTCCTCGGCGAGAAAAGGCGAGAAGCCCATGATTGTTCCGACAATCTGATTGCCTACTTTCCCGCTGTTGAAGTCCAGTTTTTGAATAAATGCTTCACTGCTGATTTGCAATGGGTCAGCTTTGTTCTGGCTAGGCGGCAGTCGATAGGTATGCCCCGGCAAAATGGTCCGGTAACGATTTTGTGAGGCCGGCACGTGTTTCAGACTGTCTAAAATATGCCCTCTATCACCATCAACAAGCGTGATATTACTGTGTTTGCCCATCAATTCGATAACCAGTTTCTTGCTCGTCATATCCCCTATCTCATTCCGGGACTGGACTGAAAGTGTAATAATCCGCTCCATGCCATATTGTTCAAGCGATTCAATGACGGCACCAGACAGGTGCTTCCGGAGCAGCATGCAGAACATTGGAGGTTCTTTTGGATTTTGATAGGTCTCATGTGTCACGTGCATGCGGGCATATACCGAATGAACGGACAACAGAAGTGAATGGTTCTGCCCTTGACTGCGTATGGTGATAATCAGCTCTGTATCTGTAGGCTGATGTATTTTGGCGATTCTCCCTGGTATGATCTTTTCCTGCAGATCGTTTGTAACCGCGCGGGTAACAATTCCATCATATGGCATCTAATCACTTCTCCTTGTATTCCAGACGAACCGTTAGCCCCGAGAGGCTCTTGTAACGCATGCTGATCAGCATGCAAGCAGCAAAACATCTGTATCAAATCCGCCTGCTTTTCATAATGTCAGTATAGCATGTTTCCAGACAAGTCTGCATAGATATTGGTATACAGACTGACGCGCAAAAGATTTTCCTGATGAAGCTGGAGGGAATGCAGGATGAAATGGTATCAGATGGATGTGGATGTGGTCGAGCAAAAATTGCACGTCACGACAAAGCAGGGCCTGTCGGATAAACAAGTGGACAAGCGCCGGAGACAGGATGGTGAAAATCGGCTGGCCTCAGAAGAAAGAACATCCAGATGGCTGATTTTTTTGAAACAATTCCAGGATTTCATGGTACTGGTACTTCTGGCCGCTACACTTATTGCCGGCATGCTGGGGGAATATGTTGATGCAATAGCTATTATCATCATCGTACTGGTTAATGGAATTCTCGGCTATTTTCAAGAACAAAGAGCGGAAAAGTCGCTCGATAAATTAAAAGAAATGGCAGCACCTGTGGCTACGGTACTGCGTGATGGGACGTGGCAAAAAGTCCTGTCACAGGATTTGGTAGCAGGTGATGTTGTGCGGGTTAGCAGTGGTGACAGGGTGCCAGCTGACATCCGGGTGACTCAGGCTAATCATCTGGAAACAGAAGAATCAGCTTTAACCGGCGAATCCTTGCCGGTTATGAAACATGCATCCCCGATTTCGAAAGATCAGCTTGAAGCGCAGGATCAAGTAAATATGGGGTTTATGAATACAATTGTGACGCGAGGAAATGGAACAGGAATCGTTGTTGGTACAGGTATGCGTACCGTTATGGGACAAATTGCATCGCTGATGACCCAAACGAAAAAAACAACAACACCGCTTGAACATAAACTTGCTGAACTGGGTAAAATTCTGATTGCAGTAGCACTCCTTTTGACAGCTTTAGTTGTCCTGGCCGGTGTTTATCAGGGTCACTCGGTTTACAATATGTTTCTGGCAGGCGTATCGCTGGCCGTGGCCGCCATACCTGAGGGGCTGCCGGCTATTGTGACCGTTGCTCTGTCGCTGGGTGTTCAGCGTATGATTAAGAAGAAGGCTATTGTCAGGAAACTGTCGGCGGTTGAAACACTGGGCTGTGCTTCAGTTATTTGTTCAGACAAGACAGGTACCATGACGGAAAATAAAATGACGGTTAAAGAAGTTTTTCTCAATCATAAAACACTTGATGTAACGGGGGAAGGCTATAAGGCAAAAGGTGATATTTATCTGGAGCAGGACAAAGTTGACAGGAACTTTCCGAATCTGGAACAAATGTTTCTTTATGGCATGGTGTGCAATAATGCTTCATTAATGGTTAAGAAAGGCCATTATTATGTTGATGGTGATCCCACAGATGGTGCGTTGCTTGTGGCCGCCCGAAAACTTGACATGTCGCATCAGCTTCAGGATAACTACCGAATTATTAGAGAAATGCCTTTTGATTCTGAACGTAAGCGGATGAGTGTAGTCGTTGAAGATGACAATAAAATGCGCTTTTTGATTACGAAAGGCGCCCCTGAAGTTCTTCTGCCGCGATCAGCTTACGTCATGAATGAACACGGACGAAAGCAAATGCAGCGGGATGATCAGCAGTCAATCGAACGAGCAATTGATAACATGGCGGAAAAGGCATTGCGCACACTGGCAATAGGTATGAAACCACTTGCGAAAAACACACCTTTGGATTCAGTGGAACTGGAAAATGATCTGTCATTCATCGGTTTATACGGCATGATGGACCCGCCAAGACAAGAGGTGAAATCAGCTATTGCCGAATCCCGTGAAGCAGGCATCAAATCTGTCATGATCACGGGCGACCATGAAAAAACCGCCCGCGCCATTGCAAGAGAACTGAATCTGCTTCCGGAAGACGGCATGGTTCTGGATGGTGCGCAGCTGAATGCTATGTCAATTGAAGAACTGCGTGACGTTATTGACCAGGTCTACGTGTTTGCAAGGGTGACCCCGGAACACAAGCTTAAAATTGTCGAGGCGTTTCAGGAGGAAGGTCATATTGTTGCTATGACCGGTGATGGCGTGAACGATGCCCCGGCAATTAAGGCTAGTGATATTGGAATCAGCATGGGGTATAGTGGGACAGATGTTACGAAGGAAGCCTCGTCACTTATTTTAATGGATGATAATTTTGCGACCATTAAGTCGGCAATTATTGAGGGACGTAATATCTATGAAAACATCCGCAAATTCATCCGTTATTTACTGGCTTCTAATGTTGGGGAAATTTTAGTCATGCTTTTGGCGATGCTGTTAGCTATGCCGCTGCCGCTAGTGCCGGTACAGATTTTATGGGTGAATTTGGTCACAGATGGATTGCCGGCAATGGCCCTGGGACTGGATCAGCCAGAAAACGATGTCACGCGGCGCGGTCCAAGGAATCCAAAAGAAGGCATCTTCGCCAGAGGTCTTGGTTTTCAAGTTATCAGTCGCGGTTTTTTGATCGGAATTGCTGCTCTGACTGCCTTTATGATGGCCTTTCAGGGTGATCCGGATCAATTGATATATGCCCAGACGATCACTTTCACGACACTGGTGATGGCTCAGCTGATTCATGTTTTTGATTGCCGCAGTGAGCATTCAATATTTGCCAGAAATCCATTTGAAAACCGGTTTTTAGTGCTGGCAGTCCTGTCATCCATTCTGCTGCTTTTAGTCGTTATCTATTGGTCGCCTTTACAGCCAATTTTTCATACAACTGCTCTGGGCGTGAGAGATTGGGTGCTTGTTCTTGGTTTAAGTGTCATCCCGAGTGTTCTATTCGGGTTCAGTAAAAAATAAGGTTTATGTCCCTTCTTTTAAGCACAGCGCCCCTATGCGTTAGAGGGTAACTCTATTCGCTGGGGACGCGCAGACAAGAAGGGTTTTTCTTTATTGTCATAATTGGTATAATGACGTTATATAGAAACGTGCTTGATTAAGAGATATCCCCATTGCGATCGCCGTCACGTTTAAGCAGCTGCCTGTAAGATGGCAAATGCTTGTGTTCTGACTTTTATTTACATTATAATAGGTTTATTAATCATTTTGAACTGATTCCGTCGACAGAGAGAAAAGAGACGTTGATACGCAAACATTTAAGGGGGAGCCAATTTGAGTTTACGATTAATCAATATAGGATTCGGAAACGTGGTTTCAGCTAACCGGGTCATTTCAATTGTGTCACCGGAATCGGCGCCGGTTAAACGAATCATTACGGTCGCACGTGACGCAGAGAAACTGGTGGATGCCACCTATGGGCGGCGTACACGTGCTGTTATCATAACAGACAGCGACCATGTTGTTCTCTCGGCTGTACAGCCAGAAACTGTCGGACAGCGCGTTATCAGTCATGAAGATGCTGTAGACGAGAATAGCTAGGAGGAAACGTTTTGCTTGATGAAAAAGGCATTTTATTTGTTTTATCCGGCCCCTCAGGTGTGGGAAAAGGGACCGTCAGAAAGGACCTGTTTAAGCAGTCAAATGATCTGGCGTATTCAATTTCCATGACGACCCGGGAAAAACGGCTTGGGGAAGCTGAAGGCATTGATTATTTTTACAAAACAAATGATGAATTTGAACAGCTCATTGCGGATGGAGAGCTTTTGGAATATGCCCGTTTTGTCAACAATTATTACGGAACACCGAGGCGCTATGTAGAAGATACATTGCGGAGCGGGAAGGATGTCTTTCTGGAAATTGAAGTGCAGGGTGCTGTACAGGTGAAAGAAAATTTTCCAGAGGGCGTTTTCATTTTTCTATTCCCTCCCAGTCTTGAGGAATTAAAAAACCGGATTGTTGAACGGGGAACCGAATCGCAGGATGCCGTATTGAACCGGTTGAAAGAAGCGGAAAATGAGATTGACATGATGGACGTTTACGATTATGTTGTGGTTAATGATGATGTGAATACAGCTGTTTCCAAGATCCAGTCCATCATCCAAAGTGAACATTGCAAGCGCGAGCGAATCGCGAGACAATATAAGCAAATATTAAAGGAGGAATCCTAATATGTCCATGCTGGAACCATCTGTTGATGATTTACAGACAAAAATCAGTTCTAAATACACACTGGCTACGATTGCAGCTAAGCGTGCACGGGAGATACAGGAAACAGATAGAGTCCTGGTCGATCATCCGAAATCAAATAAGTACGTTGGTCAGGCACTTGAAGAAGTGATGGCGGAAAAAGTGTTCGTAAAAGAAGATAGCAAATAAAGCGTCTCGCAACCCCCCGCTGTTTAACCTGCGGGGGGTTTATGTTTTGACATGTTTCCCGGGAGGGTGGCGTATGATGCAAAATAGACACATACTTCTTGGTGTATCAGGAGGTATTGCTGCTTACAAAGCGTGTGCTTTAACGAGCAAACTGACACAGCAGGGGGCACAAGTCAAAGTGATTATGACCCGGAATGCGGAGAAGTTTGTCTCACCTCTGACATTTCAGGCTCTATCACGAAACCCGGTTTATACAGACACTTTTGATGAAAAAGATCCGGAAAAAATTGCCCATATTGACTTAGCTGACTGGGCTGACATAACGATTCTTGCACCGGCAACAGCTAATATTATTGGAAAACTTGCAGGCGGAATCGCTGATGATATGCTGTCAACTGTCCTTCTTGCCACACAGTCCAGTGTTTATATCGCACCAGCGATGAATGTCCATATGTATGCACACCCCGCTGTAATGAAGAATATGCAGCAGCTTGATGCTTGGGGCTATCACTTTATCGAACCGGGGGATGGCTATTTGGCGTGCGGCTATGTCGGCAAAGGAAGACTGGAAGAGCCGGAAAGCATTATGACAGCAGTAGACGAGCATTATTCAGGTGATGCTCCACTGGCCGGCAAACATGTGCTGATATCCGCAGGTCCCACACAGGAAAAAATCGATCCTGTCCGTTTCTTCACAAATCATTCCACAGGAAAAATGGGTTTTGCTCTGGCAGAGGAAGCAGCAAGTTTAGGTGCCAGCGTGACTCTGGTTGCCGGTCCGGTAAGTCTGACAACGCGCCATCAGCAGATTAACCGCGTTGATGTCGTCACATCAGAAGAGATGTATCAGAAAATGCATGCATATTTCCCGCAGAGTGATATTGTTGTTAAAGCAGCTGCCGTTGCGGATTATCAGCCGAAACACGCCTATAATGAAAAACTGAAAAAACAGTCAGATGACTGGCGCATTGACATGGAGCGGACAAAGGATATTCTGCAGTCTCTTGGTAATTTAAAGGGCAAGCAATTTCTGGCAGGTTTTGCAGCGGAAACCACACATCCGGTGGACGCCGGCATAAGAAAATTGCAACAGAAAAAACTCGATGCTGTCATCATTAATGATCTAGGGGCTGATGGTGCTGGTTTCGGAGGCGATACCAATGCCGTAACCTATGTTAACAGCGCCCAGGATAAACAAGAGCTGACACTAAAATCCAAGCAGGCTATCGCTCGGGAGATCATGCTGTTAATCGCTCGTGATATGAAGGCTGAGACAACGTGACGATTGCGAATGTGATTGTTGATGTGCCGGCCAGTTCAATTAATCAGACATTTGACTATACGATACCCGAACGTTTCCGTGACATTCTGCAGCCTGGCATGCGCGTCATTGTTCCTTTTGGTCCGCGTAAGGTCATGGGGTATGTCGTGAGCTTAGCAGATGAATCATCCTTCGATAAGCTTAAAGAGTTGGCGGATGTTCTTGACTTGACCCCAATCCTGACACCGGAATTGCTTGATCTCGGCAAATGGCTCGCTGAAGAAACGTTGAGCTTATATATTACAGCGTACCAGGCGATGTTGCCGCAAGTCTTAAAAGCAAATTATAAAAAAGAACTTGAACGCCTGCGTCAGGATTCGCTTTCCAGTGAACTCGAAGCGTTTTTTGCCGGCAGGGATTTTGTTCCGTATGAAGAGCTGGATAACGGACATGTCCGTTTTTCAAAAGTCCAAAAAGCTATACAGGATGGGGACATAACGGTTCATTATTTGGTTAAGTCACGTGTGACAAAGAAATATGTCACATATCTGGAGCCGGCACGAGAACCGCATCTGCTGGAAGAGGCACTGCAGGATATGTCAGACAGGGCGAAAAAGCAGCAGCAGTTACTCACTTTTTTTATTGAACAGCCACAGGAAATCAAGCTAAAGACGGTTATGAAAAAATTTAACACGACACGGGCCACAATTAACACACTGATTTCTAAAGGCTTGCTCAGATCGTTCAGACAAGAAGTCTACAGGAACCCGTATGCGCAAACTCAGTTTGACAGAACGGAGCCGCTTGAATTGACATCTGAACAGCACGAAGCTATCAAACCTGTTCTGCACAGAATTCGGGATCATGCGCACGAGGTATTTCTTCTGCATGGCGTCACGGGCAGCGGAAAAACGGAAATCTATTTACAGACCATCCAGGAGGTTATTGACCGTGGGGAAGAAGCGATTGTACTGGTGCCGGAAATCTCTTTAACACCGCAAATGGTTAACCGGTTTAAAGCTAGGTTCGGTTCCAATGTCGCAGTCCTGCACAGCGGTTTATCCCAGGGTGAGAAATATGATGAGTGGCGACGCGTTCAGCAAAACGAAGTTCAGGTGGTGGTTGGAGCCAGATCAGCCGTGTTTGCTCCATTTGAAAACCTGGGTATCATCATTATTGATGAGGAACATGAAACCAGCTATAAACAGGAAGATCAGCCCCGTTATCATGCGCGCGATGTAGCAATCCATCGCGGCGATTACCATCATTGTCCTGTCGTTTTGGGAAGTGCGACACCAGCTTTGGAGTCTTACGCGCGAGCGCATAAAGGCGTTTATAACTTACAGACTCTGAGCAAACGGACGAATGATAAAGCAATGCCGGATGTTCATGTTGTGGATATGCGCGAGGAGCTGCATGCAGGCAATCGCACTATGTTTTCCCGGCATTTAAAGGAATCGATGGAACAGCGCATCAGCCGTGGTGAGCAGGTCGTTCTTTTGTTAAACCGGCGCGGCTATTCTACGTTTGTCATGTGCCGGGAATGCGGTCACGTCCGGGAATGCCCACATTGTGATATTGCGCTGACATTTCACAAACACAGCAATCAGCTCAGGTGTCATTACTGTTCATATGAAGAGCCTGTGCCCATGTATTGCCCTATGTGCAGCAGTGATTTAATCCGCTTTTTTGGAACGGGAACACAACGCATAGAAGAGGCGCTGACACAATTGATGCCCGAGGTACGCCTATTAAGAATGGATGTTGATACAACCCAGCGGAAGGGAGCCCACGAGAAACTGCTCAATCAATTTGCTAACCAGGAAGCAGATATTTTGCTGGGAACCCAGATGATCGCCAAAGGGCTTGATTTTGAAAATGTCACGCTTGTTGGCGTTTTAACAGCTGATTCCATGCTTAACCTGCCGGATTTTCGAGCATCCGAAAAAACATTCCAGCTCTTGACACAGGTGAGCGGACGTGCAGGCAGACATGATTTGCCTGGTGAGGTTATTGTCCAGACCTATACACCAGATCACTACAGTATTGAACTGGCAAGCCGCTATGATTACTGGCAGTTCTACCAGCAGGAGATGAAGATGCGGAAAAGATTTCAGTATCCGCCCTACATGTTTTTATCTTTAGTCACCATTTCTCATGAAAATCATGTTACAGCTATACAGACTGCCCAGCAAATTGCCAAACAACTATGGAAGTATGTGCGTCAGGATACCGTTATCCTGGGTCCAACTCCGTCACCAATAGCCCGGGTAAAAGATCGCTACCGCTACCAATGCATGATAAAATACAAGCATGAGCCAGAGCTGCGCGCATTAATTAATAAAATTATTCGTCAATTTGCCGATGATATGCGTAAACGAGACCTGCAAATATCTGTGGATATGCAGCCATACCAGTTAATGTAAATATAGTTAACGGAAAGGAGTGAGTTGGATGAAACGTGTTATTTTTATGGGGACACCTGATTTTGCTGTACCGATTCTGGAGGCCCTGATTAAGACAGACTGTAAGCCAATGCTGGTTGTGACACAGCCGGATCGTCCCAAAGGCCGCAAAAAAGTGATGACACCTCCCCCAGTCAAAGAGGCAGCAGAGAAACACGCTTTACCGGTATTGCAGCCAGAAAAACTGAAAGATGATTACCAAACGATTCTTGACTATGAACCGGACATTATCATAACGGCTGCTTACGGCCAAATTTTACCGAAGGCCATACTTGAAACGCCGGTATTTGGGTGCATTAATGTACATGCGTCCCTGCTGCCGGAATTGCGAGGCGGTGCTCCGATTCATCATGCGATTTTACAAGGCAAACAGGAGACAGGGATTTCCATTATGTATATGGATGAAAAAATGGATACAGGTGATATTATCAGCCAGGAGACCGTGCCGATTAAAAGTAATGACCATGTAGACATACTGCATGATAAACTGGCTGAAACAGGAGCACGTCTCCTAACTGATACGCTTCCTGATTTATTTGCCGGAAATATTAGCCCTGTCAGTCAAAATCACGATTCAGCAACTTATGCCATGACAATCAAGCGCAAGCAGGAAGAAATAAACTGGCGCGAGTCACACGAGGTGATTTATAATCACATTAGAGGGCTGCATCCCTGGCCGGTTGCCTTTACAACGTATAATGGCCAGGTTATGAAAATCTGGTGGGGTGAAATGGATGATACAATCTATACAGGCGAACCGGGTGAGATTGTCCAGATTATCGGCGATGACGCTTTTATCGTTGTCTGTGGTGATCAACAGGGTATAAAAGTGACTGAAATTCAGCCCGCCGGTAAAAAGCGCATGAGTGTTAACCAGTACTTGCAAGGCTCATCGGATCGGATTAAAACAGGTACGTTAATGGGGGATTAAATGACTGACTATCATGTAAGAGACACCATTCTTCAGCTGCTTGTTCGCATTGAACAGGATAGCGGCTTCAGTCATTTGCTGATAGATCAAGAAATCAAAGCTCAAAACATCTCATCAAACGATCAAGCACTTTTGACAGAAATTGTCTATGGGACCATTCAGCGTCAATTAACGCTGGATTATTATCTCAAGCCTTTTATCCATTCACGCAAAAAGCTGCAGTTATGGGTCCGTATGTTGCTCCGGATGTCTGTCTATCAAATGCAGTTTCTGGATAAGGTCCCAGACCATGCGGTTATACACGAAGCGGTGGAAATTGCCAAACGTCGCGGTCATAAAGGCATTGTCTCGTTTGTGAATGGTGTTCTGCGAAGCGTGCAGCGCCAGGGTGTTCCTGATATAGATGCTATTCAGGACGCCGCAGAACGGCTGGCTGTGGAGACAAGCCACCCAATATGGCTCGTAAGGAACTGGCTGGATGTGTACGGTTATGATTTGACACGAGACATGTGCCGTGCCAATCTTGAACGAAAGCCTTTGAGTATCCGGGTGCAGCCGTTAAAAATCACACGTGACAGGGCAATGGATGAACTGTATAAACTTGGCTTTTCAACCCGCAAATCGAATTTTTCCGATCAAGGCATTATTGTTGATGAAGGCAATATAATACATACATGGCTTTTTCAGGAAGGCTATGTAACGATTCAGGATCAAAGTTCAATGCTGGTAACGGAGATGCTTAATGCTGAACCGGGTCTGGACGTATTGGATGCCTGCAGTGCACCTGGCGGCAAGGCAACGCATACTGCTGAGAAAATGCAGGACGACGGGACCGTTGCCGCTTATGATCTGCAAGCCAAAAAGGCGAAGCAAGTCAGGCAAAAAGCAGCCCAGCTTGATCTAACAATTATCAATGCCCAAGCCGGTGATGCTCGTAAACTGCAGGAACAGTACAAAAAAGAACGTTTTGACCGGATTCTGGTGGATGCTCCCTGTACGGGTTTTGGCGTTATCCGCGGTAAACCGGATATTAAGTACCACAAGGAAGAAAGGGACAGTGAGCGGCTAGCGGAAATTCAGCTTGCTATACTGGAAGAAGTGGCTCCCCTGTTAAAACCAGATGGCTTGCTGCTTTACAGTACTTGTACAGTTGGAGAAAAAGAAAATAATGATGTCATTACAAATTTCCTGGCCACTAGTACCAATTTTGTTGTGGACAAACGTTTTTTTGAACAATTGCCTGCCGAGATCCGGCAGTCACCCGGCTGCACGGAAAATGGCTTGCAGCTGTTTCCGCAGACGTTTTCGACTGATGGATTTTTCATCACGCGGCTTAAACGAAAGGCTTGATACTTGCAATTTAAAGTGGACAGGTTGCTGTCGAGAGGTGAAAAAATGAAGGAATATTTCCAGACAGACAAAGGCCAAATCAGGGATCATAATGAAGATGATGGCGGTGTGTTTTATAATGAGGCCGGTCAGATGCTTGCGGTCATTGCCGATGGGATGGGCGGTCACCAGGCAGGTGATGTAGCCAGTCGGATGGCAACGCTTTTCATACGGGATAAGTGGGAACCTTTGACTGGCTTAAACTCCGCCGAAGAAACCGAGACATGGTTAACCAATATACTTCAGGAAACGAATCGTGCGATACATGAAGAAGCTCTGGAACATGAGGCATATGCCGGTATGGGTACAACCGTGGTTGCGGCTGTCTGCACAAATCAATTTATGACTGTTTCGCATATTGGTGATAGCCGGTGCTATCTGCACAGCGAACAGGGCCTGAAGCAGCTGACAGAGGATCATTCTCTGGTTAATGAACTGGTGCGATCCGGTCGAATCAGTCCGGAAGAAGCTGAACAGCATCCCCGTAAAAATGTTCTGCTGAAGGCAGTGGGAACAGAAGGCGTTGCCGTGCCTGATGTTCAGACAATCGAATGGACGTCTGGCAATCAGCTTCTGCTGTGTACTGATGGACTGACGGATAAATTAACAGATAACGAAATTGAGACGTTTATGCAAAAAGAACAGGAACCTGACATAATCGGGAATGACATGATTAAACGAGCCAATGAACAGGGCGGTGAGGACAATATTTCGCTTCTTATCATCCGCCATGACGACCGTGTGCAAGCAGGTGATGCGTAATGCTTATTGGTCACCTGCTGAATGAGCGCTATAAGGTCGTGGAGGCCATTGGCGGCGGTGGTATGGCGGATGTTTATCTGGCAGAAGACCTTATTCTTGACCGCCAAGTGGCTATAAAAGTATTGCGTATGGATTATGCTGACGATGAGGAGTTTATTGCTCGCTTTGACCGGGAAGCGCAAGCCGCAGCAAGCTTGTCTCATCCCAATATTGTTAACATTTACGATGTCGGTGAAGATGAGCAAATTTTATTTATGGCGATGGAGTACGTTGATGGATTGACGCTTAAGGAGTATATTCAGAAGCATGCACCACTCGATGCGGCAGAGGCGCTGGCAATTATGAAACAAATTGCTTCCGCGATTGCGCATGCCCATGCCAACGATATTATTCATCGGGATATCAAACCGCAGAATATTTTGCTTGATACATATGGCAATGTTAAAGTGACTGACTTTGGCATTGCAATGGCTTTGAGTGCGACAGCATTAACTCAGACCAATTCTGTGATGGGATCCGTCCATTATTTATCACCTGAGCAGGCTCGCGGTGGTGCTGCCACTAAAAAATCGGATATTTATTCACTCGGCATTGTTTTGTTTGAGTTATTAACAGGACGTCTCCCTTTTTCAGGACAGTCACCTGTCTCGATCGCTTTAATGCATTTACAGTATGATACACCCTCGGTTAAACGATTTAACCAGAATGCACCTCAAAGTGTTGAAAATAGTGTTTTAAAAGCTACAGCGAAGGATCCATTTCACCGTTATGATTCAGTTGATGATATGGAGCGTGATCTGGATACAGCACTCAACCCTGACAGGCGCGACGAGGAAAAATTTATGCCGCCAGCCGAGGAAGGCGATGAAACAAAAGCAATTCCTATCATAACGGATGACGCTATGCAGTCGAATGCGTATGAAGATACAACGGTTAATTCGTCAAATGAGGATACGAAACCCCATTCTGATAACAAAACAGAGCAAACGGATAAGGGATCTGGCGGCGAGGAAAAAGTCGCCAAAAAGCGCCGGCGAAAAAAATGGCCGATCCTATTTAGCATTCTGGCTCTTGTATTAGCGGCCGGGGCTGCCACGTTCTTTTTACTGCCTGGAAATGTTGATATTCCTGACGTAAGCGGTATGAACTATGAAGAAGCATTGACTGAATTGCGTGATTCGAACCTGGATACAAAACGCGAGATGGACTATTCAGAGGAGATAGATGAAGGCCAGGTCATTGAAACAGATCCGGAGGCCGGAAGTACGGTGAATGAAGATACGCTGGTGACGATGATGGTTAGTCAGGGAAAAGAAACCGTGACCATGTCTGATTATACCGGAGATGATTATGACCAGGTTAAACGCATCTTGAAAAATAAAGGCTTTGACAATATAACAGCTAAAGAGGATTACTCGGATGAGCATGGGCCAGGGAAAATCGTTTCCCAAGTACATCCTTCGCCTGAAACTGATGTCATTCCAGAAGAAACGGAAGTCATTTTTGATGTTAGTAAGGGTTCGGCCCCGATCCATTTAAATAACGTAGCCGGCATGACTAAACAAAAAGCAGCCGATACATTAGAAGACCAAGGTTTAGATGTTGTCATTAAAGAGGAAGCATCGGACAATATATCAGAAGGTAACGTCATCAATCAGGATCCAGAAGCAGGAACGAAAATGAAAGCAGGCGATACGGTGAAAGTTACCATATCCAACGGGCCTGAAGAAAAGCCGCCTGTTAATCATGAGGTGACACTTAATGTTCCGTATAGTCCAGATGAGGAAATGAAAAATCAGGATGAGAAGCCTGAACAAACCGTGTCCGTTTATATAGGGGATAGCAACCATTCCATAGATGAAACGTATGAGACGTACACGATCACCGATGACAAAGAGCTTAAGATCCCCTTAACGATTGCGCCCGGCAGTGTTGGAGAATACAAGGTAATGCGTGATGATCAGGTTGTAATCGATAAGTCAGTTTCGTATAAAGAAGTGGCAGGTGACTAGATGGCTGAAGGAAGAATTATTAAAGCAATCAGCGGTTTCTATTATGTACAATCGTCTGGTAATGTGTATCAGTGTCGCGGGAGAGGGATCTTCCGTAAACAAAAGATCACACCGTTTGTCGGTGATTTTGTTGAATTCGAGGCACCGAAGCCTGATGAAGGCTACATCCTGGCGATTAACCCGAGGCAAAATAAGCTAATCCGTCCGCCAGTTGCCAATATTGATCAGGTTATCCTTGTCAGTTCAGCTGATATGCCTGAGTTTAAACCACTTTTATTGGATCGTTTTCTTGTGTCGATTGAAGCGAAAAAAATGAAACCAGTTATTTTCCTGACGAAACAGGATCTCATTGGGGAAATTGCTCAAAGAAACCTGCTTGACTATCAAACAGTGTACGAACAAATCGGGTATTTCGTGGAATTAATATCTGGTGAGGAGCAGGAAATTTCAGACAGGCTAAGATCTTACTTAACGGAGCGTGTATCCGTTATGGCCGGGCAATCAGGCGTTGGCAAATCATCGCTGTTGAACAGTCTGAATCCTTCACTGCAGCTTGCAACAGGCGATATATCGATGAGTTTGGGCAGAGGAAAACATATAACCCGGCACGTTGAACTTGTTGAAGCGGGTGGAGGTCTTGTGGCTGATACGCCAGGTTTTAGCACACTTGATTTTGCTGATATTGAGGCAGATGAACTGCGGGACTGCTTTCCGGAAATACGCCACCGGCAGGGGGAGTGCAAGTTTCGCAGCTGTCTGCATAATCATGAGCCACAATGTGCTGTCAAGAAGGCCGTGGAAAATGGTGATATAGCCTCCAGCCGATATGAACACTATTTGCGCTTTTTAGAGGAAATTTATTCACGAAAGCCGAGGTATTAATCTATGACGAAAATTGCACCGTCTATTTTATCAGCTGATTTCGCGCAGCTCTCGAAGGAAATACGGGATGTTGAAGAAGGTGGGGCTGATTATATCCATGTTGATGTCATGGATGGTCATTTTGTCCCGAATATTACGATCGGACCGCTCATTGTTGATGCGATCAGGCCGCATACCAGCCTGCCGCTTGATGTCCATTTAATGATTGAAAATCCGGATCAGTACATTCCAGCTTTTGCTGAGGCCGGGGCATCCATCATAACGGTTCATCAGGAAGTCATCCCTCATTTGCACCGGACCATTCAGCTTATAAAGGATAGTGGAGCAAAAGCCGGTGTTGTCATTAATCCGGCAACGCCTGTTGAAATGGTCCGGGATATTCTGAACGATGTTGATCTTGTCTTGCTGATGACGGTGAATCCAGGCTTCGGAGGCCAATCGTTTATCCCGCAGGTTGTACATAAAATTGAACAGATTGATGCATGGCGGAAGGCCAATCAGCTAAATCTGGAAATTGAGGCTGACGGCGGGATTAATCGTGACACAATTAGACAATGTACCGATGCTGGGGCAGATGTCCTGGTGGCAGGAAGCGCTATTTTTAAACAGGCTGACCGCAAACAGGCTATAAGCAATCTGCTTCAGGCTTCTGAAAGAGGCGATTAACATCGTGTCACACATTGCGATTATGGGAAACGGTCCAGTGGAGCTGATTCCTGATCTTTCAGACTGCGAACCAGATGTGTGGATCGGAGCTGATCGCGGCGCACTGGTATTGCTGGAAAAAGGGATCACGCCGGATTATGCAGTCGGTGATTTTGATTCAATGAGTTTTGACGAGCAGGCCAAGGTTGAGAGGGGTGCGGATGTTTTTGAGAAGTATCCTGTTGAAAAGGAAGAGACGGACCTGGATATTGCCCTCAATAAAGCGTATGATCTGCATGCCGAAACCATTTCTTTATTTGGGGTAACGGGTGGGCGGCTTGATCACGCCTTAATCAATATGCAATTACTGTATCCGATGAAAAGCAGAAACGTATCAGGTGCTATCATTGATCAGCAAAATCAGCTTGAGTTAGCCATGCCCGGTGAACACGAAATTCGCTATGACATGGACTACCCGACGATTTCCTTTATACCATTTACCCAGCAGGTAAAAGGCCTGACGCTTCATGGCTTTTACTACGGGCTTGCGGATAAGACGCTTCTTTGGGGGTCAACCCGCTGTATTTCTAACAGGCTGATTTCAAATTCAGGTACTTTTTCATTTGATGAAGGCATACTATTAATAATAAAGAGTTGTGATGGTTAGACATCCTGATTTTTTGTATTGAAAGTTTGTTTGGATACAGAGGAGGCTGAGAACTTATGAAATTTTATACAATTAAGCTCCCACGATTTATAGGCGGGTTTGTCCGAGTGGTTGCAGATGTATTTAAAAGGGGTAAATAAAGGCAGGGTTTAATAAGCTTTTGTCATAATATGGCAGAAGCTTTTTTCTCATATAAAAAAGCATCCTATACGGATGCTTCCTATATGAGAATATAAAATCACTTAATTAAACGCGTTGTACTTTACCAGACTTCAGGGCGCGTGCAGATACATAAACCCGTTTTGGTTTGCCGTCTACCATAATGCGCACTTTCTGGACATTCGATTTAAATTTGCGTTTATTAGCATTCATTGCGTGGGACCGATTGTTCCCTGTATGGGTGCGGCGACCGGTTACAGCACATTTTCTAGACATGTTTATACCTCCTGTTCACTTGTTTCCTAAACTGCTCTCCTAATTTATCATACTTGGCTTATTGATGCAATTACTGCTGCTGCTTAATCAAGAAAAATCACTTGACAGACTTATGAAAATGATTCATTGTTATAAGAGGTTATTTTGCAATTCAGTCGCGGTATGCTTTTATTCAATGTATAGGTATAGTAAAATATGCTATAATTCGTATTCAATTTACATTTGCTGGTTCTGAGGAGGTTAACAAATGTCCATCGAGATGAATACAAATGATGGCCAGGTCACGGTCACCAATGATGTCATGTCGACGATTGCCGGTGGTGCAGCTGTGGAATGCTACGGCATTGTCGGGATGGCATCGAAAAGTCAAATAAGAGATGGTATTGCTGAAGTGCTCAGAAAAGAGAACTTTTCAAAAGGTGTGATTGTCAGACAAGAAGACGATCATCTGCATATTGATATGTTTATTATTGTCAGTTATGGAACCAAAATATCGGAAGTGGCACATAATGTTCAATCACAGGTGAAATACACACTCAGTAAATCATTGGGTCTGGAGATTGATTCGGTAAACATCTATATTCAAGGTGTCCGGGTGGCCAGGGAATAATCGTGTCTCCGGACAGCATTCAGGTCTATTGCAGTTATGAGGGAGGAACGTATTGTGACGCAGGAATCCTTAGATGGCGCAATTTTCACTCAAATGGTACAGGCAAGTGCCCGCCATTTGAAAAATAACGCCGATAAGATAGATGCTTTAAATGTGTTTCCGGTGCCTGATGGAGATACCGGTACCAATATGAACTTATCCATTACATCTGGTGCGGATGAAGTCAAAAAATTGGGGAGCGGGGATATTGCCGAAGTGGCTGACGCGTTTTCCAAAGGGCTTCTGATGGGAGCGCGCGGGAATTCGGGTGTGATTTTATCCCAATTGTTCCGCGGATTTGCCAAGGGGCTGGATAATCAGCAGCTTCTGACTTCAGAAGGATTGGCCAACGCATTGGATAGTGGTGTGAAAGCGGCCTATAAAGCTGTCATGAAACCTGTCGAAGGGACCATTTTGACGGTTGCTAAAGATGCAGCTGAAACAGCAGTTGTTGAATCAGAAACGGAAAAAGATATTACTGTCTTAATGGAGTGCGTTGTACAAGAAGCAAAAGCTTCCCTGAAGCGCACGCCAGAGTTGCTTCCTGTTCTTAAAGAAGCTGGTGTCGTTGACTCAGGCGGCCAGGGCCTGGTGACGATCTACGAAGGTTTTCTGGCAGCTCTTAATGGTGATGACGTACCAGAACAGAATGCCGATGATGTTAATATGGATGCCATAATTAATGCTGAGCATCACAAAATTGCGCAGGATATAATAAATACAGCGGACATTGAATATGGGTATTGCACTGAGTTTATGGTGCAATTTGATGCGGACAAGCTGAAAGAGCAGCCATTTAACGAGGAAGCTTTTCGGCAGGAGCTGAGCAAATATGGTGATTCGCTCTTGGTTGTTTCAGATGATGAACTTGCTAAAATACATATTCATGTTGAATATCCGGGCGAGGTTATGACGATAGGCCAGCGCTATGGTTCGTTAACACATATAAAGATCGATAATATGCGTGAACAGCATACGTCGATTGTCGGTGAGCAATTTAAACAGGAGCAGTCCGGGGAAAAGACTGCTTATGGGATTGTGACGGTAGCAACAGGATCCGGAATTAAAGAGTTGTTTGAAAGCCTTGGGGCAACAGTTGTGATCGAAGGCGGTCAGACGATGAATCCCAGCACTCAGGATATTGCTGAAGCGATCGATCGAGCAAATGCGCGAAATGTGCTTGTTTTGCCGAATAATAAAAATATCGTTATGGCGGCAGAACAAGCGGCTGAACTGGCAGAGGCTGCGACATCCGTTGTTCCGACAAAGACTATTCCCCAGGGGATCAGTGGTCTTCTAGCTTTTCATCCTGAGATGGCAATTGGCGATAATCACGACGCCATGGAAACTGCCAGTCGTGAAGTCAAAACGGGTCAGGTTACATACGCTGTCCGTGATACCCAGATTGACGGCATGACGATCGAAAAAGGTCATTTCATGGGAATTGCGGATGGCACTATCAAAGTGTCGAGTCCGGATAAGCAGCAGGTGGCTGAAGCACTGCTGGCAAACATGATAACGGACACCGATGACATTCTCACGATCTTACAGGGTGAGGATGCCAGCAGTGATGACGTTCAGGCAATTGCGCACTATGTGGAACAAAATTTTGATGAACTGGAAATCGAGACGCATAACGGTCAACAGCCCGTTTATTCGTTTATCTTTGCACTGGAATAACGGCTAAAAAAGACCTTCCCAGCTGTAAAATGCCCTTAATATAGGGTGCATTTTACTGCGGGGGAGGTCTTTTTAGATACCCGCTATTTTAATGACAAAATAGAATAGAAATAAAGCGGAAATAATAAGCAGACTGCCTGATAAGCTGCTTCGCTTACCAACCGCTGTTTTCACAATCGGGTAAGTGATAAAGCCAAATGCCATCCCGTCCGCAATGCTGTATGTGAACGGGATCATGACAGCAATAAATAATACAGGCAGCGCTTCTGATAAATCATGCAGCGGTATATTCCGAAGATTTTGCGCCATTAGTACGCCCACGATAATCAGGACGGGGCTGATGGCGGTGTCAGGTATCATCGTGATCCACGGAATCATAAAAAGTGTTGCGAGAAACAGCAAGCCTGTTATCACCGCTGTTTTTCCTGTCTTTCCGCCGGAAGCAATCACCGCGGCGTTCTCTGCTGTCGACACAGTCGGCGATGTGCCAAAGAACGCACACATTAGTGACGAAAAGGCTGTTACCTGAAAAGCCCGATTGTAGCTGTTCTGTCGGTTAAGCATATGGAGCTGGCCGTGCAAAATCCCCATGTTTTCAAAAATAAGGACAATTGTCAGCGGAAAAACAGACAGCCAAAAATCAGGCTCGTTCAGTGCGGAAAATGACGGGAAAAATAACAGCTCATTCATATGAATGTCAACGGATTGCTGTGCTGTGTTCATCACACCTGCTATGTAAGCGATGATTGTGCCGGCGATAATGGTTACCAGAAAATTCGCTGGTATATTTTTCATGAATAAAAAAACCGCGATAAATAAGGTTAAAAGCCCAACAATCACTTCCGGTGAAGAAAAGTCGCCGATGGTAATGATCGTCTCTTTGCCGCTTACAATAAGCCCGCTTTTTTCCAGACCAATCAGTATCAGAAAAAAACCAATCCCGACCGTAATCGCATGTTTTAAAGATTCGGGAATCGTCTCTTTTAAAATAGCACCCAGAGGTGTCAGAGCGACAAAGATAAATAACACTGAAGCAACTAGAATAACTGCCAGCCCTTCATGAAAGGAAAGGCTCGTGCTTTCTACGATAGAAAAGACAAACAGAGCATTAATACCCATACCTGGAATCAGGATGAGTGGGAGTTTAGCAAACAGCCCCATTAGGATACACCCAGCAAAGCTAGCCAAAATCGTAGCAATCATTCCGCTTTCCAGTGTCAATCCTGCTTCGCTCAGCATGGCCCCATTGACCATGACAATGTAGACTGTTGTAAAATAGCCGATCAGCCCGGCGGTCAGTTCCGAGCGCCATTTTCCTTTCTGATCCTGTGATAACGAATTGTTTTGCTTAGACATCTATATCCTCTACTGTTACGAGCCCTCTCCCACCCGATCGCACATTTAATAAATGCACCATCCACCGTGAATATTATAAGCGTTTTTGTTATAATTAGCAAAGAAGGTACATATATACAGCGTGCTGAGAATTATGGAACATCGCTGGATCTTTATATGCCAGTATGAGCTGATCCAGCGAACACAGTGAATAATACGTATGAATGCCCGTTTGAAAAGAGTGAGGAATATGCTAAGTGATCCCGTAACAGTTCTAAAGGGTGTCGGAGAAAAAGCATCTGCTGATCTTGGCGAAATAGGTATCAGCACCGTGGAAGATTTGCTGTTTTATTTTCCCTACCGCTATGATGTCACCGAAATTAAACCGCTCAGCGAACTCATTCATGATGATAAAGTGACCATTGAGGGCAAGGTTATTTACCCGCCTTCCGTTCAATTTTATGGCCCGAAAAAATCCCGTCTGTCATTTAATGTCGACGTGGAAGGGGTGGCAGTGAAAGCGGTCATGTTCAATCGTTCATTTGCCAAAAACCAATTGAATTCGGGTGACACGGTGACGTTAACTGGCAAATGGGATGCCCACCGGCTGCAGATAACTGTCAGTCATTACAAAAAAGGGCCGGCTGACCAGCAAAATACGATTCAGCCAGTATATTCCCTGAAAGGCAATTTAACGAATGGTGTGCTCAAAAAAGCTATCAGCAGCGCACTCACATCTGATCAGCAAACCATTACGGAATTGCTGCCAGTCCGTTACCTGGAAGGCTATAAGCTGCCTGATCGGCCTCAAGCTGTTGCCACGATGCATTTCCCTGAAAGCCGTGTAGACTTGAAGCATGCCCGCAGGCGATTCACTTATGAAGAATTTTTATTGTTTCAGCTTAAGATGCAACTGCTCCGTAAGCTGAAACGGGAATCGAGTTCAGGGAACGCGCAGCATTTCGAGCAGGCCACCCTGAAACAGTTTATCAGTCAGTTCCCGTTTTCGTTTACTGATGCCCAGAATAAAGCATTAAAGCAAATTTTAGCTGATATGAAATCGCCCTACTGCATGAACCGGCTGCTGCAGGGTGACGTCGGTTCAGGCAAAACAGCTGTCGCTGAAGTATGTCTTTATGCTTCCATTACTGCTGGTAAACAGGGGGCATTGCTCGTTCCAACAGAAATATTAGCCGAACAGCACTTTCAATCGCTCCAGGAAACATTTGACGACAAGGCTTCTGTTGCCTTGTTAACTGGATCTGTAAAGGGAAAAAAGAGACAGGAAATACTTACTGGAATAGCACGTCAGGAAATAGACATTGTGGTTGGCACACATGCTTTGATTCAGGATGATGTTACCTTTTATGATCTGGGTTTTGCAATTGTGGATGAGCAACACCGTTTCGGAGTCCGGCAGCGCCGTGCCTTACGGGAAAAGGCGCTGAATCCGGATGTCTTATTTATGACTGCTACACCAATACCGCGGACGCTTGCGATAACAGCATTTGGAGATATGGATGTCTCCGTTATTGATGAAATGCCTTCAGGCCGAAAGACGATTGAAACATACTGGGCTAAAGAAAACACGCTGGACCGTGTTCTCACGTTTATTGGAAAGCGTGCTGAGCAGGGTGAACAGGCCTATGTCGTCTGTCCGCTGATTGAGGAATCAGACAAGCTGGACATTCAAAATGCGGTTGATTTGTATCAGCAGCTGGCGACATTTTATTCGGGGGCGCTGACAGTCGGGCTGCTGCATGGACGGCTTTCGCCCGACGAAAAAGACAGCATTATGAAGCAATTTGCCGCTGGTAATGTGGACGTTCTTGTTTCAACAACGGTTGTGGAAGTTGGTGTTAATGTCACTGCCGCAACCACTATGGTGATTTATGATGCTGAACGATTTGGCCTTTCCCAGCTCCATCAGCTCAGGGGACGTGTAGGCCGCGGTGATAAGCAAAGTTACTGCATTCTGCTTGCAGATCCAAAAGGCGAAACTGGGAGAGAGCGGATGCGGATTATGACAGAAACAAATAACGGTTTTGAGTTATCGGAGCGGGATTTAAAACTGCGCGGCCCCGGTGATTTTTTTGGAAAAAAACAAAGCGGCCTTCCGGCGTTTAAAGTAGCCGATATGATCCATGACTATCGGGCACTGGAAACGGCGCGCAAGGACGCAGAAGAAATTATTGAAAATGGCATGCTTGAGCATGATCCGGAATGCCGGCAATTGCAGCAGTATTTGGAACAAGAAGCTGTGTTTCAGGAAAAATTAGATTAAAGATTCTGGTCATTTAACCGATAATAGTAGCGATGACTTGCATAGATATAAGCGGTATTATATATTACTATTAGTACCAAGTCATAGGATGCCATGTATTCGAGCAATCATTAACAGGAAAAGCATGGTGGCGCCACTTGACTGGACAACTATCTGGTTTTTCCTATTTGGACGGTGCTGTAAATGAAAATCAGTAAGATAGAACGACAGCGATTGTTAAAAGAAACCATTGAAGCAACCCCATTTATAACGGATGAGGATTTGGCGGAAAAGTTTGCTGTAAGCATACAGACTATCAGACTTGACCGGATGGGGCTTGCGATTCCTGAACTTCGCGAGCGAATTAAATCTGTCGCTGCGGATGAGTGGAATGAAACGGTGAAAGCTTTACCGTTGAATGAAGTCATTGGCGAAATTATTGACCTTGAGTTAGATAACCGTGCCATTTCTATTTTGGATATTAAAGAGGAACACGCCTTTTCCCGCAATAAAATCGCGCGTGGTCATCATTTGTTTGCCCAAGCCAATTCATTGGCCGTTGCTGTCATTAATGATGAACTGGCACTAACAGCTAAGTCAGAAATTAAGTTCACCAGACAGGTGAAAACAGGTGAACGGGTTGTTGCAAAGGCCTTTGTTGATGATTTGGCTGATAAAGGTTTAACAACCATACAGGTGAACAGTTTTGTGGATAGTGAAAAAGTGTTCACCGGTTTATTTCATATGTATCGTACCAGCGATACAGAAGGGGATATTGGATATGAGGATAACCATTGACGCTATGGGAGGCGACAACGCACCCGAAGCCGTTGTGAAAGGTGCGGAAAAGGCAGTAGCTGCTACAGATAATCTGCAGATAACGCTTTTCGGCGATGAAGAAAAAATCAAGCCGTATTTGTCAGATTCCCGGCAAATCGACATAGTTCATACAGATGAGGTTATTACGGCTGATGATGAGCCAGTACGGGCTGTGAAGAACAAAAAAAATGCCCCGCTTGTGCTGATGGCAAAGGAAGTCAAAGAAAACCGGGCTGATGCATGCATTTCGGCGGGGAATACTGGTGCCCTGATGAGATCCGGTTTATTTGTTGTGGGACGAATCCGCGGCATTGACCGTCCGGCTTTAAGTCCAACACTTCCGACTAATGACGGGAAAGGCTTCTTGCTTTTGGATGTTGGTGCAAATGTTGATGCTAAGCCGCATAATCTTGTACAATATGCCATTATGGGCTCGGTCTATACAGAGAAAGTTCGAGCTGTTTCAAATCCAGCCGTTGGGCTCTTGAATATAGGTACAGAGGACGGAAAAGGCAACGATTTGACACGCAAGGCTTTTAACCAGCTGCAGAATGCTCCCATAAATTTTATCGGGAATGTGGAAGCCCGTGATCTTTTATCCGGTGTCGCTGATGTAGTTGTCACGGATGGCTTCAGCGGCAATATTGCGCTGAAAACGATTGAAGGAACGGCTATGACCGTGTTGTCACTCTTGAAGCAGACATTCAAGTCATCGCTTAAGACTAAACTGGCAGCAAGTATGGTTCAAAATGATTTAAAAGGCCTTAAAAGTCAAATGGATTATTCAGAATATGGTGGAGCGGGCTTGTTTGGTCTTGCCTCACCTGTTATTAAAGCACACGGATCATCGGACAGCCGTGCCTTTTTTAACGCGATTCAACAGGCTGTCAATATGGTGGAAAACAATGTGTCTGATACAATTAAAACGACCGTTGAATCGATTGAATGGGATAAGGGGGAATAGACATGAAACGTGTTGCACTTTTATTTCCAGGACAGGGCTCCCAGACGGTGGGCATGGGAAAACAGCTATATGATGCCTATCCAGCCGTACAGGAACTTTTTCAAGAAGCTGATAAACTCCTGGGCAAAAAGTTAACTGATCTGATGTTTGAAGGGCCTGCTGAAGAATTGACTGACACAGAGAACGCCCAGCCAGCCCTGCTCTTATCAGGGATAGCTGTTTACCGTACTCTGATAGATCACAATGTTCAGCCGGTTATTGCTGCTGGACACAGTCTGGGAGAATACAGCGCACTTGTTGCAGCTGGAGCCATGTCACTTGAAGAAGCACTGCCGCTTGTTGCCGCACGAGGGAAGCTGATGGAAGAGGCCTTTCCAAAAGGACAAGGCTCCATGGCTGCCGTTCTGGGCATGTCGCAGGAAGCAATTGAGGCGGCATTGAATCAGCTGGACTCTGACAAGACAGTTGATCTGGCTAATTTAAACTGCCCGGGTCAGATTGTCATCTCCGGATCTAAAGAAGGCATTGAGGAAGCTGAGCCGCTGCTGAAGGAAAATGGTGCTAAACGGATCAAGCCGCTGAATGTAAGCGGGCCATTTCATTCCAGGCTGATGAAATCGGCTAACGACCAATTTGCTAAAGAATTGGAAAAGGTTGATTTTCATGATGCCAGTATACCGGTTTATGCCAATGTGACGGCGAAACCTGTCACAGAAAAGGATACCGTAAAAGATTTGCTGCTCAGGCAGATGTACTCACCGGTCCGTTTTGAGGAATCGGTTCGTCATATGCTTGACGAAGGAATCGATGCTTTTGTTGAAGCCGGGACCGGAAAAGTCTTGAGCGGCTTAGTCCGGAAAATTGACCGTCAGGCGAAAACATTTGCCGTTCAGGATCCGGACTCATTGGAGCAGTTCTTAACATGGTACAGGGAGGAATCCTGATGCTGAATGGAAAAAGTGCCCTCGTAACAGGTGCTTCGCGCGGTATTGGCCGGGAAATCGCTCTGGAACTGGCACGGCAAGGGGCGAATGTAGCGATTAATTATTCAGGCAGCGAAGACCGTGCACAATCAGTGGTTGAAGAGGTTGAGGCATTAGGTGTAAAATCGTGTAAGATTCAGGCTGATGTGGCTTCTGAACAAGAAACTAAAGCCATGGTGAAGGAAGTCGTTAATGCATTTGGAAGTCTGGATATCCTGGTAAACAATGCCGGCATTAACCGGGATAATTTGTTAATGCGCATGAAGGAAGACGAATTTGATCAGGTTATTAATACGAATTTGAAAGGTGTCTTTCAGTGCACGAAAGCCGTATCACGCCAGATGATGAAACAAAAAGCCGGACGGATCGTTAATGTCTCCTCGGTTGTTGGCGTGAGCGGTAATGCCGGACAAGCCAATTATACAGCCGCTAAAGCGGGTGTCATCGGCTTGACGAAAACGACTGCTAAGGAATTTGCTTCCCGCAATATCCGTGTTAATGCGGTTGCACCTGGCTTCATTTCAACGGAGATGACAGATGCCTTGACGGACGAACAAAAAGATGGGATGCTGTCGCTGATACCGCTGGAAAAACTGGGAGAACCGGAAGACGTGGCACGTACGGTTCGTTTTTTGGCATCTGATGACGCGAACTATATTACGGGTCAGACCATCCATATTGATGGCGGCATGGTAATGTAACATTAGCAGTCGAGCCCGTATGAATTTTTATTAATTGAAAGGAGGTGAACAAACCGTGGCAGACGATGTATTTGCTAAAGTAAAAAATATTATTGTTGATAAATTGGAAGTTGAAGAATCACAAGTGACGATGGAAGCATCTTTTAAAGAGGATCTAGAAGCTGATTCACTTGATGTGGTTGAACTTGTTATGGAACTTGAAGATGAATTTGACATTGAAATCGCTGACGAAGAAGCTGAAAAGATCAATACAGTTGGTGCGGCTGTCGAATACATAAACAGCAGCCAATCATAACGATAGCATTCAAATGAAGTCCCGCACGATGCGGGACTTCTGTTATTTACAACCTTGTACATCTTCAGTACAATGATGCTAACCTTCATACTAAGTGGTGAGAATCGAAATGAATCTGTTACAATTGGAAAAACAGCTGGGTATAACGTTTAACGATCAAGAACTGCTGCGACAAGCCTTCACACATTCATCTTATGTGAATGAGCATCGGAAGGAAGCCATATCGGATAATGAACGTCTGGAATTTCTGGGCGATGCTGTCCTGGAATTGGGTGTTTCCCAATATCTATACAGACAAAAAGACCAATTGCCTGAAGGGGATTTGACGAAATGGCGCGCTTCGATTGTGTGTGAAGCGTCCCTGTTTGAGTTCTCCAGGAACCTCCATTTTGGTGATTATCTTCTGCTCGGGCGGGGCGAAGAACAGTCAGGGGGCCGTGAGCGAGAAGCCATATTGGCAGACGTGTTTGAGGCCTTTCTTGGTGCCCTGTATTTAGACCAGGGTTATGACGCGGTTATCACGTTTTTGGAACACTATGTTTATCCGAAAATAAACACCGGTGCTTTTTCACATGCGATGGATTATAAGAGCAAGCTGCAGGAAGAAATTCAGCAGGAAGGAAATCACAGTATTGCGTATGTCATTGCTGATGAGAAAGGCCCGTCCCACGATAAGGAATTTGTGGCTCAGGTATTAATTGATAATGCCGTCTCAGGTGAGGGAGCAGGTCACACCAAAAAAGAGGCCGAACAGCGTGCTGCTAAAGACACACTGGACACATCAGACAGCAGATGATGATGCATAAAGGCTGTATGCTTATACTCTGAGCACCAGCCTTTTATTATGGTTTAACCAGAATGCTTGTTAAAAATTACGCTTTCCTGACCGCCCGAAGTTCCGTAATGAATGCTTGTGTCTCAGAAGGGCTTAGAGAGCCTTTTTGTTTCACCATATCATACATAAACTTAATATCCTCATATTTATCCAGATCATAGTCATCGGCTTCCATTAATTCACGATTGACGACGTCTAATTGATCAGCCAGTTCATTCAGAATATGCTTCAAATTTTCCCGCGTCGGATTTTCCAGGTTCATGTGAACACTCCTTTAAAGGGCTTTGCATTGCTTATAGTGTCAGCTGTGCCTTCTATTGTCCTTTTCTATATGATAAAATAAACACGTTAAAATGCCAACCCAAGAACGCGAAATGCTGCACAAACGTAAGCGAAACTAGGAGAATAGCTATGTATTTGAAACGATTGGAAAGTGTGGGCTTTAAATCATTTGCAGAACGGATCAGCGTTGATTTTGTTCCTGGTATGACCTCTGTGGTTGGCCCAAATGGAAGCGGAAAGAGTAATATAACCGAAGCGATTAGATGGGTGCTGGGGGAGCAGTCAGCCCGGTCCTTACGAGGGACCACAATGGAAGATGTTATTTTTCAGGGCAGTGATACAAGGCGGGCTCTTAATGTTGCTGAAGTAACACTTGTCTTGGACAATAGTGATAAAACATTGCCGCTTGATTATGAAGAAGTGAGTGTTACCAGACGCGTCTATCGTTCTGGGGAGAGTGAGTTTTATCTTAATAAGCAATCCTGTCGTTTAAAAGATATTGTTGATTTATTTATAGATTCCGGGCTTGGTCGTGAATCCTTTTCAATCATCAGTCAGGGAAGGGTTGAAGAGATACTCAGCTCGAAAGCTGACGAACGGCGCGCTATTTTTGAAGAGGCTGCCGGTGTTTTAAAGTACAAGCAGCGTAAGAAAAAAGCGGAATATAAATTAGCCGAAACGCAGGAAAATCTGTATCGTGTGGAAGATATTATTCAGGAAATTGACCAACAGATCGGACCACTGAAAGAACAGGCGGAAACAGCCCGGAAATACTTAGATAAACAAGAACAATTGAAGCAGCAGGAAATTTCCCTGCTCGTAACAGAAATTGAACAGCTCCATGGTGAGTGGCAG
The DNA here is from genome assembly GCF_042666895.1 of Lentibacillus kimchii. Classification (GTDB taxonomy): domain Bacteria; phylum Bacillota; class Bacilli; order Bacillales; family Amphibacillaceae; genus Lentibacillus; species Lentibacillus kimchii. Next base: position 140,765 of record NZ_JBHTGR010000001.1, read on the forward strand.
GGTCTTTTGGATGAATTGAAAAAAGAAAAAGATGACGAATTGAAACAGAATACGGCTATTCAGACAAAAGAGGCTGAACTTGAACAGGAGCGGCAGGAACTCCAGAAACTCGATGAAACAATCGAACAGTATCAGGCGGATTTGTTAACTGCAACGGAAAACCTGGAGCAATATGAAGGAAAAAAGCAAGTATTCGATGAACGGACAAAGCACTTAAGTGAAAACCTTGATAAGCTCACCGCACAAAAACAAGAAGCATCTGAGCAGGTTGACAAACTCGAATATGAATACAAACAGGAAAATGAAAAATTCGCCTCGCTAAAACAAACACGCGACGATACAAAACAGCGGGTAACGCAACTGGAGTCAAAACTGTCGATTGACAGGGAAAATATCAGCGGACAAATTGAGGAACTGAAAGCAGATTATATCGAGAACTTAAATGAGCAGGCTGCCAAACGCAATGAAAAACAATCAATCCAGGAACAACTGAACCAGGTTGATGGGAAGAAAAAGAAACAAGCGGAGACATTTGCAGACTTGCTGGCAGACCGGGAAGATTTTAGCGCGAAATTGGAAAAGCTGCGAGCGGATTATTCTGAACAGGAAAAAACATGTCAGGCCCTATCGGAATCATTGCAGCAGGAGAAAAACCAGCTGGCACAGAAACGTCAAGCTTTTCAGGAAGCGCAGTCGAAACTGAACCAGGGTTATCAGCATATTGAAAAGCTGAAGTCCAAACAGGAAATGCTTACAGACATGAAGGAAGACTTTCAAGGCTTTTTCAACGGTGTTAAAGCTGTTCTCCAAGCACGCGAGGATGGGAAACTATCCGGTGTCCAGGGTGCCATGATTGAGCTGATTGACATTCCCAAAACCTATATCACAGCGATTGAAACCGTCTTGGGGTCACAAGCCCAGCATGTCGTTGTCAGCGATGACCAGACAGCGCGCCGTTCCATTGAATGGCTGAAAGAAACAAATAGCGGCCGGGCAACTTTCTTGCCGCTCAATTCCATCAAGGAACGCTTTGTATCACGTGAGATGCTTGCGAATGCAGAAAATCAGTCCGGTTTCATTGGGGTAGCCAGCGATCTTGTAACTGTCTCATCAGCATTTCAGAAAGCGGTCAGCCACTTAATGGGCCATGTGCTGGTCGCCAGGACGCTAAAAGATGCCAATGAACTGGCTGGTGCTGTTAAGCGGAAACACCGGGTTGTGACATTGGAAGGGGATGTTGTTAACCCAGGAGGTTCCATGTCCGGCGGTGCCCAGAAGAAATCAAAACAATCGTTATTCACGAGAGAAAAAGACCTGCAGGACGTGACCGAAAAACTTCAGGATTATCAGCAAAGAACACAGGAATTTCAACAGCAGGTTGATCAGCAAAAGCAGGAGATAAGTCAGCTGGAAGAAGCCATTACGGCAAAAGAAAGTCAGCTGAACCAAGAGCAGGAAAACTTGCAGGCACGTCATGCGGCATTTAAAGAAGCAGAGATGAAGCTTGCTTCACTGAACGATAATTTAGAGCGTTATGATCAGGATAATCAGCAGTTTGAGCAAGATACGAACGATCTGAAAGCCCGTGACGAACAGCTCGCACAAGAACTTGCCGCGATTTCCGGCAAGCTGGAAGAAACCCAGCAGAAGATAGATAAGCTGTCGGAAGAGGAGTCAGCTTATCAGGAGAATCTGGAGCAATTAAAGGATGACTACCAAAAGGCGCAAGTCACGCTTGCTGAACAGGAAGAACGTTTAAAAAACCAGCGTAACAAGACAAACGACGTGCAATCACAGTTAAATGACGCCAGGGAGCAGTACGAACGTTATAAAAAAGATTTGGATGACCTGCAGACGGCTGAGAAATCGAAAGAGACTGAGGACGATATCGACGCAGCGATTTCTGAAGCGAAGGCGCATAAAGAAACAATCACTGAAACAATTCAAACCATGCGTTCGGATCGTTCTCAGCGCACGCAGCGTTTGCAGGAGCAGGACCGCGAACTTAAAGAGGAAACGAAGCAGCATCAGGCGTTTAAAGAGTTGATTCAGGAAAAAGATGTTAAGGCTAATCGTCTTGACGTTGAACTGGAAAACCGTCTGTCTAAGCTGCAGAATGATTATACGATGACGTTTGAAAAGGCCAGACAGTCCTATGATAAAACAGACAATATCGAAGAAACACAAAATATGGTCGCATCTATTCAGCAGGCGATTGACCAGCTGGGGACGGTTAATTTAGGCGCCATTGATGAATATGATCGCATATCTGAACGCTATGACTTTTTATCCGGTCAGCAAAGTGATCTTGTAGAGGCTAAACAGACACTGCATACTGTCATTGCGGAAATGGATGCGGAAATGGAAAAACGTTTTAGTGACACGTTCGGACAAATCAAAACGGAATTCACTACTGTTTTCAAACAATTATTTGGCGGTGGAAAGGCAGAATTACAGCTGAGTGATCCTCAAAATTTGCTTGATACCGGGGTCGAGATTATTGCGCAGCCGCCTGGGAAAAAACTGCAGCATCTTGGACTGCTTTCCGGTGGTGAACGAGCGTTAACTGCGATTGCTTTATTGTTTGCTATATTGCGTGTTCGTCCCGTGCCATTTTGTGTATTGGACGAGGTGGAAGCGGCTCTTGACGAAGCGAATGTTGTCCGCTTTGCCAAATATTTAAAAACATATAGTCAGGATACGCAATTTATTATCATTACGCATCGTAAAGGAACAATGGAACAATCGGATGTCTTATATGGCGTCACAATGCAGGAATCAGGGGTGTCACGTCTCGTTTCCGTCAGGCTGGAAGAGACAGAAGAGCTTATCAATGCGTAGGAGGTAACGGCTGCATGGGATTCATGGATAAATTAAAAAATAAATTTAAACAAAAAGAAAATAATCCGGAAACAGAGGATGTTTCTCAAAAATATAAAGAAGGTATGGAAAAAACCCGCAATTCATTTTCCAGTAAGATTAATGATCTGGTTGCCCGCTACCGGAAAGTCGATGAAGACTTTTTTGAAGAGCTGGAAGAAGTGCTGATTACAGCAGATGTTGGCATTAATACTGTCATGGAACTTGTCGAGGAATTGAAAATGGAAGTGAAACGGCAAAATATCAAAGATACACGAGAGATGAAGGATGTCATTTCTGAAAAACTTGTGGAGATTTATTACGGTGATGATGATGAAACAGTTGAGAAACTGAACTTGCAGGAAGACGGCTTGTCTATTGTTCTTGTTGTTGGTGTGAATGGCGCTGGCAAAACGACGTCAATCGGCAAGCTGGCTTATCAGTTAAAACAGGAAGGCAAACATGTCTTATTGGCCGCCGGTGATACGTTCCGCGCTGGTGCGATTGAACAGCTGGATGCCTGGGGCGAAAAGACTGGTGTGGATGTTATTAAACAGCGTGAAGGCAGCGATCCGGCGGCCGTTATTTTTGATGGTATTAAAGCGGCGCGATCCCGCGAGGCTGATGTTTTAATTTGTGATACGGCAGGGCGGCTGCAGAACAAGGTGAATTTAATGAATGAACTGGCCAAAGTGAAGCGTGTTATTGAACGGGAAGTGCCTGATGCACCGCACGACGTATTGCTGACACTTGATGCTACAACAGGCCAGAATGCCTTGAGCCAGGCAAAAACATTTTCTGAAGCCACGGATGTTTCAGGTATTATACTGACGAAATTGGATGGAACTGCTAAAGGTGGTATCGTGCTGGCCATCCGCAATGAACTTAATATTCCTGTCAAATTTGCCGGTTTAGGTGAAAAAGTTGATGACCTTCAAGCATTTGATGCACATGCCTTTGTCTATGGTTTGTTTGCAGATCTGCTTGAAGATGAGACGGAATGATGGTAAACTCTTGTAAAGAGGTTTCACTTAACAACGCAAGGAATTTGTGCTTAAAGGGGTGAATGGCTTGCTGGAAAAAACAACGCGCATTAATTACTTATTTGATTTTTATGAACCGCTCCTGACCCCTAAACAGCGTCAATATATGGATTTGTATTATCGTGAAGACTATTCGCTCGGTGAAATTTCTGAATTGCTGCAGGTCTCGCGTCAAGCGGTTTATGATAATATACGGCGGACCGAAAGCATGCTTGAATCCTATGAGGAAAAACTGATGCTTTATGATCGTTTTCAAAAACGCATGGTCATTTTAGACCAAATGGATGAGCAAGCGGAAAATCAAGATTTCAGGATCTTCATCAGTCAATTAAAAGAATTAGAGTAGGGGGAACCTTAATGGCATTTGAAGGATTGGCCGATCGTTTACAAAGTACGATGAAAAAGATAACCGGCAAAGGTAAGGTTTCCGAGCAGGACGTTAAGGATATGACACGGGAAGTGCGTCTGGCTCTCTTGGAAGCAGATGTTAATTTTAAAGTTGTTAAAGATTTGGTGAAACGGATAAAAGAACGCGCCGTTGGACAGGAAGTCATGGAAAGTCTGACACCCGGCCAGCAGGTTATTAAAGTCGTCAGGGAGGAATTAACCGAGCTGATGGGCGGTGAACAGAGCACGGTAGCCGTTGCTGATAACCCGCCTACTGTTATTATGATGGTTGGGCTGCAAGGTGCCGGCAAAACGACAACGGGCGGCAAACTTGCCAATTACCTGCGAAAAAAACATAACCGTTCACCGCTTCTCGCAGCCGCTGACGTTTACCGGCCGGCAGCGGTTGATCAGCTGGAGACGGTCGGCGAACAGCTTGATATACCTGTCTTTTCAAAAGGAACAAATGCTGATCCGGTGGCTATCGCTCGCGAAGCTGTTGAGCAGGCAAAAGCAGAGCATAACGATTACGTCATCATTGATACGGCAGGACGGCTCCATGTTGATGAGGACCTGATGGCTGAATTGGAACAGATTAAAGCCGCTGTAACGCCGGATGAAACCTTTCTTGTTGTTGATTCCATGACAGGCCAGGATGCTGTTAATGTGGCAGAAAGTTTCAATGATCAATTAGCGGTCTCCGGTGTTGTTTTGACGAAACTGGACGGTGACACGCGCGGCGGTGCTGCTCTGTCCATAAGAGCCGTTACGGATACACCAATCAAATTTGCCGGCATGGGTGAGAAGCTGGATCAGCTGGAAGCGTTCCAGCCTGAAGGTATGGCCTCACGCATCCTTGGAATGGGCGATGTCCTGAGCTTGATTGAAAAGGCCGAAACAAATGTGAATGAAAAGCAGGCTAAAGAACTCGAAGAAAAAATGCGTACAGCCTCCTTCACATTTGATGATTTCCTGGAGCAAATGGATCAAGTTAAGAAAATGGGACCGCTGGATGATCTGATGAATATGATCCCTGGTGCAAATAAAATGAAGGGCTTGAAAAATGCCCAGATTGATGAGAGCCAGCTTGTGTATATCGAAGCAATTATCCAGTCTATGACCAAAGATGAACGTCAGGATCCGTCTATTATGAACGCAGGCCGAAAAAAACGGATTGCCAAAGGGTCTGGAACGTCTGTATCTCAGGTGAACAGGCTGCTGAAACAGTTTAATGAAATGAAAAAAATGATGAAACAAATGACTGGCACACAAAAAGGGAAGAAAGGCAAAGGTATGAATCTGCCTTTTATGTAGTTCTGAAGCGGCGCTGCTCAGACTGCTGGCCAGCTGGTTCAAAAAATGATTAATCTGTAATGGATAAACACTTTACAGATGTAAGGTGATCTGTTAGAATCTAAAATTGTGAAACAAACATAACGGAGGTGACATTATGGCAGTTAAAATTCGTATGAAACGTATGGGTTCAAAGCGTAATCCATTTTATCGAATTGTTGTAGCTGATTCACGTTCACCAAGAGATGGACGTTTTATTGAACAAATTGGAACATACAATCCAGTTGTCAATCCAACTGAAGTTAAAATCGATGAGGACAAAGCGATGAACTGGATGACAAATGGTGCAAAACCGAGCGACACGGTCCGTAATCTTTTCTCAAAACAAGGCATCATGAAAAAATTTCACGAGCAAAAGAATTAAGTGTTAAGTGATTGATAATCATGACCGGCCTTATTGAATCGATTGTGATACCCCTTGTCGATCATCCAGAGGCTATTGCTGTGACTGAAATGCAGGAAGACACTAAAATTGTGTACCATTTGACTGTCCATGAGAGCGATGCCGGGAAGGTGATCGGCAAAAACGGACGGGTTGCTAAATCAATTCGTACACTGGTCTATGCTGCCAGACCTAAAGCAGAAAAGCGTATTCATTTGGATATTATGTAAAGGGAGAGGCCCGCCTTTCCCTTTTTTAAAACAAATATATGGAACTATTCCAGTCCGGACACGTTTAATGAGAGCGGGGATCCCACATGCAAATTATTAAAAAGGTCCAGGTTAAACAAATTATTACCGAAAAAAGCAAGGCTAAATTGCGGAATAATTTCTATGATCAGAAAATGCGGCTTGAACAAGAATGTCAACAACTTAAGTTTGAACAGCGTAAACAGGAAAATAAGCATACAATGTCCAAACAGGAGCTGTCGCAACGATTTCAAAAAGAGATCGAAAAACGCCAGGAAAAAATGGAGTCGGTTGATTTTAAATCAGAACAACTGGCGATTCTGGAAATGGGCAGTGAAATAACCGAAAAAGAAGTTGATGCGCTTGTTGAAGTCGATGTTGGATCGCACTGGGACGATGTGATGAAAGCCGCGGTTATTGTCATTGAAGACGATGTCGTTGTCCGGATTGAAAATAGCAGGTGATGACATGACAGAACTGTTTAATGCAGGACAAATTGTGAATACACATGGTATCAAAGGCGAGGTGAAAGTACAGCGCATCACTGATTTTCCGGAGCGTTTTGCTTACGGCAATGAGCTGCTTGTGGAGCTTGAAAATGGCACTAAACAAACGTTCACCATCGATGGCTACCGTTCCCATAAGGGTTTTGATCTGCTGCACTTTGCTGGTTTTGACTCGATTAATGATGTCGAGCCATTTAAAGGGCTTTATTTAAAAGTCACAGGTGATCAGCTCACGGAATTGGAAGAAAATGCGTTTTATTATCATGAGATTATTGGCTGTGCTGTGTATCAGACGAACGGTGATTATCTCGGCGATATTAAGGAAATCCTTGCTCCAGGTGCTAATGATGTCTGGGTGATTGAACGAGCGAGTGGCCAGGACGCGCTTATTCCCTATATTGAAGATGTTGTTAAACAGGTTGATGTCTCATCTCGCCAGGTGGTCATTGAACCTATGGAAGGACTGCTGGATTAATGCATATTGATGTCTTAACTTTATTTCCCGAAATGATTGAAGGTGTCTTGAACGCTTCAATTTTAAAAAGAGCACAGGACAACGCTGCATTTAATTACAACCTCGTTAATTTTCGTGATTATTCGGCAAACAAGCATTCAAAAGTTGACGATTATCCATATGGCGGTGGCGCTGGCATGGTTTTAACCCCGCAGCCGGTGTTTGATACACTTGATGCGCTCACGAGCGGCGGGCAAACAAAACCTCGTGTGGTTTTACTGTCCCCCCAGGGTGAGCCTTATCAGCAGTCAAAAGCAGAGGAGCTGGCAGAAGAAGACCATTTGGTGCTGATTTGCGGCCATTACGAGGGGTATGATGAACGCATACGCGAGCACCTTGTTACCGATGAAATATCGATTGGTGATTATGTTTTAACCGGCGGTGAACTTGGGGCGATGGTCCTGATCGATAGTGTGGTCAGACTGCTTCCAGATGCACTGGGGAACAAAGAATCGGCGGCAGAAGATTCATTTTCATCGGGTTTGCTTGAACATCCGCATTATACACGCCCGGCTGACTTTCGCGGTATGAAAGTGCCGGAAGTGCTCTTATCAGGAGACCATGCCAAAATTGCTGAATGGCGCCGGGAAGCGTCACTGAAGCGAACGTATGAACGCCGGCCTGATATGCTTGTTAAGGAGAACTTAACGGAAAAGGATGGCGAATTACTGCGGAAAATCCAGCAAAATGAAGATTGAATTCGCATTTCCAATATGGTATAGTATCTATTGTGCTTACATTAGTTAGAAGCGAAAAAAACGATGTTCCGCTGTCCTTAGTGTGATATGAGCATTGGTTGGAAGGAGTGAAGCAGGATGCAAAGCATTATCGAAGAAGTGACGAAAGATCAGCTTCGTACCGATCATCCTGAATTCCGTGCAGGTGACACTGTCAAAGTTCACGTCAGGGTTGTTGAAGGCACGCGTGAACGTGTACAGGTATTTGAAGGTGTTGTCATCAAACGCCAAGGCGGCGGAATCAGTGAAACATTTACTGTGAGAAAGATTTCTTACGGTATCGGTGTCGAGCGTACATTCCCGCTGCATTCACCTCGCCTTGCGAAAATTGAAGTTTCCCGCCGTGGCCTTGTCCGCCGTGCGAAACTGTACTATCTTCGCAATCTGCGCGGAAAAGCAGCACGTATTAAAGAACGTCGCTAATCCGTCAGTTGAAATTGACTTTGTAAAGGGGCTTGGTGTATTCACGCAAGCCTCTTTTTACTTTTGTCAGGATGCCCGAAAGTCCCTGACAGGCATGAATCATATGACACTGTTCATATAACATTAATGAAGAGATATTAGTAGCAGGCGGTGGGAGTCTATGAAAAAATTAAAGGGCGAATGGCTTGACTTGCTTAAAACGTTATTGATCGTTCTGGGTGTATTTTTAATCATAAGAACCTTTCTTTTTCTCCCGATCGTTGTGGATGGGCCATCCATGAAGCCGACATTGCATAACGGGGATCAGATGGTTGTCAATCGATTTATTTACGATATACATGAACCTGATCGTTTTGATGTTGTTGTGTTTCACGCTTCAGAAAAAAAAGATTTTATTAAGCGGGTTATCGGTCTGCCTGGTGAACATATTACTGTTAAAGATGATCAATTATATGTTGACGGTGATGAAGTGGAAGAACCTTTTCTGCAGGAGCGAAAAGAGCATATGCCGTCTTATCAGACGCTGACGAATGATTTTGATTTAGAGCAGCTCCCTGGCGGCTATGAAACAATCCCTGATAACCATGTGCTTGTGCTGGGTGATAATCGGAACAATTCAACTGACAGCCGGATTTTGGGGCTTGTGTCGATGGATAAGATTATCGGAAAAGCCAGTTTGGTTTATTGGCCGCTAGATCGATTCCAATTAATACACGATTAGGGTGATTATCATGACGATACAGTGGTATCCGGGCCATATGGCTAAGGCTAAGCGTGAAGTGGAAGAAAACGTGTCTTTAGTGGATTTTGTCATCGAACTAATTGATGCACGGGCGCCATTGTCTTCACAAAACCCGCTGTTGCAGTCCATTTTACAGCAAAAACCTAAAATGATTGTTATGATGAAAAAGGATCTGGCAGATGATGAGCTGACAGAAGCCTGGCTTGCTCACTTTAAAGAGCAGGGAATTTTGGCCATTGCCATTGATGTTAATGACATGAGCGATATTAAGCAGGTTATTCAAACAGGCAAGAAATTAGGCCAGGCAAGTCTTGATAAATTAAAAGAAAAAGGCATTAATCCGCGCCCATCCCGAGCTATGATTCTTGGTATTCCGAATGTCGGAAAATCAACTTTGATCAACCGCCTTGCTAATAAAAAGATTGCACAAATCGGCGACAAACCCGGCGTTACCACCAAGCAGCAGTGGCTTAAAATAAAAAATGAGTTTGAACTGCTTGATACATCGGGGATTCTATGGCCGAAATTTGAAGATGAAGCTGTTGGTTACAGACTCGCTGCGATTGGCACTATTAAAGATCACTTGCTGCCGTTAGATGATGTGACTGCTTTTGTCATTCAGTATGTCCAGGCGCACTCTCCCGAACAATTGGAAAAACGCTTCGGGATTGCACCTGATATGGACGATATGTGGGATATCTTCGTTGCTATCGGGAAAAAGCGTGGTGCACTGGAATCAGGCGGGCATGTGAATTTTGATAAAGTAGCTGGTTTGATTATACAGGATCTGCGGGGAGGTAAACTCGGAAAAATTACATTTGAGACACCGCCGGGTAACGCTTAATATCCGGAAGGTGTCTTTTTTAAAAGGCTGATATAATGGCTGCCTGCAGCGCTGATGCAACTGGCTGGGGACTGCTAAACCTTTAGAAGCATTCACACTTCACTTTTCTCACGATCAGCCGATATAAATACAACAGGTGCAGGTGATTCATTTGAAACAATATTCAATAGCGCAACTGAAACAATTATTTGCCGCCGGTCATATTGACGAAAGCTGGCTAAACGAACTGAAATCTGATAACCGCAAAGGTGTGCAAAAACTGATTAAACAGTATGAGCGACAAAGGCTGCAAGAACAGGCGCTGGAAGAAAATTTCCGCCGTATGTCACGCTATGAACAGGCGCTCTATGCGAAAGGCTGTCATTATATCGCTGGCATAGATGAGGCAGGACGCGGTCCACTGGCAGGCCCGGTTGTTGCCTCAGCTGTCATCCTGCCGCCGGACTTCAAACTGCTTGGGCTGAATGATTCGAAACAATTAACTGAAAAAGTACGCAATGATTATTTTACTCTTATCAAACAGGCAGCTGTGAGCTATGGCATTGCCATCATTGATAATCAGACGATTGATGTGATCAATATTTCTGAAGCAGCCAACCGGGCTATGTATGAGGCTGTTGATCAGCTGGACCCATCTCCGGACCATATTTTGATTGATGCCGTGCCGCTTCATGAGCTGCCAACAACGTCTGACGCTATTACAAAAGGTGACCAGAGGAGTATTTCCATTGCTGCTGCCAGTATATTAGCTAAAGTTACCAGGGACCAATTAATGAAGGAAATAGCTGAGAACTATCCCGAGTATGGTTTTAAGTCCAATATGGGGTACGGGACCAAACAGCACTTAGAGACATTGAAGGAACGGGGAGTTTCACCCTACCATAGACGTACCTTTGCTCCTGTACGTGATGCAGCCAAATAGACAGGGAGAGGGTTTTATGCACGTTCATAACCGCGTTTCATCAACAGCCAATGTGACCAGTAAAGCCCGGACATTAAGGCCCGGGCAAATTATTCAAGGTGACGTTGTGAAGCTGTATCCAAATCAAAAGGCGCAAATTCAATTGGGTTCGCAGAAACTAATGGCAAAGCTTGAAGCCCCATTATCATCTGGCGGGAAATACCATTTCCAGGTGCAGCCATCAGAGGATGTTGTTCATTTGCGCGTTATCGGTGAGGAGCTTCCAAAACAGGAAACCGGGAGTACCACTGCATTGCTGCAGCAGTTGAGCCTGAAAACATCGAAGGCTAATGTGAATTTGGCTCAGACGCTTGTGGATGAAAAAATCCCGTTTACAAAAGAGCAGTTGAAACAGGCCTTCCAGCTGTTACATAGTCATAAAAGTGATGCGCAGGCACACCAAACCCTGAAAGGTATGCTGTCAGCAGGTTTGCCAATTACAGAATCAGTTTACAAGGCCCTTGTCTCGATGAACACAACAGCGTTATCTGACCAATTGCAGTCGCTCTTGCAGCAATTGCAAGAAAATCCTGATCCAAGCAAACTTGAAAAGCAGCTGATGTATCGCTTAACACAACTGCTTGGGAAAGGGGATCAAGTGACCTCACCAAAAGAACAGTTTTTAAGCGAGATTAAGCAAATGCTTGACGTAACTGGTTTAACCTATGAAAATCAGCTTGCCCGCAATCAATTTCATAGGCAAGGAATGACCCTCAAGTCCATGCTGATGCAGATGGTTTCGCAAAATGATGGTGTTCTTCATAACCAGTCACAGCAGCTTTTACATTTTCTGAACGGTATGCAAATTCAGTCCGTTAATGAAACCTCCTATGCGATTCAAGCGAATATGTACCTGCCCGGGGCGCCCTTACAATTGCCCGGAGATATACAACTGGAATTCTCCAGCAACAAAACAGAGAGCGGTGCGATTAACCCTGACTCATGCCGTATTTTATTTTACTTAAATCTAACGAATTTAAATGAAACCATTATTGATATGCACGTCCAAAAACGGGCTGTTGCGCTAACCATTTATAATGATCAGGATCAGCTTATGACCGAGAAAGCCTCAGTATTGAGACCCGTACTGAAGAAAGGACTGGAAGCCGCTGATTATAAGCTTTCTGCCGTTACATTTAAACCAATCTATGAAACCAAACCAGCGGGAGATGAAGCTATCAGGACAGCTTATCAGAAACCATACATGGGGGTGGATTATCATATATGACAGATCAACGTCATAAAGCCGTTGCGATGCGATATGAAGAAAGCCATGAACAGGCTCCAAGAGTTACAGCTTCCGGTAAAGGACTGACAGCTGAGACCATTATTCAAAAAGCCAATGATAACCAGGTCCCTGTCCATGAAGATCCGTCGCTGGTTGCGCTGCTCGCCGAATTGAATATTAATGAAACGATACCTGAGGAGCTTTATCAGGTTGTCGCAGAAGTATTTGCCTTTGTGTACAAAACCGATCAGCGTATGGGACGTGAGTGAGATGGTCTCAAATCTGGGCTGATTGCAACGGAGGTTTCCTTGCAGACTTGGAGACAAAATCAGTCATAAGCCGCTATTTCTTGTGAAATTAGTTGTTTTTTTATACAATAGCAGTGCATTGAAATATGATGGGAGGATGAAAGATGAACATTCATGAATATCAAAGCAAAGATGTTTTACGTGAATACGGCGTCAATGTGCCGAATGGCTATGTCGCCTATACAGCTGATGAAGCCGTTGAGGCGGCACAGAAGCTTAATAGTGATGTAAAGGTTGTAAAGGCACAGATTCACGCCGGCGGACGGGGCAATGCCGGCGGCGTCAAACTGGCTAAAAGCGTGGATGACGTGCGCACCTATGCTGAAGAGCTTTTGGGCAAACAGCTTGTTACACATCAAACTGGCTCTGAAGGAAAAGAAGTGACGCGTTTATTAATTGAAGAAGGATCAGATATTCAAAGTGAATATTACGTTGGCCTGGTTCTGGATCGTGCCACTTCACGCATTGTTATGATGGCATCCGAAGAAGGCGGAACTGAGATTGAAGAGGTAGCTTCGGAATCTCCGGAGAAAATCTTCAAAGAAGTCATTGATCCTGTCGTCGGACTTGCTGGCTACCAGGCACGCAGACTGGCGTTCAATATTAATATGCCGGACGAGCTTATCGGTAAAGCTGCGAAGTTCATGATGGGGCTTTATGATGTCTATGTGGAAAAAGATTGTTCCATTGCTGAGATCAACCCGCTCGTGACAACAGGTGACGGCCAAGTGATGGCACTTGATGCTAAATTGAATTTCGACGATAATGCTATGTTCCGTCAGCAGGATCTTACGGAGCTGCGGGATCTGAGTGAAGAAGATGATAAAGAAATTGAAGCATCCAAATCCGGCTTGAGCTATGTCGCACTCGACGGCAATATTGGCTGCATGGTCAATGGTGCTGGTCTTGCTATGTCAACAATGGATATTATTAAACATTATGGCGGCGATCCGGCTAACTTCCTTGATGTTGGCGGCGGCGCAACGGCCGAAAAGGTAACTGAAGCATTCAAAATCATTCTGTCCGATTCAAGCGTAAAAGGTATTTTTGTTAACATTTTCGGCGGCATCATGAAATGCGATGTCATTGCTGAAGGTGTCGTAGAAGCGACTAAGCAAATGGGTCTCGAAATCCCGCTTGTCGTACGTCTCGAAGGCACTAATGTCGAATCAGGCAAACAAATTCTGGATGAATCAGGATTGAATATTACATCGGCCGCATCTATGGCAGACGGTGCAGAAAAAGTTGTTTCCGCGGTTAAATAACGTGGCCAAATGACAATAATCAAGGAAAGGACGGACGAAAATGGGTGTATATGTTGATCAAAACACTAAAGTGATTGTACAGGGAATTACAGGCGGCACAGCCAAATTTCATACGAAACAAATGCTTGAATACGGAACAAATATTGTAGGCGGTGTTACACCGAAAAAAGGTGGCACTGAAGTTGAAGGTGTTCCCGTTTTTAACACTGTTCAGGACGCTGTTGATGAAACAGGTGCGAATGCTTCAGTTGTCTATGTTCCGGCTCCAGCAGCAGCGGATGCGATTCTGGAAGCAGTTGACGCTGAATTAGATCTTGTTGTCTGCATCTCGGAGCATATTCCGGTTATGGATATGGTTAAGGTTAGACGTGCGATGGAAGGCAAGAAGACACGGCTTGTTGGACCGAACTGCCCAGGTGTGATTACAGCCGATGAATGTAAAATTGGTATTCAGCCGGGCTATATCCATAAAAAAGGCCATATTGGCGTTATCTCCAGATCAGGCACGTTAACATATGAGGCTGTTCATCAACTATCAGAGGCCGGCTATGGACAGACGACCGCTGTCGGCATTGGCGGTGATCCGGTCATTGGTACGGACTTTATTGATGCTCTGTCAGCTTTCAATGATGATCCAGAGACAGAAGCCGTTGTTATGATTGGTGAAATCGGCGGTGCAGCAGAAGAGGAAGCGGCCCGGTGGGTTGATGCTAATATGGACAAACCGGTTGTTGGCTTCATTGGCGGCACAACAGCCCCTCCAGGAAAACGGATGGGTCACGCTGGTGCTATTATTTCCGGCGGCAAAGGAACGGCTGAAGAAAAAATCCGTATCATGAATGAATGCGGAATCGCGACAGCTGATACGCCAGCCGTCATTGGCGAAACAATGATTAACGTATTAAAAGAAAACGGCTTGCAGGAAAAATGCAAAACTCACTGATGTTATAGACAGGAACCCAAAGATGGCGATCTTTGGGTTCCAATTATCAAAAAGGGTGTGATTGATTGGAATTAATGCGTAAGCGGTTAATTCATATTCACAGATGCCGGGGTATCACACGCAGGACTATTCGTAAATTTATTCATTATGATTCCTCGCTGAAAACGATCTATCATCTGACTGCCTCAGAAATCAGCCGATTTTTTTCGCTGCCTCTGAACAAAGCTTCTCTCTTTCATTCTGACCTTAAAAATCCCGCATTGAAACGACGTATTCAGCAAGATCTTAAATCTATTACTGTGATAACGATAGTTGACGCCGTGTATCCTTATGTGTTAAAAACTATTAAAGATGCGCCGCTGGTATTGTATGCCTTAGGTAATATCGATTTATTGACGCAGCAGCCGCTCCTGAGTGTGATTGGCACAAGACGTCCATCCTCTGAAGCGGCTTCGAAAATGAATAAGTTTGTGCTGCCTTTAATCCAGAACGATTGGGTTATTGTCAGTGGTATGGCAGCAGGAATTGATGGTTATGCCCATAAGCTCGCTATTAACCATAATGGGCCGACAATTGCTGTTATGGGCAGTGGTTTTAATCATATTTATCCCAGACAGCATAGTGAGCTTTTCCAAAAGATTGCCGCTGAAGGACTGCTTTTATCGGAATATCCTCCCGATATCCCGCCGGAACGTCATCACTTCCCCGAGCGGAATCGGATTATCAGCGGCTTGAGTTTTGCTACATTTGTAATTGAAGCCACCGAAAAAAGCGGGACGTTAATTACGGTTGATCAGGCTCTTGATCAGGGCAGAGATGTTTACGCTCTTCCTGGTTCACCGCTAGCATTGCAGACAGCTGGATGTCACCGTATGATACAGGATGGCGCGAAACTCGTCCAGGAGCCAGGGGATATTATAGAGGACTGGACAGGAATTGGTCCGAATTGGGGCATATGATAACGTATTTGACAAACACAGCATAACTATTTAGTATTAGTAAAGATTTTCCATTAAATGTATGAATGCAACTCCGGGAGGAAATGCTATGTCTGATTATCTGGTGATTGTTGAGTCACCGGCAAAAGCTAAGACAATTGAACGCTATCTGGGAAAGAAATATACAGTGAAAGCATCCATGGGACATGTGCGTGATTTGCCGAAAAGTTATATAGGTGTTGATCCTGATAATCAGTTTGATCCGAAATATATAACGATTCGCGGTAAAGGGGATGTGCTGAAAGAATTAAAGTCAGCTGCTAAAAAAGCTAAAAAAGTTTATCTGGCTGCTGACCCTGACCGCGAAGGTGAAGCTATCGCCTGGCATTTGGCCTATGCACTGAATATTGATGAAAATACCAAATGCCGGGTTGTTTTTAATGAAATTACAAAAGAAGCGATTAAAGAATCATTTCAGCATCCGCGCTCGATAGACCGTGATCTTGTCGATGCTCAGCAGGCACGGCGTATTCTTGATCGACTGGTCGGCTATAATATCAGTCCATTACTATGGAAAAAAGTCAAAAAAGGTTTGAGCGCCGGAAGAGTGCAATCTGTTGCACTTAAAATGGTCATTGACCGCGAAAAGGAAATTGAAAATTTTAAATCAGAAGAATATTGGTCAATTGACGCACAATTTCAAAAAGATAAAGATGTTTTTGAAGGCTTTTTTTATGGTTTCGATGGTAAAAAGCAGGAGCTGAAATCCGAGAACGATGTCAAAAACATCACCAACAAGCTGGATGGCAATAAATTCACCGTTAATAACGTAACGAAAAAGGAACGCAAACGTAATCCATCCAAACCGTTTACCACATCTTCACTTCAGCAGGAAGCTGCTCGTAAACTTAATTTCAAAGCCAAGAAAACGATGATGGTAGCCCAGCAATTGTACGAAGGAATTGACCTGGGTAAAAAAAATGGTGGTACTACGGGTTTGATCACCTATATGCGTACCGATTCCACCCGTATAGCTGAAACGGCCAAACAAGAGGCTAAAGGTTATATTGAGGAACTTTATGGCAAAAACTATTTGGGCTCTCCGAATAAAGGCAAAGGCAAGCAGCAGCAGGGTGCCCAGGATGCTCACGAAGCTGTCAGGCCGACATCCGTGAACCGGGACCCCAAATCATTAAAAGAGACGCTGTCACGTGATCAGTACCGTCTTTACAAATTGATCTGGGAACGGTTCCTTGCCAGTCAGATGGCGCCCGCTGTTATGGATACAATGACCGTAAATTTGCTTAATAATGGGATTGAGTTTCGGGCAAATGGTTCAAAATTAAAATTTAACGGGTTTATGAAAGTGTATGTTGAGGGAACAGATGACAAGAAAAAAAGTGACAATAAACTGCTCCCTGAACTAACGGAGGGTATGATTGTTGATGCAACAGACATTACACCTAATCAGCACTTTACACAGCCTCCGCCAAGATTTACTGAAGCAAGACTTGTCCGGACAATGGAAGAGCAAGGAATAGGACGTCCGTCAACGTATGCTCCCACTCTTGATACAATACAACGGAGAGGGTATGTACAACTTGACAGTAAACGTTTTGTCCCAACTGAGCTGGGAACGATTGTCATGGATATCCTGAAAGAATTTTTCCCGCAAGTCATCGATGTTGATTTTACGGTCCAAATGGAAGACGACCTGGATGCTGTCGAAGAAGGAAAGGCCAAATGGATCAATGTGCTCGATGAGTTTTACAGCGGCTTCCGGAAACGTTTGGAAAAAGCGGAACAGGAAATGGAAAAGGTCGAGATACGGGATGAGCCTGCTGGGATAGACTGTGAATATTGCGGTCATGAAATGGTTTATAAGATGGGGCGTTACGGCAAGTTTATGGCTTGTTCCAATTTTCCTGAATGCCGGAATACAAAACCGATTCTAAAGAAAATTGGTGTCACCTGTCCCAAGTGTCAAAAGGGTGATGTCGTTGAACGGAAATCGAAAAAAAACCGGAAATTTTATGGCTGCGATCGGTATCCGGAATGTGATTTTGTCTCCTGGGATAAACCGATTGCCAGACCTTGCCCAAAATGTGGTTCACTGCTTGTAGAAAAGAAAACGAAAAAGGAAACAAGAGTCCAGTGTACCCAGTGTGATTATAAAGAAAGTGTTGATAATTGACTGCCTGTTTAAACCAGGCAGTTTTTCTTGTGTTCTATAATCACAAAAGCCTCTGCGGACACAATTCTGTCATAAATAACGAAATGTTCCTACATTCATTAATCTGTTGATTGACTATTTAAATCGAAAGAGCTATAATAGCGCATTGCTAAGGTAGATGCTTGACAGATCAGGCTTTGACTTTTTAAAGTATAGCAGTGGTGACAAATTAGCTAAGAGTTAATCGAACTGTGTTTGTTTTTGAATTTTAATATAATTCTGTTAAATTAGTTGCTGCAGGTTTTGAAATGTGATATGATTTATTAGCTGTATGGCGGGGTGTAGTTCTAATGGAAATGAGACATTTTTTGACAGACTTTACCGAATACCTGCAAATTGAGAAAAATGCGTCACCCTATACAGTTCGTTTTTATGTGGATGATCTGGAGGATTTCTTTGCGTTCTTAGAAGAGGAACAGATCAGCTCACTTGAAGATGTTAATCAACGCATTATTCGTGTGTATCTGACCAGGTTATATAAACGAAAACTTGGCCGCCGGTCCGTCTCCAGAAAAATTTCCAGTCTGAAAAGCTTTTATCGTTTTTTGGAGCGTCACGAGCAAGTAACAGCTAATCCATTTATTTATGTCAGTCTTCCGAAAACAACACATCCAATTCCGGGTTTTTTATATACTGAAGAATTGGAGAAACTGTTTAGTGTCAGTGATTTAAATGATCCACTTGGTCAGCGCAACCAAGCGTTGCTCGAAATATTTTATGCCACAGGCATACGTGTCAGCGAATGCCAGAATGTTAAGCTTGGGCACATTGATTTTACGATTGGGACAATGTTTGTTAATGGAAAAGGCAATAAAGAACGGTATCTCCCATTTGGCCACTTTGCAGAAACGGCTTTGGAACATTATATTAATGATGGACGTGAAAAATTGCTGGAAAAGACAACATCTTCTCCTGATGCTGTCTTTTTAAATGCCAGAGGCGGTCCGTTAACTGCCCGGGGAATGCGGATGATTTTAAATAAAATGGTAGAAAATGCCGCAATGACGGTCCATGTTCATCCTCATAAACTCAGGCATACATTCGCGACGCATATGCTGAATGAAGGCGCCGATCTCCGGACACTTCAAGAGCTTTTGGGGCATGAAAACTTATCGTCCACCCAAATTTATACACACGTTACAAAAGATCATTTACGGGAAGTGTATATGGATAGTCATCCGCGGGCAAAAGAATAATTACTTGAAAGAGGTGGTGCACGTGACGGAAGGTATGCATGCCACAACGATTTTTGCTATTAGACATAATGGGCAATGTGCGATGAGCGGTGATGGTCAGGTAACAATGGGTGATGCCGTTGTTATGAAACATAAAGCAAAGAAAGTGCGCCGGTTATATAAAGATCAGGTGCTGGCTGGATTTGCCGGATCAGTCGCGGATGCATTTACACTGTTTGAAAAATTTGAAGGGAAATTGGAAACGTTCGATGGCAACCTTGCCAGAGCAGCTGTTGAACTGGCCAAAGAATGGCGCAGTGATAAGGTTCTGCGTAAATTGGAAGCCATGCTGATTGTCGTGAATAAGGATAAGATGTTTCTTGTATCAGGAACTGGTGAAGTCATCGAACCTGATGATGGCATACTGGCGATTGGATCCGGCGGAAACTACGCATTGAGTGCGGGCAGGGCTTTAGTTAGGCACACAGACAGCTTGTCAGCTAAAGAAATCGCCCAGGCATCTCTTGAAATTGCAGGCGAAGTCTGTATCTATACAAATGATCACATAACGCTGGAAACAATTGATTAAGGAGGCCTTGATTGCATGGGAATAGATTATACCCCGAAACAAATTGTGGAACAGCTCGACCGGTATATTGTCGGTCAGGCTGAAGCCAAAAAGTCAGTTGCTGTGGCGTTAAGAAATCGGTATCGGCGCATGAAACTTGATGCGCAAATCAAGGATGAAATAGTTCCGAAAAACATTCTCATGATTGGTCAGACAGGGATTGGCAAAACGGAAATTGCCCGGCGTTTAGCCAGTATGGTCAGTGCTCCGTTTATTAAAGTGGAGGCAACTAAATTCACCGAAGTTGGCTATGTTGGACGTGATGTCGAATCAATGATCCGGGATTTAGTTGAGCAAGCTTTGAGAATGGTTAAAGACGAAAAAATGGAAGAAGTCAAAGGCCGTGCAGAACAGGAAGCTAATAAAAAGCTCGTTGAACTGCTGGTTCCTCAGACAAAAAAACAAAATAGTGTCAAAAACCCGTTCGAAATGTTATTTTCGGGTCAGAATGAGGAAGAGGAATCAGATGAGCAGACAGAGCAGAGTGATGAGGTTAAAAACAAACGCAAACAAGTGGAACATCAGCTGGCATTAGGCGAATTGGAAGATAGAACTGTGACAGTTGAAATGGAGGAGACCCCCCCATCGATGTTTGATATGCTGCAGGGATCAGGCATGGAACAGATGGGTATGAACATGCAGGATGCATTCAGCAAATTCATGCCCAATAAAAAGAAAAAGCGCAAACTTCCTGTTTCGGAAGCGAGAAAAGTGCTAACGACTCAGGAGGCTCAGAAACTTGTCGATATGGATGAGGCGGCACAGGAAGCCATCGATCGTGCTGAACAATCCGGTATTTTATTTATCGATGAAATTGATAAAGTCTCCGGTAAGCAGGATGATTCCGCAAATGTCTCACGTGAGGGTGTACAACGGGATATACTCCCAATTGTTGAGGGGTCAACCGTTGAGACGAAGCACGGCTCAGTTAAAACGGATCATATGCTGTTCGTTGCTGCTGGAGCCTTCCATACAGCGAAGCCATCCGATTTAATACCGGAACTTCAAGGGAGATTTCCGATTCGGGTTGAACTTGAGAAGCTTGCTGTCGAAGATTTCAAACGTATACTGAAGGAGCCATCCAATGCATTATTGAAACAATATTCAGCATTGTTGGAAACAGAAGGTATAAATGTCACGTTTACTGACAATGCTGTGAACAGATTGGCAGAAATTGCTGTTCAGGTGAATCAGGAGACAGATAATATCGGTGCCAGAAGACTGCATACGATACTGGAAAAATTATTGGAAGATTTGTCGTTTGAAGCGCCTGATATTAATATGGAGACGATTGAAATCACAGAAAACTATGTTGATGATAAACTCAGCAGCATTATACAAAACAAAGACTTAAGCCAATTTATTCTATAGATGGTACGTTAGTGATGAATGGAGGAAAATGGAAAATGGAATTATTAGAACGAGCTCGAAAAATTAATGCCATGCTGCAAAAAACCGGTGGTAAGCCAGTTGACTTTAATGATATGTCTGTAACGCTTCAGGATGCTATTAAAGGCAACATTTTCATCCTTAGCCGCCGTGGAAAGCTATTAGGCTATGCGATCAACCAGGAAATTGAGAATGAGCGTATGAAATCAATGCTGGAAGAACGTCAATTTCCTGAGGAGTATACGCACGGTTTATTTAACATTTTTGAAACAACAGCCAACTTGGATATAGACAGTCCTTTCACAGCATTTCCGGTTGAAAACCGTGAACTGTTTAAAGATGGTCTGACGACGATTGTTCCAATTATTGGCGGTGGCGAACGGTTAGGTACATTAGTGCTGAGCAGATTATCGGAAAGCTTCAATGAAGATGATCTATTGCTCGGGGAATATGGTGCTACTGTTGTCGGCATGGAGATGCTGCATGAAAAAACCGAAGAAATTGAAGTGGAAGCCAGGAGTAAAGCAGTTGTTCAAATGGCCATTAGTTCGCTTTCGTACAGTGAACTGGAAGCCATCGATCATATTTTCGAAGAATTGAATGGTCGCGAAGGATTGCTTGTTGCCAGTAAAATTGCTGATAGAGTCGGCATTACACGATCTGTTATCGTTAATGCGTTACGCAAACTGGAAAGCGCTGGTGTTATTGAATCCCGCTCACTTGGTATGAAAGGAACATATATTAAAGTGCTGAATGACAAATTCCTGGTCGAGCTGGAGAAATTGCGTTCAAAATAAGGTGTCCGCTAAAAAGTAAATGGCAAGATAAAAAACGATTATCATCATGATAATCGTTTTTTTATTGGATCTGATTTAGTATGCAAGTTCCTCATTAGCTACTAAACAACAATTTATTGACAAACTAATGACAAAGTCATAGGAATTTCAAACTAATTGTATTCATGAAGAGAAAAAAATGTCGAATCATGATAGACTTTTACACTATTTTACATTACAATGACGATATGGATAAGATTGGTTACTATGCTGGTTCACTTGACAAATGAAGAATTGATTTGACAATCCTGCCTGAATGTTTGCGGGATATTCCGGCGAAGAGGAAACAAGTTTTAAAACAATGTTAGGAGGGGAGTCCAATGGGGATGTTCTCCGGCGTCGTGCAAACACTGGATAACTCTCTCCAGTATGCTTCCGCTAAGAATCGTGCTATTTCCAACAATATTGCTAATGCGGATACACCTGGGTATAAAGCGAAAAATGTTGATTTTAAGAACGTTTTACAGCAGGAAATGACATCACCACAAGCAGCTAAACGTACCCGTCCCGAACATATACCATTTTCTCAATCGAATACGAATCAGTCATTTTCTACAACGACAAACAACACGACGTATAACCACAATGGAAACAGCGTGGACGTAGATAAGGAAATGGCGGATCTGGCGAAAAATCAAATTTACTATCAGGCCTTGGTCGATCGTCTGAATGGTAAATTGTCCAGTCTTAAAACGGCTATTGGAGGAGGCAGTTAGTGATGTCGATATTTGATAGTTTAAATACAAGTGCCAGTTCATTGACAGCCCAGCGTCTCCGGATGGATGTTGTTTCATCGAATATAGCGAATGCGCAAACGACACGGGCAGACATGAATGCAGACGGCACTTATGAACCATATCGGCGAAAGATGGTGACAATGGAACCAAAAGGGGATAATTTTCAATCCTTTTTGGATCAGGCTGTTAATTCGAAAACGTCTCGTACGGGTTCAGGCGTTAAAGTGTCGCAAATAACGGAAGATGATTCCCCGTTTAAACAGAAATATAACCCAAACCATCCGGATGCTGGACCTGACGGCTATGTAGAGATGCCGAATGTTGATCCTTTGAAGGAAATGGTGGATTTAATGGGAGCATCCAGATCCTATGAGGCTAATGTGACAGCTATTAACGCCAGTAAGAATATGCTGATGAAGGCCCTTGAAATCGGAAAATAAACCTAACACTCCCATTTGGAATTGTGGCTTGTAACATACAAGGTTGCAGGAAAGGAGTATTTCGATGAGTGGATTTTTGCATGGCATTCCAGACAGTCAAGCTGTTAAACCAGATGCTGACCAAGTCAAGCAGGCGGTATCACCGAGCGAAGCACAGCAGGATTTTGCTGATTCGTTAAAAAAAGCTATTAACAATGTTAATGATGCTCAAATTACGTCAGATAAAAAAACAGAGGCAATGGCTAAAGGCGATACCGAAAATCTGCACGATGTTATGCTATCGGCCCAAAAGTCACAAATCACTTTGAAAGCTTCTGCCCAAGTACAGCGTAAAGTGATTGATGCTTACAATGAAATTATGCGTATGCAAATTTAGCAAATATGGCTGATGGTTAGAACGTTAATTTATGTTAAATAGTTAGGTACTAGAATCAGATATTAAAGCCTGCTTATTATCTGATTGACTTTTTTAGAATTTGGCGGGAAAAATTTATGAAGACAAAAATAATAGAAGCAAAAGATAAGGCTAAGTCTTTTTGGACTGAACGTTCCAAAAGTCAAAAAGGAATATTTATAGGCTCGATTGCGATCGTTCTTATTATCATTATAGCTATTATTCTACTGGTCTCTGGTTCAAAATTTGTGCCGCTGTATAATGACTTATCCGCTCAGGAAATCAGTCAGATTAAAGATGAATTAGATTCCAAAGGTGTTGCATATGAGGTCGAAAGCAGCGGAACCACAATAAAAGTTCCTGAGGAGAAAGTTGATTCACTGCTTGTTGATCTGGCTGGTGAAGGAATACCGGATAGTGGCAGCATTGATTATTCGTTCTTCAGTGATAATGCTTCCTGGGGGATAACGGATAATGAATTCGATATGATCAAGCTGGACGCTATGCAAAATGAAATGGCTAATATGATCAAAGGTGTCGAAGGTATTCGTGATGCTGACGTTATGATCAATATGCCGGAAGATCCTGTTTTTGTCAGTGAATCCCAACAGGAAGCAAGCGCATCAATTGTGATTAACACAGAGCCCGGCTACGATTTTAAAGGAAATGAAATCAGTGCCTTATATCACTTGGCTGCGAAGGCTGTTCCGAATCTGAATGAAGACAATATCAGTATCATGAACCAGTACTTTGAATATTACGATCAGGATTCACAGCTTGGTACCGGTAAAGAAGATACATATACATATCAGCAAAATGTTAAGAAAAATATCGAAAAAGATGTCCAGCAGCGGGTCCAGCAAATGCTGGGAACGATGGTTGGCCGTGATAACGTCATTGTATCAGTGACAGCTGATGTTGACTTTACTGAGGAAAGCCGGGTTGAAGAGCTGGTTAAGCCGGTTGATATAGAGGAAATGAAGGGTTTGCCTGTAAGCATCAAAACAGTCGAAGAAACCTATGAGGGTGAGCCGCCTGCTGGTGGTGAGCCCGGAACAGGTGATGGCGATATCCCTAATTATGAGGCATCCGAAGAAGGTGACAATGGCGACTATGAGGTGTCCAAAAAAACGGTTAACAACGAGTATAACCGGATCCGTAAAGAAATTGCCGAGAGTCCTTATAAAGTTCGCGATCTAGGTATTCAAGTTGCTGTCGATGAAGCGAAAAATAAACAAGACGGCGATGGCAATGTGCAGTATTTGTCGAATCCAGAACAGGAAACGGTCAGTTCAGGTATTTCATCAATTTTGGATTCGGTTATTAGCACAACCATTGATGGCGATTACGATGAAAATATCGACCCGGAAGAGAAAACATCGATCGTGTTTCAGGAATTCAGTGAAAGCTTTGATGCTCCAGAGCCATCTCCTGCTATCCCGGTATGGATGTATGTTGTTGGCGGGACCCTGCTGGCCATTATTATTGCTTTAGCTGTGATGCTGCTGCGAAACAGAAAACAGAAGAAAAACGAGGAAACGGTTTTTGAAAGTACTGTCACCGAAGAAACTGAGCCAGACGTACCGGAAATGGAGAGTGCCGAGGATTCTGAATCTGTTAAGCGGACGAAGCAATTAGAAAAAATGGCGCAGGAAAACCCGGAAGATTTCGCTAAATTGTTGCGAAGCTGGCTTTCAGATGATTAAGGAGGAAGATGCAGATGCCCAGACAAGAGGCGTTGTCCGGTAAACAAAAGGCGGCTGTTTTATTAATCTCACTGGGGCCCGACGTATCGGCACAAGTTTATAAACATCTATCTGCGGAAGAAATTGAAAGCCTGAGCCTGGCTATCTCGTCAGTTCGAAAAGTACAACCCGATGTCAAGGAGGATACCCTGAATCAATTTCATCAGATGGCAATTGCACAGGATTACATTTCACAGGGTGGTATTGGTTATGCCAAAACGGTTCTCGAGAAGGCCTTTGGCGATCAGGAAGCAACAAATATCGTTGATCGTTTGACGTCATCTTTACAAGTCAGGCCTTTTGATTTTGCTCGTCAGGCCGGTCCGCAGCAGGTGCTGAACTTCATTCAAAATGAACATCCGCAGACGATAGCTCTTGTTTTATCCTATCTTGATTCAGAACAATCCGGACAGATTTTGTCCGGACTGCCGCAGGAGATGCAAGCAGAAGTAGCTAAACGTATTGCGACAATGGATTCGACATCACCGGAGATTATTAATCAGGTTGAGCAGGTGTTGGAACGTAAACTTTCCTCATCAGGTACTGAAGACTATACTCAGACGGGCGGTATTCAGTCAGTCGTTGAAGTCTTAAATGGCGTTGATCGAAGTACAGAGAAGACAATTCTTGATACATTGGAAATTCAGGACCCTGACTTGGCAGAGGACATTAAAAAACGCATGTTTGTGTTTGAAGATATTATTGTGCTGGATAATCGTGCTATTCAGCGTGTTATCCGGGAAGTTGACCATGAGGACTTGCGCCTTTCACTGAAAACGGCCAGTGAAGAGGTTAAAGAGACAGTGTTTAAGAATATGTCCCAGCGAATGTCAGAAACATTTAAAGAAGAAATGCAATTCATGGGTCCTGTCCGGCTGCGTGATGTAGAAGATGCACAAATGCGAATTGTTGAGTCTATCCGTC
Organism: Lentibacillus kimchii; assembly: GCF_042666895.1. Lineage (GTDB taxonomy): Bacteria > Bacillota > Bacilli > Bacillales > Amphibacillaceae > Lentibacillus > Lentibacillus kimchii. The sequence continues at coordinate 166,947 of NZ_JBHTGR010000001.1, forward strand.
ATCTTGAGGAAATTGGCGAAATTATCATTGCACGTGGCGGAGGAGACGATATCATTGTCTGATCGCATTTCAAAACAGTCCGAAATAACTGGAAAAAGACGTATTACTGTCCGGCCTGTGAGCGGCAGACATTCAGCTGATGCCACGCTGGCAGATGCTAGTGAAACAAAACACGAGACTGTTCAATCAGAAATAAAACAGGCGCAAGAGGAATTGGAACGGCTAAAGGTCAGACAAACGGAAGTTATCGACCAGACAAATGCTGAAATTGAAGCTGCGCAAACGGCTTGGAAAGAGGAAAAACAGACATATATCGAACAGGCCAGACAGGAAGGATATACTGACGGGTTTAATCAGGGATTACAACGTGGCCAGGATGATTACCAGCAATTAATATCGAATGCTAATGACGCTGTTAAAGCGGCACAGCACGACTATTATAAGACCCTTGATGAGAGTCATGACCAGCTGCTGGATTTAGCCGTTCATATCGCGGAAAAGATCATGCATCAGCAGTTAAGCGAACAGCCCGAATCCTTGATGCCGCTTGTAACATCAGCAATCCAGACAGTAAGAGATAAATCAAATGTCGCACTGTACTTGAATCCAGCTGATTATGATCTGATCAGCCGGCAAAAAGACGAGCTTACGAGCTTTACCGGCAAAGATACGGTTCTTTCCATATATGCTGATGATACGTTAAGTGAAGGAAGCTGCCTGATTGAACATCCATTTGGCCGTATTGACGCTGGTATTGATGCGCAATTGCAACAACTGCGCACAACATTACGGGAAATCGGTATGGAGAATGATCTATGAATATGACCAAATATTTTGATGCGATTGACCGGACAGATTTGTTTAAACGCTATGGAAAAATATTGCGGGCTGTCGGTTTGATGATTGAATCGCGCGGACCAGAGGCAAATATTGGAGAAGTTTGTTACATTCATCGTCCGTCGCATGCACCCGTGATCATGGCCGAAGTGGTTGGTTTCAGAGACGAAACGATTATGTTGATGCCATATGGGTCAATTAGCGAAATCGGCCCCGGTTCTCTGGTGGAGTCAACCGGGAAACCACTTACGGTGAAGGTCGGTCCGGGTCTAATTGGTCAAGTCATTAATTCGCTTGGTGAATGTTTGGATGGTTCGGCATTGCCTAAAGGTCTAACCAGCTATTTAACAGAGCAGCCACCGCCGAATCCTCTGGACAGACCGACCATATCAGAGCCAATTCAAGTAGGTGTTAAAGCTATAGATGCAATGCTGACAGTTGGAAAAGGTCAGCGAATTGGTATCTTTGCTGGAAGCGGCGTTGGCAAGAGCACATTGCTCGGGATGATGGCCCGCTACAGCACGGCAGATATTAATGTGATTGGTCTAATAGGGGAACGTGGCCGCGAAGTTCGTGAATTTATTGACCGCGAACTCGGTGAAGAAGGGCTGAAAAAGTCAGTCGTTGTGGTCGCAACATCAGATCAGCCGGCTCTTATGCGCGTTAAAGGTGCCTATACGGCCACAGCTATCAGTGAATATTTCCGGGATCAGGGCTATAAGGTGAACCTGTTGATGGACTCGGTAACGCGCGTGGCGATGGCACAGCGTGAAATCGGCCTGGCGACAGGTGAGCCCCCAACGACGAAAGGCTATACACCCTCAGTTTTTTCGACACTCCCGAAATTGCTGGAACGTACAGGGACAAGCAGTCAGGGATCGATAACCGCTTTTTATACGGTGCTTGTTGATGGGGATGACATGAACGAACCCATTGCCGATAGCGTGCGGGGCATTTTAGATGGGCATTTTATTCTTGATCGGAATTTGGCCGAACAAGGTCAATTTCCGGCTATCAGTATTTTGCAATCGATCAGCAGGGTTATGACAAGTATTGTGACAAAAGAACATCTGGACGCGGCACAGCAAATTAAAGAACTGATAGCAGCTTATGAAGAGAACCGTGAATTAATCCAGATTGGCGCTTACAAACGCGGGACAAATCAGGCCATTGATCGTGCTATTACCTATCACCCGAAAATTCAGGCCTATTTAAAACAGGGAACTGACGACTATTACGCAATGGATGAGTCAATCAGTCAAATGCAAACGCTGCTGAATGGAGGGGCTTGATAATGACGGAAACAGCTGCGCTTACGAAAGTTCTGCATATTAGGGAAAATGAAAAGGATCATGCTCAAAAAGCCTATCAGACATCGATTGATCAGTTTGAAAATGTGGCAACCGAGTTGTATGAATTGCTCCGGAAAAAAGAAACAGCTGAGGCAGCCTATGAGCAATGCTTACAGAAACCGGTCCCCATTAACAAAGTTCGGGAACAGGCTGATTATATTGCAAATTTAACTGAACAGATTACAGATTTGCAGAACCATGTACAGCGCGCCCGAAATAATATGGAAACGAAACATCAACACCTATCTCAAGCTTATGTGGAAATGAAGAAATTTGAAAAGCTGATCGAAAAGCGCCAGCGTGATAGCGCGGCTGTCGTTAAAAAGCAAGAAGAAGCTGCAATGGATGAGATGTCGATGCAACAGTATATGAGCCAAAAAACAGGTGAGACATATGGTACAGAAATCTGAATATGACAAAAAGAAAATGAATCCGTTGCTGTGGTTTCTTGTTGTAATTGTGATACCCGGACTTATTGTATTATTCCTTGTTGCTATGATAATGACGATGGCAGGTGTTGATGTTACAGGATGGGCAAAAGAAAAAGCCAGTCATATTCCGGTTGTATCGGATGTTCTTTCAGATGATCAGGAACAGCATGACAAGCAGGCGGGAGCCAAGCTGCGTGAAAAGGTCGATAAACAAGACGATAAAATTGACTCATTAAATGGGGAGATTTCTATTTTGGAATCAAATATTACTGAATTGAAACAGCGTAATGCTAAATTAAAAGACAACAAGATTTCTAAAGAAGATGATGCCGGTGATGAGTCGTCTAAACAGGATGGACCAGATGCCGTCGGAGACATCGCATCATCTTTCTCCGACATGGATAATGAGCAGGCTGCTCGTGTTTTACAGGCAATGGAACAGGATTTAGCGGTTTCCATTCTGCAGGAGCTGTCCAATGACGCACGAGGCGATATTTTTGATGCTATGGATGCTGACTATGCGGCGACTTTAACGAAAAGGTTTGTTAATTAGACGGAATAAAGTGATTCTTACTTGAAAGGGGGTGAACGATTGAATACAGCCGGAGTAATGTTACAGCCATTTTTGCAGACAAAGGAAATAACAATGCAAGCAAATGGTCACACGTCAGCAGAAAGTGAAACAAGTCCCTTTCAGCATCTTCTGAAGACCGCTCAAGAAGACGGCGAGACTGAAGTGCAGCAGCTTTTACAATCAAACGATGAGCAAAAACAGCAGAACCAGGGTGAATCAGCAGAAAATGCGCTGCAGCAACTTATCGCGAATCTTATTGGAGGAGAGGGAGACGGGTCATCGGAACAGGGAATGGCCATTCCGGAAGACGTCATGAAAAAACTGACTGCAGAAGGCAAAGATGCACAGCTGAGTGACATGCTAGAGAATCTGCAGGAGGCTCTGACTAAGCTAGGTGATGGGGACGGGTCATCGGAACAGGGAATGGCTATTCCGGAAGACGTCATGGAAAAACTGACTGGAGAAGGCAAAGATGCACAGCTGAGTGATATGCCAGAGAACCTGCAAGCGGCTATCGAAAAACTGCTCACAGATTTGGATGGCAAAGCCGGAAAAGCTAATCAGTCAGAAGAGCAAAAGATCCCTGTTCACATGACGATGCCTAAACTGTCTCAAATAGGCAGTGACGGACAAACGGTACAACAGCAATTTAAATTATTATTTGCTGCTGCTGACAAGCAGCTTAATCAAATAAATGATCAGGCGAGTTTGTCAAAAGCAGCACCAGAACTTTTACAGTTGCTGAAAAAATGGTCAGCATTGGCAAAGAAGACGCACCAACAGCCAGGCAATGTTTTGGAAACCATCTCTGGTCATGATGATAAGAATCAAAAAATCTGGAAGGACTTAGTTCAATCATTTCAAAAAAGGCAGCAATTCACGATGAAACAGCAATACCATACAAATGCTAAAGTAACCAATCGTGATGTTGCCAAGTGGCTGCAGAATGCGATACAGACACAGGATAAACCAGCACCTAAACAGGCAGCAGTCATGTCATCGTCGCTTCCAATGTCCAAGGTTGAACAATATGTTATTCATTTAAACCAAACGCAAAACAGCCAGCCTGCTGGACAGCAATTAATGGATCAAGTTCAAAAGGTCATGAAAACAAGCTCGTTTTTAAAGACATCCAACGGGGCATCGCAGCTCAATATCTCATTGCGTCCTGATAATCTTGGCGATATGCAGGTTAAACTGACACAGCTGAACGGGGAAATGACAGTGAAGATTGTCGTATCAACCGCTGCCGCAAAAGATATGCTGGAGACAAACATGCATCAGCTCAAGAATATGTTTTCGCCACAGCAGGTCATGATCGAAAAGCAGGATTCAACGGCTCAGGAGGCACAGTCAAATCTGCAGGACGAACACGGTCAGCCTATGGACAGTGATGAACAGGAAGAATCCGAACATTCCGGACAGAAAGAGGATGAAGAAGATGATGACGACAGTTTTGATGACGAATTAGAGGCGATTATGACCGGCGAGGAGGTGACGTTATGACGTCAGTAGATTCATCACTGTATTTGCAAAACCAATCAAATGCACGCGAACCAAGTCCGAAAATCGGTAAAGATGGTTTTCTTCAAATCTTAATGACCCAGCTGCAAAACCAGGACCCGACAAGTCCAATGGATGAAGGCAAGTTTGTTTCACAGATGGCAACTTTTTCACAGTTGGAGCAAACTATGAATATGGCTGATTCCATTGACAAACTGAGCCAAAAACAAAACGTATCGCCGATTTTGCAATACAGTCATCTGATAGATCAGTCTGTTACTTACCAGCGTTACGACGAAGAAACAGGTGAAAAGCAGGATACAGCGACTGCTCAAGTAACGGCGGTTGGTCAACACAAGGGAAAAGCGGTTCTGGAGTTGGCTAATGGTGAGAATATTTACGCTGATGTTCTTGTGAAAGTGGGCACGTCGGAAGCAGGTAATAATAACAGTTATAGCGGCGATAGTGTCATAGATAAGGAATCTCAGGGAAGCTGATGGACATGGATCATCGTTTGCACCAGCTGCAGCAGCCGGTTGCACCGGGACGATCCGTTCCCAAGTCCAGTGAGCCTAAACCGTCTTCAGCCTTCAAAGATGTATTGCATGATGTTCAGGAGCTCAAACTCAGCAAGCATGCCGAACAAAGACTGGATGAGCGCGGTATCACGATTAGTCAAGCTGAGTGGCAGGCCATGACTGACAAAGTGTCTGAAGCCAGGCAGAAAGGTGTGACGGATTCATTAGTGCTGACGGATGAAACAGCTTTACTGGTCAGTACGAAAAATAACACCGTGATTACGGGCATGCATAAGGCAGAGGCGGCGAGCAAAATTTTCACAAATATTAATGGCACGATTCTGATCAATAGCGAGGCGGACCTTTAAGGAAGCCGGAGCTGCTGACCGACTGAATGCAGCACTGATATCAGAATCAAAACAGCTAAAGGAGAGATTTTCATGTTACGTTCGATGTATTCTGGGATATCCGGCATGAAAGGGTTTCAAGAAAAACTGGATGTCATCGGAAATAATATTGCCAACGTTAATACGACTGGGTTTAAAAAAGGCCGGGTGACATTCCAGGACATGCTGAGCCAGACGACAACAGGGGCATCCGGCCCAACAGATAACCGCGGCGGTGTGAACCCCTCACAAGTCGGCCTCGGCTCACAAGTGGGAACGATCGATGACCTGCATACACAAGGCTCCAGTCAGCGAACAGATAATCCGCTTGATCTGCAGCTGGAAGGTGACGGCATGTTTGCTGTCGAAAAGCCGGATGAAACCACTGCTTATACACGGGCCGGCAATTTTTATATGGATGAAGATGGCGATATCGTCAATGCTGATGGTTATTATTTACAAGGTGATGGCAACGGCACAGATGGTGAATTAAAAATTCCAGATGAAGCTACAAGCATCAACATTGAGCAGAATGGCACGGTAACTTATGTTGACGAGGATGGAAATATTGATAAAAGTCAGCAAATACGGATTGCTCAATTTTCCAATCCAGCAGGGCTTGAGAAGACGGGGAATAGTCTGTATACAAATACGGAAAACGCTGGGCTTAACACGGATAACGATGACAATCTGGTAGAGCCTGAAAAGAATGGTGCTGCGTCCATTGTCAGCGGTGCTTTGGAAATGTCGAACGTTGATCTGTCTGATGAATTCACAAATATGATTACAGCGCAGCGTGGATTCCAGGCCAACACACGCATTATTACAACATCCGATGAAATTCTGCAAGAGCTTGTCAATCTAAAACGCTAAATAAGGGGGAAGGGGGCATCCTTAATCAGGATGCTCCCGCCTTGATATGATTCAGCTCACACGATTAAATGGCGATCGTTTTACATTAAATGCTTTATGGATTGAGCAAGTACAATCCCATCCGGATACAACGATTACATTAAGCAACGGGAAAAAACTTGTTGTCAAAGAGGCCGAATCTGATGTTTTGCGGCTGGCGACAGCTTATTACAAGCAAATCGGTTTGACCGGCCGCTAGAAAAGGCAGGTGAAAACTATGGGCAAGCTTGCCAAAACGATGATCACAACGCTTATTTTCTTATTACTGGCATCGGGGATTACCATTGTCGTCATGTTTAGTATGACAGACGAGTCCGATCAGGGTGATGCTCAATCGCTGGATAAACAGCTGGAGAATTCCTATGAAACAGAGGAAATCACCACAGACCTGAAAAATGGCAGTTTTGTCCGCATTCAATTCCAAATTATGACTGGAAGTGAAAAGGCTAAAGAAGAAGTGGTGAAACGGGATTTTCAATTAAAAAATATGCTGATTAAGGAATTGGCAAAAATGAAAAGTGACGATTTTAAGTCGGGACTGTCTGACTTGGAAGACACTGTCCAGCAAAAATTGAATGATGTTATGGAAAAGGGTCAGATCACGGATGTTTATACCACGAATAAAGTTCTGCAGTAGACAGTACGACCCCGGCTTAAGTTTAATTAAAGGTTTAAGGCTGGATACGCCATGATGGAGGTGACGTTTTTTGGCAGAGGATGTCCTTTCCCAAAATGAGATTGATACATTGTTATCGGCTATATCATCAGGCGAAATGGACGCAGATGAATTAAAACAGGAAGAAACTGAGCAGCAAGTGCGTGTCTATGATTTTAAACGGGCACTGCGCTTTTCCAAAGACCAGATCAGAAACCTGGCACGAATCCATGAAAATTTTGCGCGTTCGCTGACAACGTATATTTCAGCTCAACTGCGCACATATGTTGATATTTCAGTGGCTTCTGTGGATCAGATTCCTTATGAGGAATTTATCAGTTCAATTCCCAAAATGACGATATTGAACGTGTTCAGTATGAAGCCCCTGGATGGCAGAATCTTAATGGAAATTAATCCAAATATTGCCTATGCGATGCTTGACAGGCAACTGGGTGGACGAGGCGGCAGCATCAACAAAGTGGATAATTTGACAGAAATTGAATCAATGCTCATGTCACAGCTGTTTGAAAAATCCAGTACATGTCTTTACGAAGCATGGTCATCAATTGTTGACATTGACCCAATTCTGGAAGATTTTGAGGTTAATCCGCAATTTTTACAACTGGTGTCACCGAATGAAACAGTTATTGTCGTGTCACTTAACATCACTGTCGGTGAAACAAGCGGTATGATCAATCTGTGCATTCCGCACATTATACTGGAGCCCATTATTCCAAAACTGTCACTTCATCATTGGATGCAGTCGAACACGCATGAACAGGATTCAGAATCTTATGAAAAAATTTCAGCGACACTTGAGGAAACGGGAATTGAGGCGAAAGCACTGCTGGGCGAAACAACGATCAGTGTCAGTCAATTGCTGCATTTACATAAGGATGATGTCATCGCACTGGACAAGTCAATAAATGAACCACTGCAATTGCAAATAAATAATCAGCCAAAATTTTCTGTACAAGCCGGTAAATCAAAAAATAAAATGGCTGTACAAGTGCTTGAGGAATTCCAAGGGGGGGACAACGATGAGTGATGATCAACTTTCCCAGGATGAAATTGATGCATTATTAAAGGTTGGCAGTGACGATGATGAGGCGGAGCTGACCAATTCGGAGCTGCTTTCCCCTGTCGAAATAGATACGCTTGGGGAAATCGGCAATATTTCATTCGGCAGTTCGGCTACCACTATGTCAACGTTACTGAATCAAAAAGTAGAGATTACAACACCTGATGTTTCCATCATTACAAAAGAAGAATTAGCTGATGCCTTTGAATCGGAACAGGTACAAGTTAATGTTAATTATTCCGAAGGGTTCGACGGACAAAATATCCTTTTGATGAATTCAGAAGATGTTGCGGTAATTGCTGATATTATGCTTGGAGGCGATGGGACGTCGCCGGAACAGGAGTTATCGGAGATTAAGCTGAGTGCCGTTCAGGAAGTGATGAATCAAATGATGGGGACAGCGGCAACGAGCATGTCCTCGGTATTTAATAAGAAAATCGATATTTCACCGCCAACGATCCAGGTGGAGAAAGATGGTGACAGTCAAAGCTCCGAGACAGCTCCTGGTGAGGATCATTTAGTTAAAGTATCGTTTCGTCTGAAAGTTGGCGAGTTAATTGACTCGAACATTATGCAGCTTATCCCGCTGTTCTTTGCCAGGCAGCTGGTTAATCAATTAATGGCTTCATCTGCTGATAAGACTGAGGCTGATGAGGAACCGGCTGAAGCTGAAACTGCTGCCGCTGCAGCCGACCACTCAGCAGCAGAAACAGCCCCTGAGCAGCCAGAGACGGCTGATCAAGAGCCACATTATCTGGGTAATAAAGTAGGGCAGGAGTCGGCATCGGTTCAAAAAGCTGCATTCTCTGAATTAGAGCAGACAGATTTTAGTCAAACGGAAAAACAAAATCTGGATATGCTTTTGGATATTTCACTGGACGTCGCGGTCGAACTGGGTCGAACCAATCGAACGATCCAGGATATTCTGCAGCTGGCGGCTGGTTCCGTGATTGAATTGAACAAACTTGCTGGTGAACCAGTGGACATCAAAATTAACGATAAATTAATTGCTAAAGGTGAAGTTGTTGTTATCGATGAAAACTTTGGTGTGCGCGTAACAGATATAATGAGCCGGACAGATCGTCTTAAGACTTTGAAGTGATTTGAGCAGGGAGGTGCTAGAACAATGGAACAACGTATTTTAATTGTTGATGATGCAGCGTTTATGCGGATGATGATAAAAGATATATTGACTAAAAATGATTTTGAAGTCATCGGGGAAGCAGAAGACGGACAGAAGGCTGTTGATCAATTCCGGGAATTGCAGCCAGATCTTGTGACACTCGATATTACGATGCCGGGAAAAGATGGCTTAGAGGCTTTAAAGGAAATAAAGGAAGCCGATCCCGATGCTAACGTTATCATGTGCTCGGCCATGGGGCAGCAGGACATGGTAATTGATGCTATTCAAGCTGGAGCAAAAGATTTTATTGTCAAACCTTTTCAAGGTGACCGGGTTATCGAAGCCATACAAAAGGTCTTGGGCTAGAAACGAGTGGTCTTATGAAACTGAGAATAATGGCTGGTCTATGTTTGATTGGTCTATGGTTTATCGCAGTCCCAACAGATGTGGTGCTAGCTGAATCAAATGTCAAAGACTGTATTGAAAATGACGACTGCGAACAGACTGATCCAGCTGAGACAGAGCAGGAGAACAAGGCAGATGAGCCTGAGACTGGGTCATTAGCTATTAATCTGGTAAAAATGGTACTCGCATTAGTACTTGTCTTAGCATTAATCTATTTTCTTTTAAAGATTTTGCAGAAACGCAGCAAACGATTTCAGAACTTTAAGGGACTGGAGAATATCGGTGGTGCTTCAGTCGGTGCTAATAAATCTGTTCAGCTTCTCCGGATTGGATCGAGAGTATTCATGGTGGGGGTCGGTGATAATGTTCAGCTTTTGCAGGAACTTAGTGAAGATGATGTGAAACAAGATCAGGCTTCTAATGATCATGCGGATAATCATCACACGACAAATCGTTTGCCGGCTCTATTTCAATCCAGGAATACTCAGAAAAATAATGGCGATCAGACAAATCATTTCAGAGATCTTTTTGCGACTGAACTGGATAAGTTGAAAAAGACCCGTCATTCGCTAATGAATCAGCCGAAACAGAAGGACGATAACGATGAATGAATTGGTGGATATATTCTCAGGAACGGACCCAGACAATGTATCGACGTCAGTACAATTATTGCTCTTATTAACGGTTCTATCGCTTGCACCAAGTATTTTAGTTCTGATGACAAGTTTTACACGCATTATTATTGTTTTATCATTTGTCAGAACATCACTCGCAACCCAGCAGATGCCGCCCAATCAGGTGTTAATTGGACTGGCCTTGTTTTTAACGTTTTTCATTATGGCACCGACACTGCATGAGGTGAATGATGAAGCCCTGCAGCCGCTTATGGCAGACGATATTTCGCTGGAAGAGGCTTATAATAAAGCAAGTGTGCCATTTAAAGATTTCATGGCGTCCCATACACGGGAGAAGGATTTAGAGTTATTTATGGATTATGCTGGTACAGAACAGCCCGATACAGTTGAGGATATTCCTCTGACGACACTTGTCCCAGCATATTCCATCAGTGAGCTGAAAACAGCCTTTCAAATGGGATTTATGATTTTCGTGCCGTTTTTGATTATTGACATGGTCGTAGCAAGTGTCCTGATGTCAATGGGGATGATGATGCTGCCGCCTGTTATGATTTCGTTACCGTTTAAGATTTTGCTGTTTGTGCTTGTTGACGGCTGGTATTTAATTACTGATTCCTTGCTGCAAGGCTTTTAAGGCAGGTGGTTTATCATGAGCAGTGAATTTGTTATTTCTCTGGCCGAACGCGGTGTCTATGTTATTTTGCTCGTCGCCGGTCCATTGCTGATTTTGGCTTTGGCAGTCGGCCTGTTAGTTGCCATATTTCAGGCAACAACACAGATTCAGGAACAGACCCTGGCGTTTATCCCTAAAATTGTTGCCGTTTTTGTTGGTCTCGTATTCCTGGGACCGTGGATGCTGACACAAGTTGTTGAGTTTACAGCGAATCTCTATCAGAATTTGAATCAATTTACAGGGTAGCCTATGCTGGAACTTATTAATCTTTCAGCTATACCGGTTTTCCTTCTTATTTTTGTCAGGATTTCTGCATTTTTTGTCACGCTGCCCTTATTTTCATATGCGACAATACCGACACCGTTCAAGATTGGTTTTTCATTTTTCTTGGCACTCATTATGTATTATACAGTAGATATCTCCGGCGTTCCGGTCGATTACACGTATTTTTTGCTGCTAATGAAGGAAGCTATTGTCGGTTTGCTGATTGGTCTCTTGGCTTATATTATTCTTGCAGCCGTCCAGATCGCCGGCGGGTTCGTCGATTTTCAGATGGGTTTTGCCATCGCCAATGTGGTTGATCCGCAAACAGGTGCCCAGAGTCCGCTGATTGGTCAGTATTTTAATATTATCGCACTTATGTTTCTATTATCGGTCAATGGTCACCATTTATTAATAGATGGGATTTTCAATAGTTTTGAGCTAATTCCAATAGATGCTTTTATACCGTTTGAAAATGCAGGAATAGCGCAATTTATCATCGAGACATTTAATCAGATGTTTTTAATTGCTTTCCAGATGGCTATGCCAATCGTTGGCTGTTTGTTTCTGGTTGATGTGGCTTTAGGGATTATAGCCAGAACGGTGCCGCAGATGAACGTGTTTGTTGTTGGTCTGCCGTTAAAGATTTTTGTCAGTTTTGTCGTTATCTTCCTGTTTCTCAGCCTGTATGTTGTTTTGGTTCAGCATGTTTTTGAAACCATGTTCACGGCTATGAGGGACTTGATGCGTTTGTTCGGAGGTGGCTAGAATGCGGTTAATGCAGCTGGATTTGCAATTTTTTGCTGGAGCAGAGGAAAAAACCGAAAAGGCGACACCCAAAAAGCGCCAGGATGAGCGAAAAAAAGGTAAAGTGGCAAAAAGTACGGATATCAATACAGCCTTTCTCATGCTTTTCTGTTTTATGACTTTATTTGCCATGGGAACCTTTATGATGGAACACCTGTCGTCGTTATATCAGCACACATTCACAGAATATATTCATTGGGATGTGACGACTCAATCAGTGGGTCGCGTGCTGAAAGAAGGGGCGCTTGAAATGGGCAAAGTACTGGCCCCGGTTATGCTTGCTGCTATTCTCGCAGGACTGGCAGCTAACTTGACGCAAATCGGTTTCTTGTTTACGACAGAGCCACTGTCACCTGATCTGAACAAAATCAATCCCATTCAGGGTGCTAAGCGTATTTTTTCAGCACGGGCTCTTATTGAGCTGTTAAAGTCATTATTGAAAATAACCTTTATAGGGGCAACCACATTTTTGATTATTTGGATTTTTAAAGGTGATCTGTTCATGCTTGCTTTTAAGACAGCTGACAATGCGGTCGCCTTTTTCAAACGAGTAACCATCATCATGGGCGTCGCAGCAGGTCTGGCGTTGCTGTGCTTGTCAGTTCTGGATTATGTTTATCAGAAATATGACTTTGAAAAAAATATTAAAATGTCCAAAAAAGATGTCAAAGACGAGCATAAAAACATGGAAGGCGATCCGCAGATTAAATCCAAACGGCAGCAGCAGCAGCGTGACATAGCGAATAAACGCATGATGAGCGAGGTGCCATCAGCTGATGTTGTCATTACCAACCCGACACACTATGCGATAGCCATTAAATATGATGAGACCGAAGCATCTGCTCCCTACATAGCAGCCAAAGGTGCTGACATGATTGCTCAGAAAATCAAAGAGGTTGCAAAAGCCAATGACGTCATGATGGTAGAAGATAGAGCAATCGCCCGGGAACTGTATGACACTGCGGAAATTGACGAGGTCATACCAGAGACATTTTATAAAGCAATAGCCGAAATACTGGCTTATGTTTACAGACTAGAGCAAAAAGTTTAAGGCCATGAGGAGAGTAGCCAATCATGAAAGCACGTGATTTATCCGTTTTGCTAGGTGTTATACTTATCATTGTTATGCTTGTTGTGCCACTTCCTGGGTGGCTCTTAAGTATTTTAATACTTTGTAATATATCACTTGCACTGATTGTGATACTAGTGTCTATGAACACGGAGGAAGCCCTGCAATTTTCTATATTCCCGTCGCTGTTATTATTGCTGACATTGTTCCGTCTCGGACTGAATGTTTCAACAACGCGTTCCATTTTGTCGGAAGCTGATGCCGGTGGTGTCATCGATACATTCGGTTCGTTTGTGATCGGTGATAATGCACTGGTCGGCTTTGTCGTGTTTGTTATTTTGGTCATTATCCAATTTCTTGTTATCACAAAGGGTGCAGAGCGGGTTTCCGAGGTAGCGGCGCGTTTCACCCTTGATGCTATGCCCGGTAAACAAATGAGCATTGACGCGGATTTGAATGCTGGGCTCATTTCCGAGCAGCAGGCCAAGGAACGCCGTGAGAAGGTGGAAAAAGAAGCTGATTTTCACGGCGCAATGGATGGTGCCAGCAAGTTTGTTAAAGGCGATGCCATTGCTGGAATTATAATTGTTCTAATCAACATTATCTTTGGTTTAATCATTGGTATGGTACAGAAGGATTTTACGTTCACCGAAGCTATGAATACTTATATGCGTTTGACAGTTGGGGATGGCCTGGTGAGTCAAATGCCTGCTTTGCTCATTGCGACCGCAACCGGTATTGTCGTTACCAAAACAACAACAACGGGTAATTTAGGAAGTGAAGTGACAGGTCAGTTGTTGCAATTTCCAAAATTGCTGTTTATTGCGGCAGGAACGATCTTTCTCCTTAGTTTCACCCCGATCAATTTTTTCTTAGCAGTTGCCATTGCTGGTTTACTGGCTTTAGGCGGGTATACACTGCAAAGGCAAACGGAAGAACCGGCCGCATCCGAATCTGAAGAAGACAAGCAGGTTGAGCAATCCGAGTCAATGAACACACCGGAAAATGTCGTTGATCTGTTAAATATGGATCCGATTGAGTTTGAATTTGGATATGCGCTCATACCGCTTGCCGATAAAGATCAGGGCGGCGATTTGCTTGACCGGATTGTGATGATCCGCAGGCAGCTGGCACTTGAACTTGGTATTGTCGTACCGGTCGTGCGGATCAGGGATAATATTCAGCTGGAGCCGAACGCTTATCGTTTGAATATCAAGGGAAATGAAGCGGCCTCCGGCGAACTTCTGCTGGATCATTATATGGCCATGTCACCGGAAATGGACGATGAAGAAATTGAGGGAATCGATACAAAGGAACCGGCGTTTGGGCTGCCCGCTAAATGGATTAGTGAAGATGATAAGGATGAAGCTGAACTGTCCGGCTACACAGTTGTCGATCCGCCGTCAGTTGTTTCAACTCACATTACTGAAGTTATCAAGCGTTTCGCACATGAACTGCTGGGGCGTCAGGAAACAAAACAGTTAATTGATCATCTGAAAGAAAGTTATTCGATTCTGGTCGAAGAAGTGACACCCGAACCATTATCGGTTGGTGACATTCAAAAGGTACTGGCCAAATTGCTCAGGGAGAGCGTGTCCGTACGTAATTTGCCGGTTATTTTTGAAACGCTTGCTGACTTTGGCAAAATGACCAATGATACAGATCTGCTTGCCGAATATGCCCGACAGGCACTGGCACCGCAAATCACCAAACAGTATGCGGGTGATGATATGGCATTAAATGTTATCACCGTATCAGGTCAGGTCGAAAAAATGATTGCAGAAAATATTCAGCAGACAGAGTATGGCAATTATTTAGCACTGGATCCGGATTCACAGGAGCAAATTGTCAAGGCCATTCACGCTGAAGCTGAAAAGATGACACTGCAGGAAGAAACAGCTGTTGTCTTATGTTCACCGGCCGTTAGAATGTACTTGCAGCAGCTCGTGGAACGATTCCTGCCGCAAGTCGCCGTGTTATCTTATAACGATCTGGAGCCTAGTGTGAACGTACAGAGTATTGGGGTGGTGAATCCAGAATGAAGGTGAAGAAGTACGTAGCGCCGAGCATGCCTGAGGCGATGGATCGTATTCGGAAAGAACTTGGTTCTCAGGCAGTTATTTTAAATTCAAGAGACGTATTCCGGGGCGGTTTCCTGGGACTGTTTAAAAAGCGGCATATCGAGGTGATTGCTGCACTGGACCCCCAGCCGCAGCCTGAGTCTCAACATGAAAACCACCATAAGAAGGAAGCGGCTGCTGTGACTAAAACAACAGACAAGCAAACGCCTTCAAAAAATGATCCTGTTTTAAATGAAGTGAAACAGCTGCGGAAACTGGTCGAAACGCAAACAGCAGACGGTGCAGATTATCCGCCGGACTATCAGGTTATTTATCATCATTTGCTGGCGCAGGAAGTTGATGAAAAGCTGGCACAGAATCTAATGGAGAATGTGATCCGTGATCATGAAACAAATAACGGCCTGCTAGAGGATCAGGAGCGTATTTGGCAGGACGTGAGCTCTGAAATTGAAAGACAATTAAGCACACTGAATCACGGCACAGATTTGCAGGGACAGCAAATCATTCAGTTTGTTGGCCCAACAGGGGCGGGTAAGACAACCACGATTGCTAAGATTGCTTCATCGGCGCTTATGAATGAACAAAAACAAGTAGCGCTTATGACAGCTGATACGTATCGGATTTCAGCTATTGACCAATTAAACACGTACGCTCAGATTCTAAATATCCCGCTGGAAGTTATCTATAATGCAGAGGATTATCAGGCAGCTGTCCAAAAACTGGCTTCCAGCGACTTAATTCTGGTTGACACAGCTGGCAGGAATTTTATGGAACAAAAACATGTTCAGGATTTGCAGCAGACAATTACTTTTAACGCGAGCACCCGTACTTGCCTGGTGCTTTCCCTGACCGCCAAGGCTAAAGATATGACAGCCATATATGAACAGTTTCAGCATTTGCCGATCAGCCAGGTCGTTTTCACCAAGATGGATGAAACACGCGAATATGGGAGTATATTGAATATTGCTTTGCCAAATAGTCTGGGTGTGGCTTTT
This sequence comes from Lentibacillus kimchii, assembly GCF_042666895.1. Lineage (GTDB taxonomy): Bacteria > Bacillota > Bacilli > Bacillales > Amphibacillaceae > Lentibacillus > Lentibacillus kimchii. The sequence goes on from NZ_JBHTGR010000001.1 coordinate 183,245, forward strand.
CTGACCAATGGCCAGGACGTGCCGGACGATATCGTGAAGCCGTCTTCGCGATTAATTAGTGATTTGATCGCAGGTGATAGGCATGACAGGTGATCAGGCTAGCAAACTAAGGCAGAAACTTGCAGACAATCAATCTGAACGAACAGCCAGAACAATCGCCATTGCAAGCGGAAAAGGCGGCGCAGGTAAATCAAATGTTGCTTTAAATTTTTCTTTGGATCTGCTGCATCACGATAAAAAAGTGTTGTTGTTTGATCTTGACATTGGCATGGGCAATCTCGATATCCTGCTTGGTCTGGATCCGAAAGCAACAATTATTGATATGTTTGCCAATCGTTCAGCCATTCAGGATATTATTGAAACAGGTCCCCTTGGACTGGCCTATGTGGCAGGGGGATCAGCCTTGAATGACTTCTTTAGGCTGGGTACGGAAGAACAGGATTATTTTTTTCAGGCATTTGACGATGTTACATACTTATATGACTATATTATTTTTGACATGGGTGCAGGAGCATCAGAAGAGACCATGACATTCGTTATGGCTTCAGATGAATGCATGGTGGTAGCTAACCCTGAACCGACCTCCATTACAGATGCTTACGGACTGATCAAGCACATTGTCCACAGCCGCTGGAATATGCCCATATCGCTCATTATGAATCGTTCCCCGTCTGTGAAAAATGGCCGGAAAGCGCTTGTGAGATTCCAGCGTGTCGTCCAGCAATTTCTTAACCATCATATTCGGCTGCTGGGAACACTGCCAGATGATCGCACAGTTTCAGATGCTGTTCTTCAGCAAGTCCCTTATATCCTGTTAAATGATAAAGCTGCTGTTTCGCGGGCCATGAGAAAGCTGACAAGTGATTACCTGCGTGATGACACGACAAATGAGCAATTATCGCGATCCTTTGTGCAAAAACTGAAAATGTTCATGTCAGGTGATAAACGATGAGACAGTTCAACACGATTGCTGGAATCGGCGCCTCAACAGGCGGTCCAAAAGCGCTTGAGTGTGTGCTGGCTGAATTGCCCGGCGATTTCGCTGCACCTGTTTTAATTGCTCAGCATATGCCGCCAGGGTTTACAGCGTCACTTGCTGCAAGATTTGATCAGACAGTGGCTATCCGTGTTAAAGAAGCGACCCAACGCGAAATCATTGAACCGGCTACAGCCTATATCGCACCGGGTGATTATCATATGACCGTCAAACAAAGCGGGACTGACTATTCAATTGAACTGACCCGGGATGCAAAGCGGCATGGACAGCGGCCGTCAGTCGATGTATTGTTTGAATCGCTCGCCCGTTTGCAGCATGTCCGAAAAATGTGTGCTGTTTTAACCGGAATGGGACGTGATGGGTCAGAAGGCATTAAGGCGCTGAAAATGCAAGATCAGCAGGCGGTTATCGTGGCTGAGTCTGAACTAACGTCAGTCGTCTATGGTATGCCGAAAGCTGCCATGGATACACGGCTGGTCACCTATAGTGTACCAATTCAGCAAATCGGAGGTCTGATACATCATTTAGCACGCCCGCGATTGTGACTAATAATTGCTGGCGCTGTCCCAGCGGTCTGAACTGGAGAAGATGCACAGAATTGAATCAAATCAGCAGGAGGTTGAGTAAATGGATAAAGGTAATGGTCTGTCTGCTATGCAAATGGATGCTCTGCGGGAAGCAGGAAATATTGGGGCAGCACACGCTGCTACATCTATGTCATCCTTAATGAATAAGAAAATAGATATGGAGGTCCCGTTTGTTGATATTGTTCCGTTTGCAGATATCCTGGACTGGATGGGGGGACCGGATAGTCCGGTCGCAAGCACCCTGATTCATATATCCGGTGACGTTTGCGGCAAAGTTTATTTTATGCTGGCTGTTGATGAAGCCGAGACCTTTGTCAAGTATGCGTCGGATGAGCAGCATGTTCAATTAATTGATCAGGATGAAACAAATCTCTTTGGAGCATCTGTCTTTAAAGAGATCGGCAACATTCTGACCGGATCTTATATGTCGGCAATCTCTGATTTCACCGGACTGCATATTCAGCCATCGGTACCGCAATTGCAGATTGATATGGCCGGGGCGATTCTGTCCGATGCTGTTATTGACGTATCACGATCGACCGATTATGTGCTGATCGTTGACACGGTTATACGTTACAGCGGGCAAAAAAATCCGGTTAACGGGCAATTTCTATTCCTGCCTGACCCGGAATCATTAGCCACATTATTTAGAGCACTGGGCATGGCCGGAAATGAGTGAAAAGATGACAATAATAAAGGTTGGGATTGCTGACTTACAAACTGTCAGGGCACCAGACAGGATCAAAACATCTGGTCTTGGATCCTGTGTTGGTGTGATTCTTTATGATTTGACTAAACAGGCAGCTGGACTGGCGCACGTTATGCTTCCTGACTCGAAGCTGGCTAAACAGTCTCAGAAGAATGTTTTAAAATTTGCAGATACAGCTGTTGATAGTTTAATGGACGAAGTGTGTTCTATTGGTGCCCGCAAATATGCCTTAAAGGCTAAAATGGCTGGTGGAGCCCAAATGTTTGATTCTGCATCTAACCAGGATTCAATTGGCGACAAAAATGTACAGGCTGTTCAGGCTGCGTTGTTACGTCATCATATAACGCCCGAAGCTATGGATGTTGGGGGACATTCCGGCAGAACGATTGAATTTAATCCAGCAGATGGGATGCTGAGCATTCGCACGGTTTATAAAGGTGAAACCATTATTTGATACTGAACTGCAGAAGTCTGGCTTTTAAAGTAAAGGGGGAGCTTTGAAGTATGGCGACAAATGAACCTCCTCTGATCCAATCATTATGGAAGAAGTGGCTGGAAAATCATGACTCGAAGGCTGCGAATGATCTAATTTATTATTATATGTATCTGGTCAGCTTTCACGTTGAACGGATCGGCAGCCATCTTCCGCCTAATGTCAGCAAGGATGATTTAAAAAGTTTCGGGATGCTGGGATTGTATGATGCCCTGACAAAGTTTCAGCATAAACGGGAATTGAAATTTGATACATATGCCTCCTTTCGTATTCGTGGTGCTATTATTGATGGACTGCGAAAAGAAGACTGGCTGCCAAGATCTATGCGGGAGAAATCGAAGAAAGTAGAACAAACATCACAAGTATTGAAGCAAGTCTATCAGCGCGAGCCAACGTCTGAAGAAATTGCAAAGAAGCTGCAATTGTCAATGGAAGACGTGGAGGAAACTGTAAAGCATTCACTGGCAGCGAATATTTTATCCATTGAAGAGAAACCAAACAATGATTATAAAGAAGGCATTGGCTATACGATTCCAGATCAGGATGCATTACAGCCGGATAAATCAATGCTGCAATCGGAACTGAAAAATGAACTGATTTCAAGCATGCAAAATCTCAATCAAAATGAACAAATGGTGGTCAGTCTATTTTATGAAGAAGAACTGACATTAACAGAAATTGGTCGCGTATTGGAATTGACGACGTCCAGAATATCACAAATACATCGAAAAGCTATATTTAAACTGCGAAAGTCACTGCAGAAAATCCAAGCCAATACATGACTTGCGAAAAGACGGCATAATCCAAAATCTGTATCGTTCAAATACAATGCATGCTAAATTATAATGGATGATTAAAATGATGGATCGAGGGGTATGATGACGTCAATACTGATTTTTTTAAGTTTATGCTTACACGTGGTAACATTATCGATTATTTATAAATTGTTTAAGCAGGTTCAGTCGCTGCAGCAGGACAATGCCAGAGAAGTGACGGAACTTCTTGAACAATCTTTACAGGATATTAAGCAGGAGAACAGGGAGCTGGAACACACGCTTGCGGCGACAGGCAATGATACAAAACCTGCGGGAGAGAAGGAAAGTTCTAAACAGCCTGAAACAGAGGGAGAAACAAAAAATCCTTATACGCCCGAAACGGACAGCGTAACAGATGAAACAGCGTTATCACTTGAAGCTAAAATCCTGCAGCTCCACGATAAAGGGTTCAGCATCGAGGAGATAGCTCGTCAGCATAATTGTGGTCATACAGAAGCCGAATTGATTATTAAAATGAATCAGAAGGCTTATAATAATACTTGATTGGGTATAATTGTTATGATATATTTATTTTGGTGTAAAACTGTGTTTGCGTTCGAAGCTAAACATGACTACACACGCTCGGTGATTTGTATATCGGGTGCCATTCATTTTGGTCTTTATACAAAAATGATCTGAAGCGGAGGAAAAAACCATTAGGAGGAATTTTTAATGTCAGTTATTTCAATGAAACAATTACTTGAGGCTGGTGTGCATTTTGGCCATCAGACTCGCCGCTGGAATCCGAAGATGAAAAAATATATCTTCACAGAACGTAACGGTATCTACATCATTGATCTGCAAAAAACAGTTAAACGCGTGGATACAGCTTATAATTATGTGAAGGATATCGCTGCGAATGGCGGTTCAATTCTGTTTGTAGGAACGAAAAAACAAGCACAGGACTCAGTTCGGGATGAAGCAACCCGTTCAGGTATGTATTTTGTGAACCAGCGCTGGCTGGGCGGCACACTAACAAACTTCCAAACAATCCGCACACGTCTTACACGTCTTAAAGATATTGAAAGTATGGAAGAAGACGGTACATTTGAAGTACTTCCGAAAAAAGAGATCGTGGGATTGATGAAAGAAAAAGATCGCCTTGTCAAATTTTTGGGCGGCATTAAAAACATGGAGCATTTGCCGGATGCCTTGTTTGTGATTGATCCGCGCAAAGAACGCATCGCGATCGCTGAAGCTCATAAATTGAACATTCCAATCATCGCAATGGTTGATACCAATTGTGATCCGGATGAAATTGACTATGTCATCCCGGCAAACGATGATGCTATCCGTGCTATCAAACTGCTGACTTCTAAAATGGCAGATGCCATTCTGGAAGTAAAACAAGGTGAAGAAACAGAAGTTGCGGATGACGCTCAGTCTGAAGCAGAACAGGAAAAGCCGGAAGAGGAAAATGCTGAGAACGCTGAAAGCACCTCTGAGGAAGCTGAAACGAATAAAGAGTAGGTTGTAAAAGGACAGGTGATAAGGGGATGAGAGCCTTTTATCACCTTTTTTTACAACGCATTATTTATAACAATAAGGAGGAATCATTATGGCGATCTCGGCCAAATTGGTTAAAGATCTACGCGAAAAAACCGGTGCAGGTATGATGGATTGTAAAAAAGCTCTGCAGGAAACGGATGGCGATATGGACAGCGCCATGGAATTTCTGCGCGAGAAAGGCATGGCTAAAGCAGCTAAAAAAGCTGACCGCATTGCAGCTGAGGGTATGGCCCATATCGAAGTAGATGGCAATACAGCCGTACTTCTGGAAGTCAATTGTGAAACAGATTTTGTTACAAAAAATGATCAGTTTAAACAATTGCTGTCAGAAATCGGCACTCATATCGTTAAACAAAAACCTGAAACAGTCGATGAAGCATTGCAGCAAAAACTGCACGGCAATCAGGATGGCGATACAGTCGAACAATATATTAATGTAACTGTCGGGAAAATAGGTGAAAAAATTTCTCTTCGCCGTTTCGCACTTCTGAACAAGACAGACAATGAAGCATTTGGCACCTATCTTCACATGGGTGGTTCAATTGGTGCTCTGACACTGCTATCAGGCACTCAGGATGACAGTATTGCAAAAGACATTGCCATGCATGCGGCTGCTGTCAGCCCGCGTTATGTATCAAAAGAGGACGTGCCGGAAGCTGAAGTCAGCAATGAACGCGAGGTCCTGAAAACGCAGGCACTCGAAGAAGGTAAACCAGAGAATATCGTAGAGAAAATGGTTGAAGGCCGTCTCAATAAATTCTTTGAGGAAATTTGTCTGCTGGAGCAGGATTTTGTTAAAGATCCTGATCAAAAAGTGAAAAAATATGTCGCTGATAATGGGGCATCCGTCAGTACATTTGTCCGCTACGACGTCGGTGAAGGTATTGAAAAGCGTGAAGAAAGCTTTGCTGAAGAAGTCAAGAATCAAATGAAGCAATAAAGTAAGATGAGATAAGAAACAATCAGGCTGTCTCCTCCTTTGCTCATTTTTGGCTTGCAAACAGCTTAATGCTGAAAAAAATCATTCCGATGGAGGTAATCATGACGACACCCCAATATCGCAGAGTTGTACTAAAATTAAGTGGCGAAGCGTTAAGCGGCCAACAAGGCAATGGCATTGAGCCAAGCGTCATTCAGTCGATAGCATTGCACATAAAAGAGATTGCTGATCTAGGTGTGGAAGTGGCTGTCGTCGTCGGAGGCGGTAATCTCTGGCGCGGCAAAATCGGAAGTGAAATGGGAATGGATCGTACGACAGCCGATTACATGGGAATGCTTGCAACGATTATGAATTCCCTGGCCCTTCAGGACAGCCTGGAGAAAAATGGTATCCCTACACGTGTGCAAACCTCCATTGAAATGCGGCAGGTTGCAGAACCTTATATAAGACGAAAGGCTATCCGCCATCTCGAAAAGAAGCGCGTTGTTATATTTGCTGCAGGAACAGGAAATCCTTATTTCTCAACGGATACAACAGCAGCATTAAGAGCTGCGGAAATCGAAGCTGAAGTTATCCTCATGGCTAAAAATAACGTTGATGGCGTCTATTCAGATGATCCGAAATTAAATAAGGATGCGGAAAAATACTCAGAGATAACGTATATGCAAATGCTGAATGAAGGTCTGGGTGTTATGGATTCGACAGCATCTTCCCTTTGCATGGATAATGATATTCAATTAATCGTCTTTTCCATAACTGAAGAAGGCAATATCAGGCGTGTTGTACAAGGAGAACCTATTGGCACAAGAATAAGGGGGGACTGATCATGTCCGATCAAATAATAAAAGATACAAGGAATAATATGGAAGAGGCCGTAAAGGCTTTTTCAAAAAGTATGGCAACTGTAAGGGCCGGACGGGCCAATCCGTCTATTCTGGACAGTGTCGTGGTTGATTATTATGGTGCGGCAACACCGTTGAATCAGTTGTCGAATATATCAGCACCGGAAGCAAGACTCCTGGTCATTTCACCTTTTGATAAATCAGCCATATCGAACATTGAAAAAGCCATTGAAAAGGCCGATTTAGGCTTAACCCCGTCCAGTGATGGCAGCGTCATTCGTATCAATATTCCTGCACTCACCGAAGAACGCCGCAAAGAGTTAACGAAAGTTGTCGGGAAATATGCCGAAGAAGCGCGTGTGCAAGTAAGAAATATTCGTCGTGAAACCAACGACCAGCTTAAAAAAGACGAAAAAAATGGTGACTTATCGGAAGATGATCTGAAGAAAGCGTATGACGATGTGCAAAAAGAAACCGATAAGCATATTGGGAAAATTGACGATCTTGTCAAAGATAAGGAAAAAGAAATAATGGCGTTTTAAGTGACCTTGAGCAGGTAAGATGCAACGAGGCTGGGACATAACGGTACTTATCAATCCTGAAGACGAATAATATTAAGATTGGCGGGAGGAAATATGCGTTGACTCCTGCGGGAAGAGAGGCTCACCAGCTACCCGCGGAAAGTGACGTCCATTTCCGGAGCAAATGATTGGTCCTGCCAGGTTAATCTAGTTATTCAAGCTTGTTTGATAAGAGACTCTTTTGTCCCAGCCCCTTTGTTTCCAGCATCTATCTTGGTTTAGCGAATTTGAAAACCATTGTTTTGTTTAAAATACAAGAAAAGCGCTGGACTCTAAATGATTCACTCTGAGTCAGGTTTTTCTTATATTTTAAGGAATTCTTTATAAAATCTTTGACTGAACGTGATATAATGGTGACTTACCCTAATAGAAAAATACACTGGCCTGTTATTAGCTGGTTGGCAGTTAACGGTGGTTAGGATTGCAGAGTGCGTTAGCATTATCAGTGATATCGGAGGACAAATTATGTCAATGAAAATTCCCTTTTTTAAACAGAAAGAATCGAAGGCGAATGAAACATCTGATTCAGATAATATGCCAAGGCATGTCGCTGTGATAATGGACGGTAATGGACGATGGGCCAAAAAACGGGGATTGCCGCGCATAGCTGGTCATAAAGCAGGTATGGATGTTGTCCGTGACGTGGCCAAAGCAGCAGCCAACAGCGATATCGAAACTCTGACATTATATGCTTTCTCGACAGAAAATTGGCGGCGGCCAACGTCAGAGGTGAATTATTTGCTGAGTCTGCCGAAAGAGTTCTTACATATCTACTTGCCCGAGCTGATCGAAAATAATGTACGGGTTGAAACAATAGGTGATTCAACTGTTCTGCCAGATCATACGAAAGATGCTGTGAATGACGCTAAGTCTAAGACAATGATGAATGATGGTTTATTACTGAATTTTGCTCTAAACTATGGCAGCCGATATGAAATGATTGAAGCGATCAAACAAATCGCTGCGGATGTGGATGATTCAGCTCTCTCACTCGATGAACTGGATGAGGATGTGGTGTCCCGGTATCTTTACACAAACAACTTGTCGGATCCGGATTTGTTAATCCGCACAAGCGGTGAACAGCGTCTGAGCAATTTTCTGTTATGGCAGTGTGCTTATTCTGAACTCTGGTTTACAGATATTTTATGGCCCGATTTTACGGCAGATACATTCAGGCAGGCTCTTACTGATTATCAGCAACGGAAAAGGCGATACGGCGGCGTTTAAGGAGATGAACATGATATGAAACAACGCATTCTGACAGCTATTGCAGCATTTGTTATTTTTATACCTTTTGTCGTGATTGGCGGTACGGCCTTTAATGTGCTGGTTTATTTGCTCGCCTCGATTGCACTCTTAGAGTTGGTCCGTATGCGCCGGACAATGAGCTTTTTTCCGATAATCGCTGCTGTTATAGGTTTATGGCTTATTATGCTGCCTGGATCAGCTGATTTTCTGGAAACCTTTCATAAAACAGAAATGATCACAGTGCTGGCATTACTTTTACTGGCATATACGGTGCTGTCTAAGAATACATTTACATTTGACGATGCTGGTTTTGTCCTATTGACGGTTATTTATGTCGGAATGGGCTTTTTCTACCTGATGGTAACTCGTGATGGTACTGGCGTTACGGGGTTGACCAATATCTTTTATGTGCTGCTTGTGATCTGGACGACGGATATAGGTGCTTATTTTTGCGGACGTACACTTGGAAAGCACAAACTCTGGCCGGAAATCAGCCCGAATAAGACGATTGAAGGGGCAGCTGGCGGTGTCATTCTGTCTGTCATTGTTGGCATTGTTTTTCATATTGTCTTCCCGTTTTCGTATGGTATGATAACGGTGATCATGGTGACGATACTTACTTCAGCGGCCGGTCAGATTGGTGATCTGGTGGAGTCTGCCTACAAACGGCATTATGATGTGAAAGACTCCGGAAAAATACTGCCGGGTCATGGCGGTATTCTCGACCGGCTGGACAGCCTTGTGTTTGTTTTACCACTGCTTCATGTCATCCAATTTTTTGCCTAGGATAACGGCAATTGTTTGTTTCAGGACGATAATCGATTCGGACGAAACGTTCAATCCTTACCCTTATTATCAAAAGGAAGGTGCTGCGATTGACCACAATCATAGCTTTTATTTGTATGTTTGGTCTGCTTGTTTTTATTCATGAATTCGGCCATTTGATTTTTGCCAAGCGGGCCGGCATGCTGGCACGTGAATTTGCTATCGGATTTGGACCAAAGGTATTCACTTTCATGAAAAATGAGACGGTTTATACGATCCGTTTGCTCCCCGTTGGCGGTTATGTGCGAGTGGCCGGGGACGACCCGGAAATTATTGATCTGAAACCAGGTCAGCAGGTCGGATTGGAATTTAATGACGAGGGAAATGTCAATAAAATTATTGTAAATAACAAAGCAAAACATCCTCAGGCACGTGTTGTCGAGCTGGAACATACTGACCTGGATCATGAGCTGGTCATTGAAGGGTATGAACCGGATGAGGAGGATGAAAAATTCACGTTTGAGGTGGATCGCAAAGCCTCTTTTATAATGGATGAGGAAGAAACGCAAATTGCTCCTTATGACAGACAATTCGCCTCAAAAAGCACCGGTAAACGGGCTATGCAGCTGTTTGCAGGACCTATGATGAATTTCCTGCTGGCCATTGTTATTTTCATTGTCATTGGGTTAGTCCAGGGTATACCTGTCGACGAAGCTAAAGTAACTGATATTAAAGCAGACAGTCCCGCTGATACGGCTGGCCTTCAGTCTGGGGATGAAGTCATTCAGATTGATGGCACCCCCGTCAGCACATGGGATAAATTCACAAAAATCGTCCAGGATCATCCAGGAGACGAATTATCAATGACACTTCAGCGCGATGACAGCACGGAAATGGTGACCATAACACCTGATAAATTAGAAAGACAGGGGATGGCTATTGGCCAGGTAGGTGTTGACCATGCATTTGAGAGATCGTTCTTTGGGTCATTTACGTATGGATTTGAAAAAGCTTACGATACAACAAAACTGATTCTGACAAATCTGTTTAAACTCGTTACCGGCCAATATTCTCTTGAAGTTCTGTCCGGTCCTGTAGGTATTTATGACGCGACGAATCAGGTTGTCCAGTCAGGCTTCGCGACATTCGCAATGTGGACGGCGATTCTCAGTGTGAACTTGGGAATTGTGAATTTAGTACCAATTCCAGCTCTGGATGGCGGCCGCTTATTGTTTGTTGGGATTGAAGCTGTTCGCGGCAAGCCGGTGGATCCACAGAAAGAGGGCGTTGTTCATTTTATCGGCTTTGCTCTTTTGATGCTGCTCATGATTGTCGTCACGTGGAATGATATACAGCGGTTATTTTTGTAGCGCCAGACAGCCTGGTAAGAGCGTTTAAATGACTGTTTATCAGCAGTTGACACGATAGCGCGGCCTGCCATATCCCTGAAGTCTTTTATAAAAGGCATCGAACCCTTGTCTGCATCTTTCGGCAAGGGTTTCTGTTATAATGGACATCAGTCATTAAAAATCGAAAGGAAGTACGTATGGGTATCTCAAAACAGGAAAAAATGACACTATTGCTGCAGCAGTTGGGGATTCCCGAAGAGACTGTCAGTGATCATTTTCAGGACAGTCAATTAGTTAAGCTGGAAGTGCATAAACGAACACAGCTTTGGCATTTTCATATACAAGTCAACCATTTGCTGCCGACTGACGTATATGCGCTGTTCTCATCCCGATTGCAGGAGACATTTAAACAATTTGCAGCCATTGATTTGACTTTATATACAGTGGAAAAACAGACAGATAGTGAGACAATTGTTGCTTATTGGTCGCAGTTTCTTCAGTCCATTTCCGATTTATCGCCAGGTTATAAAGAACTTGTATCCCAGCAGACGCCTGAGATTAAACATAATAACCTTATGTTAACGGCAAGAAGTGACGCGGAGGGCAAAGCCATTAAAAAGCGCCTTGAAAAGCCTTTTCAGGATTTTTGTGAAAAAATCGGCGCACCGCCTTTTAGTTTGCAGGTGGATGTCAAAGCGGAAACAGATGAACTGCAGAAATTTAAGGAACAAAAGGCGAAGGAAGATCAGGAACTTGTCTTAAAGACTGTTCAAGAGAAAGAAAAGCGTGATCAGGCCAGACAAAAGGAAGCCCAGGATAAACCGGTGATGCTTGGCTACAAAATACAGGATGAACCTGCCCAAATGGAGGAGATTCAGGAAGAAGAACGCCGGATAACCGTACAGGGCTACGTTTTTTCGGCAGAAATCAGGGAGTTGCGTTCGGGCAGAAGTTTATTGATTCTAAAGGTGACAGACTATACGGATTCATTACAAATCAAAATGTTTTCCAAAGGTGACGAAGATGCTGAAACGTTTAAACTGTTGCAAGAAGGCATGTGGGTTAAAGCGCGCGGCAGTATTCAAACCGATATGTACACCAATGAATTAGCTATGATGGCAAATGATATCCATGAAGTCAAAGTTGAAAAACGTCAGGACACGGCACCAGAGGGCGGTAAACGTGTCGAATTTCATGCTCATACGACGATGAGTCAAATGGATGCTGTGATGTCACCAACGACATTGATTGAACAAGCTGCCAGCTGGGGGCATCAGGCAGTGGCGATTACCGATCATGGTGGTGTGCAGGGTTTCCCGGAAGCACACGCAGCCGCGGAGAAACATAATATTAAGGTTATTTATGGGGTCGAGGCAAATTTAGTTGATGACGGTGTGCCCATTGCCTATAACGAACGGGATGCTGATTTGGCTGAGGGGACGTATGTTGTATTTGACGTGGAAACAACGGGGCTTTCCGCCGTTTATGACACAATCATTGAGCTTGCAGCTGTGAAAGTCTATCAGGGAGAAATTATCGACCGGTTTGAATCGTTCGCTAATCCGCATCACCCATTAGCGGACACAACAACTGATTTAACCGGGATAACAGATGATATGGTCCAGGACGCGCCGGAAATCGGCAAGGTGTTACAAGACTTTCACGAGTGGATGGCTGATGGTATTCTCGTTGCCCATAATGCCAGCTTTGATATCGGCTTTCTGGATCAGGGATTCCAAAGGATTGATTATCCTAAAACGACTAATCCGGTGATCGATACGCTTGAATTGTCCCGGTTTTTGTATCCAACCCTTAAAAATCACCGCCTGAACACGATGTGCAAGCATTTGGATATTGAACTTACCCAGCATCACCGGGCTATTTATGATGCTGAAGCAACCGGCTATTTGCTCTGGAAACTCGTTAAAGGATTGCTGAATCAGGACATCACCAACCATCAGCAGTTAAATAGTCATATGGGTGAAGGTGATGCTTACAAACGGTCGCGTCCCTCCCATTGCATTTTGCTGGCGCAGACACAAGAAGGCATGAAAAATCTGTATAAGCTTGTTTCTTATGCGCATATTAATTACTTTTACCGGGTCCCGCGTATACCAAGATCTGTTCTGCAGAAATTGCGCCAGGGAATTCTCGTCGGTACCGCCTGTGACGATGGCGAAGTGTTTGAAGCGATGATGCAGAAGTCAGCTGATGAAGCGGAAAAAGCAGCTGAATTCTATGATTATATCGAGGTGCAGCCGCCTGCGAATTATAGTCACCTGATCGAAAAGGAACTTGTCCAGAATGAGTCGCAAATTCTTGATATTATCGCGAAAATGACGGCTATGGGCGAACGTATGAACAAGCCTGTCATCGCAACAGGTGATCCCCATTATCTGGAAGACCATGATAAAATCTACCGGCAAATTCTAATTTCGTCACAGCCCGGCAATGCTCTGAACCGTCAGACGCTGCCGGACACACCATTTCGGACGACAGATGAAATGCTGGAAAGTTTTCAGTTTCTGGGTGAAGACAAGGCAAACGAACTTGTTGTGTCGAATCCAAGTAGGCTCACAGAATCAATCAATGACGTTTCGCCAGTGCAGGATGGTTTGTTTACACCCAAGATAGAGGGAGCTGACCAGGAGATACGCGATCTCTGTTATAACCGTGCTAAACAAATTTACGGTGATCCCGTGCCAGATATCGTAACTGACAGGCTGGAGAACGAACTTTCCAGTATCATTAGAAATGGTTTCTCGGTCATTTACTTAATCTCACATAAATTGGTCAAAAAGTCGCTTAATGATGGCTACTTAGTCGGTTCGCGCGGTTCAGTCGGCTCGTCGCTGGTTGCGACGATGTCTGAAATAACGGAAGTCAATCCTTTGCCGCCGCACTATGTCTGCGAGACGTGCCATCATCATGAATTTATAACAGATGGCTCCGTCGGCAGTGGATTTGATTTGGCAGATAAGCCATGCCCGGAATGCGGTGAACCATTAACGAAAGACGGTCAGGATATTCCATTTGAAACATTCCTTGGATTTAAAGGGGATAAAGTGCCGGATATTGATTTGAATTTTTCCGGCGAATATCAGCCAGTTGCTCATAATTATACCAAGGTTCTGTTTGGCGAAGAGAAGGTTTATCGTGCCGGAACAATCGGCACAATTGCCGACAAAACGGCTTATGGCTATGTGAAAGGCTATGCATCCGACAATGAATTAGTTTATAAAAATGCAGAAGTTGATCGTCTTGTCCAGGGCTGTACAGGTGTCAAACGAACAACTGGCCAGCATCCAGGAGGCATCATCGTTGTGCCAGAGGATAAAGAAATCTTTGATTTTACGCCGATTCAATATCCGGCTGATGACCGGAATAGCGAATGGCAGACGACACACTTTGATTTCCATTCGATTGAGGACAATTTATTAAAATTAGATATACTCGGTCACGATGATCCGACCGTTATACGCATGCTTCAGGATTTGAGCGGAATTGATCCCAAAACGATTCCAACTGATGATGAGGATGTCATGAAAATCTTCTCCGGACCCGAATCATTAGGTGTCACACCTGAACAAATTAATTGTAAAACGGGGACTTTGGGTGTTCCGGAGTTTGGAACCAGGTTTGTACGGCAAATGCTTGAAGATACGAAGCCGAGCACCTTTGCCGAGCTGGTTATCATTTCCGGGCTGTCACATGGTACAGATGTATGGCTCGGAAATGCTGAAGAGCTGATTAATGACGGCATTTGCGAATTGCCGGATGTTATCGGCTGCCGGGACGATATTATGGTTTACTTGCTGTATAAGGGGCTTGATTCATCACTTGCCTTTACAATTATGGAATATGTCCGCAAAGGCAGAGGCTTGAAAGATGAATGGATAGAGGAAATGAAAAATCACGGTGTTCCTGATTGGTACATTGAGTCATGTAAAAAAATCAAGTATATGTTTCCGAAAGCCCACGCAGCAGCTTATGTGTTAATGGCTGTACGAATCGCGTACTTCAAAGTGCACTATCCTATTTATTTCTATGCCGCCTATTTTTCCGTAAGAGCCGGCGACTTTGAACTGGATACGATGGTCAAAGGTTCCGAAACGATCAGGAAACGTATCGAGCAGATCATGGCCAAAGGGAATGATGCTCCGCCGAAAGAAAAAAGTCTTCTCACAGTCCTTGAAGTAGCGCTGGAAATGTGTGAGCGGGGTTATTCATTCCAGAAGGTGGATCTGTATCAATCAAAAGCCTCCGAATTTATTGTGGATGGCTATACGTTAATACCGCCATTTGATGCTGTTGAAGGTCTTGGAACCAATGCCGCTATCAATATCGTTAAAGCGCGGGAAGATGGTGAGTTTCTGTCCAAAGAAGACTTGCGGCAGCGCAGCAAAATTTCCAAAACGGTGCTGGAATATTTGGATAACCATGGCTGTCTTGAAGGAATGGCTGATCAAAACCAGTTATCTCTGTTTTAAGCAGCGGAGCGCCTTTGACTGTCAACGTCAGACATTACATTTCTTGCAACATCACGTTACGTATGCTATAGTTCTAAAGTATGGAATTTGCAGGACTAACGAGTGGGTTTTGCCCACTCGTTATTCATACAACTGGTTTCGCACCACGCAGCTTCCCTTGCCCATCCTCTGGCAGGGGTTTTATATTAAGAAGTGTCTTAAATTGAAATAATATGCACTATGTGTGGTTTATATTAAGGTTAACAACAACTGAATAAGGAGGATTCTATGAGTTCTAAAGTTGTTCAAACAACAGAACAATTAGCCGAACCTATTCTGCAGGAAAAAGGGTTGGAATTGGTTGATGTTGAATATGTAAAGGAAGGGAAGAATTGGTTCCTTCGTGTTTACATTGATAAAGAAAACGGCGTTGATATTGATGAATGTGCGACAGTTTCTGAACAATTAGGTGACAAGCTCGATCAGTCAGATCTGATTAAAGGTTCTTATTTTCTCGAAGTATCATCACCAGGTGTTGAGCGACCGCTTAAATCTAAACAGGATTTTTCCGCAAATGTGGGCAGTAACGTCTACGTTAAACTTTATGAACCCATTGACGGCGACAAGGAGTATGAAGGAACGCTGCACGAATTTAACGATGAAACAGCCGTTATAGCTTATAACCTGCAAGGCCATAACAAACAGGTTGCTATACCGTATCAAAAAATAGCCAAAGCCAGACTGGCGGTATCATTGTGAAGGGGGAATGACAAAGTGAACAGTCAGCTATTTGATGCAATTGATTATTTAGAGAAAGAAAAAGGCATTGATAAAGATATTGTGATGGAGGCTTTGGAAGCCGCCTTGATTTCTGCTTACAAAAAGAATTTTAACTCAGCTGCAAATGTCCGGGTTGACATTGATGAAGAATCGGCATCAATGCGTGTTTATTCCCGAAAAACAGTTGTTGAAGAAGTGGAAAATACTCAGGAGGAGATTTCTCTTGAAGAAGCGCGGGAAATCGATCCGAATTATGAAGCTGAAGATGTTATCGAAGTTGAAGTGACACCGAAAGATTTCGGGCGAATAGCTGCCCAGGCCGCTAAACAAGTTGTCACTCAGCGTGTTCGCGAGGCTGAACGCGGTGTGATATTCAGTGAATATGCTGATCGGGAAGAGGATGTCATGACCGGTATTATCTCGCGCAAGGATAACCGCTTTGTTTATGTCAATTTAGGTAAAATTGAAGCTAAATTGGCTGAATCTGAACAGATGCCTACAGAAGAGTACTATGTGCACGACCGCATGAAAGTGTTTGTCAACAAGGTCGAAAACACAAGTAAGGGTCCGCAGATTTATATTTCACGGTCCCACCCCGGATTATTGAAGCGTTTGTTTGAAATGGAAGTGCCAGAAATATATGACGGGACGGTTGAAATCAGATCGGTTGCAAGAGAAGCAGGTGACCGTTCCAAAATAGCTGTGCATGCTGATGATCCGGAAATTGACGCTGTCGGTTCATGTGTCGGACAGAAAGGGCAGCGGATTCAGGTCGTTGTCGACGAATTAAAAGGTGAAAAAATTGATGTTGTTGAATGGTCCGAGGATCCGTTTGTGTATGTGTCCAATGCCTTGAGTCCATCTAAAGTTGTCGACGTGCTGGTTGATGAGGATGATAAGGCAACAACTGTGGTTGTTCCGGACTATCAATTGTCACTGGCCATCGGCAAGCGGGGGCAGAATGCTCGTCTGGCCGCAAAACTGACAGGCTGGAAAATTGATATCAAAAGTGAATCCGAAGCACTTGAAGAAGGCCTTATTGATGAAGCGGACGATAGTCAGTCAGCCTTTTCCTATTCGGCTATTAACGATGATGACGATGATCTGGCCGGCGTGTCCTATTCTGACATAGATGAAGACTTGTTTGAATAAGGAGGCATTGGCATGGTCAAAAAGAAAAAGATACCACAGAGGAAATGTGTTGTCACAAATGAATTGAAACCAAAAAAAGATTTGATCCGTATCGTACGCAATAAAGAAGGCGACGTTTTTGTTGACCCGACAGGCAAAAAAAACGGCCGTGGTGCCTATCTCTCCAATGACCCGGCTGTTATTGACAAAGCCGAAAAAAATGACATACTAAGCCGGCAGCTTGATACGGCCATTGATTCTTCGGTGTATGAAGAATTAAGGCAGTTTGTTACGGACGGTCCAGATGAAAAATAACTATCTTAACATTGTCGGACTGGCCCATCGCGCGAGGCAATGCTCACTGGGAGAGGACGCCATTGTGCAGGATATACAAAAAAGGCGTGCAGAACTCGTTCTGCTGGCAAATGATGTCGGGCCCCGGACGCGAAAAAAAATAACAAATAAATGCCATACTTTCGATATACCATATAATATTGTCGACGATCGGGACACATTATCGAATGCGGTTGGAAAATCCCAGAGGGTAGCTGTTGCTATTTTGGATGCGGGGTTCGCTACCAAAATCAAATCGCTGCTGGGATAATTAATCTTGGGGGTGGATCTATGAGCAAAATGCGTATATATCAATATGCAAAGCAAAATAATAAGTCGAGTAAAGAAGTCATTCAATATTTAAATGATTTAAATTATGATATTAAAAGTCACATGTCAACTGTTTCAACCGAAACAATGGAAAAACTGGATAAAAAGTTTGCCTCGGGAAAAACGGAAGCAGCTGCAGATACTAAAGGAAACGAACAGCAACAGCAAAACAGCGCATCTGGACAGTCGCAAAATCAAAGCAAACAGCAATCTCAGCCGAACAATAAACAATCAAAAGGTCAAGGTCAGCAACAACGGCAAAATGGACGTGACCAAGCCAAACATAAGAAACAAAAGGCTAATAATCGAAAAGGCGGACAGCAGCATTCAAAATCAGGAAAATCCCAGCAGTCCAAAGGCCGGCAAAAGCCAGTTAAGGAAACACCGTCTAAAATAACGTACAGCGACACGCTGACGGTCAGTGATCTAGCTGAGAAGCTGAATAAAGAAATAGCTGAAATTATTAAAAAATTAATGTCGCTTGGTGTCATGGCTAACAAAAACCAGGACCTTGATGACGATACCGTCGAATTATTATGCGACGAGTTTGGCACAGAAGTTGAAAAAGAAGTTATTTTAGATGATACAGACTTTGATAAATATCTTGAGGAGGATGACCCGGCCGATCTTGTGGAACGTCCGGCTGTTGTGACGATTATGGGGCACGTGGATCATGGCAAAACAACGGTGCTGGACGCTATTCGTCATACTAAAGTAACCGCTGATGAAGCTGGAGGTATTACACAGCACATCGGTGCTTATCAAGTTGAAACGAATGGTAAAAAAGTTACGTTTCTGGATACACCGGGCCACGCAGCATTCACGAGTATGCGTTCCCGCGGTGCCCAGGTAACCGACATTGCGGTATTGGTTGTCGCTGCTGATGATGGTGTGATGCCGCAGACAGCAGAAGCTATTAATCATGCCAAAGCAGCTGGTGTGCCGCTCATTGTTGCTGTTAATAAAATCGATAAAGAAGGCGCTAATCCGGACCGGGTTATGCAGGAGCTGACTGAGTATGAAATGGTTCCGGAAGCTTGGGGAGGCCAGACAATATTTGTTAATATGTCGGCGACTAAGCAGGAAGGGATCGATGAACTGCTTGAAATGCTTCAGCTTGTTTCTGAAATGGAAGAATTAAAAGCCAATCCAAATGCTAATGCTTCTGGTTCAGTGGTCGAAGCTAAACTGGAAAAAGGAAGAGGATCTGTTGCGACACTACTCGTTCAGAACGGCACCTTACACGTAGGTGACGCCGTTGTTGTCGGTAATACATTTGGCCGTGTCCGGACGATGGTTAACGATGAGGGAGAACGTGTGAAAACAGCCGATCCTTCGATGCCAGTTGAAATTACCGGACTGAATGATGTTCCGCAGGCGGGCGATCCATTCCTTAAGTTTACGGATGAGAAAAAAGCACGTCAGGTTGGGGCAGCACGTCAGCAGCAGCATATCCAGGAAAATCGGACAGAATCAGCCAAGGTCAGTATTGATGATCTTTTTGAACAGATTAGACAGGGTGAGATGAAGGAAATTAATATTGTCATTAAAGCTGACGTCCAAGGTTCAGCTGAAGCCCTGGCATCATCACTTGAAAAAATCGACGTTGAAGGCGTTAATGTCAAGATTGTTCATGCTGGTGTAGGAGCCATTAAAGAGTCCGATATCATTTTGGCTTCAGCTTCTAACGCCATTGTTATTGGATTCAATGTGCGTCCTGATGCCAGCACGAAAAAAACCGCAGAAAATGAGAAAGTTGATATTCGCTTGCATCGTGTTATTTATAAGGCGATGGAGGAAGTTGAATCTGCCATGAAAGGCATGCTGGATCCAGAATATGAAGAAAAAGTTATTGGTCAGGCTGAGGTTCGTGAAACATTCAAAGTATCCAAAATCGGAACCATTGCCGGCAGTTATATAACGAACGGCAAGGTGACACGTGATGCAGGTGTCCGGATTATCCGCGACGGTGTCGTTCAATTTGAAGGTGAAATTGACAGTTTGAAACGCTATAAAGACGATGCCAGAGAAGTAGCCCAGAATTACGAATGCGGCATAACCATTAAAAACTTTAATGATATTAAAGTGGGCGACACGCTGGAAGCCTTTGTTATGGAAGAAATTGAGCGCACATGATTATGTATGCCGAGGTGCAATGCTGGCTGTATGAGAGTCATTCACTTAAGCAGAAACGCTCGGTTGTTAAACGCATCACCGCTAAGCTGCGTCAAGAGTTGAATGTTGCTGTAACCGAACTGGATTATCAGGATTTATGGCAGCGGACAAAGTTCGGAATCGTGACAGTTTCGACTGATAAAACACATGCTGAGCAAGTGCTTCAGGCCGCACTAAAACTGATTGACACATTTATTGAAATCGAACGTACGATTACGGAGACAGAACGTCGCTGATAAAGCAAGATGTGCCTCCGTTGATTGAGGTGATTTAAATTGAGTATACGTGCCAATCGTGTCGCAGAACAGATTAAAAAAGAAATGGGCGAGCTGATCGGTCAAAAATTGAAAGATCCGCGCATCGGGTTTGTCACGGTAACAGACGTGGACGTCACCGGTGATCTGCAGCAGGCCAAAGTATACATCACCGTGTTTGGCGATGATAAAGAAAAACAGGATACGCTTGTCGGATTAGCTAAAGCAAATGGATTCCTGCGTTCAGAAATCGGCAGGCGCATACGGCTGAGAAAGACACCGGAAATAACATTTGAATTTGATGAAGCCTATGAATATGGCAATCGTATTGAAAGAATACTGCGTGATTTGAATGAATAAGCAGTATTATGGCAGGTTAATCTGACTCATTTAAGAGTCAGATTTTTCCTTGTCCAGTGTTTATGACTAATTGGAGCTGGTAATATGAATGGCATTTTGCCTTTATGGAAGCCAAAGGGCATGACCTCGCACGACTGTGTGGCGAGAGTGCGCCGCTTATTTCAATTGAAAAAAGTTGGGCATACAGGAACGCTTGACCCGGAAGCAGAAGGTGTTTTACCGATTTGTATCGGGCATGCGACCAAAATGACACCTTTTTTGACAGATACAGATAAAACCTACATAACAGAGGTGACGCTTGGAACTGCTACTGAAACGGAAGATAGTTACGGCAGGACAGTTGAAAAAAAATCAGTGTCGAAGTCTCCATCTCAACAGGAAATCGAAAACGTGTTACAATTATTCTGCGGAAATATAACACAAATTGCGCCGATGTACTCGGCTGTTAAAGTTAATGGCAAAAAACTCTATGAATATGCCCGGGATCATGAATCAGTGCAGCGTCCGGAGCGGCAGGCAGTCATTCATCAGCTTGACATGCTTGAGACGAGGCAGCATGCTAACCGGTTTTGGCTAAAAGTTGTTTGTTCAAAGGGTACTTACATCCGAACCCTCTGTGTTGATATTGGTGAGAAACTTGGATATCCGGCTCATATGTCTGCTTTATACAGGACGGGGACAGGAACGATCCTCCAAGAGAATACAGTTACATTCCAGGATATCGAAGAGGCTGTCAAATTAAATGAACAAAAGCAGCTGTTGCTCCCCATCAGCAGCTGTCTTGCACACATGCCGCGTACGACAGTTGACGAACAGACACAAAAACGGGTCTATCACGGTCAAAAACTGACCAAGCCCGCCCAACTGCCGGAATCTGGTCCTTTTCTGGTCATGTTTAATGAGCAAGTTATCGCTCTGTATGAAATAGATCAAAAAAACAGTCATATGATAAAACCGTTACGCGTTTTTCATGATGACTAAAAAGTGCAGGTGACAAAGTTGCGGACAATTACACTAACGTATCCTCATACCTTTTCGGGGGAAAAACTGCCGGAAACGGCTGCTGCCATCGGTTTTTTTGATGGTATTCATAAAGGGCATCAGAAAGTGATCAATACAGCTGTCACACAGGCCAGACAGTCGAATTCAGAGAGTGCTGTGATCACCTTTCATCCGGATCCTTCCAGTGTATTAAAAAACGATGGACAGCAAGTACAGTACATTACACCATTGGCGGAAAAACAGCAAATATTGCAGGAGCTCGGGGTCGACCGCCTATACATTATTACATTTGATAAAACACTGGCTTCTCTGGACCCCCAGGCATTTATTGATCACTTTATCATTCAATTGAATATTAAGCATTTAGCAGCTGGCTTTGATTTTTCCTATGGCCATAAGGGAAAAGGGAATGCTGGAACTCTTGAAGATCACTCAAGGGGTGCATTCGATGTAACGATCATAGAGCAGGTCACATCTGATGAACAGAAAATAAGTTCCACCCGCATAAGAGAACTGCTGCAATCCGGTAATCTGGAAGAAGCTAATCGGCTGCTGGGCCGGACGCTGAGTGTTCGCGGCACCGTTAAAAAAGGTGATGAACGAGGGAGATCAATTGGTTTTCCAACGGCCAACTTGGATATTTCCTCTGATGCACTGCTGCCAAAAGTCGGGGTTTATGCTGTGAAAGTGGTTTGGCAGAATAATATCTATGAAGGAATGGCCAATTTAGGCTATAACCCAACCTTTACGGCAGACCGGAATGAACCCATTGTTGAAGTGAACATATTCGATTATAACAAAGATCTGTATGGTGAAGAGCTTGTTCTGGAATGGCATCACTATGTGCGGGATGAAGTTAAGTTTGATACCAGAGAAGAGCTGATTGAGCAAATGGAAAAAGATGAAACGGCCATTAGACACTTTTTTTATCACGAAAGATGATCGCAACATCTTGCATTCTGAACATAAAAAATGTATGCTAGGTTAAGTAAACCATCGCTCGGCAAATCGTAACTCCGGCGATTGCTGGGGGAATGGGGCTATATTTAATAATGGAGGTGAACCTGATGGCCATTACACAAGAGCGTAAAAATGAGATTATCAATGAATATAAGGTTCATGAAACGGATACAGGTTCTCCGGAAGTACAGATTGCTGTACTGACCGAAGAAATCACGACATTGAACAAGCATTTGGACGTTCATCAAAAAGATCATCATTCACGACGCGGTCTTTTGAAAATGGTAGGTAAACGCCGTAATCTGCTGAACTACCTGCGTAAAAAAGATGTCATACGCTATCGTGATTTAATTAAAAGACTCGGCCTACGCCGGTAAGAAAGAAGCAGGAGAAATCCTGCTTCTTTTCTACTTACACATATGAAATTTACATTTGCGCTTATTAACTATAAAATGAAAGCAGTAAATGTTTTAGAAAGGAGTTGCTATACGCATGGTAGAAGAGAAAAAAGAGTTCTCTACGGAAATAGCCGGTAAGCCATTAACTATTGAAACCGGAGAACTCGCAAAACAAGCAAACGGTGCATGTTTGGTCCGTTACGGTGACACAGTTATTTTGGCGACGGCGACAGGATCTGACAAGCCCAAAGATTTGCCGTTTTTTCCGTTAACAGTTAATTATGAGGAACGGTTATATGCGGTCGGCAAGATTCCCGGTGGATTCATTAAACGGGAAGGACGGCCGAGTGAAAAGGCTACACTGACATCACGTCTGATTGATCGTCCAATCCGCCCGCTTTTTCCGGATGGTTACCGTAATGAAGTTCAGGTTATCAGCACGGTGATGAGTGTTGACCAGGATTGTTCAGCACCAATGGCTGCCATGATTGGTTCCTCGATTTCCCTTGCTATTTCAGATCTTCCATTCTCGGAACCAATAGCGGGTGTACATGTTGGCCGTGTTGATGGTGAATTTGTGATTAATCCAACGGTTGAACAAGAACAAAACAGTGATATTGATTTGACCGTGGCGGGAACAAAGGATGCCGTCAATATGGTTGAAGCTGATGCTCAGGAGGTTCCTGAAGATGTCATGCTTGACGCGATCATGTTCGGACATCAGGAAATTATCCGTCTGATTGAGTTTCAGGAAAAGATTGTTGAAGCGGTTGGCGTTAAAAAACAGGAATTCAGTGTTGATACACCCGATGAAGATCTGACTGCCAAAGTGGATAAAGAAGCACGGGGCAAACTGCATGAAGCCATTCAGACCAGGGAAAAACAGGCCCGGGATGAGGCGATTGACCAGGTTAAAGATGATGTGGTAGCAGGTTTCGAAGACGAAGATGAGACGGTTATTTCAGAAGTCAAGGCCATTTTGGATAATATGGTTAAAGAAGAAGTCCGCCGTCTGATAACCAAAGAAAAAGTCCGGCCAGATGGTCGCGGGGTCGACGAAATCCGGTCATTATCATCACGTGTTAATATTTTGCCGAGAACGCACGGATCAGGCTTGTTCACACGTGGACAGACTCAGGCACTGAGTGTTTGTACATTGGGAGCTCTTGGTGATGTGCAAGTGCTGGATGGCCTTGATCTCGAGGAATCCAAACGTTTTATGCACCATTATAACTTTCCACAGTTCAGTGTTGGCGAAACAGGCCCAATTAAAGCACCGGGACGCCGGGAAATCGGGCATGGCTCTCTGGGTGAACGAGCACTGGAAAAAGTTATCCCGTCCGAAAAGGAATTTCCCTACACTGTCCGCCTTGTTTCTGAAGTGCTGGAATCTAATGGATCAACCTCACAGGCCAGCATCTGTGCCAGTACGATGGCTATGATGGATGCAGGCGTTCCACTTAAAGCACCTGTTGCTGGAATAGCCATGGGACTGGTGAAATCAGGAGACGATTATACGATCTTAACGGATATTCAGGGTATGGAAGACGCGCTTGGCGATATGGACTTTAAAGTAGCCGGCACAGAAAATGGGATAACGGCGCTGCAAATGGATATCAAAATTGAAGGCCTATCCAAGAATATTCTTGAAGAAGCTTTAACACAGGCCAGAAAAGGGCGCATGCAAATTATGGACACGATGCTGGCGGCGATTAAAGAGCCAAGAGCTGAATTGTCACAATATGCCCCTAAAATAATGACAATGGCCATTAATCCGGATAAAATCCGTGATGTCATTGGACCGCACGGAAAACAGGTTAATGAAATCATTGAAGAGACTGGTGTCAAAATCGATATTGAACAGGATGGCGGTGTCTACATCTCGTCACCTGATGCAGAGATGAATCAAAAAGCCAAACAGATTATTGAAGATCTCGTCCGAGAGGTGGAAGTCGGACAAGTTTATACAGGCACCGTTAAACGTATTGAAAAATTTGGTGCGTTTGTCGAGTTGTTTAAAGGCAAAGATGGCCTGGTGCACATTTCTGAATTGGCTGAAGAGCATACTAAAAAAGTTGAAGACGTCGTTTCCGTTGGTGATCAGCTTACAGTTAAAGTTAAAGAAATCGATAATCAGGGACGCGTTAATCTGTCACGCCGGGCGATACTGAAAGAGGAACGGGAAGAGAACGAAGAACAGGAAGAATCACAGTCTTAATCAGACGAAACAAGAAGCTGGAAACCCAGTTTCTTTTTTTATGTATCATAACCTGTCCATTTTCACATATGTGTGAATGAGGGGGGATCAAAGATGCATAGCTATCGTTCGTTAATTCATGTATGTGTGTTTATCCTGATTGTTGCTGTATCATTCGATTATATGGACAGTCCGTTTGAGCCGAAACAAATGGCCACATTTTCTGATGCAGTAGAAAGTGTAGCCCAAAACAAAGATCCGCTCTATAATAAGATAAAACATAAAAGCGAAGACTATGAAGAAGATCCCCAAAACGCGGTAATTGATAAAGTCTGGAAGAAAATGCCCGGACGCAATGGCGTGGAAGTAAATCTTGATGAATCCTATGAGCAAATGCAAGACCAGGATGGATTCGAGGACACATTGCTCGTTTATGACCAGATCGAACCGGACGTAACGATGGATGACTTGCCGCCCGCACCGGTTTATCGCGGCCATTCGGATAAGGATATGGTTTCGTTATTAATTAACGTAGCATGGGGGACAGAACATATTCCGGCTATCTTAAACACGTTAAAAGAACATGACGTTAAAGCCACCTTTTTTATTGAAGGCAAATGGGCGAAGAACAATACAGATTACGTCAAAATGATTGAGGAACAGGACCATCTGATTGGAAATCACGCTTATAATCATCCAGTTATGTCCCGTTTATCTCAGGAGGACATCCTGAAACAAATTAATCAGACCAACGATATTCTGGAAGCGATAACAGGTGAAACGCCTCAATTGCTTGCCCCGCCAAGTGGTGATTATAATAACTTGGTTGTTGAAACGGCTGCCAGTCAGAATATGCAAACAATTTTATGGAGCGTTGATACGGTTGATTGGAAGAACCCTTCCGTTTCTGTTATGCTTAATCGGGTGGATAGGAATATTCATCCCGGTGCGATGCTGCTGATGCATCCAACAGCGTCAATTGCTGAAGGATTGGATTCACTGCTTAAACATATTGAAGAAGACGGCTATCGTTTTGGAACGGTTAATACGTTACTAAGCAGCGAAAGATAGTCTTTAGGCCGCTTATTAGGAGGCAGAACATTGATTGAAAAACATACAAGTCAAAATGGGATGCGGATTGTTTTTGAAAGCATTCCGTCCGTTCGTTCGGTGACGATTGGCATATGGATTAAAACCGGATCACGGAATGAAACGGAAAATATTAATGGTATTTCGCATTTTCTGGAACACATGTTCTTTAAAGGAACAAACACCCGTTCGCCGCAGGATATTGCTGAAGCGTTTGATGCCATTGGCGGTCAGGTTAATGCCATGACATCGAAAGAATATACCTGTATCTATGCTAAAGTTATGGATACGCATAAAGAAGAAGCACTGGAAATACTGGCAGATATGTTCTTTAATTCGACGTTTGATGAAGAGGAAATGGAACGCGAGAAAAAAGTTGTCTTAGAGGAAATTAGAATGTATGAAGATACGCCTGATGATATGGTGCATGACTTGCTGGCACATGCCTCATTTGGCGATCATCCGCTGGGTTATCCGATACTGGGATCAGAAAAACAGCTGCAGTCGTTTTCACCGGAAACCCTGAAAACCTATATCAATGAACGTTATACACCTGATAATGTGGTCGTTTCCATTGCTGGTAATGCGGATGATACATTTATTCAGACAGCTGAAGACTATTTCAGCCGCTTTGAGGCGAGCGAGGCTAAGCATATCGGACTGGAACGCCCTGAATTTTTGGGCAGGCAAATTGAGCGTCAGAAGGATACCGAGCAGGCTCATTTATGCCTCGGGTATCATGGTCTGCCTGTCGATGATGAAAACATGTACAGCCTGATCACACTGAATAATGTTCTCGGCGGAAGTATGAGTTCACGCCTGTTTCAGGAAGTGAGGGAAAAACAGGGGCTGGCTTATGCCGTTTTTTCCTATCATGCCTCTTTTTTGGATAATGGACTGCTGACGATTTATGCCGGCACTGGCAAAGAACAGCTGCCAAAGCTGCGGGAGACGATCAATCGAACGGTTGATGATCTTATCCAGAATGGCCTGACGGATAAAGAACTGACTAACAGCAAGGAACAGCTGAAAGGCAATCTGATGATGAGCCTGGAAAGTACAAGCAGCCGGATGAGCCGCAATGGCCAGAACGAGTTATTGCTAAATAAGCATCGCTCAATGGATGATATGATTACTGAAATTGATGCTGTTACACATGATAAATTACGTTCCGTGATTGATTCAGTTCTCCGTCCCGCCCCATCCAGTGCACTAATTGGACCGGAGTCGGTTATTTCCTGAGCATCATTTCCTGTCTCCTGTCATATATATGTACGACGGTGCAGGAGGTGGCTTAATGCGCTATAAAGATATGAGCTCTAAGGAGATTGTAGACATCAATCAGGGATCACGCCTTGGTGTGCTGGGGCAGACAGATCTCGAAATCGACGAGTCATCCGGACAGATTGAATCTTTTGTTCTCCCGAATTATAAATGGTTCGGTCTGAAAAAAGAAGGTTCAGAAACAAAAATCAGCTGGACCTCGATCCGTAAAATTGGTGAAGATATGATTATGATCGAAGCCGGCGACGATTTGCCGTAAAAAACATAAAAAACTGGTGCTATTTAAAATGGCGCCAGTTTTTTTATGTGTCGTAATCACTAAACATTCATAAGAACATAAGCTATATTTGAGTATCGATTGGAACACTGTGTGGAGGGAGTTTCAGTTATGACGCAACACGTTGCTGTAATAGGCGGGGATGCCCGTTATCTTGAATTAATACGCCAGTTGCAGACATTGCCGGATGTCTCCATTCATTTAGTCGGTTTTGACAAACTCGAGCAGGGCTTTACAGGATTGGATCAGACAGACTTTGCCGATTTGGAACAAACAATGCTTGATGCTGTGATTTTACCAATTACCGGGACGGATCAGGATGGCTATGTGGAAACGGTTTTTTCCAGTCAAACCATCAGACTTACGCATGAATGGTTTGCCAGTTTAAATGATCAAACGGTGGTTTTCACCGGCATCACCAATGACTATTTGACTAACGCCATTAATAAAACCAACCTATCGCTGATTTCCTTGCTTAACCGGGACGATGTGGCTATTTACAATTCGATTCCAACGGCTGAGGGAACCATTATGATGGCGATTGAACATACAGACTATACGATTCATGCATCACGTGTTATTGTGGTTGGATTTGGCCGGGTTGGTAATACGGTTGCCAACAAGTTTGCGGCTTTAGGGGCTGAAGTGTCCGTTTGTGCCGAAAGTATTATGGATTTAGCCAGAATAACGGAATTGGGGCACACAGCTATCCCATTTGATGAATTGCACGCGCATACCCGTGATTGCGATTTATTGATCAATACAGTCCCGGCTCAAGTCGTTACGAAAGATGCTATTCAATACTTGCCGCCGCACGGTATTATTTTTGATCTTGCTTCGAAACCAGGCGGAACAGATTTCGACTATGCCCAAAAACGCGGTATTAAAGCAGTGTTAGCTAAAAGTCTGCCAGGTGTTGTTGCCCCAAAAACCGCCGGGAAGATTCTGGCGGATGTTGTGAAACAATTTTTAGCTGATTTTAAACGGAAGGAGAATGGCTAATGAACTTGAATGGAAAACGAATCGGTTTCGGTATAACAGGGTCACATTGCACATATGAAGCAGTATTTCCACAGCTGGAAAAACTAGTGGAAAGTGGTGCAGATGTCATCCCGATTGTTTCCTATACGGTACAGAATACAGATACCAAATTTGGCGAAGCAGCTGATCATGTAGCAAAAATTGAGTCTATCACAGGGAAGCGTGCTATTAAAACAATACCTGAGGCTGAACCACTCGGACCGAAGCTGCCGCTTGATTGCATGGTTGTAGCCCCTTTAACGGGCAATTCGATGAGCAAGTTAGCCAATGCTCTGACAGATACACCCGTATTAATGGCTGTTAAAGCAACTATAAGGAATCAAAATCCGATTGTGCTGGGGATATCGACCAATGATGCTCTTGGATTAAATGGTGTTAATCTGATGCGTCTTATGGCAACTCAATATTTCTACTTTATTCCTTATGGCCAGGATGATCCCTATAAGAAACCGAACTCACTCGTCTCAGATATGACCTTATTACAGGACACCGTTGCTTCGGCACTCAATAATCAGCAGCGTCAGCCAGTAATTATTCCTCACTGAGATGATAATATGATAGAATAAACGAAACAAACTTTTAGTGAGGTGTCTTATAGCATGGCTGAAACGAAACCAGTGAATCTGGCAGTTGTTGGAGCTACCGGTGCTGTTGGTGAAAAAATTATTCAATTACTTGAAAACAGAGATTTTCCAATTAATGAACTGAAATTGCTGTCCTCTAAACGTTCGGCTGGTAAAAAAGTGTCCTTTCGCAATCAGGAATTAACTGTGGAGGAGGCACAGCCGGAAAGTTTCCGGAATGTGGATATCGCTTTGTTTTCTGCGGGCGGCTCCGTTTCGAAAAAATTGGCGCCAGAGGCAGTGAAACATGGCACGGTTGTCATTGATAATACAAGTGCCTACAGAATGGACCAGAACGTACCATTAGTAGTGCCGGAGATTAATGAAGCCGATATCCGATTACACCAGGGCATCATTGCCAATCCAAATTGTTCAACCATTCAAATGGCTGCTGCATTAAAGCCAGTACAGGATGCATTTGGTCTGTCACGTGTGATTGTGTCGACGTATCAAGCTGTATCAGGAGCAGGCAATGCAGCGAATGATGAACTTGAGAACCAGACAAGGCAGTTTTTGAATGGTGAGGAGATGACCGCGGCACAATTGCCGGTTAAAGACGAATCCAGCCATTATCCCGTAGCATTTAATGCATTGCCGCAAATTGATACGTTTCAAGAAAATGGCTACACCTTTGAGGAAATGAAAATGATTAACGAAACGAAAAAAATTCTCCATCATGACGATCTGGCCATAGCGGCAACCTGTGTCAGACTGCCAATTTTTACATCACATGCTGAAAGCGTCTATCTTAATGTTGATCAGCAGGACGTGACGGTAAGCGATATATGGGATGTCCTGGAAAAAACGGAAGGAATTGTGCTCCAGGATAATCCTGATACACAAACATATCCAATGCCGCTCAGTTCATCTGATAAAGAAGACGTTTTTGTTGGGCGTGTCCGCAAAGATCTGGATGAGGCTAACGGCTTCCATTTATGGGTCGTGTCTGATAATCTGATCAAGGGCGCAGCATTGAATACGATTCAAATTGCGGAACATTTAAACAATCATAACTGGTTTTAGAAGAGGTGGAACAATGCAGATATTAGTTCAAAAATTCGGTGGGACTTCTGTTCAGTCAGAAGATAATCGAATGCATGCTATTCAGCATATTAAAAATGCGCTTATGAACAATTATAAAGTCGTTGTTGTGGTATCTGCATTGGGGCGAAAGCCTGCACCATATGCAACGGATTCATTGCTTGATCTGGTTGATTTTCCGAAAAGCTATAACAGCAATCGGGAACTTGATTTGCTTATGTCATGCGGCGAAACAATTGCATCAGTTGTCTTATCAAATGAACTGCAGAAAAACCATATCAATGCTACAGCTCTAACAGGATCACAGGCAGGCTTTTTGACCAATGACGAATTTAACGAAGCCAAAATCAGGGAAGTTAAACCTGATCGTGTGTATGATGAATTTCATAATCATGATGTTGTTGTGGTAGCCGGTTTCCAGGGTCAGACCCCCGCTGGTGATACCACTACGATTGGCAGAGGCGGCAGCGATACCACAGCTGCTGCCATTGGCGCGGGTCTGAATGCTGAGCGCATCGAAATTTTCACAGATGTGAATGGTGTTATGACCGCTGATCCGAACATGGTGGCTTCAGCCAGATCACTGGATATCGTCACTTATACGGAAATTTGTAACCTTGCTTATCAGGGTGCTAAAGTCATCCATCCAAGAGCTGTCGAAATTGCGATGCAAGCTAAAATCCCAATGCGTGTGCGCTCGGCCTACGCTGAGGATGAAGGAACATTAATCACCGCATCCAGTTCGCAGGAATTGGGAACAGATATCCCTGACAGGCTAATTACCGGCATAGCCCATATGTCTTCCATAACCCAAATCAGCGTTCAGACGAAAAAAGATTCTAATGCAATGCAGTCTGACATTTTTAAAGCGATGGCTGAAGCAGGTATTTCAGTTGACTTTATCAATATTTCACCGACCGGTGTTGTTTATACAGTACCGGATACCCATACCGAAAAAGCGGTCAGCATTTTAAAGACGCTGGGTTTTTATCCAGAAATAACCGAAGACTGTGCGAAAGTGTCTGCGGTTGGAGCAGGAATGACCGGCGAACCAGGTGTTGCCGCCAAAATCGTACAGTCGTTGACAGATGCAGGTGTGCAGATTTTGCAGTCTGCTGACAGTCATACAACCATATGGGTGCTTATTCATCAACAGGATCTGAAGACGGCTGTGAATGCACTGCACGATGTTTTTGCCTTGAACACCCTGGAAAAAAATCTTGTATAAATGGTATACAGCAAGTACAGTAATAGCTCTTTCTAAACATTTTTTGATGAAGAAAGGTGTTCGATCATGGACTTTGGTAGAATTTTAACAGCGATGGTAACCCCATTTGATACGGATAATCAAATTGATTTTGACAAGGCAACTGCTTTAATTGAGTATTTGCTAAATAATGGCAGTGAAGGTTTGGTGATTGGAGGAACAACCGGCGAATCACCAACGCTTTCGGCAGATGAGAAAGTTGCTTTATTCAAGCATACCGTTGAAGTCGTCAATCACCGGGTTCCTGTGATTGCAGGAACTGGCAGCAACGATACCCATGCCTCGGTGACACTGACCAAATCAGCTGAAGAAGTGGGTGTTGATGGCGTTATGCTGGTGGCACCCTATTATAATAAGCCCAATCAGGAAGGACTTTTCCAGCATTTCTCAGCCATCGCTCAGGAAACATCATTGCCGGTTATACTCTACAATGTGCCAGGGCGTACGGCTGTTAACATGACGGCTGATACGATTACGCGTCTCAGCACGATTGCCAACATAACGGCTGTTAAAGATGCAAGCGGTAATTTGGACCAGGTGTCTGCTGTTATTGACCAAACACCTGATGAGTTCAGTGTTTACAGCGGAGAAGACAGTATGACACTGCCTATGCTCTCAGTTGGTGCAGATGGTGTCATATCGGTCGTATCCCATATTGCTGGGAATGATCTTCAGCAAATGGTTTACGCCCATAAGGCAGGCAATGTGAGAGAAGCTTCCCGCATTCATCGTCAATTGCTCCCG
This sequence comes from Lentibacillus kimchii, assembly GCF_042666895.1. Classification (GTDB taxonomy): domain Bacteria; phylum Bacillota; class Bacilli; order Bacillales; family Amphibacillaceae; genus Lentibacillus; species Lentibacillus kimchii. The sequence goes on from NZ_JBHTGR010000001.1 coordinate 215,835, forward strand.
GTCATGAAAGGGCTGTTCGCTCAGCCTTCACCTGTTCCGGTGAAAACAGCTCTGACCATGAAAGGTGTGGAAACGGGCGGTGTAAGACTGCCATTAATTCCTTTGACTGATACGGAAAGAACCCATTTAAAAACATTAATTGAAAGTTAAAAATATCGGTCTTTGTACCGATATTTTTTATTTTGCCTGCATGGTTGACATCCATTAGTCCCATACTACCGCATAGAGACGTGTAACTAGTTAAGTATGCAAAAGGAGTTGGTTATAATGGACAAAGAATCATCCAAGCAAGATGATCAGAATCAATCACAGGATGAGCAAAATAATGATTCATCTTTGGTGCAGAAAATCCAGCAATTAGGTCAATCCAACGTTGCTCAGGCGCCGGATTCCAATATCCATGTCATCTCAATCATTGGCCAGATTGAAGGACATATGCAACTTCCGGCCCAAAATAAAACAACGAAATATGAACACATGCTGCCTCAGCTTATTTCTGTGGAACAAAATCCTGAAATTGAAGGGCTGATTGTCTTGCTGAATACAATCGGCGGTGATGTTGAGGCAGGTCTCGCACTATCAGAAATGATTGCTTCTGTTTCGAAACCGGTTGTGTCGATTGTACTGGGAGGCGGTCATTCTATCGGTGTTCCCATTGCTGTCGCGGCTGATTACTCCTATGTAGTACCAACAGCCACGATGACTGTTCATCCGATTCGGCTGAATGGCCAAGTTATTGGTGTGCCGCAAACATTTGAGTATATCGATAAAATGCAGGAGCGTGTCGTTAATTTCGTCGTTCAGCACTCGAATATCGAGGAAGATAAGTTTAACGAGCTCATGTTTGCACGCGGCAATCTGACCAGGGATATTGGAACGAATGTTGTGGGGACTGATGCAGTCGAATACGGGTTAATCGACGGTATTGGCGGTGTCGGTCAAGCTACGGTCAAACTAAACGAAATGATTAAGGATAAAAAAACATCAGAAAGCGAGTGAATCCCCCATGTTACACACGCCTTTAGCAACAACCGATATTTTTCCAGATTCGAGTGAAGCGTTCGAAAAACGTCTGTGTGTGTCGTATAAAGGGAAACAACTATACGTTGAAAAGATGGACGATGGCAGCTATCAAGTACTGCAATTACTGTCCAGTGATCCACAGGATTTTATGAATTCGGACTATCTGCCTGGTACAATGCTGCGCTGAACAGCACGAATGATTGCATTCTGTGCTATAATGGAACTAATTGTCATTCGACCCTTGCCTGCAAGCCGGCAGGGGTTGATTATTCCATTAGGACATGTTTATAAAGCACTCGCGATCGTAAGTGAGGTGATGATTGTGGCAAAGAAAAAACGCAAGAAAAAGAAGCGTCAATTGAACAAGCAGGTAAAATCGGAATTACTTGGACTATTGTTTATATTTTTAGCGATTTTTGGCAGTGGCGCCAGTGCGATAAGTGATGGGGCTATACCGGGCGGTCTTGAACATATTTTTCGTTTTTTTCTAGGAATCTGGTATTTTGTAGCATCCTTGTTGCTGCTTGTGACCGGTGTTCTTTTGATGGTAAAACGTCGCTACCCTGACTTTAGCCATAAAAAAATGATTGGTTTTTATATCATTTTTGGTGGTCTCTTACTTCTGACACATATTCAGACGTATGAGAGCTGGCTTGTCTCCTCGGACGAGTCGTCTATTCTGCGGGCTACGTGGGATCATTTCTTTGCCTATGCAAATGGTGAAATCGGGGCATTACAAACCGGCGGGGGGATGATCGGAGGCGTTCTTTTCACGTTCTGTTATTTTTTGTTTTCCTCGGCTGGCGCTAAAATTGTCGCCGTCTTTTCGATTTTAATCGGAATTATAGTCATGACTGAGTTTTCATTGGGAAGCTTTTTTGCGGCATGGCAAAAACGTTTGTCCAACATGGTTCGCAGTATCAGAAGTCGTATGTCAGCAGTTCGTTCGTCTCGTAATCGTCCAGATAATGAAGATGTTTCTGACCAGCAGGTGGTATCTGATCAGAAACCTGATCAGGACGAGCCAGTTATTCAGGATTTCACAGACTTTGCTTATTCATATAATGCACAGGAGATCGCTGAAAATGAAGACCCACCTGGCGAAGACCCATCTGGTGCAGAAACGAATGATGGGGACGACATAACAATGGAACCGGAAAGCTTATCTGCCATGACAGAAACAGAAAACCGGGAATATGAATTACCGTCCGTCAATCTGCTTGCTGAGCCTGTTCAAAATTCCCAGCAGCAGGAAAAGTCGCAAATTCAGGCAACTGTCCGAAAACTTGAGCAGACATTTCAGAGCTTTAATGTTAAGGCAAAAGTGACAAAAGTTCATGTTGGTCCTGCAGTTACCAAGTATGAGATTTCGCCTGAAGCTGGTGTCAAGGTGAGCAAGATTGTCAATTTGCATGATGACCTGGCATTGGCACTGGCAGCGAGAGATATTCGGATTGAAGCACCCATTCCCGGGAAATCAGCTGTCGGAATTGAGGTGCCCAATCAGGACGTTGCGAAGGTGTCACTGCGGGAAGTGCTGGACACAACAGCACAAAATCAATCTTCCAAACTATTATTCGGGCTTGGACGGGATATTTCCGGTGAGGCCATTATTTCAGAATTAAGCAAAATGCCGCATATGCTGATTGCTGGTGCAACAGGAAGCGGAAAAAGTGTTTGTGTGAACGGGATTATTACAACGATTCTGATGCGGGCTAAACCGCATGAAGTTAAAATGATGATGATTGATCCGAAAAAAGTGGAACTGAATGTCTATAATGGTATTCCTCATCTATTGACGCCTGTTGTGACTGATCCGAAAAAAGCTTCCAATGCGCTGCAAAAAGTTGTAACTGAAATGGACAGGCGATATGAACTTTTTTCAGAATCAGGGACACGTAATATCGAGGGGTATAATGACTACATCCGTAAATTCAATGAGACAGCTGCAGACGAGGACCGGCAGCCCAATCTCCCATATATTGTGGTTCTGGTGGATGAACTGGCCGATTTAATGATGGTTGCCTCTAATGAAGTAGAAGAAGCGATTACGAGACTGGCACAAATGGCCCGCGCAGCTGGTATCCATCTTATTCTGGCGACACAACGGCCATCAGTGGATGTTATCACAGGTGTCATTAAAGCCAATATCCCGTCTCGTATTGCCTTTAGTGTTTCCTCAGCAACAGATTCGCGGACGATCCTTGATGCTGGTGGTGCTGAAAAATTACTGGGCCGCGGTGATATGCTGTTCATGCCGGTTGGTTCGTCAAAACCAATCAGGGTACAGGGAGCATTCCTGTCAGATGAAGAAGTTGAACGGATCGTTGATTACTGTATTGATCAGCAAAAGGCCTCCTACCAGGATGACATGATGCCGGAGGAGCCAAGTGAAACAGTATCCGATGTGGATGATGACCTGTATGATGACGCGGTGCAGCTTATTATAGAAATGCAGAGTGCCAGTGTTTCGATGCTGCAAAGGCGGTTCCGGATCGGCTATAATCGAGCAGCGCGTTTAATTGATGCGATGGAAGATCATGGGGTCGTCGGACCTTATGAAGGAAGCAAACCACGAAAAGTACTGGCTACCCAATCTCAGGAGGAAAAATCGTCTTAGGTCTTACCAAATGGCGGTATCTAGACATGATTTAGAGATGCTGCTATTTGGTATTTTTTATCAAATTTAAAATTTTAGAAAATCATTCTATAAATGTGTTTATTTATGATGTAGGGCATGTTACAATTATGGCAAATTTGAGAGTCTTACGTCAGATGTCAGATTTCTCGAACTGCTCTTATATTTTAAAAGATAGGAAGGGATACTGTGTCGCTGAAATATGATTCACGGCATCTATACTTACAAGTAATTGATCAGATTAAACATGATATCGAAAACGGTAAATATCATGCAAAACAAAAACTCCCTTCTGAATTTGAACTGGCAAATGATCTTGGTGTCTCACGTGCAACACTCAGAGAGGCATTACGCATCCTGGAAGAGGAAACTATTTTAACACGCCGTCATGGTGTTGGAACGTTTGTCAATCCTAAGCCCATTTTCTCCTCTGGCATCGAGCAATTGTATAGTGTGACACACATGATAGAGCAATCAGGCAAGGTTCCGGGTTCACAATTTTTATCAACAGAGTTCCAGGAACCGACCAGGGAAGAGCAGCTTAAATTTTCACCAAAAGACATTCAAACCCTGGCAAAAGTTGAACGTGTCCGGACAGCAGATGATCAGCCAGTTGTGTTTTGTATCGATAAATTGCCCGAAGGACTCATTCCGCTGGATCATGTTAACGAGTCAGATTCAATTTTTAAACTAATGGAGGCCTATTCCGGTAAACATGTTGCTTATGCTGTAACGTATATAGAACCTGTCAGTTATCATGAACGCATTCATGATATATTGCGATGTCATCCTGACCAATCGCTGTTGCTGTTGAAGCAAATGCATTATACAGCCAATGATGAGCCGGTTCTGTATTCGGCCAATTTCTTTCAGCCTGATATGTTCAGTTTTCATGTTGTAAGGAAGCTAATGTAAAGGGTTTCATAGACCCTTTTAGGAGGAGGTGATAGCCTGACCAATTGCGTTTTAGTTTTGCCAATATTAGTATTATTAAATAATAAGGGGGAATTGAATTGACTAACCGAAAATCACTTATGCTGCTGGTGCTGCTGACTTTTGGGGTTGTACTTGCAGCTTGTGGCGGGGGAGATTCTGCCGATGAGGACTCCAGTTCCGATAATGGAGATGCCGAAAAAAGTGAAACAGCTAAAGGTGAAACAGCCGACTTTTCATCCGGTCTGGTAACAGATGTTGGGGGTGTTGATGACAAATCGTTCAACCAATCTGCGTGGGAAGGCTTGCAGGAATGGGGAAAAGAGCATGACCTGGAAAAAGGTGAAGGATTTGATTATGCCCAGTCAAATAATGATTCCGACTACGAACCAAACTTAAACCGGATGGTTCGTGAAGATTATAATATGGTTTTTGGTATCGGTTACAAACTGGAAGATGCCATCAGCGATGTTGCTGATCAATATCCCGATACAAACTTTGCAATTGTTGACTCAGTAGTTGAAGGCGATAACGTTGCCAGTATCACATTTGCTGACCATGAAGGTTCCTTTCTTGCAGGTGTCGCCGCAGCCAATAAAACCAATACCGGTAAAGTTGGCTTTATTGGCGGTACGGATTCCGATCTGATTAATAAATTTGAGGCAGGCTTTGTAGCAGGTGTTAAAACAGTTGATTCTGATATTGAAGTGGATGTTCAATATGCAGGTGCCTTTGATGCGCCAGATGACGGAAAACTGATTGCTTCCAGTATGTATAATGAAGACATTGATATTATTTATCATTCGTCAGGCGCAACAGGCAATGGGGTGTTTGCACAAGCGAAAGATATTAAAAACAGTGATCCGGATCGTGATATCTGGGTCATCGGAGTCGACCGTGACCAGTACGATGAAGGCCAGATTGGCGATCAAAATGTCACCTTAACATCTATGGTTAAGCGCGTTGATAACGCTGTTCAGCAGGTTAGCAACATGGCCATGGATGATGACTTCCCTGGCGGCGACGTTTTAGAATTCGGTGTTGAAGATAACGGTGTTGGTTTAGTGGATACAAATGATGAAGCTTATACAGATGAGATTGCAGAAGCCGCAGCGGATTGGAAACAAAAAATCATTGACGGTGACGTTGATGTTCCGCAAACACATGATGAACTGGATGATTATCTGGATTCACTGTAGAACAGATTGAAAGAGGCTGGGAATAACGAATTTATTAACTCTAACACGTGTGATATCAAAAAAGCGCACAGGAAATATATGCAGACTCTGCGGGAACAAAGACTCATCTCGTCCGCGGAAAACGGTGTCTATTTTCGGCGCTCATGACACTGGCGTTTTAGTGGCTGATCGGTTTTCTGTTATATAAATATGTCCCAGCCTCTTTTCCATAGAGCGGCACAACGTCATAGCTGAAATTGCCAAATGAAAAGATGCTGGAAAGACATTTTCTTTTGGCAATTTTGAATGCAGCTACGTGATCGTTGATTTTAGGAGTGATAAACGTGGATTATGTCGTCGAAATGATCGATATTCGCAAGGAATTTCCTGGAGTTGTTGCCAATGATCGTGTTACCCTCCGGCTGAAAAAAGGGGAAATTCATGCTTTGTTAGGTGAGAATGGTGCTGGCAAATCGACGCTGATGAATGTATTATTCGGACTTTATCAGCCGGAAAAAGGAGAAATTCGCGTCAATGGCGAACCTGTTAATATTACAGACCCGAACGTTGCGAATGAACTGGGCATTGGTATGGTGCATCAGCATTTTATGCTTGTAGAACCTTTTACGGTTACACAAAATATTATTCTGGGAAATGAACCGACTAAATTTGGGAAGGTTAATTTAAAAAAAGCTGAACAAGACGTCCAGGAATTGTCGGATCGCTACGGTTTGCGTGTAGATGCCTCAGCTAAGATCCGTGATATTTCCGTTGGTATGCAGCAGCGTGTCGAAATTCTTAAAACATTGTACCGGGGTGCGGAGGTATTAATTTTTGATGAGCCTACTGCAGCTCTGACGCCCCAGGAGATCACTGAACTGAAAGAAATTATGAACTCTTTGATTGCTGAAGGCAAGTCGATCATTCTAATCACACATAAGCTGAAGGAAATTATGGACAGTGCTGACCGCTGTACTGTGATTCGCAAAGGTGAGGGAATCGATACGGTTGATGTAGCTGATACGTCTGCGGATGCATTGGCGTCACTTATGGTAGGCCGCAACGTTAGTTTTCATACAGATAAAAAACCGGCTGAGCCAAAAGAAACTGTCCTGAAGGTTGAAGATTTAAAGGTGAAAGATAATCGTAAAGTTGCTATGGTGAAAGATTTAAATCTTTCAGTGCGTGCCGGTGAGATTGTTGGAATCGCTGGTGTGGACGGCAATGGCCAATCTGAATTAGTCGAAGCGATTACCGGTCTGCATAAAGCCGAATCCGGCACCGTTACGTTGAATAACAAAAATATCACCAATTTATCTCCCCGTAAAGTGACTGAGAGCGGAGTGGGCCATATTCCTCAGGACCGGCAGAAATACGGACTTGTTCTGGATTTTACGATTGGTGAAAATATGGTGCTGCAAACGTACTACCAAAAGCCGTATGCCACATATAAAACACTTAATTATAAAGAAATCTATAAAAAAGCTTCAGAACTTATAGATGAATATGATGTTCGGACGCCCAGCGTTTACACCAAGGCAAGAGCTTTATCAGGCGGTAATCAGCAGAAAGCTATTATTGCGAGAGAAATCGATCGTTCACCGGATTTGCTCATAGCGGCGCAGCCAACGCGAGGACTGGATATTGGTGCTATTGAATCCATTCACAACCGATTAATAAAAGAACGGGATAAGGGCAAAGCTGTGCTGCTTGTTTCGTTTGAATTGGATGAAATCATGGATATCAGCGACCGGATTGCTGTTATGTTTGACGGCCGGAATATTGCAGAAGTTAGCCCCGGGGAAACGGATGAAAATGAATTAGGCCTGCTGATGGCAGGAAGTCATGCGGACAAGGCAGGTGACCAATCATGAATTCAAATAGAATGTTTAACATTCTGGTCCCGCTCATATCTGTCCTGATTGGTTTATTGGCGGGTGCACTCCTGATGCTTGGATTTGGCTACAATCCTGTAACAGGCTATGTTGCTCTTTGGAATGGTGCGTTTGGAGATGCTTATTATATTGGTGAAACAGTTCGTCAGGTAACGCCCTACATATTAACGGGGCTGGCTGTGGCGTTTGCTTTCAGAGCCGGTTTATTGAATATTGGTGCTGAAGGTCAAGTGACAGTTGGGTGGCTGGCAGCCGTATGGATTGGTACAACAGTGGAAGCGCCCATGTTCATTCATCTGCCCCTGGCCGTCATTGCTGCGGCGCTGGCTGGTGCATTTTGGGGATTTATTCCCGGTATTTTGAAAGCTGCGCGTGGTGTTCATGAAGTTATTATAACCATTATGTTAAATTATACAGCTTTGTATTCGGCTAATGCGATCATCCGGAGTGTACTGTCAGATAACGAAGATAAAACGCCTGATGTAGCCTCAACAGCTTCACTGGCATCTGAATGGTTCCAGAATATAACGTATTTTTCGCGTATGCATTATGGTATATTCATCGCTTTATTTGCTGTTGTGATTATGTGGTTTATCATTGAACGGACCTCACTGGGGTTTGAACTTAAGTCAGTTGGCCTGAATGAATATGCCTCAAAGTACGCTGGCATGAGCGTTAAACGAAATCTTGTATTATCAATGGTAATTTCCGGTGGTTTTGCAGGCTTAGCTGGTGCTATGGAAGGCTTGGGAACATTTGGGTACATGTCAGTACAGTCAGGGTTCAATAATCTGGGATTTGATGGAATTGCCGTTGCTCTTTTGGGTTCTAATACACCTGTTGGTGTGGTGCTGGCTGCTATCCTGTTTGGGGCACTTAAGGTCGGTGCTTTAAACATGCCCACTGAAGCAGGTGTGCCGACTGAGCTGGTTGACGTTATTATCGCTCTGATTATTTTCTTTGTTGGTTCAAGCTACATTATTCGCTGGGTTATACGCCGCTTTAAAAAGGAGGAAAAATAAATGGGGTTTATCGATTTATTACAGTCAATTATTCCACCGGCCTTGTTCTTTTCAGCCCCTCTGATCTTTACGGCTTTGGGCGGTGTATTCAGCGAACGTTCGGGTGTTATCAATATCGGGCTGGAAGGCCTTATGGTGATGGGTGCGTTTGTCGGAGTTGTTTTTAATCTCAAATTTGCCGATATGTTTGGTTCCTGGACACCCTGGATTTCCATTATCGCTGCCGCGTTGATAGGGGGCGTTTTTTCCCTGATTCATGCAGTGGCTGCCGTATCTTTCCGCGCCAATCAGGTTGTCAGCGGCGTTGCCATTAATTTTCTGGCACTGGGTCTGGGTGTTTTCCTGACAAAACAATGGTATGGCAAAGGCCAGACGGAAATGGTATCTGAACAGTTTTTTTCCCGTGATATCCCAGTTTTGGCTGATATTCCAATCATCGGGAAGATCTTCTTTCAGGATATTTACTTAACATCCTATTTGGCAATCATTTTAGCATTTATTGTCTGGTACATTCTTTATAAAACATCGTTTGGGCTGCGGCTTCGTTCAGTTGGGGAGCATCCGATGGCAGCTGATACAAATGGCATCAGCGTTTACAAAATGCGTTATACAGCTGTTATTTTGTCCGGTGTCCTTGGCGGTCTGGGCGGATCAGTCTTTGCTTTAACCATAGCTTTAAACTTTTCCCATGCGACGATTGTCGGGCAGGGATTTATGTCATTGGCTGCTGTTATTTTCGGAAAATGGCATCCGTTAGGCGCGATGGGCGCTGCTTTATTCTTTGGTTTTGCGCAGAGCCTGAGTGTTATAAGTGGTGGTATTCCGGTTTTGGAGGACATACCGCAAGTGTTTCTGCTGATTGCCCCATATGTATTGACAATACTGGCCCTGGCAGGTTTTATCGGCCGGGCTGAAGCACCTAAGGCTAATGGTGAACCCTACATTAAAGGCACACGATAAGCTTTAAATGACTTGAGCCGAAAATGCTTATGCCAAAAGCGATATTTGCGACGTCCTGTAATGGCTATGTTAAGCTGTATAACGCGATGATTAGGTTTAACGGCTGCCAAAACAGTGAACGAATAGGTGATTTTAATGGGGAAAAACGTATTGATTATTGGTGCAAGCGGCGATATCGGCCAGGCTGTTGTCACGCAGCTTGGCCGGGAAGGTCATCAATTGATGCTGCATTATTATCAAAATAAACACTTTCTGGATAAAGGCAGAACGGGCTTGGATGAGGAAGCTGTTCTCCTGACTATACAAGCTGATTTAAGTAAGACAGAAGGAATCAGCCATCTTCTCCGCCAGCTGGTTTTCCCAGTTGATGCGGTTGTTTTTGCTGGAGGGAGAGCACATTATGGGCTGTTTCAGAATACCGACGAAACATTAATGGACGCTATGCTTACACTGCATGTGAAGACGCCATGGATAATTACGAAAAATTTATTGCCCTCGATGATCCAGCAAAAACAGGGCAGAATTATTTTGATTACGTCTATATGGGGAGAAGCCGGAGCTGGCGATGAAGTCATTTATTCCTCTGTTAAAGGGGCGCAAAACAGCTTTGTAAAGGCCCTGGATAAGGAAACAGCACCATCTGGTATAGCGGTTAACGCTGTCAGTCCCGGGTTTATCGATACCAAAATGAATGCTTCTTTATTATCTGAGGAAAAGGAGGAAATTATTAAGGATATTCCTGCCAGACGTGCTGGCACCCCTGATGATGTTGCCCAAATGGTCCGTTTTCTAATGAGGGAAAAAAGTGATTACGTTCATGGTGAGATCATAAATATCAGCGGCGGCTGGCATTTATGAAAATGCCGTTGCATAAACAAGCCTCATCAATCAAATGCTAGTCATGAACCAACATGAAGGAGGCATATTGACATGTCAGTTCTTGACAACTTTGATTCATGGAAAACTTTTTTGGCTGATAAACTGGAACAGGCTCAATCCGAAGGCATGGGCCAGGAAACGATTGACAATATGGCTTATGAAGTAGGCGATTACCTGGCTTCTAATACAAATGCTCAAAATAATGAAGAGGCTGTACTGCAGGAAATTTGGAGTGCTGCATCTGAAGAGGAAAGACAATCAATGGCGAGCGCGATGGTTAAACTCGTGCAGAATCAAGGGAACGCTTAAACGGCCTGCCTTTATAAAGAAGCTGCATTACTATGCAGCTTCTTTATTTTTGTCTTAATTAAGAAACATCTTTTCTTCTTTATGCAAATACTTTATTATAGTATTAAGTATGTATGAAAAGGGGTTTACGATGGAGAAGACAGAGTGGTACCTTGAATATGAAATTCAAAATAATCACCCGGGATTATTAGGTGACATTTCTTCCCTGTTAGGTATGCTCTCCATTAATATTGTATCCATTAATGGCGTAGCCGAATCAAGGCGGGGAATGCTTTTATTGTGTCGGAATGAGGAACAGATCACGAGAATGACATCCATTATGGAAACAATGGATACGATTAACATTATTAAAATGCGTAAACCGATGTTACGTGATAAACTTGCTGTAAGACACGGACGCTATATCCAAAATGATGAGGATGAGCGAAAAACTGTCAGGTTTGTCCGGAATGAAATCGGAATACTGGTTGATTTTATGGCGGAATTGTTTAAAGAGGACGGTCATAAACTCATTGGAATACGCGGCATGCCGCGTGTTGGAAAAACTGAGTCGGTTGTGGCTGCCAGTGTGTCCGCCAATAAACGCTGGCTGTTCGTATCAAGCACCTTGCTTAAACAGACCATCCGGAATGAGCTGATCCAGGGTGAGTACAATCGTGACAATCTTTACATTATTGATGGGATTGTTTCCAAACGTCAGGCTAATGAAACACACTGGCAGCTTATCCGGAAAATTATGCAGCTTCCAGCGGTCAAGGTTGTGGAACATCCGGATATGTTCGTACAATTCACGGAATACAAACTGGAGGATTTTGAATATATTATTGAACTCCGCAGTGATGAGAACGAAGAGATCACTTATGGACCAATTGAGGACAGCATGTTTGGTCAGGGAGATGGCTTTTCAATGTTTTGATTCTTAATGATGGATGGTGTTACGCATGGCGATCGGTGAAAAGCTGAGAGAGGCAAGAGAAAAACAAAACATGTCGCTCGAGACGATGCAGGAAACAACAAAAATACAGAAGAGATATCTGGAGGCAATTGAGAACGAGAATTTCAGTATTCTGCCAGGAACATTTTATGCGCGTGCTTTTATTAAAGAGTATGCGACTGCTGTGGGATTGGATCCCAATGAACTTCTTGAAGAATATAACGCAGAGGTCCCCCAGACAGAAGAGGACAATTCAGCACATTATTCACAAGTTCACCGGTCACGCAAGGATAACAGTCCCAATAAAAGCACAAACGTTTTTTCATTTATACCGACTGTTATTGTCGTGCTGCTGGTAATCGGTATCGTTTTTATCGTATGGTTTTTTTTGCAGGAATCGTCGACAGAGGACAGCACGGATTCAGCACAGACACAGCCGCAAACTGAAAATAATGAAGTTGTCCGCGAGCAGGATGACGAGTCCGGAAATGAGCCGGCGGATGACGACAGTTCGGATGCTGAGGAAGACAACAAAGCCAATGCGGAAAGCACTGATTCACAGGAAGAGAGTCCAGATCCAGCGCTGACGGTGGACGAAGAGAGTACCGGAAATCCTCCTGAATCGACACTGACATTGGAACATGCCAGTAATAAGATTTCTGTAACAATTGAAGCAACGGATGATTCCTGGCTCGAAGTAGATAATGGTGACGGTGACGTGCTGTTTAAAGATACGGCAACAGCTGAAGATTCACCGATTGAACTGGATGTATCAGGGGCTGATCGGGTAAGGTTCAATGTTGGCAATGCGCCAGCACTTGATATTACTGTAGATGGTGCAGCACTTGATTATCCGGTCGATCCGGACAACGAAGTGTTTCATCAAAAAATCTGGGTTAACCTTAATAAAGAACAAGACTCGGGCAAATAAGAAAAGCTGCTTACGTACACAGAAGGAGAGAAAACTGTGAACATTCCAAATCAGATGACACTGTCACGCATTCTTCTAATTCCTATTTTCATGATTTTGCTGGCCATTCCCTTCAATTGGAGTGAGTGGTCTATTGGTGAAGCGGTATTGCCCGTTTCCCATTTCGCCGCAGCTTTATTATTTATTGTAGCGGCTGCAACAGACTGGGTTGACGGCTATTATGCAAGAAAATATAATTTAATAACAAATCTCGGGAAATTTCTTGATCCGCTTGCTGATAAACTGCTGGTTGCTGCTGCATTGATTTTACTGGTGGAACAGGGGCTTGCCCCGGGATGGATAACCATTATTATTATCAGCCGGGAATTTGCAGTGACGGGTCTTCGGCTGGTGGCAGCCGGTGAAGGTATTGTTCTGGCCGCTGGAAATATGGGGAAACTGAAAACAGCCACACAAATGATTGCAATTGCTGTTTTGCTGCTGCATAACTTTCCCTTTTCATATGCCGGCATACCATTTGGCTTAATGATGCTATATCTATCGCTGATTTTTACAATTATATCAGGCGTTGATTACTTTGTTAAAAATTGGCATGTAATGAGGGATTCCAAATGATGAAACAGGAAAACGCAGAGATTGTTGCTGTAGGCACAGAATTACTATTAGGCCAGATTCCTAATACGAATGCACAATGGCTGTCGAAGGCTATGGCATCGATTGGCATTAATGTTCGTCATCATTCAGTTGTCGGGGATAATCTCCGGCGGGTTGAGGAGCAGTTCCGGATTGCCGGTGAGCGGGCGGATATCATTATTGTCACCGGCGGACTGGGACCGACCGAAGATGACCTTACACGTGAAGCATTCCAGCAACTGACTGGCATCCCTATTATCGAGCACAAGTCATCTATGGAAAAAATTGAAGCTTACTTTGCTGAAAAGCAGGAAACGATGACATCTAACAATAGAAAACAAGCACGCGTCTTTACTGGAGCGGATGTTATGACTAACAATACAGGCATGGCTCCGGGAATGATTGTGACACACAACGATAAAACATGGGTTTTCCTGCCAGGCGTTCCGAGGGAAATGAAACGCATGATGACTGACAGGGTAATTCCTCGCCTGCAGCAGGTCATTGGCCGGGATACAGTGATTAAATCCACCATGCTCCGTTTCACAGGAATTGGTGAGTCGAAGGTCGAGGATAAGCTGCTGGACTTAATTCAGCAGCAGACGAATCCAACAATTGCTCCTTTGGCACAGGACCAGGGGATTGCTATCCGGCTGACAGCCAAGGCAGAATTTGATCAGGAGGCAGATCGTTTAATTAAACAGAGCCGAGCGGCAGTTATGGAAAGAGTCGGCGAATTTTTCCATGGAACCGATGATCAGACACTTGAGGAGAGTGTTTACAGTTTGCTGAAACAGCAGGGTTATACACTTGGGGCTGCCGAAAGTTTAACGGGTGGTATGTTTACAGAAAGACTAACAGCTATTCCGGGTGCTTCGGATGTGTGTACTGGCGCCATTGTCTGCTATGGCACTCAAGTGAAGGAGCAAGTACTCAATGTTTCCTCTGAGCTTATTAGGCAGCATGGTACGATCAGTGAAGCGTGTGCATCATCTATGGCAGAAAATGTCAGGTCGCGTCTTGATTCAGATATTGGCATCAGTTTTACAGGTGCAGCCGGTCCGGACAGCAGTGAAAGACAGCCTGCCGGAACTGTTTTTATCGGTGTTTATGACAAGTCTGGAAAACAAACGGTGGAAAAATATACGTTTCAGGGTGACCGGCAAACGGTGCGCGAACGTGCTGTTCTAAAGGGTTATGAACTTTTGTTTAATCTGTTAAAATGACTATATAACCACACTGTTAAATGGTGAAATACAATTTTATTTTTCTAAGCCCCCGTTAAATTTCCTTTTCACCTGTTGTTCATTCACTAAAATACAAGAACACTTATTCGCCTTTCTATTGAGAAAATGTTCAAAAGGGCGTATGATAAAACTAGAATTGTTTCACTTATAAGGGAGGTACGCTCATTGGGAGATAAAAATCAGGCTCTGGATACGGCGTTGAAACAGATTGAAAAGCAATTTGGCAAAGGTTCGATTATGAAACTTGGTGAACAGGAAGGACAGAATGTGGCGACGATTCCAAGCGGCTCACTGGCTTTGGATGTCGCTCTTGGCATTGGCGGTTATCCAAGGGGCCGTGTGGTAGAAGTTTATGGACCGGAATCATCCGGTAAAACAACGGTGGCGCTGCATGCCATTGCTGAAGCACAGAAGCAGGGTGGACAGGTCGCGTTTATCGATGCTGAGCATGCGCTTGATCCGACTTATGCGAAAGCGCTGGGTGTTGATATCGATGAATTGCTTTTGTCACAGCCGGATACCGGAGAACAGGCACTGGAAATTGCTGAAGCGCTGGTACGCAGCGGTGCCATCGATATTATCGTTGTAGACTCGGTAGCAGCTCTGGTGCCAAAAGCCGAAATCGAAGGCGAAATGGGGGATTCACACGTTGGACTTCAAGCACGCCTGATGTCCCAGGCGCTGAGAAAACTGTCCGGTGCTATTAACAAATCAAAAACAACGGCTGTATTTATTAATCAGATCAGAGAAAAAGTCGGTGTTATGTTCGGTAATCCGGAAACAACGCCTGGCGGCCGCGCACTTAAATTCTATTCATCTGTCAGACTGGAAGTACGCCGTGCAGAAACACTTAAACAAGGCAATAATATGGTTGGGAATAAAACGCGCTTAAAAGTTGTCAAAAACAAAGTTGCTCCACCATTTAAGCAGGCTGAAGTTGATATCATGTACGGAGAAGGGATTTCTAGAGAAGGTGAAATCCTGGACATTGGTTCAGACTTGGATATCGTTCAAAAAAGCGGTGCCTGGTATTCGTATAATGGTGAACGCCTGGGACAGGGAAGAGAAAATGCTAAACAGTTCCTGAAAGAAAATGAAGCAACTAAAATGGAAATTCATCAAGCAATTCGCGAACATTATCATTTGGATGATAAACCGGAAGAGGAACAGGCTGATCAGGAAGAAAATGACGAACAAACTGATCAGGAAACAACAGATGTATAAACGAATCAGATGATGAGAAGTCCTTTGCTGGCATGCGGTAAAGGACTTTTTTCTTATTGATTTGCAAATTATTACGTTTTCTTGACATAAATGACACAGCACAGTAAAATTAAACTGTATAATTTACTTATTTTATTATACAATAAATTGTTTATTATTGAACCTTTTACACGCCGACAATAATGAATGAATTGTACAATTTTATAGCAAGAGGAGGTGAAATCATGGATAATCCTTTAGTCATCTCCATTTTGCTTGCCGTAATCCTGATCGTCGGTATTGTTGTTGGTTACCTAATTCGTAAATCGATTGGTGAAGCTAAAATTTCCAGTGCGGAGACTTTAGCTAAACAAATAGTTGATGAAGCACATCGGAATGCGGATGCTGCTAAAAAAGAAAAACTTCTCGAGGCGAAAGATGAAGCCTATAATTTACGCCAGCAGACAGAAGATGAGTTACGTGAACGGCGATCTGAAGTACAGAAACAGGAAAATCGCCTGTTGCAAAAAGAAGATAATCTGGACGGAAAAACAAAAACGCTGGATGAGCGGGAAACAACGCTGGAAGGAAGGGAAGCATCATTAGCAGAACAACAACAACAAATTGAAGAAATGGAAAGCAAAGTGGAAGCGACGCTTAACGAACAGCAGACAGAGCTTGAGCGGATTTCGGGCTATACGAGTGACCAGGCAAAACAGGTTATTCTGGACCGGGTTGAGCAGGAAGTCAACCACGAAACCGCTCTGAAAGTTAAGGAAGCAGAGAACCGAGCCAAGGAAGAGGCAGATAAGAAGGCTAAAAGCATTCTTTCACTGGCTTTGCAACGTTGTGCTGCGGATCATGTGGCCGAGACAACTGTGTCTGTTGTCAATCTCCCAAGTGATGACATGAAAGGGCGAATTATTGGTCGTGAAGGCCGTAATATACGGACACTGGAAACACTGACCGGTATTGATCTAATTATCGATGATACACCGGAAGCGGTCGTATTGTCCGGATTTGACCCAATTCGTCGCGAAATTGCCCGAATGGCTCTGGAAAGACTTGTACAGGATGGCCGGATTCATCCTGCCAGAATTGAAGAGATGGTTGATAAGGCCAGACGTGACGTTGACGATCAGATTCGTGAAGTTGGGGAAGAAACGACATTCGAAGTCGGCATACATGGGTTACACCCAGATCTTATCAAAATACTTGGCCGCTTAAAATATCGCACAAGTTACGGGCAGAATGTCTTGAAGCATTCGACCGAGGTTGCGTATCTCGCCGGGCTGCTTGCAGCAGAATTAGGCGAAGACCAGACACTGGCAAAAAGGGCTGGTCTGCTTCATGATATTGGAAAAGCGATTGATCATGAAGTCGAGGGAAGTCACGTTGAAATTGGTAAAGAACTGGGCATGAAGTATCAGGAACATGACGTTGTTATTAATGCGATTGCGTCCCATCATGGTGATGAGGAACAAACATCAATTATCTCAGTTCTGGTCGCAGCGGCCGACGCGTTGTCAGCTGCCAGACCAGGTGCCAGAAGTGAATCCCTGGAGAACTATATTAAACGTCTTGAAAAACTCGAAGAAATCTCTGAGTCGTTTGCTGGAGTTGAAAAATCCTTTGCCATTCAGGCCGGAAGAGAAATTCGAATTATGGTTAAACCAGACGAAATTAATGATATTGATTCAGTTCGAATTGCACGTGATATCCGTAAAGAAATTGAAGGTGAACTTGATTACCCAGGTCATATCAAAGTGACGGTTATTCGGGAAACACGGGCAGTTGAATATGCAAAATAGGACAAGCGGCCATAACCGGCCGCTTCTATTTTTAGTTACTTTACAATACTCAGATACTATGCAACACTATATTTAATTACGCAGATAGAAGGATGGAGCACAATGAAATTATTATTTGTAGGTGATGTAACAGGGTCACCCGGAAGAGAAATGGTTCAACAGTATTTACCCAAGTTAAAGGAAGTCTACCACCCAAACATAACGGTCATTAATGGCGAGAATGCTGCAGCTGGCAAAGGGATAACTGAGAAAATTTACAAACAGCTGCTGGAAGCTGGAGCACAGGCTATTACCATGGGGAATCACACATGGGATAAAAAAGAGATATTTGAATTCATAGATGATGCTAAAAATCTAGTCAGGCCAGCCAATTTTCCTGAGGGAACGCCGGGGAAAGGGATGACGTTTGTTAACTTGAACGGCACAGAAGTTGCTATTATTAATGCACAAGGCCGAACATTTCTATCTGCCCTTGATGATCCCTTTCGTAAAATGGATGAATTGATTTCGGAGGCTAAAAAGCGGACCAACATCATCTTTGTTGATTTCCATGCCGAAGCAACAAGTGAAAAACAGGCTATGGCCTGGTATCTGGATGGAAAAGTGACAGCGATAGCTGGTACCCATACGCACGTTCAGACAGCTGATGAACGCGTGCTTCCGAACGGAACAGCCTATATAACGGACGTTGGCATGACCGGTCCGTATGATTCAATTATAGGCATGGAAAAGGAAGCGGTTATGAAAACGTTCTTAACAGGTTTGCCAGGGCGTTTTGAAGTGGATAAAAAAGGCCGGGCACAACTGAACGGTCTGTTGATAACAATTAATGAAAAGACAGGAAAAGCAACGGCTGCTGAACGGATTATGATAAATGATGATCATCCCTTCTTCACTTAAATCGATTCGCTTTATTTGAATGTTTAGAAATATTGTTGCATAATGAGGTTATAAGCTAGCAATTATAAGAATATAGTATCAGTAGAATGACAATAGCACATGAAGGAGGTACTAGGAGTGGACGTATTAAAAGTATCAGCCAGATCAAATCCAAATTCAGTAGCAGGTGCACTTGCAAACGTATTAAGAGAAAGAGGATCAGCAGAAATGCAGGCAATAGGTGCCGGTGCTCTGAACCAGTCTGTTAAGGCAGTTGCGATTGCCAGAGGATTTGTGGCACCAAGCGGCGTTGACTTAATCTGCATACCGGCATTTACGGATATTATGATTGATGAAGAAGAACGGACAGCCATTAAGTTAATTGTCGAACCGAGATAATATCATATTTTTTACTACCAGTGTTGTGCTTTTGCGCAGCACTATTTTTATTGTTTCAGCAGTCAGGCGCCCATGTTCAGGTTAGCGTCTGGTTGCCCAGCTGTAATGGGTCATGTATTGTTTAATTTGTCCTGAGCCTTTATAATGACATTATGGATGGTTATAGCTATAACTTGAGGTATAGCTGAAAGGAGTTTGGATATGAACGAAGATGAACGGAAACAGCAAGCTCAAATTAAGCAGCCGGAGAATTCCTCAGACGTAAAATCTGCTGCGAATAATATGGAACGGCTGCAGAATACATCAAGCGACGATTTGATTTCCAAGTACTTTGAGACATCCTATGAACCGCCTAATTTAAGCAAAGCCAGAAAACGCGGTCGTGACGATATCAAAGTACACTATGATTTCGGCATCCCGGAAGATATGGAAAACATTGGCCAGGATAAAAAGTTCCTGATACGTACATATGGTTGTCAGATGAATGAACACGATACAGAGGTAATGGCTGGTATTCTGGAGGAAATGGGCTATACATCAACGGATGATAAAACAGAAGCAGACGTTATTTTGCTGAATACGTGTGCCATACGCGAAAATGCGGAAAATAAAGTATTTGGTGAAATCGGCCATTTGAAGGCTCTAAAACGCGAGAATCCCGACCTGATTCTTGGTGTATGTGGCTGTATGTCCCAGGAAGAGGGGGTCGTCAACAGGATTTTGAAAAAACACCCGCAAATTGATCTCATCTTTGGAACGCATAATATTCATCGGTTGCCACAGCTTATCAAAGATGCCATTTTTGGCAAGGAAAAAGTAATTGAAGTGTGGTCCAAAGAAGGCGATATTATCGAAAACCTTCCCAAAGCCCGTAAAGGCAGCGTTAAGGCTTGGGTGAATATTATGTATGGCTGCGACAAGTTCTGCACTTACTGCATTGTACCGATGACTCGAGGTAAAGAACGCAGCCGTCATCCAGAGGATATTATTCAGGAAGTACGCCATTTAACAGCGCAAGGCTACAAGGAAGTCACCCTTCTCGGCCAAAATGTTAACGCTTATGGCAAGGATTTTGACGAGTCGGATTATGGTCTGGGTGATTTGATGGACGATCTTCATAAAATCGATATCCCAAGAATCCGTTTCACCACGTCGCATCCAAGAGATTTCGACGATCGCTTAATCGAGGTTCTTTCCCAGGGCGGCAATCTGCTTGATCATATTCATCTGCCGGTCCAGTCAGGAAGCAGCCGGATTCTTAAGAAAATGAACCGCCGCTATACCCGGGAGGATTATCTGGAGCTGGTCAGAAAGATTCGCGAAGCCATGCCGAATGCGACTCTGACAACAGATATTATAGTCGGATTCCCGAATGAAACGGAAGAGCAGTTTGAAGAAACAATGTCCCTAGTCGAAGAAGTTGGTTTTGAGTCGGCGTTTACATTCATCTATTCACCGCGTGAAGGAACGCCGGCAGCCCGAAAAGAAGACAGCATTCCTGAAGACGTTAAGAAACAGCGTCTCTATCGGCTGAATGAACTGGTTAATAAACAATCTGCTGAATCGATGCAACAGTATAAAGGTGAAATCGTTAAAGTGCTTGTTGAAGGTGAAAGTAAAAAAGATCCTGACGTTCTCGCAGGTTATACGGAACGGAATAAATTAGTTAATTTCAGAGCACCAAAATCATTAATCGGCCAGCTTATCGATGTTGAAATCACAGAAGCCAGAACATGGTCATTAAATGGTGTTATGGCCGAAACGCCAGCTGAGGTGAAATAATATGGCAGAATATACACGCCAGCAAATAATGGATGAGGCAAGAACATTAGCGGGTATGCTTGCCGATACAGAAGAAATTGACCGCTTTAAGCAGGTTGAGGCTAAAATCAACAACAATCAAAAGGTGCAAAGTCTAATTCAAAAAATCAAGACACTGCAAAAACAAGCTGTTAATTTTCAGGCATACGGCAAAACAGAAGCCTTGAAAAAAGTTGAAGAAGAAATTGACCGTCTGCATGAAGAAGTCGATGCCATTCCTATTGTTCAGGAATTTAAAGAGACACAGGGTGTTGTCAATGATGTTCTGCAGCTTGTATCGGGAACGATTTCCCGTGAGGTGACCAACAATGTCATCACATCTACAGGCGGTGATCTTCTTTCCGGTGAAACAGGAAAAGAATTCCCTGACGAGTCAGCCAGCAGCCGTTAATATTTAGTTCCATTGCTGGTCATGGAGACTATCGTTCACCTTGATGAATAGCGCGCGAAATGAAGCCAGGCATGGAAACTGCCTGGCTTTTAGTATGAAGCGTGGCAGGCGTCATTGCTTCCTTTTCCAAGTCAGCTATGCACTTTAGGTATTTGTCTTGCATACGATGCTATGAGAAAAAGGAGGTAACAATTTATGTCCTATCTTGATCATGAGTACAGAGAGATTATTACAAAAGCGGTCTGCGGCAAAGGCAGAAAGTTTACGGAAGCAACCCACCATGTATCACCATCACATAATCCGTCCAGTATCCTTGGCTGCTGGGTGATCAACCACTTATATAATGCTAAGAAAAAATCAGAAGACACTGTTGAGATAAGCGGCAGCTATGACATTAACATTTGGTACTCCTACAACGATAATACCCGAACCGAAGTCGTTACCGAACGCGTCACGTATACCGACAAAGTTCCACTGTCTGTGAAGGACGATAACAGTTTGAATGATGACTATGATGTTATTGCCAAAGTAGTACAGCAGCCAAACTGCCTGGAATGTGAAATTACGGAATATGGCCAGAAAATTGCTGTGGAAGTTGAACGCGAGTTTGGCGTACAAATCATTGGCGAGACGAAAGTAGCCGTCAAAGTAGATCAGAAAGGTCTGGCATTTGACGACGATGACTGGGGTGCTGATATTACGGACGATGAATTAAATGATGTTGAACCGGATTTTGTTGACAGCGGCAGTAACTTCAGTGACTGAGCTGCTTACGAGAGTTTATACTCTCGTAAGTTTTTTCCTTTACTGCACCATCATATTCCAGAAATGACTTAAATTCTTGATCAACTTTCATCAGTCGTTTTAATACGGTTATATATGCTATAATATAATAATCGATATGTATGTTTTGGAGGATTCGTGATGGCTAAATACACACCAATGATGGAGCAATATATGAGCATCAAGAATGACTATCAGGATGCTTTTTTATTTTTTCGGCTTGGTGATTTTTATGAAATGTTTTTTGATGACGCCACTTTGGCAGCAAGAGAGCTGGAAATCACACTGACGAAGCGGGACGGCGGCAAGCAGAACCCGACGCCAATGTGTGGTGTACCTTATCATTCATCTAGTAATTACATTAAAAATTTAATTGAAAAAGGCTATAAAGTAGCGATTTGCGAACAAGTTCAGGATCCTAAAGATGCCGAAGGGGTGGTCAAACGGGAAGTTGTCCAATTGGTTACCCCGGGAACGGTCATGGAAAGCAATATGCTGGAGGAACGTGACCATAACTATATTGCCAGTCTCACCTATTTTCCAGATGGTTCCTATGTGATTGTCTATAGTGAATTATCGATTGGCGAAAACAGTATTGCGCTGATCACAGATGGCTGGGAT
Source organism: Lentibacillus kimchii (assembly GCF_042666895.1). GTDB lineage: Bacteria > Bacillota > Bacilli > Bacillales > Amphibacillaceae > Lentibacillus > Lentibacillus kimchii. The sequence continues at coordinate 238,325 of NZ_JBHTGR010000001.1, forward strand.
GCGGTCATGCATGAATTGTATAATCAGCCGATTAAGGAGATGGTTATTGGCTCTGACTTGCCGGAGTCGATACAGCAAACTTTAGCTGAAAAGCTGCAGCTCACCTTATCCTATCAGGATGATGTGTCATTTGATGCTGAGTTTCGGGATTTGTGCGCCAATTTAAATGATGAACGACTCGTACATGGTCTCAGCAGGATGCTTAACTATATTATGACCACCCAAAAACGGTCACTCGATCATCTGCAGCCTGTTAAACTAATTGAATTGGATCATTATTTGGCTCTGGATATGTATTCCAAGCGAAATCTGGAACTGACCAAAACGCTTATGAAAAAAGGAAAACAGGGCAGCTTGCTATGGGTGCTCGATCAGACTGTAACACCAATGGGGTCACGCATGCTTAAAAAGTGGCTTGATCGTCCCTTGTTAAATCAGCAGCAGATTGAAGCAAGGCTTGATATAGTGGAAGGGTTTTTACGCGGGTTTATGGAACGCGATACTTTGCGTGAAACACTGAAATCTGTCTATGATCTGGAGCGTCTTGCCGGCAGAATAGCTTACGGTAATGTTAATGCCCGGGATCTGATCCAGCTGAAACAATCATTGGGCCAGATTCCTGACCTTAAAACCATTTTAACGCAATTTGAGCAGCAAAGAATCACACACTTAAGCAGTCAGCTTCAATTTCCGGAAAATCTTATGACATTGCTTGATGCCGGCTTGAAAGATGATCCGCCTGCATCTGTAACAGAAGGCGGCATCATTAAAGATGGCTACAGTACTAAACTGGATACGTATCGCAGTGCCTCAACAGACGGGAAACAATGGATTGCTGAACTGGAACAAAAAGAGCGTCAGGAAACGGGTATAAAGTCATTGAAAATAGGATTCAACCGGGTCTTTGGCTATTATATTGAAGTTACAAAAGCTAATTTGCACTTATTGCCTGAGGACAGATATGAACGCAAACAGACGCTTGCCAATGCCGAGCGTTATGTTACACCGGAACTGAAGGAAAAAGAACAGCTGATCCTGGAGGCCGAAGAACAAAGTGTTGATCTGGAATATAACTTATTTATGACGATTCGTGACCAGGTTAAAGAGCATATTCCGGCTATTCAGTATTTAGCAGAAGTTGTGAGTCAAATCGATGTTCTTCAGGGTTTTGCAGCGGTAAGTGAGGCAAATCAATACCAGCGTCCCCGGTTTTCGGATCAGTTGCTGTCGATTAAAAACGGTCGTCACCCGGTGGTTGAACAAGTCGTGAAGGATCATGCCTTTGTTCCGAATGATATCCAGCTTGACAGGGAAACCGATATTTTGTTGATAACGGGTCCAAATATGTCTGGTAAAAGCACTTATATGCGCCAGCTTGCACTTATTGTTATTATGGGGCAGATTGGCTGCTTTGTTCCCTGTGAAGATGCTGAACTGCTTCTCTTCGACCAAATCTTCACACGAATTGGAGCGGCTGATGATCTTGTTTCGGGTCAGAGTACATTCATGGTTGAAATGCTTGAAGCCAATCACGCGATTACAAACGCAACGGAAAATAGTTTAATTCTGCTGGATGAAATTGGCCGTGGTACAAGCACGTATGATGGGATGGCTCTGGCGCAGGCGATTGTAGAGCACATTCATGATCACATTCATGCTAAAACCGTCCTATCGACACATTATCACGAGCTGACAGCGTTGGAGAATTCACTGGACAAGCTGAAAAACATTCATGTCCGGGCTGAGGAACATGATGGGAATGTTGTCTTTCTGCATCAAATTCAGGACGGGGCCGCGGATCAAAGCTACGGGATTCATGTAGCTAAGCTGGCTGATCTGCCGGCACCATTGATAAAACGGGCCCGTGCCATTTTGGGGCAGCTGGAACAACATAGTGAAGTTCCTGTGGCCGACACTGGTCAATTATCGCTTTTCGACCAGACCGGGGAGACACACGATGAATCAGTACAGGAAAGCCGAAAAGACTATACCATCGTGGATGAACTTAAAGCTGTCAATCTATTTGAGATGACCCCAATAGAAGCTATGAATGAATTATATCGGCTGCAAAAACAGACAGAAGAGGAATAAAAAGAGGGGGGTGTTTCCATGGAAATCTGGCAAATCCCGGATACACTGGCTAATAAAATAGCGGCCGGGGAAGTTGTGGAACGTCCAGCTTCTGTTGTCAAAGAGCTGATTGAAAACAGTATCGATGCGAATAGTTCGTGGATTCGGGTGGAAGTCGAAGAAGCTGGGCTGCAATCAATTAAAGTCGTTGATAATGGGAGAGGGATGTCTGAAACAGATGCTGAAAAGGCTTTTCTGCGTCATGCGACAAGTAAAATCACACAGGAATCTGATCTGTTTCGGGTGACCACATTAGGTTTCCGTGGAGAGGCTTTAGCCAGTATCGCGGCGGTCAGCCGGTTAAAGATTAAAACGTCGCAGGGAGATGGGGCCGGTACATGGCTGTCAATTGAAGGCGGTGAGATATCAGACCGGTCTAAAAGTGATGCACGCCAGGGAACGGAGATTATTGTAGACGATTTATTTTACAATACGCCGGCGCGCCTGAAATATATGAAAACCATTCATACGGAACTGGGACATATAACTGATTTGCTTAACCGGCTCTCCTTGTCCCATCCGGGTATTCGGTTTGAAGCTGTTCATAATGGCAACCAGCTGTTTGCGACTGCCGGTACTGGTGATCGGCTGCAGGTTATCAGCCAGGTGTATGGCATGAGTGTTGCCAGAAAAATGATCCCGATTCACCGTGATACGCTTGATTTCTCGATTAATGGTTATATTGCCAAACCGGAAGTGACAAGAGCTTCCCGGAATTATGTATCGACCATGATTAATGGTCGCTATATCAGGAGTATGCAGCTATCACAGGCAATTATTAAAGGCTATCATACACTGCTTACGGTGGGCCGTTACCCAGTTGTTGTTTTGAACATTGACATGGATCCGGTTTTAGTTGATGTGAATGTGCACCCCACAAAGCTTGAAGTTCGTTTTAGTAAAGACAAAGAACTTTTCACAGCGATTGAAGGCGCTATTCGTGATGCTTTCCGGCAGATATCACTCATACCGGAGATGGAAGAGGAACAGCCTAAGCCGGATAACACGAGGCAATCACTGCAAAATACAATGACCTTTCCGGAACCCAAAACAGAAACCAATACCTCGTTCACACAACAGGTCAATGAATCTCAGCCAAATGTGGTTTCTGCTGACACCGAACCCGATGTATATCCGGTTCCATCTCAAGACAGGTATTGGAAAGCCCCTTTAGCCAGTTCAGCCGCCTCGTTGGATGATAAAGATACAACGGCTCAAATACCTGAGACACAAGAGCGGATTCCCGTTATGCACCCAATTGGTCAGGTTCAGGGGACCTATATTCTGGCACAAAACGAAACTGGTTTGTATATGATCGATCAGCATGCAGCTCAGGAACGTATTAAATTTGAACAGTTCAGACGCAAATTAGGTCAAACGGCCAATGAAGTACAGGAACTGTTGATTCCATTAACGTTTGACTTTTCCAAACAGGAAGCTATTTTTATTGATCATCATATAGAAGACCTTGCTCAAGTTGGTTTGTTTTTTGAACCGTTTGGAAACCAAACCTACATTATCCGGTCTCACCCTAATTGGTTTCCAAAAGGCTATGAAGAAGAGGTTATCCGGGAAATGATTGATCAGATTATGCAGGATGAACAAGTGGATGTGGCATCCATCAGAGAAGGTGCTGCAGCACTCATGTCATGCAAGCGGTCTATTAAAGCCAATCACTATTTAAATTCTGATGATATGTTCCGTTTGCTGGAAGATTTGCGGGCGACAGCGGATCCTTTCACATGCCCGCACGGAAGGCCGGTTATCATCCATTTTTCATCCTATGAGCTGGAAAAAATGTTTAAGCGGGTTATGTAGTTATTGGTCTAAGGCTGGGATATAACGAAATCCATTATTCTTAAAGCTGGTCAATTTTAAATGTGTGCAGGAAGTGGATGTGAGACACCTGCCTCATTTTTGATTGGTTAGCTCCAGAACAAGCTGTTTGGTTATAGTGAAGGAAATTGATTTAATATCATGTGTGAAATAGTGAGCATTTTAGTTTTGCATTTAAAACTTTAATATTAAAACATTAAATGCGAAAACATATTAAAAAAGATGGTACGTATGAAAATAAACAAAAAACCATTATTTCCAACAACCTGCTATTTGTCGGCATTATGGCATTTATTTTTGCCTTTATGGCTTTGTTCGGATCAGAAAACATTTTAATTGGGATTTCCACAATCACAGCCATGCTGATGTCTATTTGGCGGGCTTGAATATTTGAACTGGTATTCCGATTAATTTTATAGCTATGTTTGTGATCAGTTACTTGCTGATTTTCAACTTAAAAAATCCGCTCTATGCAGTATACCTACCTTGCTTCAGGAGTTAAGTGCCAAATTTAGAGGTGAAGCAAGCAATCAAAGTATGAAAAATCTGCTGATCATTATGAGTATGATTGAAGACAGACTTAAGTTAAATAATCAAGGACAGCACCTGGACTGGCTTTACCGGTATCGTCTGACTGCCAGCACCATTTATGAGCTGTAGCGTTTGTTGCTGAAATGGGCGTAATGAGTATGATAAACCCGCTAATAATTGTTTGCGGATGATGATTGTGAGATAATAAGATTTGCTTAAGCTATTAGGAACACGTTAAACTTACTGTTGTTTGTGCTCAATGTGTAAGAATGTGATAGGGGAATGCAGATGATACAGCCAGTCGTAGCAATTGTTGGACCGACCGGAGTAGGGAAGACGCGGTTAAGCATTGATATAGCCCACCGTTTTGATGGCGAAGTTATAAACGGAGATTCGCTGCAGGTGTATAGAGGATTGAACATTGGAACGGATAAGATAACGCAGAACGATAAGCAATCAATCCCTCATCATATGCTGGATATTAAACATCCGTCAGAACCCTTTTCAGCTGCGGATTTCCAGCAGATGGTGCAAGCGTCGATTGAAGCTATCAACAGACGCGGCAAACTGCCTGTTATTGTTGGCGGAACCGGTCTTTATATCCAGGCTGCCCTGTATAATTATCATTTTGCCGAAAAGCCCCGGGATGAGAACGTCACCCGCCGTTTGGAAGAGGAGCTCAAAACGCTGGGGGCTGATAAGTTATATGAGAACCTGAAAGCTATCGATCCGGATCAGGCGGTCAAAATACATCCGAACAATCACCAGCGCCTCATTCGAGCCCTCGAAATCTACGAAACAACAGGGAAGACGATGTCAGACTATCAGCAGGATCAGCCTGAGAATTCACCCTATAGTCCGATTTTGCTTGGTCTCGAGATGGATCGGCAGCTTTTGTATCAGCGTATCAATGCCAGGGTCGAGCAAATGCTGGAGCAAGGGCTTGTGGAAGAAGTGAGACTGCTTTATAATCAGGGATATGAGAATCATCAGGCGCTGCGTGGTATCGGCTACAAGGAGTTTATCCCTTATTTTAAAGGAGAGCAGACCTTTGATGACACCATAAAATTACTCAAGCGAAATTCGAGACGTTATGCCAAACGGCAGTACACTTGGTTTAAAAATAAGATGCAGGTAAATTGGTATCATGTAACACCCGATGCAATCGACGGTACTTTTGAAAAAATTTTTGACGACCTGGCAGGAATGCTTGCAAGGATCTAGAAGTATTAAGCCAGAGTTTCAAAAGAGGAGGAAACACGATGGCGCAGTCGGTTAACATTCAGGATCAGTATTTGAATAAACTACGAAAGGATAATGTCTCCGTTACGTTATTTCTGACAAATGGCTTTCAAATGCGCGGCGTTGTAAAAGGTTTTGATAACTTTACCGTGTTAGTTGAAACGGATGGTAAACAACAGCTGATTTATAAGCATGCTATTTCAACTTTTGCTCCAGTTAGAAATATACCACTGGACAAAGAATGATAAAAACGGGCGCCCGAGTGCGCCCGTTTTTTTCTGCCAATGCAGCCCATTAGGCGTTTGTCACACCGCTTCCCTGAGCCGCGTATGCTATCGTGACGAAAGGGTGATTATGTGGATACGCAAAAGCTTCGTAACAAAAATGGGCAAATAAATATTATACTGCAAGATGAACAGAGCAGAACCGTTCAAAAAGACAATCATGGTATTACGTCACACAATCCATTCTCACATATTGACACAGAATTCTCTGCTTTTATTGGTATGAATCAGCTAAAACAAACGATAAAAGAAATTTATGCAACCATTGTCGTCAATGACAAACGGCATGAAATGGGTATGACCAAATCCAGACAAGTTCTCCATATGCTGTTTAAAGGGAATCCTGGCACGGGTAAAACAACCGTCGCCAGAAAACTGGCTGAGATGTATTATGATATGAATCTGCTTTCGAAAGGTCATTTAATTGAAGCGGAGCGTGCTGATCTTGTTGGTGAGTATATTGGTCAAACCGCCCAAAAAACACGGCGTATCATTCAAAAAGCAATGGGAGGCATTCTATTCGTTGACGAAGCCTATTCATTAGCACGAGGCGGGGAGAAAGACTTTGGCAAGGAGGCCATTGATACGCTGGTCAAACATATGGAAGATTATCATAGCGATTTTGTTCTCATACTGGCTGGCTATCCTAAAGAGATGGAACGGTTTTTAACATTTAATCCTGGTTTAAAATCTCGTTTTCCATTTATCATGGATTTTCAGGACTACGAAATTGATCAGCTTATAATGATCGCCAAACAAATGGTTCAAGATCGTGAGTATGCTTTGACAAAAGAAGCGGTATGGAAATTACGATCACATATAAATATACAGAAACAGACGACAACAGCCAATTTTTCTAATGCTCGCTATATCCGAAATATAGTTGAGCGATCTATTCGGCATCACGCTGTCAGACTTCTGAATCAGGAGATGTTCTCGGTTAATGATTTGATGTTTTTGACAGAAGAAGATCTTTCGTTTGATCGGTGAGAGACGATAGGAATGCACCGAATTGCCCAGGCGGTATTTCTTTGCTATGATAAACTTGGGAAAAACGTTAATACGTAAATTAGGAAGAAGGTTTGATATGACAGAACGGGTACTTCTCCTGGCTGTAAAAATGCCCGGGGCTGATGACAATCAATTTGAATCATCACTGACTGAGCTGGCATCGTTATCTGAAACGGCTGGTGGCTCAGTTGAAAGAACGATTATCCAAAACCGGCAGCGTATCCACCCTGCCTATTATATTGGTGAAGGTAAAGCGGCTGAAATAGGGGAGCTGGTCCGTGATCTGGAAATTGATCTGGTTGTTTCCAATGATGAGCTTTCACCCAGTCAAATGCGAAATCTAAATGACGCGATCGGGGTGCGATTGATTGACCGCAGTCAGTTAATTTTAGATATATTTGCCCGGCGTGCTCACACAAAAGAGGGCAAGCTGCAAGTTGAGCTTGCCCAGCTGGAATACACGCTGCCGCGCCTCCGTGGTAAAGGTGAGGAAATGTCCCGTTTAGGGGCGGGAATTGGCACACGCGGCCCCGGAGAGACCAAGCTGGAAATTGATCAACGTCACATCAGACGGCGGATTGACGATATCAGACATCAGCTGAAGCAAGTTGTTCGGCAGCGTGAACAATACCGGAAGCGCAGAAAGGCCAATGACGTTTTTCAAATTGGAATTGTTGGCTATACGAATGCAGGGAAATCAACATTGTTTAATCAACTGACCAAAGGAGAAACAAAAGTCGAGAACCAGTTGTTTGCAACACTCGATCCGCTAACACGGCATATTCATCTTCCGTCAGGCTTACAGGCGTTGGTCACGGACACAGTTGGCTTTATTCAGGATTTGCCAACAACATTGGTAGCTTCCTTCCGATCAACGCTGGAAGAAGTAACGGAGGCTGATTTCATACTGCATATTGCTGATGCGGCGAACGATGATGTTATGCAGCAGCAGAAAACGGTCGACAACCTGCTTCAGGAACTTGGTGCGGATACAGTCCCCCAGCTTATGGTCTATAATAAGCTGGATAAGCTGAGTGAGGATTTTATACCGATGCGTCACCCCAGTATCTTAGTCAGCGTTTTTGAATCCGGTGCTGTTAGCGGGATCCTTGAGAAGATAGAAGAACTTTTAAAACAGGACTGGGACTGGTATAACATCCAAGTGCCCCCTGATCAGGGGAAATTATTGTACAGGCTTGAATCAGAGACGATTGTAACGCAGCGATTTTTTCAGGAAGATGCAAATGCTTTCATTGTAAATGGGTACATGCGTCCTGATCATGAACTGCAGCGTTTAGTAAAGGAGTCATAAAGCGACATGCTGAAAGATCTAATAACCGAGGCAGAGAAGGATTGTACAGAACAGCACGCCAAAATAGCTGACTTAGTTGAACAGAATCAAAAAAAAGTACTTGATGCATTTAAAGCGAACCGTGTAAGTGACAGTCATTTTCAATCGACGATTGGTTATGGCTATGATGATTTGGGCCGTGAGACATTAGAAGCTGTTTATGCGGATGTGTTTGGAGGTGAAGATGCCCTTGTCAGACCGCAGATCGTCTCCGGCACACATGCTATTTCTACAGCTCTTTTTGGACTTTTGCGGCCAGGAGATGAACTGCTGTACATCACTGGGAAGCCCTATGATACCCTTGAGTCAGTTATTGGCATCAATAATCAGAACAGTGGTTCATTACATGATTTCTGCGTTACTTATAAACAGAGTGATTTGCTGGAAGACGGTTCTGTGAACTTTTCCGATATAAGGAGTCAAATGTCTGAAAACACAAAAGTTATCGGCATTCAACGATCAAAAGGCTATGATGACCGGCCTTCATTTACCATCGATGATATAAAAGAAATGGTTCAATTTGTGAAATCAATTAATCAGCACGCGATCGTTTTTGTTGATAATTGTTATGGTGAATTCGTTGAAGCATATGAGCCACTGCAGGCTGGAGCCGAAATCATCGCGGGATCTCTGATTAAAAATCCGGGCGGCGGACTGGCTCGGGCCGGTGGCTATATAGTTGGCAAAACGGAACTTATAGAACGGTGTGCCAACCGTTTGACAGCACCGGGTCTTGGCAAAGAGACAGGCGCTACTTTTAATATGCTGCAGGAGATGTTTCAAGGATTGTTTCTTGCCCCGCATGTGGTAGGTGAAGCATTAAAGGGTGCTGTTCTAACAGCAAGATTTCTGGAATTGACCGGCTTCCAGACAAGTCCGCGTTTCGACGCTCGCCGGACAGATCTGATTCAGACAGTAACATTGCACAGTGAGGAAAAAATGATCGCCTTTTGTCAGGCTATCCAGAAAAACTCACCGGTTGATGCTTTTGTCAAACCATATCCGAGCGGTATGCCTGGCTACGAAGACGATGTCATTATGGCAGCGGGCACATTTATTCAAGGTGCGAGCCTGGAATTAACGGCAGATGGACCAATCAGAGAACCATACACGGCGTTTGTCCAGGGCGGACTTACATATGCCCATGTGAAAATTGCGCTTGAGGCAGCGATGAATGAACTGCTTGAACAAAACTTGATGTCAATGAATAGTTGAGTGCAGCAGTAAGCTGGTTCAGCAATAGAGTCTTATTTAAGAGAAATAGAATCTTTGAGAGGTACTCTCGTGGTAAGGAAGCGGAAAGGTAGTCAGAGGAACTGACTGATTATATATAATGAAACGACACTTAATGGAAAGTTGTGTTCGTGCGATCCCAAACAGGGCTTTCATCATATTGCTGACGAAAGCCTTGTTTTTTAATCTATATGCCGGTATAACCCCATCACTTTGCCCAGGATGGTCACATTCTGATAAATGAGCGGCTCCATCGTTGCATTTTCCGGCTGCAGACGGATATGATCCTTTTCTTTAAAGAATCGTTTAACGGTTGCCTCATCTTCATCTGTCATCCCAACGACGATGTCACCGTTCTGAGCAGTATTTTGCTGTTTGACAATGACCATGTCCCCATCAAGTATCCCTGCTTCAATCATACTTTCTCCTTCAATGACCAGAACAAATAAGTTATCGTCAACCCCTGTTAATGAACCGGGCAGTGGTACAAATTCCTCGATATTTTCCACTGCAGTAATGGGGATACCGGCTGTTACTTTACCGATAACCGGTGCATACCGGGGATCTTCTCGTGGTATATGGCTTTCTTCGGACTGATCCAGAACCTCAATTGCCCGTGGTTTTGTAGGATCACGCCTAATGTAACCCTTGCTTTCTAATCGCGCTAAGTGGCCATGAACGGTTGAGCTGGAAGCAAGATCCACAGCTTCTGCAATTTCCCGTACTGATGGCGGGTAGCCTTTTTCAGTTACCTGCTCTTTAATATAGTCTATGATAGCTTGCTGTCGTTTAGACAGTTTTGTCATCTATTAAACACCTCGCACATAGTATTTATTGATATCAGTATATCATGGACATGCCCCCTGAGACAAACATTCGTTCGAATAAAAGCTTGACAGGATCGTGTGTTCGTCTATAATAAGTGTAGACAGTGCGAACAAAAGTTCTAATTTAGCGGAGGTTGTTACAATGTTTGACAAGCTGACGAAAACGGACTTATTCTACTTAACGGCATTTGCTTTGTCATTGATTTTTCTCTATGTTTCCATGGTAACAAGTTCATAGAGCAGGGAGACGGTAGATTGAAAGCTGTTATTTATTGCAGAGTGAGTACAGATAAAAAAACACAGGAAACGTCCTTACACCGGCAAAAAGAAGAACTTATTAAACTAGCTGATAACTATCAATTTATCATAGCAGATTGTATACAGGAACAGGCAAGCGGCTATGATATTAACCGTGATGGCATCTTTCGCATGCTTGACTATTTTTCAGATCATCAGGCTGACAGCTTGCTGATACAGGATGAAACACGGCTGGGGCGGGGTAATTCTAAAATTGCTTTGTTTCATCAGCTGCAAAAACTGGGTGTCTCTATATATACAGTTCAGCAAAATGGCGAACTTGAATTATCCGAGTCAGATTCTATGGTGCTGAAGATCCTGAGTATTGTTGAGGAATATCAGCGGCAGATTCATAATACGAAAATTAAGCGCGGGATGAAACGGGCAGTGGATGGTGGCTTTAATCCGGAGAAGAATTTAAGCAATCGTGATCTGGCTCCCGGGAAGACCCGCAAGTCGTTCCCGATTCAAGAAGTTGTTCGTCTGAGGCAAAATAATATGACGTTTCGTGACATTGCTGATACACTTAACGGGTTGGGCTATTCAGTTTCGAAGGCGACGGTGCACCGCAGGTATCAGGAATATCACAATACTTGAATAACAAATGCTGGACATGTAGTATAAAAAAGATAGGAATCTATGCAATTCCTGTCTTTTTTATAGGTCATTCAGGAGGTTTACAAATGATTGAAAAAGAAAAATTGAATCGAATAAATGAATTAGCACATAAAGCAAAAGAAGACGGACTGACGGACGGTGAAAAAAAAGAACAAAAAGAACTGCGTGAAGAATATCTGCAAAATGTACGGAAATCTTTTAAAAATGAACTCAAGTCTATGTCGGTAAGAGATCCTGCCGGAAATGATGTCACACCGCAAAAGGTTCGGGATCTGCAGAAGAAAAATAAAAAAGAATAGTCAGCATTATCAAGTATAACTTGTTCTATCTGCGTTTTCGTTATAGAATTAAATTGGATATGAATGCTAGCAGAGGAAGGTGTGTGACTATATGTCTGAATCAATTGAAGAATTATCGATTAATACAATCCGGACACTGTCTATTGATGCGGTTGAAAATGCCAGTTCCGGCCACCCCGGGTTGCCGATGGGGGCTGCCCCAATGGCTTATGCATTATGGACAGAGTTTATGACGCATAATCCGGCTCATTCGGCATGGTTTAACCGCGACCGTTTTGTTTTGTCAGCCGGGCATGGCTCAATGCTGCTATACAGCCTTTTGCATCTGTCAGGGTATGATGTCACCATTGATGATTTGAAGTCTTTCCGTCAATGGGATTCAAAAACACCAGGACACCCGGAAGTTCATCATACAGATGGCGTTGAGGCTACGACAGGACCGCTTGGCCAAGGACTTGCGATGTCAGTCGGCATGGCGATGGCTGAAGCGCATCTGGCAGCGTCCTATAACAAAGATGATAGTGAAATTATTGATCATAATACGTATGCACTTGTGAGCGACGGCGACCTTATGGAAGGCATATCCCATGAAGCGGCTTCCCTTGCCGGTCATTTGAAACTTGGTAAATTGGTCGCTCTGTATGATTCCAACAATATTTCACTTGATGGTGATCTGAACCGGGCTTTCTCAGATAATACCGGAGAAAGATTTAAAGCATATGGCTGGCAGGTCATTCATGTTGAAGATGGAAACGATTTGAAAGAAATCCGCAAAGCTATTCAGGAAGCCAAGGCGAATCAGGATCAGCCAACTCTGATTGAAGTAAAAACTGTTATTGGCTACGGGTCTCCTAATAAATCGGCCTCAGCTGCTTCGCACGGTGCACCACTGGGTGAAGAAGAAGTTCAATTGACCAAAGAGCAATACGGATGGACACATGATGACTTTTACGTTCCGGATGACGTTTATGCGCATTTCCGGGAGAAAGTTGCAGATCCTGGAGAAAAAGCAGAACAGGACTGGAATGACTTATTTGCATCTTACCGTACGAAATATCCGGAAGCAGCCGATGAGTTAGAGCATGCTATTAATGGTGAATTGCCGGATAATTGGGAGCAAAATCTTCCTGTATACGATGTGGAAGATGACGCAAAAGCAACCCGTGCAACATCGGGCGAGGTTCTGAATGAACTATCTGCGGCGATTCCATATCTATTTGGCGGCAGCGCTGATTTGGCCGGTTCCAATAAAACAGCCATCAAAAGTCAGGATGATTTTTCCAGTAGTCATTATGCAGGGAAAAACATTTGGTTTGGTGTTCGTGAGTTTGCCATGGCGGCTGCGGCTAATGGCATGGCGTTACATGGGGGAATTAAGCCTTATGCGGGCACTTTCTTTGTCTTTAGTGATTACATGCGACCGGCCATACGACTGTCAGCTATTATGAATAACCCTGTAACATATGTGTTCACGCATGATTCGATTGCTGTTGGTGAAGACGGGCGGACGCACGAGCCGATTGAACAGCTCCCATCACTAAGAGCAATGCCTGGTCTTTCCGTGATCCGGCCAGCTGATGGAAATGAAGTGCGTGAAGCCTGGCGGACTGCCCTGAAAACAAACGACAAGCCGACAGCACTTGTCCTAACCAGACAAGGATTGCCGGTATTGGAGGGTACCAAGGAAAATGCTTCTGAAGGTATCCAAAAGGGTGCTTATGTTGTCAGCCGCACAGATAAATCAGCACCGGATGCACTCCTGCTTGCATCAGGCTCAGAAGTTCAGCTTGCGGTTAAGGCTAAAGAAGCACTTTTCGATAAGGGTATTGGCGTCAACGTTGTCAGTATGCCATCATGGGACCGGTTCAATGAACAGGATAAAGCCTATAAGCAAGAGGTGCTTCCACCTGATGTTAAGAAACGGCTTGCAATTGAGATGGCCTCTCCATTTGGCTGGGAAAGATACACAGGTGACGAAGGCGATGTTATGGCTATTTCACAATTTGGCGCATCAGCACAGGGCGGCAAGGTTGTTGAAGAATATGGCTTCCATGTTAACAATGTCGTCAATCGTGTCGTCGATTTATTGAATTAAATCTGAATAAATGTGAAAAGGTGACACTTCCAACACAGAAGCGTCACCTTTTCTTTTGTTTTGACAAAATTAGTCTGCATTTACGGCGCAGTGTGACAACCTTTTAAAAGGTAATCGGTATAATAGGATGTAAAAGAAGGAGGGCTTCTGTTGAATCAATATACCATTTACGCAATTAAGGAAGAATTTGCTCATTTCTTTTACTTCAGGAGTGATGTATTATATCGATTTTTAAAAAGTTATGAACAAGGTGAGAAATATGATGTATTTGCCCGTCAATTTGATTTTATAACGATAGAACTTGCCGAAACGTCTGTTTTATCACATATTAATCGATTTCTGCCGTCTCATATACACATGGCCAGAGGCTATAATACCGTGAAAATCTACAATAACAGACACTCTATTTCTTTACATATCGGGGAAAAACATATAAACTTTTGGGGTGACATCGTTCATGCTGCCGAAGACTTGTTTTTCCCGGTTTTACGATTGTTTCACCCTTATTTTTTTGTCGCAGGAGACAACGTTTATAATTCTGGTTGGATTGCACCAGTTACGCTGGCGCAGAATAAGGACAAGCATGAACAAGTATTGTATTCTTATTTTTGATTTACTATACTGTATAAGGAGTGCTACATGAAGGAGGAAAGCTTTAATGAACGTCATATGGGTTGTTTTAATTGGCATTGTTGCCTTATTAGCCGGCCTTGCGCTCGGATTTTTTATTGCCAGAAAATATATGATGAATTACTTAAAGAAGAACCCGCCGATTAATGAGCAAATGCTGCGTACACTTATGATGCAGATGGGACAAAAACCATCCAAGAAGAAAATTAATCAGATGATGCGTCAAATGAACAATCAGCAGCAAGGTAAATAATCGGACTTATTTATACAGGATTGTCATATGACGGGCTTTGATTAAGATTCTAAATGCATCAATATCATATTTGGTTAATCTTACACGAGAACACTCTTGTCTGGGGAAGCTAAACCAGAGAGGGTGTTTTTTTAATGCTATTAGCTGATGCTATTGAGGATTATTACTACTATTGCTTATCGAAAGAATTTACAGCTAAGACCATGAAAAATAAGCAACAGGAATATAAGCAATTTTCACAATTTGTTAAAGATAAACGAGGTATAAAAAACATAGAAGATATAACAAAACATGATCTGCAAGCCTATATTAGATATAAGCAACAAGATCGACAATTACAAGCTCAATCCATTGTATCAACAGCAAAACAAGTTAAAGCATTTTTAAATTGGTGTGTACAAGAGGAGTATATATCATCTAATCCATTTTACGGAGTTGTATTACCAAAACTACCTAAGAGGTTGTCACAAGGGTTAACTCAGAGTGAGGTTAAATCCCTTCTAAAAGCAACGAATGGTAACAGTTATATGGAGACACGTAACAAAGCTATTATAGCAATTATGGCAGATTGTGGATTGAGGTCACATGAGGTTAGACAATTAAAAAATAACAGTATTAAGGATAATGCCATACTTGTATCAGGTAAAGGTAACAAAGATCGTATGGTATTTATATCGCCAGAGTTAAAGCGTATTTTGCTTAAATATGAACGATTTAAACGTAAATACTTTAAAAGTAAACAAACTCAAGAGTATTATTTTTTGTCGTATCAAGGACAAATGATGTCACATACAGCATTACACATATTAGTTAAACATGTAGCTTCTAAAGCTGGTGTAAACGATGTACATCCACATAAACTACGTCATTACTATGCTGTACAGGCTATATCTGGTGACAATCCCATTGATATTTACAGCTTGTCTAGGTTACTGGGTCACAGTGATATAAGTACGACACAAAGGTATTTAGAGTCATTGAGCAATGATGAGTTACTCAAGAAAGCATTGTCTGTAAGTCCATTAAGCAATTTTTGACATAATAAAAGCCCCAGAGGTCACTACACCATCTGGAGCAAAAAGCTTACCACTACCGACTAAAGCAGGGGATAAGCATGTTTATTATAGCATGTTAGATCCCTATAAATCAAGATTCAAGGGGATACTTATGCTGACAAGCGGAAACATCAATCAATTTAAGCAGCTATCACAATTTGATAATTTAAAACAGTTTAACTCTGCCGTAGAAAAATGGCTAATTGATAGTCCATTTACTAAAGCTCAAACAGTAGCATTTAAAAGACTTGTACGATACTCAGCTAAATATGCTGGTGTTTGCTATGCCAAAATACAAACGATTGTATCAGCTACACATAATGATGGAATAGGTATAAGCAGATCCACGTTTGAACGTATGCTAAACAAGGCTACAAAATCAGGTATTATCACTATGTATCATACATTTAAGTATGGACGAAAAGGGCATAATGTCTATGTCTTTAACCCTTATATTGATAAAGATGTATCAAATGACGAGACAATTGACGTATCAAAAGAAACTAGCAATCTATATAAAACTAATAATATAAACGCACGTAATGAGCGTCACCTAGACCATACTTACGTATCTAGTAATGTACCACAAAAACTAGTTCAAGACATATCTCCATTTTTTGATAAAGCTGAGGATATATATTCAATATACAGACGACTCACATTAGCAACAAAGAGCTATACAGACAGTCTTGTTACAAATCTCGATGATTACATCAAAACGTTTAAAGAAACGATACACAAGTATAAAAATGGAAATATTAAGGGTGATTACTTAGGGTATTTATATGGTGCGTTTAAGCGTACATGTGAGCAATTACATATGCGCGAGATGGCTATATCAGGTATATATTATGATTGGTTATCAGAATAATATACTAGACGAAAAGGATGAATATGGTGTATTATGCAAAAAGTACCTTGTATACTTCATATTATGTGAAGTTTCAGAGTGCCTTATATATTTAATTTTAAGGGGGAAGTATTTTGTGAGAAAGAGTATAGTTTTACTTTTAGTTGGATTACTAGCACTTGTATTATCTGCATGCGGTGAGGATGATTCAGAAGCTAAAAAGGTTGATTCAGACAACGATGCAGAACAACAGGAAGACAGTGATGATAATAATGGGGAAGAGGAGGAACAAAAAGAGTTCTCTGCTGGTGACAACATCGAAAAAGATGGTGTAATTACAACTGTAACTAATGTTGAAAGATCCAACGGTACTGAATTTGAAGACCCAGATGATGGTAATGATTTTGCTATTGTAAACATTAAAATTGAGAATGAGAGTGACGATGAAGTTTCTTATAACCCATTTGATTACTCACTTAAAAATTCAAAAGGTCAAATCAAAGACTCAGGTATGAGTATGGTTGATCAGGATAATCAGTTAGACTCTGGTAAACTGGTTCCAGACGGTAAAGTAGAAGGTTCCGTTGTTTTTCAAGCACCAGAAGATGATGACAACGGAGATTTAACTCTATTAATAGAAGATGATTGGCTCAGTGAGGATAAAATTAAAGTTAACTTAGGAGAATAATGACTAAGGGGGTTATTATGAAAACAACTTCATTTACGCTAGGACTGATTGGTGGAATTATTGGTATTATAGCTTCATTCCTAGCTATGTTCATTGGTGGTGTCGGTTCAGCATTTGAGGCAGAAGGATCAGGCTCAATGATCGGATTAGGAATATCAGCTTTATTTGCTTCTATACTTGGTATTGTTGGTTCTGCCTTAGTAAAAGGGAAGCCTAAAGTTGGTAGCATTCTGATGCTAATATCGGCAGTTTGGGGAGTCGTAAGTGTATCTATGTTCTACATTGTCTCAGTTGTCTTGTTAGGTATTGGTGGCATCATGGGATTATTTATTAAAAATAATAACAGCCAACAAAAACAAGCAGTGTAGGTCATTAACTGTGATGAGAGCCTTGATACTATTGGTATTAAGGCTCTTCTTAAATAATACAGGAGATAAATCTAAATGGATAATAAAGAAATGAATGAAGCTATAGGTAAAAGAATAAAACAAGAGAGAAAGAAGAAGAACGTAACACAAAAAGAACTAGGTAATTTAATCGGTGTTAAACATAATACGATATCTTCATATGAAAGTGGAACAAACGCTCCAGAACAAAATGCCATATTTAAAATAGCAAAAGCCTTAGACATACAAATTGATGATTTATTTCCTGATATAGACTAAGCTGCATAAGTTATACAAGCCACACATAAAACAGTGTGGCTATTTTTATATAGATAAGTCTTGTAACATATCCCTACTTTCCATCATTTTAATGTATAGTCATTCGTCTACATAAATAAATACATCAGTGACATTAAAATCACGATTGATATTATTATCATTGGCAATTATCTCAAGTGCAGCAAGAATCTTAACCAGCGTATCAAAATTGACAGCTTGTGCTTTGTTATTGGCGATATCAGTAATTGTATTAGGTCTTACTTTTGATTCAACAGCTAATTTATTTTTGGTTATATGTAATTCAGATAGCGTGTTACTTAAAGTACATTTAATTTTCTTCATATTTATATCCCTCCTAAAATAATTATAACAGAAAAAGTTTAACGAATATAGATATATCTATTGACGTTTAACGAATAGCGATATATAATTATCAATGTAACGAAACTAGTTAAACTTAAATAGTTATACATAAGGGAGGTAATCATATTAAAGTAATCAGGGCACTTAACAACTACTTTATTGCTGATGAAGACGAACATATACCAGTATCTGATTATGTATGGTTTTATGGTATATTACTATTTATTATTATTACTACTATAACTACTGGGGGCGTCAATAATTTTGTGTAAATGACCCTATCCCTTTTGAATTTAGTTAGCCAGTGTTTTAGTCGTTTAAACTTGTTCCTCCAGCGATTCAAACATCTGC
>NZ_JBHTGR010000002.1:0-133374 GCF_042666895.1 Lentibacillus kimchii
GGGCGCGCGAGCACAGCACGAAGGCGCGCGAGCACAGCACGAAGGCGCGCGAGCACAGCACGAAGGCGCGCGAGCACAGCACGAAGGCGCGCGAGCACAGCACGAGGGCGCGAGCACAGCACGGGGGCGCGCGAGCACAGCACGGGGGCGCACGAGCACAGCACGGGGGCGCGCGAGCACAGCACGACAGCGCGCGAGCACAGCACAAAGGGGCGCGAGCACAGCACAAGGGCGCGCGAGCACAGCACAAAGGCGCGCGAGCAACGCTCTGGATCGATCGAGCAGCACAGCAAATCGATCGAGCAACGCTCTGGATCGATCGAGGAGCATAGAAATTCGATCGAGCACAACACCCGATCGCCCCCTTCCAACAGCACATCCCTCTTATCGCTCAAACATTTCCTACATTTCAAGCAGCATGATAATTTTTTCGCATCATGCTGTATTGTTAGTTCGCCAGTGAACACTGTCATGGCGGCATTGTTTTATTTGAATATTCAGTTACATGCGAAATCGGCAGGAATCAGGCGAAATTTTGCGATATAAACATAATAAATCTTATACAATAAAAATTGTATAAGTTTTTAATACTGCATAACCTTATTTGCTTGTTTCCTTATTGCTGTGGATTTTTTATACTAAACAAGTAATTTCGTCGTAAGTCATAACGGAGGTGCAATAGAATGCTAGAGTTTGAGCATGTAACTAAGCGTTACAGTGGCAGCGAGCCAGCTGTCAACGATTTGAATTTAAATATTGATAAAGGTGAATTTGTGTGCTTTATCGGACCGAGCGGCTGTGGTAAAACAACAACCATGAAAATGGTTAACCGGCTGATAGATATTTCAGAGGGCACGATTTCAGTTTACGGTGAAGATATTAAGAAACAGGATGCGGTGGAGCTGCGGCGTTCGATTGGCTATGTGATTCAGCAAATTGGTCTGATGCCGCATATGACGATTAAAGATAATATTGTGCTTGTCGGGACGCTTCTGAAATGGTCCAAAGAACAGAAGGATGAGCGTGCTCGTGAATTGCTGAAGCTTGTCGGCATGCCTGAAGAATATTTGGATAAATACCCGCACGAATTGAGTGGTGGTCAGCAGCAGCGTATTGGTGTATTGCGAGCTCTGGCGGCAGATCCGCCTTTGATTTTGATGGACGAGCCATTTGGTGCGCTGGACCCGCTTACAAGGGATTCATTGCAAGAAGAATTTAAGAAGCTGCAAAAAGAACTAAATAAGACGATCGTTTTTGTCACGCACGACATGGATGAGGCACTGAAACTGGGTGATCGCATCGTGATTATGAAAGATGGTGAAGTCGTGCAGGCGGATACACCAAATGAAATTCTTCGCAATCCTGCCAGTGAATTTGTGGAAGAGTTTCTTGGTAAAGACCGACTGATCCAGGCACGTCCGGAAGTGACTACTGTGGGTCAGATAATGGGTGGCTATCCGGTAACAGCTCAAACATGCACGACGCTGAAAGACGCGATTTCGATCATGCGCAATAAACGCGTTGATTCACTCATCGTCGTTGATGCCACTAATAAGCTGCAGGGCTTTTTAGATGTTGAGGCGGTTAATTATTATTACAAAGAAGCCCATTTCATCGAAGAAGTGATGGAACCAGATGTCTTCTATGTCTCTGAGGACAGTCTGTTGCGTGACACGGTTCATAAGATCCTGCATCGTGGTGTGTCCTATGTGCCGGTCATTAATCAGGATGATCAGCTAACCGGCATCGTGACCCGGGCGACACTTGCCACTATTGTGTATGACTCGATCTGGGGCGATGGTTCGGAACTGGAAGATACTGCAGCAACATCAGAATAGGAGGTGACGACTATGATGGCATTTTTCTCAGAACATGGAACGGAACTGCTGTACAAAACGTGGGAACATTTTTACATTTCCCTGTTCGCCATGCTGCTTGGTGTGATTGTCGCCATTCCCGTGGGTATTGCTCTTTCAAGGGTTCCCAGATTTGCGGATAAGTTCATTTCATTTGTTGGTATTCTGCAGACGATACCAAGTCTGGCGATTCTGGCTTTTTTCATACCCATTGTAGGCATTGGCAAAGTGCCGGCTATTATCGCGTTATTTGTTTATTCGCTTCTGCCGATTTTGCGCAATACGTATATTGGTGTTCGCGATGTTGATCCGGGCGTTATCGAAGCAGGTAAAGGCATGGGCATGAGCAATGGCCAATCGATTACGAAAATGGAATTGCCGCTTGCGATGCCTGTGATTATGGCTGGTATCCGACTGTCAACCGTTTACTTAATTGGCTGGGCAGCACTGGCGGCATTCATTGGCGGTGGCGGTCTTGGTGACTTTATTTTTGATGGCCTGAATCTGTATCAGCCGTCACTGATTCTGGCTGGAACGATTCCGGCAACCATTCTTGCTGTCATTGCGGATCGTTCACTTGCACTTTTGGAAAGCAGGCTGACGCCTAATGGGATGAAAGAAGCAGCATAATGGGAGGTGAAGACGCGTGAAAACAGTCATAAAAAAGGCAATTATCATATCCCTTGTGATGGTTATGCTTGCCGGCTGCTCCTTGCCAGGACTGTCCGGGACATCAAAGGAAACTATTAAAATTGGCTCACTGACACAATCGGAATCCGAGCTTATGGCAGAAATGCTGTCCATTATGATTGAACGGGAAACCGATGCTGATACGGATCTCGTTACGAAACTGGGTTCATCCATTGTTCAGCATCAGGGCATGGTGCGCAGTGATATTGATATTTCGAGCACACGATATACCGGTACTGATATATCAGGCGCTCTTGATATGAATCCTATTAAAGATCCCGACAAAGCATTGAAAACAGTGAAGCGCGAGTTTCAAGATCGGTTCAATCAAACGTGGGCTGAAATATATGGATTTGAGAATAGCTATTCGATCGCTGTCACACAAGAATTTGCGGATAAAAATGACATTGAAACCATCTCGGATTTGAAGCCCTACGCTGATGATTTGGATTTTGGTGTCAATAATGCCTGGGTTAACCGGGAAGGCGACGGTTATGATGCTTTCAAAGAGACGTATTTTGACTTCGGTGATATTTATCCGATGAATCTCGGTCTGGTTTATCAGGCGGCAGCCAGTGGAGATATGGATGCTGTACTGGCTTATTCCACTGATGGCCGGATACAAAAATATAATTTGAAAGTGCTTAAGGATGATAAGCATTTCTTCCCGCCTTATGATGCATCATCGGTTATCAATAATGAGACTCTGGAAGAGCATCCTGAAATCGGTGAGATAACGAAGCGGCTTCATAATCAGATTTCAACAGAAGAAATGCAGGAATTGAACTACAAAATGGATGTTCAGCATATGAGCCCACATAAAACTGCGAAGCGATTTCTGGAAAAAAATGATTACTTTGAAGGAGGGAACTGATACATGGATACGTTGCAGGAATTGATCAATTATGTCAGTGCCAATGGCGATTATATTTGGACACAATTTTATAGACATTTTCTGATGTCGGCATATGGCGTGCTGTTTGCATCCATTATATCGATCCCTCTGGGAATTCTCATTGCTAAATATGGCAGGCTAAGCAACTGGGTGCTGACTGCCGGAAGTATTATCCAAACGATACCTGCGCTTGGCGCTATGGCTATTATTATGCTGGTTATGGGATTAGGGACTAATACAGCCATCGTCACGTTAATCTTGTATTCGATTCTGCCTATCACACAAAACACCTATGTGGGAATGAAAAATGTTGATAAAACAGTTGTTGAAGCAGGGTTCGCTTCTGGCATGACCAAATTTCAACTATTGCGCATGGTTGAATTGCCACTGGCCGTCAGTGTCATTATGGCTGGTGTTCGGACAGCGCTGGTTATTGGTATTGGCATTGTGGCAATTGGTGCTTTTATAGGAGCTGGTGGCCTTGGCGCTATTGTCATTACAGGTACAAATGCGACTGACGGAACAGCTATTATTCTGGCAGGTGCCATTCCGACAGCACTGATGGCCATTATCGCAGACTTGATTCTGGGCTGGACAGAACGCTTGTTACAGCCAGCTAAATCTTAAAACGCGTCGCGATTCTGCTTTTAGGTTCAACTATGACTTGGAGGTATGATGCATGCAAAAGCGTGATATGATCATTGAGAAAAATGTTCCCTGCAAGCTTTCGG
The DNA here is from genome assembly GCF_042666895.1 of Lentibacillus kimchii. GTDB lineage: Bacteria > Bacillota > Bacilli > Bacillales > Amphibacillaceae > Lentibacillus > Lentibacillus kimchii. The sequence goes on from NZ_JBHTGR010000002.1 coordinate 4,173, forward strand.
ACGGAATTGTGCTGCGCTCAGATGTGTATCGTCCCGATGATGATGGTGTGTATCCGGTACTGATGCTGCGCCTTCCTTATGATAAGGAAACACCGCGTTATTATGATGAATACCTGGAGGTCCCGCGAATGGTGGAAGCAGGCTATGCAGTGATTCTCCAGGATGTGCGCGGGCGATTTGCTTCAGATGGCACGTTTTCACCGTTCACCGACGAAGGAAAGGATGGCTGTGAAGCTGTCGAATGGGCAGCACGCCTTCCTTATGCAGATGGAAACGTTGGCCTGTTCGGCATGTCCTATCATGGCTATACGCAGCTCGCTGCCGCCGCGGAAAAACCGCCTTCTCTTAAAGCGATAGCGCCTGTGATGACGATGGCTGATCCGTGGGCTGACCTTTACGCAGAAGATAATGCTGCCCATGCAACAGGGAAATTCGAAACCTGGGTGCTGGGGTCGATTGTGGAAGATCAGCTGCGGCGCAAAGGCATACTGGATGAGCAAAAGTTGCGGTATTATCATGAGAATCTGGCGACGTTCCTCCATCAGGCACCGGCAGAAGCGTGGGGGCCTATGCAAGATCTTGATCCTGATTCGTTCTTCTTTGATGTGATGAAAGGGAATTTTCCGGCTAAAGTAATGGAACGTGCCAACATTCAGGATAAATTGCATTCAATCGATATTCCAGCCTTGTTTATGGGCGGCTGGTTCGATGCGCTGCTCAAACCGACGCTTGAGGCTTATCGTGCCTATCATGGCCCGAGTATGCTGTGGATTGGGCCTTGGACGCATGAGGAAATGACCGGACGCGCCGGTGAGGTTCTGTTTCAGAATGCAGAGAAGCATATCGGTGTTGACAGGATTCAAGATCCGACCCAACTGCACATCATCTGGTTTGACTATTGGCTTAAAGGCAAACCAATGCCTGTTCAGGAACCTGTGCATTTGTATGCGATGGGCGACGCAGAGTGGAAGGCTTTCTCACAGGAGCCAGATGCGTCCAAGCAAGCATTCTTCCTGCAGAGCGACGGAAATGCGGCGACCGGTGATAGCGGAAAACTGGCCGGCCAGCTGACGGAGACGGAAACCAAAACGGCGATGGTTCTGGACCCTGCTCATCCTGTTCCTACTTTTGGCGGCAATGCCCTGATCGCCGGAAGTGATTCCGGAATGTTTGACATTTCCGGCGTCCAGAATCGTTCAGATGTGCTTGTGTATACGAGTGATCCTGCCGAGGAATCCCTGCTACTGATGGGAACGGTCAAGGCGCTTGTTTGGGGTACCTCGCCTTCAGCCCTGTTCGATATAGTCATCAGGCTTTCCGACGTGGACGAAGAAGGCCGTGCCTGGAATATCACCGAAACATTTCACCGGGAAAAGGTGGAGCCGGATCAAATCGTACGTCTGGAACTGGATGTCGGGACAACGCTGTACCGTCTAGAGGCTGGTCATCGACTGCGGATCGATCTGGCTGCGTCCAATGCACCGCATTATGATGTCAATCTGAACAATGGAACAACAACGAAAACACATCAGGATGGTTATTCTGATATTGAATATATTCACGAGGGCGGGCAGACAGGATCACGTATTCTGCTTCCGATTGCAGACGAAACAGACTCTCCTTTATAGATCGTGTTAACTCTTTCTTGTATAACATTTACATGGGTTCAAGATCTTGTGGTACGGTATTGTTAAAAGATGGAAAAAGGAGAGAATGGTATGAGTGTTAATCAGGAGAAAATTGATGATATCCGGACGCAATTTGTTGAGAAGATCACAGACAATATGAACGCATTTGGTGCGCCAACGAGTGTTGGCCGTGTTCTGGGGATTATTTATATGAACGGCGACCCGATGACGCTTGATGAGTTATCGGCGGAAACCGGGATGAGCAAAACCCGGATGAGCCAGGTTGTCCGGGAAATGATTGATATGAACATTGCGGAGCGTGTGTTTCTAAAAGGTGTTCGGAAAGATCTTTACCAGGTGGAAGATGATTACTATCAGACGTTCATTTCCATTTTTACGGCCACCTGGCAAAAGGCCATAAGCCGCAGTCGTCACTTTGAACAGCGTTTGCGGCGCAAACTGGATGACCTTCAAGCACAGCCGGAGCTGACGAATGAAGACGAACAGGCGATTAATGATTTGCTGGCTGAAATTAAAGAGTGGACAGAATACTATGACTGGATACGCCGCGTAACTGACTTCTTTGAAAGCGGCGAAATCTTCAAGCATGTACCTAAACAACAACCAGGAGGCGATTTTAATGAGTAATAAGGTTATGATGTCATGTGCCCTGACAGGTGCGGGTGAGACGACAGCTAAAAATCCGGATGTGCCGGTAACTCCAAAAGAGATAGCCGATTCGGCGATTAAAGCAGCCAAAGCCGGTGCGACGATCGCCCACATCCATGTGCGTGATCCGGAGACAGGTAAGCTCAGCCACGATGTCAATTTGTTCCGGGAAACAGTGGAACGCATTCGTGAAGCGGATACGGATATTATTATTAATCTTACATCCGGCGGCGGTGGTGACTGGGTTCCGAGTGACGCCGATCCGACCCGGGGCGGCGAAGGGACGGATATCCAGACACCGGAAGAGCGGCACGAACCGGTTAAAGAACTTCTGCCGGAGATGTGCACGATCGACTGCGGCAGCACGAATTTCGGCAATATGCTGTATCTTGGTCCGACTGACTGGCTGCGCCGGCATGCCAAAATGGTGCAGGACAGCGGCGTGAAGCCTGAGCTTGAATGTTTTGACACAGGCCACGTGCGGTTTGCCAACCAGCTGTATCAGGAAGGCCTGCTGGACGGCGATCCACTGTTTCAATTCTGCTTAGGGATCCCATGGGGAGCTGCCGCTGATGCCGAGACGTTATCATATATGAAGAGCCGTGTACCGGAGAACAGCCGCTGGGCATCGTTTGGCATTGGTAAAATGCAAATGCCGATGGTTGCCGAATCCGTCATGCAGGGCGGTAACGTACGCGTCGGACTGGAAGATAACCTGTATCTGAAAAAAGGCCAGCTGGCAACGAATGAACAGCTCGTCGATAAAGCAGCCGGGATCATCCAGAGTCTTGGCTCAGATATCATGACACCAGCCGAAGCACGTCAGGAACTAAATCTGCTTAATCCATATGGAAAGGAAGCCTAACATGACAGAATCATCATCAATCAAACAAATTACCGTTGTCGGGACAGGTGTTATCGGCAATGGCTGGATCACCCGGTTTTTGGCTAATGGCTACCACGTTGTAGCCTCAGACCCAGCTCCGGAAGCCGAAGCTCTGACACGGGATTCCGTAAAACGTGCCTGGAGCTCGATCGAACAGATGGGTCTGGCTGACAATGCCTCACAGGACAACCTGGTATTTGAACCGAATTTGGAAAAAGCATTGGCTGAAGCCGATTTTGTTCAGGAAAACGTGCCAGAACGCGAAGAAATTAAACGGAGCGTCATTGCATCCATTGATCACTATGCACCAAAGGAAGCGGTCATCGCCTCAAGCACATCCGGGATTCTTCCGAGCACACTGCAGGCTGACTGTGTGCAGCATCCGGAGCGTGTGATTGTGGCCCATCCGTTCAATCCGGTCTATCTTATGCCGCTTGTGGAACTGGTTGGCGGCGAGAAAACAGATAATACATTTGTTGAACAGGCACAGGCGTTTTATGAAGGTATGGGCATGAAACCGCTCGTTGTTCATCAGGAAATCCAAGGTCATATTGCCGACCGTTTGATGGAAGCCATTTGGCGTGAGTCACTGCACATCGTTAATGATGGGGCAGCGACAACGGAGGAAATCGATGCGTCTATCGTCTATGGGCCGGGCCTGCGCTGGGCCTTGATGGGGCCGTTTATGACACTGCATATGGGCGGCGGCAAAGAAGGCATGCGCCATATGCTGGAACAGTTCGGTCCGGCTTTGAAACTGCCATGGACATACCTGGAGGCACCGGAATTAACCAATGAACTCGCTGAAAAAGTTGTCACAGGCAGTGAAGCTCAGACGGGTAATGTCGAAATGGACAGACTTGAAGAACGGCGTGACCAATTTTTGATTGAACTGCAGCAGCTGCTGCAAAAATACTGGCCAAGTGCTAATCTGTCCGGCGGCATCTAAGCCGCTGCAGAAGAAATAGAGGTGATATGCTATGCGTGAGGCGAAAAAGCTGCTTCAGGACACGGTGCCCGCTGCCTGGATCGACTATAATGGCCATATGAATGATGCCGAATATAGCCGGGCGTTCAGCCAGGGGGTCGATGCGTTTATGACCTTGATCGGCTTGACGGAAGATTTTCGCGACCAAGAGCAGTACACGGTGTACACGCTGGAAGCACACATTTGTTATCTGGACGAGATGAAGCAGGATGAGCCGTTTGACGTTCGGCTGCAAATCCTGGATTATGATGCGAAGCGGGCGCATGTGTTTTTTGAGCTGTTCGGTGACAATGACAAACGGGCAGCCACTGGTGAGCAGATGCTCATGGGAATGGACCAGACAACCGGGCGCCCCGCACCATTCCCGGAGACGGTTTTCACGAAGCTGGAAGAACTCGCTGAGGAACATACACCAGCAGAAAAACCGCAGGAAGCCGGCCGTGTGATCGGCATCCGGCACAAAAAATAGAATATGGGAAAATAGTGCTTATAAATGGTGTATCAAATAGCAGCTAAATTTGATACGCCATTTTTTAATGAACAGGCAAACTAGCCTGGCTTCTAGTATCCGCCGCTAAATGAATGACTGCCTGATTAAGAATGTTTAACAATTGTTTAACAAAACTGAAAAACTGACAAAAATCGTGTATCATAAATAGGCGAATCTATTGAACGTAAGCAGGTGTTCGTATGATGAAACGATTCATCGCCTTATTAGCTTTGGCTGTTGCTCTGACGCCGTTCAGCCTGATGGCAGTGAAGGCTGAGGCAGCCGATGCTGATCTTTCTTTGTCGAGTGAAGCAGCCGTTATGATAGATAGCGAGACCGGTGATATTCTCTATCAAAAACAGGCTGAAAAGTCGATGTATCCGGCCAGTCTGACAAAAATGGCAACCGCTGTCTATGCGATCGAGAATGCGAATCTTGATGAACGTGTCACAGTGAGTGAGAATGCGGCTGGTACAGAAGGATCCAGCGTCTACCTCGAGGAGGATGAGGACATTTCCTTAAAGAAACTGCTCCAGGGTTTATTGATCAATTCCGGCAATGATGCCGCTGTGGCAATTGCTGAGCATATTGACGGCAGTGTCAGCCAGTTTGCATCGACTATAAACGACTATCTGCGGGAACAAGTCGGTGTTCATGACACACATTTTGAAAATCCGAATGGTCTCTTTAATAAAGATCATGTGACAACTGCGAAGGACCTGGCAGCTATCACACGATATGCTATGCGTCATGACACGTTTCGGGAGATCTTTGGAACCAAAGAGCTCGACTGGCATGGGGAGACATGGGATACAACCCTTTACACACATCATAAATTGATGCGCGAAGATCCCTACGATGGTGTGGTCGGCGGCAAAACGGGTTTTGTTGATGAATCCGGTCATACGCTGGCAACTGCTGCCGAGCGCGATGGTTTAAAACTGATTGTCATCACGCTGGATGTCTCCCGCAAAGACGAGGCTTATGCTGATACCACCAAACTTCTGGATGACGGTTTTGACCATTTTGAAGAGTCGACGATTGATAAGGGGACAGCCTATACGGCAGGAAGCGATGATTATCAGACGGACGAAAAGCTAACCTATACACATGATCTGGACAAGAAAGTGCGGCAGGATGTTACAGAGGATGGCGAGCTGGAAATCAGTCAGCCGGACGAAGGCGTGATAGCCTCTGTACCGCTGGCGAAAGCTGAAGACCAGACAGAGGCGAAAACGGAAAAAGCCGATCATAATGCTGAGGGAAAAAGTCTTTTACACAGGAATGATTCGCTTATGATGGTTATCCCGCTGACAGCTGTTGTGATTGGTGCTGCGGGTATTCTTTTTCACCGCAAACGAAAGCGGAACAGCTTCTTTTAGACATCGTCCCCGAGGCCAGCCACACGAACGGCATCCGGCAAAAAAATCATACAGAAACACACATGGCGCGTCCTGCTTCTTTACGGCAGGGTGCGCCATTTTTTTAGTGTGTGCGGCTAAGTTATCGGCAGGCCTCAATCAATAACTATATGCTGTGACACGTTTTCCAAACCGCTTATAATTTTCCTCACGTGTCACATACTAACAGCAGCATGTAATTTGGAGGTCCCTATGAAACGGAAGAATCAGGGGAAGAGCAAGAAAGATCAGTTATTTCCCCAAAAACTTGATGCCTTAAAAGAAATGATGCAAAGCAAATTCGAGAATAATCAGGATTTAACATTTGCGATCTATGAGCAGGATCAAGGGACAAGAGTGGCTGTCTTTTTCATCCAGTATATGGCGAAAGAGAGCCAAGTGAAGCAGGACTTACTTGACCCTGTGCTCAACAGTCAGGACGAGTGGAGCACATCGTCGCTGAAAAATGACATTCCGATTGCTACTCAAATGACAAAGGAAACGCTGGATGAAATTCTAAAAGGTTTGCTGGTCGGGGAAGTTTTTATTTATGTTGAAGGTGAAACAGAGGCTCTTTCTTACCTGTTGCTGAATAAAGAGCACCGGGCGCTTAACAAAGCTGAAAATGAATCGGTGGTTCTCGGTCCCCAGATTTCCTTTACTGAATCGTTGATAACGAACATGAATGTGGTGCGATGGAGTATTCGTTCGACCGATCTGGTGATGGAAAAATTTATGATCGGGCATACTTACCCGCGTGAAGTGCGTCTCGTCTATGTTAAATCCGTTGCTAATCAAACGGACGTTAATACGATGCGCCAGAGACTCCAGGATTTGGATGTTGACGATGTGGGGGATACGACGATTTTGATGCAGTATATTAACGATTCATCCTCGTCTGTATTCCCGCAATACTATGCGACGGAATTGACCAATCGCTTCACGCATGACATTAAGCAGGGACGGGTTGGCATGTTAACGGAAAACAGTCCATCCGGGATGATTGCGCCGTCTACATTCTTTAGTTTTTTTGAATCGACTGAAGATATGTATATGCGTTGGAATGTTGGGTCATTTTTGCGCCTGTTACGGTTTTTGGCGCTGCTGTTTGCGGTTTTTATTACACCGCTGTATATTGCAGCGGTGACGTATCACTTTGAAATCATTCCGACCAATGAACTCATTACTATTGGCAAATCCCGGGCGGTTGTTCCATTTCCGCCGCTGATTGAGGCCTTGTTTTTAGAATTTTTAATTGAGCTCCTGCGCGAAGCCGGAGCACGCCTGCCGACAAAGATCGGCGAGACGATTGGCATTGTGGGAGGTGTCATTATCGGACAAGCGATTGAAGAGGCGGGACTGACGAGTAGCATTTTAATTATTATCGTTGCCTTGAGTGCCTTGTCTTCCTATACGGTACCAAATTATATGATGGGAACAAGCATTCGTGTTGTGAGCTTTCCTATGATGATTCTGGCTGGGCTGTTTGGTCTGATCGGCATTATGTACGGGGCATGTTTTCTCGTCATTCATCTGGTTAAACTCAAGTCCCTGGGCAGACCGTACCTGTCACCGGTTTTTCCGTTTTACTTAAAAGATCTGAATAAAGCGTTGTTCCGTTTGCCATTGCAATTCCAAAACAGACGCTTTCTGTCATTTCAGCCCAGAAAATCGCATCGCTATAACCGGGAAGAAGCCAGACGGCAACGAGACATTAAGAAGTAGGGTGACGAATGGATATTAATATGAAGGTCAACCAGGCACTGCGTTTTCGCGCATTTTATCTGTTTTTTATAATGGGCGGCATTCAGATTGGTGTTGGCGTTATAGGCGGACCCAAATACATTTTCACGCACGCGCGACAGGACAGCTGGATCTCTGTTCTGATTGCGTATGCGGCTATTTTAATAATTTTGTGGGTGATGCTTCTTATCCTGAAAAGCTATGATAATGCTGATATTTTTGGAATCCAGGCGGATATCTTTGGCCAGTGGATCGGCAAGCTGCTGGGTACGGTTTATATTCTGCATTTTGCTTTGACTCTGTTTGTCGTACTCGTCACCTATATTGACCTTATCCAGTTGTTTATCTTTCCACATCTCAACGCTTGGCTTATCAGTTTTTTGCTTTTATCATTAGTTGTCTATTGTGTTGCCGGCGGCTTGCGCTCGGTTATCGGGGTTGTGTTTCTCTTCTTTCTGCTGTCTCATTGGCTGTGGCTGTTAATGTATAAACCCATTTCTTTAATCGATGCCTCTCATTATCAGCCTGTTCTGCAGGCGTCGATGATTGATCTGTTAAAAGGGTCTAGAGAATCTGCATTCACGCTTGCCGGATTTGAAATCCTTTTCGTGCTGTATCCGTTTATCCAGAATAAAAAACATGTTTGGCGCCCTCTTTGGTTAGGAATAACCTGGTCGGCGGGCATATTATTGTTCAGTGTTGCCGTAGCTATCGGTTACTTTAGTCCCATTCAATTGGAAACCATCGAATGGACTGTCTTAGCGATGCTTCAAAATGTTGAATTGCCGTTTATTGCTCGCTTTGACTTTATTATTGTGGCCGAATGGATGATGATCGCCCTGCCGACGATACTGTTGTATATGTGGGCTACGACGCAAGGCATGAAGCGACTTTATAATGTCCCGAAGCGCGTGACGTTGTATAGTCTCGCGTTAATTATGGCTGTCTTAAGCGGCTTCATCGACAGTCATGGTCAGGTTATGATGTTAACCAATTTCGCGAATGATATGGCCTTTTGGATCATTTTTGTTTATCCACTTGTCCTGCTGCCCATTGTTAAATTTAAAAAATGGCGGCAAAACCGGAAGTGAAGGAGGGAGAAATATGAAACGCTGTCTGTTGGGCATTCTTGTTTTGATGAGTATACTCCTGGGTGGCTGTGCTCAACCACAGATCCTTGAAGAAAACGGTATTATGAGTGTCTATGGCGTTGATATCACCCAGCGTGACCAGCTAAGCACCACATCTGTGTATTACAAATTCGGATCCAAAGGTCAGGGTTCATCCAGACTTGTCACGGGCAAAGGAAAAACACTGGCGGAGGGCCAAAAACGGATGAATTATAAGCTCGGATTTGAGCTGCAGTCGGGATCGATTGAATTAGAGCTATTCGGCAAGAAAGCCGCTAAAAAAGGTCTGATTAGTTATATGGAAGCGGCAGTCCGTGATCCAGTAGCGTCCAGCAGGCGATTATTGGCTATCAGTGATACGACCGCCGAGGGTTTGATAACCAAGATCGATAAGCGGCCAAATATCAATGTCAATAGGGTGCTGTCCAAGAATATTGAAGTGAACAATGATATGAACGTTCTCCCTAAAGTAACACTTCACAGCTTTGATCATCATTATTATGAATCGGGCAGGGATCCAGTGATGCCGATTATGTCCTATCAAGATAAAAAAGTAAAACTCACTGCACTGGGGCTGTTTCGGGGTGATCAGCTGGCGGGGAAAATTCCGATCGACCAGGCTTTTTACATCAAAGTTGCCCATGAAACGATCCATGGCCTGCATCAAGAGGTTCAATTGCCGCTCCAGCCGCTCAAGCAGCATTTACAAAAGGAACCAAAAGGCGATCGTGATCACCTTTATACAGTATTTAATATTGAGAAAGGGACAAGTAAAACAAAGCTCGTCGACAAACAAAATCTCCATTTTCAGACCCAATTAAAATTTGGGGTAAACTTATTGGAATTAACCGAGAGCATTAATCTGCAGAAGCGAGACGCGATTAGCGCACTGGAAACAGAGATTGAGAAGACAATGAAACAGCAGTATACACAGCTTGTAACGAAATTGCAGGAACTGAATGTGGATCCTATCGGCTATGGGCGCATTTATAAAGCGCAAAAACGAAGTGGTGCGCTGACGGAATCGGAATGGCGTGATAAATTTCCGGACATAACGGTTGATGTTGATGTTGACGTGACGTTGCTTGATCAAGGGATAACACCTTAACAGGAGAGGCTGTTTCATAAGCCAAATCAGCTCATCTATATCATGCTAATTAACCCCGCCGCTGTCGAGACTGCGCCGGGGTTTAACGTTTGTCTTTCCAGTTTTTAGCCATCCGCTTTAACAGCAGCCAGCGAATGATGCCGCCGATGATTAATCCAAGAGGCAGTCCGCCCAGCATGGGCAGCCACATCGGACCAATTAAATAGCCAAATAGCTCAAAATGAGGTGAAAAAATCAAACCAACTGTCACAAAGTAAGCGGCAAACACAAAAGGGATAAAAGCATAGGGGCGGCTGCCGCCTTCAGCCTGTTTATAGGCATCCCACATGGCGAAAAAATAAATACATGGGTAAAACATCAGCCATGCGTAATTTGTCTGCTGAATGGCTTCCTGTATGCTGCCATGAAAGCTTAACATAATTACCTCGTTGAAGTTCCCCATGACATTAATAAGCAGTTCCAGGAAGATAAATACAAACCCTTTTAAATAGCTGTGATTCATAAGCTGTCCAAATCCGGGCAGGGCGACACTCCATAACAGCGCTTCAAGTTTTGTGCGGTTTTTGCCATAATACGTTGTCATATGTTTACCGATCAGACCAGCTGTACAGGTCTGGTATGGAATGTCCTCGAATCCGAGTCGCAGCTGTCTGGCTTTGGTCAAGCACGAATGGCTGTCGTTCTGTCATGATATCGTCTCCTTTTACGAAGCGTTCGCTGGATGGTCGGCCGTACGTCAAGTGTCCTTGAATGCCCAGAATTTAACATGTTTAGTTTAACCAGAATAAATGAATTTATTCTATTAAAAGTTTCATAAACGCCAGCAGAACTCCGCTGACATGTTACAATAAGCGTTAACGACATAAGGGGGAGATCAGGATGGACGTCAAAACATATACGACACTGGATGCGACGGCAATCGCTGAGTTAATTCAGCGTCATGAGATGCAGCCGTCTGAGTTTCTGCAGCTGGCTTTCCGGCGGCTTGAAGCGGTTAATCCAAGCCTCAATGCCGTTGTGCAGCAGCGCAAAGACCGGGTTATGGCGGAAGCAGACACAGTGGCAATGGACCGGCTGTTCTCAGGTGTTCCGCTATTATTAAAAAATCTGACGCAGTCGATTGCCGGTGAAGAGCTCAACGCGTCCTCCCGGCTCATGCAAGCTACCATCAGCCAGCAGGATGCCACGATCGTCAGCACATTTCGGGAAGCGGGTTTTTTATTAATGGGGCACAGCAATGCACCCGAATTTGGTCTAAAAAATATTACAGAGCCTGCTTTGTACGGGCCGGCGCGCAATCCGTGGAACACCAATCACTCACCTGGCGGCTCCAGCGGCGGTTCAGCGGCAGCCATCGCAAGCGGCGTTGTCCCGGCAGCAGGAGCCAGTGATGGCGGCGGATCGATCCGGATACCCGCATCGTTCACGGGTCTGTTCGGGCTGAAGCCGACACGCGGACGCACACCGGTGGGGCCCGGTGCTGGCCGGCAGTGGCAGGGTGCCGCGATTGACTTTGCCCTGAGCAAAAGCGTTCGTGACAGTGCCGCGATACTGGACAACCTGCAAGTTGTGCAGCCGGAAGCGGCGTTTCAGACACCATTATTTGCTGGGAATTACCTGAAAAAAGTCACCGAACCGTTTACAAAGCCATTGCGGATTGCCTTCACAACCGAATCCCCGGTTGGCACACCTGTTTCCGGCGAGGCCCGGGAAGCTGTCCGGAAAACGGTTAAGTGGCTGGCGGAACAGGGCCATCACGTGGAGGAACAAGCACCTGACATCGATGGCGTCGATTTAATGCGTCACTATTATATGATGAACAGCGGTGAGATCGCTGCTCTCGGGGAAAATCTGGCGAAGACTATAGGCAGACCTCTGACGGAAAATGATCTGGAGCTTGAAACGTGGCTGTTAAACACAGCCGGGCAATCGGTCTCCGCTGCGGACTACTCGATCAGTCTCGGTGCCTGGGATCAGGCGGCTGCCCGGATGGCTGCTTTCCACGAGACGTATGATCTGTATCTGACACCGGCCTCAGCCTTTCCGGCGCCGGAAGTGGGCGAATTAACCTACAGTCAGGAGCGCCAGGCTGTGCTCCGGGAGCAGATGCACCAGCTGGATAAACACGAGCAGCAGGATCTTATCTATGACGTGTTTTTGCCGAGTCTCACCTACACACCTTTTTCACAGCTGGCCAACCTGACCGGACAGCCCGCTATGTCTGTTCCTGTGCATACAACAGCGAGCGGACTGCCATTAGGGGTTCAATTCATGACTGGAAAAGGGCAGGAGGATCTGCTGCTGAAGCTTGCCGGTGATATGGAAAAGACAGACGTGTGGGCAGGCATGCGCGGAAACCCGTATATGACGCAGGCTGACTAAGCTTTCAGCCGCATGATAGATGAGAGAAGGAGCGACTCGGCGTATAAACGCTGTTTGATGCGTCCATACTTGCTTTAAAAGCCGATATTAGATTAAAGATTTTTAGTATAGCGAACTTATAAAGGATCGAGGGGGAGGCGTTTGCTGGATGATAGAGAAGACTGAGCGTTATCAGAACGAGATTGCGAGAGTTATTGCCAATATTAATCATGTCATCGTTGGCAAGGAGAAAGAAGCGGTGCTGAGTCTTGTTGCCCTTTTGGCTCAAGGTCATGTTCTGCTGGAAGATGTGCCGGGTGTGGGGAAGACGATGCTTGTCCGCGCCCTGGCGGCATCACTCGACTGTGATCTGCGGCGAATTCAGTTTACTCCTGATTTACTGCCCTCAGACGTCACAGGTGTGTCGATTTACAATCCAAAAACGCTGGAATTCGAGTTTCGTTCCGGTCCGATTCTCGGCAATATTGTGCTGGCGGATGAGATCAACCGGACCTCACCCAAGACCCAGTCCGCTTTACTTGAAGGCATGGCAGAGAATCGTGTCACTGTCGATGGGCAAACCCTCCCATTAAAGAGGCCGTTTTTTGTCATGGCGACACAAAACCCAATCGAGTACGAGGGAACCTATTCGCTGCCTGAGGCTCAGCTCGACCGGTTTTTGCTGAAGATGACAATGGGATACCCGTCAGCTGATGAGGAAATGCAGATGCTTGATTTAACTGCTGAGCACCATCCGATTGACAGCCTGTCCCCTGTACTCACACAAGCTGATCTCGTTCATCTGCAGGAAGAGGTGAATGAGGTTTATATTGACCGGACGATCAAACAATACATTATTAATCTCGTGAACAATACGCGTGACGACCAATTCGTTTATCTTGGCGTCAGTCCGCGCGGTTCGATCGCTTTAATGAAAGCTGCCAAGGCTTATGCTTATATTTATGGACGTGATTATGTACTGCCGGATGATGTGAAATATTTGGCACCCTTTGTGCTCGCCCACCGCCTGATTTTAAATGCGGAAGCGGCTTATGATGGCTGGACGCCTGAACAGGTCGTTGACGCGATTGTGGCACACAGCGACATTCCCATCCAGAAGGGCTTTCAGTCATGAGCAGAACACTCCGGCTGATTGGCAAAATAAGTGTCGCGGTGCTGCTCGTGGGAGCGCTGTTTTCGTTTGCGATGTTTCAGGGCGGGTTTGTCAGCTGGTTTCTGTTTTTTGCCGTGCTGCCGGTTCTGCTCTACCAGCTCGGGGTGCTGCTTTACCCGATAAGTGATTGGCACGTTAGCCGGTGCCTTTCCCGGCATACGGTCCGGACGGGTGATCGGATTCAAGTGACTCTGACCATTAAACGGTCGCTGCCATTTCCTGTCTATTACTGTCTGTGTGAGGAACAATTTCCTGATACACTGCAGCAGGCGGATAATGCGGCAGAACGCTATCACAGTCTGGCCGATCCGAGCAGTCGTCACAGACAGCGCCAGATGAAACGCATGCTGTTTCCGGGTTTCCGGCGGGTGATCAGGCTGAGCTACAGCATCACGGATATCCCGCGCGGTGAGCACGTCCTGCCAGCAGTCAGGATTCGGACGAGTGATGTATTTGGCATGATCACAAAGGAGCACTGCTTCCCGGTTGCGGATGAACTTGCCGCAGCGCCGAATAAACAACCGGTCATGCTGTCAGGCGCCTTTAACAGTGCCGAGCACGGTTCGTCTAAATCCCATAAGGCTCATTTAACCCATACGACTATCGCGGCAGGTGTCCGGGAATACGTGCCCGGTGACAGTCTGTCCTGGATTGATTGGAAACAGACCGCACGGCGCAATCAAATCATCACCAAAGAATTTGAGCAGGAAAACAGCTCGGATACGGTGGTGGCACTGGATGCGAGTGCTGCTTCTGGTAATAATACACAGGCTTTTGAAATGGCGATTGAGCTGACACTGGGACTTCTGCAGGCGGTTCGGCAGCAGACGTCAGAGGCGGGGTTGTTTGTGGCCGGGAAACGGACGATGTATTTTCCGCTCAGGCTGAGTACGGGTCAGCAGCAGGCCATTAGACGACACTTAACGCATTTGCAGCCGGGCGGATCGGAGTCGTTTTCGGTTTTGCTGCAGAGACGCATGCAGCAAGCGGCCCCAATGGCCAATCTCTTTGTTGTGACCACATATATAGAGCCTGATCTTCCAGATGTGATCAGCCGTTTAAGACAGCGGCAGGTGAAACAGATGACGCTTCTCTTTATTCAGGCCGCTGCGTGGATTTCTCAAGCGGAGCAGGATAGAGTCCATCAGCTCCGCGCTGCAGGTATTCGCGTCAATGTTCTGACAGAAACGGAGCTGTCGCAGGATTTGATTGAGGTGAGAGCGGTATGACGGGCAAACAATCATTTTTGTATACGACCCTGTTATATGGCTGTGCTTTTATATTATTTTTGGAATGGCTTTACCCGGTCGAGCTTGTCAGTGACGTCCGGAACATGACCGTGTTTCTTGTGTACGCGATATTTTGTTTTGCTATCGCTATGCTACGGCTGCGCTGGTGGCTGTCAATGCCGCTGAAAGGCATGGGGCTCGTGCTGATTCTTGATAGCCTGTTTCTGGAACCGTCGCTTTTCAGCAGCGCGTGGCTGAATCAGGCTGTGTCAGAAATCAGCCTTAATCTGAATGCACTTATGGCCCAGCATTGGGGCGCACTCACACCTTTATTCCGCAGTCTATTGTTTTTGCTCTTAATCTGGATGCTCAGTTATCTATTGTATTACTGGTTTATTGTGATGCAGCGCGTGTTCCTGTTTGTTGTCATGACCGTTGTCTACCTGTCACTCCTGGATACATTCACACCGTATGATGCGGATGCCGCGATTGTCCGCACATTGATCGTGTCATTTATTGCTCTTGGCGTCGGTCATTTGTCCCAGGAAGAGATGCGGGAGTCTGTCCGTTTTGCCTGGCTGAAAAAGGCGCCTTCATGGGTTATTCCACTCGCTGTGCTGATTATGGTGTCAGTTCTCACTGGCTTCGCTGCTCCCAAGTTTGACCCGCAATGGCCTGATCCAGTCCCATTTCTTAACAGTGCTGCGGAGAATGCCAGCGGATTGGAGAACAGTGATGATGCAGGCTCGCAAAAATCCGGCTATGGCGAGGATGACACCCAGCTGGGCGGCTCGTTTGTGCAAGATAAGACAGTGGTTTTTAAGGCAAAAGCACAAGATGAGCATTACTGGCGTGTCGAGACAAAAGATGTCTACACCGGAAAAGGGTGGAAAAAATCGCAGAATACGCAGTATAACTTACAATCCAGCGATGCTATTGATATGGACACTTTTTCCGATGATGTCCCCGTCGAAGAACATAAGGCTCAAGTGACGTTTCAAAATGGCCGTCCGATGGGAAAGCTCGTTTACCCGTACGGGATCACAGGCTTTGCAGCCAACGGCGTTGCGGCCGACCTTGACGTTGATATGCAGGTGGATCGTCAATTTGGCGAGATCCGGCCTGTCCAAAATGGCAGCATCTCCCGCCTTAAGCAGTATACCGTCCAGTATGATGTGCCGTCGTTCAGACCTGACGTGCTGCGGTCAGTCAGTCCCGGCGACGATCCAGGTGGTCTGAAGGAACGCTATACCCAGCTGCCGGACAGTCTTCCGGAGCGGGTCGGCGAACTGGCAAAGGAGATTACTGAAGACGCGACTAATCGCTATGACAAAGCGCAATCGATTGAGACGTATTTTGGCCAGAGTGGGTTTCGTTACCAGACGAGCAATGTGCCGGTGCCTGATGCGGACCAGGATTATGTGGACCAGTTTCTGTTTGACTCCAAGGAAGGCTATTGTGACAACTATTCCACCTCGATGGTTGTGATGCTGCGGTCACTGGGCATTCCCGCACGCTGGGCGAAAGGTTTTACGAGCGGTGAGGTTGTCGACTATGGCGAAACTGATGATGACGCTGATGTTTACAAAGTGACGAATGCGAATGCCCACTCGTGGGTGGAAGTCTATTTTCCAGGTTCTGGCTGGGTGTCATTTGAGCCGACGCAAGGTTTTTCCAATTTAACTGAATACCAGGAACAGGATTCGAACGCGGAAAGCGGCAATGAGACCGAGCAGGACACAGAGGAGCCAGAGACGGACGAACCGGATACAGCTGAACAGTCTGATGAGGCAGACGAAGCAGCTCAGGCGCAGGAAACCCGCAGCAACGGGTCATTTCCCTGGGGTTATGTGCTTGCAGGTGCTGCTGTGATCGCAGTTCTGGCCCTGGTTATCTATAAGACACGCTTTCGCTGGCGGATGGCTTACTTACTCCGGAAATGGCAGCGTCGGCCGGATGATCAGATCTTTCAGGAAGCGTATCTCTGTTTGCTGGACCTGCTTGCCCATAAAGGTGTGACCCGGAGACCGGATGAGACATTAAGTGAATTCTCACAGCAGGTTGATACGCTTTACCAGACAACCGACATGGGGCGACTTACCACGGCTTATGAACAATGGCTTTATAAAAATGAACTGACGTCTCAGGATGAGGTCCGCCTGCGTGAGTTATGGCGGCAATTAATGAAGCGCATTTTAGCTTGACGCCTTGTTCATCCCTTAGTAAAATAAGACCATATAAAAACTGCCTGATCACTAGATAACGCCGTTCATATATCCTCGACAATAAGGGTCGAAAGTTTCTACCGGGGCACCGTAAATGCCCTGACTATGAAGGCGGAATGTCAATGGGTTATTAGCACGAACCCGGATTTCTGCCTTCTAACAGCTATGTGCTGTCCAGTGGCAGGGGTCCGGGTTATTTTTGAAAGAAACAGGATGTGACCTTTGGCTGTTTCTGCGAACCCAGAAGGCGGGCTTAGTCACGAACCAAAAATGCAGGATTGATAGGAGCGAGGCAAAATGGAATCGAACGATATGCTATTAGTATTAAATTTTGGCAACCCATATAACCAGCTGTTGACGAAACAAATTCGTAAACAGCATGTCTACAGTGAATTGCATCCGCAAGCGACAAGCGCTGAGGCGATCAGCCGGATGAGGCCTAAAGGCATTATCCTCTCAGGAGGCCCGGCTAATGAAGCTGAGAATTTCGACCCGGCTATTTTTGATCTGGGCATTCCGGTTTTGGGCATTGATGACGGTATGCGGCAGATGGCGCGTCATGTCGGGAGCACGGTGACGCAAACGGCCCGCCAGGACAAGGGTGAAGCCGTGATTGAGCTTCAGGGTGACGGGGTTCTGTTTCAGGATGCACCTAAAACGCAGACGGTCTGGATGAGCCAGAGTGCCGATGTCGCCAATGTGCCAGAGGGCTTTCAGACAAATGCTTCAAGCGCTCAGACCCCCGTTGCAGCAATGAGCGCTCCTGATCGCAGTTTGTATGGCGTTATGTTTCATCCCGAGGTCAGCGAAACAGCGTATGGTGAGGATTTACTGCAGCATTTTATTTATGATGTATGTGGCTGCGGAGGTGACTGGACCGTTCAGGCCTTCATCGATCAGAAAGTGGCACGCATCCGCGACCAGGTAGGGGACAAGCAAGTACTGTGCGCGCTCAGCGGCGGCGTTGATTCCTCCGTTACGGCCGCACTGGTTGATAAAGCGATTGGCAAGCAGCTGACCTGCATCTTTGTTGATCACGGCCTTCTCAGAAAAAATGAGGCCAGTGATGTTAAAAAGACATTTGCGGAGGATTTCGATACGCATTTCATCGCCATCGATGCGGCTGACCGGTTTTTAAACAAGCTGAAAGGTGTAACAGACCCGGAGCAGAAACGGAAAATCATCGGCAATGAATTCATTTATGTGTTCGATGATGAAGCAGACAAACTGAAAGATATTGAATTTCTGGCGCAGGGAACCGTTTACCCCGATGTAATCGAAAGCGGCGGCGAAAACGGTCAGGTGGTCAAGTCGCATCATAATGTCGGCGGTCTGCCGGAAGACATCCAGTTCGAACTGATTGAACCGCTGGATACCCTATTTAAAGACGAAGTCCGCGAAGTTGGTCTGCAGCTTGGGCTTCCGGAGACGATTGTGTGGCGGCAGCCGTTTCCAGGTCCCGGCCTGGGAATTCGCGTCCTTGGTGAAGTGACGGAGGACAAGCTGGCGATTGTTCGGGAATCGGATGCTATTTTGCGTGACGAAATTGCTTCTGCCGGTCTGGATAAAACTATCTGGCAGTATTTCACGGTTCTGCCGGATATCCGCAGTGTCGGCGTAACAGGTGATGCGCGCACGTATGATTATACAATCGGCATCCGCGCGGTAACCTCCGTCGATGGCATGACCTCTGACTGGGCACGTATTCCGTGGGATGTTTTAGAGACAATATCGACGCGCATAGTGAATGAAGTCGACGAAATTAACCGTGTTGTGTATGACATTTCCAGTAAGCCGCCTGCAACGATTGAATGGGAATAACGAACATTTACTATATAAATGAATAGAATGTTCGTTTTCTGTTGACGTGTTCAGCTGCTTCATGTAATATGAACCTATAATTAAATAGTTTGCGTATAATTTCGGGGATACGGCCCAGAGTCTCTACCAGACCACCGTAAATGGTCTGACTACGCAAGAGAAAAGTCATGATGTTGAGGACTGAGTCTCTTCTGATTGCTTTTTCTTGCTCGGTTTTGTGAGCACTCTTGCCCCCGCAGGAGTGCTTTTATTTTAAAAGGAAAAGTGAGGAGGAGAAACATTGCGGCGTTATTTTCAGTTTAGCGAACATGGCACGACTTACCGGAACGAAATTATGGGTGGACTGACGACCTTTTTAGCGATGGCTTATATTCTGTTTGTTAACCCTTCGACGCTTGCATTGGTTGGCGTGGAAGATTTGCCTGAAGGTGTCACACGCATTGATCAGGGGGCGGTCTTCACGGCTACTGCTGTTGCGGCGGCACTGGGAACGCTCATCATGGGGGTTCTCGGCAAATACCCGATTGCGCTCGCACCGGGGATGGGCTTGAACGCCTTTTTCGCTTACACGGTGATTTTAGGATTCGGCATCCCCTGGGAAACCGCTCTTGCCGGTGTTTTGGCATCCGGACTTATATTTATCGTCTTAACCTTAACAGGCCTGCGCGAAAAAGTTATTAACGCCATTCCGCCCAATCTGAAAATGGCTGTGGGTGCTGGCATCGGTCTTTACATTGCCTTTATCGGGTTTCAGAACGCAGGTATTATTGTCGGTGATGACGATACACTCGTATCGCTGGGCAATTTGACAGCACCGCCTGTTATGCTGGCTATTTTCGGGGTGGTCATTTCCGTTATCTTACTGAGTCTGAACATTAAAGGCGGTATTTTTTACGGCATGATTATCACGGCGATTGCCGGTATGGTGACCGGCTTGATTGATGCGCCGTCTGGTATCAGCGGTGTCGTCGGCGAAGTACCCAGTGTCGCACCGACGTTCGGCCAGGCCATCAGCCACTTTGGCGACATCTTTTCGATGGATATGCTTGTCGTGATTCTAACGTTTTTATTTGTGGACTTTTTTGACACTGCAGGCACACTTGTCGCTGTCGCCACCCAGGCAGGCCTGATGAAAAATAATAAGCTGCCGCGTGCCGGCAAAGCGCTGTTTGCAGATTCGACCGCAACCGTTGCTGGCGCTGTCATTGGCACATCCACGACAACATCCTATATTGAATCGACCGCTGGTGTTGGCGCAGGCGGCCGGACCGGTTTTACTTCCGTCGTGACCGCGGCCTGTTTCCTGCTGGCCTTATTCTTTTCGCCATTATTGAGCGTGATCACCTCAGAAGTGACCGCGCCGGCTCTGATTATTGTTGGCGTCATGATGTCGGCCTCGTTAAAAGATATTGATTGGGATCAATTTGAAATCGCGGTGCCGGCCTTTCTGACAGTGGTAACCATGCCGCTGGCGTACAGCATCGCCACCGGGATTGCCATCGGCTTTATCTTCTACCCGATTACAATGATTCTGAAAGGCCGCATCAAAGAAGTTCATCCCGTGATGTATGGACTATTCGTCATATTTGTCTTATATTTTATATTTCTGAGCTGATTGAAAAAGCGGCGCCACTCTGGGTGGGGCCGCTTTTGTGTGTATTGAACCAGATTCTGAAATGGTGATGACGGCGCGCTGGATTAGGGGTTGTCAGCTAATGGAAATATTTACACAATTATGGGAACATGTTAACGTTTAATTGATTGTATCAATTCGATCGAGACGGGCAGTCGATCGATCGAGAGCAGCGGAAAATCGATCGAGCACAGCACAGAATCGATCGAGAGCATCAGAAAATCGATCGAGCACAGCACAGAATCGATCGAGAGCAGCGGAAAGTCGATCGAGGCACACACAGAATCGATCGAGAGCACCGGAAAATCGATCGAGCATAGCACAGAATCGATCGAGAGCATCGGAAAATCGATCGAGCACAGCACGAAATCGATCGAGAGCAGCGGAAAGTCGATCGAGCACAGCACAGAATCGATCGAGAGCACCGGAAAGTCGATCGAGCACAGCACAGAATCGATCGAGAACAGCGGAAAGTCGATCGAGGCACAGCACAGAATCGATCGAGAGCAGCGGAAAGTCGATCGAGCATAGCACAGAATCGATCGAGAGCATCGGAAAGTCGATCGAGCACAGCACGGAATTGATCGAGAGCACCGGAAAATCGATCGAGCACAGCACGGAATCGATCGAGAGCACCAGAAAGTCGATCGAGGCGCACACAGAATCGATCGGGAGCATCGGAAAGTCGATCGAAGCACAGCACGGAATCGATCGAGAGCAGCGGAAAGGACAAAAGATATTATGGAAATAATTTTGATTTTTGCAGCAGGCTTGATTGTGTTGATTTTAGCTGTTATAGCAATCCTCAGAGGGGTGGTCGACAGAGTTAATGCGCCAGTTGATGCGTTAAAAGA
Source organism: Lentibacillus kimchii (assembly GCF_042666895.1). Taxonomy (GTDB): domain Bacteria; phylum Bacillota; class Bacilli; order Bacillales; family Amphibacillaceae; genus Lentibacillus; species Lentibacillus kimchii. The sequence continues at coordinate 25,512 of NZ_JBHTGR010000002.1, forward strand.
GGACATTTCAGACCTTGAGAAAAGAATTAGTGATCTTGAGAAGAAAAACGGCAATTAATAGCAGTATAAAAACGTTCGACAGAAGAAAGCAGGTGATGAGTTTTCTAAAGCAAGAGTTCACCCATTAATTCTTGCAGGAATATTGTTTACATCGATGACTTGGTCTTTAAAGGCGTATCAAAGCTATGCTTATAATGAAATACGACTGGGTATTATATTTACGTTGTTATTTATGTTTCTTTTCACCTTGTTCATTTGGGGGATTATTCGAAACAAAAAACTCAAGAAAACGGCAACGGATGAATAAAGCTGATATAGCAGCAGATGGATGTTTATTAGAATTTGCAAGGAATGAAAGATAATCAACGGCAGCCATAGTTGTCTAAAAGAAGGTTTTTTGAAGAGCCAGAACGCCCAAGGAAAGGTATTTTAAATATGAAAGTAAGACTAATCCTTAAAATAACTGGCTGGTTATTAATAATTGGTTTAGGTGTTATTCATTTCCTGAACCGTGAGGATCTTTCTGTATGGGACAGTGGTTTTAATGGAATTATCTATGGTGTCGGTTTTTTAGCAGGCTTGGGGCTGGTTTTCTTCACCAACTCACCTCGTAAAATTAAAAAGCGTAAAACGGGACTGACTTTGATATGTATGAGCTTGGTCTTTTTGATCTCTGGAATGATACTTATCGACACACTGGGATCAGGGGTATTCTCACTATCCTTCGTTATCATGGGTGTAATCGTGGCACTGTCAGCGGACTTTATAACAGCAAGTTGAAATCGTAACAGAGGATTAACAAGACTGCGGCGGTCAATTTTAACAGTGCAACAACTCCTTTTGAACCTCTTCAGCTCAACTATTTAGAGGTAATCTTCATACAAATGGCTCTTATTGTCTCGCCATTCATTTTCTAAAATACTCATTTCCCACAGACTCCAATAATCGCTTCCTCTTTTTCTGCAATCCCTAAGCAAACCTTCTTTTGTGAATCCAGCCTTTTCATAGCAGGCTATAGCCGGGGTGTTAAAGTCAAATACACCTAGACTGACGCGGTGTAACTGGAAATGATCAAACGCGATGCGTAAGACATCATGGATCATTTGCTGGCCAATTCCCTGCCCCCTTGAATGCTGATTTCCTACTAGAACCTTGGCTATTCGTGCCGACTTGTTTTCTTGATCAATATGTCTTAAGGAAATGTGGCCAACCGTATCGCCGGTCTCTTTAAGCCGCACCGCAAATATGAAATCGCGAGCACTTTTATGATTTGTGTTCTCGATATATGTTTTCAGCTGCTCGTTGTCCAGCGGGTAAGAAAAACCAAGGCCTCCCCATTGAACTAAAAAATCCTCTGAATCAATCCATTCGATGAGCTGCTGAAAGTCAGTTGGTTTGAAGTCATCTAACTCGATCATTCGCTTCACCTCTCTCCATTCAATGCGTTATGACTGTTTTATCACTATCTTTATAGTAACATAATCATAAAACGGCACGCAGTATATGCCACCCTGTCTCATTTGCGGACTGCCGGTTTTCCTGAAGGGGCAGAGTCATGTAAAATATGGCTTGTTGATCAAAAAATGTGAGGGATGACTATGAATTATGTAAACGTTTTATTCTTGAGTACATTATTGATGCTGGCAGGTTGTGCTTCGGGGACGTCTGAAGAGCAACATTCCAATGATCAAACCAATTCCGCTTCGTCTGCTGTTAAGGAGCAAATCGGCAGGGATCTTTCTGCTGATAGTGAGCAGACGATTACGTTAGCGGCAAGCGAGAAAGCTTTGCCTGCGAAATTTAATGAAATGGCGTTTAAAAGGAAGGAAACACCGCTCTATGAGTATGTCGTAAAAGAAGTCACCAATCAATCGGACTATGAAGATGCGTGGGATTTATATGAACTTGAAAATAAGCCGCCGCGTATAGACTTTACTAAGAAAGACGCTTTGTTCATTGGATTGTACGAATCTGGTGAAGGGTCGGGAAACTGTCCGACAATGATAAAAAACATCAAATTGGACAGTGACCATAGTACAATGACAGTAATGTTAAATGATTTAATAGGTCCAACTGATAATTGTGAGGAGATGGCAACGCCACGGACGCATGTCATTACGATAACAAAAGAAACATCACAGGCGATAAACAATCTGACGCTAATTGAAAAATTCAATGACGCTGACGTTGAAACAGATGTTCCCATTAAAACTAAATCTCACACGAACTAAGATATGCCGCAGCCAGGCAGTCGATTTCGCCATGTGTATAAATTCAGCTGTCATTATGAATAATAAGACACAGAATACAGACAAATGGAGGAATCGCAGATGAACTTGGCCAACTATTTAACAGTAATCGGGTTTGCGATTATCGTTTTAACGATCATCGCTGCCGGGATTGCTTTTTTATTAATGTATCGCAAAGATCACAGCCAGGGTGAGCATCCTATCTTACGCAATTATCCCGTCTTGGGAAGAGTTCGGTATTTTCTCGAAAACATTGGCCCGGAGATGCGTCAATATTGGTTTGACAGCGATACCGAGGGCAAGCCTTTTTCCCGGAACCAATACCAGAATATCGTCAAAAGTGCTAAATACCAGCGTGAAGTGCTTGGATTCGGTGCCGAGCGGGACTATGATGCGGCGGGCTATTATTTGGCCAATACCATGTTTCCCAAACAAGCAGACGAAATGCAAGTTAATCATGAAACTCAAGTACGAACGAAAAAATATATTTTATTGAAGGATTCGTTGTTTGGGCAGCGTGAAGAAAAATTGGAAGATAATCAAACAAGCGCTTATTTGTTAAAAGATGATGATGCGATCGTCATCGGACCTGATGCTGCTCATCCATTTGTTGTCAAAAGCTTGGTCGGCCAGTCTGCAATGAGCTATGGCTCCCTTGGTGAGCGTGCTATCACCGCACTGTCGAAAGGTCTGGCAATGGCGAAGGGAACCTGGATGAATACGGGTGAAGGCGGGCTGTCATCGCACCATTTAAAAGGTGGAACAGATATTATTCAGCAAATTGGCTCGGGTTTATTTGGTTTCCGTGATAAGGACGGGAATTTCAGCTGGGAGGAGTTAAAGAAAAAAGGGGATATGGAAGAAATCAAAGCGTTTGAGCTCAAATTAGCGCAAGGAGCAAAACAGCGCGGCGGTCACGTAGATGCGGAGAAAGTCACGCCCGAAATTGCTGATATTCGCAAGGTAGAGCCTTATCAATCCATTGAAAGTCCGAATCGTTTTCACCAGTTTGATGATGTGTCGACCCTCCTTGATTTTGTTGAGAAAATTCGCGACCATACCGGAAAACCGTGCGGCATTAAAGTGGTAATCGGGCGAAATGACAGCCTGGTGCCGCTGGCTAAAAAAATGAAAGAAACAGGTAAAAGTCCTGACCATATTACCATAGACGGCGGTGAAGGCGGTACAGGTGCGTCTTATCAGGAACTAATGGAAAGTGTTGGCTTGCCCATCAAATCGGCATTGCCAATTGTCGATGCCACACTGCGTCATTATGGTGTACGCGATCAAGTTAAAATCATTGCCTCTGGGAAACTGGAGACACCAGATAAATCGGCGATGGCGCTAGCGATGGGGGCCGATCTGATCAACATTGCGCGCGGCTTTATGGTCACAGTGGGCTGTATTCAAACGCTGAAATGTCATGCTAATATTTGTCCAGTCGGGGTGGCGACCACCGATCCTGATTTACAAAAGGCTCTGGTCGTTGACGAGAAAAAAAATCGAGTCGCCAATTATCTGGTAACGATGCGTAAAGGCATATTCCGGGTTGCAGCAGCTGCCGGTGTCGAATCGCCGACACAACTTCAGCCCAGACATCTTACCTTTAAAGATGTCGATGGCGATGTCGCTTCAATGGATGAATATTATCAGATTATCGACGACAATATTGCAAAAGCCATAAAGCGCCATGAAGACATGCAGACGTAAAAATGTTTCATGATAAAAGACCACGGTCAGCGATACATAAACGAAAGGAGATAAGCGGCCGTGGCGGTATTCGGTAGGGGGTAGAGCAACGGCGATTATGGTTGAATTAATCGGCTGACAGATCATATTTAAGATCAGCGCACCTGCCACGAGTCAGTTATCGATAAAGAATAAGTACCATTTTATGGGACTTTAAGAGGCATTTATCACAGATCAATTGTCAGCGGCAGGTGTTGGATTAGGGATTGAGGACATCTTTACAATGTTCACCGTCATCCTTCACGCCTATTTAAACAAACTTTGACAAATATTCATAAACGTACTATTCTACTATTCGGTAGATTGAGTTTAAAAAAGTAAAAGACTTCTAATAAACTTACCCACCCAAGAGCGAGCGCTCCATTAGTTAGCTGCTCCCGGTGCATGCTGAGGATATGAAATATTAGTGATTATAGCATTGCTAAACCTTAACATCTGAGTATTTTTTACAGAAAAGGGAGGAGCCAAGGATGAGGATTTTAATCGCCCTTTTAGGCGTGCTTGTTGTTTTTGCGCTGGCTTATCTGGGAAGTAATAATCGCAAAAAGATTCGCTACAGACCCATTGCTGTCATGATTGGTTTGCAGGTTATACTGAGTTTTATCTTTCTGAATACACCGGTGGGCGAAGCCATTATTAAGGCGATTTCATTTGTCTTTGATAACCTGATGAACTATGCGGGCCAGGGTGTTGATTTTGTATTTGGGGGAATGGCAAACGAAGGCAAGGCGCCCTTCTTTTTGACAGTGCTGCTGCCCATTGTGGTCATTTCATCCATTATCGGGATTCTCCAGTATACGAAGATCTTACCCTTTATTATTAAATATATTGGCCTGATATTAAGCAAGGTGAATGGCATGGGAAGACTGGAATCTTACAATGGTGTTGCCAGTGCGATTCTGGGCCAGTCAGAGGTCTTTATTTCGGTGAAAAATCAGCTTGAGTATCTGCCTAAATACAGGCTGTATACGTTGTGTGCTTCTGCTATGTCGACCGTGTCGATGTCGATTGTCGGCTCGTATATGGAATTGCTTGATCCGAAATATGTGGTCACAGCTCTTATTTTAAATTTATTTGGCGGTTTCATTATCGCGTCGATTCTCAATCCTTATACTGTAAATGAGGAGGAGTATGAGCTGCAAGCAGAAGAGGAGGAGGGTGAGAAGCAATCCTTTTTTGAAATGCTTGGAGAATATATCATGGATGGGTTTAAGGTTGCCATTACGGTTGGCGCCATGCTTATCGGATTTGTTGCTCTGATCGCCATCGTCAACGGGATCTTCAAAGGTATTATCGGCATATCCTTTCAGCAGCTTCTGGGTTATGTCTTCTCACCAATTGCCTTTATTATGGGCGTTCCCTGGGGAGACCTAGTCCATGCTGGGAGTCTTATGGCTACCAAAATGGTGACCAACGAATTTGTTGCCATGACAGATCTCAGCAGTCAAAATCCAATGTCTGTGCGTGCAACAGGAATCGTTTCTGTTTTCCTTGTTTCTTTCGCAAACTTTTCTTCGATTGGTATTATCACAGGCGCTGTAAAAGGATTGCATGAGAAAAAGGGCAATGAGGTTGCAAGCTTCGGTCTGAAATTGTTATACGGCGCAACGCTGGTCAGTATCTTATCGGCAACGATTGCAGGATTATTTATCTAAAAGTAAAGGAAAATCGCAGAACGAGACGGGTTAAGTAAACATGCCAATGTTGGGGATAAGGCATCTCTGGCATTGGCATTTTTAAATTGCCGCTGGGAGCGCGGCAATTATTGCTATGACGGCTTGCTCCCTAAGCAATAGGACCGCACTTTTTTATAAAAAGTGCGGGTCTTTAGGCATTTCGAGACCAATGTGATCACCTTTGTGGTAATGACGAGAGGAATCAATATTAAATTGATCGACCAGTATTTCTGTTCCGTTCAGGTCAACAAAGTAACGGATGACGTTTCCATTATAGACGACTTTGGAAACATTCCCCTGTATAGCACTGTCTTCATTAATAATAATGCGTTCGGGACGAATCATGATTTTACGCTTATTATCACGTTGCTGTGAATTGTTGTCTGTTATTTCAAATTCTAGCGCGTCGTTTTTAAATAATGTCTTTGGTCCCTCTTCTTCAGTGATTCCTTCCAGTATATTGGATTGACCCACGAAATTAGCAACAAAAGGGTTGACGGGGTGATTATAGATTTCATCTGGATTACCCAGCTGTTGAATAACACCTTCGTTTAGAACAATGATACGGTCCGAAATACTTAATGCCTCTTCCTGGTCGTGGGTTACAAAAATCACGGTCAGATTTAATTCGTCTTTTAAACGGCGGATCTCCTCGCGCATGGTCATACGCAGTTTCGCATCCAAATTGGACAACGGTTCATCAAGCAGCAGTACTTTTGGCTGCAGGACCAAGCAGCGTGCGATTGCTACGCGCTGCTGCTGACCGCCGCTTAATTCGCTCGGTTTGCGATTATCGTAATTTTCCAGCTGCACTTGGGATAGGGCCTGTTGAATACGTTCCTCACGCTCTGATTTGCTCAGTTTTTGTATTTTCAGTCCGTATTCAACGTTACGATAGACTGTCATATGAGGGAATAGTGCATAGTTCTGAAACACCATCCCCGTCGAGCGCCGTTCAGGTGGTAAATGGTCGACATTTTGACCATCGAGAACAATGTCACCAGCATCTTGCCTGTGAAATCCTCCGATGGTACGGAGGAGGGTGGTTTTACCGCAACCACTGGGACCGATAAATGATACGAGTTCGCCTTTACCGATTTGGACGGAAATATCGTCGACGGCCGTTACATTGCCAAAATATTTAAATAGATGCTCCAAATTCAAGAATTCTTCTGCCATTGTTGAGCCTCCTTTGGTAGTCATTTAACATGCTATATCCTGGATCCGTGACGATCGGATAGGAATTTTGAGTGATTCCCATTAAATCTTGACGCCAAAGCGTTTTTCCAGAAACTTTAATATGCCCATACAGAAAAGGACAATGACAATCAGGACAAACGATATCGCTGAAGCCATACCGACTTTGGCCTGTTCGGCCAGGTTAAGGATCTGTACGGCAACCAGATTGGTTCCAGGTGAAATGAGAAAGACGACGGAACTAATAGACACCATGGCCGTCATAAAGGTATAAACGAAACCGGCGACAAACGATGGTGTCAGGAGCGGTGCAACAACACGCAGGAAGGTGCGATAGGGTCCAGCTCCCAGATCACTGGATGCCTCTTCCATGCCAGAGTCAATCTGATGCATTTTACTGATGCTGTTTTCCATTCCGACTCCGATTTTCCGGAAGGTCATGTTTAAGACGAGTAACGTCACTGTACCGGTTAAGAAGAATGGCGGGCCATTAAAGATCAAGACGTAACCGATCCCCATTACGGTTCCCGGGACAGCCAAGCCGAATAGTGTCAAAAATTCCAGCACGCTTTTGCCGGGGATTGGTTTTCGGGCAAATAAGTAACCTTGCAGCATCCCGATGACAGCCGCGAGAATAGCTGAAATGAACGACACAATAATACTCGTGTACAATGGTTCCCAATCGCTCTGATCCTTGAAATGATCGAGCGTGAAGGAGTTATCGATACCGATAATTTTAACAAATGCTCCCAGTACGACCATCACAAACATCCCCAGGATAACGAGGACGAACAATGTACTGATCGTGGTCATGAAACCTTTTACAGATTTGGAGAGCGGTGCGTTGGATTCTCCTGATCCGCCGCTTATGGTTTCGAGATTGGTGTCTTTTAAAAAGTAGGTTTGAAAGATAAATATAATCAAACTCGGAATAATGAGAAAAACGCCCATAACAGCAGCGAGTTCCATATTATGCTGACCGACGACGGCAAGATACATTTCCGATGAGAGAAACGCATTGCTTCCCCCGATGATCAGTGGATTCGAAAAGTCAGCCATGGCCATAACAAAGACGAGCATAGCAGCTTTGATAATCCCTGATTTAGCAAGCGGAAGCGTCACTTTACGTAATGTCCGCCACTGACTGGACCCGAGATCTCTGGAAGCATGTTCAAGGCTTGGGTTCATGCTGCTCAGTGTACTTTCTACAAGCATATAGCCCATAGGGAAATAGCCAATGATCTGTGCTAAAACGACACCCCAAAAGCCATAGATGCTGAAATCCCATCCAAACCAATCGGATAATAGATTGGTAATTAATCCATTGCGGCCCAGTAAAATAATAAGGGACAAGGAAAAAATAAAGGGCGGTGTTACAAGCGGCAATAGGGCTACTCCGCCATAAAACCGGGATAGTAAACTCCGGGAGCGTGTTACATACAGTGCTAAGACAATACTTAAAAAGATAACGACAGTGGTTGTTACAATCGATGACAATATACTATTACGCAGTGCCCCTAAGTAGGTAGACGAAGAGAAAAAATCTTTGTAATGCGAAAATGTCAGCGTTTCGGAACCAATTCCAAAACTTTTTAATAAGACAGCTACAACTGGCACAACAATAAGCAGTAAAATGGCTAGTGCCAGGATGATGGTTAAAATCGCAAATCCTGGTTCTGCCCAAAGATTTTTCCAAGCTCTGGTAAAGGGATTGGATTTTCGCTTTGTCATCTCCACAGTTAACACCCCTTTTTAATCATGTTGGAGAGGCTGGGACAAACGTAAGTGCTGCCCCAGTCCCTTTTGGTTTAATCAGAGAATGTTTCACGCCATTTTTTCATGATGGCGTCCTTGTTCTCAGCGGCCCATTTAGCATCATAATCGATAAATTGTTTTTCCAGCTCTTCACTATCCTCGGTACCTTCTACACCAGGTTTAGTGACAACAGAGCGGTATTCTGCGTTTTTCTCAGCGAAATTTTTCGTTCCCATGTAGTCCATCACTTTTTTGGCTGCTTCAGGATGCTCTGTATCTTTGAAAATCCAGTTGACGTCCAGGCTGTAGCCAACGCCTTCAGATGGAATCATGCCTTCGATAGGATAACCTTCATCTGCGAAATCTGTGACACCTTTGTCCCAAGTAATGGCAACAGCATATTCGCCTTGTGCGACTTTTTCACCGGGAGCGGTGCCGGATTTTTCATACTGGGCGACGTTTTTATCCAATTCTTTGAGATAGTCCCAACCGTCTTCTTCACCCATAATTTGCAGGATGGCTGCTACAAACAGATAAGCGGTACCGGACGTACCTGGGTCAGGCATGATGATCTCGCCTTTATACTGGGGTTCGAGGAGGTCCTCCCATGATTCGGGCTTGTCCAAATCTTTTTCCTCGAAAATCTCTTTGTTCATGCCTACCATGGTGTACCAGAAACCGGTGCCGTACCAATTGCCGTCCGGATCTTTAAATTTGTCTGGAACATCTTCCCAGTTCTCTGATTCGTAAGGCATAAGGTAGTCTTTATCAGCTGCTTTCCGTCCGATTCCTTCCAGCATGCCGATTTGCATATCGGCGCCAAAGTTTGGTGCCTCAGACTCTATACGACTCCAGCCTTCTTCACTGGAAAGGCGGAGTACATCCAATTCGACTCCCGTGTTTTCTTCAATATCCTCAGCAAGGGGATCCATTGTATCCGCGTTATTGTGTGTATAGACTTTAAGTGTCGTCCCGCTCACATCATCACCATCACCGTCTCCAGCGCTGTCAGCATCATCACTTCCGCATGCTGTGGCTATTAGAGCGAGTAAGGCAACGGCCATAACAATTAAAAACTTCTTCATAAAATTTCCTCCTCTTTAGGTTAAAAGATTACTATTTTCATAATTAGTGATTACCTGATCCGCCTGTTTTAAATGGCGGCTTGTCCCGATTTGCTCGGGAACGATTCCTATTGTCGCCAGCATATGGGCGTTTTTGCCAGTTATCATATCCCCATTGGAGTCGCCGATCATTAATGTTTTTCCGGGATCGATGTTCAATTGCTGGCAGGCTTTTCTGGCGCTATCGGGGAATGGCTTTTCTCGTTTAACCGCATCCTGCCCAATAACACTTGTGAAATAATCAGCTATGTTGAGAGTTTCTAAATGGTGGTGTGCTCTTTGTGTATCATCAGAAGTAATGATACCAAGCGGAATCGATGCTTGATGCAATTGTTCTAAGAAGGCTCTCAATCCCTTTATAGGCTGTAAATAGTGTTCCCAGTCCAGGGAATTGTCGGTGGATTCACGGCTCTGGATAACCAGGGAGATGGCTTCATTCCAAGGCATCCCGTTCTTATATAAACATGATCCTAATAAAGCCTTCAGGTCATCATTACTGCCAATAGCCAAAGGGCCGGTGGGATCCCAGCTATTGTGGTCCACATCTACCCCAATTGTTTCTGCTAAATCGGCTCTGCTCACGTCAGAATCTGGATTCGCGGCTTGCAAATGATCAATCCAGCTGATGGCCCAGTGAAGCCATAAGCTCGCAAAATCCAATAGTGTTCCGTCTTTATCAAATAAGATACCATCTATTTCGTAATACTGGTTGTCAACCTTTATTTCGGACAATTTTGCTCACCTCCTTTAAGGGGGGGAAGAGACGAATTGATGCGAACCACTGCGATACAAAAGAGATTATAGACGTTAATGTTTATTTTGTACTGAACATTTAGTTTGTAAAAAATAAACTTAACAAAATGTCTATATACTGTAGAATACAATATATGAATAAAATGTCAACAGCTGTCGGAGGAAAATGTCACTATGTTAACTGCAAAAATATTAAAAAATTACTATCATATCAGTAGAGAGAATTCGCTTACATAGAGTAAACTTCATAATATATCAATAATATTAGTAATCTTTAAAATTATAAAATCACCCTCCATTAATGGGTGAATGGTAACATTTGTGCTGATTGCCATGATTCTGCTTGTGCAAATGCCGTCACCTGTTACCGTTATGACAGCGTATGTGGAAAAATATTCTTTTTGTATTTATCTGTTTTGTGTTAAAATTTACATATTATTCTTTTGATTGATAAGACGGAAATTTAGAAATGGACAGAATTAACCTATGAAAATTATCGAATCTGATATAAGGGGGTTGGGGAATGAGATGGTGCATTGCGTTAATGACATTAATTTCAGCTTTTCTGTTCTGTTTTTTAACAATTTCAATTTTCCTTTTTCCGTTTACCATCCCCGCCTCCGTTGTGAATGCATTTAGTTCCTTTGATATGTCGGCCATTATTGCCATCCTGCTTGTGTGCTATAGCGTGCTATTAAGTTTATATCTGGCGGGTGTCTATACGGTGAAATATGTGATGGCCGTTTTCTGTGGAGCAGGATTGGTCATCGTGTCTTGTATAATGGTAAGTGACCTTTTAAGGGGATTATCTGCAGGCAGTTTGACTGGTTTTTTGGTAGTGCTTATTTTTGGTGTTATAACATTCATTACCAACGTTTTGTGGTATGTCGCAGCCTTTCGCAGTGCACCTGGTGAAAAAGAGTGATCGCAGTGGTTATGGGAAGCCCCAGTTTAATCAGAATTGGAGTCCGGTTAAAATGCATAAACGCCGTATTGTCGTTGGGATTCATATCATTGTGCCAGTTCTTATAATGTTCACGCTCGTCATTCTATCGTTCTCAAATATAGTGTATGATGCAGGTTCACTGAATTCAATGAACCTTATAATTGAATCCCTGATACTTTATTACCCAATTCTGTTCTTTGTACAAGGTTTAGTATGTGCGTTGCTTAAAGCGAATATTCTTTTATCGTTGGGGATCTCGCTGGCTGCCTATATGGTCATTATGTTTATGTGGCTGAATAGCAGTGGACTCATCTATATACTTGTGTACGTACTTATGGGTTTTTTAGGCTACAGTTTGGTATTGCTTGTTAAAAAAGTAATGAAGCAATAACAGCCGTGCTCATATGGTACTATACATATGGAAGCTGATAAAACCGCCCTGTTAAATAGGAAAAAAGGGGTGTTTTCAATGAATGGTCAGATGAAAAAAGTCAGATGGCTAAGTTATTCCGCCTTGGTATTAAGTATTCTGCCAATACCTCTTTACATGGCTGTTCTTTACAGCGTTTTTAATTGGGACATAGATGCCGCACTTTTTTTCATTGTCACGCTTATGATATTAGCTTTTCTGTTAGCGCTTATAGGTCTGTTTAAGAAAACGGAAAATAAACTAATTGCTGCCTTAGCACTTGTTATGACCTTGAGTGATGGTTTTTTTATAGGTTTGATTCTTATTGTATCTGACATGGTTCAGCCATAGACTTTTAAGTGTTTTTGCTGGAAGGGCCATTTCGCGGCAAACACCGCTATTTCCGTTTAGCTAACTTTTGCCGATCAGCTGCCTCGGGCGGTTGTTCCATCCAGCCGTTCTGGATCATCATTTTTGCCCCGTCATTAGCGTACTTAGCAATTTCGGCCATTAAACGGGCATAGTCGACACCTAAATCGCGCCGCGGGCTGGTAGACATGGATATGCCGTATTGGCCAATCCCTGAAGCAATCAATGCTGAAACGTGATACATCATAAGCTTATCTGAAAAAGGCGCCACAGTTGAATCCGTGACCTCGTCCGTTAAAGCGTTGACACCGGAAAGGTCATTTTTATGAAGTAATGAATTAAATATCTCGACATGCTTTCCTGAAATCTCCCGGCCTCTTTCAAAGTACTGCCGAACGCTGCTGTCTTTTGCAACTTGACTAAATCCGGTGATGAGTGCTTGGCCAAGTGAATTCCGTTTGGCATTGTAAACAAGGCTGCCAATTTCAACACCCAAAAGCGGTCGTGGTTCCCCAAATAAGCCTCCGGATAAAAAACGTTGATCTTTCACAAAATCCACTTGTTCAGGGGTGGGAATTTGCGGTGCGCGCACATAGACCCCTTTTTGTTTGGATATGTCTTTAGCCCAATTATGCAGCTTTGTTGTTTCAGATAGACAATTTGAATAATATTCAATGATATCATCACGTGAGGACAGGGATAAGGCTAAGCTGTATGAGCTGAGGCCGAATTTTCCCATGTTCAGGATATAATCTAAGTATAAACGATCCGAAAACAGACGCGGGGCGTTGAGATTGACATCATGTTCCGTGAATCCCACCGGGACCGGATAATTTTCCGATTGAAAAATAGCGGTGACACGCTGCACATGCTGCTCAGAGATCGCAAGGGCGTATTCTAAAACTGAGCGAATGTCGGTGTCTTCAATGTTCGCTAAAAAGTATTTAATTCCACAAATTTCCATGGAGTCGTTTTGATAAGATGTCCAAAGGTTAGAGATTTCCGATGCCGTTAATTCTGGTTGGTGTTCCATTTCAGCTTCATGGCCTCCTACTATTTTAGCATAGTGCTATTGTTTGGTGTTCGCTAAAAAAATATACATGAATCTTTTCTAAGCAAAAAAGGCTGGGGCATAACGAAAGCGACTAACTCAAGCGTCGAACAAAGCTGTGGCTCAGCGGAGGAAAAGACGGAGACTCCTGCGGGAGCAAAGGATAGGTGAGACCCCGGAGTGCGAACGCACTTCGGAGGCTCACCAGCCGCCCGCGGAAAGCGTCGTCTTTTTCCGGAGCGTTTCAGTCACGCAAGTGGTTCGCACTTTTGTCCCAGTCCCACAAAATGTGTATCTCCGAAAAGAGGTTTATTTTGCGGCCATCCGGTCTTCCTTTTCCCGGAGTTCAATACGGCGGATCTTGCCAGATGTTGTTTTAGGCAAGTCGTCGATAAATTCAATTTTACGCGGATATTTATAAGGCGCGGTCAATGACTTCACATGGTCCTGCAATTGCTTAACCAGCGAAGCATCTTTTGCTTCTTCCGGATCTTTTAAAATAATAAACGCCTTAACGACATGACCGCGATTCGGGTCAGGGCTTGCCACGACCGCAGACTCTTTCACTGAAGGATGTTTGACAAGGGCATCCTCTACTTCAAACGGGCCAATCGTATAACCGGAACTGACAATGATATCGTCGCTGCGTCCTTCAAACCAGAATAAGCCATCCTGATCTTTTTTGGCACGATCGCCTGTCAAAAAGTAATCGCCCCGATAGGCTGCGTTTGTCCTTTCCGGTTCCTTGAAATATTCTTTGAACAAGGCCTGTGTGTCCTTGTGCACGCCAATATCACCGACCTCGCCAACAGGTGCCACCTCACCGTCTTCTGTTAAAATATCAACAAAATTACCTGGTGTGGGTTTACCCATTGATCCGGGCTGAAGGGGCATATCCCTTTGGTTGCAAATTAATAATGTACTTTCTGTCTGGCCGTATCCGTCCCGGACATCAATGTCAAAATACTGGCAGAACGTGTCAATCACTTCACGATTGAGAGGTTCACCAGCAGACACGGCGTTTTTCAATGTGGACAGATGATAGTGATCAAGGTGATCGATTTTCGCCATTAGCCGGTATTCCGTTGGTGTGCAGCATAGCACATTAATCCCGTATTCCTGAATCATAGACAAATAGCTTGCCGGTTCAAATTTTCCTGAATACACAAATCCGGTCGCGCCTGAGCCAAGTGTTGCCATGAACGGACTCCAGACCCATTTTGCCCAGCCCGGCCCCGCTGTTGCCCAAACGGTATCGCCTTCTTCAATATTCAGCCAGCTTTTCGCGGTCGTTCGCAGATGGGCATAAGCCCAGGCATGCGTATGGACCACGCCTTTAGGCTGACCTGTGGTTCCTGACGTGTATTCCAGAAGTGCCATATCATCACGATGGGTTGAAACGGTTGTGAATGCCTCACTTGCTTTATCAGTCAATGAACGTTCCGGAAGCCAGCCCTGGGCCTCACCATCGACAATGATTTTGACAGCGAGTGTCGGTGTATCTTCTTGTATGCTGTCAATTTCACCGATCAGAGGCGCATGGACGATAGCCGCTTTTACTTCGCCATGATTAATCCGGTAACTTAAATCTTTTGCACGTAACATTTCAGATGAAGGAACCACAACCAATCCGGCTTTCAAGCAGCCTAAATACGTCACATAAGCTTCGGTCATACGGGGCAGCATGATCAGTACACGATCGCCTTTCCCGAGCTCTTGTTCTTGTAAGGCATTTGCTAACTGGTTCGCGCGTTTAAATAAATCGACATAGGTTAGGTTTTCTGACGCTCCTTGTTCACTGCGCCATTTGATGGCTATCCGATTCGCATCAGTCGTATACTGTTCTATTTCGCTTGTTAAATTATATGTTTGCGGTGCGATAAGGTCGCTGGCTTGCAAAATGTAACCTCCTTCTGAAATTTCTGTTTGCGCTGTAAGGTTAATTTAACATATAATTTAGAAAATTGCTAACTTAATTCAGTCATTATTAGAAACAGCCTGGAAAATAAGCCTAGATAGATTAATTTAAATCAGCATTTAAAAAATGACTTTATAGAATAAAAGGTGCAATGCAGGCATAACAATGAAGCAGGAAGTGACATTATGCTATCGTTACGAGAACAAAAAACACAAAAGAAAAAAGATGACATTGTACAGTCGGCTTTACAGATGATAGCAGAAAAGGGCTATCATGCGACAACAATGGAGGATATCGCGTCTAATCTTCTGATGACAAAGGGCTCTGTTTATTATTATTTTAAAAACAAGCAAGATTTATTATTCCAAAGCCAGAAATCCCTGTTAGAGCAGAGTATTCGGAATATCGACGACATCATGCAAAAGCACTTAACAACGGCGGAAAAACTCGAGGAGACGATGGCGCAGCATACGGACTATTTAATTACAGAGCGAACAGGTTTTGGGATGGGCCTTAGACCTGAGCAATTTTTTGAAGGCGGTCAATTGAAAGACATCATTGACTTGCGCGACACGTACAGCTCAAAGATTGATTCACTGATTGCAATCGGGATTGAAGAGGGCAGCTTTCATGATGTGGATATCACAATTGTTCGCAATATTATTGTGGGCGCGATGAACTATGTCATTGAGTGGTATTCGCCGGAAGGAACCTGGAGTCAAGCGACGCTGGCGAGATCCATTTCCAGTTATCTAAAGCTCATCTTAGTTAAGGATTAAGGAAGGGCAGGCTCATGCAATCGAATTTTTTGAAAGGGTTTTCACGGCATCGTTAGTGTCTTTCAAGGCTGAAGTGTGTCTTCTGAATTTGAGGGAGGTGATAATCTGAAGTTTGCTGCGTTTAATCTGAATGATCAGTTTACGACAAACCAAATCACTGTGAGAAAAGAAGATATGGTCGATTACGCGAAAAAGTATGACCCGCAATATCTTCACTTGGATGAAGAGCGTGCGAAAGCGGGCCCGTTTGGCGCTTTAATTGCATCGGGATTTTATACGATGAATGTTGTCTGGGCCGAATTCATTCGAATGGATGTCCTGGGAAAGGAATGCTTGGGCGGTCTTAGTGCTGACCATATCAAGTGGGTGAAACCTGTGATGGCAAATGATCGTTTAATGGGTGTGTATACCGTGATAGATAAACAATTATTATCGGATCATACAAGAGGCGTGCTGACGATGCAGACCCGTATAACCAATCAGCATAATGCTGAAGTATTGTCATTCACCTTTAAAGTGTTAGTTGATGTGACATAGTGTGCGTGTCAGAAACAGATTCAGATGGACACTTAAAGTCAAGTTCGAATGCTGCGCGTATTCCTGATAAGCAAGCTGTTGTTTACGACGATCGTTCCTACACTTGGGAAGGCTATATGACTGTTGTTGACCGAAGCAAGGATATGATTATTTCAGGCGGTTAATGATTTTTGCCGAAACGATTTAGCACCTTATAAAATTCCCAAAAAGGTGCTGATCGAAGAAGCGCTCCCGCGTAACACGTCAGGAAAATTACGCAAAGTTGAATTGCGGGAAAAAGTGAAGGGGTAAGTGATTCACACCATTCGCGAGATAAAATTATCAGGCCAAACGATGGAAGGGAGAACGAATCAATGAATTTAGAACATGTATCAGCAGTCGTAACAGGTGGAGCGTCCGGACTGGGTGAAGCTACTGTTCGCAATATTGTTAAAAATGGAGGCAAGGCGGCCATTCTGGATTTACAGGTGGATAGAGGGGAAGAAATCGCAGCTGAATTAAATGAACATGTCATATTTGCTGAAACGAATGTAGCCGATGAAGCAAGCGTCCAGCATGCCCTTGATCAGGCCGTACGTGCCCACGGATCGATTAACACAGTGGTCAATTGTGCTGGGATCGGCAACGCAGAAAAAACGTTCAGTGACAGTAAGGGACCGCACAAGCTTGAGAATTTCTCAAAGATTCTTGAAGTGAATTTAATGGGTACATTTAATGTGATTCGGCTTGCTGCGGAAAAGATGAATGCCAATGACCCGAATGATGAAGGGGAACGCGGCGTTATAATTAATACCGCATCGGTTGCAGCTTATGAAGGGCAGATTGGTCAGGTTGCCTATAGTGCCTCAAAAGGCGGTATTGTTGGGATGACATTGCCGATTGCAAGGGATTTATCGAAACTCGGCATTCGTGTCCTGACGATTGCGCCTGGGTTATTGGATACACCGTTGTTTGCCGCACTGCCTGAAAAAGCACGTGACGCACTTGGAAAAATGACGCCATTTCCACAGCGTCTGGGTTATGCGACAGAGTATGCCATGCTCGCCAAAAGTTTAATGGAAAATCCGATGATGAATGGCGAAGTGATTCGATTGGATGGGGCAATTCGAATGCAGCCGGAATAAGAATCCCGAATCAGTAAAGTTTGAAGTTTAGTTGTTAGAATGTTCAATAATATCTTGGTTAGCGGGAGGGGAAACGATGCGTGAAGCAGTGATTGTAGAAGCGGTGCGGACACCGGTTGGAAAGCGAAATGGTCAGTTAAGTGGTGTTCGAGCTGATGTCCTTGCAGCCAAACCTTTGGAAGAAATCGTAAAACGATCAGGGATCGAGAAAAACATCATTGAAGATGTGATCTTTGGGTGTGTGTCACAAGTAGGGGAACAGTCACTTGATATTGCCAGAGTGGCGGCGTTAACGGCAGACTATCCAGTCGAAGTGCCCGGCACAACGATTGATCGTCAATGCGGTTCAAGTCAGCAGGCGGTTCATTTTGCAGCACAGGCTATTATCAGCGGGGATATGGATGTTGTTGTGGCCGGCGGGATTGAGAGCATGTCACGGGTTCCAATCGGCTCGAGTCGTCAGGATGTTGACTTTAGCCCGGAGTTATCAAGTCGCTATGAGATGATTCATCAAGGATTGTCAGCCGATCGGATAGCAAACAAGTGGCAGCTTAACCGGCAAGACATGGATGCTCTCTCCTTAGACAGTCATAAAAAAGCCATTCGTGCACGAGATGAAGGACGTTTCCAAAAGGAAATCATGCCGCTTGAGGTAACACTTCCGGATGGAACGACGGCAACGGTAGAGCATGATGAAGGGCCGCGTGAGGATACAACTATGGCGAAATTAAGCTCACTTAAGCCCGCGTTCGCTGAAGATGGGGCAATAACGGCGGGCAATGCAAGCCAAATCAGTGATGGGGCGAATGCCATTTTGCTGATGTCAAGAGATAAGGCAGAGGCACTGGGTCTCAAACCAAAATTTAAGGTTCTTGCCCGCTCTGTTGTCGGGGCTGATCCAACCTTGATGCTTACAGGTCCCATCCCAGCGACGCAAAACGTACTCGGCAAGGCCGGCCTTACGATCGATGATATTGATACGTTTGAAGTGAATGAAGCCTTTGCATCTGTACCATTGGCATGGCTTCAGGAAACGGGCGCAGATCCGGCGAAGTTAAATCCAAACGGCGGAGCCATTGCACTGGGCCATCCACTGGGGGCAAGCGGCGGCCGCCTTATGATTACGCTGCTTCATGAACTGGAGCGAACAGGCGGACGATACGGCCTGCAAACGATGTGCGAAGGGCACGGCATGGCCAACGCAACCATTATTGAGCGGCTGTAGCGTTCACGTGTTTTAAAAGATGACTTTCATTTTCAGAGAAAGGTGGGCCAGCAGATGCCGCTGACATCGATTCGAGTACTTGATTTGACCCGTTTGCTGCCGGGACCTCACGGCACCATGATGCTTGCTGATTTTGGTGCTGAGGTGATTAAGGTTGAAGATCCCAATACAGGCGATTATGCACGTCACGGCGAACCAAAACGGGATGACAATAGTGCTTTATTCCATATGCTTAACCGCAATAAAAAAAGTATCTGCCTGGATTTGAAATCAGATGAAGGAAAACGTCACTTCATCCAGCTCGTCAAAACCGCTGATGTCGTCGTCGAATCGTTTCGCCCTGGTGTAATGGAGCGTCTGGGGATCGACTATGAAACGTTGAAAGCATTTAACGAGCAGCTCATCTTTTGTTCAATTACCGGCTATGGTCAGACAGGGCCTTATGCCAATCGTCCAGGACATGACTACATTAGTTATGCAGGCTTGCTTCAGATGATGGGTGAAAAAGGAGGGAAGCCGGTGGTTCCGGCCACACAGATTGCTGATATTGCGGGTGGTGCGTTTCCAGCTGTCATCGGGATTTTGCTCGCTTTATTTGAACGCCGGAATTCTGGTAAAGGCCAGTTCGTGGATATAGCCATGACCGATGGGGTTGTGTCCATGCTGCCGGTGTTGCTGTCCGAGTATCTGGCTGATGAAAAACAGCCCGAGCGTGGTGAGCATGACCTGAGCGGCGGCCTTGCCTGCTACGATGTGTATGAAACACAAGACCGGCGCTGGTTGTCTGTCGGTGCTTTGGAACCGAAGTTTTGGCAGGCATTCTGTACAACAATCGGCCGCGAAGATCTGATTGCTCAATTAAAGGCACCTGCAGAGGAGCAGGCGCTGATGAAACAAACCATTCAATCCATCATAGCGCAGAAACCATTGGCTGAATGGATGGTGGATTTTTATGAAGTCGAAGCGTGTGTTGCTCCGGTTGAGACATTTGATGACGTTCTTAGAAATCCTCAACTGCAGGAACGGGATATGTTTCCCTCTCTCGACCATTCAGCGCTGGGTGAACAAACGCAAGTCGGTATTCCTATTAAACTGTCACACACACCCGGCAGCCTTAAGTCAGAGGCGCCTGCATTAGGGGAGCATACGGATATGATTTTAAATGATTTAATAAAGGAGAATGAGGTTAATGAGTAAACATGTATCAGTCACGAAACACGATGGTGTTGCGACAGTGGTTATTGATAATCCGCCGATGAACGTCTTAAGCAATCAGGTTCTCACGGGGCTGGATGATGTGTTCGGGCAACTGGAGACAGATGATGAGGTTATCACGATTATTTTAACCGGCGCTGGCGATCGTGCGTTCATGGCCGGAGCCGATATCAAAGAGTTTCTGGACGAAGACGTGAACCAGGAGGCAAAAGACACGCATGGTGTTTTAAATAGAATTGCGGCGATTCCAAAGCCTACCATTGTTTTGCTGAATGGGTTTACATTAGGCGGCGGATTAGAACTTGCCTTGACATGTGACCTCCGGATTGCGGAAGATCATGTTCAGATTGGGCTTCCGGAAGTGAATCTGGGATTACTGCCTGGTGGCGGCGGAACCCAGCGTTTGCCAAAAGAGATTGGCATAGCAAAAGCCAAGGAATTGATGTTTACGGGCAGCCATATTTCCGCAGACGAGGCATATAATATCGGCATTGTTAACCAGGTCGTCAAGAAGTCAGAAGGAAAAGAAGCAGCCAACCAGCTCGCTCATAAAGTAGCCGGTAACTCATTGCAATCATTAAGCCGCATCAAACAGCTGATTAATAATACTGAGCAGGTGTCGCTTCATGAGGGACTGCAGCAAGAAAAAGCGGCATTCAAGGCATTATTTGCAACCCAGGACAGTCAAGAAGGGATTCAGGCCTTTATTGAAAAACGAAAACCTGAATTTAACCACCGCTAATCTTAAAGAAAGGAGCGAGAGCGATGTCACGGACCTTTTTAACGAATGAACATGAGATATTTCGCGAATCACTGCGTAAATTTCTCGAACAGGAAGCGGCGCCATATTATGATCAGTGGGAACAGGATAAACAAGTTCCACGGTCATTCTGGGAAAAAGCAGGGGAGCAGGGCTTTCTCTGTCCACAAGTTGATGAAGCCTATGGAGGTCTGAATGCTGACTTCGGTTATTCAGTTGTGCTTTCGGAGGAGTTTGAGCGTGTTGGAACGGGTCTGACAGGGATTGGTCTTCACAATGATATTGTTATGCCCTATGTTGAAACATACGGTACAGATGAACAAAAACAGCGCTGGCTGCCCAAAGCAACGACTGGTGAGCTTATTTCCGCCATTGGCATGACCGAGCCGGGAACAGGTTCTGATTTAGCTTCTGTGACAACGACTGCCATCAGGGATGGCGATGATTATATCGTTAATGGCGAAAAAACCTTTATTACAAACGGCAGTTCTGCTGATTTAGTTGTTGTCGTATGCAAAACAGATCCCCAGGCTGAACCGGCCCACCGGGGAATCAGTCTGCTCGTTGTTGAGGAGGGTATGGCGGGGTTTAAGCGCGGAAAAAAACTTAATAAAATCGGCCAGCATGCCAGTGACACGAGCGAACTTATTTTTGAAGATGTCAGAGTCCCGGCAAGCAATCTAATAGGTGAAGAAAATAAAGGCTTTTATTATTTAATGGAAAAACTGCAGCAGGAACGGTTAATGGTATCGATTGCCAGTATACCTTCAGCGTCCAAAATGGTGGACCTCACTGTTGATTATGTAACACAGCGGGAAGCATTTGGCAAGCCAATCAGTCAATTTCAAAATACACAATTCAAACTTGCCGAAATGAAAACAGAGGTTGAAATCGGCCGCGCATTTGTTGATAAGTTGATTGAGGAGCATGTGGCGGGCAAGCAGATTGTGTCTGAAGTGTCTATGGCCAAGTGGTGGACGACAGATCTGGCAAAACGCGTGGCGGTTGAATGCATGCAATTGCATGGTGGATACGGTTATATGGAAGAATATGAAATTGCCAGGCGCTACCGGGATGTCGCAGTGACGTCCATTTACGCAGGTACGAATGAAATCATGAAAGACATTATTGCGAAAAACATGGGGTTATAGGCGAAAACGGAACGAGCGAAGCTTTAAATAGGGAGAGGCTGGGACAATGAGTCGGTAAGTATACTCAACCCAGCTTTTTTTTAGCTGAAATTTTATTCAAAATGATGTCAGGATCACTACTAGATAGACTGGTATATGGTATGATAGACATTTAGTATAGTCAAAAGCGATAGATTGTGTGTCTGTCTGAATGGCTCATTGAATTAATTCAACTGGCAGCCATGGCAATCATTTTTGCTGCTGAACGGAGGCTTTACGTTGTCAACAACTCTCATCCTTGCCATTAGCATTTTTATTGTCACATTAGTGTTCGTCATTTGGCAGCCCAAAGGATTGAATATCGGCTGGACGGCAATCGGCGGTGCTGTAATTGCTTTAGTAACCGGCGTGGTAGGGCCAGCTGATGTCATAGCTGTCACCGATATTGTCTGGAACGCGACTTTGGCATTTGTAGCGGTCATTCTCATCTCGCTGATTTTGGATGAAATCGGGTTGTTTGAGTGGGCCGCTTTACATATGGCCCAATTTGCCAAAGGCAGCGGGATTAAGATGTTTATTTATATCAGTTTATTAGGGGCTATTGTTGCTGCCTTATTCGCGAATGACGGGGCAGCGCTGATTCTGACGCCAATTGTGCTGGCGATGGTGCGTCATTTGAATTTTAAAGAGAAAATGATTTTCCCTTTTATTATGGCAAGTGGCTTTATAGCTGATACCACATCCCTCCCGTTTGTTGTCAGTAATCTGGTGAATATCGTATCAGCAGACTTTTTTGGACTTGGCTTTGTGGAATATGCGCTAAGAATGATGATTCCGAATCTATTTTCCCTGCTGGCAACGATAACGGTCTTATATATTTATTTTCGCAAAAACATTCCCAAATCATTCGACGTGTCGCAATTAAGTGATCCAAAAGACGTTATTAAAGATCAGAAGCTGTTTCACGTGTCGTGGTATATACTTGCTGTGCTGCTTATTGGCTACTTTTTAAGTGAGTTTATCACCCTTCCCGTCTCGATTGTGGCGGGTGTCGTTGCACTCTTTTTTATTTTTATGGCTGGCACCAGTCGAGCCGTGGATACGAAAGCGGTTATCAAAGGCGCGCCATGGGATATCGTGTTTTTCTCCATCGGGATGTATGTTGTGGTCTATGGCTTAGGACATGCCGGGCTCACGTCTATGCTGGCCGGTGTTCTGGAGTCGGTGGCTGAACAGGGCTTATTTGTTTCGACGATCGTGATGGGGTTTTTGGCGGCATTCCTGTCGTCGATTATGAATAATATGCCGACTGTCATGGTGGATGCTTTAGCCATTGCTGAGACAAACACATCTGGTGTATTAAAAGAAGCTCTTATTTACGCGAATGTGGTCGGGTCGGATTTAGGTCCTAAAATCACACCAATCGGTTCGCTGGCGACGCTCGTATGGCTCCATGTGCTAGCGCGAAAAGGCGTTAAAATATCCTGGAAAACCTATTTCAAGACCGGGATTATGTTAACGATACCGATTTTATTTATAACGCTGATCGGCCTTTATCTGTCACTTGTTCTCTTTTAAGGGAGAGATATTATTAAAAAAACTGCGGGAGAATCGCGCGTTCTCCCGCAGCACTCATAGGCTCTATTGTTCTTCAGCTTCAGCGTATTTCTCTTTGAGGTCCTCGACAACGCTTGGATCTTCCAGCGTGGACGTGTCTCCGACAGCTTTGCCTTCTGCAATATCCCGGAGCAGGCGGCGCATGATTTTCGCGCTGCTTGTTTTCGGCAGACTTGCTGTGAAAATCACTTCATCCGGCCGGGCGATTTTGCCAATTTGATCAACGATTTGCGCAACAATCTCATCATGCAGTTCGTCGCTGCTTTGAGCGCGTTCTTTCAGGGTGACAAATGCGGTGATTGCTTCCCCTTTAATGTCATCGGACCGGCCAATGACGGCAGCTTCGGCGACTGCATCGTGGCTGACAATGGCGCTTTCCAGTTCACTTGCCCCCAGACGGTGACCGCTGACATTAATGACATCATCATCACGGCCTAAGATCCAGATATAGCCATCTTTATCTTTATGGGCAACATCGCCTGATGTATAAATGCCATCATAATCACCGAAATAGGAGTCTTTGAAGCGCTGATCGTCTCCCCAGACGGTTCGCAGCATGGACGGCCATGGCTGCTTAATGACGAGATAGCCGCCATTGCCGGGTTCGACGGGATTGCCTTCTCCGTCAAAGATATCGGCAATAATGCCTGGCGCTGGTTTGGTTGCAGATCCTGGTTTTGTTGTTGTGATGCCGGGAAGTGGTGCGATCATGGCAGACCCGTTTTCGGTTTGCCACCACGTATCGACAATCGGGCACTTTTCGCCGCCGACATATTTGTGGTACCACATCCAAGCCTCTGGATTAATCGGCTCCCCAACTGTTCCAAGTAATCTTAACGAGCTTAAGTCATGTTTTTCAACGTATTCATGTCCCCATTTCATGAATGTGCGGATCGAGGTTGGGGCTGTATAGAAAATGGTGACGCCATATTTCTCGACAATGTCCCAGAAACGATCACGTTCAGGATAAGCAGGGCCGCCTTCATACATGACACTGGTTCCGCCAGCAGAAAGGGGGCCGTAAACCGAATAGGAGTGGCCGGTAACCCAGCCGATGTCTGCTGTGCACCAGAACACATCTTCATCTTTTAAGTCAAAGATGCTCCGGACAGAGTGGTTGACCCCGGTTAAATAACCGCCTGTCGTATGAACGATTCCCTTTGGTTTGCCAGTGGTTCCTGACGTATAAAGAATGAACAGAGGATCTTCTGCATCCATTTCTTCATGCTCGAGCGGTGTTGTCGGCATTTTTTGTTTTAGTGTTCCCCAGTCAACATCGAGAGCCTTGTTCCACGCTGTATTCGCGTCTGGACCGATATTGTTGATCACCAGCGTCGTTTCCACTGTTGTATCTTTAACAGCCTTATCCGCGTTATCTTTCAATGGCAATATCTTACCGCTGCGGCGGCTGCCATCTGAGGTGATCAGAAGTTTGGCTTCCGTGTCTGTGATTCGGTCATTCAATGCTTTGGCTGAATAAGCGGCGAAAACAACCGAGTGGATCGCGCCTATTTTCGCACAGGCAAGCATGGAAATCGGAAGCTCAGGGATCATTGGCAAATAGATGGCGACGCGGTCTCCTTTGTTAACCCCGAGCTGCTTCAGCATATGAGCTGCTTTATCGACTTCGCGGCCGAGCATGTCATAAGTAAAGATTTGGCTGTTGCCTTGCTCGCCTTCCCAGATAATCGCAGCCTTATTTTTGTTCGGGCCTTCGCGGTGACGGTCTACACAGTTATAGGCTGCATTTAATTTGCCATCCACAAACCATTCAGCATGTGGCGGATTCCAGTTAAGCACTTCTGAATAAGGCTTAAACCAGCTTAAGTATTCTGCCTGTTCTGCCCAGTAGCCTTCCGGGTCATTGGCAGCCCTTTCATAAACGCTCGGGTCGTTGAAGTTTGCTTGTGCTTTAAATGATTCAGGTGGTTCAAACGTACGATCTTCTTCTAAAAGCGTATTGAGTCTATCTGTATTGGACAATTGCAAAACTCCTTTCCCTTAACATATATATGAATAACGCTTACCTGGTATGTTTAACGGTCTATTCCACAAAAATCAGAATATTAAACATATATTTGCGATATGCTGCAGCTGTCCTGTAAGGTAACCGCTTTCAAAATACGTTTAATTTTATTATATTACGCGATGTCAATATGTCAAAGCACCTAAAGAGGCGATTTGCCTGTCATGCAATAAGCCTGGAATGACCAGGCAAAGAAGAGGAGAGTTAAAGGTTCTCTCCCCATGCAGCCTGGATAAATGCATCCCTTCCTGAGGCCTCTCGGTCCTGTTCGTAATACGCTTTATGTTTCTGATAGAAATTCTGATGCTCGTCTTCAGCCGGATAAAATGTCTGGGCTGGCAGAATAGATGTAACGATCGGATCGCGGAACTTGCCACTCTCGGCGATCGTCTGTTTTGCTTGTTCAGCAAGTGCTTTCTGTTCATCATTGTGATAAAAGACGGCTGTGCGGTAGGAGTCGCCGCGGTCATGGAACTGCCCGCCGTCATCAGTCGGGTCAATCTGCTGCCAGTAAATCGTTAAAATCGTTTCGTAGGAAATGACCGTTGGATCGTAGGTGATTTCCACGGCTTCCCGGTGTCCGGTTGTGCCGGTTTTAACGTCCTCGTAAGCCGGATTGTCGGTGTGGCCGCCAGTATAGCCGGAAACGACGCCATGAATGCCATCCCACTGATCGAATGGCTTCACCATGCACCAAAAACAGCCGCCGGCAAATGTTGCTTTTTTCAAATTTGACATGTCACATTCCCCCCCCCAGATGCTGCGGTTAATCATATGTCACATAATTTTATCATAAAATCGGGTCTGGCGGGTAATAGATGCATTTATGCTGAACCTGCAATCCTTACATAACCATCAGAAAATTGCCGCAAATCATTCTTGTGGCTGTAACACCATTTTGATTTTATTTTCCTGTCAATCACAGGTACAATAATACAAGGAGAGAGGATTAAGGGACGGCACTGGTCGTGACCGCAGAGAACATAGTGCTGCAGCTGGAAGGAGGCAATCTCTTGCTGGATAATGCTCTGGTGATGGTGGCCATTATACTGGTCGTTAATATTGTGTATGTATCCCTGTCGACGATGCGGATGATTCTGACGCTGAAAAGCCGGCGCTACATGGCAGCGTTTGTCAGTATGTTTGAAGTTGTGATGTATGTGATCGGTCTGGGTCTTGTTCTGGATAATTTAGATCAAATCCAGAATGTTGCGGCCTACGCGATTGGTTTCGGTATTGGTGTGATTGTCGGCACCAAAATTGAGGAAAAACTGGCGCTCGGCTATATTACGGTTAACGTCATTGCGTCTGATTCTGATATTGAATTGACGCGAAAAGTCCGCGAGAAAGGCTACGGTGTGACAAGCTGGCAGGCTTATGGCATGGACGGCGACCGGCTGGCAATGCAAATTCTCACACCGCGCAAATACGAACTGCGTTTGTATGAAACGGTGAAAACAATTGACCCGAAAGCCTTTATCATATCCTATGAACCGAAGCAGATTCATGGCGGTTTCTGGGTGAAACAAGTGCGTAAAGGCCGCTTGTTTAATAACCGTCATAAAAACGACGAAAAACCACAAGCTGCACAATCAGGGAATGATTATAACCAATCGTAGAACAATCAGGCTAAAAACCGGACATGGGCGAGGAGGCAAACGATGATAGAACGCTATACACGTGAGGAAATGGGCGCGATTTGGCGCGATGAGAATAAATACGCAGCTTGGCTGGAAGTGGAGATTCTGGCATGTGAAGCATGGGCTGAGCTGGGCGTTATACCGGCCCAGGATGCGGAAAACATCCGCCGCAACGCGTCATTCAAAGTTGAGCGGATTCAGGAAATTGAGGAAGAAACGCGGCATGATGTGGTCGCTTTCACCCGTGCGGTTTCCGAATCCCTTGGTGACGAGCGCAAATGGGTGCATTACGGACTTACCTCGACGGATGTAGTTGATACCGCGCAATCCTATTTGCTGAAGCAGGCTAATCAGATCATTCGTCAGGACTTGCACCATTTTATTGACGTTTTGAAACAAAAAGCCATCGAGCATCAGCACACAGTCATGATGGGGCGGACTCATGGCGTTCATGCCGAGCCGACAACGTTCGGACTGAAAATGGCCCTCTGGTATGAGGAGATGAAGCGCAACCTGGAACGTTTTGAACAGGCTGCCCGCGATGTTGAATTTGGCAAAATGTCTGGTGCTGTCGGGACATATGCGAACACAGATCCATTCGTTGAGCAATACGTGTGTGATAACCTCGGGCTCACGCCTGCCCCTATATCAACGCAGACACTGCAGCGTGACCGGCATGCGTATTACATAGCGACCCTTTCCTTGATCGCGACGTCCATTGAAAAATTTGGCACTGAGATCCGCGGTCTGCAGAAGACCGAAACACATGAAGTGGAAGAGTTTTTTGCGAAAGGGCAGAAGGGTTCTTCAGCCATGCCGCATAAACGCAATCCTATTGGCTCGGAAAATATGGCGGGAATCGCCCGGGTTCTCAGGGGGTATATGACGACAGCTTATGAAGACGTTTCGCTCTGGCATGAGCGGGATATCTCGCACTCCTCAGCGGAAAGAATTATGTTGCCAGATGCGACGACAGCCCTTGATTATATGCTGAATCGTTTCGCCGGCATTGTCGCGAAATTGACCGTGTTTCCTGAACGGATGAAAGCGAATATTAACCAGACACAGGGCGTGATCTTCTCTCAGCGTGTGCTCTTGGCACTGGTTGATGGGGGTATGAGCCGTGAAGAGGCTTATGATCTCGTTCAGCCTAAAGCGATGCAGGCGTGGGAGACAGGCACGCACTTCAAACAGCTGCTGGAGGCGGACAGCAGGATCATGGCTAAATTAACAGAGACAGATCTTAATGCCTGCTTTGATTATACGTATCACTTGAAAAATGTGGATGCGATTTTCCGGCGGATTGGGCTTGCCAGCAACTAGCAGCAGGCCCTTTGCTGGAGAGGTTTCAGCACGCCTGGTGCTGTTTAGCTGTCACAAAAAAGTCAGGCTGATTTGCTGAAATCATAACGTATGAAAGCGCATTTATGTTAAACTTAAAGAAATAACTATTGGAGCGTTTTTGTTATGATCGATAATCAATACTGGCGGAACCGCGAGCTGCGGCAGCATGTCGCGGTGATTGATGGCACAGCGGAACCGACCATCGTTTTAAAGAATGGCACCTATTTGAATACGTATACGAAGCAATGGCTTAAGGCCAATATCTGGATTTTGCATGACCGGATTGTTTATGTTGGTGATCAGCTTCCGGAAAAAAGCGGATCAGCTGAAATCGTTGATTGTGAAGGCATGTATCTGGTACCGGGCTATATTGAACCGCATGCGCATCCGTTTCAGCTGTATAATCCGGAAGAACTTGCGAGCCACGGTGCAGAAACGGGAACGACGACATTTATTAATGACAACTTAGTCTGGCATTTTTTATTAGACCAAAAGAAAGCGTTTTCTATCATTGAGGCATTTGATCAGCTGCCCGTATCGATGTACTGGTGGGCGCGTTTTGACCCGCAGACGCTTTTGAAACAGGGCGAGGACTTTTTCAGCACGAATAGAGTGCTCAGATGGCTCGATCACCCATCCGTCATCCAGGGCGGTGAGTTAACGGCATGGCCGCGTTTGCTCGATGGTGATGACCGCCTGCTTTACTGGATACAGGAATCCAACCGGCGCGGTAAACCGGTGGAAGGCCACCTGCCTGGCGCGTCCGAAAAGACGCTGACGAAGCTGAAACTGCTCGGTGTGGCAGCTGACCATGAAGCAACGACCGGAAAAGAAGCTATTCAGCGTCTGCAGTCAGGCTACCAGACGGGATTGCGCTACTCCTCGATCCGCCCTAATCTGCCCGCATTATTGGAAGAAATGCTTGCTGAAGGGCTGGCGGTGTTTGATCATGTCACCATGACGACGGACGGATCGACGCCTTCTTTCTATGAAAATGGTATTATGAATCTGTGTATCAGGATAGCTATACAAAAAGGCGTACCGCTCGCAGACGCTTATCGAATGGCTTCGCATAATGCGGCTGATCATTATGGTCTGCTGGAAGACTTGGGCTGCATCGCCCCGGGCCGTCTGGCGCACATTAATATTCTGGCGAAGAAGGAAGATCCCACGCCGGTAAGTGTCCTGGCAAAAGGGGAATGGCTTGTAAAAGATCACCAGAAACTGCCTGAGCCTTCCCGCATTGATTGGGAACACCATGGTATTCAGCCGATCGATTTTGACTGGGATTTACGATTGGAGGATCTGCAGTTTTCGGTTCCCATTGGACTGGACATGGTGAGTGATGTGATTATAAAGCCTTACGCGATTAAGGCAGATGTTACAGTGGATGTAATACCCGAGACGTTGGATGATGCTTTTCTTATGCTGGTTGACCGCAAAGGAAAGTGGCGGGTTAATACAGCCATAAAAGGCTTCACGGATCGGCTCGGCGGTCTGGCAAGCTCGTATTCTACGACGGGTGATCTGGTGTTTATCGGCAAAAGCAAACAGGATCTGCTGCTTGCCTGGCAGCGTCTAAAAGCGCTGGGTGGAGGCATTGTTCTAGTTCATGACGGTGAGATTTTATTCGAATTGCCGCTTGCACTGGGCGGCAGTATGTATGCTGGCAATATGGAAGATTTGATTGCAAAAGAAAAACAATTAAAACAATGGCTGCAGGATTTTGGCTATCCGTTCGATGACCCGGTGTATGCGATTCTGTTTTTATCGGCAACGCATTTGCCCTATACGCGCGTCACCCAGCAGGGCGTCGTTGATGTTAAAAAACGTGAAGCCCTCTTCCCAGCAACGATGCGCTGACGTATAATGGAAACGGAGAAATGAAAGTGTTCCAGGGAGGTGCATGAATGCGAAAGACGGCATTGAGTTTGCTTGCTTTACTGATTCTGTCTCTGGCTGCTTGTTCCGGTGAAGAGGAGCAAGCAAGTCAGGACAATGCGTCACATGGACAAGCCGTTACGGAAAAGAATGAGAACCCGGATGTTTCTCCGCTTACTGGTTTGCCGGCAGAGGGAAACACCGAACAGCGGGCTGTTGGTGTTATGGTGAACAACCATCCAAAAGCGCGTCCGCAGACCGGTCTCAGCAAGGCCGATATTGTCTTTGAGATGCTGGCTGAGGGGAGCATCACCCGCTTTTTGGCCATCTACCAAAGTCAGCAGCCGGATGTGGTCGGACCCGTCCGCAGTGCCCGGGAGTATTACTTTGATCTGGCCGACGGGTATGATGCGCTGTATGTTTATCATGGCGCTGCGAACTTCGTGAATGATATGATTGCTGATGAGGGCATTGAGCATTTGGATGGTGCCTTGCATGATAATGATGGCAACTTGTTCAAACGCTCATCAGACCGGTCTGCCCCGCATAATTCCTATTTGCAGTTTGCCAGCGTGAATGATATGGCCGAACAAAAAGGGTATAATGTGACGCAATCCTATCAGCCGCTGCCATTTGCAGATGAGGATGAAGCGGCCGCTGCATCAGGTGATGAAGCAGCCAGTGTGACCATTGATTATTCAGGCGGGATGAAGAATGTGGTTACATATTCGTATGATGAAGGCAATGCGGTCTACAACCGTTACAGCAACGGTAACCAATCAATTGAAAAAGACGCTGATGAGCCAGTGACCGCAGACAATCTTTTCATCATCGAAACACCGCATGAGATTATTGACGATGCTGGCCGGCGGGAGATTGATATCACCTCGGGCGGCGACGCCTATCTTGTCCAAAAAGGGCACATCCGCAAAGTCCAGTGGGAAAACCGTGACGGACGAATCATCCCTGTCAAAAACGGTGATCCGGTGCCATTTGTTCCGGGCAAAACATGGATTAATGTCGTGCCGGCTGATCCGGGGATGGCGCAATCAGTAACCGTGTCAAACGAGTAGAAAGCAGGTGAATGCTGCATGCAGATCGATAAACTGCGCGGAGAACAGCTGGATCAGCTGTTTGATGCGATCCTTTCGTTAAATGATCGGGAAGAATGCTATCAATTTTTTGATGATATTGCAACGATGTCCGAAGTTCACGCACTTGCTCAGCGGATGCATGTTGCCAAAATGCTGACCGCAGGCGATACTTACAATGTGATTGAAACAGAGACAGGCGCCTCAACCGCTACGATATCGCGTGTGCGGCGTTGTCTGAATTATGGAAGCGACGGTTATAACACGGTGCTTGAACGCATGCCGGATACGGATGCATAATGCAGCTCGTATGCGTCTGCTGTGTATGTCACCGCTGATAGACAGGAAATCGGCCTGAGCCGCCGGTTTCCTGCCATTCCATCCGGTTTCATTCCTCTCTGCAGGGAGCCTTAAAGGCTGCCTTTTTACCACACAGGCTAACTTTCAAAAAATCATGTTCCGAAACCCTAAATTTACAGCGCGTTTTTTGATATACTTTATCAATGAAGATTAGTACGTGTTTCTGTTAAGCTATGTTACATCATACGGCTTATTGAAAATCTGTTTTGAATACGGAATATAGGCCAGCAAACAGAACACAGTCATTAATCGATCAGGGGGCTATATAGTGAATGCGTTTCTGCAAGATGCCAGGCATGTCTTTAAACTGGACCCAGCCAAATTTATAACGGATGATGATCTCGAGGCTGTTTGTGAATCAGGCACCGATGCTGTGATTGTTGGCGGAACTGACCATGTCACACTGGACGGCGTGCTTGACTTGCTCATGCGCATCCGCCGCTATTCTGTTCCCTGCGGTTTGGAGATCAGCAGCATGGAGGCTATCACACCCGGTTTTGATGCTTACTTGATACCGATGGTCATGAACAGCCGTGATAAGAAATGGATGATGGATATACAGCACCAGGCTATTAAAGCCTATAAAGACTTGATAAATTGGAATGACATGGCAGTCGAAGGCTATTGTATTTTAAATGAAGATGCCAAGGCCTTTCAATATACCAACTGTGATCTGCCGGATCATGATGATGTTGTGGCCTATGCGTATATGGCGGAGCATATGTTTCATCTGCCGATTTTTTACCTGGAATACAGCGGCATGTATGGGGATGAAGAGCTCGTTCAAGAGGTCAGAGAACAGCTCTGTCATACCCAGCTTGTCTATGGCGGCGGAATTGCGTCAAAGGCCCAGGCTCGGGAGATGACGAAACATGCCGATACGATTGTTGTCGGCAATCTGATTTACTTGGATATCGGGGAAGCACTGCAGACAGTTGAGGCAGTTAATACGGAGAACATAGCCAGAGGTGGTGACAAGCGTGCGTCAGACAATGCATGAATTAGTGAATGGCTTAAATGAACAGCAGCAGGAAGCGGTTAAACATACAGATGGCCCGCTTTTGATTATGGCGGGAGCAGGGAGCGGCAAAACGCGTGTGCTGACACACCGCATTGCTTACTTGCTTGCGGAAAAGGATGTTTCGCCCAGAAGTGTGCTCGCTATAACATTTACGAATAAAGCGTCTCGTGAAATGAAGGATCGTGTGAATAAACTCGTTGGCGCTGAGGGCAAACAGATCTGGGTGTCGACTTTTCACGCCATGTGTGTCCGGATTTTGCGCCGGGATAGTGACAGAATCGGCTACAGCCAGAATTTCACAATCCTCGACAGCGGTGATCAGCTGTCAGTCGTCAAACAGATCTTGAAAGACTTGAATATTGACCCGAAAAAATTCAATCCCAAAAGCATGCTGGGACAAATCAGCTCGGCGAAAAATGAGCTGATCACACCGGAGGAATACAGCAAGAATGCTGCGGACTTTTTCCAGCGGCAAGTGTCGCAGATCTATGAACGCTATCAGAAAACGCTGCGGAAAAACCAGGCACTTGATTTTGATGATCTGATTATGCAGACGATTCACTTGTTCGAACGCGTGCCTGAGGTGCTGGAGTACTACCAGCGGCGTTTCCAGTATATCCATGTGGACGAGTACCAGGACACCAATCATGCCCAGTACTATCTGGTTCAGCAGCTGGCAAGCCGGTTTCAGAATCTTTGTGTTGTCGGCGACTCTGACCAGTCGATTTATGGCTGGCGTGGTGCTGATATTACGAATATCATGTCGTTTGAACAGGACTACCCATCGGCACGGGTGATTTATCTGGAACAGAATTACCGGTCGACGAAGTCTATTCTTGAGGCCGCGAACCATGTCATCGCCCATAATACCGGCCGCAAACCGAAAAATTTGTGGACGGACAATCAGGACGGGAACAAAGTGAATTACTACCAGGGAGCGACGGAGCAGGAAGAAGCGTTGTATGTGACCCAGGAAATTCAAAAACTGACCCGTGAAGAGGGATTTTCCCTGGATGATGTAGCGATCCTTTATCGGACGAATGCTCAGTCACGTGCGGTGGAGGATACGTTTCTGAAATCGGATATTACGTATCAGATGATTGGCGGCACGAAGTTCTATGACCGGAAAGAGATCAAGGACCTGATCGCTTATTTGCGTCTGATTACCAACCCGGATGATGATATCAGCTTCGAACGCGTGGTGAACGTTCCGAAACGCGGTGTTGGCCAGACAACGGTTGACCGGCTGCGCGCCTACGCTGCGGATCAGGATATCTCGTTTTACAGGGCGGTTAAAGAGGTTGATTTCATTGGCGTGACGAAAAAGGCTGCGAATGCGCTGTCGGAATTTGGCAGTCTGATTCAGACGCTGACCCAGCAGCAGGAATTTCTGACCGCTACGGATATGGTTGAGGCGGTTATTGAACGGACTGGCTATGAAGATATGCTGAAAAAAGAGCAGTCTCTGGAATCGCAGAGCCGTCTGGAAAATCTGGAAGAATTTAAAACTGTCACAAAGGACTTTGAAGAGGAAGCTGAGGATAAAACGTTAATTGCTTTTCTCACCGATCTGGCATTGGTAGCCGATATTGACAGAACTGAGGAAGACGAAACGGCCAATGAGCCGAAAGTGACGCTGATGACACTGCATGCCGCGAAAGGACTGGAGTTTCCTGTGGTCTTTTTGCTCGGGATGGAGGAAAATGTCTTTCCGCACAGCCGGTCACTGTTTGATGATGAAGGCATGGAAGAAGAGCGGCGTCTGGCTTATGTGGGCATTACAAGGGCGGAACAGAAACTTTACTTAACCCATGCCAAAATGCGCACGATTTTCGGCCGGACGAATATGAATCCGGTGAGCCGGTTTATTACTGAAATTCCGGAAGATCTGGTTGAAGGGATCGAGCAGATGCGCGGGACGCTGTATGGATCGAAGGAAAAGGCATCTGAGACGCCGGCGGCACCTAAGCGCCAGGCCGGCAAAATCCAACAGTCGACCGGTGCTGAAGCACAG
This sequence comes from Lentibacillus kimchii, assembly GCF_042666895.1. Taxonomy (GTDB): domain Bacteria; phylum Bacillota; class Bacilli; order Bacillales; family Amphibacillaceae; genus Lentibacillus; species Lentibacillus kimchii. The sequence goes on from NZ_JBHTGR010000002.1 coordinate 60,472, forward strand.
ACGTGGAATCCCGGTGATAAAGCGGAACATAAAAAATGGGGCGTCGGAACGGTCGTTAAAGTGCAGGGCGAAGATGATGCAATGGAACTTGACATTGCCTTTCCCGCACCAATGGGCGTTAAACGGCTTCTGGCCAAATTCGCACCGATTACGAAACAATAGGAGGTGCTTGACATGGAACAGCAGCAGGCAAAACAGCAGATACAAACATTGCGGGACGTGCTGAATCATTATAATCATGCCTATTATGTGCTCGATGATCCGAGTGTGCCGGATGCCGAATACGACCGGAAAATGCGGGAGCTGATCGAGCTGGAAGAGGCGTTTCCGGAACTGGTGACCGTTGATTCACCGTCCCAGCGTGTCGGCGGTGAGCCGCTCGATGCGTTTCAGAAGGTCGCCCATAATATACCAATGCTCAGTCTCGGAAATGCTTTCAGCGAAGCGGAATTGCGTGATTTTGCCCGGCGCGCTGATGAGGGGACTGATGCGCCGATTTCGTTCGTCTGTGAACTGAAAATTGATGGACTCGCCGTCTCACTTCTTTATGAAAATGGCCGTCTGGTCCGCGGTGCCACCCGCGGCGACGGCACGACCGGTGAGGATATTACAAGCAACCTGCGAACGATCCGCAGCATCCCGTTGTCGGTTCAGGCGGATCAGACGATTGAGGTGCGCGGCGAAGCGTTTATGCCGCATCGATCATTTCTGCGTTTAAATGAGCAGCGCGAGAAGCTGGCCAGGGACCCTTTTGCCAATCCGCGCAACGCAGCTGCTGGCTCCCTGCGTCAGCTCGATCCGAAAATCGCTGCCAGCCGTCATTTGGACGTCTTCCTGTATGGTGTTGGTGATTGGGAAGCTGAGACGTTCACATCTCACAGCGAACGTCTGACACGCCTGCAGGATCTGGGATTTAAAGTGAATCCGGAGTGGCGTCAGTGCCAAACGATTGATGACGTGATTCAATTTGTCAAACACTGGGAACAAGCACGTCCGGAACTCGATTACGATATCGATGGTGTCGTGGTGAAGGTGGACAACACCGCTCAGCAGGAGGAACTTGGTTATACCGCCAGAAGTCCGCGCTGGGCGATTGCCTACAAATTCCCGGCCGAAGAGGTGCTGACTGTCTTGCGCGATATCGAATTAAGTGTAGGTCGGACCGGCGCTGTCACACCGACAGCTGTCCTGGATGCCGTCCGGGTGGCTGGAACAACGGTCAGACGGGCTTCCTTGCACAATGAAGATCTTATCCGGGAACGGGATATCCGTCTCGGCGATGCAGTTATCGTCAAGAAAGCTGGTGACATTATTCCGGAAGTTATCCGGGCGGTGGAGGAAAAACGGACAGGTGAGGAGAAGCCATTTGTCATGCCTGAAGAATGTCCCGAGTGCGGCAGTGAACTTGTTCACCTTGAGGAAGAAGTTGCCCTGCGCTGCATGAATCCGAATTGCCCGGCACAGCTGAAGGAAGCGCTGATCCATTTTGCCTCACGGTCAGCGATGGATATAGACGGTTTGGGCGAAAAAGTGGTCATTCAGCTGTTCCAGGAGAATCTGGTCCATTCAATCGCGGATATTTACCGGCTACAGCAGGATGCGCTGCTGGAACTGGAGCGGATGGGCGAGAAATCGTCTGATAATCTGCTCAAGGCGATTGAAGCCTCTAAAACAAATTCGCTGGAACAGCTGCTGGTCGGACTCGGCATCCGGTTTGTCGGCTCCAAAGCAGCACGGACCCTTGCCGCTCATTTCCAGACAATGGCTAACCTGCAGCAGGCTTCCCGCGAAGCTATTGTGTCAATCGAGGACATGGGTGAGGTGATCGCCGATGCCATTGTGAATTACTTTGCCGCTGACGAGGTGACGCAGCTGCTGAATGACTTGCGAGAGCTTGGTCTGACTATGACGTACAAAGGCCCGGCGCTGGAAGCCGCTGCTGACGATACAGCGTTAGCAGGCAAGACTGTTGTCCTGACAGGCAAAATGAATACCTTAACGCGGTCTGAGGCCAAGGCGCTGGTTGAGCGGTTCGGCGGGTCGGTCACGGGAAGTGTCAGCACAAAGACTGATATTCTCGTAGCTGGAGAGGACGCTGGCTCGAAGCTGAATCGTGCGGAGCAGCTGGGCGTAGCGATTTGGAACGAACAGCAGCTGAAAGATGTTTCGAACGATTAAGGAGTGGGGTATGTGTTAAAAAAACTAACGATGTCACTGGCCGTTGCTATTCTGCTTCTCACAAGCTGTGCGCCATCAATTAATAACGAAGACGAGGTTGTCAAAGACGAGGATAAGTCAGAACAGGAGACGTCGATTGTTTCGAACAAACTGTCAGATGAAGATTACCGGACTCTCCTGCCATACCGTCCCAGTGCCTCCCGAGGCGTTATTACGGGGCAAATGGGGAACCGTCTGGACATCGATGAGGCCGAAACAGGTTTAAGAAGACTTTCCAAAGACTATTTCGATCCTGATGAGTACCTGTTTGAAGAAGGCCAGTATTTGGACTCGGATATGCTGTACAGGTGGCTTGAAAGTTATCCGACGGACGATGAACTCAGTGAATTGAAAAACCAGCTGGAAAAACAGGTGAAAGACAACAAAATCAAGAAAAAAGAGATGGAAAAGCGGCTAGCTAAGCGGAAACAGGCATTAAATCCGCCATTGGATGAAGAAAACGCCACAATAGATGATCATGAACAAAATCCCAAATATGTGTCCCATATTCTGGAGCAGGATTTCTTGAAGCGGCATGATGATGACAAGGTGGAACTGTCCGGTGTATCGATTGGTATTGCTTTAAAATCTGTTTACCGTTTTGAAGTGGAAGGCAATCCTGGCAAGGTGGAGATATCCAAGTCAAAAATGCTGGATAAGGGAAAGGAAATAGCCAAAACCGTGCTGAAGCGCGTCCGGAACATTGACGCGTTAAGCGATATTCCGATTATGATAGCCCTGTACCGGGAAGAAGACGAGAACGCGCCCGTACCGGGAAATTTCGTTGCCAAAACATCAGTGAAAAGCGGCGAAGCAAGCATTAGTGACTGGGAGAACCTTAATGAAGAGAATGTGCTGTTCCCTTCGGATAGAGGGGAAGAAAAAAACTACGACACACAGCAGCTCGTTAAAAACTTCGGCAGCCGAATTGAGGAATACTTTCCAAATTACGTTGGCGTTATTGGAGACGGCTTCTATATCGGTGATGACCTGCAAGAGCTGACACTGGAAATTCCAATTGAGTTTCACGGAAAGGAAGAAGTTGTTGGTTTCACCCAATATGTATCAAAACTCGCGGATGAGATGTTTGAGGACTACTATGATCTGAACATTAACATCAAGTCTGACGAGAAAATGGAAAGTGTGATATCACGGGATGCTGGAGACAGCGAAAAGCAAGTGCATGTTTTTGATACATAAACAGGACTGGGACAAAATACGTTTGTCCCAGTCCTGTTCACTCGCAGCCATTCGTTCACCTGAATCACCAGAGATATTGAACCAGCCGGTGATCACAAAAAGGTGTGCGGACTTCCAGACCGGCCCTGACACTTAGACGATTGGATCGGTCCATCAACATCGGCAGGAAGTGCGTCAAATTGAGAAATTGCATCTCCTGACGGCGTTGTTCAAGTCCCTGGAGCTGAGACTTAGGCATTGCCTGAAGTGCTTCCTCATAGCGTTTCTGAATGTCAGCCGCCGGTGGGCCAGAGCCACATGATCGGATGTCCAGAAACCTTTGTCATCTCGGCCGCGGTGTGCAATTTGTTCGGACATCGTTTCAAGTGTTCGGCGCTTATCTGTTATAGTCTTCATATTTGAACCATCCCGTTATTCCTGACATATCATGTGAACTTTAGGATTATGTTTGTTAGTAGATGAGAAGGGCTGTGTGACATGATTTTGCTTGCTTTGAAACACGGGGATTTGCTATGATCTATTAGTGTGTTTTAGCTTATCTAATGGTATACTGATGGTACATGCTATTTAATGACGGAGGTGTTTTACCAGTGGCAGATATAACGAAAGAGCAGATCAAGCATATCGCTGAAACAGCAAAAATTGCCATAACCGACGAAGAAGCTGACAGGTTTACTGACGATCTCAGTTCGGTCATTCACTATGCCGATAAGCTTCAGGATGTTGATACGGAAGGTGTTGAGCCAACCATTTTCATGACCGATTTGCAGAATGTCATGCGCGATGATGAGCCAACAAATTGGACCTCACGTGAGGATCTATTGAAAAACGCGCCGGACAGGCAGGATGGGTATTTCCGCGTCCCATCGATTTTGGATTAAGGAGGGAATAACTGATGGCCTTATTTGATCACAGCATCAAGCAACTGGAAGAGATGCTACATAAAAAGGAAATATCGGCTGAAGATCTGGTTAATACCTCATTTGACCGGATCAGTGAAGTCGATGACCAGGTTCAGGCGTTTCTGACCCTGGATGAGGAGCATGCCCGCAGTCAGGCGAAGCAGCTTGATGATGCGCCGGATGCCAGTGCCCGTTTGTTTGGTATTCCCAACGGCATTAAGGATAATATTGTGACGAAAAATTTGCGGACAACAAGTGCCAGTCAATTTCTGAAAGACTTTGACAATCCGCTGTACAATGCTGCCGTTATCGAAAAATTACAAGCCGACAAGTCGGTAACAGCAGGCAAATTAAACATGGACGAGTTTGCGATGGGCTCAACAACGGAAAATTCGAGCTTTCAGGTGACACGCAATCCGTGGAACACTGATTATGTGTCAGGCGGATCCAGTGGCGGTTCAGCAGCAGCTGTTGCCGCCGGTGAAATTGTCTTTTCACTTGGCTCCGATACAGGCGGATCTGTCCGTCAGCCTGCTTCTTTCTGCGGTGTTGTCGGCATGAAACCGACGTACGGGCGTGTATCACGCTTTGGTCTGATTGCATTTGCCTCATCGCTGGACCAGATCGGCCCGGTTACACGCTCAGTTGAAGACAACGCCCGCGTGCTTGAAGTGATTGCTGGCCAGGACAAAATGGATTCCACCAGTGCAGCTGCCGAGGTTCCAGCCTATACTGACGCCCTGGATGGCAATATGGAAGGCATGAAGATTGCCGTTCCTAAAGAGTATCTCGGTGAGGGTGTTGCACAGGAAGTTAAAGACGCTGTTATGAATGCGCTGAAAGTTTATGAATCGCTCGGTGCTGAATGGGAAGAAGTGTCCCTGCCGCATTCCGAGTATGCTGTTGCAGCTTACCAGATGATCTCCTCAGGTGAAGCATTTGCCAGCATGGGCCGCTTTGACGGTGTCCGCTTTGGTAAGCGTTCGGATAAAGCAGATAACATGGATGATATGTTTACGTATTCCCGGGCTGAAGGCTTTGGCGATGAAGTAAAACGCCGGATTATGCTTGGAACATTCGCGCTCAGTTCCGGCAATTATGAGGTCTATTATAAAAAAGCACAAAAGGTCCGTACACTGGTTAAACAGGACTTTGACAACATTCTGCGTGACTACGATGTCGTTATCGGCCCAACAGCCCCTGCGCCTGCATTTAAAGCTGGCGAAAGCACTGATGATCCCATGGCTCTGTATATGAACGATATGCTGACTGTTCCCGTGAATCTGGCCGGACTGCCTGGGCTATCGCTTCCATGCGGTTTTTCCGGACAAGGGCTGCCAATCGGCCTGCAAATCATCGGAAAACCGTTTGCGGAAAGCACAGTTTATCGCACGGCGCACGCATATGAACAAGCAACTGAACACCATACAAAACGCCCTCAATTAGGAGGTGCTCAATCATGAACTTTGAATCAGTTATAGGGCTTGAAGTCCACGTTGAATTAAAAACAGCATCGAAAATTTTCAGCCCAAGCCCCAATGCATTTGGGGATGAACCCAATACGAATGTGAATCCGGGTGATCTCGCTTATCCAGGCGTCTTGCCGGTATTGAATGAGGAATCCGTTAACTATGCGATGGAAGCGGCTATGGCCTTGAATTGCGACATTGCCACTGACATGAAATTTGACCGGAAGAGCTATTTCTATCCGGACAATCCCAAAGTCTATCAGCTGTCTCAGTTTGAACAGCCGATTGGATCAAACGGTTCAATAGAGATTGAAGTCAATGGTGAAAAGAAACAAATCGGCATCACCCGCCTGCATATGGAAGAGGATGCCGGCAAGCTGGTTCACCAGGATGACGGTTATTCGCTGGTGGACTTTAACCGCGCAGGAACACCGCTGGTCGAAATTGTTTCCGAACCGGATATCCGGTCGCCGGAAGAGGCCTATGCTTACTTGGAGAAACTGAAAAATATTATTCAGTACACGGGTGTCTCGGACTGTAAAATGGAGGAAGGCTCACTCAGATGTGATGCGAACCTGTCCGTTCGTCCGGTCGGCCAGGAAGCATTTGGTGTTAAAACCGAGCTGAAAAATCTCAACTCCTTCTCCTTCGTCCAAAAAGGTCTGGAATATGAAGCGAAACGCCAGGAGCAGGAGCTGCTGTCGGGCGGTGAGATCCAGTCAGAAACACGCCGTTTTGACGAGAAAACGAAAAAAACGGTTCTTATGCGTGTGAAAGAAGAAGCCGAGGATTATCGCTACTATCCTGATGCGGACATTCCGCCTCTTCACGTTGATGAAGCGTGGAAACAACGGATTAAAGATAAGATTCCAGAGCTCCCGGATGCGCGCAGACAGCGTTATATTCAGGAACTGGAGCTGCCCGAATATGATGCCAGTGTTTTGACCGCTTCGAAAGAGATGGCTGACTTTTTTGAAGAAACCGTCAGCCACGGCGCTGATATTAAACAGACGTCTAACTGGATGATGGATGAAGTGTCTGCCTACATGAACAAGAACGATAAAGAATTGGACGAACTGGCTCTGACGCCTGAGACGTTGGCTAAAATGATCAAATTGATAGAAGACGGCACGATATCGTCCAAAATAGCCAAAAAAGTGTTCGCCGAACTGGTGGAGAACGGTGGCGACCCAGGAAAAATCGTTCAGGATCAGGGACTGGCTCAGATTTCTGACGAAGGCCAGCTGACAGACATTATTACGAAAGTGCTCGATGAGAATGAACAATCGATCATTGACTATAAGAACGGCAAGGACAAAGCTATTAAGTTCTTAGTCGGTCAGGTTATGAAAGCAACGAAAGGCCAGGCTAATCCGCCAATGGTCAACAAGATTTTGCAGCAGGAAATGGATAAGCGGTAACGCCGCCGCGTTGAAAGAGAACGTGTTCAATCGGGCTGCTGTCATATATGGCAGCAGTCCCTTGTTTGACCTTCGACTCAAGGGCGCATTTTGATACGATGCCGCTAAACTGCTTAGTCGTGCGCGGGAGGGGGAGCGGATATGCGAAAAGCACGTATTATTTATAACCCGACATCCGGACGGGAAAATTTCAAACGTGAACTGCCAGCTGTGATGAACCGTCTGGAAATAGCCGGCTATGAAACGTCAGCTCATGCCACAACAGGTGAGGGTGACGCAACGGTTGCGGCTGAACAGGCAGTTGCCGGTTATTTTGATCTGGTTGTTGCTGCGGGTGGTGACGGAACCATTAATGAAGTGATTAAAGGCATAGCCGAGCAGCCGCACCGTCCGAAACTCGGCATTATCCCGACCGGTACGACGAATGATTTTGCAAGAGCTCTGAATATCCCTCGTGCGATTCATAAAGCTGTGGATATCTTAGTGTCGGGTCAGTCAAAACCGCTCGATATTGGACGTGTGAACGAGCACTACTTTATGAATATTGCAGGCGGCGGCAAACTGACAGAGCTGACCTATGATGCGCCGAGTAAATTAAAAACGGTTCTCGGCCAGCTGGCTTATTATGTCAAAGGAATTGAATTGCTCCCGTCATTACGGCCGATACGCAGCAGAATTGAATACGACGGCACCATTATTAATGAAGATATTATGCTGTTTCTTGTTGCCAATACAAATTCAGTTGGCGGATTTGAAAAATTGGCCCCTGACGCCCGGATGGATGACGGTTATTTTGACCTGCTGATTTTGAAGAAAATGAATCTGGCCGAATTTGTCCGAATAGCGACACAAGCTGTGCGAGGGGCTCATCTTGATGATGAGCGCATCATTTACACGCAGGCGAAACATATCAGTGTTGCCACCGATGAAAAAATGCAGCTGAATATCGATGGTGAATACGGCGGGCTGCTGCCAGGGGAATTTGAAAACTTGCCGCAGCATATTGAACTTTTAGTGCCGGACGCGTTTTTGAACCAATGAAGCCGTGCACTTACTGAGGCGAAAATTAACATGATAGAAGTAAAAGACACATCAATTCACATATAATTGGTGTGTTATTTTTTTATTGCGAAACTTATTGTTCATTTTAATTTAGCAGTCACACGTCGCTCTTTATTTGTTTCAAACAGTACCCTTTCATTCCATCTTGACCTGCTATTCATATCATGATTTGATTCGAATATATTCATTTATGAATGCATTCAGCATTTGCTGTATACAGTGTTATGGCAACATAAACTATCCTTTATATTTTTGACGGAAAATTGCATTACTAGAACCTTTCAAAAAGATCCAGAAGCTTAACGGTATGGCTATAAACACGTTCAATCGGAAGAAGTATCTTTTTTCTATCTAACGGGGCTGATGAATTAAACGCCGTCCGCATTCTTATTAAGGAGGACGAGAAAAGATGATTCAAATTGAAAATCTAACGCAACAGTTTTCAAATGGAAAAGGTATATCTGACGTGTCTTTTAATGTAGAAAAAGGCGAGGTGTTCGGATTTCTTGGTCCTAATGGCAGTGGTAAATCAACAACGATACGTCATCTAATGGGGTATATGAAGCCACAGAAAGGTTATGCAACGATTAAGGGATTGGACACATGGGAGAAACAAGCTGAAGCACGAAGTCACGTTGGTTATCTTCCTGGTGAAATTGCTTTTTTGGATGGCATGACCGGTCATGATTTCCTTAATATGATTGCTGGCATGCAAGGTGTTCATAACAAACAACGGCGGACAGAGCTTATTGACAAACTACAATTCAACCCAAAAACGCCAATTCGGAAAATGTCGAAAGGGATGAAGCAAAAAGTAGGCATCGTAGCAACTTTTATGCATGATCCAGATATTTATATACTGGACGAACCAACATCAGGGCTGGATCCTCTTATGCAAAAACTCTTCATTTCTTTGGTGCTTGAGGAGAAAGAAAGAGGAAAAACGTTCCTTATGTCTTCCCATAGTTTTGCTGAAATTGAACGTACTTGTGATAGAGCTGCAATCATTCGGGATGGTAAGATTGCTGCTACGAGAAACATTCATGAACTTCAAACCATGCAACGGAAAGCCTTTAATGTGACACTAACTGAAAAAAAAGATGTTGAAGCCATTTTGGAGTCTGAACTGAAGCCTGAAAAAATCGATGATTTCACCGTAAGCATTAAACTTCAAGGTAATTATGATGCTTTTATTGATACTTTGTCTGGTTATCATGTGAAAAACATCAGTGCTGACGATCAAAGTTTGGAACAAATTTTTATGGATTATTATAATAGGGAGGAGTTGTGATTATGAATTTCTCACTTTATACGCAAATGATGAAAACCAACCTAAAGACTGTTCTCGGCTTTGGTCTTGGTTCAGCATTATACGTCACACTTATGACTTCTCTCTTTCCTATGCTCGATAAGAATATGGAGGAAATTGATAAATTGATTGATATATTCCCTGATGCATTCTTGCGGGCAATGGGTTTAGAATCTTTTAGCAGTTATGGGCAGTTTGTTTCAGCTGAATATTATGGTTTGTTTTATTTGCTTATTCTTGGTGTATTCAGTGTCATGATTGCAGTCCAATTAATTGCAGGCCTTGTTGATCGTGGTTCTATGGCTTATTTGTTGTCAACCCGTGTTTCTCGAGTTCAAATTGCTGTTACACAAATCACAGTACTTATTAGCGGTCTAATTGTTATTCATGTATTAACATTTGGTGGAGGATTTCTTGCTGCCGAATTTTTAATAGATACTGAAAGCACCATTGCATTCGGGGAATTTTTTCAAATTAACGTTGTAGGATTTCTGTTATTTTTTGCAGTGGGAGGTTATTCATTTCTTATTTCGTCTCTGTTTAATGATGAAAAGAATGCCTTTGCATTGGCGGGAGGCTTAACATTCCTGTTTTATGGCATGAACATGATGGGTAAAATTGTGACTGATATTGATTGGATTCGCGATTTCACTCCTTTCTCTTTATACGAGCCAGGTAACATTGCAAGTGGTGAGGCGGATGTCTTGGTATCATCCGCTACGCTTGGTTCAATTGGTATTGCGACATGTGTTATTGCAGTGCTTATTTTCAGGAAACGTAATTTACCACTGTGAAATAGGGTTTGCAGATAGCTTAACCTATAAAGAAGTCTATCTTAAAAAGGGTAGACTTCTTTATGTGTTATTGAATGATTCGATCTATTGTTTTTATAGATCCTTACATTACTAATTAAATTTGTGAAATAATTATGTTAACATTAAGTCAAAAAATTTTTGAGTGAAGTTTATTCAAGGAATGAACTTTTCCCTAATAAGAAATAGTGCCAGAGCCAGGTAATCAAACAGTACAATAATTGGTAACTTCATAAGTGCGTCTTTCTGAAGATGGCAAAATTGAGGGAGGGAAGACTATTTTTAAGATACTGCGAGTAATTTTTTCAATAGTTGTTGCAGTGTTAGCTAGCTATATGCTGATAACTCAAGATTTTGAGCTTATGCCTTACCTGATGCTGGGATTAGGTATATCGACTTTGATTACTGGAGTAGTTGAACTTCAAAATGATAAAAAAGCATTTTGGGGTTATATGAGTATTATTGTTTCGTTGTTTATGTTTTTTGTTTCCATACAGGGATTCTTATTAAATTAAAGGGCGCCATTCCGGTATAAAACTTGATGTTTATGGCGCCCGTTCTGTATATAAGGGCAGATAGATAGTTGATACACCTAAATGACCTAATTTTGTAAAAAAGGCGGGATGACATATGATTGATGCTGGTTGGCTTAACATCGGCAGTTTGATACTGGGATTAGTAGCTTGGATAATTCCTATGATTAATATTGCTGCAAATAAAAAGCAGAAGAATAAGAAATGGATTGCTCTTTCCATTATCATCAGTTTCAGCGCTTGCGTTATCGCAATATGTTTCCAAATTTTTTATAACCTTTACTTGGTGAACATTGAAGACTTTGCTGCTTTGGCGGATACAATGCGCGGTGTAGCTGTTGCTTCAACGGTACTTGCCATTTTTACCATTCTGTTAAATGCACTTACGTTGTTTTTATATCGCGATAGGAGCGTATTATAAAACAATTGGGCGATTCTACGGGCTTATTAAATAGAATTATTGGGATCGAATCGGTTTATGACTGCCTCATCGGATCAGATTGTGGAAAAATGTTTGTGTGAGAGGATAGGAGGGTTAACCATTTTTCTTGTCGTTATTATCATTTTATTGCTTGTGATATCTTTATTAATTAAGGAATCTGCTTTATATAATAAGTGGGTGAAAATGGCAGTGGCCCTATATTATACGCTTATTACTATTGTATTTATCACCGGTCGCCACCGTATTCACGAGAAATACAATATGTATGATGGTCCTGTCATACCAGAGGGGTGGGACGTTAATTCAAATTGGGCATTCTGGTTTAGTTTTGCTTTTATCATTCCAATTGGCATACTTGTTCTATACGCTATTATTCGAAAAATAAAACCATTGGAAAAAAATCGCTGGACTCAATTTACAATAGCCGTACTGCTTAGCGGTATCATATTATTTTTTCTATATATCATTTTCAACCTCGCATATGGCTTGAGACCTTGAGTTCATGTATTACCCATTGTTGAACTATCGGGTGCAATTCTGGCGTAAGGATTGTGCTGGAATCGGGTCAGATTTTCAGAAAAGAGAGGGTTTGTATATGAATAACTGGTTGTATGCTTTATACGCTTTAATTTTAGGTGTTGTATCTTTCTTTACAGGCGAAATTATAACATTCGTAATGCTTGGCTTTATATTAATAAGTTTAAATAACATCAATGCAACGCTAAAAAAGATTTATAAGAAAGAAAATGAAAACTAATAAATATTCCGGAATCAGGCGCAATTTTGGAATAAGAATTATATTGGAATCGGGCCATTATGCTGAACATTCGCACTAGATGTCAGGGAAGATATATATGATTTTAGAGGCATCCCCCTTTTGAATTAAAGGGTGCGTTAAATGCGATGATACTTGTAAAGCAGAAATAAAACAGGCAGTTCAGTTCAACGATTTCTAGAAGAACTAAAAATTGGAGTGAAATCTAATATGAGCCTATTTATAGGTATTGTTATCGGTGCATTTTTAATCTGGGCGGGTTATATTGTTCGGACAAAAATGGTATTTTCATTTCTCGCAGATGTCACGCAAATATGGGAACCAGTTAATCGAGAAAGATTAGGGACCAGGATTGGTGTACTCTTGATTATTGCAGGTTTTTTAGCCATTTTAACAGCTATTTTCACCATATGGTTTGGGGATACAGTTGGAAAAATCTCTGGGATTTTAGCTATTATTGATGTGATTATGATTATTATAGCGGTCGGACTAGATCAAATGGGATATTGAAAAGGGAGAGTACATAGAAAAACTGGAGAATCAAATAAGTGCCAGCCTCGTTTTTTATTATTTGCATATCAAACGATTTCTTCTGTATTTTATTCGGGAAAATTCCTTTTGCATCGCGGGTATGATAAGATGGAAAGCACATTCACGAACGAAAAGGAAGATATTTATGGCAAAACAAGCAGCACCTGTGAAAAAGAACCAGACCATCACGCTTCAATTCGAGGATCTGACGCATGAAGGCAACGGTGTCGGGAAAATCAGCGGCTATCCTCTGTTTGTTCCATATGCACTCCCGGGAGAAGAGGGGGATGTGAAGGTCGTTAAAGTTAATAAAAACTTCGGTTTCGGCAAATTGCTGAAGTTGACTGCATCCAGCCCGGAACGTGTTGAGCCGCCGTGCAATGTGTTTTATCAATGCGGCGGCTGCCAGCTGCAGCATATGAGCTATAATAAACAGCTCGATATGAAACAGGAGCAGGTTAAAAACACATTGCGGAAAGTCGCCCACCTGGACCATGTACCGGTGCATTCGATTATTCGTATGGACGATCCGTGGCGCTACCGCAACAAAGTGCAGATGCCTGTCGGCGAAACAGATGATGGGGAACTGAAGACCGGTTTCTATCAAAAACGGAGCCATCGCATCATTGACGGCATGGAGACGTGCGTTATCCAGGATGAAGTCAATGATCGCATGGTGGAAGGCGTACGCCGCATCGCCAGCCGCCTCGGCATTTCCGCTTATGATGAAGCGCAGGATACCGGCGTATTGCGGCATATTGTTGTTCGCACCGCTGCTAAAACCAATGATACGATGATTGTTCTTATCACAAGAACGCCGGACTTGCCGAACGGGGATGAACTTGTGGACGAATTGCTTAAGACTTATCCGCATATTACATCGATTGTGCACAATATTAATGATCAGGAGACGAATGCAATCTGGGGTAAAAAGTCGCAGACCATCTGGGGCGACGATTACATTCAGGATCAGATTGGTGACCTGACGTTTGCGATCTCCGCCCGGTCGTTCTACCAGGTAAACCCGCCGCAGACGACGAAGCTGTACGATAAAGCACTGGAATACGCCAATCTCGGCGCAAACGATACCGTGGTCGATGCTTATTGCGGAATAGGTACACTGTCGCTGTTCATGGCCAAGGAAGCTAAACAGGTTTACGGCGTGGAAGTGGTGCCGGATGCTGTTGATGATGCCAAGAAAAATGCCCGGCTGAATCAGATGACGAACGCTTCCTTCTATACGGGTGAAGCAGAAAAAGTGATGCCCTGGTGGACCGCCCAGGGCATGCGTCCGAATGTGATCGTCGTTGATCCGCCGAGAAAGGGCTGTGATGAAGCATTATTACAGGCAATGATTGGCATGGCACCTGACAGAATCGTTTATGTATCCTGCAATCCGTCGACACTTGCCCGCGATTTAGGCATTCTCGAAGATGGCGGTTATGCTGCCAAAGAAGTGCAGCCCGTCGATATGTTTCCGCAGACACATCACGTGGAAGCCGTGTGCCGCCTGGAAAAGAAAGTATCCGACGCGTCAGTCTGAGACGATGCTTTGTGACAAGACGAAAACAGGAACGTCGTGCGGTGATGGGCATATAGTGTAGAAGATACACTATAAAGGGAGTTGTGTTTCATGGAGAAGTGGATTAACAGTTTACAGACGAAGACACCGCAGGAAGGATTTGAATTGGCGATCACTTTGGCCCAGAAAGGGATCCAATATACACAGCCGTCTGAAAAGATCAGGAAAAAACTGCGCCCCAAGTATTCGGAGGATGCTGAGAATCTCATTGCGTCATCGCAAGTTATTGCGATTCATTTTGAGACAGTAGCGGCCGCCAATAATTACTGGTATAAACGCGGCTGATCAAAAAATTGCTCTCACTCAGCCGGTTTATTGCTATTGGTGAGGTAACTCAAAACGTCTGCTGGCTGAGTGATCAGCATCGAAAACGGGCTGCGATTCGCATGGCATAATACATTGTGCCAGCTTGCCTGCCCTCTTTTGTGTATGGATTCATCAGTCTCTGGAGATGCTGAATAAACAGCTGATCACAGATACATGGTGAGCCACCGCTTTCCAGACATGCATCATGCGCCTGGCATGCAGCATCAGTCATATTAACCGGTGGACCCGGACCGCTGCAGTTCGGGCCGCAAAAGCGGTAGCCAGGAAAGACACAGCGTCCTGGACGAGCCCTGTTGTTGTATCGGATCATTTTCTCCTCCCTCCCTTTCAATCGGTTTCAGTTTCTATAAGATATGCAGCCAGTCTGATGCCGGATTGTTCAAATGCCTAAAGCGTCACAAAGATGTCATATGGAACAAGATTTGGTTATCACCCCGGATGTGTTATTATAAATTAGGATATATATAGCCGATAATGCTATCATAAGTTTCCTTAAGAATGGCGATTTAAACGAGTTCGGCTTAACGTATAGTGATATCACTCTGTATAAAGCAGTGTGCACATGAGAGGGTGGATCAGATGAGCAGACAAATCATAACGTCATCAACTATCAATCAGACTGATATAGCAGCAGATAATGAAAATGAGGTATCCTTAATGGCCGATCTGAAATCCCTTTTTAAACTGCCGGTCCTGATCGCTAACGCTGTGCCGGTTTTCACAGGGTTCTGGCTGGCAGTTTATTTCACGGAGGCGTCGTTTACAGCTAATGCTGGTTTGTTTTTACTGACGCTTATTGGCAGTACGCTCGTGATGGCTGGAGCGCTCGTGCTGAATAATTGGTATGAGGCGGATATTGATAAGGTGATGGACAGGACGAAAAAACGTCCGACGGTGACTGGCAATATATCAATGCGGACGGTTATGTGGATTGGAAGCTCTGCCAGTGTTCTGGGTTTTTTAATGCTTGCATTCACGAGGTTTGAAGCTGTTATTTATGCCCTGATTGGCTGGGTTACGTATGTTATATTCTATACCATGCTAACGAAGCGTAGGTATACCCTGAACACGGTTATCGGCAGTATTTCCGGTGCGGTGACACCATTGATTGGCTGGGCTGCGCTTGTACCCGCGACCCATGTTATGCCATATGTTCTGGCACTGATTATTTTTATTTGGCAGATGCCGCATACGTTTGCCATTGCCATTCGCAAGTATGATGACTATAAAGCCGCTAACGTGGCGATGCTGCCGGTCGTCTACGGCATGGACATAACGAAGCGTCAGATGGTCGTGTATATTGCCTGTCTTGTGCCGCTTCCTTTCTTACTGTTCCCTCTTGGCACGGCATTTGTTGTGATAGCGACAGTGCTGAATATGGCTTATTTAGCTCTGGCGTTCAGTGGCATGTTTACAACCGAGAACCGGAAATGGGCGGACAAGATGTTTATGGTATCGGTCAATTATTTAATGATTATTCTTGCAGTGGCGATTATTGTAACCTCGCCCTGGCTGAATTAAACGAGAAAAACGATTAATAACCGCGGCTGCCGGGAATACCATGTATAAAGGAGTGATAGTATGGCGGATATCAAACAAGGTGATCACACATTTTATATTGGTGACCAGCAGCATCCAAAGGCAGAAGTCACGTTCAAAGAGGCTGGCGGTGCCTGGGATATTGATCACACGTATGTATCAGATGACATGCGTGGGTCAGGCATTGGCGGCCAGCTGGTCGAGAAGGTTGTTGCGCATGCCCGGGAAAACGGCATGAAGCTCAAAGCAACATGCCCCTTTGCCAAACAGATTATTGAAGATACACCGGCGTATCAGGATGTACTGGCGGAATAAACACCGCTGATTCATTACTGTGCCTCAGCCAGGGTTTAGAACCCTGGCTTTTTAGTTTTTGCAGGTTTTAAAGTGGCTGAAAGAGGGATGCACATGCAAAAAGTGGCAAGCATTTTCTATGAATCTGTCATGATTATCCTTGTGATGCTGACCATTATCACGATCTGGACCGACAGCACCTATAATTCAACCCTCAGCTGGATTGTGTGGGGCATCTTTTTTATTGATTTTATGGCCCGCTTGATCAAGTCGCCTTCAAAATGGGTGTTTATTAAGGAAAATCCATTTCTGGTTATTGCTATTATTCCCTTTGATCAGTTTTTCCAAATCGCGCGGATTGTCAGGCTTGTTCATTTATTCCGGTTGAAGACGATCACGAAATATTATCTCAGCCCTCTTCTAGAAAGAATGACATTACCATCCAAATCACTAATTCTTATGGGCATTCTCGTGCTGCTGTTAAGTGAGGCAGGTCTGATTCTGTTTCTGGAAAATGGCGTTCAGCATTATGGGGAAGCCTTGTTCGCTGTTTTTAGCTATTTATTCTTTTTTGGCCACCGCATCTTTGATTTTGATCAAACACTCTCAATTTGGACATTAACAGCTGTCACAGTCCTCGGCATCGCCCTGCAAGGATTAGCTCTCCAATGGCTGTTCAACCGGGGTGCCAGGTACATGAACAATTCCTAATATTATAAATTGTTCATGTACCTGGTACCTCTTTGAACTATGATTCATAATCTGGTACTATACAATATATAATACTATATAATCTGAATGAGATCGGAAGGGAAACTTTCATGAATATACAATTTAAAAAAGGGGTTCTTGGCATATGTGTGCTGGCACTTCTGGATAAGAAGGATCGTTATGGTTATGAACTTGTCCGAATGATATCCGGGCAGATTGAAATTTCAGAAGGGGCGGTATATCCCTTGTTACGAAAGCTTAAAAAGGATGGCTATTTGAGCACCTATTCACAGGAGTCTGTTGAAGGTCCATCACGCAAGTATTACAGATTAACAGATGAGGGGAGGGATTACATGCATACCATGATCAGGGAATGGAACGCATTTTCAAAGGGTGTTAACCAAATTATAGAGGAGGGGATAAGCGGTGAATAAGCAAACATTTATGAAAGAATTAAACCATTATCTGAACGGCCTCCCTGCCGAGGAGAAACGGGATATTAACCAGGATTTTGACGAACATTTTTCTGCAGGAGCCAAAGAGGGGAAATCTGAATTCGACATCGCAGCTGGATTGGGGTCGCCCCGTCAAATCGGGAAGGAAATGCGAGCGGCTTATCAATTGGAGACGGTTGATTCAGATAACTCAGTTTCCAATGTCCTTAGGGCAGTCTGGGCGGTGATTGGTCTCGGTTTTTTCAATTTGGTTATCGTACTCGGTCCGGTTTTAGCGCTCGCAGGCATTGGATTTGCCGGTTGGGTTGTTGGGGTCTCCTTTACGGCCACACCTCTTCTTGTTCTTGTGAATGCGCTCTTGTTTCCGGCAACGTTTATCTGGTTTGACGTGTTTTTTTCCCTGCTGTTATCAGGCGTCGGCATTCTTATCGGCATCGGCATGTATTATCTGACACGTCTTTTCATTCAAGGAATTATCAAGTATCTGCACTTTAATGTCAACGCCGTTAAAGGAGGGGTTAGCCATGCATAAACGTTTTAAAATACTCATTTTTGCAGCAGCTCTTCTGATTCTGTTTGGCGGAGCTGGCAGTTTGCTGACTGTTCAATCGGGGATTGGGAATGAATCGGGTATGGAAACAAAAAGAGTCGACGCGGACAGCGTTCATTCTATTAATATTCAAGCCGTTAATGGTAAAATAAATACTGTCCGGTCCGAGGATGCCAAACAGGCAACCGTTGAGTGGTCCGGTCCTGTCAAGGGTGATGGCGACCGTTTGTCAGTTGGTAAGAATAACGGTGAATTGTCAGTCCGTCTGGAAAGTAATCCATTTAAATTGTTTAGTTTTGGCTTTGACTTTTTTAATAAAAATGAACTGACGGTCTCCCTTCCTGAAAAATCATATGACTCACTTCACGTCAAGTCTAATAATGGCAAAATCGTCGCGAATCAGCTCGAAGCCCGCGATGTAACTATCCAGACCGACAATGGTCAGGTTGATCTCAACCATTTGACCACTGATCAAATTAATGTCGGAATGGATAATGGGCAGTTGCTGATGAAAGATATTAGTGGAAATGTGACCGGGCGAACGGATAATGGTGAGATTCGCCTTACCACATCTGACCTTGATCGCGATATTGATTTGACGACGAACAATGGACGCATTATCGTTCAAACAGATAAACGGCCGTCCAATGCGCTGCTGGATGCTCACACGGATAATGGCATCGTCAGCTTATTTGGCCGCGAAAACCGAAAAACCGTTTACGGCGACGCCGACCACCATGTTAAATTGACAACAAATAACGGCATGATTACCGTGAAAGAATAGAAATAATCGTGTAGGTGCCAGGTACACATACAATTCGCAATATTACCAATTGTGTATGTACCTGGCACCCGCTTCGACGACGCGTCCTTTACGGCCTGTTGTTGTTTCTGCGTGTTTGAGTGAGCTGATGATTGCGTCTTCGGTTGTGTCGGCGACTGCTTGGAAGAGTTTGTTCATAATGGGGTGTGTGTCACGGACTGCGGTGATTGTTTCCTCAGCTGTTTGTTGATACGGCGCTGTTTGATTGGCGGTGGAAAATGCAATGGCGATGTCGCCGCTGCCGTGCGCAAAATAACTGCCAGTTCGCCCGAGCCCCGCGGCACTGCGCTTAGCGAGCCGCTCCAGCTGCCGGTGATCAAGTGGGGCATCGGTGGCTATGACGATCATAATCGAACCATCCTGTGCAGCTTTTCGGTCTGGGCTGAAGTCAGCAAAGCGTGCGTCTTCCGATTTGCCGAAATTGCTAAGCACCAGTCCGCCGACAGTATAATCATCCACAACGCGTGAGGCTGTGCCAATACCGCCTTTACAGTCAAAAGAGACCATGCCTTTTCCCGCACCGACAGCCCCTTCTTCAATCGGTCCATCCGCAGCTTGCTCAATAGCTTCCACTGCGTGATCCGGTTTAACCGCCTGCAGTCTCATCGAATTCAAGTAGCTGTCATTGCACTCGCCGACAACGAGATTCAAAGAACTTGCGGTATCGCCGATTTCCGGATTTTGCTCCAGCATGTACTGCAGCGTTCCCTGCATGATCGCACCAACACTGAACGTATTGGTGAGCATGATGGGCGATTCCAGCAGCCCGAGCTCATTCACCTGTACGAGTCCAGCCGTTTTTCCGTACCCATTAATGATGTGGCTCGCAGCACGCACCTTGTGCTGGAACAGATTGCCGGTATGCGGCAGGATAGCCGTAACCCCCGTGCAAATGGTATCCTCATGATTAATAGGTTCATATAACGTAACATGGCCCGTTTTTACGCCAGGGACATCGGTGATACACTGATTGGGACCTTTTGGCAGCTGCAAGGCTGACACCCCTTTCGTCTTATAGCATTACGATTATTGTAACAGACACAACTTTCTGACGTCAGAACTGGCGACTATTTTTTGTTTGCATTGATTTTCATCAAATTTTCACAGAAATGGTCTATAATGAATGTAACGTGAATGGAGGACATACCATGTTATCGACTTGGGTTCTGGTACAGCTGACTTATATGGCTATGAGTATTGCGGCTGGACTGGTCTTGTTTTATGTGACCAGTCAGGCAGGCCGAAGTGAGAAAAAACAGCAACTGGAAGAAAGCGTATCACTAATTGTTAATTTTATTCTGTACATCTGGGCTGGTAAAATCGTGCTCAACATCGCTGTGTTTGTTACCGACCCACTTGCTGTGCTGGCTTATCCAAGTGATGCGAATGCCTTTTATATAGCGGTTTTACTGCTGTTGGTCAACATCGGTTACACTGTAAAACGTCACAAAAAGGATCTCAATTCGATACTCTCAGCGCTTGTTCCAATATTTCTCGGGTCGGGGTTTGTCTATGAGTTTATTGAAATCGCCGCCCATGACAACATGCTGGCTTCGTGGCATCTGGGATTATTTCTGATCCTGCTGGTTGTTTTTCTGTTTTTGCGCGAACGGCAAGTGCCTGTGGTGACCTCAGGGTTTGTTTTGGGCCTCTGGAGCTTAGGGCAATTCATTTTGACATTTCAGCTGCCATATACAGCCTTATATGGCTATACGTTATCACGATGGTTCATGGTCCTCGTATTTGTGCTGAGCATTATAAGTTTATACATAACCAATCGGGAAAAACCGGATAAAGGTGTTACGGAACATAACTGATCGCACGCGGCAATTGCATGTCATTAGAGGGAGGGCTTTAAATGAAAAAGACAATCATCATTGTTGTCATAGCAGGTATGTTTGCTTGGGCAGTTTATGATCTGGTCTATGATACAGAGGATACCGCACAGACGGGAGAAGATGATTTTACGGTCCAGGAGGATTCGGCTGAGGAGTCAGGCGGAGCGGATGAGAATACTGATGAATCAGATGAAAAGGCTGATCCGGATGAAGTGGGGCTTAACACCGGTAACCTGGCGCCGGATTTTGAACTAAAAACGATGGAAGGCGAGACAGTACGGTTATCTGATTACCGTGGTGAACGTGTCATGATAAATTTCTGGGCTTCCTGGTGCCCGCCATGCCGGGCTGAGGTGCCGGATCTGGAGAAGTTTTACAAAAACAAGGATATTAAACTTTTGGCGATTAACCTGACATCAACCGAAAGCAATGAAAGCGATATTGACGACTTTATTGAAGAATATGGGATGACATTCCCTGTTTTATTGGACCGTAATACAGAAGTTGCCAACCGTTATGGAATCCAGCCCATCCCGTCATCGTTTATGATTGACTCAAATGGACGCATTTCGTTCAGAGTATTCGGTCCTATGAACTATGAACGCATGGTGCAGGAGTTTGAAAAGATGTCCTAGCGTTGTTCCCAAGGCGTAAAATAAAGCAGAGGTGTTACGCGTGCAGCAAACAGTTTTAATCGTGGAAGATGATCATATGATACGCAGCCTCGTCCGTCTGCATCTGGAGAAGCATCTCTATGATGTCCTGGAAGCTTCTGATGGTGAAGAGGCGCAGGATGTGTTTCTGACATACCGGCCTTGCCTGGTCATTCTGGATTTGATGCTTCCGAAACTGAGCGGCGAAGCATTTTGTGATTGGGTACGTGAACGCGGGTCTCAGGATGTATCGATTATCATGCTGACGGCTAAAGCCCGGACCGATGATAAGATTGCCGGTTTAAAGATGGGGGCTGATGATTACGTTACCAAGCCATTCGATCCGGATGAGCTGATGGCACATGTTGAGGCGGTTCTGCGGCGTACAGGTCAAATGTGTCAGAAATTGGTTTATGAT
Source organism: Lentibacillus kimchii (assembly GCF_042666895.1). Classification (GTDB taxonomy): domain Bacteria; phylum Bacillota; class Bacilli; order Bacillales; family Amphibacillaceae; genus Lentibacillus; species Lentibacillus kimchii. Next base: position 82,335 of record NZ_JBHTGR010000002.1, read on the forward strand.
GGTCTTTGCCTGAAACCGCGCCAGGGTGTGGTGCTGCTCTATGATGAAGAGCTTCATCTAACAAAACATGAATTCACGCTGCTTTATTATTTCATGCAGCATCCGGACATGGTGCTGGACCGCGAACAATTGGTTAACGAGTTGTATCCTAATGCTGACAATAGTGTGCTGGACAGGACGATTGACGCGCATATTAAAAAGCTGCGGGAAAAAGTTGAAGTAACGCCCTCGAATCCAAGGCGCATTCAGACAATCCGGGGAATGGGGTATAAATTTGTCAGTGCGTAAATGGATAGGGTCGTTGATTCCAGACAGTTTTTTGTGGCGTTTATCGTTTTTAAATTTTATTATCGTTGCCTCGGCCATTGTCCTCAGCGGTCTTGCTGTTTATAACACGGCCTGTTTTTTAGTCGATGCTATGGGGACGCTTAATGATCCGCAGCAAAGTCAGTTCAATGCAACGCTGTTTCACTATTTATTGATTTTTTTAGGTCTTACCATTGTCGGTGGAAGTCTGCTCCATTTTTACCTGACGCGGAAGATGATTAAACCGGTCAGACAGTTGATTGCTTCGGCTGAACAGCTGAAAACAGGCGTTTATCCAGATCCAGTGACAAACGCTTCTAAGGGTGAGGTGGGTGAACTTATTGATCAGTTTAACGGGCTCGTCACACAATTGCAGGCCCGGGACGTGCACAGACAGACGTTTGTGTCCGATTTGTCGCACGAGTTGCGCACACCGCTCACCAACTTAAATGGCTATCTTCAGTCACTGGAACGCGGTGATATCGCAGGCAGTCAGGAGCTGTTCGAATCCCTGCACCAGGAGTCGAAGCGTTTAACAGCAATGCTGGAGCAGCTGGAGCAGCTTAAAGAGTGGGATGATGCCGCTTCGGCCGCATATGTCACACATACGGCCATTGATATGGCTGAATTAATCAGACAAAGCACGGCTATGTTCGAATGGCGGCAGGAACAGGAAAATATCCCGCTGACGGTCAGTGCGGATTCATGTCGACTGTCCGTGCATGTGGCCGGGATGCAGCAGGTTATCAGCAATTTGCTGGAGAATGCTTTTCAGTATTATACAGGTGATGGTCCGATCACAGTGCAGGGTGTTTTACAGGAATCGGTCTACTGTGTTTCGGTCAGCGGTCCCAGCAGAGCTATTTCTGATGACGAAGCAGCCCGTCTTTTTAAACGATTTTACCGGCCTGATGATCCCAGAACCCGGGAAACGGGCGGAAGCGGTCTGGGACTTGCGATCGCAGCCGACATTATCGAAAACCATGGCGGTGAGATAGGCCTGCAATCAGAGGGTCCATCTAATTCATTCTGGTTTACGTGCCCGCTCAAATGATAACGCTATGCAAAAGTACGTTTTGCATGATGTATCAGAAAGTGCTATACTATGAAAAATTAAATGAATATAGAATATTCCTTCGGGGTCGGGTGAAATTCCCAATCGGCGGTGATGAAGTATAGCTTCCAAGTCCGCGACCCGTGCGGTTTAATACCAAGCGGTGGACCTGGTGAAAGACCGGGACCGACAGTGAAAGTCTGGATGGGAGAAGGAGTTGTGCCGTATTTTATCAGGCCAGTGGACACGTATAGGCAGCTGCCTTTTTGGTTTGCCTTGTACAGGTGTCTAGTTTGGTGTCTGAATGATGCGGTAATAATTCGATCCGCAAACCTCTGAAGTGAATTCAGAGGTTTTTTAAGTGCGGAAAGACCAATCAGTGATACTGCAGCATGCCCCGACATTCAGGCGAGGAGGTCTATTGTGAATGATGACGTTTATATGCAGTTAGCCCTTAATGTGGCCAGATCCGTGTCAGGGCAAACGAATCCCAACCCGCCAGTGGGTGCGGTTGTCGTCAAGCATGGCACTATTTTAGGTTTCGGCGCGCATCTCAAGGCAGGCAAGTCACATGCTGAGGTCCATGCACTTGCCATGGCCGGAAGTGAGGCAGAAGGCGCCACAATGTATGTCACATTGGAGCCATGCAGCCATCACGGTGCGACACCGCCATGTGCTGATCTGATGATTGAAAAAGGCATAAGCCGGGCCGTTATTGCTGTGAAAGATCCGAATGCTAAAGTGGCTGGAAGCGGGGTGGCCAAACTCGAAGCAGCTGGCATCACGGTAGATTTGGGGGTTATGGCGGCAGAAGCAAAAGCTGTTAACAAATATTTTAACCATTATATTCGGATGAAAATGCCCTTTGTCACGATAAAGGCAGCAGCCAGCCTTGACGGAAAAACAGCCGCCCATACAGGCGACAGCAAATGGGTTACAGGTGAGCCGGCAAGACGTGATGTTCATCAATATCGTCACCGTCATGATGCAATTCTGACAGGCGTAAACACGGTGATTGCGGATGATCCGAGCCTGACTACGCGTCTTCCGGATGGCGGCAGGAATCCGCTGCGGATTATTCTTGATCACAGTCTGCGCACACCGATGGATGCTCGAGTTATCAATGACGCGCAGGCTGAGACATGGATTTTCACAGAGCGGACGATCACAGATGAACAGCTTGATTCGTTTAAGGAAAAGCGCCATGTGCATATCATTCCACTCGACACACTGGATATCAGAACGGTTTTGCAATATCTAGGGGAACAAAAGGTCATGTCACTGCTTGTTGAAGGCGGTGCGGCAGTGAACGGCTCTTTTCTGGAAAGCGGACACATTAATCAGTATGTGCAATATATCGCGCCGAAACTGATTGGCGGAAAAGATGCTCCGTCAGTCATCGCAGGGGGCGGTTTTGACAGCATGGCAGAAACGCTGTCGCTGTCCATTCTCAAGGCAGACATGATCGGCGAGGATATCAAAATCATCGCGGAACCCCGAAAGGATGATACGCATGTTCACAGGCATTATTGAAGAAAAGGGAACGATTAAAGATAGACAGCTGGTTTCTGAACAAGCCATGCTGATAACGATTGAAGCATCACAGATTCTGGATGATATGCAAATGGGCGACAGCATAGCGGTTAACGGTATCTGCTTAACTGTGACGGCCTTTTCAGAAACATATTTTCAGGTAGATATCATGCCGGAAACACTGAAAACTGCATCGCTCAAGCTGTTGACAGAAGGCTCATCTGTAAATCTGGAACGCTCGATGCCGGCTAATGGGCGGTTTGGCGGTCATTTTGTTTCTGGTCATGCTGACGGATCAGGAACGATTACCCGGAAAGAGACACGAGAAAATGCAGTCAACGTCGCTGTAGACGTGCCGGATGAACTAGCTGTCTATTTGATCGAAAAGGGCTCAGTCGCTGTAGACGGCGTCAGCCTTACGGTATTCGGCATAAGCGGCAGAACCATGACGCTTTCATTGATACCGCACACGGTGTCAGCGACAGTTCTGGGCGATAAACAAAAAGGAGACCCCGTGACAATTGAATGTGACATACTGGCGAAATATATGAAAAATATGCTCAGTGAGCAACATTAACATGAAGGAAGTGAGATTGTGTTTCATACCATTCAGGAAGCAATCAGCGATTTGCAAGCAGGCAAACCGGTCATTGTAGTCGATGATGAGGACAGAGAAAATGAAGGGGATCTTGTAGCTCTGTCGGAGAAAGCAACGCCTGATATGATTAATTTTATGATTACACATGGAAGAGGGCTTGTGTGTACTTCCATTCAAGCAGATTTAGCTGCGAACATGCAATTACCGCTTATGACGTACGAGAGCAGCGATCCATTCAAAACAGCATTTACCGTCAGTATTGATCATAGCGATACCGTGACGGGTATCAGTGCTGTCGAACGCTCTAAAACGATACAGGCGCTGCTTGATTCAGACGTTCAAGCGTCAGCTTTTAAACGGCCGGGTCATGTTTTTCCGCTCATTGCTAATGATGGGGGTGTTCTGACGCGTGAAGGGCATACAGAGGCCAGTGTCGAGTTGGCTAAACTAAGCGGTGCCTTTCCTTCAGGCGTCATTTGTGAAATTATTAAAGACGACGGCACTATGGCAAGGGTGCCGGATTTATATAAAATGGCTGATAAATTTCATTTGAAACTTATCTCGATAGCCGACCTGGTGTCTTACCGCAAACAACAGGAAAGTCATGTTATCAGAGAGCCGGAGGCCACATTGCCGACCGAATTTGGCTTATTTAAAATATATGGCTATACGAATGATCATGATCATAAAGAACATATTGCGCTTGTGAAAGGTGACATTAATCGGGCAGAGCCGGTGCTTGTTCGGGTGCATTCCGAGTGTCTGACGGGCGATGTATTTGGCTCACTCCGCTGTGATTGCGGACCGCAGCTGCAAAAAGCATTGCGTGACATTAGCGAAGCAGGAGCCGGTATTGTTGTGTATATGCGTCAGGAAGGGCGCGGAATTGGTCTCATTAATAAACTCCGGGCTTATCAGCTGCAGGATCGCGGGCTGGATACAGTAGAGGCCAATGAACATCTGGGATTTGCACCAGATGAGCGCGACTATAGGATCAGTGCGCAGATTTTGAAGGATCTGGGGGCTGAAAAGGTAAATCTTATGACCAATAATCCTGAAAAAGTAGAAGCACTCGAGTCGCATGGTATCCAAATTAACACGCGTATTCCGATTGAGACAGGTTTAACGGCAGAAAATGAACACTACATGCACACAAAAGTACAGAAAATGGGACATCTTATCAGTTCTTCGCAGCACTCATAATTTACACAAGGGAGATGAGCAATTTGGGGAAAACGTTCAGAGGTAGTCTTGTCGGCTCAAATTTGAGAATTGGCATTGTGGTGGCAAGGTTTAATGATTTTATTACGAATAAGCTGCTGGAAGGCGCGGTTAATACGCTGAAACAGCATGGTGTTAAAGAAGACAACATCGATATTGCTTGGGTTCCGGGCGCATTCGAGATACCCGTGGCAGCACAAAAAATGGCCATGAAGGTCGATTATGATGCTGTCGTGACACTTGGAGCGGTTATTCGCGGATCAACGCCGCATTTCGATTATGTCTGTCGTGAAGCCGCTGGAGGTATAGCCAATGCGGGCCAGCATTCAGAGAAGCCGGTCATATTTGGCGTTCTGACGACCGATACGACCCAACAGGCAATTGAACGGGCCGGAACAAAATCTGGCAATAAAGGATCCGAAGCAGCTGCCGCGGCAATTGAAACAGCCAATGTTATTAAGGAACTTAGCAGCTGAGTCAGTACGGCCTGGTGCTGCCGGGCGGAGGTTTCGTTGAATGTTCCTGGTGGTAAAGTGGCTGTCAATAAGATAAAATAGATGTGATAAATGATTTCAGGGGGCAATCGCTATCAAACCTATTAAAGTTTTAGCTTATCAGGCTTTCGCGTTAGGCATTATTTGGATCGGGATGGCTTTCTTTTTTCAGGATATGGACCAGACCGGCAAATTAGTGTTCTATGTGGCCACGTCCTGGCTGTTATTTTTGCTTGTGACGCTGATCAGCCAGCTGATTAAAAGACGCAAAAATCATGACAATGAGTCAACAATAGAAAGGGATTAATATGCTGACGGTTGAGAATTTATATAAAACGTATGGTGCTAAAACATTGCTGAACAGCATCTCCTGCATCATCAAGCCGAACGACCGGATCGGGCTGATTGGTGTTAATGGGACTGGTAAATCAACATTTTTGCAGGTGCTGGCGGGCATTGATACGGCCGAACAGGGAAACATCCAGCATGCCAAGGACTACCGCATTGAATACTTGGCCCAGGATCCTGAACTGGAATCGGACTTGACGGTGATTGAGCAAATTTATTACGGGGATGCTGCGATCATGCAGGTTATGCGCGAGTATGAACAAGTTTTGCTTGACTTGCAGAATGATCCGGAGAATGAAAAAGTTCAGGAGCGGCTGCTCAATAAACAGCAGCAGATGGATGACTATGATGCGTGGGAAGCCAACGCAACGGCCAAGACGGTGCTCACGAAATTGGGCATTACGGCTTATCATAAGCACGTATCAGAGCTTTCCGGCGGGCAGAAAAAACGGGTGGCAATCGCCAAGGCCCTAATCCAGCCTGCTGATCTGCTGCTGCTTGATGAGCCGACCAACCATCTGGATAATGAGACAGTCGAATGGCTCGAGCATTATTTGGCATCCTATGAAGGCGCCCTGCTGCTCGTGACACACGACCGCTACTTCCTGAACCGGGTAACGAATCAGATATTTGAGCTGGATGAAGGCCAGCTGTATACCTATGAAGGCAATTATGAACTGTTCCTTGAGAAAAAAGCGGAGCGGGAGGCCCTGGAACGCAGCTATGAAGAAAAACATCAGAATATCCTGAAGAAAGAACTCGCCTGGCTGCAGCGGGCACCACAAGCAAGAGGAACGAAGCAAAAAGCCCGTGTGGAACGTGTCGAGGAAATGAAAAAGCAGACCTTTCATACGACGAAAGACCAGGTATCCTTTGAAGCGGGTTCGACCCGGCTGGGTAAAAAGGTGATTGAACTGGAAGGCATCAGCAAAGCTTATGAAAACAAGCCGCTGATTAACGCCTTTGATTATCTGGTTGTTCCTGGTGACCGTCTCGGGATTGTTGGACCCAATGGCTCAGGCAAGACGACCCTCTTGAATATTATAGCCGGACGCATCACCCCCGATGAAGGCACGATTGACATTGGACCAACTGTCAAAATTGGCTATTACACGCAGGATGGGGAAGAACTTGACGGGAGCAAACGGCTGATCGACTATATCCGGGAAACAGCCGAAATCATTCACACTAAAAAAGGTGAAGAGATTACAGCGGAGCAAATGCTCGAACGCTTTCTGTTCCCGCGTCCGCAGCAATGGGATTATATCCGGAAATTATCCGGCGGCGAAAAGCGCCGACTGTATTTATTGAAGGTGCTCATGGCTGAACCCAATGTGTTGTTATTGGATGAGCCGACCAACGATCTGGATACAGAAACACTAGGTGTTCTGGAGGATTATTTAGAACAATTTCCGGGAGTTGTGATCACCATATCGCACGACAGGTATTTCCTTGATCGTGTCGTTGACCACATGCTGATTTTCAAAATGGAAGAGCCAATTGAGCATTTTTACGGCAATTATCATGACTTGCTGGAGCGGGCGAAACAGGAGACGCCTGAACCAGCCGCGAAAGCAGCCCGGAAACCGCAGCAGCCGGCGACTGCGCAGAAAAAGAAGATGTCGTATCAGGAAAAGCAGGAATGGCAGACAATTGAAGATGACATAACGGAGCTGGAGGCTGCACTTGAATCGATTGAGCAGCAAATAGCCAGCGCTGGGAGCGATGCTGAAAAAGTCCAGAATCTTTATCAGGAGCAGCAGGAAAGAGAGGCTGAATTGGAAGCCAAAATGCAGCGCTGGGAAGACTTGTCGCTTTTGGCTGAGGAGCAGGGCAGCTAGCTGCTGTCTTGCAAGTGCCGTCTCTAAATAAATTTGTGTTTTGTATGATTTTATGTTTAATATATGTGGTATGATGGAAAATAATAAACATAGAATTGCTAAAATCAAGGAGGCATCCGAATGAAGCTATTTCAGGTGAGAAAAGGGCAGTTTGTTTTTTATAAAAATGAACTTCATAAAGTTTATTCCGTCAAGCCAATGTTTAAACATTCTATTCACCTCTATCGTTTCAAGGATATGCAACAGGAAATCACAAGCGCGAGTAATATTGAACCATGCCGGCCGAAACATAATGATACATTCATTTTTTACGGCAGACGCTATACCATTGATAAAAATAAACGGCCAGACCCAGGTGAGCTTATTTTAATTGTGAAGCCAGCGCCTGATTTTCTGGATTATTATTCACTTAACGAAATTGAAAAGGTTGAAAGTGTGGAAAATGGGAACGTTGTCACGACACGCGATAATGGTGTCAAACATAGTGAGTACGTTGTCATGGTGCCTGGAAAAGCCGAGGATGCTGAGGATATTGCTTACTATGATAAGTCCCTCGTATCAGATGAACAGCTCGGGGATGACGAAACAGCAGGCCTGACAGCTGAGCAGGATCACTTCGACCGGCCGGTTGTCGGTGATATGTATTTAGATATCGATCGTAATGTGAAAGCCATGATCGTGGCGATGTCTGATGATGAGGTCTATTTTGGCCATGATGTGAAAGTCCATGTAAAGGATCTTTTAAATGAAGATAAATTCCGCTTGATTTACCGGTTTGAAGAAGGTTTTTAACAAACGAAGCTGGGACAAAACAAGGTTATCACATTCAGAGGACGCATGACGCTTAAAATCGGCGGAGTAAAAGCGGAGAATCCTGCGGGAACAGCCGCCCGAAAAAAGCGACGTTTATTTCCGAAGCGGTTTGTTCACGCAAGCGTTCATTCTGATTGTTCATTTTTGTCTCAGCTTCGCTTTATGTGTATAGCTGTTTAGCAGCCTTATCATTCCGGCAGTTTGCTGGCGGCTTTGTAGCCGATCACATTGACCGGGTCTTTCGGTGAGGAATAAGGCGGTGCATAACCAAGTTCCAAGTCAGGCAGCTCATGGACAGGCAGGTTTGCTTTCAGAGCTGTTGCAAGCACGGCCAATCGTTTATCAACACCTTCTTTTCCGACAGCTTGAGCTCCGTATAACCGGCCGTCTTTAGCATCGAACAGCAGTTTAAGGCGGACTTTTTCTGCTCCAGGATAATAGGCAGCGTGTGCCCGTGATTCGTGGGTGACTTCCTGATAGTTTATGCCGAGGTCATCAAGTGCGGCTTTATTCAGCCCAGTGGTACCGACACTTAAATCAAAGACTTTGAAAATGGCGGTTCCTTGAATGCCTTTGTAAGGCTCACGTCTGCCATTTATATGACTGGCTGCAATCGCCGCCTGGCGGTGTGCTGGTCCGGCCAGGGCAACATGACGCGGCTTCCCGGTTACGACGTCCGGTGTCTCCACGGCATCACCCAGCGCATATATATCAGGGTCATTTGTTTGCATATAGCTATTGACGTGTATGCCGCCGGTCTCGCCGGTAGTTAGACCACTGGCCTCAGCCAGTTCCGTGTTCGGTTTGATGCCGACCGCTAGAATCGTCATGTCTGCCTGGATAGGCTTGCCGCTCTCTAAGTTTAACGTGGTGCCATCGTCAGAGAATGATGCCAGGCCTTCATTCAGCAGCAGCCGAACACCTTTTTCCTGGATGTGGTCTTCAATATCGGATGCCATATCACTTTCAACCAGCTTCATCACGTGCCTGGAATGATTAATGAGTGTGCAGTCGAGACCAAGTGCCTGAATATTTTCCACCATTTCCATTCCGACAAAACCAGCGCCGACAATAGCACAGCTCTGTGGCTTGTATGTGTCAACGTAGTCTTTGATCGCATCCATATCGGAAATGGTATGGAGTGTGAATACGCGTTCCTCATTCATGCCTGCAAAATCAGGTTTGACAGCTGACGCGCCGGGTGTGAGGACAAGTTTGTCATAAGCCGTCTGCTGTGTGCCTGATGCATCCCGATAGGTCAATAGCTTGTTCGTCCGGTCAATCGCCGTGACTTCTGTCTGCGTATAAACATGGCTATTGTATTTTTGTGCAATTTTGTCAGGACTGACGAGCAGATGATCCCGCTCTTCGACAACATCCCCTATGTAATAGGGCATACCGCATGTGGAGAAGGCAATATGCTCGCCCTTATCAAACAGGGTGATTTCTGCTTCACTGTCATCATGGCGCAGTTGGGCAGCCACATTGGCGCCGCCGGCAACACCGCCCACAATCATGATTTTTCGTGCCATACAAACGACCTCCTTTTTCTGTAAAGTTCCCTTTTATTAAAAATTTAAACCTTTTCAAGCGTGTGAGAGATCTGAGGCGGTTTTTTTAGTTTTCCCTGCCAAAAAGTGGCGTCTGCCTGCTTGAAAAGAAGCGCTTTTTACGTGATAATTCTGGCAGGAGGAATGGACAATGCGTTCGTATTTACATAAGCATTTTAAAATATGGCTATCCGTTGCCGGTGCGCTTATTCTAATACTGGCGGGTTCAGGCATGGTATGGGCAGCATTCAATTCATTATCATCGTCTGAGACAGAGACGCAAAAGGCTGCAAATTCGGAGATGGCGGACCCGGACAAGAAGGCAGAGGACGCCTTACCGGAAGCGAAGAATAGAACTGATCCGAAAAATACGGAAACAGCAGCTGAGAAAACGAAGGAAAATCAAAAGCAAGCGGAAAAGAACGAATCGTCACCAGATGACAAGGTGGGAGGTCGTTCCGCCAGTTCAGATAAAAAAGAGGCAGAACTCTCTGATCAGGACGCCCAAGCGCCGGCAGAAGAGAAGTCGGCAGAACCTGAGGAGAATCAACTAACATCCGAAGAGGGTCCTGGAACGGTGTCATCATCGAGAGAAACCGGCGATACGCCATCCGGACCAACAGAACCGACGGAACCGTCTATGTCATCGGAGGCTGAAGGCAGCAGTCAGCATGACCGAAACGCTGACGAAGAGGATGACTTTCTTTCCGGTGATCCTGCAGGTGAAAACGGCATTGGTGAAGGTGACATGCCTGAATTCCATGTCCCACAGCGGTGATTGTTCTGACAGCGTTAAAATGGGATTGGAACAAAACTTAAGATTTATGCCAGCTGTTCGGGGTTAACGTCATAAAAATACGTTTGTCCCAGCTTCGAAAAGGAATCAGTACATGAGGTGCTGGTTCTTTTTTTAGGTTTTCGTAATGGCTGCAGAAGTTGTTGACAATTAATCGTATGACGACAATATTAGACTTTTAAAACAATTGAAAATTTAATGCCGTGCCTTTATACTTCCTGCAGATATCTGAAATGGCATTTCACATAATGAAACGGGGAGGATAACATGGCTTTTGTCTCGGATAACGTAATGAATTTGCCGCCTTATCTATTTTCGCGATTCCAGGAACAGAAACAGTTGCTTGAAGCAGATGGTGTCGATGTGATCGATTTAGGAATTGGTGCCCCGGATCTTCCGCCGCCTGATTTTGTGATTGACCGTCTGACTGAGGAAGCGCGGAATCCGGCGAACCACGGTTATTCCGCCTATAACGGTTCCCAGGAATTTCGTGAAGCGGTTGCTCAGTTTTACGACAAGCATTACGGTGTGCAGCTTGATCCGGATACAGAAGTGCTTGCGGTGATCGGTTCTAAAGAAGGCATCGCACATGTGCTGCAGGCTGCGCTGAACCCCGGAGATGTCGCGCTCATTCCCGATCCCGGCTATCCGGTTTACAGGTCAGCTGTCCATTTGGCGGGCGGGAAGAGTGCTGCGCTGCCGCTGGACAGCACCCATCATTATCAGCCGGATTATGCTGCGATAGACTCCGACGTATTAAAACAGGCCACATTACTGCTGTTAAATTACCCCAATAATCCGACCGCTGCCGTTGCTGATTCCGACACATTTTTGAAAGCGATTTCCTTTGCTCGGGAAAATCGGCTGCTGCTTGTCCATGATGCTGCCTATGATTTGCTGACATTCGCTGATTATGAAGCACCAAGTGTGATGCAGGTTCCAGGTGCCAAAGAGCAGGCAGTGGAATTCGGCTCATTATCGAAAAGCTTCAATATGGCTGGCTGGCGGATTGGCTATGCTGTCGGCAACCCGGAAGTGATTCAAGCACTGTCAGCACTAAAAAGCAATTTGGATACCAGTCAGTTTCTCCCAGTGCAAAAGGCGGCAGCCACAGCTCTCACAAGTGATCTAAAAGCCGTGGCCAGGCATAATCAAATCTATCAAGAGCGGCTTTCAGTTGTGTATCAAGGGCTGAAAGAACTCGGTATTAGCGTTTCGAAACCGAATGGGACGATATTTGTCTGGGCAGAAGTGCCGGCTGGTTTGACGTCTATGACCTTCGCTGACAAATTATTGCAGGAGGCAGGTGTGATCGTGACACCAGGGAATGCCTTTGGTGAGCGGGGCGAGGGCTATTTCCGCCTGGCCTTAACGGTACCGGCCGCTCGTTTGCGTGAGGCTGTGGAACGTTTGCGTGAACTGGATCTGCAGGAGGTGACACGCTAAATGGGGAAAAAAGGCGTCTGTCAGACGGAACGCATGACAGCTGCACAGGCGATTGTGACATGCCTGAAACGGGAAGGGATCCGTCGTGTATACGGTGTCCCTGGTGAAAGTTATTTGCCATTATTGGATGCATTGCTCGATGAAACGTCGATTGACCTCATTTCGAATCGGCATGAAAGCGGTGCGGCCTTTATGGCTGAGGGGTATGCCAAAGCTTCCTTAACACCGGGGGTTGTCATGGCAACACGCGGTGTGGGGGCGTCCAACTTATCGATTGGTGTTCATACAGCTTATCAGGATTCCACCCCGATGGTCGTGTTTCTCGGCCAGGTGCACAGCGGATTCCGCGGACGGGAGGGCTTTCAGGAAATCGATCTGGAGCAGTACTTGCAGCCGATTGCAAAATGGACGGTGGAAGTGACGGATCCAGCACGTATGCCGGAATTGGTGCAGCGCGCATTCCGTGTGGCCCGAACAGGCCGTCCTGGTCCTGTGGTTGTGTCTCTGCCCGAGGATGTTCTCCCAGCACAAGCGGACATGACATTTGGTCCGGTTGCGGCAAATCCGCGACCAGCACCAGCTGACGCGGAGATCAGCCAGGCCGAAAATCTGCTCACGAAAGCTGCCAGACCGCTGATTATCGCTGGCGGGGGTGTGAAACAGGCGCAAGCCGAAGATAGTCTTGTGACATTTGCCGAAACGCATCATATACCGGTCATCGCTGCTTTCCGCCGCCATGACGTGTTTCCGAATGATCACCCGCTATATGCCGGCCATCTCGGGCTGGGAACCCATCCGAATATCCTGCAGACGGTCGCGGAGGCGGATACAATTCTCGCCATCGGAACACGTCTGTCCGAAGTCACGACGCAGGATTATCAGATTATCACACCGGATAAGACACTCATCCATATGGATATCAGCCATGAGCCAATCGGTCAGGTTTACCCGCCGGATCTCGGCGTTGTGACAGACGCCAGCGAAGCATTAGCTGCCCTGACGGCTATCGACGTGCCGGGTGATTGGCAAAATTGGGCAGATGAGCGCCGGCAGGCTTTTGCAGCGTCGAGCCGTCTGGACATTTCGCATAATGATCCAATCAACAAACATATAGTTAAAGTGATGGACCGTATGTTACCAGAAGAAACACTCCTGACCACGGATGCCGGCAATTTTGCAGGCTGGTTCCATAAGCATTACGTCTTTACGGAAAAACAGACATACGTCGGCCCAACATCCGGCGCGATGGGTTATGGTATGCCAGCCGCACTCGGGGCCAAGATGGCTTTGCCGGCCAAACCCGTTATCGCATTGACAGGGGATGGCGGCTTTATGATGACGATGCAGGAACTGGAAACCGCCGTTCGCTATCACATCCCGGTGATTACATTGGTGTTCAATAACCGGATGTATGGGACGATTCGCATGCATCAGGAAATGCATTATCCTGAAAAAGTGATTGGTACCGGACTGGGTGATGTGTCGTTTGCAAAAATAGCACAGAGTGTTGGGGCTGACGGCTATACGGCCGGTACGCCCGAGGAATTTGCGAAGGCACTTGAAACGGCGCTGCAGGCAAATAAGCCAGCCGTTATCGACATTGCGACGGATCAGGAACACATTTCGGTGTCATCCACGATTACAAACCTGCATGATCGTGCCAGCAACTAACTAAAACTGATCAAAACAGGAGGTATTTATATGACACAAAGTTTGCTTACATCCGAAAAACTGACCAATTTTATTGGCGGAGAATGGCTGGAGACAAGCGATACGGCGGCTGTGACGAATCCAGCCAATGGGGAAACAGTCGTCCGAGTGCCGCTCTCAGACCATACGGCCATTGACAAAGCAGCAGCTGCTGCCAAAAAGGCCCAGAAGAAGTGGGCGCTGACACCGGCCCCGCAGCGGGCGGAAGTCCTTTTCACAGCCGGTCAAATGATGAAAGACAGGAAAGAACGGCTGGCCCGTCTCTTGACATTGGAGAACGGCAAGGTGCTGGAGGAAGCACGCGGCGAAGTGCAGGAAGGCATCGATATGGCTTTTTATATGGCGGGCGAGGGACGCCGTTTGTTCGGGCATACGACCCCGGCGGAACTGCCGAATAAATTTTCCATGAGTGAGCGTTTTCCTGTAGGTGTCGTTGGGATTATTACACCGTGGAATTTTCCCATCGCGATTGCGACCTGGAAGTCTTTCCCGGCGATTGTTTCCGGTAACGCGGTCATCTGGAAACCGGCGACCGAAACGCCGATTATGGCTGCTGAACTCGCCTCAATTCTTGAAGAAGCTGGTTTGCCTAAAGGTGTTCTGAATGTCGTATATGGCAGAGGTTCCGCTGTTGGCGATGCGCTGGTGCATCACGCTGATCTTCAGGTGATTTCCTTTACCGGCTCAGGGGACACGGGGCGTCAGATTGCCAGCGAGTGTGGCAAGCAATTGAAAAAAGTATCGCTCGAAATGGGCGGCAAAAATGCCATAACGGTTATGGACGACGCTGACTTGGATCTGGCCGCGGAGAGCATTGTCTGGAGTGCATATGGCACCAGCGGGCAGCGCTGCACGGCAGCCAGCCGGGTGATTGTGCATGAAGATGTCAAAGAGAAGCTGGAGGAGCGGCTGCTGCAGGAAATCGACAAGCTGTCAATTGGTGATGGTCTTGAAGAAGCAAATCAGGTCGGCCCGATCATTAACCAGGCTGGTATGGACAAAATCACCCGCTATATGCAAATCGGCAAGGACGAGGGTGCTAAATTGCTGGCCGGCGGTTATGCGCTGGATGAAGGCAAATATGCGGAAGGCCTTTATTTCGCTCCGACACTTTTCACGGATTGCACAGCTGACATGCGTATCTCACAGGAAGAAATCTTCGGGCCGGTTGTTTCCTTGATCCCTGTAGCCAGTTTTGACGAAGCGATTAACGTTAACAATGGCGTGCCGTATGGCTTGTCCAGCTCCATTTTCACGACAGATGCCAACCGTGTTTTTCAGGCCCAGCGCGATCTCGATACAGGCATCGTCTATGTAAACGCAGGTACGACAGGTGCAGAAATTCATTTGCCATTTGGCGGTACAAAGGGAACAGGCAATGGCCATCGGGATTCCGGTGTGCAGGCTTTGGATGTATTTACAGAATGGAAAGCGGTTTATATAGATTTCAGCGGAAAGCTGCAGCGCGCGCAGATTGATACGGAGTAACGCTCTGGGATATGGCCTGGTCAGAACGAACCTGCCAGATTTAAACGAAACATACGCAGATAAGGAGTGGATGATATGAAAATTGGTGTACTCGGTTCAGGATTGATGGGAAAAGAAGCGGCGCGGGATCTTGCATCCAGTGACGAGGTGACAGCTGTTGGTCTGGCGGATATCGACCTTGAGCGAGCCCGTGAAGCGGCCGCACAGCTGAATTCACCGAAACTGACCGCTTATCAGGTTAACGCTCAGGACGAACAGGAACTGGCCAGCTATATGCGGCAGTTCGACGTTATTATCAATGCTTTATTTTACGCCTTTAATGAAACGGTTGCCAAAACAGCGATTAAAGAAGGGGTCAGCTCAGTTGACTTGGGCGGCCATATCGGACATGTCACCGATAAAGTGCTGACCTATGATGAAGAGGCCCGGGCTGCTGGTGTCACGCTCATTCCGGATTTAGGTGTTGCCCCCGGCATGATTAATATTTTATCCGGCCACGGGGCAGGCAAGCTGGATGAACCGGGCGAAATCAAATTGTATGTCGGCGGCATCCCGGTGAATCCCGAGCCGCCCCTTGAGTACAATCACGTGTTTTCCATGGAAGGGGTGTTTGATCACTATACAGATCCGGCTTTAATCGTTCGTAACGGTCTGAAGCAGGAAATTGCCTCTTTAAGTGAAGTGGAACGGGTGCATTTTGAGAAATTCGGACCGCTGGAAGCCTTCCACACATCGGGGGGCACATCAACATTATCGATTTCGTATCCGCAGCTGCAAACGCTGGAATATAAAACGATTCGCTATCCAGGTCATGCAGAAAAGTTTCAGCTGCTTGTGGATTTGAATTTGACGCGTATGGATTATTCGGTGGATATAAATGGTCAGGAAGTCAGTCCCAGGGATGTGCTGCTCGAAGTGCTTGACCCGATTGTCGAACTGGGTGAAAAGGACGATGTGGTGCTGCTGCGAGTCGAGGTCGGCGGTAAGAAGGGCAACCATCCGGAAACCCATGTGTTTGAGATGACGACGTATAAGGACCGAGAGACCCAAGTGACGGCAATGGCCCGGGCTACTGCTAATACCATTTCAGCAGTCGCGCAAATGATTGGATCAGGCGACATTAACAAACGGGGAGTTTACCCGCCTGAACAGATTGTCCCGGGCTCTGTGTATATTGACGAGATGGCCAAACGGGATGTGCATATACACGAATCTATCAGCCAGGCAAGGGCACATGCCACGATGTGAATAGCGACCAAAGGCTGCTGTGCTTCTCAGGCGGCAGCCTTTTTTAGTATAAGGCGGTCACAAGGAGTTTTGACATGAATCAGAGCGTTCTTAAAGCACTCGGTTTGCTAAATTATTTCACAGGTGATACACCGTCATTAACGCTTAAGGAAATTGCTCAGCAAGCAGGCATCCCCAAGCCGACTGCTTACCGGTTATTATCTGCTCTGGAGGCAGGTGGCTTTCTGTCCAAAGTTAAGGTAACGGAACACGACAGCACGTATCAGCTCGGCCTTAAACTATTGGAGCTCGGTCAGATTGTTACCGACCAGCTGGAAGTCCGAACGGCTGCTTTACCCTATATGCAGCAGCTGGCAGCAGAAGTGAATGAAGTTGTCCATTTGGTTATTCACAGCCAGGATGAGGCTGCTTATATTGAGAAGGTTGATAGTTTCCGGGCGTTGCAGCTGAATACGCGTATCGGTAAAAGGTCACCTTTATATTTGGGATCAGGTCCGAAAATGCTGCTTGCACACATGTCCCGCTATCAGCAGGAAGTGATTTTGGACAAGGCTTATGCGGAAGGTGAGCACAGGGTGGCCAGTTACGAGCACTTGCTGCAGGAGCTGGCTGAGATCTATGAAACAGGTTATGCCTCTAGTATTGGGGAGCAGGATGCCGATACGACAGGGATAACGTATCCGATCTGTGATTATAGTGATGATGTCATAGCGGCTTTAGCGGTAAGTGGCTTGTCCCGTTATTTTACAGGGGATAACTTAACAAAGCTGCAGCAGAAGACGCGGGAGACGGCGGAGACGATTTCCCGAAAACTCGGTTATCGCAGGCCGGATTTCTAACAGGAGGCGAATCTATTGATGAATACGGTATTTATTGCAGGCCATGCCAGATTGCCCTCAGGCATGGCTGCAAAAAGCGTTTATGAAACATTAACGATTACGGCGGAAATTGACAAACGTTATGGTGTTATTGTAATGGCCAGTTGTACGCTGGCGACCGAACACGGGCGGCAGTTTGTTCATCAGTTATTAAAAGGGCATAGTCTGCAGGACGGAATCAGCTCACCTGCCGATCTGCTGAAAACGCATTATTTGGGCAAGGCTGGCAATGCTCTCGTCTCAGCATTGCACGATCTGTACCGGCAGTATGAGCATTACAGGGAAAAGCAGGTTTAAAGAGCCCATACAAGCACGATGCAAACCACAATCAGATGTTGGCCGGATTTCCGTCCCAGGCTGGCAGCATCTTATTCAGCGGTTTATCCTGGCGGTAGCCGAGGGCATATTCCGCTTGCATAATCGTATGGATTTCACGTGTGCCTTCGTAGATCACAGGTGCTTTGGAATTGCGCCAATACCGTTCAACCGGATACGCATCCGAGTAACCGTAGGCACCGTGAACTTGTATGGCATCATCAGCCGCCCTGGCTGCGAAGTTACACGCCTGCCATTTGGCCATCGATGTTTCTTCTGTATTGCGTTTGCCGGCATTTTTCAATTCACCGGCGCGGAAAACAAGTAAACGGCTCATTTCCAGACCGGCTTTCATATTCGCAATCATTTGCTGGATGAGCTGATGATCGGCAATTGGCTTGCCAAAGGTTTCACGCTCACTGGCATAGCTGGTGCTGGCCTCCAGGCAGGCGCGAATTTGGCCGACAGCACCTGCGGCAACAGTGAACCGGCCATTATCGAGCGCTGACATGGCAATTTTAAATCCTTCACCCTCGTCACCGAGCAGATTGGCTTTTGGAACCTTGACCTGATCGAGAAAAATTTCGCCGGTATTGCCGGAGCGAATACCTAATTTGCCTTCGGTTGCTTTGGAGGCAAATCCATCCCGGCTGCGTTCAACGATAAAGGCGGACATCCCTTTATGGAGTTTGGCTTTGTCGGTATAAGCGATTACCAAAAAATGATCGGCCGTATCACAGAGGGAGATCCAGGACTTGGAGCCATTCAGAATGTAATAATCGCCTTCTTTCGTTGCTGTCGTCTGGATAGCGGTAACATCGGAACCAGCACCGGGTTCTGTGAGGCCGTATGCCCCGATTTTGTCACCTTTTGCCTGGGGGACGAGATAGGCCATCTTTTGCTGTTCAGTCCCCCATTGCAGGAGTGTCATGCTGTTCAGGCCAGTGTGCACCGAGACAGCCGTCCGAAATGCTGTATCGCCCCGTTCCAGTTCTTCACAGACGATCGCCAGGGAATTATAGTCCATGCCGCTCCCGCCGTATTGTTCAGGGATGCAGACACCCATCAGACCGAGACTGGCAAGCCGCTGCATCATAGCCGGATCGAATTGTCCCTGCCGGTCCCATTCAGCCATATGTGGGAGGATCTCATTATCGACAAAATTTCTGACGGTACGCTGCAGCATTTCCTGTTCTTCGGAAACGTTAAAATCCATATGTTCATCTCCTCAGTCAAAAGTGATCGTTAAATTGTCATGATGGCTGTCCGATTTTAGACAGTCAAAGGTCATTCCGGAAACCCTGATCGTTTTAAAATCTCAGATGTGTGCTCACCCGCATCGGGCGGGTGATACCTGATCTGGACCGGTGTCCGTGATAGTTTCAGCGGACTGCCAACCATCCGGATATCGCCGGCTGTTGGATGATGTTCTGTTACAAACATTTCCCGCGCATTCAGCTGCGGGTCACTGGCCACCTCGTCCACCGTTTGAATGGGGCCGCACGGGATATTATTTGCCTCACATGCCTCCTGCCAGTAAGCGGTTGAGCGCGTTTGGAATATTGCCTGCAGCAGCGGGATTAGCGCAGCACGGTTGCTGACACGATCCGGATTGGTCTGGAAACGGGCGTCTGCCGCGTATTCAGGCTTGTTCATAAGGGTGCACAGACGTTCGAATTGCTGATCATTGCCAACCGCAATGACCATTTGCCCATCCATCGTGGCAAATGTCTGGTAGGGCACAATATTAGCGTGCTGATTGCCCAATGCCTCTGGGATTTTTCCAGCCATTAAATAATTGCTGCCGATATTCACAAGCGCGCTCACAGCGGTATCATACAGCGAAAGATCGAGTTTTTGACCTTTGCCTGAATTCATGCGTTCAATAAGCGCTCCCTCGATCCCGATGCATGCATATAAACCGGTTAAAATATCCGTTATAGCGACACCAACTTTCTGAGGTCCGGATTCCTGATCACCAGTAATGCTCATCAAGCCGCTCATTGCCTGGATAATAAAGTCATAGCCGGCCCTATTCTGATAGGGTCCTGTTTCCCCAAAACCTGTAATCGAACAGGCAATGATACCCGGATTGATGGCAGCCAGGGTTTCATAGTCGAGACCGAGACGCTGCATCGTGCCCGTTTTAAAATTATTAACGATAACATCACTGTCTCTGACAAGGTCCAGAATCGCTTGCTGCCCTTCATCTGATTTCAGATCAAGGGTGATGCTCTTTTTGTTGCGATTGGCAGAGAGATAGTAAGCACTGACGCCATTTTGAAAGGGCGGTCCCCATTTGCGTGTTTCATCACTGCCTCCCGGTGCTTCGACTTTAGTCACCTCAGCACCCAGATCACCGAGAATCATGGTGCAGTAAGGCCCAGCAAGCACACGTGACAGGTCGAGAATTTTGATGCCTTCAAGTGCTCCAGCCACTTCATCACGCCTTTCCAGCATAAAAATAAGCCACTTCAAAACAAGGACAGTCAGGTGTCCATTCGTTTGAACTGGCTTGTATCTGCTGTTTCAGAACTGGCATTGAACGGAAAACAGATTTGGCAGTTATGCTTGATTTTAAGGTTGTATCCGACTCATGTACCATGCGTTACCAGCGTGGCTCGCTTCTGCATGATTAACATTAGTATATCGTATTCAGAAAAATTTGTAAAGTACCTGCTGGAAGTTAGAGCAATCAGGCCGCTCCGGAAATAGACGATGCTTCCCGCGGGCGGCTGGTGACCCTCATCAAGCTGCTATGCTCCGGGGTTCACCTATCATTTGCTCCCTTAGACGTAAGTGTTGCCCCAGTTCCTCGGAAAAATGATTCAGTCACGTTTATTTAGCAGCTTTTTGCAGTTTCGTAATCATTTTCAAAGAACGGCCTGTTCCGATGGCAACAGATTCCAGTGGGCTGGGAGCAACGTGGACAGGTACGGAAATTTCCTCTGACAGCCAGTCTCGCAGCCCATTTAAGATGGCACCGCCGCCCGTCAGCACGATACCATGGTCAACAATATCACCGCTTAGTTCAGGCGGGCAGTTCTCTAAGGTCGAACGGATTGTTTCCAGTATCTGCTCAAGTGATTCTTTTAAAGCGACATGGACTTCTTTGGATGAGACGGTGACCGTTTTGGGCAAACCTGAGACCATATCACGTCCCCGGACATCCATGGATTCCTCAATGTGCTCTTCATCGGCATGGCCGATTTCCATTTTGATATTTTCAGCAGTGCGTTCGCCGATAAGAATATTATATTTTTTACGGATGAAATTGGAAATCTCCTCATCCATTTTATCACCGCCAGTGCGGATGGACTGGCAGGAAACGACGCCGCCGAAGGAAATGATGCCGACTTCAGTTGTTCCGCCGCCGATGTCGACACTCACATTGGCAATCGGTTCGTCAACCGGCAAATCGGCACCAATGGCAGCTGCTACCGGCTCTTCAATTAAATGAACATTTTTAGCGCCATAGCTGGTGATAGCGTTATGGACAGCACGGCGCTCTACAGAAGTGCTTCCGGATGGGGTGCACACGACAACCGTTGGCTTGCGCATGGATGTGCCCATTTTTTTACTTACTTTTTTCAAGAACGCTTTCAGCATTTGCGCTGTCACATCATAATCCGCGATGACACCATCTTTCAACGGTCGGATTGGGACAATATTCTGCGGTGTCTTGCCGACCATTTCTTTAGCCTCTGCACCGACAGCTACGACATTTTTCGTATTTAGATCAATCGCCACGACAGATGGCTCGTTCAATACAACGCCTTTTGATTTGGAATAGATCAGGATGTTAGCTGTTCCCAGATCAATTCCGATCTCTGAAGTTGAAAACATCTTAGGTTCCTCCAATGAAGTATATAATCGATTGAAAAGCAATTCGTGTTCCACCAACAAGCCACATGCCATTTTCTGTTGGTTCATATTCTATTATGAATTCAGGGATGCTGAATAGCTGTCAGCAATTGGCTATGCATCGTCGCGTGAACATGCTATTCTCCCTCTATTTCAAATCATAGTTTAGCAGAAATCAAGTAACATTTCATTTACATTTAAAGGTAAATTGTAATAAGTTATCCTGCCTGAGATGGTGTCAACACAGATGTTTATGTAAATGTTGCCAGATAAGCAAAATATTTCTTACAAGTTTTCTGAATGGAATGATACATCGCCTGTCGCGCTCCCATTTTTCAAAATAGTAAATTCATGGAATCGGATTACGTCGAATTATGACAGAATGTAACAAAAAAACCATGATATGCTGAATGTACAAATTAAACAAGGGAGAGGAAAGCTGACATGTTTAACAAGTTAATCACCGGTTCACTAACCGCAGCACTAGTCTTTGGCGGAGCGCTGACGACAGCAGATGCATCGCCCAGTTCTGATCATTTAACCAATCAATTATACCAGAATCCTGTATCTTTCGCTATGAATGGAAATGACTGGACAAATTCTTTTGCGACTCAGATGAACCCCTTAGGTAATTATTTTCCACAGATTCAGTGGGATTGGGGTCAGGAGGATGATGATGCAAGCAGTCAACAAGGTGAAACTGATCAGGATGGTCATCAGGAGCAGGATAACCCTGATGGTCATAATGACGCTGATCATTCGGCTCACGACTCCGGCCAGAATACGGGGGATCAGCACCAGGGGAATGCTGACAAACCTGATATAGACGACCAGCAGTCGAATCAGCCAGAGCAGCCAAATACGGGTGCACAGCATCAGAATCCGTCCGAACAGCCAAATACGGATGATCAGCACCAGTCAGAACAGCCAAATGCGGATGACCAGCATCAGAATCAATCAGGTCAGCAGGAAGCAGACGGTCAGCAGCAGGATCATCCCGGTCAAGCGGACACGAATGATCAGTGGCACCAGGATCAATCTGATCAGCCGGGTACTGGTGATCAACAGCAAGATCAGTCCGGTCAGCCAAATACAGGCGGTCAGGATCAGTCCGATCAGCCGGGTACAGATGACCAGCAGCAGGACATTCCTGAGCAACAGCCAAACAAGCAGCAATCGGGACAGTCGAGTGAGCAGCAGTCTCAGCAGAATCAAGGCTCACAACAGGTGAGTTCATATGAACAGCAAGTGGCTGAATTGACAAATGAGGAGCGCACTTCAAGAGGACTCGAGCCGCTGAAAATTGATACGAGCTTAAGCAACGTGGCACACAAAAAATCCAGTGATATGGCATCGAATAACTATTTTTCACATGACAGCCCAAATTATGGATCACCATTTGATATGATAAAACAATTCGGTATTTCGTATCAGACGGCTGGGGAAAATATTGCCAGAGGCCAGAAAACGCCAAAAGAAGTTGTTGATGGCTGGATGGACAGTAAGGGCCACCGGGAAAACATCCTGAATTCTGATTTCACACATATCGGAGTTGGCTATGTCAAAGATGGCAATTACTGGACACAAGAATTTATTGGTAAGTAATCACACCTGAAGAAGCCGGGACAAAAGACTTTTATCAAACGACATTTGAACAATCAGATTAAAATCAGAAGAGCTCATCAACCCCCCGCAGAAATAGACGCTGCTTTTCCGCGGGCGGCTGATGAGCCTTCTTGTGCTCGTCGTACCCGCACGTTTTCCGGCGAGGCTGGCACGCCTCCCAGATTGGAATTTATGAGTGAGCTTTTGTGTCAGCTTCTTTCCGGGCTGAGTGTGTTTGACCGTACATGGACAGGAATGCCGCCCCAACGGAAAGAATGACAAACACAGCACCAATTGTGGGATTGTGCTCAACCGAAGCATAATCAATAACCAGTCCGCCGATAAATGAGCCAAACGCAATCCCGAGGTGAAGAGCTGAGTTATTCAGACTTTGCTGGATGTCTGATGTTTCGGGTGACAGGATCATCAGATTGCTCTGTGTAGCAGGTGCCAGCATCCAGCTGACAACACCCCAAATCAGCAGCATCACCAAAAAAACCGGCAGTGAAAAGGTGGTAAAGGGAATTACAAACAGAATAACAATCATTGAAACTGTCGTCATTATAATGGTCCGTTTTGGCCCAATTTTATCTGAAAGCGTTCCGCCGACTCCTCCGCCAGATACGGCTGCTGCACCGAAAAAGAGATAAATGATGCTGATCCAGGAGCCATCAATCCCCAGCGTCGATTCGGCAAACGGCGTTAAAAACGCATAAAGCGTCATGTGCCCCGTCATAAAGAGGAACGTAATTGCCTGCCCAAAAAATATCTTCCGGTCCTTTAACGTTGCCAGCTGTTCGCCGATCGGATGGGACGGCTTAGGCTCAACACGCCCCATCAGGAAAAAGACACCGGCCATGGACAGGACAGTCAGCAGGGTGATCAGGACAAACGGAGCGCGCCAGCCAAATGCATTACCCAGAATCAGGCCGATCGGCAGACCAAGGACGATTGAGGCACTGACCCCCATGGACACAATTCCAATTGCCCGTCCGCGGTAATGTGGCTGAACAATTGACGGAGCGATGGTCAGGCACAATATAATCAAAAGCGCACCGCTTAAAGCTGAAATTACTCTGCCGATGAAAACGACACTGTATGTCCAGCTGAACACGGTAACCAGATTGCCCGCGAGAAATACACACAGTGACAAAAGCATGAGCCGCTTACGTTCGATTTTAGCTGTCATAATCAGTAATACCGGCGAGCCGACTGCAAAAATCAGAGCAAAGATGGTGATTAAAAGGCTGACTTTACTAAGACTGACGCCTAAATCTTCAGCCATCAGATCCAGAATCCCACCGATAATTAACTCGACCATACCCACAACAAATGAAACAATCATTAAAAAGTAGACACGTTTATTCATCTTCTGACGCCTTTCTATATATGAATTCAATGATTCATCGTACGCCCAATGGCAGAAAAAAACAAGAGGCTCAAACCGTTCTGCAGAATAGTTGTGTCTTTTCATAAACCTTTTTCAAGGGTATAATAAATGTGTTATCCGGAAGCATTTCAAGTCATAGGCAGCTGGCATCGTCTTAACAGGCTTCCGTAAAATGCATTTTTTAGCAGAAGGAGGTGCCCGAGTTATGTGCGGACGCTATACATTGCTGGCTGATGAAAAGCAAATCGCGCAGACATTCGGGCTTGATCAGCCGATTGATCTTAATCAGCCCCGTTATAACGTGGCACCCGGTCAAAATGTGCTGGCGATTATTCACGACGGCCAGAAGAAGCGGGCTGGCTACTTGCGCTGGGGGCTGATTCCGTCATGGGCAAAGGATGAAAAAATCGGTTATAAAATGATTAATGCCCGCAGTGAAACGGCTCACGAAAAGCCAAGTTTCAAACATCTTCTGAGCCGGAAACGCTGTCTGATTCCGGCGGACAGTTTTTATGAGTGGAACCGTGACAGTCAGGAAAAACAGCCGAAACGCATACAGCTTCAGGACCGCCGCTTATTTGCCTTTGCCGGCCTATGGGATAAATGGGAGCAGAATGGTCAGAAACATTTCACATGCACCATCCTGACAAGAGAGGCGAATGCATTTATGCAGCCGATTCATCACCGGATGCCCATCATTTTGTCAAAGGAGCAAATGAATGCATGGCTGGAAGCAGGTGAGCAGAAGCCAGAAGATGTGCATCGCTTTTTGAGCACGCTTGAACCGGAAGACTTGCAGGCTTATGATGTTGCGAGCTATGTCAATTCAGTCAAAAACGATGATGAGACGTGCATTGCGCCGCTCGTTTAGCCTGGACGATCAGCCAGCTTTTTACGGGCTAGTGGCTATTAAGATGTTTTCACCTTATAATAGGTGAGACATAGCAGAAAAGGAGCAGGAGCTGACAAGATGATACGTGTATTATTTGTATGTCTCGGGAATATTTGCCGCTCGCCCATGGCAGAAGCAATTTTCCGGGATTTGCTGAAAAAAGAGGCGCTTTCTGATAAAATTAAAATGGATTCGGCCGGTCTGGGTCACTGGCATGCTGGAATGCCTCCTCATGAAGGGACGCAGGACGTACTGCGCCAGCACGGTATTTCCTCTGATGGTCTTCATGCCCGCCAGCTGCAGAAACAGGACTTGCAGGATTTTGACTATGTCGTGGCAATGGATCAGCAAACGATCAGCGGAATAGAGCGACTGGGAGCAGATACGGAAGAAACCATGGTGGCCCGGCTGATGGATTACGATGCCGATGCGGCTGAACACGATATTCCGGATCCCTATCTCACAGGCGGTTTTGACTACACTTATACGCTAGTGTCAGAGGGCTGTCGTGAATTACTTAGTGCTATAAGGAAGCATCATAACATATAATTAGCAAAAGGAGCGATTGGTTATGGGTAAACAAAAACTATGTGCAGGGTTGATAATCGGTGCCATTGCAGGTGGCCTGCTTTCCTTGCTGAGTCGGGAATCACGCGATTATGCAAAACTAAAAATGGGAGACGTTAAAAATGGTTCTTCCTTCTATGTTAAACGCCCATCAGAAGCTGTAAGAACTGCTAAATCTGCATTTGAACGCTTTAACGCGGCGCTGTCCCGGAATACTGATGGGGCCATTAATGCACTGGAACAAGTGGAGGACACGCTAAATCAGTTTACCAGCTCGGAAGATGAGGAAGAGACGATTAATCATCAGTAAACGATTCATGCGAGGATGATACCATGTGGCATAAAACGGTGAATTTTGCGCAAACATTATTTCAGCGTATCACAGGCGATGATATTTTAGGCACAGGTGCACAGATTGCCTACTTTTTATTGTTGTCTTTATTTCCCTTTTTGTTGTTTTTGGTATCATTAGTCGGCTATTTACCATTGGACACAGAGGTCATTATCAATTTTATCGAGAGGTATGCACCTACCGAAACGTTTAAACTGATTCGTGACAATGTCAATCAGCTGGTGTCCAATCAAAGCGGCTCTTTATTGTCATTGAGTGTTATTGGCACACTCTGGGCGGCGTCTAATGGGATAAATGCTATAATGAAGGGATTTAATCGAGCCTACGAGCTAGAGGAAGACCGTTCATTTATTCTCAGGCGGCTGATTGCAATCGGATTGACGATTGCCATGATTCTGGTTATTTGTGTGGCTTTCCTGCTGCCGGTTTTCGGCAAAATGATCGGGGAATACATCTTCGCATTTATTGGCCTTTCAGACGGCTTTATTGCTGTGTGGGACACGATGCGCTGGTTGATATCATCCATTATTTTGTTCATTGTGATGCTGGTCTTATACACTCTGGCACCCAGCATGCGGATCCATTTTAAAAACGTCGTTTGGGGTGCCTTGTTTGCGACGCTTGGATGGCAGCTTTCCTCACTGGTATTTTCCTTTTATGTCAATTCAATTGGTAATTATGCGGCAACATACGGCAGTCTCGGTACTGTTATTGTTCTGATGATATGGTTTTATCTGACCGGTATTATTATTATGATCGGTGGCGTTATTAACGCTGTACTGCGGGAAAAATACGCTTCTGACTAGCCTCGGCTGCCACTCTTCTGGCAGCCTTTTTATATACCGATCTTTAATAGGGTCTGATCCAAATATTTCACCCAGCTTGCGTTATCATTTAAGATAATGGGTAAACCTATAATGAGAAAAATGTAAGGAGATGAAAGTTATGCAATTTAATATGAAAGAAGAAGGCATGCGCATTAACCTGGACTATGGTCAGCTGGATATATCGGGTGATGAAACATATGGCTTCCGCCCGTTTCAATTAATGGTAGCTTCCATTGCCGGATGCAGCGCTTCGGTTTTCCGCAAAATCTTATCAAAACAGCGTATCGCGTTTGAAGATCTGCAGGTGACAGCAGACGTCGAGCGCAATCCTGACGTCGCGGACCGGATCGAAAAAATCAGCCTGCATTTTGTCGTGAAGGGGCAGCATCTCAATGTCGATAAACTGCGAAAAAATCTGGACCTTGCGCGGAAAAATTGTTCGATGGCCCGCTCGGTGGAAGATAGCATCACCATTGAGGAATCATTGGAAACGATCGATTTAAGCCTTTAAGTGCATAATATTCATGTGTCCGCCAAAACTATAGCTAACAATGGCGTATCTTGTTATTAGCTAATGAAAGGAATGGGGACCATGACGAAAAAGGTTTACACGGTGTTTTTTCTGATCATGTTTGTTTTAATGCTTCCGATCAGTACGCTGGCAGCAGAAAACGAGGACGATAGTGAGGATGCTGCAGAGGTGCCGGATCACGTTTTCGATATTTCCCAGGAAAATACCTATCCGAACGCGACGGAGGAGCAGGAAGTCGTTGAGCCGAGTGACCTGACGCAAGCGTTGATGGAGGATCTGGATATACCCATTGAGAACCCGGAATTGATTAAAATGCTGAACGAAACATCGATTGATCCGTCTCCGATTTCGTTTGGCTATCGGGGGATGGTTTATATCGGCAGATGGCCGCTGCATTACGAGTCTGAAGAAACCAATACCAATTGGGAATATCAATCCATCAATACGAATGAGCTGAACAATATAGGCGGTGACTCTGACAAGGAGATGCAATACGAGCAGCAGGAGAAGCAGGAAGTTAAAGGCGCTTTAACGACTAAAATTGCCAATTCGGAAGATGTCAAAAAAATGATCCTGCTGCAGGCAAAAGATAAAATGGATTTACCGCTTGCGTATACAACAGTCGTAGGACAAAATACCAAAAAGGCAAACGCGTACAATGTCCCGGTGAAAAAACATGCCAAACTGAAAACGTATGCCCCAGCTGTGAACGAGCGGGGACAAGTGACATTCGGTGAAGTTTATTTTCAGCTAAAAGGAAATAAAAAGAAACTGGTTGTGCAGAATGTTACAAAGCAAGGTATTGGCGCATGGCTGCCAGTACAGGACCATGTCTCGTTTTCTTTTCAGCTTAAATAGAATGAATGGAGGCTGGGAGAAATCCCAGCCCTTTTGCATGTCAAAGCAAAACAATCACGCTTCACAGGACTTCCCAGCTCATAAACAAGTAACACACGTATTGACTTCATTTGTTTAATGCTTTATCATGATAAAGTAGTTAGGAACGGAAGTTAGTTAGAGAGGGGAAACGAATATGGCGTGGGTTGTTATTATATCGGTTCTCGTATTAACAGTTCTCTGTCTGCTCAGAGTTAATGTGATCCTATCAATTATCGCTGCGGCACTGTCAGCTGGTCTTATGTCGGGGCTGTCAGTCGTTGATTCCATTGAAATGATGGTAAACGGCATGGGCGGTCAGGCAGAGACAGCGTTAAGTTATATTTTGCTTGGAGCCTTTGCTGTCGCGATCAGCTACACGGGCATTACAACGATTCTAGTTAACTATTTAATTAAGGCTCTGACCGGTAAAAAAACGATGATGGTGCTTGCTATAGCCGGTGTGGCGTCACTTTCACAGAATCTGGTACCCGTGCATATCGCATTTGTACCCATTCTTATACCGCCATTATTAAAATTATTCGATGATATGAAAGTGGATCGGCGCGGTGTGGCAGCGGCCCTGACATTCGGCCTTAAGGCGCCGTATGTGATGATCCCGGCCGGTTTTGGCCTGCTTTTCCATCAAACGATTCAGGACGGGATGGCAGAAAACGGGGTGTCGATTACAATTGGGGAGACAGCATTAGCCATGCTGATTCCGGGCTTTGGCATGATTGTCGGACTTCTGATTGCCATTTTAGTCACCTACCGGAAAGACCGTGTTGCTGTTCCAGGAGCAGGTGGAAGTGAAGCGAATTTCACAGCACCGCCAGCTGAAAAGGTGACATTTAACCGGAAACATGGTCTGACCCTGATTGCCATTACAGGGGCACTGATTGTGCAGATCATCACGCAGAATTTGATTGCGGGTGCGCTGACCGGTCTTGTTCTCATGTTCGCACTTGTTGTTGTTCCGTTTAGAAAAGGGGAGCAAGTGATGGCTGATGGTGTTGCCATGATGGGTCAGATTGCTTTTATCATGCTCGTTTCCTCCGGTTTTGGGAAAGTGCTGCAGAAAACGGGTGCTGTTGATGCCCTTGTCGAGGCTGCCTCTGGTTTTCTCGGTGACAATCAGGCGCTCATTGCGCTGGTGCTCTTGCTCGTTGGCCTCGTTGTGACGATTGGTATTGGCTCTTCATTTGCCACGATCCCGATCATCGCAGCATTGTTTGTCCCGATCTGTCTTGCATCAGGCTTTTCAACGCTTGCTACCGCGTCCTTGATTGGAACGGCTGGTGCCCTCGGCGATGCGGGTTCGCCAGCATCAGACAGTACGCTTGGTCCGACTTCCGGACTGAATGCGGACGGTAAGCACCATCACATCTGGGATACATGTGTGCCGACGTTTATCCACTTTAATATTCCTTTGATCGTCTTTGGCTGGGTGGCCGCGATCGTTCTTTAAGACGCGTTTGATTCGGCTGCTGCATAAAAAGGCCGGCTGCGGAGATCCTAAGGGGAAAAGGTGGCCTAGTAATGCAGAAATATGGTGTGGTGGCTGTAACAGCTGTCCTGGTTTTCCTTGCTTGTTCAATGCCAGCTTATGCGGCCGATGGCTACGGATGGGGCTTTAAAAAGAGTGATGATCATAACATTCCGGACGTCGGCAAGTATCAGCAAATGCTCGATGACTATGGTGCTTATTATGCGGATCATTCTGGTGAAAAAACAGTCTATTTAACGTTTGATAATGGCTATGAAGAAGGCTATACTGATGACATTCTTGATGTATTAGGCAAACATCAGGTGCCAGCTGCTTTCTTTGTAACCGGTCATTATGTCCAGGATAAACCGGAACTGGTGAAACGTATGGCTGATGAAGGTCACATTATCGGTAACCATTCCTATCATCATCCGGATTTCACTGTCGTCAGCAAGGAAAATATGCAGAAAGAACTGGCGGATCTGGAAGAAGAAGTGGCCGACATAACAGATCAGAAGAGCATTACTTATATGCGTCCGCCGCGAGGCATGTTCAATGAAGAGACACTCGGCTGGGCACAAGAACTCGGCTACACGCAAATTTTTTGGTCGCTCGCATTCGTTGACTGGAAAACGGATAAACAAAAAGGGTGGAAGCATGCGTATGATAATATTATGGAGCAGATCCATCCGGGAGCGATTATACTGCTTCATACGGTGTCATCAGACAATGCCAAAGCTCTGGACAAAACGATAACGGAATTGAAAGAACAAGGTTATCAGTTCAAGAGTC
Organism: Lentibacillus kimchii; assembly: GCF_042666895.1. Classification (GTDB taxonomy): domain Bacteria; phylum Bacillota; class Bacilli; order Bacillales; family Amphibacillaceae; genus Lentibacillus; species Lentibacillus kimchii. The sequence continues at coordinate 113,157 of NZ_JBHTGR010000002.1, forward strand.
TTGATCAGCTGGTAATCAAAGACCACTTGCCAGAGCCGATTTACGGCTATTAATGGCGGTGAAACTGAACGGCAGAGAACAAGGGTCTGGGACAAACGTGCGAACCAGTTGCGTAACTGAACCGCTCCGGAAAAAGACATCTTCTCCGCGGGCGGCTGGTGAGCCTCCTCACGCTGGCGCGCTCCGGGGTCTCACCTATCCTTTGCTCCCGCAGGAGTCTCCGTCTTTTCCTCCGCTGAACCGGAGCATTGTTCGACGCTTGAGTTATTCGCTTTCGTTTGTCGTTTGTCCCAGCCCCTTGTTGTTTCTATAGCTATTACGCAAGCATCAGGCTTGGGGAGGGGCAGGTTTCAAATAGCCATCTGCGAGCATTTGCTCGAATGTTTCGACGGGAACGGGTTTGGAAAACAAAAACCCTTGAATGATCTCGCAATGATGGTCGCGCAGAAAATCCAGCTGGACGTGTTCTTCAACGCCCTCGGCAATCACTGTCATATTAAGTTCTTGGGCCAAATGAAGAACGGTTGACGTAATCGCGGCATCAATGGTTTGTTCATTTCCAATACTCTGAACGAAACCTTTATCAATTTTAATGATATCAGGTGAAAACTTCTTCAGATGCATCAGCGATGAAAACCCTGTGCCAAAGTCATCAATGGCGATCTTGATACCCAGATTGCTCAGTCTTTGCAATTTATCAAGCACCGTTTTTTCGTTTCTAAGCAGAGAGCCTTCCGTAATTTCCAGTTTCAGGTACTTGGCTGGAATGTTGTAAGTGTTTAATTGTTCTTCGATGAAGGCAACCAGCTCTTCGTTCATGAATTGAATAGGCGATACGTTGATCGCAACGGGGAACATGGGTAATCCCTGATCCATCCAGGCTCGTAGTTGCTGGCATACTGTCTGGATCACCCAGCTGCCGATTTCATGGATAAGATGATTTTCTTCGGCCAATGGCACAAATTCACCCGGCGATACGAAACCCCGCTCAGCATGGTACCATCGCAGCAGCGCTTCCGCTCCGTTGATAGCCCCTGTAGACGCATCTACCAGTGGCTGGTAATAAAGCTTAAAATCCTCGTTTGCAATCGCCTGGCGCATCTCTTCTTCCAGAATAAGCTTCTCGGAAGAGGAGAATTCCTGCGATGCTTCATACAGCTGATAATTATTTTTGCCCAGCTCTTTAGCATAGCTCAAGGCATTGTGGGCATTCCGCAGCAGTAACAGCTTTTTTTCCCCATCTGACGGGTAAAAACTGATGCCAATACTGGCGGTGACATGCAATCTGAGATCGTCTTCTTCAATCTGGAATGGTTCCTTAAGCGTCTTAATGATGCGAGACGCTGCCTGTGTTGCGTCTGTTTTGGAAGCATACGCCATGAGGACAATAAAATCATTGTTGCTGACGTGTGCCAAATAGGCTTCAGCCGGCAGCACAGACAAGAGTCTTCTCGTCGTTTCCTGCAGCAGTTTATCGCCTGTTATGTACCCAAGGGAATCGTTGATAAGCTGAAGTCTGTCCAGATCAATATGAAGCAGGGCAAACGGCTCGGCTGTATGACGGCTGCAAAATGTATCGAGTTTATCGTATAAACTTTGCCGATTCGGCAGCGATGTCAGAGCGTCATAGCTTGACAGATGCTTCAGCTTACGCCGCATGTCGACTTCCGGGGTTATATCTGTCAGTGTGCCGAACAGGGAGATAGTTCTTCCGTCATCATTCAACGCTTTAATGGTTTGATCAAAGACCCATCGTACCGAACCGTCACCACGCAGAATGCGGTAATGGTGATCCAGTGAGTCACCCGTTTGCAGTGAGTCGTATGTTTGGAGCACGCTATCCTTGTCTGCAGGGTGAATCAGGTCTTTCCATAAATCGGGATTATCATAGAGTTCCTGCACGGGATGCGCCAGTATATCACTGATGCCTTCTGACACATATTCAAATGCATCCCACGTATAATCCTTTTGCCACATACCGATTTTTAAATGGCTCGATACAAATTCAGCATTCTTTTTGGCTTCGTCATTGTGCTGCAGATTGCTCAACGTTTATCCCTTCCTTAAACAATCATAATCCGTATAAACGATTTTCTTACAATAATTGTAATATATATTGTATGAAAATGGAATACTCTGCAGACGGAAAATGTCGAGAAACGTCAAATGGCGTTTAATAGTGAAATCTGCTCATCTAATTAAAACGATTTTAGTTTTGATGTTTAAACCTTACTATAATCGGTAATAGTACTCATGGATCAAGGGAAAAGCGCAGAATAGCTCAATAGAATCACGGCAATCAATCTGCTTCACACCATTTTTCTCGAAAAAATTAGGTGTTTCTCTTGAAAGTCAAAGAAGGTCAAGTTATAATAAGAATCGTAAGGTCAAAGATAGTCAAAGTCAAAGTTAAATTTAAGAATAGATTATGATTAATTAGGGAGGAATCACACATGCAATGTCAAAATTGTGGTGTTCGTCCAGCAACAATCAATGTACAAATGCAAGTCAACAATGAACGTATGAATGTGCAGCTATGCAATCAATGTTTCCGGGATGTACAAAAAAGTATGATGAGTGACGATTTTGCTCAAGGCCAGCAAGGGGACTTTGCTAATAATTTCTTCCAGGGCAATGGCGAGCAAGGCCAGAGCTTCACTGGAACAAAAACGCAGCAGGGATCCGGCCAGGGCAATGGCTTACTCGATGAACTTGGTAAAAACATTACCGATCAGGCACGTGCCGGCAAACTTGATCCGGTAATCGGACGTGATAATGAAGTGAAACGCGTTGTTGAAACCCTTAATCGCCGGAACAAAAACAATCCGATTCTGATTGGCGAAGCTGGTGTTGGCAAGACAGCGATTGCTGAAGGACTGGCCCGGCAGATTACGGAAGGTAAAGTACCTGCTAAACTGATGGATAAAGAGATTTATCTATTAGATGTGGCCTCTCTTGTTGCTAATACAAGTATGCGCGGTCAATTTGAAGAACGGATGAAACAGCTTGTTCAGGAATTAGAACAGCGTCCTGAAGTTATCATGTTTGTTGACGAAATTCATCAGCTGGTTGGTGCCGGATCTGCTGAAGGTTCCCAAATGGATGCTGGCAACATTCTGAAACCAGCCCTTGCAAACGGTGAACTGCAACTAATCGGTACGACAACGCTGAAAGAATATCGGCAGATTGAAAAAGATGCAGCACTTGAACGCCGCTTTCAGCCCGTTATGGTGAAAGAGCCTTCGGAGGAAGATGCGGTGCAGATTCTTGAGGGTCTGAAGGACCGCTATGAGAAATTTCACGAAGTCCGGTATCCTGATGAAGCCGTCCGTGCGTTCGTTACATTGTCAAAACGCTATATTCAGGATCGCTTCCTGCCGGACAAAGCGATTGACTTAATGGATGAGGTCGGCTCACGCTTGAATCTTGATAACGCGGAGAAAGACTCCGATTCCATTAAAAGCCGCTTAGATGAAGTAACAAGCGAAAAAGAGGCAGCCGCTGAAAAAGAAGACTATGAAACAGCGGCTCAGCTGCGCTATCAGGAAACACAGCTGGAAAAACAGCTGGAAAAAGCCAAAAATGAAGATCAGGTTGTCGATGTTGCCGTTTCAGATATTGAACTGATTGTAGAAGAAAAAACAGGTATTCCAGTTACTAAACTGCAGGCAGAGGAACAGCAAAAGATGCGCAATCTGGCTGAACAGCTTAACAGTAAGGTGATCGGTCAGGACGAAGCTGTACAAAAAGTTGCCAAAGCTGTCCGCCGCAGCCGTGCAGGTCTGAAATCCAAATATCGTCCGATTGGATCGTTCCTGTTTGTCGGTCCGACTGGTGTCGGTAAAACGGAACTGACCAAAGCTCTGGCAGAAGAACTGTTTGGCACCCGTGATAGTCTGATCCGGCTTGATATGAGTGAGTATATGGAAAAACATGCCGTATCGAAAATCATCGGGTCACCACCAGGATATGTCGGCCATGACGAAGCCGGCCAGCTGACAGAGAAAGTCCGTCACAATCCATACAGCATTCTTTTGCTCGACGAGATCGAAAAAGCACATCCCGATGTGCAGAACATGTTCCTGCAAATTATGGAGGACGGACAGCTGACCGATTCACAAGGCCGCACTGTCAGCTTTAAAGAAACAGTTATCATCATGACAAGTAATGCTGGAACGGGTGAAAAACAAATCAATGTTGGTTTCAACAATGACGAACATGATTCTGTCTCAACACTTGAGAACCTGAGTGCCTATTTCAAACCTGAGTTCCTGAACCGTTTCGACAGTATTGTCCAATTCAATGAACTTCATGAAGACAGCTTGCTGCAAATTGTTGATTTGATGCTTGGTGATCTGGAAGAAACCATCGAAGAAAACAACATCTCGATCTCAGTGACACATGCTGCAAAAGAAAAACTTGTCCAGCTTGGCTATGACAAACGCTTAGGCGCACGTCCACTGCGCCGTGTCATCCAGGACGAAGTTGAAGATCAGCTGACTGATATTCTTCTGGAAGATGAGTCGATCGAAGCTGTGAATGTGCACATTAATGACGGTCAGATTGTTGTTGAACAAAGTAAGTAATGCAGATTGCTAAAAGGCCGCTGACATAGTTCAGCGGTCTTTTTTTATGTCCAAACTCCCTGCTGGTGCTGTCTGGCTTGTATACAGCACCCCCTATAATCACATAATAATCGCGATACACTCACACGTGAAGAGGATGGTTGTATGCAGCGCTGCATAGGTTTATTAATACTGATAGTCTTAGTTTCTGCTTCCATAAATGTTCCCAGCGCTGACGCCGAAGAGGCAAACGAAATGGATGTTCATTTCATCGATGTTGGTCAGGGGGACAGCATGCTGATCCAAACGCCAGAGGGAAAAAATATTTTAATCGATGCAGGCCCTCCGAAATCAGGCAAAAACGTAACCGCCTTTCTAAAAAAGCATCAGGTCAGTCAATTGGATCTGGTGATTGCGACACATCCGGATATCGATCATATCGGAGGAATGGCAGCTGTTATAAAAACATTTGAAATAAAAAAGATTATGGATATAGGAAAAATTCATTCGACAAAAACCTATGCCAAATATGCCAGTCAGATTTTAAAACAGCAAATACCGCTCACTATAGCGGAAAAAAATGAGCTGATAAAACTGGATCCATATCTGAAAATACGGGTGCTGAATGCCTATGAAGGACCCCAGAGGAATAATGCAGCTTCTATTGTCCTGAAGCTTTCATTTAAAGATACGGATTTTCTGCTGATGGGGGATGTTGGCAAGGATCAGGAAAAACGCCTGATGAACAACTATAATCTTGATTCAGACATTATCAAAGTGGCCCACCATGGTTCCCGTACGAGTACATCACGGAAATTTTTACAGGAAGTCAGTCCCGATATGGCCATTCTGACATATGGTGAGGAGAATAAATATGGTCATCCGGTCGACCGCGTGATGACGAATTTACAGGATGTTGATACAGCCATGTATCCGACAGCTATGTTTGGGAATATCACGATCAGGACAAATGGTGAAAGCGTGATGATTTTTCAGGAAAAAATGCCGACAGACTATTTAAAAGCTAACTGATTTTTTGCTATTTTATATTAATGTGATATCATATTAATATAAATATGAAACAGATGAAGGGTGTGTCTATGTGATTCGTGAAAAAGAAGCCTGGATGATGAATGGTTATGTCGGAATGCTGGCCATCGTGGTTTTACTCGCTGTTATGGTGATGAGTGCCCTGGATGCGCATTGGATAATCGGGGCGATTGCACTTATCATTGCAATTGTTCTGGGAAGCGGTATTACGATTGTTCAGCCAAATCAGGCGGCAGTTGTGATTTTTTTGGGACAGTATATGGGGAGCATTCGCCACGAAGGTATGGTCATCACAATCCCGTTTTCAACCCGGCACATGATATCACTGCGGGTGCGGAATTTTAACAGCAGTCTGCTGAAAGTCAATGATGTTAATGGCAATCCGATTGACATTGCGGCCGTCATTGTTTTTCGCGTAGTTGATGCAGCAAAGGCTGTTTTTGAGGTTGACCGGTATGAGAAATATGTGGCCATTCAGAGTGAAACAGCGATCCGTGCTGTCGCTACACAATACCCTTATGATACATTTACGGATGACGATATGACATTGCGAGGCAATGCTGAGGAAGTATCAGCTCAACTGGCGAAGGATTTGCAGGAGCGTTTAACGCTGGCTGGTGTCGAAGTCATGGAAACGCGGCTGACACATTTAGCTTATTCCACGGAAGTAGCACAGGCTATGCTCCAGAAACAGCAGGCAAGTGCGATTATAGCTGCTCGCCAGCAAATTGTTGAAGGAGCCGTCTGGATGGTGGAAGATGCGATCGCCCGTCTGGAAAAAGAGGGAGTCGTTGAGCTGGATGAGGAGCGCCGTGCCGCTATGGTCAATAATCTGCTCGTTTCGATTGTCTCGGAAAATGGATCGCAGCCCGTCGTCAATACAGGAACACTTTACCAGTAAGAGAGGGTTAGCATGGCGCAAAAAAAGCATTTTCCATTACGGATCGATCCCGAATTATATAAGGCTCTGCAGTTTTGGGCTAAGGATGAATTTCGCAGTGTTAACAGTCATGTTGAATTTTTACTTCGGGAGTCGGCTAAACAAGCGGGCCGATTCCCGCCATCAGGTGAAAAACGGAATAATGACTAATTTCCCGCTAATCAAAATGGCGGGTTTTTTAATGTTGATTGACGCAGGCCTTCGGATTCGCTTAAGCTACGATCCTTCCGTTGCCTGCAGAGCCTCCTGCAAATACGGATAGATGAACGTATACTGAGCTGCCCGCGCCTTGTGAGGCAGAACATACTGCCCTTTGGCTACAAGCAGGCTCATCTCACCAATCACGAACCTGACAATCGGAGCTGGAACCGGCAGCCACTGCGGCCGGTGCAAGACCTTTGCGAGCACCTTGGTGAAGTCTTTGTTCCGCTTCGGATGTGGGGCCGTGATATTGACCGGGCCGCTCATCTCCTCATGGAAAAGACAGAATGCCAGAAGGCCGATAACATCATCGATATGCACCCACGACAGCCACTGCTCGCCGCTTCCAATTCGTCCCCCGGCAAATAGCTTCATCGGCAGTTTCATCAACGGCAATGCCCCGCTCTCAGCTAAAATAACACCGAAACGTGCATAGACTGTACGGATGCCCAGTGCCTCAGCCTGCTTAGCGGTTTGTTCCCACGCTGCTGTAACATTGGCAAGAAAATCAGCGCCGGATTCTGTCGTCTTTTCTGTAAAAATAAAGTCCTCAGATGTTCCATAAAAACCAACCGCCGAGCCGCTGATGAACACGTTTGGTTTAGGATCCATCTGCTCCATCATCCGAATAACCTGCTGTGTGACATCAATCCGGCTATGGCGGATACCTCTCTTCTTCCTGTCCGTCCAATAACCGAACAGTGAATCGCCCGCCAGATTAACCACCGCTTCAATGACCGGCAGCTGCCTAACAGAGTGGTCATAACCGATGTAAGTTACAGCAGCGGTATTTGTGTTGTCTTCAGGTGCGCGTGTCATGATGTAGATATGGTGATTCTGAGCGGTCAATGCTTCTGTAAGATGCCGGCCGACCAGACCGGTTCCACCCGTAATCATAATATTCATTGGCTGCACTCCTATCGTTTTTAGTTTATGCTGCACATGTTATCGTTAGTCCAAAATGCTAAAAAGACAGCCCATATTCATGCTATAATAGCATCTGGGGGAAGGAGGCGTTACAGTGACAGCAATCTCCCGGATTACCACACAGAAAAAAGATCGCGGACGCTATAATATTTTTCTGGATGACGGTCAGGGTGAATCATATGGATTCAGTGTTGATGAGGCTGTCCTGGTTGCGTATCGTCTGCACAAACAAATGGAATTGGATGACGCAACGATTCAAGCACTTATTCGGCAGGACACATTCCATAAGCACTATACCCTTGCAATCAATTTTTTAAGCTACCGAATGCGGACAAAACAAGAAATTCGGACCTATCTGGATCAAAAAGATGTGGACGAGGAGCAGCTTGACCAGATTATGGACAAGCTTATCACGGAGGGGCTGGTCGATGACAGACAGTTTGCTGAGTCATTTGTTCGCACGCGGCAGAATACAACGAACAAAGGGCCGAAGCTGGTCGAACAGGAACTGCGGCAAAAAGGCGTCGATGCAGCACTTGCCTCTGAAGCTGTGTCAGCATATACGTTCGCCGGCCAATACGACACGGCCCTTAAATTAGCGTTAAAAAAACGCAGCGCCAGCCACGCAAAATCATTTCAGCAAAAAATACAGCAGATCCAGGGAACGCTCATGCAGAAGGGCTTCACCAGCGATGTTATTCAGGCGATCACAAATGAACTTCAAAATGAGCGTGATGATGACGCTGAGTGGGAAGCCCTGATAAAACAAGGCGAGAAACTGCACCGGAAACACCAGCAGAAATACAGTGGTGCCGAACTTGAGCAAAAAGTGAAAGAAGCCCTGTATCGCAAAGGCTTCACACTTGATCTGATTCAGCAGTTTTTGGATGATAGCCGTGCGGAATAAGGTCTGATGGTTTTGATTGGCCTGACGTGCTGCTGGCATGTAAACTGATGAAGAAGGGAGTCTTAAACGATGACTATGCGCTATAGTGATTATACAGTCGAGCAATTGCGGGAGGAAGTTGGCAAGCTTAAGGAAAAGGCACAAACAGCAGAGCAGTTTGGCAACATCAGTGAAGTGGCTATTAACGAGCGGAAAATGCAGCTGGCAATAGCTTATATGCTGAACCCGGATGATTTTCACCCGGAAGACGTGCATGAACTGAAAGGCGATCCAGGCTATAAATTTAAAATTAATTACATTAATGGTGTGTTCGCCTGGGGGCACCGTGTTAATTTATTAAATGAAGTACAGGAGAAGGAAGAGGCTCTGCCCATTTCGCTGCTTGGTGAAAAAGTTGACATATCGCAAGGATGAATGTTCAAAAAAAGACTGGGACAAAAGTGCGAACAGTTAAAAGAACGCTTGCGCGGCTTGTCCCAGCCTTTTTTTGATGGCTTATAGATTTGTGCTTATTTCCGCCATTTTCATATGGGGGAGTTACGGAATTCCAGTTTATTCTGCAGTTTTTGCTCAGAATAAATCCAGCCCGTGTAAGAATTTAAAATCTGCTTGTTCTCGTCAATCAAAGCAACAGCGACAAAAGGATAACGATCGTTGGAGCGGTACCGTAAGTCAATCAGCCGTATCTCCGTGACGTCGTCATAATCGTTTTGTTCCCAGCGATAAACCGGTGAAAAAGACAGAAAAGCATCGATGTTTTTATCCTGCCGGGCGATACGGAAGAGCTCGTTATCCGGCAGAGGAACTTTTCTGAATTGATCGATGATGTCGATATGCCCGTCTTTTACCTTGCCGACATAAAAGTAATCGTTCGTTGTAATAGCAACACGCCAGCGATTTTGTTTTATGGTCGGGGACGTAACAATTTGCCTGGTCTCCGGGTAATGGTCTTTAATTTTACGAATGATTTCCCGTTTATCAATATAGCGTTTGATATAATAAAGGGCAATCACAGCGTAAAGAATCAAAAAGGTATAACCGGGGTTTGCACCAATCAGCCAGGCTACAATCCCGCCAGCAAGGAGCAGGAAAATATACGGATCGAACGTGTTAATAACGCCATGCGCTACCCATTTGTGAGAAAAGGGTCTGAGAGCTTGTGTTCCGTAAGCATTCGGAATATCAACCAGCACGTGAATCACCACTGCCAGGGCTGTCCACAGCCATAAATGGCCAAAACTGACACTCGGCAGAATCGCATAGATAATGCCTGCCAGCAGAATTCCCCACAGCAGAACGGCTGGCATGGAATGGGTAATGCCACGGTGGTGGCGAATATAAACAGCATTGTTGCGCAATTTTAAAACGGTATCAAAATCAGGAGCATGTGACCCTATGACGGTCCCAGCAAAGACAGCGCCGAATAATTCAGGATCATTCTGTACGGCGGGGTCCAATGTTGCCAGTCCGCCGAGTGCAACTCCCATAACGATGTGAGTGCCTGTGTCCATAGACCTGGTTCCTCCTACATAAGGGTCAGAGTATAAAATATACCTTGGATCATCACCATTGTAACAAAAGGATGTCAGCAAATGAATAATCAAATCTTACAGAATTTTGACGTTAATGGATTTCAGAAAGATCTGATTGATTGGTATCAGACAAATAAACGCGACCTGCCTTGGCGTCAGACCCAGGATCCGTATAAAATATGGGTATCCGAAATCATGCTGCAGCAAACGCAGGTTGATACAGTCATACCTTATTTTGAACACTTTATCGCAAAATATCCGACTGTCTATGACTTAGCGCACGCTGATCAGCAGGATGTTTTAAAAATGTGGGAAGGGCTTGGTTATTATTCCCGCGCACGCAATTTGCAAAGTGCCGTTCGCGAAGTGGTCAACTCGTATGATGGCAACGTGCCGGATGATCCGAAAGCTCTTGGTTCTCTTAAGGGGGTTGGTCCCTATACGAAGGGGGCCATTCTGTCAATTGCCTATGACCAGCCGCAGCCCGCAGTTGATGGAAATGTTATGCGTGTTTTGGCCCGTGTCCTGAATGCCGATGATGATATCGCGCAGCCAAACGTTAAAAAACAGTTTGAACACATCGTTCGGGCCATGATAGCCAGTGATGACCCATCATCATTCAACCAGGGCATCATGGAGCTTGGCGCGCTTATTTGCACACCGAAAGAACCGATGTGTCTATTCTGTCCGGTTCAGGCATATTGCCGCGGTTTTCAGGCGGGAAATGAGCAGCAGCTACCTGTTAAATCAAAAGCCAAAAAGCAGAAAGAGGTTCATTACACGGTTCTGCTCATCCGCAATGCAGACGGTAAGTATCTAATCGAAAAAAGACCTGATAACGGGCTGTTGGCCAATATGTGGCAGTTCCCTATGGTGCCTGTCGATGAGATAGGAAAGGACCATATGGCTGCCTGGTTCGAGCTGGAATATGGCGTCCCTGTAACGCTCGGAGCCGTACAAGGGCAGCTTAAACACGTCTTTTCACATATTATCTGGCAGCTGGCGATTATAGCAGCCGAAACAACTGCGTCACAGTCCGCAGATGGGCGCCAGCGATTTGTAAGCCTTGAGGAATTGGATGATTATCCATTTCCAGTGTCCCATCAGAAGATGATGCCGTATATCACCTCGTGACAAGAGGCGTGCTTTTTTCGCTATGGCCCGTAAAAATTTAACATTAAATTTCAATGGATAAATGCTGGCAGAACGGAAAAAGTATGGACTGCGGAGGTGATTTAGGTGGCTAAAAATAAACAGCCCAACCAAACAAAAACTGGCACTAACGTAGAAGATGTTAAGAAACAAAACCAACAGGCAAAACAAGGCCAGTATGAGACAGAATATGCAGCTGAAACCGATGTACAATCTGTGAAGGAACGGAACAAAAAATCAGAGCAAAATAAAAAGTAATGCCATCAGTTCCAAATGAACCAGAAAAGAGCTTCCTTCCCCAGGGAGCTCTTTTCTGATGTTTCACTGGACGGCTATTATGGGAAGATATAAAGAAGTGACAAGTAAAGGAGAGGTAGCATGACTGTTCCAGGAGCGGGCTCAGAAATTTCGATACATAGTTATAAACATAATGGCCAGCTGCACAGGGTGTGGGAAAAGACGCTCGTACTGTCTGCGACCAGCACGGTTATTATTGGGGCCAATGATAAAACGCGTGTCAGGGAAAGTGATGGCAGCATATGGACAACTAGTGAGCCGGCAATCTGTTATTTCCATAAAAATTACTGGTTCAATATTATTGGCATGCTGCAAACAAACGGCATTCACTACTATTGTAATATCAGTTCACCGTTTCTGTTTGAAGATGGCGTTTTAACATACACCGACTACGACCTGGATGTGCAGGTTTATCCTGATATGACCTGGGAGTTGCTGGATGAGGACGAGTATGAAGCGCATAAACGTGAGATGAATTACTCTGATTCCCTTGATCGTGTTTTGCATCGTCATAAGGATTACTTGCTGACGTGGATCAAACAGCGTCAGGGTCCTTTTTCACATGAGTTCATTGAGCAGTGGTATCAGCACTATGCCGATACCTAGTTCAAATTATTGCTTACCACCGGGCATCGGTTTATACTTGGAAGCGTGTCTTACAAGCACCTTGTTACGTTTGTAGCAAGGCTTTTCTTTTTATTAAAGTGAGGGAATAGCAATTATGGGCAGGATTAAGCAATATTTACAGTTTGTAAAGCCTTATAAGTGGAAGATTATGATAACCGTCATTATCGGAATCGCCAAATTCGGTATTCCGCTTTTGACACCATTAATTGTGCGCTATGTTATCGACGATATTATTAATGCAGATGGTCTGGGAGAATCAGCGAAACTGGAACAATTATTCTGGCTGATGGGCGGTGCCTTTGTCATTTTCCTGATTTTGCGTCCACCGGTTGAATATTTCCGGCAATATCTGGCGCAGTGGGTAGGCAACTCTGTCCTGTATGATCTGAGAAATAAATTGTTCGACCATCTCCAAAAATTAAGCCTGGGTTTCTATTCTCAGACAAAAACCGGGGAAATTATTTCCCGGGTAATACATGATGTCGAACAAACCAAGAATTTTGTTGTGACTGGGCTCATGAATATTTGGCTGGACATGGTCACCATTCTGATCGCTATTGTTATTATGCTGAACATGGATGTCGAATTGACAATTGTCGCCGTTATTTTGTTCCCGATATTTGGCTTCTGTGTTCGCTACTTTTATGGACGTCTGCGACACTTGACGCGCGAACGCTCGCAGGCACTTGCGGAAGTGCAGGGACACTTGCATGAGCGTGTCCAGGGGATTTCAGTGACACGCAGTTTTGCTCTGGAAGATTATGAACAGAATCAGTTTGACAAGCGCAATGCCAACTTCCTGCAAAAGGCTCTGAACCACACCGACTGGAATGCCAAAACGTTTGCGGTGATGAATACGATTACGGATCTTGCTCCGCTTTTGGTTATCGCCTTTGCGGGCTATTCGGTGATTGCAGGTGATGTCACAATTGGAACTATGGCTGCCTTTACAGGTTTGATGGAACGGGTCTATGGTCCGTTGCGCAGGCTGATCAGTTCATCCACCGTTTTAACGCAATCAATTGCCTCGATCGACCGTGTTTTTGAATTAATGAACGAACCGTATGATATTGTTGATAAACCGGATGCTAAACAAATTGATTCAATTGATGGCCGCATTGATATTGAAAACGTGTCGTTCCGTTATGAAGATGAGGAAGGCGATGTCATGCGGAATGTTTCGCTCAATGTCGAAAGCGGTGAAACGATTGCGCTTGTAGGCATGAGCGGTGGCGGTAAATCAACACTTGTCAGCCTGATCCCGCGTTTCTATGATGTTACAAGCGGTTCGATAAAAGTCGACGGCACGGATATTCGTGATATAAAAGCCCGTTCATTGCGCGATAATATCGGTATGGTCTTACAGGATAATATCCTGTTCAGTGAAACAATTGCTATGAATATTCGCATGGGCAACCCCGATGCAACTGATGAAGAAGTCACAGCAGCTGCTAAAGCGGCCAATGCACATGAGTTTATTATGGGATTGGAAAATGGTTATGAAACAACTGTCGGTGAACGCGGTGTGAAACTGTCCGGTGGGCAGAAACAGCGTGTGGCCATCGCACGTGTTTTCTTGAAAAATCCGTCGATCCTCGTTTTTGATGAAGCGACATCAGCGCTTGATCTGGAAAGTGAGCATATTATACAGGAAGCTATGGAACGGCTTGCCTCAGACCGGACGACATTTATTGTAGCGCATCGCTTGTCGACGATCACCCACGCTAACCGGATTGTTCTGATCGAAGAGGGTGAAATTAAAGAAGTCGGCTCACATAATGAATTAATGGCCAAACAGGGTCACTATTACGATTTGTATCACGTGCAGAATCTCGATGATCATACGGATTCCGAATCCTGATAAAAAACACCTCCGCAACTCGTGCGGAGGTGTTTTTTATACACAGACAAAAGAAAAACCTTAGGCCATAGCTGCAAAGGCTTTGCCGGCAGCTTCAATTGTCGCATCAATATCAGCTTCTGTATGCTCTGTTGTTAAGAACCATGCTTCAAATTTGGACGGGGCTAAATTAATGCCCTGCTCAAGCATCAGCCAGAAGAACCGGGAAAAAGCGTCGCCGTCACTTGCATCAGCCTGATCGTAGTTCGTCACGTCATCAGTGCCGAAGAAAACGGTCAGAGCACCGCACATTCTGTTAATGGTGATGGGAATGCCTGCTTCAGATGCTTTTTGCTGCAGGCCGGATTCCAGGCGTGCGCCTAGGAAATCCAGCTTGTCATATATACCAGTTCCTTGCAGAATTTCCAGGCAGGCAATTCCAGCTGAAATTGATGCAGGGTTTCCGGACATCGTACCCGCTTGATAAGCAGGTCCGAGTGGTGCGACCTGTTCCATAATCGCCTGGCGGCCGCCATAAGCACCGATTGGCAATCCGCCGCCAATGATTTTACCCATGGCGGTCATATCAGGCTCAACGCCATAAATTTGCTGTGAGCTGCCATATGTGAAACGGAATGCGCTGATTACCTCATCAAAAATAAGCAGGGATCCGGCATTGTGCGTGGCATCTTTAACCCCTTGCAGAAATCCGTCGAAGGGCTTCACGATGCCAAAGTTTCCGACGATTGGCTCCACCAGGACAGCGGCAATCTGCTCGCCGAATTGATCCATTGCCTGCTGGAACGTTTCCAGATCATTATAAGGGACCGTGATGACATCGGCGGCGACTGTTTGCGGGATCCCGGCTGAGTCAGGCGTTCCCAGTGTTGCAGGTCCCGAACCAGCTTCAACCAGAACGGAATCGAAGTGACCGTGGTAGCTCCCGGAAAATTTAATAATTTTATCCCGGCCTGTATAAGCGCGTGCTACACGAACCGTTGTCATTACGGCTTCTGTACCGGAGTTAACAAAGCGCAGTCTTTCCAGTGACGGAATAGCTGCCTGAAGCATTGCCGCCAGTTTATTTTCCATTTTGGTTGGGGTGCCATACAGAACACCGTTATAAGCGGCAGTAGTGATTGCCTCAGCAATATGCGGGTGAGCATGACCGGTAATGATCGGTCCATATGCGCCCAGATAATCGATATACTGGTTGCCGTCAACATCCCAGAAATAAGCGCCTTTTCCTTGTTCCATATAAACAGGGGAGCCGCCCCCAACACCTTTATAGGCGCGGGATGGTGAGTTAATTCCCCCGACAATGCGTTCCTGGGCTTCTTTATGTAATGCTTGTGACGTTGAGAAATCCATTTGTATACCTCCTGTGGTTGTTAGCCATCCATGCGGCTATGACCTTT
The DNA here is from genome assembly GCF_042666895.1 of Lentibacillus kimchii. Taxonomy (GTDB): domain Bacteria; phylum Bacillota; class Bacilli; order Bacillales; family Amphibacillaceae; genus Lentibacillus; species Lentibacillus kimchii. The sequence continues at coordinate 128,613 of NZ_JBHTGR010000002.1, forward strand.
TCCAGTATAACGGATTAGAAAGCACTCGAAAATCAATGACTATTCAGCAGGTGGATAAGCATAGATTAAGATTAGAATGGGGGATAGTATGAATGCCATTGCATGGGCAGTTATCATTAGTATTACAGTGATCATGGTGATGAGCCTCGTCAGCTTTATTCGCGGAGGCAACATCCGGAAGCGCGGGAAAGACACACGGTTTTCTGCGGAGATTTTTTATACCCTTTTAGTCATTTATCTAATCGTGCTTCTCGGCTTTGGCCTGGTTTATTTTGTGTTGTCCATGAATCATGTGCTGCTGGTGGATAACGCTAAACTTCAGGATACAAGCATTACAGACTCTTTAATGCGTTCGTTTTATTTCAGCGGCGTCACCCTCATGACGATTGGTTATGGTGATATTACACCGATTGGCTTTGGGCGGTTTATTGCCGTTATTCAAGCATTGATTGGTTATATTCTGCCGGCCGCCTTTGTCCTGAATCTTGTCCAGACCAATCAGAACAATGGAGAAAGCAAGTAAACTGTGCTATAGTGGCACTAGAAAATAGTGTGGTCCATTGATTTTTTATGGACATGCCAATTTTAGTTACGGAGGGATTTTAATGCGTGCAGAAGCAGGCAAACAAGCACCAGATTTCACGTTGAAGAATCAGAACGGTGAGCAGGTGAGTCTGTCCGACTATAGAGGCCAGTACGTCGTTCTTTATTTCTATCCTAAAGATATGACACCAGGCTGTACAAATGAAGCGTGTGATTTCCGTGATAATAAGGCGAAATTCAGCGATCTTGACGCGGTTATTCTGGGTGTGAGTCCTGACCCAGTGGACAGTCATAAAGAATTCATGAATAAACATGATCTGCCTTTTATGCTGCTGGCTGATGAGGATCACAAAGCAGCTGAAGATTATGGCGTCTGGAATAATGGCATCGAACGTTCAACATTTATCATCGATAAAGAAGGCAATTTGCAAAAGGAATTCCGCAACGTGAATGTGGATGGTCACGTTGAGGAAGCTCTTGATTATTTGCAAAATGCCAGTTAAGATTTAACGACAGTCCATCTGCGGGTGGGCTGTTTTTGTATTTGACGTGCTGCAGGAGCTGATAAATAAAAAAATGGACAGCTTCATTAAACGTTTTATTGAAATCGTTAACAATTCAATAAAAGGAGAGACGGGCATGAACATTCTTTTTTCCGCCAATATATCCGAAAAACATCAGTTAAAATTGCGTGAACACTTTCCAGACATGACATTTACATTTTGCCGCCAGATGGATGAAGCGAGACAACACATAGATCAAGCGACAATTCTCGTGACATATGGGAATGATCTTACTGCCGATTTGGTCAGCCAGGCAGCTTCTCTGAAGTGGATTATGGTATTGTCCGCAGGGATGGAAGAAATGCCTTTTGCGGCGATTCGTGAGCAGGGGATCCTTGTCACCAATGTGCGGGGCATTCATAAATATCCAATGGCCGAATATGCTCTATCGATGCTGCTGCAGGTATATCGTCAGGAGAAGCAGCTTATGAAAAATGAAGAAGAGAAGGTATGGGATCCGTCGTTAAAAATGCACGAATTGAATGGAGATACGCTTCTCATTGCCGGGACGGGTGCCATTGGACAGGAAGTGGCCCGGCTGGCTAAAGCTTTTCGGATGACGGTGTACGGTGTTTCACGGAGCGGCCGGAAGCTGGATAACTTTGACAGTTGCCTCACCTGGGATGAGCTAAACCGCGTGCTGCCTGAGGCGGATGCGGTCGTTTCGGTGCTTCCGAGCACACCGGAGACTCAGGATTTTTTTGTTGAAGAGCACTTTCAGCAATTACCTGATCATGCTGTGTTTTTAAATATGGGGCGCGGTGATGTCGTTCAGGACAGCACCATATTACAGGCAGTGCATAATGAAACGATTGCGCATGCGGTGCTTGATGTCTTTAATGAAGAACCGCTTCCGGCGGATCATCCGTTTTGGGATGAGCCTAATATCACAATAACGCCGCATATATCCGGTGTTTCGGGCAATTATTTGTCGCGAGGTCTCGCTATTTTTGAACAAAATCTCACCATTTATTTAGATGGCGGGTCTCGTTTTGAGAACCAGATTGATTTGAGCAGGGGGTATTGAGTATGCGCATTTATACACGCAAGGGAGATAAAGGTGAAACGTCGCTGATCTCTGGTAAACGGGTGCCGAAAACCGACTTACGGGTGGAGGCGTACGGGACGTGTGATGAACTTAATTCCGTTATTGGACTTGCACTAAGCTATCTTGATGGTCAGGACTGGCCGGAGAAAGCTGTGTTTTTGGAACAGATGCACCGTGTGCAGACCATTTTATTTCATGTTGGGGCAGAACTTGCTACGCCAGGTGATAAGGAAGTTGCCTGGGAATTGCGACAAGGTCATATTGATGAGCTTGAAACGCAGATGGATGCGTGGGATCAGGATTTGGAAATGCTTCATAATTTCATCCTGCCATCAGGCCTGGCAGCATCCAGTGCATTGCATATGGCGCGGACGGTGGCACGACGCGCGGAACGGACAGTTGCAGGGCTCAATGAGTATGAAGCTGTTAATCCGCTTGTTACGTCCTATTTGAACCGGCTGTCAGATTTCTTATTTGTGGCTGCCCGGTATGTTAATAAGCAGCTTGGCGGGGAAGAACGTCCGCTCAAAGCTGACATTTAACTTTTTTGCAATTTGATTAATAATTTAGTCCAGCCGGCAATATACGTGTATTGACAGAGGCCAGCATCAGCAATTACACTTAATTGTAGGAATTATAATATGATAACTTGACTAAAATTAATCAAGTATTGAAAGTGGGGTGCATGACGGTGTCAGAAAATCAGGAATTGCAGAAGGCTATTGATACACTAAAGGATTCCGGCGTACGTATAACACCACAACGTCATGCGGTTCTTGAATATCTGGTTGACTCTGAGATCCACCCGACAGCCGACGATATTTATAAAGCACTTGAAGGAAAATTTCCTAATATGAGTGTTGCAACAGTTTATAATAATTTACGTGTTTTACGCCAAATCGTCCTTGTTCGGGAGTTGACCTATGGTGACTCATCAAGCCGCTTTGATTATAAATCAAGTGAACATTACCACATTATCTGTGAAGAATGCGGTAAGATTGAAGATTTTCACTATCCAGTACTGGATGAAGTTGAATCATTGGCTGAGCAGGTGACAGGGTTTAAAGTCAGCCATCATCGGATGGAAATTTACGGCATGTGTCAGGCATGCCAGGAAGCAGCAGTACAGAAGCAGTAGAACAACGGCTGTTTTGATGGTTTATTGACGCTGGCGATCAGGCATAGCAGTCTGATGATTCGTCGAAACGTCTGCAGCATCAATAAGCATAAGCGATGCCGGCTGTGAATATAGCAGCCGGCATCGCTTATTTATTCATTTTTTATGTCGTTTTTTACTTGAGCACGGTAACGTTTCTTGTTATAACGCTCATCAAATTCAAGGCCTTCAAGATCTTTGTCCAGCGTCAGCGGCTGTTTACAATGCATGCAGCCATCAACTTTTCCGAGCATTTTTGTCGGTTTTTCGCAGTTTGGGCATACAATTGGAACAGCTCTTGTCGACAGCAAGCCAATCCAAAGGTAAACGGCGCAGCTTAAAAGGATTGATATCATTCCGAGTATGAATAATGTCAGCATCAGCCAATCAATATTTCTGGCAAATAAACCACCGTACATAATAACAAACCCAACGAAAATTAGGCTCAGCGCGAATGTGCGGATCTTATTTATTTTACTGCTATAGACCAGCTTATCGGCCATGGTATGGTAGCCCTCCTTGTCTTTTCTGTATCCAGTATAGCATATTTTACAGGATTTTCAGTTTAGGGAAAAGGATTTCATACATTAGTCATAAGTGAAGCATATAGGATGCTGTTATCAATCAAAAGCATATTGTGAAATATAGACCGGTGGGGAAAAGGCAGTGTTTATGGGAGAGACAGCTGGAAGACCGGTGAGTTATCATTATTTAAAATGGTATCACTGGCAGGGCTGTATGCGGTATATTTAAATGAAACAAGTGGTCCGTCGGTTTTCAGGCCTGGTTGCTGTGCAAGGATTCGAGGGATACTTAGAAGGACAAATATAATTTTATTAATCACTTGTTGACTCTCAATTTTATGCGTGATACATTAGCAAACGTCGCAAAGCTATTTCTGAAATTGATTATTCAGCCGCGACAAAAAATTAAAATTGTCTCTTGATTAAATAAGGCAATCATGTTAAATTATACATTGTCGCTTTCAGGAAAGAAAAAGCACAAGAAATAATTAAAATCATCTATTGACGTTAGAGTTAAAGGATGTTATATTAATTAAGTCGCTTTTGAGAGGCGGCATCCGATTTGCTCCTTGAAAACTGAACAAAACAACCAGCCTGAAACAGATGTCAGGTAAGAGGCTCCCGGTCATATGTCTTCATATGATTGGATGAAGCTTTTTGAGACATTATGAACGCTGAGATAAAACGATTGATCGGTGTCAGTCGTTTGCATCTCTCTTATTTATTGGAGAGTTTGATCTTGGCTCAGGACGAACGCTGGCGGCGTGCCTAATACATGCAAGTCGAGCGCGGGAAGCAAGCAGATCCCCTTCGGGGGTGATGCTTGTGGAACGAGCGGCGGACGGGTGAGTATCACGTGGGCAACCTGCCTGTAAGACCGGGATAACTCGTGGAAACGCGAGCTAAAACCGGATAACACCTCTCACCG
>NZ_JBHTGR010000003.1:0-17672 GCF_042666895.1 Lentibacillus kimchii
AGTTGTTCCGCCAGGAGCACGGCTGGGTAGCTACGTGTGGTCAGGATAAGTGCTGAAAGCATCTAAGCATGAAGCCCCCCTCAAGATGAAACTTCCCATCACGTTCAGTGAGTAAGATCCCTTAAAGACGATGAGGTTGATAGGTCCGGGGTGGAAGCGTGGCGACACGTGAAGCTGACGGATACTAATCGATCGAGGACTTAACTAACAGGATGCAGCTTGATGGTTCTCTTATTTAGTTTTCAGGGTGCAAAGGTTAAAAAACCTCTTGCATTTTGAGTTAAAAATGTTTATAATAGTTTTTGTGTCTTAGTTATGCAACTTCTTTTATATCGCGGGGTGGAGCAGTCTGGAAGCTCGTCGGGCTCATAACCCGAAGGTCGCAAGTTCAAATCTTGCCCCCGCAATCAATCATATTTTGATTGATGCTGTTTAAAATTGATTTTTTCTAAAGATAGTGTCAATCTCCCTTTGGTCTGGTAGTTCAGCTGGTTAGAACGCCTGCCTGTCACGCAGGAGGTCGCGGGTTCGAGTCCCGTCCGGACCGCTTTACTAAATTAATAGTGTTGGCTTAAATGCTGGACACTCGTAAGTGAGAGACCGTTTCCTTCTATCGGGAAGCGGTCTATTCTATTTATAGAAGGCTTATCATAACGTGATCTCGAATTGCTCTATATATTTCTGTTTTGCTGTAATATTTGCTATGATAGGTATAGTTATGATGAAAATGGTGATGGTGCATGGATGAATTTTCGTTAATTGATTTAATCAAACAAAAAACTTACCGACAGTCCTCGATTATACGTGGGATTGGTGATGATGCAGCCGTTTTTCGTCAGCCTGCCCAGGATATTGTGACAGCTGTTGATACATTTGTGGAAGATATCCATTTTACCAGATCAACGATGCGCCCGTTCCATATTGGTTATCGTTCACTTGCTGCGAATATAAGTGATTTGAGTGCCATGGGGGCCAGACCCGCGTTTTATCTCGTTTCCATTGTTGTCCCGTCAACGTGGAGCGAGTCGGACTTGAGTGCATTATATAACGGGATGGCTGAAGTGGGATCGGCTTATCAAATGGATGTCATTGGTGGGGATACGACAGCTGGATCGGAGCTGACAGTGTCCGTCACCGTCTTTGGTTATGCCAGCAGAGAGAAGGTCAGATACCGCCATACTGCAAAACCGGGAGATGCGGTATTCGTGACAGGCCATTTGGGTGATTCGGCTGCAGGTTTGCATATGCTGACCCATCCGGGTGACTACCGGGATCAAACGTACTTCATTCACAGACACCGGATGCCTGCTGTAAGAGCCAATTTTTCATGCGAACTGGAAGGCTTGCGAAGAGTAACGCTGAACGATATAAGCGATGGTATCGCGAGTGAAGCCAACGAGATTGCTGAAGCCTCTGGCGTAACGATGACCCTTTATGATGAGGCTATTCCTGTCAGTGCAGGTTTCGAGCAATTCTCAGAGGCCCAGCAGCAGTGGAAACTGTATGGCGGTGAAGATTTTGAATTGCTGGGCACCCTGCCACAAGATGATTGGGGCGCACTGCAAGAGGCCGCTTATAAAACTGGGACGCCGGTTACCATGATTGGTTATGTTGAAAGCAGTGGAAGACAGGCGTCCAGCGTTTTTCTGGAGAATCAGGAGCAATCGCGTACACGTTTAAATAAACAAGGGTATACCCATCTGAAATAGGTGAAACATGATGACTGAATACAGCATTCGAACGCGGTCTGAAGATGAGACAGCTCAATTTGCCCAGCAGCTGGCGGAATTGCTTAAACCGGGGGATGTGCTCACCTTAGAAGGTGACCTCGGTGCTGGCAAGACTGCCTTTGCCAAGGGGCTGGCCAGCGGGCTGGGCGTGACGCGCATCGTCAATAGTCCCACCTTTACGATTATCAAAGAATATTCTGGTGAACTGCCTCTGTACCATATGGACGTTTACCGGCTGGAAGATTCTGATGAAGATATAGGTTTTGAGGAATATTTTCATGGAGACGGGATTTGTGTCGTGGAATGGGCTCATTTTATCCAGGATTATCTCCCGTCTGAATACTTAACAGTCAGCATCGACTATGTTGATGATTACACCCGCTTGCTAAAACTGTTCCCGCGGGGTGCACATTTTGAATCGGTTGCTGCCGATGTGATCGGTTGATGAAGGAGTCTCTGACATGAATATCTTAGCAATGGATACATCCAACCAGCTATTAGGCATTGCGTTATTGCGTGACGGTCAATTAATTGGTGAGGTCACGACCAATCTTAGAAAAAATCATTCAGTGCGGCTGATGCCGGCGATCAATCAGCTGCTGCAAGAGGTTAATATGACGCCGCAGGATCTCGATAAAATCATTGTCGCTAAGGGCCCTGGTTCGTACACAGGCGTACGGATCGGTCTGACAACGGCTAAATCGATGGCTTGGGCATTGGGAATCCCGGTTACAGGCGTGTCCAGTCTGGAAGCACTTGCCTGGCAGGGACGCTTTTTTAACGCTTCAATCTGTCCATTTTTTGATGCCCGGCGCGGTCTTGTTTATACCGGTCTGTATCAGTCGCAAACGAACGGTCTGGCACTGGCGGCTGCTGAGCAAAATGTACTGATGGAAGACTGGCTCCAGCGTCTGGCTGCTACCAGACGGACGATTTTGTTTTTAAGTCCGGATATGGACAAGCATCAGGAGCTGATCCAGACGTATCTGGGTGATCAAGCGGTTATTCCGGACGGGCCATTTCATATGGCCAACCCGTCCCACTTAGCCTTGGCTGGTTCGTATAAGGAGCCGGACAACCTGCATATGCTGACGCCGAATTATTTGCGGCTGGCTGAGGCTGAGGCAAAATGGCTGGAAAAGGAACAAGCGACATATGACTGATTTAACTATTCGCAAGATGCAGCACGCAGATATTAATGGCGTTATGGAAGTCGAAGCACAAGCGTTTGTGGCACCGTGGCCCCGGGATATTTTCGAACACGAACTCACGCATAATGCCTATGCCTATTATTATGTGATGTTCGCCGGTGAGCAGCTAATCGGCTATGCGGGGATGTGGCAGGTGATTGATGATGCGCAGATTACCAATATCACGGTGATTCCAGCATTCCGTGGTCAGAAACTCGGCGAGACATTGTTTTCGTATGTGATGCACGATGCGTACAGAATGGGGGCAAAACGCCTGTCGCTGGAGGTGCGTGTATCCAATATTGTCGCGCAGAAAATGTACCGGAAATTCGGGCTTGTCCCAGGCGGCATCCGGAAAAATTACTACACCGATAATCAGGAAGATGCGATGGTGATGTGGGTGAATTTATATGACGAATGATACGTATATATTAGGTATTGAAACAAGTTGTGATGAAACGGCAGCAGCGATTGTGAAAAATGGCCGGGAGATTGTATCTAACGCCGTTGCCTCGCAAATTGACAGCCATAAGCGATTCGGCGGCGTTGTTCCGGAAATTGCCTCCCGTCATCATGTGGAGCAAATCACGCTTGTTCTGGAAGAGGCCTTTAACGAAGCAGGTATGACCTGGGAACAGATTGATGCGATTGCTGTAACGGAAGGACCGGGCCTTGTCGGGGCCTTGCTGGTCGGCGTCAATGCAGCGAAGGCGTTAGCTTTTGCCAAGCAGAAGCCTTTAATCGGTGTTCATCATATTGCGGGTCACATTTATGCCAATCGGTTTGAGCAGGAATTTGCCTTTCCATTGCTTGCGCTGATTGTCTCCGGCGGTCATACGGAACTCGTCCTGATGCATGAGCACGGTTCGTATGAATTAATCGGCGAGACGCGTGATGATGCTGCCGGCGAGGCCTATGATAAAGTGGCTCGAATGCTTAATTTGCCTTATCCCGGCGGGCCGCAGATTGACCGGCTTGCGGCTGAAGGGTGCGTATCAATCGATTTTCCCCGCGCATGGCTGAAGGATGGCAGCCTTGATTTTAGTTTCAGTGGTGTGAAGTCATCTGTGATCAATACGATCCATAATGCCACGCAGCGCGGCGAGACTTTAAAGCATGCTGATATTGCGGCCAGTTTTCAAGCAAGCGTTGTGGATGTGCTGACCACCAAGACGTGGAAAGCGGCCCAAGCGTATAACGTGAAACAAGTGCTGGTTGCCGGTGGCGTGTCGGCCAATCAGGGATTGCGCCAGTCCCTGCAGAATCAATTTTCTAATTCTGGGATTCCTTTGCTGATCCCGCCTTTGAAGCTTTGCACGGACAATGCAGCGATGATTGCTGCGGCCGGATTTGTTAATTATCAGCAGGGCAAGCGTTCCGGCTGGGATATGAACGCGAACCCCGCTTTGATGTTAAACTAATATCCACAGGGTTATCCACTGGCCTGTGGATCTTTTTTATAATCACGTCTATGCTGGTTTTGAGTTTGTGGATGTTTATATGTGCATAACCGGGGATTAATTTGTGGATAGTGTGTATAAGTGTCTTTTAATACGGTGTGAAGGTTGTGCATATGTGCATCATTTTGTGGATGAGGTGAATAATCTAATCACTGATCTGCATGTGGGACATTAATTCACAAGCCGCCCGCGGAAAGCGACGTCTATCTCCGGAGCGGCCTTATTACGCGAATTATTTATTAAAGCTTTAGGTCATAATTCATTCCTGTAAGTCGGTCCATTCGTTCATTAATCGCTCAATTTCTGCGTTTAGATCTTGTCTTTTACCCAGCAGCTCTTGTGATTTATCCGGATCCTCATACACATCGGGCTGCGCCATTTGTTCCTCCAGTTCGGCCAAATCACTTTCCAGCTGTTCGATAGCATTCTCAAGCTCCTGAATTTGCCGCTCTCTGCGGCGTTCTTCACGCTGCTGCTGTTTATCTTCCCGAAATTTTGTTTTGCGCTGGTCATCATTGCTGGCATTTTCGGTTGCTTCCTGCAGCTTTCGAATCTCAGTTTCTTCCTGCTGCTTGGCAACATAATAATCATAATCACCGAGATAGGTAGTCGACCCTTCCCGCTGCATTTCAACCACTTTATCAGCCAGTTTATTGATGAAATAGCGGTCGTGGGAAACGAACAGGATCGTACCTGGGTACTCCTGGAGAGCCGCTTCCAGTACCTCTTTCGAATCAATGTCCAGATGGTTGGTCGGCTCGTCCAGCACAAGCAGATTTGCCTTTTGCATCATCAGCCGGGCGAGTGACAAGCGTGCCTTTTGCCCGCCGCTCAGTGAGTGAACAGGTTTAAAGACGTCATCACCTGAGAACAGGAAATTGCCCAGGACTGTGCGGATATCTTTTTCATCAACATCAGGGTGCTCGTCCCATAATTCATCCAGGACAGTTTTATTCGACGAGAGTGACTGCTGTTCCTGATCATAATAGCCGATGTCGACATTCGTGCCAATATCAAGCGTTCCTGAGTTGGGTTTGAAATGACCGGTGATCAGTTTCAGCAGCGTTGTTTTCCCGACACCATTCGGACCGACCAGCGCCAGGCGTTCACCGCGATTGGCGTGGAATGTCACATGGCTGAATAACGGGTTGCTTGGATCGTATTGAAAGGCGAGTTCCTCAGCATTCAGCACGTCCCCGCCACTCTGACGGTTAATCTGAAAGGTAAATGACGCTGATTTCTCATCGCCTTGTGGTTTATCCAGCTTTTCCATTTTCTCCAGCTGTTTGCGCCGGCCCTGTGCCCGTTTGGATGTCGATGCCCGGGCGATGTTGCGCTTTATAAAATCTTCCATCTCCCGCATTTCAGCTTGTTGTTTCTCGTAAGCCTGCATTTCCTGCTCATAATCCAGAGCCCGCTGTTTTAAGTAATAGCTGTAATTGCCGTTGTATTTTTTGGAATGATGGCGTGCTATTTCGTAAACGGTTGAGACTGTTTTATCGAGAAAATACCGGTCGTGTGACACAATCGCAATAGCGCCCGGATAGCTGCTTAAATAGTTTTCCAGCCAGCCCATCGTATCAATATCAAGGTGGTTGGTCGGCTCGTCCAGAATGAGCAGATCAGGTTTTTTCAGCAGCAGTTTTCCCAGGGCAAGCCGGGTTTTCTGTCCGCCGCTCAGCGAATTTATAGGAGTGTCATAATCGAATCCCCCAAAATTCAGCCCTGTCAGAATCGCTTTAATATCCGTCTCATAATGATAACCGCCAGCTGCATCGAATGCCTGCTGTTTCTTGTCGTAATCGGCAAGGAGCTCGTCATAGTCAGCATTGGATAATGATGCTGTCTGGGTCATCTTTTCTTCCATTCTGCGAAGTTCCTGCTGCTGTTTCAGCAGGTGATCAAAGACAGTCAGCATCTCCTCCCAGATCGATTTATCAGATTCCAGACTCGTGTGCTGACTCAAATAGCCCATGGTCAGATCTTTCGGTTTGAATATATCACCTGCATCATAGGAAAGATCGCCGGCCATAATTTTCAGCAGGGTCGATTTGCCCGAACCATTCCGGCCGACAATGGCAATTCTGTCACTCTCTTTAATTTCCAGTTTAATATCGCTTAATATATCGTCAGCGCCAAATGATTTGGTTATATTGTTTAATTGCATCAGTATCATATGTTTTCACCTCATTTATCGGACGTCTTAGCATCAGCAGGTACGAGCGGCTGCTGAACATGTCGGTGCGGTGAATCTGAACGTCACTCCCCAGTGTATCGCATGACGATCTGAAAGGGCAATCATCGTGTGAAAGGGATCACGACTTATGAAGCAATTTCTGTTAGAATAAGATACGGCATGACTGTTACAGATACCGATCAGAGAAGACCGGATGCGGGTGTCAAATGAGACGAGCATTGATGAGACAGGGAGGATTGACATTGGAGCAGAATCAGATACCACAGGCGACTGCTAAACGGCTGCCGTTATACTACCGGTTTTTAAATAATTTGCATCATCAGGGAAAAGGACGTATTTCCTCAAAAGAATTGAGCGATGTCCTTAAGGTGGACTCGGCGACGATCAGGCGTGATTTTTCCTATTTCGGAGCTTTAGGGAAAAAAGGGTATGGCTACAATGTGGAGTATCTGCTGGGATTTTTCCGGAAAACACTGGATCAGGATGAGCTGACTGAAGTCGCCCTGATAGGAGTCGGCAATCTGGGGACTGCCTTTTTGCATTACAATTTCCTGAGAAACAATAATACCAAAATTGTGTTGGCGTTTGATGCTGACCCGAATAAGGCTGGTTCCGATATTGGCGGCGTGCCGGTCTATCATATTGATGAGCTGGAAGCTAGACTGGCCGATGTGTCGGTTGCGATTTTGACTGTTCCAGCTAAGGCGGCCCAGACTATCACGGACCGGCTGGCTGGCTTTGGTATATCCGGCATTCTTAATTTTACACCGGCACGGATTACGGTGCCTGCAGGGATCAGGGTGCATCATATTGATCTGGCGGTGGAACTGCAGTCACTTGTGTACTTCTTAAAGCATTATCCAATGACATCGTGAAATGCATGGACCGTACGTTTGGGTGCGTTTTCAGGAAACGGCCTAAAAAAAAGAAGCAGTGCATCTGATCACTACTTCTTTTTCTTTTGCTGTTTAATCTTATGATTGATAATAAACATGCGTATGCCGATGCCGAAATCAAGGGTTGCAAAAAACGCCAGCAGAATGGTGAAGACATTCCACATCGTTTCATCGGCACTCTGGATAGCAATATAGGTGAACAAAACACCGAGCAGACAGTAGACGACACCCATTGCTTTCGGCGATATTTTCATAAAGTGTCAGCCCCCTATCAGAATTGTTTGGATGTGATCTAATTCCTGCATCATTTTTTCCAGGTCTTCCGGGTCAAGTGATAATTGCACAATCACGGACAGTGTATTCAGCGCCATGTGGACGATGATCGGCACAATAATCCGTTTTGTCTGGACATATAGAAACGCAAAGACAAAGCCCATTGATGCATAAACGAGAATATGTTCCGGTTCACCATGGATCAGGCCAAAAATCAAAGCAGACAGGGCAGCGGCGAAAAAGAAATTCATGCGTTTGTACAGCCCGCCGAAAATGATTTTGCGGAAGATGATCTCTTCCAGTATTGGTGCTACAAGCGCCGTAATCACCGCGAACAGCGGTACTGTCCGGGTAATTTCCATGATTTGCTGCGTATTCTGTGAAGAAGGATTGATGCCGAACACAGTGGTTTCAATAACGGACGCAATTGTATTCGCGAAATAAGCCATGCATAGTCCGGCAATCCCCCAGAGTATAACCTCCCAGACCGGTGAGGCCTGCGGGTGTGCGGGTGCTTTTATATCTGGTCGCATGAGCCATAAGACTAAGACAAGCGCTGCAAGAAAGCTGAAAATGCTCCAGTAAATGCTGGCGTCGACCTGGCCGAGCGGTGTCAGAATATACAACAATGGTGCAAACACAAATGCGGAAGCTTGCATGATGACGTATGTTAAAATGACGTACCAGTAACGTTTAGGCAAAATTAGCGACTCCTTTAGTTCTAGTTGCTATAGTGTATGCTTGTCATAACGTATTTAAGCAAAAAATGGTATAAAAATCAATTTACACAAACAGAATACGTCTACAGTTTAGCATACATAAGGCCTGTATTATAATCGATTCGATTCACGGTTAAGCGTTAAAGCAAGACTGAGGCAAATGCTTGCATTTTACAGGAAAATTATTTATTATAATAATTGGAATTAGCACTCGTTGCATCAGAGTGCTAATAAGAAGTTCCTAAATACAAGTGAAAAGGAATGAAGGAGGTTGTCGGCATGATTAAACCATTAGAGGATCGTGTTGTCATCGAACTTGTGGAACAAAGCGAAACAACAGAAAGTGGCATTGTGCTTCCAGATTCCGCTAAAGAAAAACCGCAGGAAGGCAAGGTTGCAGCCGTCGGTTCCGGACGTGTTATGGACAGCGGTGAACAAGTTGCGCTGGACGTCAAAGAAGGCGACCATATCATCTTCTCCAAATTTGCCGGAACAGAGATCAGCTACGACGGTCATGAATACTTAATTATGCGTCAAAACGACATTCTGGCTGTCATCGATTAATCGGCAGCACTGAAATGATGTCAGGCTATATAAGATTTCTCTAAGGAGGCGTTTAGAATGGCAAAAGAACTTAAATTCAGTGAAGAAGCACGTCAGTCCATGATGCGTGGTATCAACACACTTGCTGACTCCGTTAAAGTAACATTGGGGCCAAAAGGCCGTAACGTTGTATTGGACAAGAGTGTCGGCTCACCACTCATTACAAATGATGGTGTGACGATTGCTAAAGAAATCGAACTGGAAGATAACTTTGAAAACATGGGCGCTCAGCTCGTGTCAGAAGTTGCTTCGAAAACAAACGAAGTCGCTGGTGACGGTACGACAACAGCAACCATTCTGTCACAGGCTATGATCCGTGAAGGTCTGAAAAACGTTGCTTCCGGTGCTAATCCGGTAGGAATCCGCCGCGGTATCGAACAAGCTGTAGAAGTAGCTACGAGTGAATTGAAGACCATTTCCAAGCCGGTTGAAGGAAAAGAGTCCATTGCTCAGGTTGCAGCCATCTCCTCTGACGATGATGAAGTTGGCCAGCTGATTGCTGAAGCGATGGAACGCGTCGGCAATGATGGTGTTATCACGATTGAAGAATCAAGCGGCTTCAACACGGAACTTGAAGTTGTTGAAGGTATGCAATTCGACCGTGGTTATTCATCACCATACATGGTATCGGATCAGGACAAGATGGAAGCTGTGCTGGACGATCCATATATTCTGATTACAGACAAGAAGATCGGCAACATGCAAGAAGTATTGCCATTGCTTGAACAAGTTGTTCAGGAAAACAAACCAATTCTTATTATTGCCGATGAAGTCGAAGGTGAAGCACTCGCAACGCTTGTTGTGAACAAAGTACGCGGCACATTCAACGCTGTTGCTGTTAAAGCACCAGGCTTTGGCGACCGTCGTAAGGCTATGCTGGAGGATATCGCAACCATGACGGGTGCGCAAGTCATCACCGAAGATCTGGGTCTTGATCTGAAGAATGCTACCATGGATCAGCTCGGCCGCGCTAATAAGATTGTTGTGACAAAAGATAATACAACGATCGTTGAAGGCGCCGGTGACCCGCAGACTATATCACAGCGCGTATCTCAGCTCCGCGCTCAAGCAGAAGAATCAACGTCTGACTTTGATAAAGAGAAACTGCAGGAACGTCTTGCAAAAATGGCTGGTGGCGTCGCCGTTGTTAAAGTAGGTGCCGCAACCGAGACCGAAATGAAAGAACGTAAACTGCGTATTGAAGACGCCTTGAACTCAACACGTGCAGCTGTTGAAGAAGGCATTGTTTCCGGCGGCGGAACGGCCCTTGTAAACGTTCTTGCCAAAATTGGCGAGCTTAACCTGACTGGAGATGAAGCAACCGGTGCCAGCATTGTACTCCGTGCGCTGGAAGAACCAATCCGCCAGATTGCTTACAATGCCGGCCTTGAAGGCTCCATTGTTGTCGAACATCTAAAAGGTGAAGAAGTTGGTATTGGCTTTAACGCTGCTAATGGCGAGTGGGTCAATATGGTTGATGCAGGCGTCGTCGATCCAACAAAAGTGACACGTTCAGCCCTGCAAAACGCAGCTTCCGTTTCAGCTATGTTCCTCACCACAGAAGCTGTTGTAGCTGACCATCCTGACGACAGCGATGGCGGCGGCGGTGCACCTGACATGAGTGGCATGGGCGGAATGGGCGGCATGATGTAATATAGGTTATAAAACCTTGTTATATCAACGTTCATAACCGTTCTAACTAATTTTAGTGTCCGGAAAAGTGACCGATACTAGTTGTTGAGATTTCAGGAGGTTTCCATTGAGTTACTGAACTTATTGGAAACCTCTGTTTTATCCTGTTATCTAATAGCATTCTTTTACAGTATGCTATTTATTTAAGCGAAATCTCTTTAGATCATTACATAATTCATTGATGGAAGTATGGGATAAACAAACAGTAACCTCTACACTGTTTTTATCGCCAACAGTCAGGTATACCCCTTCATGCTTGATTTTATATTCAATATTGGAATAAGCTATAGGTTTACTAATCCTATCTTCGATTTCTTTTTTCTCAAGCAATTCTGGATATCGCTTATAATGTTCTCTAAGCGCTTCCTCATGTTGAATATCAATTATTTCATTATCAAGTACTATCTTTACTTCACCATTTGGAAATTTTCCGTTTTTCCACGCATCTATAATTGTCTTGTGAAACAAATACTTATTATTAATTCTGCTGTAAGGAATTTTATTTTCCTTCACCCATTTACGGAGTTTATATTGGGATACCCCTAGGTATTCTGCTGTATTCTTTAACTTCATTGGTTCAATAAACCAACTTTTAGCTTCATCTTCCCCCCATAAAACAGCACCAATCATCATATCACCTCCTGTTTGGCATTTGATTCAAAGTGCGTTCTGTAATACATGTACTATGAAATTATCGGAGAATCGCACCCCTATATCGAAGACACGAGATGAAAATAAATTGAAATATATTAGAGTTTTTTAAAAGAATTAAGAAGACCTAAAATCTCTCCTTTTAACTAATGAGAGTACTCTTCTAGTTATCTTTTCAAACCCATTCATACTTTTAATATTATTTATCTGTAAATAACCTGAAACGATGTCATTCAAGGGTTTCATATAATTATTGACTATCTTATGTACTGCTTCCTTTGAATTTGGACAAAATGCTCCATTTTTCGGTAACACTTGAATCTAGATATATCTAAATATTCAGTGATTTATAGAGCGTCTACAAACCCCTAGTTTATTTTTTCGATTTTTTGCTCTTTGAATATTGTTTTTCTTTTCCCTTTAGAGGGATTGACCCGGAGCCTCTGCGGGCATGATCTCTATGCCAGGAAGCCAGCTTATTTAAAAATAGTGCTGGCATGCCGAGACAGGCTATCATCCCCGCCTCTCCACGTCAATCCCGTGCGTCGTTTGTTTGATTTGCTTATGCCACTCCATGATTGAGGTTTCTTCGTTTATGTCTTGCTGCTATCCTTCCTTTCTCCCGATTTGCTATCACCTCTTCATCCTTTCCCGTGTGTTTTTGTTCTGGTGTGACATATCCTATAGCTTGATGAGGACGGTATGTGTTATAATCGTCTACAAATTGGTATATATTCTTTTTTGCGTCTTGTGGACTGGTGTATCCCGCAAGACTAATTTTTTGTTCCTTTAATGTGCGATGCTAGCGTTCTATTTTGCCGTTTGTCTCAGGATGTTTATAAGCTGTACGTATTTGATAAATATGTTGTTTCTCCAAGTACCTTTTAAACCGATTTGAACGATACTGACTACCATTATCGGTTACCAATTTAAGCTGATGGTCTTCTGGCAAACTCGCCTTTTGTAACGCGTGTTTAAGGGTATCAATGGTATCCTCCACTGTCATAGACATTCTCAATTCAGAGTGAATTACATATCTTGAAAATCCATCTAAATAGGTGAAGAGATAATAGAAACCATAGCCACTAATCCAAATATAGGTGATATCCGTATGCCAATTTTCGTTAGGTCTGGTTGGCTTGTGTCTCCACTCATCTCCTGCAGGTTCTCGTTTTGGTTCCCCTTTAGGAATGATTAAGCCATGCTTTCTCATGTATCGATAAGCACTTGATTCAGATATATAAACTCCTTCCTTTTCTAGCTCATAAGTCACTGTACGATAGCCATTTAGATCCAGCCGTTTCCCTATTTCCAAGATTTTCTCTACCTCCTCTTGAAGGAGTTGGTCTGGGTGTATATGTGGGATTGGGGGCTTGTCCATTAGTCCAATAAAACCTTGATTTCGATAATTCTTTTTCCATTCATAGTAGGTACTCTTACTAAGATTTAATTGCTTAAGTGCCCAAGATACCGACTTTTTGGGTATAACGTCCAAAAATTTGATGATGGCTAGTTTTTCTTCCGCAGGTAGTTTTGTGTATGTTCCTGCATCAAGATAGGGCTTTAAATGTCGTTTTTTTTTTAAACATGATTACATGATTCTCTAAAGATAAGTCAGCTACCAGCTCTTTTAAACGGTCTACTTCTTTTTTCATTTCCTCTTTCTCAGTATCTTTTTGATTCCTTTTTGAGTTGAAGCCCTCCATTCCGTGTTTCATAAAGATTTGTTTCCACTCATAATAACTTTTCGGCTGAATGCCGACTTCCTGACATAATTCTTTTACAGAAATTTCATTACCCAGCCCTCTAATAACAATTTGAGCTTTTTCTTCAGCTGAAAATCTCCTTTTTGGCATAAAAAATTCCCCTTTCTTATGTTTAATCATAAGCTATAATGAGGGACGTAGACAAACTCGATTATTACCTAAAATCAGGCGTATTTTTGTCCAATAAGATCTGAAGCTAAACAATATCTTGATTAGAGTCGTATGGATAAGCTTATGCTTCAATTTAATATAGGAATTTCAAACTGATTTTGACAATACATATTTTTCTACTGATTAGATTCAGTTATTTTTTTATTTGCGATTTTGTAAATATAAATTTCTAAAATAAATGGAGAAGTCCGTAATAGGCAGTAAATATAATCGCCTATTACGGACTTCTGTTATTATTAATATCCTTATGGAATATGGAATTGTCCAAGGATATTTACAATACATAACTTGGATGGCTTTAAATTAGCTTTCTTAGACTATCATAAGTTTTTTTATCCTTTATTAAGAGATAAAAAGGAATTTTAAACTGCATTGAATTCCTTGTTTTCCTGACTACCTTCATCTTTACTCTTCATTAAAATATTGGTTAAAACGATACCTAAACCAATTAAAGTGAAAGTGTAGTTGTTCATTATATCTATTATATATCCAAATAAAAAGCTTCCAAGAGGCATAAACAAAGATGCAGAGGTGAAGATAATTGAGAAAATTCTTCCTAAGTAATTTTGGTCTACTTCAGTTTGTATGAAAGTGAAAAATAATGTATTGAATCTTACTAAAAAGAAGCCAAAAATAAAGGTAGCGATAAGTGTGAAAGTATATGTGTTAATTATGAAAAAAGGTAAAAAGAATATGCCACATAGAGTGAGTTCTACCTTTAAATTAGACAAAGTAATTGTCTTATTCTTAGATAAGCTTAGTATTAGAGCTCCTAGTACTCCTCCAATTGCTTCCGCTGAGAGTAATATGCTATATGCGCCAGTTCTGTCTATATATTCGTTTACGTATGAGGGCAAAAGAATATTGTAACCTGCTATGAAAAAATTAACTAGTGAGATTGTAATTAACAATCTAAATAGAACAGGTTTACTTTTTGAGTGAATAAATCCTTCTTTAAAGTCATTAATAACAGACTTCATATTCAATTTAGCTTTCTCATTATTAGAAGAATATTGGATGAGCAATTCAAAAAGTGCGGAAACAATAAAAGATACACCATTTATTAGCAGAATCTCATTAATACTAATAAAAGATAAAGCAAATAATGCACCTGCTAGCATAGGACCAGTAATTTTTATAGTTTCAGTTATAGTATTTAAAACAGAGTTTACAGTTTTGAGCCTATCTTTTTTTGTTATCCTAGGTAAAATAGACCTTACTGTTGGTGAGAAAATGGAATGTGTAATGCTCAAAATTACATTCATTGTAATAACTAAGGGTATATTAACCTCTGAATCAATAATTATAAAACTGAATGTAACGCAAGTTATCCCACTAATTATGTCAGTTAAGAAAATTATCAATTTCTTATTAAATCTATCAGCTATAACGCCGCCAAATAGATTGAAAAAAAGTGACGGTATTACACTCAATCCCATTATTAACCCCAAAATCTTTGGATCGTTAGTTACATCAATGACCCACCAATTTAATGCAAATGTGAAAATAATATCTCCTAAGAATGTTACTGAATTCCCACTTACAATTAGAAATTCATTTCTCATTGGCTTTCTCATATAAACATCCTCTCAAATTTTATGTATGATTCTTACTGAAATCACATGAATTACATTTTTACACAATAATAGTGTTTTAATCAACAAATTTCTTTATTTGGAATCATATTAAGTATAAAGTCTTGTTTCATTAGTAAATATATGGTATCGTAGGAAAAAATCTGAAATTATCGAAATTACCGAAAACTTAGAAAGGAGATAAAAAATGTATATGGAATTTTTGGGAACTGCAGGTGCTTTCCGCACTCCTAGACCTGGAAGTAATTCTAAAGCAAGTTTAGAAGCTCGTATGAAAAAAGGTCCTTTTATGAGAACTGGACCCGGAATATTTATACACGGCCCAAATGTATTGTTCGATACCTCTGAAGATATATTTTATCAACTGAATAGAGCAAGCATTTCTTGTGTTAATGCTTGTTTTTATTCTCATTGGCACCCAGACCATACTATGGGACGAAGAATTTTCGAAGTGTTTAATTCTGAATTTCTATCAGACGGAAAAAATACTAGGGTTATTTTACCTGAGAATGTTGCAAGTGATGCGAAAATGAGATTAGGTTTTTGGGATCACTTAAATCACATGCAAGAAAAGGGGGATATCTCACTTGAAGTTCTATCTAATAATGAGTCAGTAAAATTTGACGGTTGCGAAGTAACAGCTTTTCCTCTAAGCAATGATTTCGCTTACGGATTTATTCTAAGAACAAATAAAAATAAAATCCTAATAATACCTGATGAATCATTTGGCTGGTGGCCATCTTCAACTAATTTTAAGGATATTGATATAGCGATTTTGCCCTTTGGCCATACAGAAAGACACTTTACAACTGGTGAATTGAATTACCCTGAAGGTTTGATATTCGAAAGGAACGAGGCTAGTTTTGAAGATTCAATTGAACTAGCCAATCAAATAAATGCTAATGTCACATATTTCACTCATATCGAAGAGTTTGAAAATTTATCATTTGAAGATTGTAAGAAAATAGAAAATGAATTCAGTGGACAAAATTATAAAATTGCTTTTGATACATTTACAATTGATATTTAAGGGGTTTTAAAATATGCATAATAAATACTTTGTTAATGATAAAAACCATAGTAATCTCAACTTATTAGAAGAATCTTTGAAAATGGGCGTGGAATATAAAAATAGAGAAAAGGTTATTAATTATGCCGACGATTCTGAGATCTCATCAATTGTTAGCGAACAATTCCCAGAAGAATCAACGGATCTCGAAAGACTTATTAGTGAGTTTGAAAGCAATATACTTCCTTACTCAACAAATTTCTCCAGTCCTAATTTTATGGCATTCCCTGATTCCGGAAATTCAGTGGCGTCTCATGCAGCAAACATATTATCTGGTTTTATGAATCAAAATCTCATTAATTCAACTCATTGCTCTCCAATAGCAACCTATATTGAATTACAAACTATTCAATGGTTAAGAGAATTGATGGGGTATTCATTTGAAGACATTAGGAATATATCGGATATTACTGACAGCGGTGGCATAGCGCTTACTGGTGGTACTTTGGCAAATACAGTAGGTTTATTATTGGCGAGAGAATCATTGTTCGTAAATGCTAAAAATACAGGTCTAAACAATAAAGTAAAAGATGTTAGAGTAATAATGCCGGAAGGTATTGATCACTATTCTATACGTGTTGCTATGGGGTGGTTAGGACTTGGAGAAGATAACATTTTATATGTCAAAACGAATGGTAATTACACAATTGACCAAATAGATTTGAAGGAAAAAATCGAAAAATATAAAAATAAATATAAATTCATAGCTCTTATTGCTTACGCTGGAGACTCTCGTACTATGGCTATTGATGACTTTAATAAACTCTACACGATTGCTAAAGAACATAATATCTGGTTTCATGTTGACGCTTGTCAAGGTTTTGTCGCCAAGTTTAGTAACACTTTGAAAGCTGGGTTAGATGGGATTGAGTTAGCAGACTCTATAGCTCTAGACCCACATAAAGTTATGTGGCTACCATATAATTTAAGCTATCTGTTAGTTAAAAATCCAGAACAACTAAAGAAGGTAATTGGTGGTAGTGACTTAATAAATAAAGAAGCAATGTCTTTTGGACAGATGACTCCTTTCTTAGGTAGTAAAGCGTTCGATTCTTTGAAACTATATTTTGTACTAAAGAATTTAGGATCTAAGAAGATAGGAGAATTGGTAGATTATAGGTATGATTTGGCTAGTTATTTCGCTGAAAAAATTGATTCTGAAAATTGTTTTGTACGGATAAATGAAGTAACTGTAAACAGCGTTGTCTTTGTTTATAAGCCTGAAGAAGAAATAGAGAATATTGATGCTTTTAATACATTGCAGAAAAGCATTCATCAAAGACTTTGGCAAGAAGGAGATCAGTACTTACATACATTTACCTTGCACGACCCAAGTCAAAAGTTATCAAGTGATAAAAGTGTAAAGTGGCAGATGCTTAGGTTATTTATAGGGAACCCTTTAACAGAAGAAAGTAATATTAATAGATTAATGTCTAATGTAAAAAAGATTGCTGAAGAGGAGTACTCCAAGCTATTCGTTGAAAATTTGTAGAGAGGTTAAAAAATTATGCAAAGTAGAGTCGAAGATACAAAATATAACATTAATTATATTAAGAGAGCGAATTTCATAATTCATAGCCCTTGCGGCGCAAGGACTTAAAAACGTAAAAAAGGAAGTACCTCCCCAAATCTTGTATAATGGTAGTTGAACTAAAACATC
>NZ_JBHTGR010000004.1:0-121969 GCF_042666895.1 Lentibacillus kimchii
TAAATAAGAGAGATGCAAACGACTGACACCGATCAATCGTTTTATCTCAGCGTTCATAATGTCTCAAAAAGCTTCATCCAATCATATGAACACATATGACCGGGTGCCTCTTACCTGACATCTGTTTCAGGCTGGTTGTTTTGTTCAGTTTTCAAGGAGCAAATAATGTCGTTTCTTCAACAACAAAATCATTATATCATCACGATTAGTGGCTGTCAATCAGTCATTTATCTATGATTATTCGCTGTTTTTTGCTGTTCTTCGCTGTCTTTCAGCGACAAACACAATAGTACTACAGTTTAAAATGGAAGTCAATAATCGATTAAAATAAATATCTAAAAGTGCATATATAAACGCCAAATTTCACAAACTAAATCATATTAGAGGTGAAAATGGAATGACTTTAATTATCGCAGCATTACTGCTGACAGGTTTCTTAATGCCCTCACCAGCTACAGCAGAGGAAACTGAGCCACATTCCCAAGAGATTCATATATATCAAAAAGATGTTGCCGGCAATAATGCTCAAGAAACGGTCAAACTGCTCGGAACATCATTGGGATCAGACTCAAATTACAATACCATAATAAAGACCCATATCACAAATACTGAGGGCGATGACTGGGAAATTTCCTATGAAGGCGGCTATAAGCCTTACATTCAGTTTTACGATTTGAATCATAACAATGTTAATGATCTGTTTTATCAAAGTGAAACTGGTAACGGCGATTCACATCATTACCACTTGCATACGTTTGAAAATGGTCAGCTAACAGAAATGAAACTTCCTGAACAACAATCTATAAAAGCTGAATTTAGAGATGATTTTCAGATTGCAGTCCAGATTGATTACAAACAGGAGCCATCACTTATTAATGTAGCAGATAAAGCGTCAGCTTATATTCGAAAGGGTATTTATAAAGAGAATGGCGACGTGAAGTCTGATGCATCACCAATCATTGCTCCCATCGCCCGGTTTGAACCTGTTCAAGTGAGTGATTCTCAAGGCTATGGGCTAAAAAGCCGTCAGCAGATAAGCGGAACCGATCGATCCGATAAATTGGGAACGATCGAGACATTGTGGTATTACGAAAATGGCGAGTGGATCATTCTAGACACTGACTGGAAACCATCTGACTAAACAAAAAGGATCCCATTCGCGGAAGAATGAGATCCTTTTTGTTTAATTTGCAACGATATTCACTAATTTGCCCGGAACCACAATCACCTTGCGCACTGTTTTTCCTTCAAGCTGTTCTTGAATACGTTCATTCGCCAAAGCCTGTTTCTCCAGTTCTTCTTGTGATATATCCTTAGCCACGTTCATTTTAGCCCTAACCTTACCCATAATCTGTATGACAATTTCAACCTCGTCCTCGACTAATTTAGCTGGATCATAGGCCGGCCAGTTCTCATACGTGATTGTTTCCGTATGACCAAGCAGTTCCCATAACTCTTCAGATACATGTGGCGCAACAGGCGAAAGCATTTTAACAAATCCTTCAATATAACCCTTTGGAACTTCATCTGCTTTATAGCTTTCATTAATGAACACCATCAACTGAGAAATGCCTGTATTGAAATGAAGCTGCTCAAAGTCTTCTGTTACTTTTTTGACGGTTTCATGGTACACCTTATCCAGTGGCGTGTCATGACTCACCGGCACAATGTTATCCGTTATGCCTCTGTCTTCTGTTACAATCAGGCGCCATACCCGGTCCAGAAAACGCCGTGCTCCGTCGAGACCATTCGTTGACCAGGCAACTGCAGCGTCGAGCGGTCCCATAAACATTTCATAAAGCCGGAGTGTATCGGCACCGTGTGTTGTGACAATATCATCAGGGTTAATAACATTTCCTTTGGATTTACTCATTTTTTCATGGTTTTCCCCATGAATCATACCCTGGTTGAACAATTTTTGAAATGGCTCTTTTGTTGGAACGACACCAATGTCATAAAGAAATTTATGCCAGAACCGAGCATATAATAAGTGAAGAACCGCATGCTCGGCACCACCAATATAAATGTCTACCGGCAACCATTGTTTAAGGGCTTCTGGATCCGCCAGCTGCTCTGGATTATTCGGGTCAATAAAACGCAGAAAATACCAGCAGCTGCCAGCCCATTGCGGCATGGTATTGGTTTCCCGGCGTCCCTTCATACCCGTTTCCGGATCAACAACATGAACCCAGTCACTATTAGCAAGCGGTGATTCACCATTACCAGGCGGTTTAATCTCGTCGAGCGCTGGCAGCTCCAGCGGCAGTTCGTCTTCCGGCACGGCGCTCATAGACCCGTCTTCCCAATGAATAATTGGTATAGGCTCACCCCAGTAACGCTGTCTGGAAAAAAGCCAGTCACGCAATCGATAAGTAACCGTTCCGTTCCCTTTTCCGTGCTCTTCCAGCCAGTTCGTCATTGTCGTGATGGCTTCATCCTGCATCAGACCATTGAGAAAATCGGAATTAATATGCTCCCCCTCACCGGCATACGCTTCTTTGGTCAAATCGCCACCGGACACAACTTCTTTTATAGGCAGGTTAAATGTTTGTGCAAATTCATAGTCACGCTCATCATGACCCGGAACAGCCATTATCGCTCCTTCACCATAGCTCATTAGCACATAATCAGCTATCCAGATCGGCATTTTTTCATGATTAACGGGGTTGATCGCATAAGCGCCAGTGAATGCGCCCGTTTTTTCTTTCGCAAGGTCTGTCCGTTCCAGATCCGATTTCGTTTCGATTTCTTTTAAATAGGCTTCGACTGCCTCCTTTTGAGCAGGCGTAACGATCTTTTCAACAAGCGGATGTTCTGGTGCAAACACAGCATAAGTTGCTCCAAACAAGGTGTCAGGCCTTGTAGTGAATACTGTGAATTGCTCTTCATAGCCGGCAATATCAAATATGACATCAGCACCTTCCGAACGGCCAATCCAATTGCGCTGCATGTCTTTAATGCTTTCCGGCCAGTCGAGTTCATCCAAATCTTCCAGAAGTCTGTCAGCATAATCAGTAATTCTGAGCATCCACTGTTTCATCGGTTTACGGACAACAGGGTGATCGCCCCGTTCGCTTTTACCGTCAATAACTTCCTCATTGGCCAGCACTGTTCCAAGTGCCGGGCACCAGTTAACCGGGACTTCAGCCATATAGGCCAGTCCATGGTCATAAAGCTTTTTAAATATCCATTGCGTCCATTTATAATACTGCGGATCAGTTGTATTAATTTCACGATCCCAGTCGTAGGAAAAACCAAGGTCCTTAATCTGCCGTTTAAAGGTAGCAATATTATGCTCAGTGAATTCAGCCGGGCTATTGCCTGTATCAATGGCATATTGTTCGGCAGGCAAGCCAAATGCATCCCAGCCCATTGGATGCAGGACGTCATATCCCTGCATACGTTTCATCCGGGAAAAAATGTCGGTTGCTGTATAGCCTTCCGGGTGTCCTACATGCAACCCTGCTCCGGACGGATAAGGAAACATATCAAGGGCATAGATTTTTTCTTTATCTGAATGTGCGGGCGTTTTAAATGTTTCATTTTCTTCCCAATAGTGCTGCCATTTCTTCTCAATTTCCTGATGGTTAAAACTCATATTCATTGCCTCCTGTTATTCATTTTTAAGGGCCAGAATGACTGTCTATACAAAAAACTTCTCATCCTCTAAAAGGACGAGAAGTTTATCTCCCGCGGTACCACCCCGATTAACGTGCTGCAACGTTCACTCGTTTCCTTAACGCGGGATCCACGGCAGAAACTAGGAACGCATCGTCATTTCTGCAACTGAAAGGTGAGTTCACAAAAGGTCGGGAACAGTTCACACCAGCCACTGTCTCGCTTCACCCGAGAGCATTCATTACTAGTCCTTATCATAGTCGTTCTCTCCTGTATATAGTGCAGTCTACCCAATAAGAGGGGGAGTTGTCAAGATCCGACAGCGTCCGTCCTTTCCAATCACCCCTTTTTCGTGCTAAACTATGAGCAGTTAACGTAAAGGAGCACGTGCACTATGCTAAAAGGAATCATTAACTACTCACATTATTTAATGCAGGAAGCTGTCAATCAGGGTGATACGATCATTGATGCTACGTGTGGAAACGGCCACGATACCGTTTTTCTCAGCAAGATTGCTGGTCAGGAAGGCCATGTATTTGGTTTCGATATTCAGGACCAGGCAATTGCTCACACAAATGAGCTTCTCGCGCAAAATGGGTCAACGAACACAACGCTTATTAAAGACAGTCACAGCAATTTGCTGCACCATATACCTGTGGACCGGCTAACCCGTTTGGGCGGAGCCATATTTAATCTCGGATTTCTCCCGGGAAGCGATAAATCAATCATTACCCAGAGTGAGACAACAATCCTGGCCATCGAAAGCATGCTTCTGCACCTGAAGCAGAACGGAATTATTGTACTCGTCGTTTATCATGGTCATGAAGGCGGCGATCAGGAACGCGAAGAGCTTATGCGCTACGTTCGCCAACTGAATCAGTATCACTATCAGGTTTTATTCTATGGTTTTGTTAATCAGAAAAATGATCCGCCTTTTATTCTGGCCATTACAAAACACGAATAAAGAAGCTGGGACAAAACGAAAACGATTTAGTCACGCAAACGTTCATTCTAGTTGTTCGTACGTTTGTCCCAGCCTCGTTGTTTGAAGCGGTAGAAAAATCGCGTATTCCAATGAAAAAAACGTGCCTTATAGCCGCTCATGCGCAGCAATGCATTAGTCATTTCCGGACCGCCTTCAAGCGTTCGCACCTTAGGGTCACCCAGATAAAGCCCGATAAGCCCGTGCCGCACCAGCTCATGAAATCGGCGATCGGGCAGTGATTGCACATGACAATCAGCCTGGGTGACAAAGTACATAAGCCGTTTTTTAAGCTCTGTTCTATCAGCATAAAAACGGCAAAAATTCAAATCCCCTTCTGCCTCATCTTCCTGCTGATCAATATAATAATCCAGTAAAATATGCAATCCCTGCATAAACGGAAAATAACTTGTAATAATGGCATCCGGCAATGAACGCGTTAGCCGCTCCCCCAAAGCATAAGACACAAGGCAAAAAACTCCAAGCGTTGAACCGGCTGCTGCCGCAAATTCATACCAATACAATGATGAATGATCAGTCTTTTCCTCGAACCAGTTCACAAGCCGCGGAACACGCTCCTCTTCTTTCACATGTTTATGGACTTGCAAGTCGCTGTAAAGCTGCTCCAATTGCTGAATGTGCTCGCTGATCTCAGTATAAGCTGTTATTCGTTGCATTGTTTGCTGACACGTGCGGACGAGATCGGCCAAATAGTCGCCATCCCGCTGATCTGTACGCAACGCATAATAAAACTGAAGTGGATTTTTCTGGCTCAGGGCATCGCTCATCGCTTCATGCAGCAGACGAAAATCATTCGGGTCAAGCGATATACTCCGGTCACATAAGTTGTCCAGGTAATCACTGATTGTCTGATAAGCTACAATAAATCGAACAGCTTCCCGCCACTTACTGCCGGCAAGCAGCGCATATACCGCACCCCCCAGACAGTGAAAACGCTTGGTTTCAATACTTGCAAGCGCCTGCTTGCGCAATTCAGCATTCGGAATCGCCTCAGCCCGCGTCTTCCAAAAAGCTAATTCCCTGTGAACAGCAGGAAAAATCCTGCGGTAGACGGTCGTCATTAACGTTAAAGAGGTCTTCGGTATACCGCTTGCCAACACCTATTCCTCCGATCATTCGATATAAGTCAGAAAAATTTGCTACACTGATTATACCATCATATTTTCAAGGGGGATTCAAATGATAGACCCGTTTAAACAAACGAAACCTGATATTCATCCATCCGTTTTCATAGCCCATGATGCCGACGTTATTGGAGATGTAACGATTCTGGAAGACGCCAGCATCTGGTTCAAAACGGTTATACGCGGTGATGTCGCTCCGACAAAAATCGGGCGTCGTGTTAACATTCAGGATTTGTCACTAATCCATCAAAGTCCTGATCTCCCGGTAACTGTTGAAGACGATGTCACAGTCGGACACCAAGTCACTTTGCACGCTTGCACCATTAGAAACAATGCTTTGATTGGCATGGGGTCCCTGATTATGGATAATGCCGAAGTCGGCGAATATGCTTTCATTGGTGCTGGGAGCCTTGTACCGCCAGGCAAAAAGATACCGCCCTATTCACTCGCACTGGGACGCCCGGCCAAAGTTGTGCGCACTTTGACTGATGAAGACTATGCAGAGATGGCGCGCATTCGTAAATCCTACGTTGAAAAGAGTCAATACTATAAACACCACACGAATTTAAGCCAGTCATTTTAATCTGCATGGCTGAACTGAACATTAATATGAAAGCAGACGGCCGCCCTTTTTTCGCAGTCGTCTGCTTTCATAACTCTAGCTGGACTCTGATCTGAGGAAAACTTTGCTGTCAGATCCGGTCTGAGTCAGTGTTTCTCTGTCAAACTGATTTTCCACAAAAATTTGATGCCACAGCATAAACATGAGAACTGTCCAGATTTTCCGGCTATAGTCGCCTTTATCCTGACAATGCGCCTCAAGCAAATTGAGAACATACGATTTATCCAATAAATGATCAGTCGAACTTTCCTGAATCAGCCGTTTGGCCCAATCATACAGCTCGTTCTTCAGCCAGTGCCGGATAGGCACAGGAAACCCGAGTTTTTTCCTGTCCAGTACATGATCCGGTATTAAACCGCGTGATACGTCACGCAAAATGCTTTTAGTTGTTCCATTGCCTGTTTTTAACTTGGGCGGCAGCTGACTTGCGACCCGGAACACCTCTTTATCCAAAAATGGCACACGAAGCTCAAGAGAATGAGCCGCCAGCATCCGGTCGGCATTTAATAGAATATCTCCTGTCAGCCACGTATGGATATCAATATACTGCATTTGATTAATAAACGGATACGCGCTCACCTGATCATATAATGGGCCGGTGACTTCCCGGTAGGACAAGTCTTTCCGGAACGATTTCAGAAACGCTTGCTTCTCGTCCTCCTCAAACATTTTAGCATTGCCGATGTAACGATCCCGGAGCGGTGTGGTGCCCCGTTCAAGAAAACTCTTGCCGCGCACACCCTCTGGCATGACGGCAGCAACGCGCTTCAGCAGTTTTTTAACTGTGAACGGGATGTAGGAAAATAACTTCAAAGACTCCGGCTCGCGGTAAATATTGTAACCGCCAAACAGCTCATCTGCTCCCTCACCTGACAAAGCCACATCGACATGCTTCCTGGCTTCGCGTGCCGCAAAATATAAAGGCACACAGGCCGGATCAGCAAGCGGATCGTCCATATACCACATAATCTTCGGAAGTGCCTTTACATATTCCTCTGGGGTAATACGATAAGCTATATTATCTACCCCTAGTTTAGCCGCTGTTTCTTTAGCCACATCAATTTCAGAATAGCCTTCCCGGTCAAAGCCGACTGAAAATGTTTTAATATCCGGTTTGAACTCTTTGGCAATAGCTGCCATAATCGTCGAATCAATGCCGCCGGAGAGAAACGCTCCAATTGGAGCATCACTGTTCATACGCACTTTAACAGAATCATACAGACTATCGCGAATTCGTCTGATCCAATTCTGTTTATCTGCCAGAACTGGTGTAAATGATGCCTGCCAGTAACGATGCTGCGTCATTTTTTCACCCGGTTTTTTTATAAAGTAATGCCCGGGCGCCACTTTTTTAATATGGTCTGTCATTGTCATTGGTTCAGGTACAAACTGGAAACTTAAGTAATGCTGCAGCGCCTCCGTATCAATGGCTTCATGTTCCGCCATAAACGAAATGCATTTCTTTTCTGATGCGAAAACGGCTTCTTCATCTGTTTCTCTGTAAAATAGTGGTTTAATGCCAAATGGATCACGTGCCCCGTACAAGATCGCCTGTTCCTTATCCCAAATCAAAACGGCAAACGTCCCGCGTAAAAGCGCAAAAGCCTGTTCCTGATATTTTTTAAACAATACCGCCAGCATCTCTGCGTCAGACTCAGTGGCAATCGTATCATCTTCTGTTGTGACATTCTGCCGCAATTCCTCAGTATTATAAATGTCGCCATAAAAAACAAACCACATGGCCTCATCTTCATAGGTTAGCGGCCGGAGTTCACTCTCATAGCCACTGTTTGTGCTCCGCTTAAATCCTAATGACGCATACTTATCGTAATAATAGCCTTCGTCATCCGAATAATGGTGAATCAGCCATTGAATTTGCTCTTTAAAAACCGCTTTTTGTTCTTCATCCGGGATTTCCGGATAATTGCGTATCACGCCAGTAAAACCGCCCATTTTTGCTTCACTTCCTATCTCGATGTCTTAATGCATACTTCGTGGTACATGTCTCTTATTATACCAAAAAGCAGACCGGACATATAGTCTGATCGTGACATTTATTAACTGGAAGCATTTATCGGTGGCGGCTTTGTTCAGATCTTTACCAACACCTGTCTTGCAGCCAGCAGCGTCCATGTCGTTAGCACAAAGGGCAAGGTCAGTACAGGCAGGCCATATGGCAAAAGCAAGGAGTGCACAGCCGCCGTGACAGGCACACTCAGTATCACACCAATCAGTCCTGTCACAGGCGCAAAGTCTGTCTTAACATCAAATACGGCGGCGACCGCTATAATCGTTAAAACAGCATTATACCCGTAGATACCTGAATTTAATGACTCCATGTCAGCTCCCATGATGTAAGCTGTCAGAAAAGCTAAGACTGTACTTGCGACGGCATAAAGGCCAAACGTCCATCCTGCCCAGAAGATGCCTGCTAAAATGATAAAACCGGTCCAGAAAAAGTCCTGCAAAAAAATTTGACCGACCCCCCTCACCATTCCTTCAAACCAGTGCAAATCCCCTGTTGGCGTGATTGTCCAGCTGGCTAGACTTTCGGGAGCTAAACCATTCGACAAATCCAGAATATGGAGCTGATAAGCTGCGATAACAAACAGCCAGGTCACCAAAATAAATGGGAATGTGATGGCCGGCATTTTAAATTGGCCAAGGATATGCATAACGCTGGCATTCAGCAAACCAGCAATGGCTGCGCCAATAATCGCAAACAGCCAGGTATAAGGACCATCCAGATAAATGAAAAGAGCCAGGCCTGTCAGCACCGAATTAAATCCAAACAAGCCGCTTTGCGCACTCTCGCTGTCGCCGCCAGCGATTCCAATTAACGTACCGATACATGAAGAAACAATTGCAAGAACACCAAGCGAGAGCGAAGTGGCCATTAAACCTGCGATAATGAAGATTCCTGTAATTGAATTTTCAATTAATACAACCTGGGAAACGCCCTTTAAGATCATGTTAATCAATTGGACTGGTTTGATCGTCATTCAGATACCTCCTTGAGCGTTATAGTGTCCCCCTAAAAAGAAGATTATTTATCTATGCATAGTTTTTATATGGCAATACATGCTAGGTATAGGACAAACCGTTCTTAAGATTGGTTATTAATGGAGGGATAACGTTGCATTTACTGCCCAGAGAGCAGGAAAAACTCATGATTGTTGTTGCGGCAGATGTGGCTAAGCGGCGGAAACAGCGCGGTCTGAAGCTGAATCATCCTGAAGCCGTTGCACTTATTACAAATGAATTAATAGAAGGTGCGCGGGATGGTAAATCAGTATCCGAATTAATGGAGGACGGAACCAAGATATTATCCGAAGATGATGTCATGGAAGGTGTGCCGCATCTTATCAGCGATGTGCAGGTAGAAACGACTTTTCCAGACGGGGTCAAGCTTGTCACCGTGCACAACCCGATTAATTAAGCAAAGGAAGGTGGTCCTGCCATATGAAACCGGGCGAATATATTCTCAAAGATGAAGATGAAGACATTATTTGCAACAAAGGAAAAGAAACCAAAAAAATAAAGACCGTCAATACAGGTGATCGTCCAATCCAAGTGGGCTCGCATTTTCATTTTTATGAAGTGAACGAAGCACTGGCGTTTGATCGGGATGAATCATTTGGCTATCGCATGAATGTCCCAGCAGGTGCGCCCGTTCGGTTTGAACCAGGAGATGAGAAGGAAATCGAACTTGTAGAACTTGTCGGTGAACGACGCGTTTATGGCTTGAACGAAAAAACAGATGGCCCATTAGACAAGGAGGGTAGATCATGAGTTTAAACATGTCACGAAAACAGTATGCTGAAATGTATGGACCTACGACAGGTGATGCGATTCGCCTTGCAGACACGGATCTGCTCGTAGAAATTGAGGACGATCTGACTTCTTTCGGTGACGAAGTGGTATTTGGCGGCGGTAAAGTTGCCCGTGAAGGGATGGGAATGGATCCCTTAGAATCAAGAGATAATCCGGATGTCGCAGATCTCGTAATTACGAATGCTGTCATCGTTGACTATACCGGGATCTATAAAGCGGATATCGGCATTCGTGATGGTAATATTTCCGGAATTGGCAATGCCGGAAACCCGAAAATCATGGACAACATTGACATCATCATTGGCGCAGCAACAGAAGTTATGAGTGGTGAGGGCAAAATTTTGACAGCCGGCGGCATTGATTCCCACGTTCATCTGATTAATCCCGATCAAATCGAAACAGCCCTGACAGCAGGACTTACCACCCTTTTTGGAGGCGGAACCGGTCCAGCTGAAGGATCCAAAGCCACAACGGTTACGCCGGGGTCATGGCATATTCACCGCATGCTTGAGGCTGCCGAGGCGTTACCGATTAACATCGGGGTTTTGGGTAAGGGTCAAGCCAGTGATACCGGCCCGCTAGCTGAACAGGTCGAAGCAGGTGCTATTGGCTTAAAGGTACATGAGGACTGGGGCGCAACCTATTCGGCTATTGATCACTCACTGGAGGTTGCCGACAACTATGATGTTCAGATTGCCCTTCACACAGATACACTGAACGAAGGTGGTTTTGTGGAAAATACAGTAGATGCCTTTAAAGACCGCGTTATCCATACGTATCATACAGAAGGGGCTGGCGGCGGCCACGCACCAGACATTATTAAAACAGCCAGCTATGCCAACGTCCTCCCTTCATCAACAAACCCGACGCTTCCCTATACCGTTAACACGGTTGATGAGCACATGGATATGTTAATGGTTTGTCATAATTTAAGTCCAGATATTCCAGAGGATGTGGCATTTGCAGATTCCCGAATTCGTGAAGAAACAATTGCTGCCGAAGATATTCTCCAGGACATGGGTATTTTTAGTATGACCAGTTCCGACGCCCAAGCAATGGGACGAATTGGTGAAGTGATTCTCCGGACATGGCAAGTGGCTCATAAAATGAAACAGCAGCGGGGCAAGATGAAGGAAGATCCTGAAGTCGGCGACAATCAACGTGTGAAACGTTTTGTTTCCAAATACACCATTAACCCAGCTATAACACATGGGGTATCAGATTATATTGGATCTGTTGAGGTCGGAAAAACAGCAGACCTCGCCCTCTGGGACAGCAAATTCTTTGGTATGAAACCGGATAAAGTTATTAAGAACGGTTTTGTCGTGCAAAGTGTCATGGGTGACTCCAACGCATCAATTCCAACACCGCAGCCAATTAAGTATCGTCCCATGTTCGCTTCTTATGGCAAGGCACTTAAACAAAGTTCATTCACGTTTGTATCACAAACGGCCTATGATAACGGCATTGCAGAACAATTAGGTCTGGAAAAGATAACCAAACCAGTTCATGGTATCCGTAATCTGTCTAAAAAAGATATGAAATGGAACTCCGAAACCCCTGAACTGACAGTTGACCCGCAGGAGTATACCGTACGTGTTGATGGCGAGAAAATTACCTGCGAAGCTGCTGATGAACTGCCGATGACGCAACAATATTTCTTGTTCTGAGGTGAATCAAATGGTCATTGAAGAGGTTGTTAACCATGTTAGAGATATCGATGAACAGGCGCTGAACAATTACCAGATTGAGAAAGTTTATTTGGAGAACAGTGATTTACTCAAGCGGATTCAGCGTGTAACGACAGATCACAATAAGGAAATTGGCATTAAATTAAAAGACGGCAAGAACTTACAGGTCGGCGATGTTTTATACCAGGATGACGCTAATCTAATAATGGTTGATGTATTACCAGAAGATCTTCTGGTAATATATCCCCGCAATTTGAATGAGATGGGTGATATTGCGCATCAGCTTGGCAACCGCCATTTGCCTGCACAGTTCCGAGACGGTACCATGGTAATCCAATACGATTATCTGGTTGAGGAATTGCTGCAAAATATAGGTATTCCCTTTTCCCGCGAAACAGAAAAAGTGGAGCAAGCATTCCGTCATGTGGGGCATAGTCATGGATAATTATGTACTTGACCTCATGCAGCTGTGTGATTCTAACTTTCCGACAGGTGCCTTTAACCATTCCTTTGGTCTGGAAACCTATATTCAAGGTGATCACATCAGTAATCAACATACATTTTCGTCCTGGATTAAAGCTTACTTACAAGAGCAGCTGGTTTACACAGATGGTCTGGCCTGCGCGCTCAGTTATGAAGCACTTAAGAACAAGCGTATGGAAGATATCTGGCAGTTGGACTCATTAATAACTGTTCAGAACCTTCCAGCTGAAACACGGGATGCGAACATGAAAATGGGCGAACGTCTCTTGAAAATGACAATTCCATTATACGAATTCCAAAGCCTTATAATCTACAGCCACAAGATCGAAACAAAGCAGGCATTTGGCCATCCGGCAATCGTATTTGCGATGATTGGCTACGGTTTGAATATTCCTAAACAATCCATTGTACTGGCCTATTTGTATTCAACTGTTGCTGGACTTGTCCAAAATGCTGTGCGCGGAATCCCCATCGGTCAAACAGCAGGACAGACACTATTGCATGACTTGCAGACAGATCTGGCGTCCGCTGTCAGGCAGATTGACAGATTATCAATCGATGATTTCGGCATAACGGCTCCGGGTCTGGAACTGTCGCAAATGAACCACGAACAGCTCAACATACGTATATTTATGTCCTGAAAAGCATTGGTCAGAAACTCTGCTCTAACGTCTTCGTTTTAAAGCGGGACTCCCCAAATTACTTAAAGAAAGAAGTGATAGCAATGGATCCTATTACAATCGGTGTTGGCGGTCCTGTTGGCGCGGGAAAAACCGCTCTGATTGAAAAAATGGTGGAACAATTGCGTGATGAATACAGCATGGCCGTTGTAACCAATGATATTTATACAAAAGAAGACCAGAAGATATTGCTTAATAAAAACGTCTTGCCGCAGGATCGCATCATTGGTGTTGAAACCGGCGGCTGCCCGCATACGGCTATACGAGAAGATACATCCATGAATGACACAGCTCTGAACGATTTAAAAGAAAAACATCCCGATACAGATTTATTCTTTGTTGAAAGCGGCGGCGATAATTTAGCTGCAACGTTCAGCCCTGAACTCGTCGACTTCTCAATTTACATTATTGACGTGGCACAAGGCGAAAAGATTCCGCGTAAAGGCGGTCAGGGCATGATTAAATCCGATTTGTTCATTATCAATAAAACAGATTTAGCACCATTTGTCGAAGCTGATCTTGATGTTATGGAAGCTGACGCCCAAACGTTTCGCGGCAATAAAGCGTTTGTATTCACAAACTTAAAAGATAACACCGGCGTGGACCAAGTGGTTGACTGGATCAAACAACATGCTTTATTAGTAGGGTTGAATTAAATGGCTGCATGGACGGGTGATTTGCAGCTGAGTATGAAAAATAAGCGAGGAACGTCTGTGCCTGAGACTATTTATTTTCAGGGTGCTTTTAAATTAATGCGCCCAAAATATTACGATGATTCTGGTCAGCCCTGTTATTTTATACTCAATCCTGGTGGCGGTTATGTCGACGGTGATCGCTACCGGATGTCATTTACATTGGAAAAAAATGCCGAGCTTCTTCTGACAACACAGGCTGCAACCAAAATATACAGAACACCAAATAAGCCAGTTACACAGGAAACGACCATTGTCTTAAACGAGGGAAGTCTTTTAGAATATATCCCTGATCCAATCATTGCTTACAATAAAGCGAATTATAAGCAGACCAATATCATCCATATGAAAACTGGATCCACGCTTATTTATTCGGACATCATTACGCCTGGCTGGTCGCCAGACGGGTCACTGTTCAGCTATGAAAATATCCAGGTCAAAAATACAGTATACCTGAATGATCAGCTTGCTGTCTTTGATCATTTAAAATTAAATCCCGCAACAGATCATATTCAGGACATCGGTATGATGGAGGGATTCTCGCATTTGGGCTCCATGCTGGTGGTAAATGAGGATTTGCAGCGCGAACATATAGAAGCGTTGACAGAACAATTCAGGTCTGACGCGGCTGACTGCAAGCTGGGCTTTTCAGAACTAATGGCGCCTGGTTTTTCCGTTCGGATCTTAGCAAACCAAACCCAGGTCATCGAGCGGATTCTCTCAGAGATTCACAGCTACATCCGGGAACACCTGTTTTCAAAGAAGCGCGTATTTTTGCGAAAGTATTAAGTTATTAACTTTGACGAGAAACACGTCAAGTATATGTACTGCTCCCCAAAAATTAAAGTCTAACTTTTGGGGTGCACCTCTGCCCTTATAATACGTTTTCTCTCTGCAGGAAGAAAGCTCATAATGATGTTTATTAGAGGGCTATTTTACCGTTAGTGCCTGAAGTTTTTCCACTTTATCCGTTTTTTCCCACGGAAATAGTCTATCCGTTCGCCCGAAGTGGCCATAGGCAGCTGTATCTTTAAAAATCGGCTGACGCAGATCAAGCATACGAACAATTCCTGCTGGACGAAGATCAAATACGTGGCGTATAGCATCTGCAAGCGACTCCTCAGCCATGATACCTGTGCCAAATGTATTAACTGCTATCGATACCGGCTCACTGACACCGATCGCATAAGCCAGTTGCACCTCGCATGTTTCAGCCAAACCTGCCGCAACTATATTTTTAGCAACGTACCTCGCTGCGTAAGCGGCAGACCGGTCAACCTTTGTGCAGTCTTTCCCGCTGAAAGCACCGCCGCCATGCCGGGCATATCCGCCATACGTATCAACAATAATTTTCCGGCCTGTCATCCCTGCATCACTGCGGGGACCGCCGATCACAAACCGGCCGGTTGGATTTATAATATAATTTGTTTCGTCATCAAGCCATTTTGCCGGCACAACCGGACGAATAACTGACTCAATCAAATCCTGTTTAATTTGATCTATCGAAATATCCTGATGATGCTGGGCAGAAATGACGATCGTGTCAATTCGCACTGGCGTCCCCTGTTCATCATATTCCACCGTCACCTGCGTTTTACCGTCAGGGCGCAAGTAATTCAGAACATTATGTTTACGCACATCGGCGAGACGTTTTGCGAGTTTATGAGCCAGCGATATCGGCAAAGGCATCAGTTCGTCTGTCTCATTACAGGCAAAACCAAACATCAGACCCTGATCGCCTGCTCCGATGGATTCAATTTCGTCATCGTTCATCTCGCCTTGACGCTCCTCAAGCGCCGCATCCACCCCGCCGGCAATATCGGGGGACTGTTCATCAATTGCTGTAAGCACAGCACATGTTTCCGCATCAAAGCCATATTTAGCCCTGGTATAACCAATATCTTTAATCGTTTGCCGAACGATTGCCTGGATATCGACATATGTCGTTGTCGTGATCTCACCTGATACCAGAATCAAGCCTGTTGTCACAGTCGTCTCACAAGCAACACGGGCATTTGG
This sequence comes from Lentibacillus kimchii, assembly GCF_042666895.1. Lineage (GTDB taxonomy): Bacteria > Bacillota > Bacilli > Bacillales > Amphibacillaceae > Lentibacillus > Lentibacillus kimchii. The sequence continues at coordinate 15,767 of NZ_JBHTGR010000004.1, forward strand.
ATCTTTTGTTAGAATTTCATCTAATATGGCATCGGAAATCTGATCAGATATTTTGTCCGGATGGCCTTCCGTAACGGACTCCGATGTAAATAAACGCCTTTTAACAGCCATGTGGCCGTGTCCTCCTTAAGTGTTTGCTGCGGAACTCTTTTCAGCATAAATTGCAATCAAGTGACGTCTTCACAACAAAAATCCTTTCCCGCACAATGAGGAAAGGATTAGGCCTTTCACTCTTATTGTTCAAGGTTTCAGCCTTGCACCAGATTAGCACCTCGTCACAGACGTGATGGTTGCCGGGCTTCATTGGGACTGTCCCTCCACCAGCTCCGAATAAGAGAATATCCGCTCGAAACTTTATCATAACGAAATAACCCTCGGCTGTCAACTTGTCCACTGTCGACTGGTATCACACATTTATAAAAAATTCATACGATTAACCATAAAATAGTATGGACTAATGTGTTTAATGTGTTATACTAATAAGCGAATTAATATAACAGAATCATTTGGCCGAACTTAAAAAAAGGCAGGTTTTGAAAATGAAAACAAAAGAAGACACCTTACTGATGCAAGATTTGCTTGCTCACGACAATATACAGAAGAACCTGGCTGTGCCGCAGTTAGCAGAAAAAATCCTGAACCGGGGTGAAGGTGTTCTGAGCGCGACCGGGGCTGTATGTGCAACAACTGGTGCGTATACCGGCCGTTCTCCTGAAGATAAATTTATCGTCCGTGATAATATGTCTGATGAACACGTTGATTGGGGTGAAATCAACCAACCGATTGATGAAACCGTCTTTGACAATTTGCTGCAAAAAGTAACAGCTCATCTGCATAATCGAGATGCTCTTTTTCAATTCAGAGGGTTTGCTGGGGCTGATCCTAACTACCGGCTGCCAATTGACGTTATAACAGAGTATGCCTGGCACAGTCTATTTGCCCGGCAGCTGTTCATACCTCCGACAAAGGGTGAATTAGAAACACATGAATCTGATTTCACTGTTATATCCGCCCCAACATTCAAAGCTGATCCGGATACCGACGGAACCAATTCCGAGACTTTCATTTTGATTTCCTTTGAGAAGCGGATTGTGTTGATCGGCGGAACAGAATATGCTGGTGAAATTAAAAAATCGATCTTTTCTGTCATGAACTATCTCTTGCCGCAGAACAATGTCTTATCCATGCACTGTTCGGCAAACGTTGGGCAGGAAGGCGATGTTGCCCTATTTTTCGGCCTGTCCGGAACGGGGAAAACCACGCTCTCGGCAGATCCTTACCGGCGCTTAATTGGTGATGATGAACATGGCTGGAGTCCGAACGGCATTTTCAATATTGAAGGCGGCTGCTATGCCAAATGTATTAACCTGTCAGCGCAAAAAGAACCGCAAATTTACAATGCCATTCGTTTTGGCTCCGTACTGGAGAATGTTGTACTCGACCCATCATCGCGTGAACCGGACTATGATGACACGTCACTGACCGAAAATACGCGTGCAGCCTACCCACTGGAGAATATCGACAGAATCGTCACACCCAGTGTTGCAGGTCATCCGAACACGATTATTTTCCTGACAGCAGATGCATCTGGAACGCTGCCGCCGATCAGCAAACTGACAAAAGAGCAGGCCATGTACCATTTTCTAAGCGGCTATACCAGCAAACTTGCAGGAACTGAGCGGGGAATCACTCAGCCGGAAGCAACCTTTTCCGCTTGTTTTGGCTCCCCATTTTTGCCGCTGGCACCATCCAGATATGCTGAGATGCTTGGAGACAAAATCGATCAATTTAATTCAAGTGTTTTTCTCATTAATACCGGCTGGACTGGTGGCTCATATGGGACCGGTAAGCGAATCAAGCTTTCCTATACAAGAGCTATGGTCCACGCTGCACTGGAAGGTGAACTGGCAACTATCGAAACCGTTACCGATGAGATTTTCGGACTGGACATTCCGCTTCATGTTCCAGGTGTGCCTGATGACGTTCTTGTTCCTAAGAATGCATGGGCTGATAAACAAGCATACGTTAACGAAGCACAAGCACTTGCCGTAAAGTTTCACGATAACTTCAGCAAATTCACAGAGGCAAGCGATGACATCCGTAAGGCTGGACCCGTCTACAAAGGGTAACTAAATTTCTATATCCTCATCCCAAAAGGATTTATATATGATAGCCATAGCCAGTATAAACTGGCAAGGGCTGGGACATAACGAAAGCGAACAACGCAAGCGTCGAACAATGCTCCGATTCAGCGGAGGCTCACCAGCCGCCCGCGGAAAGTGACGTCTTTTTCCGGAGCGGTTCAGTCACGCAAGTGGTTCGCACTGTTGTCCCAGCCCCTTTTTGATATTGCCACCCTTCTCCCCTGTGTCCTCTAAATTCATCAGCGACAATCTGGGCATTCACACATTTTCCTCACCCGAATAAAATGACGATATATCATAAAACGCTTGGCATGTGACTGTCTGTATCATCCGCTCTGACAGATGGCTTTACAGACAGCTGCGCGGACAGCCATAACGTTTACAGGAAAGGAGCCCTTCCGGTATGAAACGTTTAGGTATAACGCTTTTAGGCTTTCTTCTGCTCATTATCACAGCAGCCTGTGGCACTAACCAGGATAAAACAACCATTCAATTAGCTGAAGTAACGCGTTCCGTCTTCTACGCCCCTCAATATGTCGCCATTGAAAAAGGTTTTTTTGCAGATGAAGGCATCGATATTGAGCTAAAGACAGCTTGGGGTGGTGATAAAACCATGACAGCCCTGCTATCCGATGGAGCAGATGTGGCTCTTGTCGGATCAGAAACGTCGATTTACGTTCATGCACAGGATTCCAATGATCAAGCCGTTAACTTTGCTCAATTGACTCAAACAGATGGAACATTTCTGGTTGCTAAAGAGCCAAAACCGGATTTCACTTGGGATGATATCAAAGGAAGCACATTTCTGGGCCAGCGTGTAGGCGGTATGCCGCAAATGGTCGGTGAATACGTCTTGAAACAGCATGATTTAGACCCACAAACCGATTTAAATTTGTTGCAGAATATTGATTTCGGCAACATACCAGGTGCGTTCTCCTCTGGTGATGCGGAATACGTCCAATTATTTGAGCCAACAGCAAGCACCTTTGAAAAAGAAAACAAAGGCCATATTATCGCCTCATTCGGTGAAGAATCCGGTAATGTCCCCTATACCTCATTTATGACCAAGGAAACGTTCCTGGATGACAATGAGCAAACCGTTAAGCAATTTACGAGAGCCGTCTATAATGCACAGGAATGGGTACAGAATCATAGTGCTGAGGAAATAGCGGATGTCATTCAGCCCTACTTTGAAGATACAGAAAAGAAAATGATCGCCTCGTCCATCGAGCGTTACAAGGACCAGGACTCTTTCGCTTCCAATCCGAAACTTGATAAAGAAGGCTGGAGCAACTTAAAGGCTATTATGGATGAAGCCGGCGAACTTCCAGAAGATGCGCGGTATGAAGATCTTGTCAATACAACGATTGCTGAGGAAGTCATTGGCAAGTAGCAAATAAGGAGGAAAACCATGTCATTTCTCACCCTTGATCAGGTGTCACATCTTTATTTTTCTAAAAAAACCTATACAAAAGCACTTGATAATATCTCATTCTCAGTAAAAAAAGGTGAATTTATTGCCCTGCTCGGCCCCAGTGGCTGTGGCAAATCAACGATCCTGTCGATTATGGCCGGTATATTCAATCACACATCCGGCAGGGTTTACGTTAATAATCAACCATTGCAGCAGGCCCAGCCGAATATTGGCTATATGCTCCAGCAGGATTATTTATTCCCATGGAAACGCATTATTGAAAACATTTTACTGGGCCCTAAACTCCATCATGACCACTCAAGTGAAACACAGAACAGAGCCGCTGAACTTCTTGGGCAGGTTGGCTTATCCGGCATAGCTGGTGACTATCCTGAATCACTTTCAGGCGGTATGCGGCAAAGGGTGGCACTTGTGCGCACCTTGATTACCAATCCCGATATTCTGCTTTTGGATGAACCTTTTTCGGCCCTCGACTATCAAACCAAATTAAGATTAGAGGATTTAGTCTGGGATTTGCTGCAGCTGTATAACAAGACGTCTCTTCTGGTAACGCATGACATCGGAGAAGCCATAGCCATGAGTGACCGGATCATCGTGATGGACAGTAATCCAGGTACGATTGCCAAAACATTTGAAGTGCCGCTTGAACTGCGTAATGAAAGACCATTCATGGCCAGACGTCATTCAAAGTATCAGCTTCTTTTTGACAAAGTATGGGACGAATTAACCAAAAATGAAAATGGATCACAACAGGGGGTAGCATCCTCATATGACACATGAAACCGATAATCAGTTATTTCAAAACTATTTGCGAAACGTGAAACGGGAAAAACGATTTATTTCCGTCTGGCAGATTATTTTGCTGATTGCACTGTTCGGCTTTTGGGAGCTAGCCAGCCAAATGCGATGGATTGATCCGCTGATATTCAGTTCACCATCTGAAGTTTTCACCGTTCTGGTGGAAAAGTTCGCGGACGGGTCAATGTTCACGCATCTTAAAATCACCTTGTTTGAGACAGTTCTGGGCTTTTTAATCGGAACAATTTCCGGCATTATGATGGCTGCGATTTTATGGTCATCCGAACGATTTTCCAATATAATGGATCCTTATCTGGTCGTTATGAACGCCATGCCTAAAGTCGCTCTCGGACCCATTCTTATCGTCGCCATTGGACCCGGATACACAGCGATCATTATGATGGGTGCTATTATTTCTGTGGTCATCACCACGTTAGTCGTCTATTCCGCTTTCAAAGAGGTTGATCCAAACTACATCAAAGTTTTAACAAGCTTCAAAGCAACACGCGGGCAGATTTTCAGAGAGGCGGTTTTTCCAGCTGCTATTCCAACAATGGTTTCAGCTCTGAAAGTTAACGTTGGTTTAGCCTGGGTGGGCGTGGTTGTCGGCGAATTCCTTGTTTCCAGCGAGGGGTTGGGCTATTTAATTGTCTATGGATTCCAGGTCTTTAACTTTTCACTTGTGATGGCCAGTTTACTTCTTATTTCAGTAGCTGCGGCGATCATGTACAAAATCATCGAACGTATTGAAGTTGTTCTAATGAAACACACACATTAAAAAGAATCGGCTTATGGCCGATTCCGCAACCCTTTTCGTTTGATGAAAGCTATTGCATGTGTTAATACATCATCCTTCATAATAAAACTGTATCGTTTATCAGATTTCACATTACGGGGGAGGTGAGCCAGCACAAACGGACCTTCTGTCTCATAATAGGTCTCTTGCTCAGCCAGCTCCCCAATATCAGCAAAGTAAATGTTTTTAACAATGGTCTCCGTTTTCCCAGCAACAATGTATTGACCGATATAACGAATAGAAGCCACTGTGCCGCCGGTTTCCTCTTTCACTTCCCGGATTGCTGCATCCCGTGCCGCTTCATCTTTCTCAACCTTGCCTCCCGGAAATTCCAGGCCGCGTTCTTTATGCCGGGTCAACAGCCATTTATGGTGATAGTGACAAATAACCCATACATGTTTCGGGCTTTGAGAAAACGGGTGATCGGCAAACGACAAGGTTACCTCATTACGATAATAATCCTTGAATGTATGCTGCATAGTTTCAACTGCTTTCATTTTTGCTGATTTCCAATAGCATATGTATTGGTTTTCATGAGCACCGCTCGCACATCGTGTTTGAATATCATACAAATGGTTAAATTTGCCTGAATAACTGCTTTTAGCTTTTGGTAATTGTATCATAAATATGGGACCGGCGAAACCATCTGGATTCTTTTATTAAAAGAGGAATAAGGCGCATTGCTTATTCCCACTTTATATCACATGCGATAATCAGATAGAATACCCATGTTCTCAATATGCTGTTTTGTTTCGTTATCACCCAGATCATAAATCATTTGAAAAGCATCTGTTATACCGGCATCATAGTCATCATTAGGTTTATCATGGTGATAAGACTTGATGGGCACATGCGAACGATAAAACGCGTTCATGTCTGCTGTATTCATGCCGTCCAGCTGCTGTCGCAATTGATTTGCTTCATCCTCTGTAGCATAAATAACATAGGTGTCATTATTAGCATAGCGAACCTGCGAAATTTCCTGACTTCCCATATTAAAGTAAAATTTCTTTTTCACAAGTCACCACCTCCTGTTATTAAGATGTGTTAATACAGGGATGATTATAAGTAACTTGTGAATATAATCGTCTGTCTCATACCAGCAACAATCAGAATATCAACCACCGGAATTTAAATACCCTGCCAGCTGATACCGCTCCAGCTTGCCGGAAGCGTTTCGCGGCAATTCATGAAGAAACCTGATCGCCTGCGGAACTTTATAACCTGCGAGATGCTGGCGGAGGAAAGCTTCTATAGCCTCAGCTGTCACAGATGAATCACGAAGCACAACGAATGCAACGGGTACTTGACCCCATTTTTCGTCAGGCCTCCCGATCACACCCGCTTCTTGAATACCTGTCAATAAGGCCAGCACACTTTCAATTTCCGTTGGGTAAATATTCTCCCCTCCGGAAATGATCAGGTCTTTCCGGCGGTCCACAACATATAAAAAGCCGTCTTCATCCATATAGCCGAGATCACCTGTTGCCAGCCAGCCGTTTTGGATTGCCTTTTGGGAAGCCTGTTCACGATTAAAATAGCCTTTTGTCACCATTGGGCCTTTGACAAAAATCTCACCAACATTTTGCGGCGGAGCATCAATTTGCAGCTGGGCTGGAAACAATGGCTTTCCGGAAGACCCTAGCTTTTCCAGGGCATCAGCAGGGCTTAGCGTGACAATTTGTGAAGCCGTTTCCGTCATGCCATATGACTGAAATATAGGCATATGTTTGGTCTTTGCCGTTTCAAGCAATGCCTTAGGTGCTGGACCGCCGCCAAGCAGCATACACCGGAGTGTATCCGGATAACGGCTCTCACCCAGCAGTGTAAGCAAATCCCGTACCATATTGGTGACGACCGAAACAATCGTGATATTTTTTGTCATAATAGCATCATGAACATGCTGTTTATCATAGTGTTCCATTAAATAAACTGGGATGCCGTAAATAACGCTTCGCAACAGAATGGACAGTCCGCTGACATGAAAAAATGGCAGCACAGCCAGCCACTTATCTTGAGGCTGCAAACCCAGATTCAGCATCGAGCCAATCGCGCTCCACCAATGGTTGCCGTATGTATGAACAACCCCTTTTGGCGTCCCTGTTGTTCCGGATGTATAAATGATTGTGAATGCATCATCCAGATCCAGTTCATGCTGCAGGTCTGTCTGTTTCTCCGGAAGCTCCCAAATGGCTGCAAAAGTATAAGTCTCTGCGGTCAAACCGCTTTGACGCTCCTGCCCCAATATTAGACTGACACCAGCATCATGCAGCTGTTCGTTCAATTCACGATCAGTCAGCCGGGTATTTAAAAGAACGCCTACAGCCCCCAGATAAGTTAAGGCATGGATCGCTGCGACCATATCGAGTTGATTAGCGGAAAGTATCCCGACTTTTGTATGCTTTTGAATACCCAGGCTGCGTAATTTTCGGGCGAATGACTGACTTGTCTCCATCAAATCCTGAAACGTATACACAACGCCATCCGCAAGTTCAATAGCTGTCTGATCAGGCGCCAGTTCAGCCCGTTTCGACAGCCAGTGGGGAATCACTTCGGCCATAAGCCTTACCCTCTTTCATCTCAAAATCTGTGGAACGCATGTCACGGCGTTCGAATAGGAACTGTAAGCCTTTGCTCGTTTTTAGCAAAGGCTTAGTTACGATTCATAATGACTTTGGACGCGACTGCAAAAAGTCACTTGCCAGTTTAGCAAAAATAACTGGCTGTTCCACGTGAATGGCATGTCCTGCCTTATAAACTATTTTGTGCTGAACGGCTGGCAGCTTAGTTGCCATTTTCTGGTTGAGCTCAACAAATTTTTGATCCCATTCGCCTGACAACAGCAAGACTGGCCGTCTCAGCTGCGGCAGAGCCTCCCACCAGGATGGCTGCACGCCCGTCCCCATATACCTTAAAGATTGGCTAAGTCCTTCTGGCACATGTGAGAGGCGCTCCGCTCTTATTTTATCACGAACAGGTTCCGAAAGCTGTTTTTGTGAAGCAAACAGCGGAAGCGATTCCCAATAGGCGACGAACGCCTCAAGCCCTTCCTGTTCAATATAATTGGCCAGGCGATCATCCTGCTGCCGGCGGGCGGCACGCTCCGTTTCCTGAGCCAAACCGGGTGAGCCGCTTTCCAAAATTAACGACGCGACACGGTCAGGGTATAAGATCGCAAAAGACAACGCCGTGCGCCCGCCCATAGAATAGCCTATTAAGTGCACTTGAGACAATCCCAGCTGATCGAGCAGGCCGGTCAGATCGTGACAAAAAGCCTCAATCGTTTTCACAGACCCCTGTTTCATGTACCTATGACCAGGCAGATCAAGTGTGATAAGCTGATACAGATTCTGTAAATCATGAACCAGATTGTCCCATGTGTCAGCTGAACCGGTGAATCCATGCAGGAGGACGATTGGTTCGCCTTCACCGTACGATTCATACCAATAAGGTGTTCCATTAATGGTCTTATACATGACGTGACGCCTCATCTTTTAACAGTGATGCCTCGATCGCCTGCCACTTTCTGCGATGCCATGCTTCGTTGGCAGCCCGTTCGGTTTTGACTTCTACGACAGACAATCCCTGATACTGATAGCTTTCCTGCAGTGAGTCTTTTAGTTCTGAAGTGCTTTCCGGCTGCCGGTACGTACCGCCATACATCTTAACAGCATATCTGAGATCAATATCAAGCGGTGTGCCAAATAGTGTCTCGAAATGGGTGTTTGGCTGGCTGGCATGCGGCAAAAAGGAAAAGATGCCGCCGCCATTATTATTAAGGACGAGAATGGTTATGTTGAGCTCGTAATGTTTGGCTGTCAGCAGCCCATTCATATCATGGAAAAACGATAAATCACCCAGAACAAGTGTAACGGGATCCCCTGTCGCTGCAGCTCCCATGCCGCTTGATACCATGCCGTCGATGCCATTGGCCCCGCGGTTAGCCAGCACATCTACAGACTTGTCCGTAGCCATAAAAAAGGTATCCAGATCCCTTACAGCCATACTGTTGCCAATGTAAATACTGCTTGCATCCGGAAGAACTGCCAGCAAACTGCGAATGGCCTCCCCTTCCGTCAGCGCATCTGTGTCATCAGAGGCCGTTAAATGATTTTTGGATGTTTGATTCATCGTTTGCCATCTGCTCAGCCACTGCGCATCTCCAGCTACTGAACCGGCACTGTTTGTCAGGTCCTGGCATAATAGAGCCGCATCGGCGTAAATCCACTCTGTTCGATTGCCCGCAGGTTCACGGTAACCTGCCACATTTTCCACGACATACTGCGGGACATCTGAGTGTTCTTTTGCGTAAAACAGATAAGCCTTCGAAACTGGCATGGCACCAAAACGGATAATAAAGTCCGGTTTCAGCTGCTGTCTTAAGGTTTCACTTCGCAAAAAAGCGTCATAACTTTCAACAATCAGATGTTTCGTATGCTTGCCCGCCCGCACCTGGGATAAAGGATCAGCAAGAATCGGCAGCTGCCAGGTTTCAGCAAGATTGGTGATCGCTAAAGCTAAGTTTGGATCGGTTTGCGGTCCGCAGACAATCAGACCTTTTGATAGAGATTGCAGCTGCTTGTTTAATTGATTCAGCTGTTCTGGTTCCAGACGGCGCTTGCCCGCAGCCATTGTATAAAACGGCTCGTCAGGCTTGTTTCCCCAAACATTATCGAGTCCCATATCCGGAATTAATGGCTCACGGAACGGAAAATTTAAGTGTACCGGGCCTGGATTGCCTTCATTGGCTGTATGGACGGCACGCGACGCTTTATTCCGCACATAGTCAAGCATCGCAGCATCTGCTTCAGGAAGAGCCATTTCCTGAAACCATTTGACATAATCACCATATAATTTAATTTGCCCAATTGCCTGGGGTGCACCCGTATCACGCAGTTCATGCGGCCGGTCTGAGGTCAGAACAACAAGGGGCACCCGGCTGTAATACGCCTCAACAATCGCTGGAAAATAATTCGCAGCAGCTGTGCCGGACGTACAGACAAGCGCAACCGGGACCTGGCGTTTTTTGGCCATTCCAAGGGCGAAATACGCCGCTGACCTTTCATCAAGTACAATCCACTGTCTTAAATCGGCGTGCTCGGTGATGGTTATTGCCAAGGGTGTCGATCGGGACCCTGGCGAGATGACAACATCGGTCAATCCGCCTTGAGCCAGTTCATCAACAAAATTGGCTGTAAAACGTGTCAATGTCTCTGTGTGATTCATGATTCAGCCTCCTAAAACAGCCAGCATCGGTGCAAATTTCATATTGGTTTCTTCATATTCCGTTTCCGGGTCCGAATCCTTCATAATACCACAACCGGCAAATAACGTGGCCTGGTCTTCCCGGATTAGCCCTGAACGAATACCAACGGCAAACTCACCATTCCGATTACTGTCAAGCCAGCCGACAGGTGCCCCGTACCAGCCTCTGTCAAGATGTTCGCAGTCACGTATGAACGTCAGTGCTTCCTGACGCGGGACACCACCTAGAGCAGGCGTTGGATGCAATTGTTCAACAATATTAAACAGACTATAACCATCTTTCAAGGTCGCCGTAACCGGCGTGTACAAATGCTGCAGATTCTTAAGCGGATAAATGACCGGCTTGTCCGGAATATTAAGATTCGTACAGAAATGAGTCAGTGATTGTCTGATCATGCTGACGACAGCATCATGTTCGCGCCGGTTTTTTGTATCATGATACAGTGCATCAGCTATGGCAGCGTCAGCTTCTTGTGTATGACCTCTTGATGCCGTTCCTGCAAGACAAGTAGACAGTATCTGATCCTGCTCTTGTTTCACCAGCCGCTCCGGAGAGGCACCAACGAAGCAGTCTTCCCCGCGTTCAAAAGCGAACACATAACTATTCGGCTGCGTTTCAAGCAGTCTCTTTAATAGAGAAGCTATGGCAGCGTCATCGGTCAGATCGACTTGCAATGCTCGTGCAAGAACAATTTTATCAGCATAATGCTGCTGCAGATACTCAGTCGTAAACCTGACCGTTTCTTTCCAGATTTCAGGGTCAATTTCCTGCTTCATTTGAATAGTCGGCCCTTCTGCTAAATGGGCTGGCGGATCCCGCAAAACCTTCTCTGTTTGCTGAAGTGTCTGTTCCAAAGATGCCGGATCATCGTTTGCCTGTACCCTGACATTCACCGTGAAATAGCAGGCATCATCCCGGCTGGTAAGCATGAATGAGGGAATCGTCAGTGCTAAATCAGGAAAATGACGCCACACGTCTGACTGCTGTTTGACCGGATCAAATGACATGCCGCCCAGCGCAAGCAGACCAGTGCCAGAGACTTCATAAGGATTATGAATAACAGCTTCACGCAGCAGTTGATTCCAGATTGTTTCCGCGTGCTCAACCCGGTTTGTCCCGGCTGTTATATCAAATGCGCTCCCGGCTCCGGCAATACAGATGTCTTCCGCTGTGCTTGACCAAAACGTCCGGTTCATTGCTTGTATGCCCGCTGCTTCAAAAAAAGCGAGCGGATTAATTGATTGTATCTTTTTAGTCATGCTCATCAACAACGGCGTTCCCCGTTTCTTTGCCTTATGAATAGCCTGATCAAGCATGTTATAAAGTGATGTTTCCTTAACATCTATCATAATCCTAACCTCCGTGATAGTCTCTATGACAAAGTACCATATCTATTGTATGCTTTTTTTGCATCCTCCTCAAGGAAGGCGCCCGACATGTCCATTGTTTGGCAATTGACACGCCTCAAGGAATTGCCTAAACTTGTAGTGATATATGTAAAGGAGATAGGTACTGTGGATTCGATAACCTCAATTAAAACCGAACTTAATGAAAAGAGCGGTCTGCAGATATGGTGGCGTCTGTTGCGGCCGCATACATTGACAGCCTCCATCATTCCAGTATTTGTCGGGACGATGTTTGCCTTAGGCGGTTACGACATTAACATTTTGTTATTCCTGGCAATGCTTCTGGCTTCTGTCCTGATCCAGGCAGCCACCAATATGTTTAATGAATATTATGATTTTGTTCGCGGCCTGGATAATGAAAAATCAGTTGGCATTGGCGGGACGATTGTCCGGGATGGCATTGCACCCAAAACAGTCCTGGGGATGGCCCTTATCTTTTTCGGCATTGCCATTTTGCTTGGTGTCTATATATGTCTTGAATCAAGCTGGTGGGTTGCTGCTATCGGGTTAGTCTGTATGTTATTTGGCTATTTGTATACCGGCGGACCATTCCCAATTGCTTATACACCATTTGGTGAACTTTTTTCGGGTTTCTTTATGGGCACAGTTATCATCGGAATCAGTTATTATATTCAGACAGGCCTTTTGACGGGTTCTGCCGTCTTAATGTCATTCCCTGTCGCTATTTTCATCGGTGCCATCATGATGTCCAATAATATCCGTGATTTGGATGGTGATAAAGAAAATGGCCGAAAAACGATCGCTATCCTGCTGGGCCGGCCAAAAGCTGTCCGCTTTCTCGCTGCAATGTTCGCGGTCGCTTATGTATTAACAGCCATCTATATTATGATGGGCATTTTACCAATATGGTCAATTCTTGCGTTTCTCAGTATCATTAAAGCCACAGACGTGATCAAAAAATTTCGCGGAAAAACCAAACCGCTGGAGATGATGCCCGCTATGGCAGCAACGGGCAAAACAAATACGCTGTATGGCCTTTTGCTTGGCATCTCACTTCTGGCCGGTCACCTATTCTGATCTCATAAGGAGAGGGTTATAAATGGATGGCAAACAGACATTGATGGAAACACTGGGTATGGAAACACTGATTACGGAGGCGAACCAGGTTGTTGTGACGATGCCGGTTGATGAGCGAACACATCAGCCCTTTGGATTCTTGCATGGCGGGGCTAATGTTGCCCTGGCTGAATCAGCTGCCAGTATCGGCGCATTTTTAAATGTTGATCCGGAACAATTTAACGTCTTTGGTATTGATATAAACGCTAATCATATAAAAAGTAAACGTGACGGTGTTGTAACCGCAACAGCCGAGCCAGCTCATAGAGGCAAAACAACAATGGTCTGGGAAATCCGCATAACCGATGAGCACGAGCAGCTGATCTGCACATCACGCTGCACCATTGGGGTTGTACCCAAAAGGTGACATATGCTATGCAGCAAATTTAACTGCTCACTTCAGAAAAATGAAAAACGGGACGAAACAAAAGCAAACCCAAAAAGGAGTGCGAGCATCATGAATTTGAATCAATGGTTTGACGAAGGGATGGACCCGAATACGTATGTTGAATCAATGACGGAACATCAGGATGGTCTGCTTCATATCTACGAATCGTTCACACCGCCTGAAGACAGCGAATTTAACAAAAACCTGTACAGCCAGAATTTGCGCGTCATCATTTTGACCGAAGACTGGTGCGGGGATGCTATGCTCAACGTGCCGATCTTGTTCCGTATGGCAGAACAGGTGAATATGCCGGTCAAGCTTCTTTTGCGTGATGAAAATCTCGAATTGATGGATCATTACTTAACGAACGGCCGGTCCCGCTCAATTCCCATTTTTATATTTATTGATGAGGCCGGCAATGAAGTGGCCAGCTGGGGACCAAGGGCGGACGAAATCCAGCAGTTTGCAGCTGAATCCCAGGCTAATCTCCCGCCCAAAGACGCGGATGGCTATCAGGAAAAAGCCCGGGAAATGCATCTGTTTATGTCTAAAACATTTCGGGACGATACAGATTTCTGGCAAATTGTCTATACCAGCATCCGGCAAACGCTTAAAAATGCTCTGAGTCGTTAGACACGTTCATTCGTGGCGTATAGAGATTGGCACCCTTTGCCTATACTAGAAATGATGACAAACCATAGACAAAGGTGAAAACATGAATCTTGAAACGTTTAAACATATTTTTTATCGCTTGCCGGTTGTTGTAAGACTGTTAATCGCCATAAGCGTGCTCATGCTGTTTTTTGGAGGTGCCATTCATCTCCTGGAACCGCGGCAATTTTCCTCCCTGTTTGACGGTATCTGGTGGGCATTCGTAACCGGAGCTACCGTTGGCTACGGTGATTTCGCCCCAATAACAGTCCCGGGAAGACTTGTAGGCATTTTGCTGATTCTTTCCGGTGGTGGCATGCTCACCTTTTACATTACAACACTTGCCGCCAAAACAATTAACCATGAAAGTGAATTGTCAGAAGGCAAAGTAGCGTTTAAAGGCAAAAATCATATCGTAGTTATCGGGTGGAATGAACGAACAAAACAACTCGCCGACATGATTGCAGACAAACGTGACGATCAGGAGGTTGTGCTGATTGACCGGACATTAGACGAATTGAACTTTCAGAACTATCCCGTCCATTTCATTCATGGTGATCCGAGTGAGGACGCTGTCTTAGTGCAGGCAAATATTCAGGAAGCTGCATCCGTCCTTATCAGTGCTGATACAACAGCCCAGAAGGAGCGGCAAGCTGATAATAATACGATTCTGGCAACTGTAGCCGTGCGCGGCAATAATCAGGTTGTGCCCATAAACGCCGAAATTCTGACGATTAGTCAAACTGAAAATGCTGTACGTGCCGGTGCTGACACGGTTATTAGTTCCAATGATTTTATGAGTACATTACTGTATCATGAGCTCTTTCACAAGAAACAGACACGTCCATTCGAAACCGTTTTGAACTTGTTAAACAAACAGCAATTTGCCCACATTGAACTGCCGCATGAATTGAATGGGCGTTCTTTTAAACAAGCTGTCCCCTTCTTTTTGAAAAATCATGAACTGCTGCTTGGGTTTATCCGCGACAGCGAGTGGATCATAAACCCTTCAGAAGAAACTGCCCTGCAAGATAACGACATGCTTATTATCCTGACAGACTGGGCGTAGGCAGACTCATTATCTTAAGACCACCTCTAATAATTTCCTTAAAGGAAGTTTTGCTCGATTTTGTTATGTGTGCTAAAATATTCTATTGTGTTAAAAGATATTGAAAACTCTAGGAGTGGTCAACATGATAGATAATTACGAAACAGGGCAGGTTCTAAACGGGAAAGTGAGAGGCATTCAATCATATGGTGCTTTTGTTGCGCTCGATGATGAAACACAGGGATTAGTGCACATTTCGGAAATAACACATAGCTACGTACAGGACATTCATGCTTTTCTGACAGTCGGTGATGATGTGAATGTGAAAGTGCTCAGTGTTGATACAGAAAAAAACCGTATTTCCCTCTCGATACGGGCAACAGAGGAACCATCCCAGGAACACGCTAATCCGAGCAAAAGCGCTGCACCAAAGCAGGCTGATAATACGAATTCTGGCTTCAATATACTGGAAAGCAAACTTGACGAATGGATCCAGCAGTCAGAGGATCGGAAGAAAACGTTTAAAAACTAGTTGTATAAACAAAAAGAAGCTTGTCTTTCACAGATAAATAGGCTTCTTTTTTTATCTCAGCTTGAATAGAAACGCTGGCATAGGATAAAGTGGTATAAGGCAACGTGACTGACTTTGATAAAGGAGACTGAACATGACCCACATTGACTTTTCTTATCAGCAAGCGCTGACGTTTTTTAACCAGCATGAACTTGATTATCTCGAAGATGACGTGCAGACCGCTCACCACAAGCTGCATAACCGAACGGGCCAGGGCAATGATTTTCTTGGCTGGATGGATTGGCCGGAAGACTACGATCGGGAAGAGTTCTCCCGAATCCAGTCCGCAGCAGACAAAATCCAGCAAGACTCTGACGTCCTGCTTGTTATCGGCATCGGCGGATCCTACCTGGGTGCGCGTGCAGCGATTCAGGCTCTGAACCATTCCTTCCATAATCTGCTTGACAGCGATAAGCGGCATGCACCGCAAGTGCTTTTCGCCGGTCATCATTTAAGTTCCACCTATATCCAGGATCTATTTGATGTGCTTGAGAACAAAGATGTTTCGATTAATGTGATTTCGAAAAGCGGAACAACTACCGAACCAGCGATTGCCTTTCGTATTTTCCGGCGTTTCCTTGAAGACAAGTATGGTGAACAAGAAGCCAGGAAGCGTATATATGCTACCACGGATAAAGCAAAAGGAGCACTGAAAACGATGGCTGATCAGGAAGGCTACGAATCGTTCGTCATACCTGATAATATTGGCGGACGCTTTTCCGTTCTGACTTCAGTTGGTCTGCTTCCGATTGCTGCAAGCGGCATCGCTGTCAGCGACATGATGCAGGGGGCCGAAGCAGCGATGCATGACCTTAGTGAACCGTCCCTTGCTGACAATCCCGCCTATCAATATGCAGCAGTGCGTAATATCTTATACCGTAAGGGCAAAACAACAGAGATGCTGATCGATTATGAACCACACTTGCACTATTTTAATGAATGGTGGAAGCAGCTTTTCGGCGAGAGTGAAGGAAAGGATCATAAAGGTCTCTTTCCGGCAACTGCTAACTTTACGACTGACCTGCACTCGATGGGCCAATACATACAGGATGGGCGTCGTGATCTATTTGAGACCGTTCTGCATATCCGTCAGCCTCAAAAGAATAGGACACTTGCCTCTGACAGTGATAATGCTGATGGCCTTAATTACCTTGCTGGCAGCACCTTACAGGCTATCAATGACAAAGCGTATCAGGGAACATTGCTCGCCCATACCGACGGCGGTGTGCCGAACCTGGTAATTGATCTGCCGGAACTTAATGCTTATATGTTTGGCTTTCTCGTGTACTTTTTCGAAAAGGCCTGTGCTATGAGCGGTTATCTTCTCGGTGTCAATCCGTTTGATCAGCCAGGTGTTGAATCCTATAAGCAAAACATGTTTGCTTTATTAGACAAGCCCGGATATGAAGACGCGAAAGAGCAATTGACAAAACGGCTGACATGATCATTGCTGGCGCCGTTTTTTACAGCAAAAAATGTTTGTATGTCATGTTTAGATTTTAGCAAAACGGTAAGACTATAAAATGTAAGACTTTCTCGTATTCCCCCTGTAAGCAAGACGTTTTATAAGCGTCTTGCTTTTTTTACTATTTAATTCAAATCCAAATGCCCTAATCTTTAACGGTATCGTATTTTCGATTATAATAAGTATACAGCTTTATAAAGATCACATTCACAGGAGGTTTACGATGGGTTTTTTTGATAAAGTACATGATCGCGAAAATACACGCTCCGTTAAATGGGATATGCGTCAGGAAGTATTTCAGTCAGATAACGTTTTGCCTATGTGGGTGGCAGACATGGATTTTAAAGCACCCGATGCGGTTAACGATGCCCTGATAGAGCGGGCTAAGCACGGCATTTACGGCTACACAACCATTAATGATGATGTCATAACACCCATCATGGACTGGATTTCTAAGCGACATAACTGGCAGATTGAAAAAGAATGGCTTTCCTTCAGTCCAGGTGTTGTAACAAGTATGCATATGGCCGTTCAGGCATTAACCAATCCCGGTGACAGCATTCTGATGCAGACACCCGTCTATACACCTTTTTATAGCATTATTGAGTCTCATGACCGGCAGCTAGTTAAAAATCCGCTACTGTATCAGGACCATTATTACAAAATTGATTTTGATGATTTTGAAGCGAAATTAAAACAGGGAGTTAAGGCTTTTCTGCTCTGTTCACCGCATAATCCGGTGGGACGCGTCTGGACAAAAGACGAACTGCAGGAAATGGCTCGCCTGTGTGTGAAACATAATGTCCTGATTTTCGCTGATGAAATTCATGCTGACCTGCTTTACCCTGGTATGACACATACACCTATAGCTTCATTGTCTGAGGAAGCTGCCAACCAGACAGTCACATGCATGTCCCCGTCAAAAACGTTTAATCTCGCGGGACTTCAAGCATCCTATATCATTACACCTGATCAATCCAAGCGAGAAGCCCTGGATGCTCAGTTAAAGAAACAGGGACTGGGAATGATTAACACCATGGGCAATACAGCAATGGAGATGGCTTATCGCCACGGGGAGGAATGGCTCGAAGAACTCCGCGGTGTCCTGCAGGCGCATAAAGATTATGTCATTGACCAGCTTGAAAATAACACCGATGTTCTGAATGTTGTCCGCTCAGAGGGTACTTATCTATTGTGGATTGACTGCAGCAAAATGCAAATGGATGCTCAAGCCTTAAAAACATTTATGAGTGAGCAAGCCAAAGTCGGCCTTAACCCTGGAGCAGATTACGGCAGTGAAGGGGAATTATTTATGCGGATGAATATTGCCTGTCCGCGTGCAACTCTGGAAGAGGGGGTCCGCCGGATCGTTACGGCTGTCAACAACTTATAAAACTTAGAGGGTGTGCTGTTCAAACCGGCTCACCCTCTTTTTACTTTCACCATTCCCAATACCAGACATGCCGCGTCAGGCTAACCTTCCGACATGTCTTCATTATGTTCAGTGGGATCTGTTGGCGTTTTGTCCGGTTTCTTTTTTTCTTTAACTATAAGTCCGCATGCCACGCGTTCACCGGCATTGCCGCCAGGCTGGCTGACACCATCATCCTGACTTTTATGAATGATGATTGACGTCCCTCCGTCTTTGAGCAATGAACCCTTGCCATCCAGTAATGTTGCTCCCTGAGCTGCTAATTCCGCATCCTGGACAAGACCACTGTTATCAGCTTTAATATTCGGCAAATCACCCACATGCGAACCATCCGGATTCATGAGACCGTGTTTGAGCCCCTTTGGATTAAAATGATTGCCCGCTGTTTTGAAATCCGGCGGGTCACATTTCGCATATTCATGCACTTGTATACCGTGAAATCCTTGCTCCAGACCCTCAAGATTCATCTTTAAATTAACCGCATTATCACCTTCTGATAGCTGAACCGTACCAATCATATCACCAGATAAGTTATACATTCCGACAGACTTCGATGTTTCATCATTATTACCTTGGCATCCCGTTATTAACAATAAGATAACAATGAGCCCTATTTTTTTCATCCAAACGTTCTCCTTTAGCCAATACGTTAAGATTAGTATTTGCCATTAAACCAAAAAATAAACAGACCTGAAATAAACAGGTCTGTTTCAATCTTCATCCCGGTTCATATCCTGCTGATACCTAGCGTCAGCTCTGGCCGCCTCTTTTTTGGAGTATCTAATAAAGAAATACAACGTCAGCACAGCACCGATGACAAAAATAGCCAATATAATGACAGCAGGGATATATTCCGATTTATCATCCGGAAAATACAAAAAATCCATCATGGCTGATCCCTTCCTCCACTTTGATTGTAGCATGTCAGCTCGATGAAACCAAAATAAGAAACCTGTTCAATTGCGGAAGGCACCGGACATCTGTCACAATAGCAGTAATATATGGAAAGGAGGAGGGAATTCTATGGCCATTTCAGTTGGTGACATGGTTGAAGTAAAATATAATTCTGGAAGATACATAGGTGAAGTGCTCGAAGACCGTGGTGAGCGTTATCTGGTCAAAGTCCGTGCCGTCAGCAAACATCCTGTGCAAGGTGATCTGCATAATCCTGGCGAAACCGAAGGCGTCGTATTTCAGGTGCGTCAAGCCCTGGCTCACCATGAAAAGATGAACGTCGTTAAATCTGCCGTTAAAAAGTTCACTGGCGATATTCCTGACTATGCGGTATCACTTGAGCAATCCATCGCTGACATTAAACAGCATCTTTCCGAACAGGATACCGCGTTTAATCAGCAGTCACTCAAACAAATTAATGAGCTTGAGCAAAATGTCTATACGAAAAGCTACTACAAATAGGAAAACGCCACGCCTGGTTCAGATAGCCTGAATTCTCGTTCAATTAAATTTAAAGCAGAAAGTGGCGCCTGACGGCATTATGAACCGCCCTCCACTTTTCTGCTTATTTCATATATGCTTTATAATCAGGATCCGGCTTCCTCGCCAAGATGCTCATTCATAACGCCTGTGATACCCTGCATTGCATCTGCTTCGTCGCCGCCAGAAGCCGTAATTTTCACTTCTGCTTCTTTAGGAATTCCCAGTGACATAACACCCATAATCGACTTAAGATTAACATCTTTTCCATTATAGGAAATTTCGATTTCCGATTCGAACTGTCCCGCTTTATTGACGAGTAATGTGGCTGGACGGGCATGCACACCAGTATCTGCTGTAATGGTAAACGTTTGTTCCTGCATTGTTCTTCATCCTTTTCAAAAATAATTCCTGCCGTATGTATTTCGTACAATTGAAATACGATACATTCGTATTATATACAATTATTCCGGTTTTTGAAATATATATGCAGTAAATTCTGCAGGCTTCACCTAAAATTTGTTTTTTATCCTGCTGCTATGATAACGTTATAGTCAATTCATTATTTTAAGGAGGCATATGTGGCATGAGTGTCCATATAGGTGCTGAGAAAAGTGACATTGCTGACAAAGTTCTATTGCCGGGCGATCCGTTGCGCGCAAAATTTATAGCTGAAAATTTTTTAAGCGACGTTACGCAATATAATCACGTACGGGGAATGTATGGTTTCACAGGTACATATAAGGGTGAACGTATTTCTGTTCAGGGGACCGGTATGGGTGTTCCATCCATTTCGATTTACGTCAATGAACTGATTCAGGAGTACGATGTGCAGACATTAATTCGTGTCGGCTCATGCGGTGCCATTCAGGAGGATGTTAAAGTGCGCGACATCATTCTGGCCCAGGGAGCAACAACTGATTCACAAACGAACCGCATGATCTTCGGCGGCATTGATTATGCGCCCCTCGCCGATTTCCAGATGCTGAAAAATGCCTACGATACCTGCATAGAACAGGGACTGGATCCAAAAGTTGGCAATGTCTTTACAAATGATACATTTTATCGGGACAATGCTAAAGAAGTTAACGAACTGCTCGCCAAATATAATGTATTGGCTATTGAAATGGAATCAACGGCACTCTATACACTTGCGGCCAAATTCAACCGCCAGGCACTCACAGTTCTGACGGTATCAGACCATGTGCTTACTGGTGAGGAGACGACGGCTGAAGAACGTCAGACAACCTTTCATGACATGATGACTATTGCACTTGAAACAGCCATCAAATAACACATTAGCAAATTAGCGCATCAAGCTGAAAAACAGTCTTGTTGATGAGGCTGTTTTTTAGTTTAATTGTAAACCTTTATATTTAAAGGTTGACAATTGGCTTAACTAGGCTTAATATCGAACCATCATCAACTTAGGAGGCTCTAGCTATTGAAAACGCTACGAACAGTCGATTTAACATTTGGATCTGTGTTTGTCTGTCTCATGGCTGTTGGTGCTAATATAACAGTCTGGCTTCCCTTTCTGGCACTGCCTATTGGCGGTACAGCTGTCCCCTTATCCCTGCAAACATTTTTCGCCATTATCGCGGGACTAATGCTTGGCAAAAAACGGGGGAGCATCGCTATGGTTACCTACATCCTGGTCGGCTTAGCAGGCGTTCCAGTTTTCGCTCAAATGAAAGCAGGTCCTATGCAGCTCATTTCACCCACCGGCGGATTTATTATTTCCTTTATTGGTGTGGCATTTGTTGCCGGATGGATCGCTGAACAATCGAGAAAGCCCTCCACACCGGTTTATTCAATTGCAGCACTGGCTGGGCTGGCCATCAATTATGGCGCCGGTGTTACATATATGTATATGGCGATGAATACATGGCTTGAACTGGATATCTCTTACTTAGCTGCATGGACAAGCATGCTGCCGTTTTTGATCAAGGACGCGGGACTAACCTGTTTGGCAGCCCTATTTACAGTTAATCTGATAAAACGCCTGCCGTCGACAAACCATTCGGCTGCTCGCACTCTCTGAATCATATAGCACCCGAAATGGTTCATATCGCGGGACGTCTTGATTAGCTTTTGGTTATTTGCTCGCGGAAGACTTGTAAAGCTTCATTTTCATTCAAGTTGTTAAGAACCTCTTCTGTTAACGTGCCATCGCCTTTTTTAATAATCGAGACGTCAACTTCCTGTTTACCCCATTTGGCATAGACGTCCTCAACCGTCTCGAAATATAAATCAATGTCGTTGCCGTTAATGGCACTGCCTTTATCAGCCACAACGCCATAACCATACTCGGGAATGAACATGACAGTGCCAATCGGGTAAACGTCCAGATCGGCTGCAATCGTCGAATACAGATCACGCTTTACCGGAACACCGGAAAACGTAATACCATACTGCGGGTGCTCAGATGTTTTGCCAGTCGATTCAACACCTGCCGTATAGCCAGTTGCCATAACAGTAGCACTTGGGTAATTTTCAGCGTTAACATACTCTTCCAGTGTTTCAGGGCCTTCAATTCGTTCGCTGGAAATATATGATTTCTGCTGTCTTTTTGTCTTCAATGTCTTATCTTCCAGTGTCGTCTCTCGGTATTCGGCTTCTCTGGAGGCCGCAAACGAAACCGGCTCATCGTCACTCAGCCCTTCTGCCTCATCTGCAAAAGATAGTGGAGACACCTTTGACCATGCACCCAAAAAGATTCCGAAAAACAAGAGTATCATGACTGATCGCTTGAGCAATGTCGGCATACTAAATGATAACACCTTCCCGGCAGTGTGTTATTGGGTGTCACCATCAGGAAATTTCCTGATGCACCGGAAATAACTGCCTACTTGGTCAGTGTTGCCAAATAGTTCATTTATATACATCACAAGCAGCCATCAAATCAGCTTAAATTAGCGAAGGAAATAGACGGAGGGAAAAGAGACATAGGTGAGAGCCTGGAGTGCGCCAGTTGCAAGGTGACTCACCATCCGCCCGCGTATTTCTGGAGCTATTTAGCCACACACATGCTCATTCTGGCTTCGCACGTTTGTCCCAGCCACCCTAAAACATTTGATAACCGTTCTTACGCAATAATTTAATAATAATACCAGAAATAATGGTACCCGCAAAACCTGCCCCAAGAATTGTAATATCCGCCGCTGTAACCTCTGTCAGTCTGGTGAACGCAGTCGTAAACGATTCTTGTGGAGCCGTGAAATAATCGGTTGTCGGCATGCCATCTACGATCATCACAATAATAATCGGATAAATAATTGCCATAAGCCACGTTGTACGCAGCAGCATATTTAATATAAAAGCCAGTCCAAAGAATATAACTAAAAACAATAAAATGGAAACAACAAACTGAATCAACGCCTGTTCCTCCTTCAGTTATCCACACAAGCCTTACCCTTATTCTATAACAAAACAGCAAAAAAACAAAGATTCAATCATATCACAATATAACCAAATCAATAAAAGAGGTTGAATTTACCTTTGCGCAGCCACAGATTGAAGCCACCCAATTTAAATAAATTCCGATTATCAAACATTTTTTTCAGGATAATAGCGCGCCAGCCAAACCATTGACGGTGATTAAACACATTCCCTAAGGCATCTGTGCTGCCAAGGGAGGCCATGATTCCAGGCTTATATGGTCTAAATGCTGCCAGCTCACCGTGGCCCTGAATTAAATTTGTGACATTGCGAGCGACCGTATCTGATTCCTGAATCGCCATGTGAGCCGTCATGGGATAGGGCTCATCTGTTCCATCAATTTGAACAGCCGCACAATCCCCCACTGCAAACACTGCACTATCATCTATGGCTCTCATATCCTGTCCTGTATCAAGTTTTCCGTTTGTTTGCGTGAATCCTGCTTCTGCAGCAATGGCATGACCGCGTACCCCACCAGTCCAAACAGTTGTAAAGGTGGGAATCATCATTCTTTCACCATTTTTCTCATAAATCACCCTGTCCGAATCACATGCCTGTACTTCTGCATCCATAATGAATTCAACACCCCGGGATTCAAGCGAATTCAAGGCGTATTCAGCCATCTGTGAATCAAATTCCGGAAGCACTGTTGATGCTTTTTCAATATTAATAAGACGAACCAGTGTCTTTGGGATATCGTACTCTTCACAAAGTTCTGGAATTCGATTAGCCAGTTCACCTAAATAGCTAATGCCTGATAGTCCGCCGCCAGCAACAACGATATTCAGTCTTCCCCGATTTTTTTCATCTTCATAATGATACCTCGCAAAATTATAATTAAGCTGTTCTTTGAGAAGGCGCGCTTCATGAATATTCGCAATCGTAAAGGCATGGTCATCCACGCCTGGTCTACCGCCTGTGTCCGGTTCCGATCCCAATGCAACGATCAGGATATCGTATGTAAGGTCCGCATTTTTCATTTTAATCTTCTTCTTGCTGGGCTTCACCGATAGGACGGTATCCATGATGAAGCTGGTTTTGTTCGTATTAATCACATCCTTAATCGGAAACCATGCCCGATCAGCAGGAAGTGTGCCGGCTGCGTTTTCATGCAGCCATGTTTTTTGATAATGATAATCATATTTGTTCACAAGCGTTACTTCAGCTTCATGTGCGGACAGCAGCTTTTCCAGCTTAATAGCAGTCATGAGACCGCCATACCCCGCACCCAGTATTACAATATTTGGCTTCCCCATCTTTGTCACTTCCATCTTATCAAGTCTGCTTATTTTGACACATTATGTAATATAATTGTAATTCATTACTAATCCTATGACTTTTCGAGCAAAGTTTCAAGACCTTGCAAACGATTGATAAGTATCTCAACCGGACATAACCAGCAGCCATACCGGCATAAGGTGCAACAATACACTCGGTAATTGATTTATGATACGATGGATATGTATATGATAACTATTGTCAATGGAGGGACATCCATGTCAGATCAAGTATATGACGTAACCATTATTGGAGCTGGTCCCACTGGCTTGTTCACAGCTTTTTATGGCGGGATGCGCCAGGCAAGCGTTAAAATAATGGAAAGTTTACCACATACCGGCGGGCAATTAACAGCCCTGTATCCAGAAAAAGATATATACGATGTCGCTGGTTTCCCTGGCATCCGCGCACAGGAACTGGTGGACAACCTGGAGAAGCAGGCCAGAATGTTCGATCCGTCAATTGTATTGGGACAGTCCGTAGAAAATGTGGAACGTCTTGAAGATGATACTTTTAAATTAACGTCCAATTCAGGCGAGGAACACTATAGCAGGACCATTATCATTACTGCAGGCAATGGCGCATTTCAGCCGCGCCGTTTGAAAGTTGAGGGCAGTGACACGTACGAGGGCATCAACCTGCATTATCATGTCAGAGATATGAATGCTTATAAAGGCCAGAATGTTATGCTTCTCGGCGGTGGTGATTCAGCAGTAGACTGGGCACTCATGCTGGAGCAGGTGGCCAATAAAGTTACCTTGGTTCATCGGCGTGATAAATTCCGGGCTCACGAACATAGTGTCGACAAGTTGAGAAATTCAAGTGTGGCGATTACAACACCTTTTGTTCCAGAAGCAATAAATGGAAATGACAAAATCGAAAGTGTGACGCTTAATGAAGTTAAAGGAGACAAAACAATCAATGTCGAAGTAGATGCGGTGCTTTGTAATTATGGCTTCATTTCATCACTTGGGCCTATAAAAGACTGGGGACTTGATATCGATAAGACCAGCATCGTTGTCAATTCACGAATGGAAACGACTATTCCGGGGATTTACGCGGCCGGTGACATCACCTCTTATCCCGGCAAAATCGACTTGATTGCTACTGGGTTTGGAGAAGGCCCAACAGCCATTAACAACGCTAAGCAGTACATCGATCCAGATGCACGCGTTCAGCCACAGCATTCTACATCAATGTTTTAACATAAACAAGAGCCAGACGTTACAGCAAACGCTCTGACTCTTGTTAATCAGTTTAACATTTTTCCGGTGCTCCCTCGCGTTTTTTAGCTTTGAACGATGAGCCGCAGCCGCATGACACAATGGCGTTTGGATTATCAATACTGAATCCCCCGCCCATCATGTTTTGTTTAAAGTCAATGGTTGTTCCTTCAATAATCGGCACATCCTGTTTGTTCATCACAACCGGTATATCGCTATCCTCTTCAACCATGTCAAGTTCGTCATTCATCTCATGATCAAATCCCAATGAGTAGGAAAGACCGCTGCAACCGCCGCCTTTGACACCAAAACGCAGCCGGGCACCTGCTTCTTCGTCCTGCATCATCTCTTTAACCCGTGCTGCTGCATCTTCTGTGATTGAAATCACCATATATGAAACCTCCTGTTTTTGAGATAAGTCAACTTAAGTTAGTATCCTCAAGTATACAAATTATTAGATAATAATTCAAACCTAAAGCTTATTCAAGCCCTGCCATTTTGCTATAAAACAGCACATGATACTTAATGCTTTATATCTAAGTTTGAACAACCGCCCCATTTCGATCCAATTCCCGGTAGATGGGTTTGAGTCTCGGAATACCTTCAGCAGCAATTTCACCATTTATGAGCACGAGCGGATAGAAAAACTCATCTTGCAAGATACGCTCACTCAAGTTTTGATCGCTGTCATCATCTGGCGGCTGCTCGACATCAACATATTTATAAACAAAGTTAGCGTCATGATATTTCCGTCCAATAGCCGCCTGCAGCCACTCATAAGTTTCTCGGGAACCCGGTGCGCCAACACAGCTTGCACAAATTTGCTCTGCCCCATAGACTGTGACCGAAATATTGTCTGCCACTTCAATTCCCCCTCATCATAACGTTAGTTTTATTTTACAAAATAGCTGAACAAAGGTACAATAAAAGTAATTAAAGAAAATAAACTGGATAAGTGAATTTCTATCCTGATCACTTTATAATAATAAGAAGACATGCGTGTTCAAATGAACAACTTTCGAAAGGAGAGATCGGTCATGCAAGAGCAGGTACAGGAAGTCCTGACCAAACTCCGGCCTTTTTTACTTCGTGATGGCGGCGATGTGGAACTGGTTGATGTTGATGATGAAGGGATTGTCCTTATTCGTCTTATGGGGGCTTGTGGCAATTGTCCAAGTTCTACCATCACATTAAAAGCTGGCATCGAACGTGCCTTGAGATCTGAAGTTCCCGGCGTATCAGAGATTGAGCAGGTTTTTTAATACATGGCTGATTAAGGCAGACATTTTGTTGTCTGCCTTATTATTATGGTACAGGTGTTAAAGGTTCCTGCCCATGCAATACAGCGTTTAAATTGGTCAGACAAAGTTCGAGCATCTTTGTCCGAGCCGTTTCACTTGCTGATCCGATATGCGGCAGACAGACAACATTCTGAAGTCCCAACAGCGGGTGTTCCGGTGAGATAGGCTCCTCAGCGAACACATCAAGTCCGGCAGCTCGAATTCTTTGTGTTGTAAGCGCCTGGAGAAGTGCCTCTTCATCCATCGTGCCGCCACGGGAGACATTGATAAAAATAGCCGATGATTTCATATTCTGAAAAGCCGTTTCATCAAACATGGCTGCTGTTTCATCTGTTAAAGGGACTAATGAAACAACAAAGTCCGACTCCTGCAGCATTTCCGTAAAACCTTTGTAAACAGCTCCCAATTCCTGCTCCGCTTTTTCCTTCCGTGAACGATTATGGTATAGAATGGACATGCCGAAGCCTTTCGCACGTCTGGCTACCGCCTCACCAATTTTGCCAAGACCTGCAATACCAATTGTTTTTCCATGAATATCAGATCCAGCCAGTAAATAAGGTGACCAATTCGTCCAGTTGCCATTACGGATATAATCCGACGCTTCAACTATCCGGCGTGCCGTGGCCGAAAGAAGCGCAAATGTCAGGTCGGCTGTCGTCTCTGTCAGCACATCAGGTGTGTTCGTCACCACAATCCCGCGCTCATGGGCTGCTTCGACGTTAACATTATCATAACCGACAGCCATATTGGCAACGACTTTCAGGTTTTTGGCAGCAGCAAGGCATTCCTGATCAATAGATTCAGTGAGCATACATAAGAGCCCATCAGCCTGACTGATTTCCCGAAGCAGCACACTCCGCGGAACGGGCTGTTCGGTTTCCTCCCACATGCGAATATTAAACAGCGCCCGGTATGACTGCAAGACATCTTCTGGCACTTTTCTGGTTACATAAATAACGGGTTTCATGCATCTTCTCCTCTTTCGTTTGCGGCATTTTTAAGATCGGGTTATCTGAGTGCCGAAATAGCGTTTACAGCCAGTGTAACACAGGTATTTGCAAGGCTTCAGGGTTAATACCAGCGTTTTCAAAAAAGAACCCCAGTCTTTCCTCATACATAGGCTGCTTCTGCAACAATTCGGCCAGTTCTGCATGAACTCCTTCATATTGGTCTGCCGAAAATCCTCGTCCGATGACATCAAAAAAATGGACTGGATATAACAGACGTGCCAACAACACACGCCAGCTAAAAATAGATAGCGGCCGGATACGCTGATAATCATTCAGAAATAAGGAAATATCACGTAACGGATCTTCCGCATACAACAGCTGATAGCGAATATATTCCGCCAAATCACGTGCTGGATGATCAACAGCGAATTCCGTTCCCCATACGAGAGAGCTTTCCAGCTGATTTTTATAGCGTCCGAAGACAACAGTTGCCTGATCAGTATCATGGAATCGTTGTTCAGATTCAGTTTCCTGCATATATTGAATCGCATTTTCGCTTAATCCAATCAAATAAGGCATCGAATCCATCAGCAGACGATAATAGTCATTTGGATGATTATGGGCTTCCCAATTTATTTTATTTTCAAATGCTGTTAACTTCTCGATCCATAATTCTTTCCATTGACCATAATTGAAAATGGTTTCCGGCTCATATGGATAAGCCGCTCCCGTCATATGAAATACCGCTAACCGTTCACCATGCGGGCCTTTTGGCAGTACTGGCCTATGATTCGCACGCCATACCATGCAAGGC
Organism: Lentibacillus kimchii; assembly: GCF_042666895.1. Classification (GTDB taxonomy): domain Bacteria; phylum Bacillota; class Bacilli; order Bacillales; family Amphibacillaceae; genus Lentibacillus; species Lentibacillus kimchii. The sequence goes on from NZ_JBHTGR010000004.1 coordinate 44,685, forward strand.
GTATCATCATAAACACTAAACCACTTACCATCCAGAGTTGGTACCGGTACCGCTACGTTTCTGTAATCATTCTCGTAGTAATAATAAGCTAATGCAGCCTGTTCCATATGTATGGCTTCCGTCTGGTCGGCGTATATGATAAAATAAGTATAATTAGCATCCTGAAATACTTCCGTTCCATCCCACACGGTCCTGTCCCCTGCCTGAATGCTATAATACGTTTCGAGAAATGTCTCCATCTCAGTCACTCCTTTCATCAGCTCCTCTTATAATATATGTCAGCAAGCACATTAGTTTAACAATTTTTTTGAAAAGGTGATCATAATGGAAAATCAAACAAATCGATCAGAATTAGAAAAAAAAGCACGCGATTGGCTGTCAGAACGCGGCGTAACAATTGATGATATAGCAGACCTTGTATATTATTTACAGGCAAACTATCATGATGGTCTGGATATGGACACGTGCCGGGATAATGTGAACCGGGTATTTGGCAAACGAGAAGTGCAGAATGCCATTTTAACCGGGATTCAGCTCGACTGCCTGGCTGAGCAGAAAAAACTGGATCAGCCGCTGCAGCAGACAATCGAAACGGATGAAAGTTTATATGGCATTGATGAAATTATAGCTTTTTCAATTGTTAATGTGTACGGTTCTATCGGCTTTACCAATTATGGCTATATTGATAAACAAAAACCAGGGATTCTTGGCCCTTTAAATGATAAGTCAACGGGCGAGTGTCATACATTTCTGGATGATATTGTCGGGGCTATTGCTGCGGCGGCTTCAAGTCGGCTGGCCCATTCCGCGGCTGATGATGCATTATTGGACGAATAATGTAAAAAACTGCTCGATTAAAGAGCAGTTTTTTTAATATGGGGGAGCCATTCACTTAGATTCTGTACGTAATATGATGGCTTGACAGGTAACGAAGGGTAACAGCTGAATGGTGTCACGCCTGTGAAAACCATTAACGTATCGATGCCTGCATTGATACCTGCTCCTATGTCCGTGTCGTAATTATCCCCTACCATCAGGGTGTTGGGCTTTTCAGCATCTAGGCGCTTCAAAGCCTGGTCGATGATGATGGTTTCCGGTTTACCGATAAACGTGGGCTGCTTTCCCGTACTGACAGATACGACAGATGTCAGGGCACCATTTCCCGGCTCCATCCCCCTGTCAGTCGGGATGGTTGTGTCTGCATTTGTGGAAATAAGCTGAGCACCATGACGAACCTCACGACAAGCTTTGGACAGGGAATCGTACGTTATGCTGTGATCCATGCCTATAATGACAAAATCACTGTTTTCCTCTACAACAGCAAGTCCTTCCTGCTTCAAAGCTTCATGAAGCCCTTCTTCTCCTATAACATAGCAACGCGCCTGAGGATGCTCTCGTTTAATATAGTCAGCCGTCGCCATGCTTGATGTTAAAACATGCTCAGCCGTCGAAGGGATCCCCATTTGCTGTAATTTATGAGAGACTTGAGCAGGTGTTTTGGATGAATTATTGGTCAGGAACAGATAGGGAATCTGCTCAGAAACCAACGTGTCAACAAATGCTGCTGCATACGCAATTGGCTCATTTCCCCGGTACATGGTGCCATCCAGATCAATTATATACGCGTTATACGTTGTCATGTTGTAAATTCACTCTTTCCAGTCTTAATTTGCAGCAGTGTGACTGCGAGTTATTGCGGTTTAAATACTGTTTCCTCAGCTCACTCGTTGGAAAAGGCATTCGCCACACCTAATTCGGTATCCAGATAATGTCTGACATGTGAACTAAATTGTGCAAGGGTATCTTGATGCTGCTGAAGTGTATCAATCAGCTGCTGATAGTCCACATGCAGATAGTCTTTGACCACCATTTTCCGCAAACGGATAACGGTCTTATAAGCTTCTTCTTCGTTCTCTGGCAGAACCTCTTCATCGATCAATATATCGATAATATCCTCAAAGCCACCCGGATCACGCATAATGAAGCCATCTATCATCATATTTCCGACATCAAGCATTGACTCAATCGTCAGATGCACCGTACGTTCAAGGTATAGTTTCTCGGCAAACGTCGTAAACGAATGCTTACCAACCTCCTCTAGAAGCTGATCCATATAATTTAATATCGCCTCAATTTGCCCTCTATCAACGAAATACATGTTAATCACTCCTGACTCATAATCAATCCTATCATATCACACAAAGGAATCATCATACTGTACAAAACATGCACCCTTTTAAACAACAAGGGTGCATGAATCATTTCGTTATTCATTTTGTGCGGCGAACGCCTTGCTCACTTCTTTTAGATTGTCCGGAGCATCCAGCACACGCATCATGACTTCAATAAAATGCATCTTATCCGGCTGATTGGTTATTTGGGAAAATGCATCAACAAGCTGTTGTTCTGTTTCCACGAAGTGTGTCACCACTTCATCTTCAGCTCCAAATACACGCGGCAAGTCACGATAATGCCACATCTTGATAGTATTGTAGGAGGCATCTTCCCCATGAATCATACGTTCTACCGTATAGCCATCATTATTAATACAGAATATAATCGGCTTGATGTTTTCCCGGATCATCGTTGACAGGCTCTGAACAGTCAACTGTACGGATCCATCACCAATCAGCAAAATGTTACGCCGGTTTTTATCAGCTAATTGCGTTCCCAAAAGCGCGCCAAGTGTATAACCAATCGAACCCCATAGCGGCTGGCCAATAAATTGGCTATTGGCTGGCAGTTTCATGGTATAGCCCCCGAAAAAGGACGTCCCCTGCTCTGCCAGAATCACGTCGCCAGGACGCAAGAATTGATTCATTAAATTAAAGTAATTGTTTTGTGTCAGCTCCTTATCACTAGCTTCAATACGCCCAGCAGGCCGATAAGTTTCAAACGATGCTTCATTTCGAAAATCAATTTGTTGATTCAAAGCATTGAGACTTTCGAGAAGCGGAATACCTTCCATCGCATTTTCATGATCATCAAATAAACGATGGTTGATAACGATCATATCAGCTTCATTAAAACCATAACTAAACCCAGATGTCGCTGAATCCGTTAATTTAGCACCAATATTCAGCACAAGGTCGCTTCCATCCACATAGTTTTTGACACGCTCCTCAGAAACGGCACCGGCATACATGCCAATATAGTTTTCATGCGTTTCCGCAAAAGCGCTTTTTCCAAGTGACAGCTGCACTGCCGGAATATGTTTTTCTTCACTGAATGTCTGAAGTGCTTCATGAGCACGAAAGCTGTTGATTTCATGACCGGCAATAATAACAGGCTGTTTTGCCTGGTTCAGGCGTTCCTGCACCGATTGCACCATCTTATCGAGTGCATCTGAATGGTCAGCTTCTATAAGAGAGACTTGATGATTGGCTGGTGTCAATGGCATAGCAGCCACATCAATAGGCAAATGAATATGAACTGGACGTTTTTCACGCATGGCCAGCTGGATGACCCTTGGAATCTCCTCTTGTGCATTCACTTGCGTAATATAGGCTTGTGCACACGTTATCGGTTTAAACATTTTCCGAAAATCATCATAGCGGCCTTCACCCAAGGTATGATGCACATATTTTTTCTGGTTTTCTACATTCGTTGTTGGCGCTCCTGTAATAGCAACCACAGGAACACGTTCAGCGTAGGCACCAGCTATGCCGTTCATAGTGCTTAGTTCGCCGACACCAAATGTGGTTACAAGCGCTCCAATGCCATTAACACGTGCATAGCCATCAGCCGCATAACTGGCATTTAATTCATTCGTGTTTCCAATCCATTCCATATCCGGATGCTCTGTAATGGTGTCAAGAAATGTTAAGTTAAAATCTCCAGGAACACCAAAAGTCTTATCAACACCAGCTTTACTCAATTCATCTATTAAAAAATGCCCTACTGTATAAGTCATGAGAATACCTCCTTGAGCTCTTCGCCTATATTATAAGCGCTGAAGGCAATAAAGGTCAACATACTTGACTTTTATTGTCATTTTGGAGTACCTCATATATAATTTGAAACAAAGAGTTTACAAAAAAGGTGATAGCATGACGGAAAAAGATGATTATAATCTAATGTTATTTCATTTCGCTTATCAGACATTTATTAAAACAGCAGATGAAATCATTGAAAAATATGGTATGAGCAGGCAGCACCACCGCTTTTTATTTTACATATCAAAAATGCCTGGCATTTCGGTTAAAGAACTCCTCGACTTTCTGGAAATAACAAAACAAGGATCACACCGGACATTCAGCAAATTAAAAACGGAACAGCTGATTGAGGAATATCAAGCAAATGATGATAAGCGCATCAAGAGACTTTATCCAACTCAAAAAGGAAAAAACCTTGTACAAATATTAAACGAGGAACAAAACAAATTGCTGACAAATGTATTTGAAGACGCCGGATACGAATGGTTTAATGTGATGGAAAGATTAGCCCACAAGCGGGAAGGATTCAGAACGATCCAAGCAAAATATCAGCTTGGCGAGGAAAAAGATGAGTTTTAACCATCGATGCTAAATTAAGGATGTCACTGGCCAATCATATTGGAAAATATAGTCTTTAATTGTTGATATAGGAAAAATTACTTTGTTTAAATGCGGCACAATAGTGATTAAGAAAGGATGTGAAACAAATGGGAAAAAATGATAAAAAACAATACAGTAATTTTAAAAATGTAGAAGATCAGCAAGAATTAATTCCTGAAGAATTTCCGGAGGGACCATTCGGCTCAGAATTTAATGATCATGTGTCAAAAGGGAGTAAATCCACTCCATGGAAAGAAGGTCAGAAACGTAAGAGTGCATTTATTTATCCGGATAAAGAGCAGCACGATGATCTGCCCAGACAGGCTCCTGGATCACATCCGCTGCATGATGAACCGGACGATTAAACACCAGGGTGAACCGAGGAGGGCAAGCGGCTGCTAGTCGCCGGTTGCCCTTATTTGTTAACTTTTTTCAAAATAAAATAAGCACAGCCAAAATTGCAATGTTCATATAAGTAATCATCCAGAGTGCTTATTTTAGTATCAAAATCGGCGCTTGGGTTTTGGTCATCATAAAATCCTTTTAGACGCAGCTGATCATAACCCCAGTCACCTACAACAAAATCATATTTGGACAAAATCTCAGAAAAACGTTTGTTTAAACGTTCTTCATCAAAACCATCCTTTTCATTTTCAATAATCTCATACGTTTTCCCCTGTATCTCAATCAATACCATCACCTCATGACACATCAAGTTTATCACACGTCGAAAATCTCACCAATATTTTCGCCAGCATGCTGTATGTTTTCATGCTGATTCAAACAAACTAAGTCAACAGAACATGTTGCATCCACAGCATAAGGAGGATTGTCATGACAAAACGATTGCTTATTCCAATGTCTCTGCTTATAGCTATCCTGGTAGCAGGCTGCGCCAATACCGACAAGGCATCTGATAATGATCGCCCTCAAGCCGACGAACACCAACAAATTACTGATGAACTGGATCCAGATCAAAAGACAACACCATCCAACCCATCTGGTGAGGACAAGCTGGGATATGTCCATTATACAAAAGAAGATGTTGATAACGCTGCTGATAAGGGGCAGCAATCCATTGACATTGACCGAACCAGTCTGGCGAATATGATTACACGGATTGTATTAGAGAATGAGGATTTCGACGAAGCTGCAACTCTTGTAACGGAAGATAAAACGCTTATTGCTTATGGCAAGCAAGATAATTTAGATAACAACGAGGCGGCAGATATAGTCAACAAAACAGCTGTATCTATTCTGCCAGGATATTTTGACGTTTATATTTCTGACAACGAAGCTCTGATCCCCGACATTCAGAGCCTGCACAATTCACGAATACAGGACAATGATTATGATAATACGATCAATCAAATCATTGATCGCATGCAGGAATCCCCACAAGGAACGGATACCTAGTGCTTGCTTAAATTTTCTAAGGATCACAAGGAGGTGTGAACCGGTGTGCGTAAGAGACTATCCCTTCTCATGACTGCTGTTTTCATGTTCGGTATTCTTACTCATCCTGTTCTGGCAGATAATGCACAGAATATACAAGAGAAACGTATGGTGCTCTATAAAAAGACAGCTGCACTGACCCAAATCCCCTGGTATTATTTGGCCGCAATTGATCAGTATGAACGAAACAGCTCTGACGACGTTAAGGATGAACAGCTTATATCAATTGCATTCCCAGATGAATTGTGGTATGGAATCGGCAACAGTGCTATGATCAATGATCGCAGCATTATTCAATTTTTTCATGGAAAAGGCAAGGACGGAAACGGCAATGGTAAGGCCGATCCCGATAATCCAGAAGATGCTTTGTACACAATGGCCAATCTTTTGCTGGAGTATGGCCGATCCCGGGATCAAATCAAAATGGCCATCTGGCGTTATTATAAGCGGGACTTAACGGTCCAGACCATTATGAATACGGCCGCAATTTTCAAGCAATTTAATCGGCTCAAATTGACAGAACGCGCTTTCCCGCTTGATATGTCCTATAATTATACAACGAAAAATAATTGGGGCGACACCCGGGGATTTGGCGGGCTGCGGATGCATGAAGGATCCGACATCTTCGCAGATCATGGAACGCCTGTCAAAGCAACAACGTACGGAGTTATTGAAATGAAAGGCTGGAACTTATATGGAGGCTGGCGGCTGGGCATTCGGGATATTAATAACGTTTATCACTATTACGCTCATATGAGCAGTTATAAAGATAACATTCATACAGGGCAGATTGTTGAACCCGGCGACACCCTGGGTAAAGTCGGTTCAACCGGCTATGGCCCACCAGGAACATCCGGTAAATTTCCGCCACATCTTCACTATGGCTTGTATCAGGATAATGGATACGATGAATGGTCCTTTAATCCCTATCCCTATTTACAAAAGTGGGAACGGCAAGAATCAGACTAGATGCCAATCCATAAATATGCCTTGTTCACAACATAAAAGGGAGCCATTACCGCAGCCGGTAAAGACTCCCTTTTTTGGATACTAAGTGATACTACTTTCGTTTGCCAGCTTTTTTAACTGCGTTCGTAATACTGGCAGTCAAGCCTCCCCAAATAATCAGCATTGATACAATCATCAATGTAATTGCTCCCCCGGTCATATTACTTCGCCTCCCTTGTATCTTGTGTTTTATGTTCGTCTGCATTCTTCGACGCACGCCATTTCAGCAAGGAAATAATAATGCCAACGATTAGGGCCCCAGCAGCAACTAACCAGCCACTGGACAATACAAATAGATCCGAATAGCCTCCATAATTGCCACTTGGTTTATCAAATAACTGCAGCAAATTCTTTCTGAACAGATCAAACATGGTGAAGCCCAAGACAATCGGGGTAATGACACTAAGGCTAAAGGTCCACCAGCCACCAAGTCTGATATCAGAAACACTATTGGCATGTTCTTTGAATTCGCCCAGCTTACGCAGAACCCAAGCGATCAGGACGACCTCGACCAATCCAATAAAGGCTATACCGAACTGATTAATAAAGTAATCGACAGCATCAAGGAAGTTTATGCCTCCCCGTGTTGCAAATACAAGGGAAACGAGTGCGGCAGTACCTCCGCCTATCAGGACAGCCTTTTTCCGGGAAATATTCAGCTTATCTGACAAGCCTGCTACATAGGTTTCAATAATTGATATCAGCGATGACATACCTGCCAGTACGAGCGATGCAAAGAATAAAAACCCAAATAATTCATTAAGTGCTGGAAACTCGTTAATAATTTGCGGAAAGGCAACAAATGCCAGACCGATGCCACCATCAACAACTTCATTAATAGGAACATTCTGCTGGACAGACATAAAGCCCAGGACTGAAAACACGCCAATACCGCATAAAAGTTCGAAACTCGAGTTTCCAAAACCGACAATAAAGGCGTTGTTCGTTATGTCCGATTTTTTCGGTAGATAACTGGAGTACGTAATCATAATAGCAAAGGCAATTGACATACTAAAAAATATTTGACCATACGCTGCTATCCAGACTTGCCCATCCAATATGGCATCGAAATCAGGTGTAAAAAATGCATTTAACCCTTCAATTGCTCCGGGCAATGTAAGAGCACGAATAACAATTAACAGAAAAACCACAACCAGTGTCGGGATAAAAATCCGATTAGCCATTTCGATACCTTTTCGCACGCCCCGGTAAAGCACACCAAGGACAACCAGCCAAACGATAACTAATGGAATGAGAACACCAGGCACAAAACCGCCAAATTGGCCAGCTTCAACCATTTCCAAATGGTTATTGTACAAAAAGTTTTCTGTATCAGAACCCCAGTTCAAATTGAATGAAAAAATTGAATAAGATATTGCCCAGGCAATAATAACCGAGTAATAAGTCGAAACAACAAAGGCTATTAGGACACCCCACCAGCCTACCCATTCTGTCTTTTTGTTCATGTTCTTAAACGTTAATGGTGACGAGCCACGGTATTTGTGACCCATGGTGAATTCCATGATCAGAATCGGGATGCCGGCAGTCAGCAATGCGACCAGGTACGGGATCATAAAGGCACCGCCGCCATTTTCGAAGGCTGTCGTCGGAAAGCGCCAAATGTTACCAAGTCCCACTGCTGAACCGATTGCAGCCAAAATAAAACCTGCTCTTGTCCCCCACTGAGAACGTGTTGACATAGTTAAAACCTCCCAAACGCTAAATTGTTTAGTTTTTTCTGATATTTGTTTCCTTATTATACTGTCAGGTCTTCACTATGTCAACATAATATTTAGAATTTTTATAAACTTAAAAAAAGATCTGTTATCCAGACTCTAACAGATCAGTTCTTTTCGTCTCCAGTGATGGAATTTTTAGGCACAGAGATAGAAGGATTATCACCATCACCTTCGCCATAAAAGTCAGGAATATCACCCATTACCGCTCCGCCATCGATATAAATTTCCGTTTCAACAGTTGTGACATCGGTCATAAACGGGATAATAATTTGGACATCTGCTTCAACCTTGACATATAATGATAACCATGAACCGTTTATTCCCAGCGGCTCCTCTTCCCGAATAATATTTGTACGCACATTACCGACAAATTCCAGATTAATTGGGATCTTCGGGCCGAGATTGGCGAGAATCGTATTCCCAGTAGCTTCACCAATCGGGATTTCCACAACAGTTGGATCTTTAGAAGGCAAATTATCGGTCGTATCCTCAAATTCCTCCGGTTCAAACAGCGAATTTTCGTAGTCCGGGGGCTCGCCAGTGTTCATATAACGAAAATATTCTTCAACCCGATCCGTTGCGACCCGATTAATTTCACTGATAGCAGCTTGATCCCAGTTATAAGTAGCGACTTTTCCTTCATCATCATATGTAATATTAACGACATCATCATAATTGTAATTTTGTGCAAACCTCACGGCTGAGTTAATACCACGTGTTGCAAATTCCTCTGTCTTTCGGTCAGCAATACTCTTTAATGCCGGCGTAATTCCCCTATCAATAATCACGATCGTCAGAAAAACGATTAAAACAAATATGATCACTGTTAATACAAAAACAACGGGCAGCGGAAGCGGTGTTCCAGATCGTTTTGGTTTATGGAATGTAAGACGCTTTCGCAACGTAATCCCCCTCTCAAAACAGCATATGCTTGTTTTAAGAGGGGTAGAATCTCATCAGGCTATTTTGAGCAGTGCATCTTTGCCGGTCATACCTGGTTCCCAGCCGTATACTTTCGAAGCATTCGTTATTTTTTCCAGAGGTGCCTCCAACAGCTCATCAATTGTTTTGACACCTGCGGCACGACCGGAAATCACCTTCCTGTCAGCAAGCCGATCATTTAAAAGATCAACATCCAACGCGCCGCACATAATGTAGCCGACCTCGTTTGAAATAACCAGCAGTGTTGTCCGGGGCAATTCCACTGTTACGGCCGTATACTGCATTCCTTCAATTTCCAGCGGATTAACAGTCATCATGATGTTTATGCCTCCCTTATCCAATACAGGATATGGTATGCATGAACAAATCATCATGTCACTCATTAATCAGCCGGCACTTTGTGACGCAATGTGTACGTAAGCAAATCACGCAAAAATTCCGGAAGAACATAGTGCTTATCTTCCGCATTAGCAATTTCCGGCAGAAGCCGCCCGAATGTAAAGGTATCAGCTGTTGCAATGCGGTATTGTTTTGCCGGGTCAAGCGGCATACCCTGATAATAAACCGATTCAAGATATTCACTGCCATCGTCCCGCACGACCGTCTGAACATCAAGATCTGAATAAATCATTTGACCAAGGATTTCACCGCGAAATCCAAAACCTTTCAGCTTTAATTCCGTAAAATCTTTGCTTAAGGATGCCCGAATAACTTCTGTCAATTCCGCACCGTTAAGTTCCACCATACAAGGATTAATTGGGTGTGGACAGATACGGTGGATGTCTTTGTGCGTCACAAAACCAGCTGGTATTTGATCCAGCAACACACCAGCATTCAGCATTGCTGCATCTGCATGTGTCCATTCTTTAAGGGTATCCGTTAATTTCTGCATGATTTCCGTATGCTGAAACCATTTAACTTCTATCGGTTCCGCCAGTTCAATCACTGGTTTTCCAAGGAGGTCGTCGGCTTTTTCAGTCAATGTATTTAATGTTTCCTCTGCTGCCAAATCCCGAGGCTGTTCTGTCATATCATAAACGGCAGCCGTTTTATCAATGAGCTCCTGCCTCGCATGATCCCACGTCAGCTCCACTTCACCAGCGAATCCGCAATGCTTGCCAGCAGCTGTGATGAGTGTATTTTCCACTGTTTCGCCATTTCTCAGCAAGTGATGCGTATGGCCGCCAATAATGACATCTATAGCTTTAAAGCGGTGAGCAATTTTCTGATCCTGGCTAATGCCCAAGTGTGACATTAATACAATAATATCTGCTGATTCTTTCATATGATTCAAGTGCTTTTCCAGCGTTTCAAATGGTGCCGAAATATGCCAGTCAAGCAATTCATAAAAGGCATTAAATGGTGCAGTCAAGCCAATAACGCCAATTCTTATACCGCTATCGGATTGCAGATAAACAGTCGATTGCAGCCACTCCGGTTCAGTTTCAGTCATACTCTGCAAATTCGCACAAACAACCTGGAACGCTGCATCATCATATAAATGATAAAGTTCATCATGTGACATCGTAATCCCTTCATTATTGCCAAGCGTTGCCAGATCATAGCCGACATCATTCATTAATTGCACATTCGCTTTCCCCATAAACGCTTCGGCGACCGGATGCACCCGGTCCACATGGTCACCAATATCCATTATCCAGGAGGCTTGATTCTCACTTGCTCTCCGGGCTTTCGCTTCCTTTAAAAAGCCTGCAACCTGTGGCCAATTGTTAAAATTACTGTGTAAATCATTTGTATAGTAAAAATAAAGCTTTTCCTGCATTGATAAACTCCTTACATCAATCCTTCAAAAATTAGCCTGATACCAACAACAATCAACATTATACGCAGAATCCACTCCAGAACATTGCTTTTAATGTGTTGATTAACTTTAGCACCTATTGTGCCGCCAATCCAGGCTCCGACAATAAAGAAGATAACATACTCCCACTCAATATGACCTAAAGCGATATGTGTTCCGGCACTCATAATGCTGATAAAGACAATGACAAACATGGACGTCGCTGCAGACGTGTGAACAGATAAACCAAACAAGAAGATCATTGCTGGAACAATGATAGCACCGCCGCCAATACCGAATAAACCGGAGAGAACACCTACAATGAGTGAAATGATGACGACAGAAACGATTGGTGTTTTCGACCGCTCTTCACGCTGTCTATCCCGTTTCAGTAAAAACAGGAACGATAGTGCAATCATTAAAATGCCAAAATACAATGTGAAGTGGTCCGTATTTATAAATTGATTCAGCCATGAGCCAAGAATGCCGCCTGGAATGCTGCCAATTAAAAATAACAGGCCAATACGACTATTAATCTGCCCATTTCGATAGTAGGAAATGGATGATGAAATAGCTGTAAACACAATTGAAATCAGTGATAATCCAACGATCACCTGTGGCGTTGCCCAAGCAAAAGCATCTGAGTATGAATGCAAAAACAGCATGACCGGGATTACAATAACACCACCGCCTAAACCAACAAGGCTTCCGATAAACGCAGCAATTAACGCCACGACAATACAAATGACATAAAGCATTAAAATCCCTCGCATCTTATAACTTCATCCATATTAGCATGAATCAGACTGAATTGATATAATTTGAACTGTTCTGGCTTTCCTCAGCACCGCAATCTAAGCTTGTGCTGACAGCCTTCCTCACTAGTCCTTCGTAAACCGCTGCACATTAAAAAACCCTGTCATGATTCATTATATGACAGGGCTTCTAAAGGTTAAAGCAATTAGCCGGGTTTATTATGTTGTATAAATGCTGACGATATGCTCAATCAAATTTTCTTAAATAAATTCTCTTTTAAAGTCAAAATCCTGTTGGCCAGTTAGCTAATGATTTCTCACTGATTGTACCATTTCGGGCACAGCAAAACTCCAATGTTTGACTAAGAAACTTTCTCGTATCTCTTGGATCTATCACATCATCAATTAAATGCTTGCTGGCCGCTTTATATGGAGAACTATCACCTCCCCAAGTTCCCAATAGTTCTGAACGCTTTTCGTGGACATTATCCGCATGTTGTAATTCGTCACCATAAACGACATTAATTCCGACTTCCGGCCCTGTAAAATTAATCTCAGCTGTTGGCCATGCTACAACAAAGTCAGCACCCATTGTAGGTCCGCACATATTACCGTAAGCAGCACCAATACTTTTACGGATAATAACTGAAATCTTTGGTACAGTCGATTGTGCCAATGCCTGGTTCCATACCATAATTTTTGTTGGTATCTTCCATTTTTCCGCATCACTTGATACACGGAAGCCAGGTATGTCGTGTAAAAATACAAGTGGTATATTGTATGAATCACACAGGCAGATAAAATCAGTAGCTTTTTCACACTCCTTAACGCCAGCTGAACCTGCAAATTGCATAGGCTGGTTCGCAATCATACCAACTACTCTGCCATCTATTCTGGTCAAAACAGTAATCAGCGCTTTGCCATAGTCAGGTTTTAATTCAAAATAGTCACCGTCATCTACAATAATCTTAATGACTCTTTTCATATCATAGGCACGTTTGGTCCTGGTTGGTACAATACTTACGATTTCCTCTAAACTGCGATGAGGGTCATCAGCTGTTTCCCGGTGAATTGGCTCTTCCTGTGAATTTTGTGGCATGTAATCCAAAAAGCGTTTCATACTTTCAATCGCATCTTCTTCCGTTTCAGAGAAATGATCAGCTTGCCCCGTATATTCGGCATGTATATCCCAGCCCCCCAATTCCTCGTTTGAGACTTTTTCACCGGTTGCTACTTCCAGCATCCGGGGGCCAGCCACAGCCATTGTCGTTCCTTTAACCTGGCTTACGAAATCAGAAGAAACGGCTGTCCATGTGGGACCACCAAAACTGTCTCCCAAAATTGAAGTGATCATCGGCACTTGCCTATGATGTTGTAATAATTCTTGGTGAAACAGCATTTGGCTTATACCATCAGATCCCATACCATCTGGCATACGCAAGCCGCCGCCTTCCATTAAGTTGAACATAGGCAGACCTCGCTTTATAGCCAGGTCATGCAATGCTCGCGTTTTACGAAAATAAACCATCCCCTCTGTACCAGCAAAAACTGTTCTGTCAGCAACCTGAAGAGCAATTAAACGGCCATTGACTTTTGCGAGTCCAGTGATAACTCCATCACCAGCACTATTTGTTTCTTCACCGTCCTGATCCGAATGTGCCAGTTTACCCAATTCTAAGAAGGAACCTGAATCTATCAATTTTTCAATCCGCTCTCTAGCAGTATGAAACCCCAGTTGATGCTGTTTTTCTAATTTCTGAAGACCTCCTCCGAACCTTGCATTATCTTTTCTTGTTAATAGATCTTCAATTTCTTTTTCCATCCCAGTTCTCCTTTATTATAATGTTAATAAAATCACAGATCTTTAAAAGCATTTACCCTTACATAATTTTCAATACTATTCTTTAAGGAGTCTCCGTAATACTTTTCCTGAGCTGGTTTCTGGCAGACTATCGATAAACTCAAATGACCTCGGATATTTATAAGCAGCCATTTTCTCCTTTGCCCACTCCATCAAATCATTTTCACTGATTTCACCTTCGAATGAGGGATTTAAAACAACAAACGCTTTGACAATTTCTCCTTTGGAATCATCCGGAACCCCAACACAGGCGACCTGAGAAACTGCCTTATGATCACTTATCATCGCTTCCACATCATCCGGAAATACACTGAACCCTGAAGATTTAATCATTTCTTTCACGCGCCCTTTGAAATACATATAGCCATCCTCATCTAATTGCCCGATGTCACCTGTGAATACCCAGCCATCCTGGAGTATTTCGTCCGTGGCATCAGGTTGATTAAGATAACCTTTAAATACTCCAGGATTTTTAACCGCAATTTCACCCTCCTTACCTGGTGGCAAGTCTTCTCCAGTTTCCATATCAACAATCCGCAACGCTGTATCATATGTGGCAATACCGCATGTTCCATATTTGATGTGCTCAATTGGCATGAAAGTATCACATGTATGTGTTTCACTTAAACCATACGAGGCTTCCAGCAGGATACAACCATCTGTTAATTTTCTCCATTTCTTGGCTAACTGTTCATCAACCTGTATCCCAAAACTGGTAGCAAAATTTAGTTCAAGTGAACTCAAATCTCTCTTTTCAATTTCCGGATAATTCAATATCGCAGCATTCATCGTTGCGACTGTATATAATTTATTAATTTTATACTCTTCAATTGCCTGGATAGCTGCACCAGGATCGAAGCGTGTAAGCAGAACGCAAGAAAGTGCCCTGTAAACTGGAACATTTACTCCCATAACCATCCCAGCAATATGAGTTAATGGCGCTGAAGCCAATGATTTGTCCGTTTGTTCTAATCTGTAACTTTGGACAGTTGCAGCTGTCTTAAATAAGGCATTCCCATAAGTCAACATTGCACCCTTGGGTCTTCCTGTAGTTCCTGAGGTGAACACCATGAGTCCAACGTGTCCAACGTCATTCCAAATATCAATTGGTTCTAATTCCATTAAAGGATCAACGGAGTCAATCATCCTTTTCATATCATGAGCACTCTCACAATCTTTCTTCTTCATTGATAATTCTTCAGGAATAGGCAGTTCTGGCGCTTTAGGAAGAAAATCAGCATAATTTGTCGTAACTAAAAATTGAAGAGATGGCGCATTATCCTTGATATTTTCAATCCGCTGATATAATTCATCACCGGAAACTATCACTTTAATCGCAGCTTCATTGATGAAATAATCCAGCTCACTTTCTTTATACATCGGGTTCAACGGCACAACTACAGCTCCAATCATTTGAATGGCATAATGCGCTATCAAATATTGCGGACAGTTTTGCATAAATAGGCCAACACAATCACCTTTACCAACTCCCTGGACCTTAAGAAAACCGGAAAAACGGCGTGTGTATTCCTCTAAATCTTTCCAAGTGATATTATTTCCATAAAATATATAACCGGGTTGGTTCGGCAGCTCCTTGGCATTTTGAATGAGGTACTCATGCAATGGCTTTTCGCCTAATCGATAATCCAATTCTTCTTGGAGTCCTTTAGGCCAACTTTTTTTCAAAACGTCTTGCATTATTTAACCCCCCCCTTAATAATTTACTCAGTGGCTGTTAGCAGTACATCTCTCCCACACTTTGATACATTTTTATGATTACTCTTACTTGAATAAATGTCTCGCAAAATATCAAGTCCTCCCATGGCTAGCCACAATGCTCTTACAGTCCTTAATAGTTAACTCTTATAAAGAATACCAGTACTTCCCATAACGAAGTTCCCTTTCACACTCTCCCTTGTATCGTAAATATTCCAGATGTGCCAGAGTCTCGCCAACCGCAAACCGCATCTCGTGGACGGTAAGCTCTTTCCGGAACAGGCTTTGACAGACACTGTACACTGTATTGCCATTGCCGATTGATTCCAAAGTCTGTTGCAGCCGCTCATCATGATGTGATTTAATTTCCTCAATCCGATCATTTGCGCCATGAAAGGGATCACCATGGGAAGGTATAACGAAATCAGCTTCAACTTTCTCAATCTTATCCAATGACTCCAGATAGCGCGCCAATGGGTTTGGCTCGCCATGAAACCAATACGAAATATTTGGGGTGATCTTTGGTAAAATGTGATCAGTTGATAACAGCATATCTTTTTCTTTGTTATAAAATGTTATCAAACCATCCGAATGTCCCGGTGTTGAAATCACCTCATAGTCATGTTTGCCAAAGGACAAGATAGCGCCATCCTCCAAAAAATGGTTCACTTCCGGGTATGGTGTGATTCGCGAGATAAAGTCCTCTGTGTTCGCCTGCATTTGTTTTGCCTGATCGTCCGGAATATCCGCCAGCAGATAATTTCCTGAAAGTTCATCTAAAAACGCTTGGTTCCAAGCGTTTTTAGCAGCGTCGTAATCAATTTCCGACATGGAAACGCGTGCATTATGTTTTGCCTGCAATCCGCCAGCATACCCAAAATGATCCGGATGGTAATGTGTTACGATAATATCTGTAACATTTTTCCTGCTCAATTCCGTCTCCCATCTATTAACTGTCTGCTGATTATGCAGACCGGCATCGATGACTGTCCAGCCTTGTTCTCCTTCAGCAAGAAAACAATTTACATGATCAAGACGGAACGGAAGGTCGAGTGTAATACGCTTTAAACCGTATTCTTCCAGCACGTTTCATCACCCCTGTTCAAACATTAACGTCACATGATTACGTTCTAAAATTCGGTTCCCGCTTTTCTTTAAAAGCCTGAACCCCTTCTTCATGGTCATCTGTTGATATGACCGAAGCCTGCGTAATTCGTTCTTGTTCAAGAATGGTTTCTAAATCCAGATTAAGCGACTGATCAACTAAGCTCTTCATGAAACCGTATGCCGTTACAGGGCCAGAAGCCATTTTTACGGCAAAATCATGAACGTTTTCCTGTAATTCATCTAGCGGATACAAATGATTAACTATTCCTAATTCATAAGCCTTCTCAGCTGCTATCGGTTCAGCGCTGAACAAAAGCTCTTTCGTACGATAGGGACCAATGATTTTTGGCAGAAAGTAATGGCCGCCCCCATCTGAAATTAACCCAACTTTGGAAAAACTTAAAATAAAATTAGTTTCCTCTGAAGCAAGAATCATATCGCAAGCGAGTGCAAGGTTAAAACCAGCTCCCGCCGCAAAACCATGAACTGCAGCAATAATTGGTTTATCCAAATTTTTTATAGAAAGAATTAATTCGTTTAATTCTCCAATATGATCATAAACGTCCAAAGGTGGCTGTTTTCCCATTGTTTTGACATCTCCACCTGCACTGAATGCGCGTCCTGAACCAGAAATAACAATGGTACGGACTGTTTCGTCATGACGGGCCTCAGTAAGTGCTTCTTTTAGACCTGTCATCATGTCCGGGCTGAATGCATTCAAACTGTCCGGCCGGTTCAGGGTCAGATAGAGTACCCCTTCCTTTGTAGTCGTTAATAAATGGTCATTGCCTTGTATCGCCATTTTTATCCTCCTCAATTTATGATGACTGCGCTCATACTCCATAGCATTGTACTCACTGTTTTGCAGCTAGATAGACTGCCCTATTTTCACATTTCCTTTTAACAGATTTCGCGAAATAATTAACCGTTGTATTTCATCCGTCCCGTCATAAATGCGCCATAACCTGGCTTCACGGTACCACCGTTCAATCGGCAATTCCTTTGTGTAACCCATGCCTCCATGAATCTGAAGTACACGGTCAACAACCCGGTTGCCCATATTCGATCCATAGAGTTTAGCCATCGATGCCTGGTGCCGGTTATCCTCTCCCTGATCGAGCGTAAAAGCAGCATTCAAAACGAGCCATTTTGCCGCTTCAATCTCAACCGCTGAATCTGCAATTTGCCATTGAATCGCCTGTCTGTCGGAAATGGGCCGGCCGAACGTCTCCCGTTCTTTTGAATAATCGACAGCCATCTGCAACAGACGCTCAGCAGCGCCTACTGCCGATGCGCCAACAACCCATCTGGCGAAGCCGATCCATTCCAAGCCAAGCTCATAACCCCCGCCCACGTCACCTAAGATATTTTCTTCCGGCACTCGGACATTATCAAAAATCAAGTTGGCGGGACCCCATTCACCCATAGTATCGATATATTCTGACTTCCAGCCCATTTCTCGGTCAACAATAAAGCATGTGACACCCTCTCTGCCTGTTTCTTGATGTTTGTCTTTATCGGTAATGGCTATTACCATCACAAAATCTGCTTCGTTTCCGCCTGTAATAAATGTCTTTTCCCCGTTTATGATCCATTCATTTCCGTCCTTAACTGCTGTCGTTTTGATATTTTTTGTATCTGATCCTGCACCAGGTTCAGTCATGGCAAAACAAGATTTTTTCTCTCCATTAAGGGTTGGGATTAGATATTTCTCTTTCTGTTCGTGATTACCATAATACAGAATATTATCAGCGGAACCTCCAAATTGAAACGGCACAAACGTTTTAGAGACTTCCATCAGCACAACCGCCATCATCGTTTGTCCGATGTCGGCTCCTCCGTATTCGCTTGGCGTGTTAATGCCCCAGAATCCGGCTTCTTTGGCTTTCGCTTGAAGTTCCTCCATTTTTTCGGGTGGCAAACTTGGCTTTCCTGCCCGTTCATTTCGCAGCACTTCATTTTCAAGTGGAATCAATTCTTTCTCCACAAATTTCCGGATTGTTGTCTGCACCATTTTCTGTTCTTCTGTCAAACGTAAATACATGAAATCACTCCTTCTGTAACATGCTATTGTCACGCTTTTCTATAGTCATACCAGCCTTTTCCCGTTTTACGTCCGAGATTGCCCGCTTTCACCTTCTCTTCCACCGATTTGGCAGGCTTAACCTTTGGATCGCCGGTTTCCTGGTAAAGCTGCATGTTTGCATAGTAACCGACGTCAATTCCTGACAAATCCATTAATTCAAACGGCCCGAGCGGATGACCAAGTGCCTTTTTAGTAATAACATCAATAGCTTCAAAGTCGGCATAGCCATTTTCATATAAATACAAGGCTTCATCCGAAATGGCAAATAACAAGCGATTTGCTATGAATCCATAAATTTCTTTTTCCAGTAAAACGGCTTTACGGTCGATTTGTTCACAGAAATCCATCACCGTTCGGGCTGTTTCTTCAGACGTTTGGTCGCTCTTGACCACTTCGACACAATCCATGACAAGCGGCGGGAAAAAGAAGTGCATGTTGATCACTTTCTCAGGTCTGGATGTCACGTCAGCGATTTTAGAATTCACAATTGACGAGCTATTTGTTGCTAAAATCGCCTCCTTAGGTGCATGTTTATCCAGTTCGGAAAACACTTCCCGTTTAACATCGACTTTTTCCACCACCGCTTCGATAACCAAATCCGCATCCGTTACAGCTTCTTGTAAACTCGGAGCCGTATGAAGATTTGTAAAGGCAATCTGTTTTGTTTCCGCAGTAATCTTATTCTTATCGACCCAATCGTTCATGCGTGCTTCCAGCGTCTCCTCAGCTTTGGATAATGCACTGTCATCAACATCCTGCAGATACGTATGAAACCCGCCAAGGGCACAGAGCATCGCAATTTGATGCCCCATGGACCCGGCACCGAGAACTGCTACTTTATGAATGTTTGCTGTCATATAATCCTCCCCTTATCGACTAACTGTTCAGTATTTTCAGTCAAGTGAGAACAGATTGGTCCTCCCGCCTTTTACTTCTATTCAGTACTCTCTTCTCTGATTTTTCGCCGCAATATTTTTCCAACATTGGTTTTCGGTAATTCATCCCTGAATTCAATAATACGCGGTACTTTATACGCAGCCGTATTTTGCCGGCAATAATCCATTAAAGCTTCTTCAGAGACTGTCTCCCCTTCTTTCAGAACGGCTACTGCTTTAACAGTCTCGCCGCGGTAGGGATCAGGTACACCGACGACGACCACTTCCTGTACAGCTGGATGTTCATACATCATTTCTTCTACATCGCGTGGATAAATATTGTACCCGCTCGCAATGATAAGATCTTTCTTCCGGTCAATAACATAGGCATAGCCTTCCTCATCCATGTAAGCAATGTCGCCGGTGTAAAGCCAGCCGTCACGTAACGTATTGGCAGTTTCCTCCGGCATGTTCCAATAGCCTTTCATAACTTGCGGGCCTTTTACAATAATCTCCCCGGATTCACCCGGCGGCTGTTCAGTCATGCCGTCCGCTAAATCGACAATTTTGTAATCAGTCGAGGGAAACCCAATACCGATACTTCCCGGCTTCCTGGTACCAAACGCAGGATTACAATGAGTCGTTGGGGAACTTTCTGACAGCCCGTATCCCTCCAGTATGGCAGCGCCTGTTTTATCTTCAAATCTCCGCATAATTTCCTTTGGCATTGGTGCACTTCCGCTATTGCAAATTCGGATGCTGTCAATCCCGTATTGATCTGCTCTTGGATGATTCGCAATGGCTACATACATAGTCGGTACACCCGGAAAGCTTGTAGGCTGCCGTTCTTTGATCGTTTCCAATACATCATCCAGTTCAAATCTGGGCAGCATGATGCTCAATGATCCCGTATAAATGGAAAGGTTCATACAAGATGTCATACCAAATACATGAAACAGAGGTATAACCGTCAGAAAACGCTCTTTTCCGTATTCAATGGTATCTTTAAAAAATTCGTGGGATTGGATAACATTCGCCAGCAAATTACGATGTGTCAGCATAGCACCCTTTGAGCGTCCAGTCGTTCCACCTGTATATTGCAAGATTGCTACATCCGTAGACGGCTCAATATCAACAGGTACGGGCGGGTTTGTTGTTCTCTTAAGAAAATCTGTAAAATCGATAGCCTGACTGTCTTCCGTGCCAGAGCCTTCAAGGGTCACTTTAATCACGCGTTTAACAGACGTCTGATCAATAATCTGATTTAAAACAGGTAAGAAAGACTCATAAATAATGATCGTTTCTGCCCCTGAATCTTGCAAAATGAACGCCAATTCTTTGCCGACTAACATTGGATTAATTTGCGTAACAATTCCGCCTGCCTGCAGAACACCATAATAGCTGATGACATACTGCGGGCAGTTAGGAAGCATTAACGCTGCACGATCTCCCTTTAAAAACCCATCCTGCTGGAGAGCAGAAGTGAATGCCCCGGTTTGCTGTCCCAATTCGTTATAACTGATTTCCCGCCCATAAAATGAAAGGGCCTTATGTTCCCCGTATCCAGCAATCGTCTGATGCAGCATATCCGGAAGTGAATCATCGGGTATGTCGACCTCTTTTTGGAAATGCTCTGGGTAATGTTTCAGCCACACTTTATCCATGAAACATACGCCTCCTAAAAATGTTTTATGAGATAGCGCTTACATTTATAACGCTTGAAAACCAATTGACAGTTTGGATATCTATCCATTCATCCACCTATGGCACCTCCTTGTTTAAAATGAATTGTCTCGGCCATCAATTGTCTTTCTGCAGTTCTCTCCAAAGGATTTTGCCGCTGCTTGTTGTTGGAAAGCTGTCTCTGAATTCAACGATACGTGGATATTTATAGGCAGCCATTTGCCTTTTTGACCACTCAATAATATCATTTGCTGTTAGACTCTCTGCAGCATCAGACTCTGGAATCACAAAAGCTTTGACGGTTTCCCCTCGTTTTTCATCGGGCGCACTGACAACACACGCCTGCTGTATAGAAGGATGTTTATACAAAATAGATTCTACTTCTGTCGGCCATACTTTAAATCCAGCCGCATTGATCATCCGCTTCAGACGGTCAACAAGGAAAAAGTAGCCCTCATCATCTCTCTTTACAATATCTCCGGTTCGGAAAAATGTCTTGCCATCCAGGTCAATATGTGCCTTCTTATTATCCTCATCACGATTATGATACCCTTTGAACACCTGTGGCCCATTCACAATAAGCTCACCTTCTTCGTTCAAAGTCACTTCTTCTCCTGTAGAGGGATCAATCACCCGCGCATCGACATCGAATGACGGAATGCCAAGGCACTGCATTTTTGGCCGGTCAGGTGGATTGAAATGCGTGTGAGAGATAGTTTCCGATAATCCGTAACCCTCAACATATCTGAGTCCTGTACGTTTATACAGCTGTTCCCCCACTGCTTCAGGAAGCGGAGATCCGCCCCCGCCGATAACGTCAAGAGACGAAATGTCATAGTCTTCCAGATCAGGGATTGCCAGAAAGTCAATAAGCATTGTACTAATGTTAATCCAGTGAGAACAGCCATACGTTTCAATGGCTCTGGCAGCATAATTCCGGTCCCATCGCGTCAGCATTACCATGGAGCTTCCAGCTGCAATCGGTGCCAGTGCCGTATGCAGCAAACCTGTAACGTGAAACAACGGCAAGGTTGTCAGGGTAACTGTATCCGCAGTCATATTCATCCAATAAGAAGCGCCAAATGTGTTGGCTTGAATCGTGTTGTTCGTATGCACACATCCCTTTGGCAGCCCTGTTGTTCCTGACGTATAAGGAATCATGACAACGTCTTCTTTTGTTCCGCGATAAGAAGACGGCTTGCTTGTTTTGGCTAATGCTTCTTCCCAAATAACATCTTCAGGGAATGATTCAGGCGGATTTTTCACCTCCGGCGGCAGATCACCGATCGCTTTTTCCTTATCAATGTAGCTGACATAGGAAGCAACAATAATGGTTTCTAAGGAGGTTGTTTCTTTTAAGGGAGCTGCTTTGTCGTATAATTCTTGACCTGTAAGGGCATGACGAACCCCACAATCGTTCACATAAAAGGCAAGATCGTCTATGGTACTCATCGGATTAGCAGGGATTACAACCGCCTGTAATCGCAAAATGGCAAAAAAGCTTATCAAAAACTGAGGCGAATTTTGCATGAACAGCAACAGTTTATCATTCTTCTTGACTCCTAACTCAGCCTCCAGATAACCGGCAAGCTGTTCCACTTCATCTGCGAGCTGTTGGTACTTTAATGTTTTTCCATAATAATGGATGGCCGTTTTGTTTGGATACTTCTTACTGGATATAACTAGATTTTCGTATAAAGTCGTCTCTGGTAACGTTAAATGTTTCGGCAATCGGGCAGGCCAAAATTGATAATGAGCTGTATGCATTTGACTATCCTCCCTTTATGGTTTTAAAATCATTTTTCCTCTGGTTCGACGTTCTTGAAACAGGCGATGAACTTCTTTCGCTTCTGTTAAGGGATACGTACCGCCAATGGTCAGTTCCAGTTCGCCTTTTTCAGCATACGCCAACAGCTCCTGCAAACTGCTTTTAAACAGTTCCGGTTTCTGCATGATCTGCGGCAGAAAAAAACCAACAACGGATTGATTGCGCCGCATTAACGATGATGGATAGAATTTTGGCTGCTGTCCGCTTGCCACGCCATATACAACCATGCGTCCAAACGGTGCTAGGCATTTCAGCGTTTTATGGAAAACATCACCACCCGCCATTTCGAGCGCAACATCAACGCCTTTGCCATCCGTCACCTCGCGGACATGCTTTTCCCAGTTATCCTGGGAGTAATTAACCAGATGATCTGCCCCCATTTTCTCGGCAAAGAGCAGTTTTTCCGGTGTACTGGCTGTCGCAATCACTTTTCCCGCCCCAAAACGTTTGGCAAGCTGGACAGCCAATGAGCCAACACCGCCCGCTGCCGCATGAACAAGAACCGTCTCACCTTCTGCCAGTCTCCCCATTGTTTGTAAAATATGATAGGCACTTAGCCCCTGCAACGGAAGTGCAACCGCCTTTTCGAGTGATACGCCATCAGGAACAGGAATGAGTGAATCCGCTTTGGTTTTAACATATTCGGCATAACCACCAGATCCGATCAGCGAAGCAACGCGCGTTCCCTTTTCGACATTTCCTGCTTTATTACCAGTTTCTGTGACTTTCCCCACAACCTCCGTGCCTGGCGTGAAAGGCAGTTCAGTTGGGAGTACATATTCCCCTTCACGTCTGGCTATATCGGCATAATTGACGCCAATTGCTTCCACCTCAATGATCACATCATTATCACCTGGCTCTGGTTTCAGCTGATTCGTAACTTCCAAAACATCCGGACCACCATATTCTGTAAATTGGACGATTTTCATTTATTCAGGCCTCCTTCATTTGTTGCAGTACGATCAATAATTTCGCTGCTTAAAGAATTCACTGCATTATTTAATAGCGGCACGACATCCAGCTTTCCCAGCTGACTTACATATGCAACATCATCATATAATCCATATTTCGACAGCATGCCCCCAACAGCCGATTGCTCCAATATACTAACTGCCTGATCTGACATGTGTTCAAAGAGTAACGTTGCTGACAATGCACTGTCCGTCAAATCAACATTTTCCTGGCCAAATTCATTAATGAGACATGTAACAAAATAACCGGCTCCATAGTAATCTTCCAGACAAAACGTGTTTCTGGAACCTGAACAGACCACTACAATCGTCTCATCTTCATACGCGTTGACAATCCGTTTTCCCACAGCCGCTCCATTTAAAAGAGATGCTGTGTAAACCTTTTTCGCAGATGCTGCTTGGCGTATTGCGACAGTTCCGTTTGTTGTTGACAAAATGACGGTCTTACCAGATACACGTTCATTTAACGCGGACGGGACCGGATTCAGAAAACCTTCAATCGTCAGCCCATCACTTTCCCCGGCCAGCAATACATCGTCAGCCGACGCGTGGTTCAGCGTTTTTGCTTTATCCAGGGCCTCTCGCTTATCCAGTACCGGAATGACCTCCTTTGCACCGGAGGCGAGACAGGACGCGATAGTCGATGTTGCCAGAAGCACATCGAATACAACGGCTATTTTATTGCCGCTTATTTGATACTCATCGATTTCTTCCTTCTTCCAAAGCAGATGGATTTTCATGATACATCACACGCCTTTGGACGTATTCAGCGCGTATTGAACCAAATTAGCAACAAAGCGATTAAAATGAGCAAACCTGGGATCATCGGTTTGGCCTTTATGATACCGGTAATAAATTTGCTGACAAATAACAGCGAGTTTAAAATAGGAAAACGTCAGATAGAAATTAATAGTCGTTACATCTCTGCCGCTTTTTTTGGCATATGCATGCAAAAATTCCCGGCGTGTGTAAAAGCCCTCTTTAATGGTCGCAGGTGGTTGACCAAGACCCTTTTTCAACTCATCAGGATCGTCTGCCTGAATCCAGTAACTCAACGCAGCACCAACATCGGCGAGCGGATCCCCCACAGTCGCCATCTCCCAGTCAAATAACCCCGTCATATCACTAAAGTCTTCAGAAAACATGGCATTGTTTAACTTGTAATCATAATGGATCACTGACGGCTTCGCTGAAACAGGTATATGATTTTCCAGCCACTTCATGAGCTCTTCAACACCTGGTACATCATCCGTCTTTGAACGTTCGTAGCGCTTATTCCATCCGGCTACCTGACGCTCCATAAATCCATCCGGTTTGGTCATATTGACAAATTTCGTTTTCGTATAATCAATTCGGTGCAGTTCTACCAGCTTATCGACCATCAATTCCGAGACTTTTTTGCCCAAGGCTGGTTCATACGTGATATGATCGGGAAATTCAGAATCTATCACATTACCTTTTCGTCTTTCCATTATAAAAAAAGGACTGCCGACAATCTTTTCATTTTCAGAAAAAATATATGGTTTAGGCGCTGTTGGATAAAGGGGATGCAAGTTGGACAGCACCGCATACTCTCTGCCCATATCATGTGCTTTTGGTGCAACCGGACCAAGCGGCGGCCTGCGCAGCACCCCTTCCCATGCACCAACTGTCAATAAGTAGGTTAAATTGGAGTGACCAGCGCCAAATTGCCTGATTTCCAATGATTCGTCTGGTATTCCCTTAATATTTTCTGACAGGAAATGCTGAAGTTTTTCCTTATTCAGCCCTTCACCGTCCCGAACCTGAATCGTGTCACGGTATGCCGATTTCATACGTTTCCCTCCTCATGACGATGCTAGTTTTGCTTGCAGTTTTGCTTTGAATGAATCTGGAAGCTCTGCCGATTTTTGCTGTTCAATATCAAAGTACACGATGGTTGCTTGCCCTTTGGCAATTAAATGACCCGATGCCTTATCAAACATTTGGCTGATAAGGGTCACGCTTGTTCTGCCGATTTTTGTGACGGTTGTATCAATAGTTATGACATTTCCATAAAACCCCTGACGTATGAAGTCACATTTGGCTGAAACAAGTACGAGAGAAAAGTCTCCGTTTCCGACTTGGATTCCGAGTTCACCCAGAAATGTCAGGCGTGCTTCTTCCATATAAACAAAATAGGTCGCATTATTAATGTGTCCCAGCATATCTGTTTCAGCGACACGTGGTTTAACATCCATTTCTTTCACCTCATCTAACTTTGACCCGATTTAATAGAAATTACGGAGATCGGGATCGTTATTTTATACTATTCTGTCATTTTAGCTTTTATTACGCCTGTAAAGGAGCTGGGATCATGTCATTCTACAATTCCCGTCAGTATCATGTCTGCAAATATTTTTGACAGTTCTTCCGGCGAAACGTCGCCATCCGAATTAAACCAATTATAACTCCAATTCGTTACGCCCAGTATGCCAAATGCAATCATATCAACTTGCAGCCCCTGTCGGAATTCCCTATTCCGTACGCCTGTTTGCAGTACTTTTTCCACATTCAGACGAAAATCCTCTCGTCTCGCTTTAATATTCTTCGCATGGTCATCTGATAAATGGTGCATTTCCCGAAAGAATACACGGGCACTAGGCCCTTTATCGGCTATATCTGTTATTAATAAGCGAATAATACCGATGATTTTTTCTTTTTGTGTTCGTGCATCATTATCTATGATACGGCTCTGACGTTCTAATAAACCGGAAATATATTCATGATGTATATCCTTCAGAAGCTGCTTCTTACTCGTAAAATAGTAATAAAATGTTCCTTTCGTAACGCCCAATTCATCGACTATATCCTGGATGGACGTTTCACTGAAACCTTTTTCCCCGAATAATATGATTGCTTGCTGTGTTATTTGATCTTTCACGACCATTTCTCCTCTTATCTGTCAGTGTCTTCAGCTTTTAATAGTGTGATAGGCAGATTATAACTTAAAACGCATGCGCGCCACCATCAACTGTTAATATATCCCCGCTTACATAATCGGACGCACCAGAAGCCAGGAATAATACAGGTCCTTTCATATCATCATCACTGCCAAGGCGATTCAGTGGTGTGCTTTCAAGAATTTTATCCTGCCCTAACGCCAGCAATCCTTTGGACATCTTTGTCGGGAAAAATCCCGGGGCTATGGCATTCACATTAATATTATGCTGTCCCCACTTTGTCGCTAAATCTTTTGTGAATGTCATAATGGCCCCTTTACTGGTATTGTACCCAATCGTATCCATATATCTTGGGTCAGTTCCACCAAATCCAGCAGTTGAAGCAATGTTGATAATCTTCCCCCGTTTTTGCTCGACCATTTGTTTTCCTGCTTCCTGACTCATCAGGAATGTGCCGGTCACATTGACATTGATGACTTTCTCCCATGCTTCAGATGGCATATCCAGGACTGAAGCACCCCACGTTGCACCACTGTTATTGACTAAAATATCGATAGCACCAAAAGTCTTAACGGTTTCTTCAATAACATTTTGAACATCTTCACGCTTCGTAACATCGCATTCTAGTGGAATTGATTTGACCCCATAGTCTGTTTCCAGTTTTTCACTCATTTCTTCACAGGCATCCATTTTCCGGGAGCAGACAACAACATTCGCACCTGCCTCGGCTAATGTCCTGGCAATTTGCGCACCAAGTCCACGTGCTCCTCCGGAAACAATAGCCGTTTTCCCATCTAATTTAAAAAAATCAAATACACCCATATAGACTTTCCTCCCCGTTATAAATATTTCTTTAATTCTAATCTGGCAATCTGCCGTTG
Source organism: Lentibacillus kimchii (assembly GCF_042666895.1). Lineage (GTDB taxonomy): Bacteria > Bacillota > Bacilli > Bacillales > Amphibacillaceae > Lentibacillus > Lentibacillus kimchii. Next base: position 72,849 of record NZ_JBHTGR010000004.1, read on the forward strand.
GTGAACTTCATCAGGACCATCCGCTAATCGGAGTGTACGTATATTCGCCCACTGTTCAGCGAGAACAAAATCATCGCTCACACCCGCGCCGCCAAAAGCCTGGATTGCCCGATCAATCACCTTTAATGCCATATTTGGCGCTACAACCTTGATCATAGCAATTTCGGCTTTTGCTTCTTTGTTGCCGACTGTATCCATCATATAAGCTGCTTTTAAAGTTAATAATCGAGACTGCTCGATTTCCATGCGTGATTCAGCAATCCATTGCTGGATAACACCCTGTTCTTCCAGTTTTTGACCAAAAGCCGCGCGTTCTTGTACGCGCTTACATAACGCCTCAAGCGCTCTCTCGGCAGTACCAATCGTGCGCATACAATGGTGGATTCGGCCTGGTCCCAGACGTCCCTGGGCAATGGCAAATCCTTTTCCTTCATCCCAGATCATATTTGCAGCAGGCACGCGAACATTGTTATAGGTTATTTCTGCATGCCCATGGGGTGCATGATCATACCCGAATACCGGAAGCATTCGCTCAATTGTTACCCCCGATGAATCAAGCGGAACAAGAATCATCGACTGCTGTTGGTGTTTAGGAGCTGACGTGTCCGATTTACCCATAAAAATGGCTATTTTGCATCTGGGATCGCCAGCACCGGAGGACCACCACTTTTTGCCATTAATAATATACTCATCACCATCTCTTGTGATGCTTGCCTGGATATTAGTTGCATCACTTGAAGCAACATCAGGCTCCGTCATGGAAAAACATGATCGTATTTCCCCAGCCAACAATGGATTAAGCCACTGTTGTTTTTGTTCTTCTGTTCCATATCTCGCCAGAACCTCTATGTTACCTGTATCCGGGGCGCTGCAGTTAAAAACTTCCGGCCCAATCATGGAACGCCCCATAATTTCACACAGCATTGCGTACTCCAGGTTCGAAAGTCCTGCTCCATATGTACTATCAGGCAAAAACAGATTCCATAACCCTTTCTCTTTAGCCTTCTGTTTTAGTTCCTCCATGACCGGCGGAACACGAGACCAGCGACTCGCCTGCTGATTCAGCTGTTGCTTGTAAATTGCCTCACTTGGATACACATGCTCTTCCATAAAGGTCGTTAATTCTTGTTGCAGTCGTTTTGTTTTGTCAGATAACGAAAAATCCATCTGCTATCCCCCTTAAAGTTCATACCTACTGGATAGTATGTTCTTAATATTAATATTATTATAACAAATAATTAATACATTTCAAGAAAATTCTTTGGAAAATATCAATTGAGCCAATGACATAACTCATGGCTGAAGCCTTTACGCTCTGGACCATGCTGGTACAACAAACAAAAAACCCTTGATGCGAACACTGTCGCATCAAGGGTTAAAACAATTAAATCAGCCGACTGATCCTTCCATTTCCATCTTAATCAAGCGGTTCATCTCAACTGCATATTCCATTGGCAGTTCTTTAGTGAACGGCTCAATAAAGCCCATGACGATCATTTCTGTTGCTTCTTGTTCACCAAGTCCGCGGCTCATCAAATAGAAGAGCTGCTCTTCGGATATCTTGGAAACTTTCGCCTCGTGCTCCAAGGAAATGTTGTCATTATTAATTTCATTATATGGAATCGTATCCGATGTTGATTCACTATCCATAATCAGCGTGTCACATTCGACGTTCGAACGGGCACCATAGGCTTTGCGTCCGAAGTCAACCATACCGCGGTAAGTGACCTTGCCGCCATTTTTGGAAATCGATTTGGATACAATGCTGGACGACGTATTTGGCGCCAAGTGATGCATTTTAGCACCAGTATCCTGATTTTGACCTTTACTGCCAATTGCGATGGATAACGTATCGCCTCGTGCACCTTCGCCTCTTAACCAAACGGATGGATATTTCATGGTTAATTTCGATCCCATATTGCCGTCAACCCATTCCATCATGCCGTTTGCATCAACGGTCGTACGTTTGGTGACCAAATTATAGACGTTATTAGCCCAATTCTGGATGGTTGTATAACGGCAGTAAGCATCCTTGTGAACAAAGATCTCTACAACTGCACTATGCAGTGAACTGGTTGTATAAACAGGTGCCGTGCAGCCCTCGACATATTGAACAGCTGATCCCTCATCAGCAATAATCAGTGTCCGTTCGAACTGACCCATATTCTCCGAGTTAATCCGGAAATATGCCTGCAGCGGTGTTTTGACTTGAACACCTTTAGGAACATAGATGAATGAACCACCGGACCAGACAGCCGAGTTCAAAGCAGAAAATTTATTGTCGGATGGCGGAATCACTTTGCCAAAGTACTTTTTGACCAATTCTTCATTCTCTTGAAGTGCTGAATCTGTATCTTTAAAGATAATGCCCTGTTCTTCCAGATCCTCTTGCATACTGTGATAGACAACTTCTGATTCATATTGTGCAGAAACACCGGCAAGATAATTCTGCTCAGCTTCTGGAATCCCCAGTTTATCAAATGTTTCTTTGATTTCCTTAGGCACTTCATCCCAAGTTTGCCCTTGACGTTCTGACGGTTTAACATAATAGACAATCTCGTCAAAGTCAAGTTCGGAGAGGTCGCCGCCCCACTGCGGCATTGGTTTTTTATAGAAAGTTTCCAGAGCCTTCAAACGATAATCGAGCATCCATTGAGGTTCTTCTTTCATATTAGAAATTTCCTCAACAACTTCACGCGTTAAGCCTTTTCCTGAACGAAATACTGAAACGTCCTTATCACTAAAACCATGCTCGTAACCTTCCATTTCAGGCACTTCTTTTGCCATGAAAAATTACCTCCTTAAAAGTGTTATACCTTCATCCGCTAACTATTCTTTAACACCTTTTTCCATTGCCTTCCAAGGCAAAGTGGCACATTTAATGCGGGCTGGGAACTGCGATACACCCTGTAATGCAGCAGCATCACCCATTTCGTCTGTATCGACTTCCTCGCCCAGCATCATATTTGAAAAAGCTTTCGACATATTCAAGGCATCTTCAAGCTTTTGGCCTTTAACAGCCTCAGTCATCATCGAGCAAGAGGCCATGCTGATGGAACACCCCTCACCGGTGAACTTAGCATCCTGAACCACACCATCTACTAGCTGCAACTGAAGCTGGATCCGATCGCCGCATGTCGGATTATTCATATCCACTGTCAGCGCGTCATTTTCAAACGTACCATTATTTTTGGGGTTCTTGTAATGGTCCATAATTACTTGTCTGTATAATGTATTAAGGTCGCTAAATGACATCGCCAAAAAACTCCTTCGTATGCAAAAGTCCCTCGACCAGGCGGTCAACCTCTTCTTCTGTATTATACAGATAAAAACTGGCTCGCGCTGTTGCCGGCGAATTCAGCCACTTCATCAGAGGCTGTGCACAGTGATGCCCTGCACGAACGGCAATGCCTTCCGCATCCAGCACCGTCGCCAGATCATGCGGGTGAACATTTAAATTGAAAGTAACAAGCGCCGTTCGTTCTTCCGGACCATATATGCTAATATCATCAATTGTTCGCAATTTTTTTAGTGCGTAATTAACTAAATTCTGTTCATGTTCCATGATAGCATTCATACCGACATTATTCAAAAAGTCAATTGCCGCTCCCAGTCCAATAGCACCTGCAATCACGGGAGTTCCGCCTTCGAACTTCCACGGGAGTTCCTTCCAGGTTGAATCATAGAAATCAACAACGTCAATCATTTCGCCGCCAAATTCGACCGGTTCCATGTTCTCCAGCAATGCCTGTTTGCCATACAAAACGCCAATCCCCGTTGGACCCAGCATCTTGTGACCGGAAAACGTATAGAAGTCACAATCCAAATCCTGAACGTCAACATTCATATGCGGTGCTCCCTGGGCACCATCAACAACTATAATCGCACCATTCTGGTGAGCGATATGTGCCATTTCCTTAACTGGATTGATCGTGCCAAGGACATTTGAAACATGTGAAATCGCCACAATTTTCGTGTGCTCTGTAACCGTCTCACGCACATCTTCCAAAGTGAGCGTTCCATCGCTCTGCATGGGTATATACTTCAATGCTGCTCCAGTTGCTTTAGCAGCCTGCTGCCAGGGAATAAGGTTACTGTGATGTTCCATTTCAGTGATGACGATCTCATCACCTGCCTGCAGATTAGGCCATGCATAGCTATAGGCTATCGTGTTAAGCGACGTCGTCGTTCCCCGGGTGAAGATAACCTCAGCTGTACTCGATGCATTAATGAACTGGCGCACCTTCTCCCGGGCACCTTCATATTGATCAGTCGCCCTCATACTGAGCGTATGCACACCACGATGCACATTGGCGTTATTCTCCCGATAATAGGCATCTACAGCATCAATGACCTGACGCGGCTTTTGCGACGTTGCCGATGAATCAAGATATACGAGCGGATAGCCATTTACGTCTTGGTGCAAAATCGGGAATTCATCCCGTACAGCTTTCACATCCATTAATAGACTTTCCTTTCTATAACTTGCCTCAACTGTGTTTTGACTGATTCAATAGGCAACTGGTTCACAACGGGAGCGAGAAAGCCATGAATGACCAAACGTTCAGCTTCCTGACGACGAATACCCCGGCTCATCAGATAATACATCTGCAGTGGATCGACCCGTCCGACTGAAGCAGCGTGACCGGCTTCAACATCGTCCTCATCAATCAGGAGAATTGGGTTTGCATCACCGCGTGCTTTCTCACTTAACATCAGGACGCGAGACTCCTGTCCTGCTACTGTTTTCGAGGCTCCGTCTTCGATTTTTCCAACACCATTAAAAACTGACCTGGCTTTATCGCGCATGACACCATGCTGCAGGATATTAGCTTCCGTGAATTTACCATGGTGCGTAATTTGCGATGTGAAGTTCTGCGACTGCTTATCACGGCCAACTGAAACCGTCCTGGCATTGGACACAGCGTTGTTGCCAAAGAGATTCGTTACATTTTCAGATACGGTATTTCCATCATTCATCTGGCCTAATGCCCATTCAATTCGTGCATCACGGTAAACACTGCCACGCCGGTTGATATAAACGGTTGTTCCGGCAGCAAAATTATCAACACCGCCAAAAGATATTTGCGCGTTATCATTAGCAATAACTTCCGTCACGATGTTTGCTGTTGTTTCCTGTTCAGTGTTCTCGGAAAAATAATTTTCAACATATGTCACTGAGCTGCTCTCTTCTGCAACAATTAAGACATGGTTGAAAAGAGCGGCTTCGGGATCTTCCTGCCAGAAAATTACTTGCAGCGGTTCTTCAATCTGAACATTTTTCGGAACATAGACGAATGCTCCGCCATTCATAAGCGCTGCATGAAGTGCTGTCAGCTTATGCTCGTCAACTGAAACGGCATCCTTCATATAATAGCGTTCAACAAGATCCGGATGTTCACGAGCTGCTGTGAAAATGTCGGTGAAAATGACGCCTTTATCCTTGAGTTCCTTGTTTATAGCTGCATAGGCTACAGTATTATTCCGCTGAATCAGTAAATTTTCCTGAGTGTTTTCATGATCAAGAAAATCCTGAATTGATGCCGGCAGCTTATCGAGCGAAGCAATTGTTTCCGATTTTGGAACGTTATGCTTGAAGCTGCTGAAATTCCATTTAGTAATATCCGTTTTCTCAGGTTCTGGCATCTCCAGTGATTCAGCCTGATCTAAAGCTTGAAGGCGTAAATCCCGCATCCAGTCTGGTTCATTATTTTCTTGTGAAAACTGACTGATATAATCTTTATCGTAGGACAGTTTTGTTTCGACAGTCATATTTACCCCTCCTAGCTTTTTAGACTTCTTGCCCAGAATTCTTGTCTTCAAGACCTGCTTCTTGCTTAAGCCATTCATAGCCTTCATCTTCAAGACGCTTAGCCAGATCAGGTCCACCGGATTTAACAACACGGCCATCAAGCATAACGTGAACCTGGTCCGGTGTGATGTAATTAAGCAGGCGCTGATAGTGTGTAATAATCAGGCAGCCGAATGAGTTGCTGCGCATCTCATTAACACCTTTGGCAACAACCTTCAAAGCATCGATATCCAGACCGGAGTCAATCTCGTCCAAAATGGCAATTTCCGGTTTCAGCAGCATGAGCTGAAGAATCTCGTTGCGTTTTTTCTCACCACCGGAGAATCCTTCGTTCAAATAACGCTGTGCCATGTTTTTATCAATGTCAAGTTCATCCAGTACCCTATCCATTTCTTTAATGAAATTCATCAGTGAAATTTCATTACCTTCTTCACGCTGAGCGTTAATGGATGAGCGCAGGAAGTCAGATGTTGTCACACCACTGATTTCACTCGGATACTGCATGCCCAGAAACAGACCAGCGTGAGCCCGTTCATCCACTTCCATATCCAGGACCTCTTTACCATCGAGAAGAACGCTGCCTTCTGTGATATCGTAATGCGGGTGCCCCATGATAGCCGAAGCAAGGGTTGATTTGCCTGTTCCGTTCGGCCCCATGATTGCGTGGAATTCGCCGCCTTTTATTGTAAGGTTAACACCTTTCAATATTTCATTTCCTTCAATTTCCACGTGAAGATTTTTTATCTCAAGAGTTGAGCCAGCCATTTCATTACCTCCATTTTCAATTATAGTGCCTTTATTTAGATATGGATAATTCTCATCCATTCTCAGTCTATACTTATTATTATTTTAAACCATTTTAAAAGTATTATCAACTGTCATCGTTTGCAGCAATGACTTTCAGTGACATCTTCCCTTTATTACGGGCTGCATTCATTATAATACATTTTAGTGTGTATATTAAATAAAACAATATAAAAACAGTGCCCGGAGTGGTTTCCGGACATTAATTCTTAGTCTGGCTCTTTTGAATGATACCGATCTCATTCATTTATGATACGTTTATCATGGTCTATCCCATTAAAGCCATCATTAATGCTTTCTGTGCATGCAGCCGGTTCTCCGCCTGCTGGAAAACGACGGACTGTTTCCCGTCAATCACGTCTGCCGTTACTTCTTCACCCCGATGCGCGGGGAGACAATGCATAAAAATTGCATCGTGTTTTGCTTCCGATAGCAATGCTGCATTAACCTGATAGGCTTCCAGCATTTGCTGCCTGTCTGTCTGTTCATATTCCTGTCCCATGCTGGTCCACACATCCGTATAAACAACATCAGCTCCCCGGATAGCGCTTACCGGTTCTGAGGTAATGGCCATCTTGCTTCCTGAATTTCCAGCGATGACTGAGGCTTTTTGTATAACACCTTCATCGGGCCGGCAGTGATCTGGTGTACCGATTGTTATATCCATCCCGGTCATCGCAGCACCGATCATTAATGAGTGAGCTACATTGTTACTGTCGCCTAAATAAGTCAGTCGGACACCCTTCAGAGCTCCCTTCATTTCCCTGATCGTCTGCAAATCAGCAAGCACCTGACAAGGATGATACATATCTGTCAGCCCGTTAATAACTGGAATAGTGGCATGAGCCGCGAATGTGTCAATCATGTCCTGTGAAAAAGTGCGAATCAGCATTCCATCCAGATAACCTGATAAAGCAGTTGCCGTATCAGCCATCGTTTCGCCTCTTCCCAGCTGCAGCTGATCCGCTTCCAGATAAATACCAGTGCCTCCAAGCTGGGACATACCTGTTTCAAAGGAAACACGCGTCCTTGTTGATGGTTTCATAAATAACATGCCAAGCACGCGTCCTTCTAATGGTTTACTATGAATACCTGCCTGCCAGTTATGTTTCATTTGCCCAGCCAATTCCAACAAATAAAACAGATCTTGTTTCTGATAATCCATAAGTCTTATAAAATCATGATTCAGCAGTTTTTCATCCGTTTTCACAGCCTTTTCCAGTTTCATGCAACCACCACCTTCCGCTTATTCAAATCAGATATTTTTAATAATCAATCAATAGGTTATGTATTATTATGCATTACATTTAATATAAATGCAATAATTATCAGAAATTTTTTGAGATCATTAAAAAAGCGCGAACGATGAAAGTCGTCCGCGCTCCAATCACATTTATGAACTTATATAATACAACAATCCACGGTATGAAACCTCTCAGCTTCATAGAGTCATGAATTAATCGTGCGTGCTTTGCACAAACAATTCCGGCTTGTATGTCATTAAAAAACTATAAATATTAGCTATGGATTTAAAAGCGTACACTTTATCCTTAATCGCACCATCTTCTTTAATCAAAAGGCATGGGACGCTTTCAACTTTATGCTCTTCCATGAATTGGGGATTGAGCGACGCATTCATTTCATAGAAAATACTCTGTTTATGAACAGACTCAATTTTATCAAGCATTGTCCTTGCTAGAGCACATGTACCGCAAAGCGGTGTATAAATAAACATTAAGTAGCGATCCTGTTGAATGGTGTCATCGGTTACCTGCAGCAAACAATCACCCTAAATCAAAAAAATCGGATTAACCGCTATTTGCTTCCCAGCCAGTTCGATCGCCAGCATATTTTCCGGTGTCGCGGCTACTTCGCGATATTCACTGCTTACATGAATATGCCGTGCGTGCGGAAGCTCACGCGCCAGCTGGCTGCGCAATCTGATGCCTGGGCTGTCTTCATCGGCTAAAATATACACATCCCGGTGGTCCAAGTCATACTGGTTAAGAAGCTCATCAAACTTTTCAACACCGAGTGTGCCATTCGTACAAACGACTTCTGCATCTTCCGCGATTATCTTTTTAACCTGTTTCTTATCGGATAATCCTTCTACAATAATAACTTTTTCTTGTTGATCTGTCATCCCTCTGACACTCCTCAAGCAAGATCGTGCTATTATTATATGATCAATGACGCATAAACATCCATAAGAGCTGATACGAGTATAAAAAGCCGCCATTCCTTCTTTAGGAGCAGCCGGCTTTTCACATTAATTAATCTTGACTAACAGCTTTTTCATATTGCTCAGCGGATAGCAGCTCGTCAACATCTCCTGGATTATCAGGTTCCAGAACAACCATCCATGCTTTATCATAAGGTGATTCATTAACTAATTCCGGACTGTCTTCCAATTCCTCATTAACTTCAACAACTTTTCCGCTGACAGGAGCATAAAGTTCTGAAACAGTTTTAACAGATTCAACACTGCCAAAAGGTTCATCCGTTTTTAGTTCGTCACCTGCCTCAGGCATCTCGACAAATACAACGTCACCTAGCTCATCCTGGGCAAAGTCAGTAATACCAATTCTTATTTGGCCGTCTTCCTTCTTGATCCATTCGTGTTCTTCTGTATAATACAATTCATTCGGTAAGTTCATCTGAATCCCTCCATCTGTAATCGGTCTTAATGTTACTATACTAGGCTGCAAACCATTTTTCTACCATTTTAGTTCAAAGCCATGCTGCCGTAAAGGTCTCCTCATTAAATCCAACCGTCACGTTGTCACCGTCAGTTACAATCGGCCGCTTGATCAGCATTCCGTCAGACGCCAGCAGTTCTGCCATATCATCTGCCGTCATATCATCGATTTTATCTTTAAGGTTCTGTTCGCGGTATTTTTTCCCGCTTGTATTAAAAAACTTTTTGGCAGGCAAATCACTTTTGTCCATATAATCAAGCAGTTCCTGTTTAGTCGGCGGATCATCCACAAGGTGAACGCTCGTATAATCGATGCTATGTGCATCAAGCCATTTCTTAGCTTTTTGGCACGTACCGCATTTAGGGTACCAGTAAAATGTTAACGCCATGCCTCTCTATCCCCTTTCCGTATAGCAATAAGTTTATTATAGCAAAAATGGGACAAGGGGGCGACCTGAAACGCCTTCTGAAAACAGACATCATTTTGTGCCGCCAAATAAAACCCCGGGTCTGGGTATCCAGAGCCGGGGTTTTAAACCGCTTATTTTTTATTAAACAACATATTTTTTAGTATCCAGAATTTTGGCAGCTATTTCCCGCTTTTTGGCAATGACATCGATTGGTGTATGACGGGTCAGTTTGCGCAGGGAGGACAGCATCATTTTCAGCGTATCCCCTTCTTCAATGGCGATAAGTGATTCCCTGGCTGCCGCTTCAATACGATTAAATGCTTCCTGAACATAAACTTGTGTATACAGCAGCTTTTGCTGATGCTTACTCTCGCCATCCTGATTAATAGCTTTTTCAGTACGCAAAATCACCGTTTCCATGTTATACACATCATTCACCATATCGGCCAGATTCACAAGAATTTCCTGTTCATTTTCAAGATTATTCTCGTATTTTTGTGCAGCAAGGCCAGCACCAAGCAGGATCATCTTCTTGCTGTTTTTGAGTAAATACTTCTCCTGCTCCAATGTATTATCGCCAACTTCTTCAGGCATCATCGTCATCAGCTCTTCCTGCAGGCTTTGAGCTTGTTGAAGGAGCGGCAGTTCTCCTTTCATGGCTTTCTTCATCAGTGTGCCCGGAACCAACAGACGATTAATCTCATTTGTGCCTTCAAAAATCCGATTAATTCGTGAATCACGGTACATCCGCGCTACTTCATAGTCCTCCATGAACCCGTATCCGCCATGCAGCTGGAGGGCTTCATCCACAACATAATCCATGCATTCGGTAGCGGAAAATTTATTCATGGAACACTCAATCTGGTATTCAGCGATGGCCCTCGCTACTTCTTTGCCGTCTTTCAGCTGTTCGTCGGTTAAGGAACCCATTCGCTGCTCAAACAAACCAACTGTGCGGTAAACAGCACTTTCATTCGCATACGTTTCGGCTGCCATCGTCGCCAGCTTTTCCTGTGTCAGTGAGAAACTGGCGATCGCTGTATCAAACTGCTTACGCTCATTAACGTAATCTGCGGCTAGTTCGATGCCGCGTTTAGAGCCGCCAACGCCTCCCATAGCAAGTTTGTAACGTCCAACGTTCAGGATATTAAAGGCAATTTTGTGACCTTTTCCTTTTTCACCAAGCATATTTTCAACCGGCACTTCAACATCCTCCAGGACTAATGTACGTGTTGACGAACTTTTAATCCCTAATTTATTTTCCTCAGGGCCCGTCGAAACACCCGGAAATTTGCGTTCAACAATAAAGGCAGAAAATTGATCACCATCAGCCTGAGCGTAAACAACAAATACATCGGCGAACGCTGAATTGGTAATCCATTGCTTCTCGCCATTTAAAATGTAATGGGTACCCGCTTCATTCAACATGGCCGTTGTCTTACCGCTCATAGCATCTGATCCGGCACTAGGTTCAGTCAGTGCGTAGGCAGCAATCATCTCACCGGTGGCAAGCTTCGGCAAATACGTTTGCTTTTGTTTTTCATTGCCAAAAAAGACGATTGGCAATGTACCAATGCCGACATGACCGCCATGGGTGATCGAAAATCCGCCGACACGAGCAAATTTCTCTGTAATAATAGCTGAACTGGTCTTATCCAGATTCAGCCCGCCATACTCCTCAGGAATATCGGCACCAAGCAGTCCAAGGTCGCCAGCTTTTTTCAATAATTCAACCGAATATTCAAATTCATGATTTTCCAGGTTATCAATCTTTGGTAAAACTTCACCATCAATAAAATCATCCGTTGTCTGAGCGATCATTTTGTGCTCTTCTGTAAAATCCTCAGGCGTTAAGATATCGTCAGCAGTGAGATCCTCCGTTAAAAACCCACCACCTTTAAACTGTTTTTCTTTGGTTTCGCCCATTTAAACTCATCCTTTCCTGTGTGAAATATTAAACCGTTTTTTCATGGGAACAGGTCTGTTTTCAAGCATCACTAAAGAAGCTCAAAAACACCCGCAGCTCCCATACCGCCGCCAATACACATTGTTACGACACCATATTGTACATTGCGCCGCTTCATTTCATTGATAAGACTTAAAGTCAGTTTCGTCCCGGTCATTCCCAGTGGATGTCCCAGAGCAATAGCCCCGCCGTTCACGTTAACAATGTCAGGATCAAGGTCCAGTGCCTGAATGACTCTTACAGACTGCGAGGCAAATGCTTCATTCAGCTCAATCAAACCAATGTCAGACAGGTCCAGACCAGCTATTTTCAATGCTTTAGGAACAGCCTCTACTGGACCGACACCCATGATCTCCGGTTCAACACCTGCCACGGCAAATGAATGAAATTTCGCAAGTGGCTCAAGTCCTTCAGAATCAGCTTTTTCGCGGTCCATAACCAAAACCGTGCCGGCACAATCGCTCATTTGCGATGAGTTGCCCGCTGTTACCGATCCCGTTCTCGAAAATGCCGGCTTTAATTTGCCAAGCGTCTCTTTGCTGGTTTCCGCACGCACCCCTTCATCCTTCTTAATTGTGAATGATTGCTCTTTCACCTTATTATCGCTGCCAATGACACGTTCGGTCACATCGACCGGAACAATCTCATCCTGAAACTTCCCTTCTTCTTGTGCCTTGGCAGCACGTTGATGACTGCGAACAGCAAATTCATCCTGTTCATCGCGCGAAATACCAAAGCGATTAGCCACCTCTTCGGCCGTATGCCCCATTTGCATATAATAGCCGGGTGCGTTCTGCACAAGTTCCGTATTAGGCTTAAGCACATGACCGCCCATTGGGATCAGGCTCATCGATTCTGCTCCGCCTGCAATGACTGTGTCACTGGCACCAATCATAATTTGTTCAGCTGCATAAGCAATGCTCTGCAGGCCTGATGAACAATAACGATTAATGGTAATACCAGGGACGGATTTATCCAGGCCGGCCAGTCCGGCGATGTTTCGTGCCATATTCATGCCCTGCTCGGCTTCCGGCATCGCACAGCCGATGATCACATCATCAATAGTGCCGTTATAATTATCAGCACGTCTCAGCGTTTCCTTTATCGTTAAGGCTGCCAGATCATCTGGTCTTGTATTAGCCAATGATCCTTTGTTGGCTTTTCCGACAGGGGTTCTTGAACCCGCAACAATGACTGCTTCTTTCACGTTTTTTCCCCCTCTTCAAATTAGTTTCGCAGTGGTTTGCCTTTTGTCAGCATGTGCTGCATGCGCTGCTGTGTCAGCGGCTCAGCGATCAGACTTAAGAACGCTTCACGCTCCAGATCAAGCATGGTCTCTTCATCAATCTCTGTCCCCTCTTTTATCCGGCCACCGGACAGGACATAGGCAAGCTTCTCGGCGACTTTCAGATCATGATCAGAAGCATAGCCGCTGAACTTCAATGACTTGGCCCCAAGCAGCATAGCGCCATAGCCTGCATCACCAGCAACCGGAATTTTCTCCCGTTTTGGCGGTTGATAACCGGCTTTGGCAAGCGCCAGGACCTTTTGTTTTGCATCATGCAGCAAGTGGTCAGCATTAACACTGACGGCATCGTTATTGTTCAGGAACCCGTTTTCGCGTGCTTCCTCCGCAGATGCTGACACGTTTGCTGTGGCCACTTTTTCAAACACATCAGCAGCCACCTTTGTAAGGTCAAAATCGACCCCTTTCGGCAAATGCCGCAATTCCTTTAAGTAGAGCTCCTTGGTGCCGCCGCCTCCCGGTATAAGTCCGACACCAGGTTCGACTAATCCCATATAAGTTTCCATCGAAGCCTGAATGGATGCTGCTGGCAAAGCCACTTCAGCGCCGCCGCCGACTGCCGTATTAAACGGTGCCGTAACAATGGGCTTCTCAGCATATTTAATGTTTAATCCCATGTTCTGAAACTGCCGGATAACCATATCCAGTTCAACAAAGTCCTCATCCTGTGCAGCCATCAGCATCATCCCAAGATGGGCACCGGCAGAGAAATGGTTACCCTGATTACCTATTACAAGTCCTTCGTAGTTTTGATTAACCTCATCAATTGCTTCATTAACCATTTTGATGCCATCCGGGCCAATGGCATTTCCCTGCGAATGAAATTCCAGCCCTAAGACACCATCACCCAAATCTATTAAACTGGCACCGCCGTTCGCTTTAACAACGCCTTTTTTATCTTTCAGGAGCTTGAGATCAATATTTTTCGGGTTAAAGTGTTCCTGCTTGTAGTCACCGTTATTGTAGAAATAGACATCACCGTTTTCCCTGCGATAAAAGGTCTCTTTTCCGGATTCCAGCATGTTCAGCACCCAGTCCGGAACGCTGGACCCTTCTTCCTGCATCCGTTCAACCGATTCACGTACACCGATGGCATCCCACGTCTCAAACGGACCGACTTCCCAGCCAAATCCCCATTTCATCGCCTGATCAATATTCACGATGTCATCCGCAATCGTGCCTGTCAGTTCAGCCGAATAAATGAACACTGGTTTTAATACGGACCAGACCAGATCACCTGCCCGGTCATCTTTTGCATTTATAAGCGTTTTCAATTTTTTAGCTAAATCTTTTTCCTGTTTGGCCGTTTCGGTTGCATTCGTTTTCAATTTTTGACGATCCTGATAGTCAAATGTATTCGTATTTAATTCATAAATGGTGCTACCGTTCTTTCCTTTTTGTTTTAAATAGAAACCTTGACCGCTTTTGGCGCCTATCCAGCCTTTTTCCTGCATTTTTCTCATAAAATCAGGCACTTGAAAGACGTCTCTTTCCGCACCTTCAACTTCCTTATGAACATTGTCAGCTACATGAATGAACGTATCCAGACCAACAACATCCAGTGTCCGGAATGTAGCACTTTTCGCCCGTCCGATAAGTGTTCCTGTCACTGAGTCGACTTCACCAACACTGTAACCGCCACGCAGCATTTCCTGAACCGTAACGAGCAATCCGTACGTGCCGATCCGGTTAGCGATAAAGTTAGGGGTATCTTTTGCTTCAACCACCCCTTTTCCGAGCACATCTTCGCCGAATGTTTTCATAAATGCCAGGACGTCTGGATCAGTAGCCTCTGTCGGTATAATCTCAAGCAATTTCATATAGCGAGGCGGATTGAAAAAATGCGTTCCCAAAAAGTGTTTCCGAAAGTCTTCGGAACGGCCTTCAGCCATCGCCTCTATAGAAATGCCGGATGTATTGGAGCTGACGATCGCCCCTTCCTGGCGGTACTTATCAATAGTGGCATAAACCTTCTGCTTAACGTCCAGATCTTCAACAACCACCTCAATGATCCAATCCACATCGGCTAATGCTTCGATATCATCTTCCAAATTCCCAACCTGGATCAAGTCAAGGCTCTTCTTCGTTGCTATGGGTGATGGATTCTGCTTCAGCAAGGCCTTTTTGCTGTCGCGGGCACTGCGATTCCTTACAGTCTCGTCTTCCAGCGTCAGACCTTGTTTCGCTTCACGTTCAGTCAATTCACGCGGAACAATATCGAGCATCATTGTCGGAATACCTGTGTTCGCCAAGTGAGCTGCAATACTTGAGCCCATGACACCGGAACCTATAACGGCACCACGCTTGATTGATCGCTTCATGGTATAGCCTCCCTCTTCTGTTTGAATGAATACTCATTCATTTTAGCTGAAAATAATAAGATAGAACCCTATCTCCTTATTAAACAGTGTACGTTATATTCTGATAGTTCGCAATAAAATTGGGTGATTTTTTAATAAATTAGTAAAATACTTTCATGACTCAGCAAACTGCGTTAAAATAATAGCGGTTATTTGTACTAAAGGCTGAAAATGCTTGATTCAGGATACAGCCATAATTATGTCTCGCTTATCGATTTATTACAGAAAGGATTTACATACTATGACGAAACAGGTTCTTCGCGACTATGCTCTGGTGATCATTGGCGCTACACTGGTGGGCATTGCTTATAATCTATTTCTCCTGCCCTCACGACTGGCGGCAGGCGGTATATCAGGGGTCAGTACCATTATTTACGAGGTCTATAATATAAGCCCCGCAACGTCCCAATTTTTAATTAATATTCCTATATTTATTCTTGGATGGATTACGCTGGGGAAAGATTTCAGCTGGAAAGCCCTGCTCGGTACATTTTGGGTGCCATTGATCATCTATTTAACTGCCGATTTTCCTTATACTGTAACCAATCCGGTATTGGGAACACTTTACGGTGCTATCATTCTCGGCACTGGTCTGGGCACTGTATTTAAAGGCGGCGGATCAACCGGCGGAACAGCCTCAATTGCCCAGGTTGTCAAAAAATTTACAGGGATATCAAGCGGCTATTCCCAATTGATTGTGGACGGCATGGTTGTGGTTTCCTCAATCATCGTATTCAACCTTGAATTGACCCTGTTTGCACTCATATGCATCTATCTTACAGGCAAAACGATTGATGTTGTTCAGCTGCGCACGTCTGCGACAAAACTGATGATGATCATCACGGAAGACGAAGCCAGCATCCAGCGTATTATCCACGAACAAATTGACCGCGGGCTGACGAAGGTGCGTTCCATCGGGGGCTACACCAATCAGAACCAGACAATGATTCTTTGTGTGGCAGATCAGCAGGAAGCCGTGAAAATCAAAGGGCTTCTGCAGGATAAAGAGCCAACAGCCTTTGTCGTGTTTCTAAATGCATCCGAAGTATTAGGACGCGGATTCTCGCTCAACAAGTATTACGGCCAGAAATTTTAAAAGCACTTATTCAAAACCGGCATCTCGCCGGTTTTTTGTTTGAAGCACAGTCCTGAGACACTCACTCACCTTTGGCCTGATCTGTTGGTCACCTTTCGTCATTTTTTATGAGCCATCAATAGGGAATTTAACGGCCATGGCAGATAGTGATGCCTTCATTTATCTTGGCTGTGGTATGGAATCCTTTGCCGACACCACCACGACTATAATCCACACATGTGGCTGGATCCCAAACGAATGATAGCTATGTCAGTGATAATTCTCACCATCACCACTTTATTTGCAAGAATTGCGGAAAAACAAAAGAAGTGACTATATGCCCGATGGACGGTATCCAAAAAAGCTTAGAGTGTTATGTCATTGAAGGACACATATTTGAAATTTATGGTTTATGCCCATTATGTCAGACATCATAAATAAGAAGCTCATCCACTAAGGGATGAGCTTCTTATTTATCAAGCGAATCGGTTGTCGTCATTATTGTACACTGCGTACATGGCCTTTGAAGTGGTTTTCCCAATATGAATTATTCATATTAGCAACACCTACACCACCGCTGCTTTGTGCCCCAAGGAATTTATTATTGCCCAAGTAAATGCCGACATGGCCATTTGTTTTATACGTATCAAAAAACACGAGGTCTCCCCGCTGAGCATTGCTGAGAGATACTTTTGATCCAACACTCTGCAAAGCTGCCGTGCTGGATGGAAGCGATACACCAGCTTGGCCGTATGCCCACGATACGAATCCAGAGCAATCAAAACCGCTAGGTCCCTTTCCAGCTGTTACATATGGTGTGCCTGTTTGTGAATACCCAGCTTGGATGGCGGAACTGACCGTGCTGCCGCTCGTCTGATTTGCCGTGTGTGACGTACCTGCATCAGAAGAAGACGCCTTTGATGATGAAGCTGATGCAGCGGATTGATTTGAATTGTCGGTACCGCCGGATACGTCTGAGCTATTGGAATGATCCGTCAGTTCTTTTTCAACAGCAGCAAGGCTTTCATCTTTATTTTCCAGATCGTTTTTCATGCTGTTTAAATGTTCTTTCTTCTTCTTCAGTTTTTCTTTGTCGTTTTCATTTTGCTCTTTTTGAGCCTCAATGGTTTCACTCATACCTTTGATTTCAACTTTCATATCTTTAAGATCTGAAAGTTCTTCTTTTTTAGCATCTTTGTTCTCCTGTAATTCTGCCTTATCTGTCTCCTGCCGCTCCATCATTTCTTTATCAGAGTCAGCAATCTTGGAAACGGCAGACAAGCGGTTAATCATATCTTGAAAATTTTTCGAGCCAAAAATAACTTGCAGATAGCTTATGTCCCCGCCGTTTTCCTGAAGTGAAACCAGTCGATCACTCAAAACCTTTTTCCGTTTCGCTATCTTGTCTTTAAGTGCCGATACATCATCATTAATCCTATCTATATCATCTTCTGTTTCGGATATTTTCGCTTTCGTTTCCTTCATTTTTTGTTTATTTTTATCCTGCGCTTCGCTGGTCGATTTAATTCTATCAGTTAATTTGTCCAGCTTCTGCATAACGTTTGCGATGTCTGATTCGGTATCTGACAGGTTATCCTGCACCTGAGCCTGTTCGTTTTTTACGTCCTGTAATTGTTCTGCATGTACATCGGCCGTCCAAGAGACACTGCCAACTAATAGAGCACCAGCCGTAATAGCTGTTCCAATAAATTTTTTCATCTTTCGTTCTTCACTCCCCGTATGTAATACGTAAATGCTTTATGTATGTGTTGCAGTAACGACTCTCTATGCTGTCTATATGATATAAGCAGTTTAAGTTAAATCCCACTATAACAGATGAAGATAACACACATATTATAGAGAGATTACAATTGTATTTCAAAACGCATTATCTGCCCATATTAAAAGTCTATTGGCCATAGACTAATATAATCTGGCCATTTTGTACGGGGAATGAATAGGAATGGAACAAAACATAAGTTATTTACAAAAATAGTTGCAAATTAACAAGGAACTTGAAATAATACCTTTATAAGGAGCAAACCCAACATGAAAGTGTTTAAACATTTTAAACTTGTAGGTAACCGCATTGTTAAAACAGGCTTATCCATCTTTATAACGGCATGGATTTGTGTGCTATTGGACTGGCCGCCAGTTTTCGCTGTTATTACAGCCATTGTAACGCTTGAGCCCACAGTCACGAATTCAATTCAAAAAGGACTGATTCGTTTTCCGGCTTCTGCTATTGGATCGGCCTATGCCGTCCTCTTTATATCGTTGTTCGGCAATTCGCCTATCACTTATACACTGGCAGCTGTATTTACAATAGCGACATGTGTCCGGCTGAAACTGCACACCGGACTTTTCGTTGCCACCTTAACATCCGTTGCTATGGTTGAAGTGATTCATACGAACATCCTTGTGGCCTTTTTTATCCGGCTGGGGACGACAACAGTTGGTCTGATTGTCTCGACCGTCGTCAACTTATTTGTGCTTCCGCCGGATTATACAAAAGCGATTACAAAAAAACTGCGTGCCATCGAACATACAACAGCCGTTACAATTGAAAAGTCATTTGCAGGCATTTTCCGTCAGGATAATCAGGATGATACTATTGAACAGGAACTTTACGATCAGCTGGCGGACACAATTCAGCAAACAGAAACACTGGCGCGGTTTCAAAGAGAAGAAACCAGATACCATCCGCTTGTCGGAAAAGAAAAAACGGAATTCCAGCGCCTGCAATATCAACTTATTCGCCTGCAGCAAATTCATTATCATATTGGCAACTTGAATTACTCTGTTTTTAAAAATACAAAATTCACGGCAAGCGAACAGCGAATCATTCTAGATGCTGCTTACAGCCTTGCCCGCTCGCTCAAGCAACGGATCACTTATGATGAAGCGGTTCATAAAGGGTATTTGAATCAATTGACAGATATTTTTTGGGCGGACAGTGAAGATATGGCAAAAAGCAAACAGACGCCAAACCGTTTTCCGCCTGATGTGATTATGCTATACGAACTGGTGTCCATCTATAATCTGGTCGAACGCTATTATAATAACCTGTCATAACACACTGATTTTATACAGAAACGGAATCAGAATTATGCTTATACATAAGAGCTTTTCATGTGACTCAGAGCATTTCACGAGCAATCAGTTCGTACGATTTTGCCCGTGCTTCATAACTGTGCGTAATCGTAACAATCATCCATTCATCAACCTGATAGATTGACTGCAGTTCGTTCAGCTGCTGCTTGACTTCTTGTGGATTGCCTATGATCGTCTTGTCCGCCATAGTCTGAATTGTGTCTTTTTCGTCATCCGTATACGTATAAGATTTAGCCTCATGAACCTCAGGAATTTTTCCGTCTCCCTCGCCTTTATCACCTTTGATACGCCACAATTGGTTGCTCAATGCCAGATCATGTGCTTCTTCAGTTGTATCTGCACATACAACGGCAACAGTCACAATAGTTTCCGGTGTCTGCTCAGGATGCTGCTCCCTGAACTTATCTTTATACGTTTTGGTGATAGCAGGACCATCCTGAGCACCCATGAACTGACCAAATACATAAGGAAGCCCCTTTTCGGCAGCAGCAATGGCACTTTTATCACTTGTACCAAGCATCCACGGTTTTGGCTCAACGGATGGAACAGGTGTTGGCTTAACCCTGGCATACATTGCATCCTTATCGAAACTGCTATGCAAGAAATTCTGCAGTTCATCAATTTTCTCTGGAACATCCCGGACGTTTTGCAGAAAGTTTCCTGACAGCGCCTGCGATGCTTCAGCAGATCCTCCAGGAGCACGCCCGATCCCTAAGTCGATTCTGCCGGGGTATAAGGTTGCCAGCAAATTATACGTTTCAGCCACACGAAACGGCTTATAATGCGGCAGCAGGACAGCACCTGCACCAATCCGAATCTGGCTGGTCCGGGCTCCTACCATGCCCAGCATTACATCCGGGTTAGGGCAGGCAAGTCCGGCCATATCATGATGCTCGGCGATCCAATAACGCGTGTAGCCTAGCCTGTCAGCCAGTACGGCAAGGTCTGCTGATGCCTGCAGCGCTTCCTGCGGCGTTTTTCCGGATGCAATTGGTGATTGATCTAATATACTTAGTTTCACAGCCCTATCTTCCTTCCTTTAGGTTACTCATATCTGTTGCGAGGTCGTCAACAAGCTTTTCAGCAGCTCTGCGATAATAATTGCTCATCGCTGTAAATACAGCAATCAACAAAAGCTGCTCCAAATACGCTCTGTCAGGACCTTCGGCTTTATCAAGCGTCTGGCTGACTTCCTGCTGCTGATCCTGTATAGCTTCAGAAAATTTATTAACGTTATCATCAAGCAGCTGCAAATACTGCTCATAAAACTGTTGTAAGTCAAACCCCTCATCGGTCACTTTATAATTAAGCTGGTTCAGAGCTGTCTTCACATCACTGATCGACAAAGCTCCTTTCATCTGATAAATCATGCTGATCAGAAGCAGATGTTCTTTGGTGTATTTTTTGTTTTCCACCGGGAAAAATAACTTCCCCTTGGCGTAATTATTAATCATGGTTTTTGTGAGAACTTTATCGTCCGGATAGCGGGTTGTATTGTCAAATTGACGTTCAAATAACTGAATGACTTGATCCATATACAAATTCAGGTCTGGTATATCATCCGGACGCAAATAATGGTTTAAATGAAGACTTTCAGCTAATTCTTTCATATTTTCCATCGCAAAGACCTCTACTTGTTTATTGTTTCCAAATTAATTATACGTCAGGGTTTGCTCAAAGTAAATCATTGACGCCTTAGCGATAAGCATATATTATGTTTATATCGTTTTGAAAACTATGTATGATTGTGAGGATATTACATAAATGCCCTTTTCTATCCGTGAGCCCGTGAACGCCTTGACTCACTTAGCTGGTGCTATTTTATCAGTCGCGGGACTCATTGCTTTGATTGTTAAAGCGTCCACCACAGCATCGAACTCCACCCTCGCGGTAATGGCCGTGACCATATTCGGTATTAGTCTGATTCTGTTATACAGTGCCTCAGCGACATTTCACATGGTCGTTGCAAAAGATCACATTATTCATTTTCTGCAGCGAATTGACCACTCGATGATTTTCGTGCTGATTGCGGGCACCTATACGCCCCTCTGTCTGATCAGCCTGAACGGCACCATAGGATGGGTGCTGTTTGCCATCATCACAGGCTTGGCTGCAGCAGGGATTATCTTTAAACTGGTCTGGTTCCACGCACCGCGGTTACTATCAACCGCACTGTATGTTGCAATGGGCTGGCTGATTGTTTTCTTCAGTTCCACGCTTTGGCCAATTCTCGGCGACGGCGGCATGCTAATGCTCATCATTGGAGGTATCTTTTATACAATTGGGGCCTTTATTTATTGGCTAAAGCCCTCTTTTTTATCTTTTAAATATATGGGTTTTCATGAAATATTCCA
The DNA here is from genome assembly GCF_042666895.1 of Lentibacillus kimchii. Lineage (GTDB taxonomy): Bacteria > Bacillota > Bacilli > Bacillales > Amphibacillaceae > Lentibacillus > Lentibacillus kimchii. The sequence continues at coordinate 94,748 of NZ_JBHTGR010000004.1, forward strand.
TATATTCATCTTGCTTGGCAGCCTATTCCACTTTATTTGTGTTTACGGCTATGTCCTTTAATGCTCCCTTATACTGCTGGCAAACTGGAAAGCAGGAAGCGTATTTGTCTGCCACATAAAAACACTTCCTGCTAAAGGCAAAGGGGTATAACGCTGACATCACACCGTGCAGCGAAAGGGACTAACCTAAAAAGGAACAGGGATGTAAATAAACTGGATTTCAATCAGAATTCGCCTCCCCCCCCCTTTCCACCAATTCACTCGGAATCTTCCATGCTTGCCATTTATAGCTCGAACCACAATATAGTTTGTCGTCGTCTCTTCAAAAGCCGTGCTTAATACATCATTACTTTCTTTATTCATCCCTATTAAATTGCCATTATCATCATGAAGCGATAGGCCATGGCTGCCACTGTTGCCAGAATGATGTTCTACATCAAAGTAAATCCTTTCACCTTGCTCGCCATGGATAGGAATCAAATGCTCACCATTAAAATAGTCGTATTCAACCTCTACAAATGTATCTCCTGTCGTAACATCCCACCCCACTTTTGTTGTAAGATAAGAAGACGTCTTCGTTATCAACAAAACGTGTCAGTATTGCTGTGATCGACTTTAAACGCACCCTCACCTAAAAAAGCACCTCCTAAATTGGAATAGGAGGTGCTTTTTTATCGTTCATATGTCCGCGAAGTTATTCCGGATCAATACTTTGAAATAACATGTTACCAATAATGTTACCAGAAAAATAAAAGCCCCGCAAAAGCGGGGTGTTCTCCACATATGTAGTGGAGACGGCGGGAATCGAACCCGCGTCCAGAGATATCGCCACTCGGACATCTACACGCATAGCTGACATATTATCATTCGCTGACTGTTCAGCCTGTCAACGGGCTTCCCAGCAGCTAGTCTGATTGGGTTCTGCCGCTGTCCTCAGACGGGGGACAGCGGAATAGCCCGCTTCATTTGAGACCCTTCAATCTGCCACGCGGGCGACAGCAGGAAGGATCGCTCCAGTCAGTGCTTAGGCAGCTGCTAGAGCTGGTTCTTGATTATCTTCGTCGTTTAAATTTAACGAGTAACGTTTTACGAGCCGTAACCTCGACGCGCAGTCCGAGCTCAATCTATCCCTGTCGAATCCGTAACGTCCCCATGTAAAAAGGATGACAAATACGATCAGTAAGAATGAACTCTATTCAATTGTTTTTATCACGACAAAATTTATTATAACAAACATCTGTTAAAAGTCAAGAAACCAGCCGCAATACTCAGCGCATGTTCTCTTTCACAGCACGTTCAGCATCACGCTTCATCTGCCTGCGCTTCATGTCTTCTCGTTTGTCATGTTTCTTTTTCCCTTTACCAAGACCTATCAGAGCCTTAGCCACACCATTTTTGATATAAACCTTTAACGGTACAAGCGCATAGCCTTTTTGCTGGATTAAACCGGACAGCTTAACAATTTCACTGCGGTGCAGCAGCAGTTTTCGCGAACGTGTCGGATCATGATTAAACTGATTCCCCTGTTCATACGGTGCAATATGCATATTAATTAATTGCACTTCACCGTGACGGTCAATCCGGGCATGCGAGTCCTTCAGATTAATCCGGCCGGCACGGATTGATTTAATCTCGGTGCCCTGCAGTACAAGACCGGCTTCATATGTTTCTTCTACCGAAAACTCATGCCGCGCTTTTTTATTTTGCGCAAGCGTCTTCCCATTTCCTTTTGGCATACATACGTCCTCCTACTGCTTCAGTCCAGCTTATTCTAACAGAAATGCATCTCAATGCCAACTGACTATGCTGCTCATCACGTTGCTATAAGCGATCTCTTCTGGATTTAGACCGGAACAACATCAGTTATCGGTCAGACCAGTATAAATAACGTCGAGATTATAATTTAAATACTTAATGTAAGTATCGGCCTCTTCACCCTGTGCACCGATTTCACCCGAGTAAATGGGTTTATCATAGATCGGCACACCGGATTCATTGGACACTGTTTTCATTGGTCTTTTATCGTGATTTGATTCGACAAACAAGGCAGGCGGCGCATTTTTTTCAATGAAGGCTACAAGGTCTTTTATTTGCTCCGGTGTGCCATTTTCCTGTGTGTCGATTTCATACAGATAGCCTTCTTTGAAACCGTAATGATCCGCTAAATATTGATAAGATCGCTCACTTGTAACAAGAATACGATCTTCCTCTGGGATGTTCCCTAATTTTTGATCATAATCCTGTTCGACCTCTTTCAAACGATCCATAAACTCATCACCCTGTTGTTTGTACGCATCTTCCCGGTCGGGATCAGCTTCAATCAAAGCATCGCGGATATTGGCAGCCATTTTTAGACCATTGTCCGGATCAATAAAATCGTGCGGGTTTTGTTCTGTTTTATGATCACCGCCGCCAATATATAGCGGTTCAATACCTTTTGAAGCGGAGAAAACATGAGATTCATCCTGCCCAACGGCGTCGATCATTTTGAAAAACCAGCCATCTTCGCCGCCTTCCAGATTCAATCCATTATACAGAAGCACATCAGCATCTGCTGCCTGTTTATTGTCTTCAGGAACTGGTTCATAGTCGTGTGGCTCCGTTCCGGTTGGCACAAGATTATGAACCTCGACATAATCACCGCCAATTTGCTCTGCCATATCCTTTAGAACGGTGAATGACGTGACCACCTGCAGCTTATTATCAGCACTCTTTTCTGAATCACTGTCTTCTCGGTCCCCGCAGGCAGTCAGCAATAATATACTGAATATAACTGATGCTAACACTAACGTTTTTTTCATGCTTGATCGTATACTCCTTTAGGCCATTATATAATGGCTATATGCTTCCAATGTGTACACTTCCAATGGCTATACGGTTCACACTTGTCCAAGGCTTTGCTGGGCAGACGACATATGCCAAAATAAAAAACCGGCAGCAGAGCTCCGGATTCATTTGAAAATGCATATCCCAGATGGACAGCCATCGGGCTGGAATACACTCACTTATTCCAATAACCATGCGATTTATTTTAACAGATATCGCTTACTAAGCCAATTCAAATCTCTGACTGCCAGCCATCTCTCTAAAAAATAAAAGCCTCCTTTGTCTGCCAGCAGGCAAAGGAGGCTTTTATTTTAGCGGGACAGCCCATCATGAAGGATATCAAGATTATAATTCAGATACTTAACGTAGGTATCAACTTCTTCACCCTGTTCACCGATTTCATCAGAGTAGATAGGTTTATCATAGATAGGTGCGCCGGACTCATCAGATACCGTTTCCATTGGTCTTTCATCCACATTTGACTCCACAAATAAGGCAGGTGGATCGTTCTTTTCAATAAAGGATACGAGGTCTTTGATCTGCTCCGGTGTACCGTTTTCCTCTGTATCAATTTCGTAAACAAAACCTTCCTTCATGTTGTAATGATCTGCTAAATACTGATAGGCCCGCTCACTTGTCACGAGGATACGATCTTCAGCAGGAATGTCGCCTAGTTTTTCACCGTAATCCTGTTCAATTTTTTGAAGCCGGTCGATATAATCATCGCCTTGTTTCTGATACACATCCTCTCGGTCAGGGTCAACTGCAATCAGCGCATCACGTACATTTTCTGCCATCTTAATGCCATTATCCGGATCAATAAAATCGTGCGGATTTTGTTCTTTATCATGTTCACCGCCTCCGATATACATTGGCTCAACACCTTCTGAGGCAGCAAACACATTCGATTCGTCCTGTCCAACGGCGTCGATCATTTTAAAAAACCAGCCGTCTTCTCCACCCTCAAGATTCATACCATTATACAGCAAAAGATCAGCATCTGTTGCGTTTTTAATATCCTCAGGAAGCGGCTCATATTCGTGCGGGTCTGTTCCCGTTGGCACGAGATTGTGAACGTCAACATGATCGCCTCCAATTTGTTCAACCATATCCTTAAGAATGGTGAATGAGGCAATCACCTGCAGCTTATCATCATCACCCTTTTCTGCCCCGCTTTCTGATGCTTTTTCTCCTCCACAGGCAGCCAGCAGCAACATACTCAGGAGGACGACGGCTGCCAATATAAATTTCTTCATTATAAAAATCACTCCTCATTAATCACTGTCAAAATACGTTTAATTAGTTGCCAAGACTTGCACGTCGTCTATTGGCGCGCAGCTTACGCCAGACAATACCCTGTTTAGGGGCAAACAAAAATGCCAGAAGAAATAGGCCAGCTGTAGCCATAGCGATAATAGGTCCCGAAGGCAGATCAGTCATATTGCTGATATATAGCCCGATGACCGATGAAAGTGCACCAAAAAATGCTGCCAGACCAATCATCTTTGATAATTTGTTGGTTAACAGATAGGCTGTTGACGCCGGTGTAATAAGCATCGCCACAACAAGAATGACACCGACAGTCCTGAGTGAGGCAACGGTTACAAGCGTCAAAAGCACCATAATACCGTAATGAATCAGACGTGTTTTCAATCCATATGCTGCAGCCATCGTCTCATCAAAACTGGATATAAGCAGTTCTTTATAGAAAAGAAACACTGACACCAGTACGATAATACCGATGACAATTGTCAGCCACATATCGGACGGTCTTACGGCGAGTACGTTACCAAACAAGATCTGTTCAAGATTAGTAGCACTTTTGGCAACTGTGATCAGGACGATCCCCAGTGCAAGAGCCGTTGAGAAGACAATACCGATGGAGGCATCACTTTTAACACGACTGTTCTGATCAATAACACCAATACCCAGCGCCGCTAAAATGCCGACAACAACAGCACCATAAAAATAGTTAATGCCCATCATATACGAGATAGCAACACCAGGAAGAACCGCGTGGGAAATCGCATCACCCATCAAAGCCATACCGCGCAGGACGATAAAACTTCCAACAATGCCACATATAATGCCAACGATGACAGATGTGATAAAGGCCCGGCGCAAAAACTCGTAGTCTAATAGATCCTGGATAAAATCCATTACATGCCACCTCCCATACTTCCAGCCATAGTAAATGGCATTCCATAAGCCTTTTCCATATTTTTCGCCTGGAACACCGTCTGAACAGGACCGGCACCGTACAGTTCTTTATTGATAAGAATCAGTTCGTCAAAATACTCCTTCACTTTGGACAAGTCATGGTGCACAACAAAGATAGTCTTACCCTGCTGCTGCAAGTCTCTCAGCATGTTGATAATGACTTCTTCGCTTCCAGCATCAATCCCCACAAAAGGTTCATCAAGAAAGAAATAATCGGCATTCTGCGCTAACGCACGTGCAAGAAACACCCGTTGCTGCTGTCCGCCTGACAATTCGCCAATTTGCGAGTTAGCAAATTCTTCCATGCCGACCTTTTCCAGACACGTTATAGCCCAATCTTTATCGGACTTCTTCGGTCTGTGAAATAAGCCAAGTTTTGGGTATGTGCCCAGTAATACAGTATCTTTCACAATAATTGGGAAATCCCAGTCGATATTGGAGCGCTGCGGAACATAGGCAATCTGCTTGCGCATCTCCTTCAGAGGCCGGTCACCGATTGAAACACTCCCTCGATCATGCGGTATCAATCCAAGAATGGCCTTCATCAGTGTTGACTTGCCAGCCCCGTTCGGTCCAAGGATGCCAATTAGATTGCCCGTTTTAAATGAGAAACTGACATTCTTAAGAACTTCCTTGCCGGAATAGGACACATGTAAATTCTGAATCGTTATCCCCTCATTCATTCGTTCACCCTCCTAAAAAATGTGTTTATTTAAAAAAATTTCACATCTGATATAAAGTTTCCTTCGTGCAACTTTTAGTCATTATAATATATTTCCCTGTGGAAGTAAACACTTTTAACATAAACTCGCAGCTACCGTTAGTTCATGCTGAACAATGTCTTTTGGTAGACCATAATGGCTAAAAAGAAAAACTAGATCAGAAATACAGCAGCGAAAACAAAATGGCTGCATACAAGAGCCTTCTGTGATTTTGAAAGCATTCCCCCATCAGGCATTGTTTAAACGAGCTTGTATTTTTACCCGTAAGTAAATATGCTAAGATAAAACGTGTAACATTCAGCCAATAAAGGTGTTATCAGCCAGTTACATGAGCTAACAAGCTTGCAAACAGAGGAGGATTGAGGAAAATGTTGTTAACGAATGCTAAAATCTATGGACGAAAAGGCAAATGGGATATCGCTGTCCAGGAAGACCGCATACAAGCAATTACAGAATCTGATGACAATACCCAGGCAAGTGACAGCCATACGCTTGATCTTGAGGGAAAAATGGTGCTCCCTCCTTATGTCGAACCACATATCCATCTTGACTATGTCCTGACAGCTGGAACACCAAGATGGAACAAAACCGGCTCCGTTTTTGAAGGGATTGAAATTTGGTCTGAAAGAAAGCAGCTGGTGCAGGAAACAAAGGATGACATTAAAAAACGAGCCAGACAAGCAGTCAGAATGCAAATGAAACACGGCGTCCAGTATGTCCGTACACATGCTGATGTGAGTGATCCCAATTTAACAGGATTAAAAGCCCTGCTTGAACTAAGAGAAGAAGTCAAACCCTATATGGCTATCCAAGTTGTCGCTCTTCCACAAGAAGGTCTCTACACAAAACCTGACGGTGAATCACTGCTTATCCAGGCACTCGAAATGGGGGCAGATGTCGTCGGTGGCATCCCGCATTATGAGCTGACACGCGAAGATGGTGTCCATTCCATTCATAAAATTCTCGACCTGGCGCAGGAATACGATAAACTTGTTGACATTCACTGTGATGAAATTGACGATGACCAGTCCAGGTATGTGGAAGTGCTGGCTGGTGAAGCCCTGAAACGAAATATGGGATCCCGCGTCACAGCAAGTCATACAGCAGCCATGGCTACTTACAGCAACGCATACACCTATAAACTTTTCCAGACACTGAAAAAAACTGGTATGAGTTTTATTGCATTGCCGAAAGCCAATCTGCATTTACAGGGACGGTTTGACAGCTTTCCTGTCGAGCGCGGCGTCACACGTGTCAGAGACATGCTTGAAGAAAACATTAATGTTTCTTTCGGACTTGACTCCATTAAAGACCCCTGGTACCCGCTGGGCGACGGCGATATGATGAGTGTGGTCGACACTGGACTGCATGCCTGTCATATGACCGATTATGATAATATCGTCACAGCACTTAATTTAGTAACGGTTAACGGCGCGAAAACACTCGGCATCGAGAAGGATTATGGTGTAGAAGAAGGTCATCAGGCCAATTTAATCGTTATTGATACAGACTCCGAATATGAAGCAATCCGGACACAGGCACCAGTGCTTTACTCCATCCGCAATGGCGAGATTATCGTTGAAACAAAACCAGCTGAAACACATATGCCCTTTTAAATGAACTATGAAGAATCATAACCATAAAAAACGGAGAAGTCACTGCTTATTCGCAGTTTTCTCCGTTTTTGGCAGTAAAAGGCAACACACAGAATTGCTGTTCTCTCTAACCAGTGCCTGCCATGCGTCCGAACGGTCCATTCTCCTCAACAAGATTCTGCACATCATAAACAGATACCGGAAACATGGGTGCCCCAATATAGCCCGGGGTGATCTCATAAGGCTGAAAATACAAAACAAGCGCTTTATCCGCTATATAGAACATCTGATTAGGAGCTATTCCTGGAAAACCATGCAACAGCGGTATATCTCGTTTGTCAATTTGCCTTTGCACATTTTGAGAAAGAACCGTGGTGTAATGGCTGCCCGGCTTAAACAGGTCCTGAAGGCTGAAGCTTTTACCAGTATGTGTATCAAACGTCAATGATGCCATCAGACTAAGTCCATTAGCATGCTGATAAGCGATGGCATAATTAGTCAGTGTCAGACTTAGAACATGCCGTTGATTCGTTTTAATTTCAAAGGTTCCGATCATTTCTGTAAAAGCATCCGTATTTTGCTGATTGTATTGCTGCTGTCTTAAAACATGTGCCATATCAAAGATTGCTTGATTAATAGACTGCTGCGCCTGACTGTTGGGCAAACCAAAAACCTGCGGATAATAAATTGTTGTCCCCTGCTCTTGCATAACCATGGTTTGTATAGCAACCGGCAGTGCCGACTGAAGCATTTTCCATCATCCTTTACATACGTATTTATATCAGTCTATGCAACGGATGGGATAATGTCCCTGGGCAAAGTCCTCCTCTTTCATTCTCTTGATGTCTTTAAGCAGGCAGATCACGACTGACGTTTTCTTTCTCTGACAAATAGCTTACTTTTATCATGCACATTCACCTTTTGCAGAAGATTGCGCAACGGCTGCAGAGCTGGCAAATAAACGCCAACGGATATAAACACAACAGCCATTCCATATAGAAAACCAGCTAAAACGTCAGAGGGAAAATGAGCACCCAAATAGATACGCGTGATTAACAAAAAGACAATCCATGCCAATGTTAGTAATCCGGCAGCAAGTTTCTTCCAGGTTTGTCTTACAGTAAGAACAATCACCAGACCGATTAGTCCGTAAAAAATCGTAGCAGCCAAACTGTGCCCACTGGGAAAACTCTCGGCAGTCTTGTCAACCAGCTGTAAAAATTGCGGCCGGTCCCGATCAAATATGACTTTCAGAATCTTTCCGATAATGGCTGCACACACAAGTATTGTGCCGCCTAACCATAATCCTTCTGCATAATGGCGTTTATAAAACAGGACGATAACCATAACAACAGTCAGCGCGATAATCAGTCTGATATTGCCAAGCTGGGTTATCTGCGTGATAAAAGCCGTTTTACCTTCAGAGACAATTCCCTGAATCCGCTCAATCCAGGACATATCAAAAGATGTTAACCAGCTCGTATCAAAATAAACGCCCCATGCCACAACGCCAAATAGTAACAAGCAACTAATACCTATTAGGATGAGAGGTATAGCTTCCAATTTTCGTGAATGCATCGTTGTAACCCTCTTTCGTTAATAGACTGGCGTAACATTATCCGTATCGCCCAAATACGCAAAACACGCATAAGCTATGTATAACATAGAAAAGCGTGTTTGTCCCGCATCCTTTTCAAACAGAAAAAGTGCTGACCTATAAGCTGATCAGCACACATCCGAAAAATGCGATTCGCTATCCGAGCCTGTTTACTTTTTAACTTTTTTTGCCTTGATTTTTTTCCTGGGTTTCTTATCAGGCTGTTTCGTTTCGACAAGTTCAAAATCAATAACACGTTCATCCGTATCAACTTTGGCGACACGCACATCAACTTCCTCGCCGATTTTGTACATATTTCCGGTGCGCTCACCGATCATCGCATGATTGCGGTCATCATAGTGATAATAGTCATCGGTCAGATAGCTGACATGCACCAGTCCTTCAATTGTATTTTCCAGCTCAACAAATAAACCAAAACTCGTGATAGAACTGATAACCCCTGTATATTCCTCGCCAATTTTATCCTGCATAAATTCGGTCTTTTTCAGATCGTCTGTTTCCCGTTCAGCATCAACCGCCGTCCGTTCTTTTTCTGACGAATGCTTAGCAATTTCCGGCATCCGATCCTGCCAATGCGAGATGGTTTTCTGGCCCATCTGCTTATTAATCAAATAGGTTCGGATCAGCCGATGAACTGTCAAGTCCGGATAACGGCGAATTGGCGATGTGAAATGTGTGTAAAAATCGGCGGCCAGTCCAAAATGACCGATGCTTTGCGGGTCATATTTTGCCTGCTGCATTGAGCGCAGCATTAATTTGGAAATAATCATTTCCTCCGGTTTGCCTTTAACTTCCTCAATCACTTTCTGCAAAGCTGCCGGATGAATCTCATTAGCCGTTCCCTTAACCGTATAGCCAAGACCCGCTATAAAATCGAAAAAATGCTGCAGTTTGCTTTCATCCGGTTCCTCATGAATGCGGTGCAAAAACGGAACACCCATCCAATGGAAATGTTCAGCAATGGTTTCGTTCGCCGCCAGCATGAATTCCTCAATCAGCCGCTCAGCAATCGAGCGTTCGCGCAACACGACATCCTCCGGTTTGCCGGTATCATCGACAAGCACTTCAGCCTCTTTAAAATCAAAGTCAATAGCACCGCGGTTCATACGTTTTGTGCGCAGTATACCGGCCAATTTTTCCATCGCTTCAAACATCGGAACAAGCGGCTTATAGCGTTCACGCAATTCCGCATCCTGTTCAGCCAGAATACTGTTAACATCGTGATAGGTCATACGTTCACTTGACCGAATCACGCTCGGAAAGATTTCCTGGTTCACCACTTGGCCTTTCGCGTTGATCTCCATTTCGCACCCGAGTGTCAGCCTGTCCACATTCGGATTCAACGAGCAAATGCCATTTGAGAGGCGGTGCGGGATCATGGGAATCACCCGGTCAACCAGATAGACACTGGTCCCGCGTTCAAAAGCCTCCTGATCTATCGGCGAATTTTCATCAACATAATAACTTACATCAGCGATATAAACGCCTAATTTATAATGGCCGTTCGGCAATTGCTTAACCGAAACAGCATCATCCAAGTCTTTTGCATCCGCCCCGTCGATCGTAACGATCTGTTCATCTCTTAGGTCACGGCGCCCCTCTAAATCAGCAGGTTTAATATCTTCCGGGGTATGAGCCGCCTGATCAAGCACTTCGTCAGGAAAATCGACTTGGATGCCATGCTTATGGATAATTGATATGATATCGATCCCCGGATCATTTTTATGACCGAGTATGTGGATAATTTCCCCTTCAGCACTCATTTGGCCTTCCGGAAATTTCGTGATATGGACAATAACCTTATGGCCGCTCACGGCACCGCCTGTCCTATCTTTTGGAATAAAAATATCATTTGGAATACGTTTGTCATCAGCAATCACAAAACCAAACGACTGATTGTCTTCAAATGTTCCAACAATTTGATGTGTCGCTCGTTCCAGAATGCGGATAACGGTTCCTTCAGGTCTGTTGCCAGCGTCTCTGTTCCATTTTTCAATCCGAACCATAACCAAATCATTATTCATAGCAGAAGCCAGATCTGAATGATGAATATAAATATCTGAATGGGCGTCATCGTCCGGTATTAAAAACGCAAATCCTTTGGCGTGCATTTGGAGGCGGCCGCGGATAAGATTCATTTTTTCCGGAAGCCCGAAACGATTTTTACGGGTTCGAACAAGCTCACCCGCCTCTTCCAGACTATTCAGAGCCTTAACCAGCTCCTTAAAATCCACCGAACTCTGTAAATTTAAAGCTTCTTCCAGTTCATGCACAGCAAGCGGTTTATCATTGTGGTTATTAAAATAGTCACGCAAACGCTCCTGCATTGTCTCACTCATTGTCTCACCTTCTTTCTATAACGTATTATTCACGTCTTAGACATTTTATAATCATGTTTGCCAATCAAGTGTCTCTAAAAATTGATAAATATCTTCAAATAACTGTTCTTTTTCCTGGCCCATCGTGATGACATGACTGGACGCTTCATACCATTTGATGTCTTTCTGCTCAGATTTAAGATTGTTATAAATATAAGATGCACTGTCTGTGTTGATCATTTCATCCTGTCCCGCCTGTGCGACAAACGCTGGAACATCGATCAAACCGACCTGGCTGCTCACTTCTTTTACCAAGTCCGCCAGATCCGAAAACATATCACGCGAATCATCGATAAGTTCCTGTACTTCCTGTTCAATGATATCGGTATCCTTGCCTTCCAGCTCTTTAAATTGCTTGGCCTTAAAACGAAAGCCTTGTGTCAATTCTTCCTCATTATCAAAAAACATGGGTGCACACATTGAAACAATTCCTTTAACCTGTTCCGAATACGCCAGCTTTAAGCCAAGCACACCGCCGAGTGACAGCCCGGCAACGGCTATTTCATTGTATCCTAATTCCTTCAGATGATTAAAGGCATTTACAACATCTTCCCACCATTCATCCGCATTCGCTTTCACCAGTTCTTCAGGCGCTTTCCCATGACCCCTGTAAATGGGGGCATGACTCGTATAGCCTTTCTTTTCCAAAAAGCGCCCGAGCATCCGCACATCTGCAGAATGTCCGGTGAAACCATGCAATAGCAATACTGCGCGGGGGCCGGCTTCAAACGTAAATGGTTCTGGCAGTTTAATTTTCATAGCTTATGTCATCTCCTTCTGCGGTTTCGGTCTTATATAATACACCCTTAGTATCACACATTTACAATAATTAAACCCTCATCACACACTGCGATAAGGGTTTCCGGTTAAAGCTGTGTTTTATCCGAAGAAAATCAGCTTCCTTTTATCATTGAAGGATATAGCCGCTCAAAAAGGCCAGCAGGAAAAACAGAACACCGGCAACAATCGTTGTCCGGTGCAGAAAGTAATCCGCTCCCCGCGCCTTTTGTTTACCGAAAAGCTGCTCAGCTCCTCCGGATATGGCACCGGAAAGTCCTGCACTTTTGCCTGATTGCAATAAAATTAAAACGATCATAACAATAGCATCGATCAATAGCAGTATATGAACTAAAGCCTCCATCCTCAATATGCACCCCTAACATTAATACGTCAATACCTATTATTAGTCTAGCACAACTGACTGAATCATCGCAAGTTTATCTTATGTTAAATATGCCATTTAACTGCCCCGCTTTGCAAGGACGAATGGTTGATTCGCGGGTGCCTGACCGTGTAAAATACTAGCTGGACTATATTATATCGAAGGGTAGGTCACATACAATGATTGAAGGAATTGCGGCATCAAATGGCGTAGCAATAGCAAAAGCATATGAACTTGTGACGCCAGATCTGACCTATGAAAAACGGTCAATCAATGACCCCAGCGAGGAAATTAAACGGCTGGAAAATGCACTGGCTACAGCTAAAGACGAACTGGAAAAAATCCGTGAACACACCCGGCAGACAATGGGTGAGGAACACGCGGAAATTTTCTCGGCTCATTTACTCATCCTGGATGATCCCGAGATGATAACCCCGATTAAAGATAAAATCACAAATGAACAAGTCGACGCCGAAACGGCACTGGATGAGACAACCAATAGCTTTGTCGAGATATTTAAAAATATGGATAACGCATATATGCGTGAGCGGGCAGCTGATATTCAGGACGTCACCAAGCGCGTCATGGCTCATTTGCTGGAAGTAACATTCCCGGATCCCGCATTAATTGATGAGGAAGTTATTGTGATTGCCAGCGATTTAACACCATCAGATACTGCCCAGCTGAACCGAAAATTTGTCCAGGGCTTTGCTACAGACGTCGGCGGGCGTACATCTCATTCGGCGATTATGTCCCGATCACTTGAAATCCCGGCTGTCGTGGGCACAAAAGAAGTGACTGGCGCCGTTAAACAAGGAGATATCGTTATTGTTGATGGCATGGCCGGCAACGTCATTGTGAATCCGACTGATGAGGAAATAGACACCTATAAAAAGAAACAGGCGGATTTTGAACGTCAACAAGAAGAATGGGCTAAGCTAAAAAATGAAAGCACGCTGACAGCTGACAATCAACAAGTCGACCTGGCTGCCAACATCGGAACACCTGAGGAAGCTGACAATGTTCTGGAGCATGGCGGTGAAGGCGTTGGTTTATACCGCACAGAATTTTTATACATGGGTAAAAACCAATTGCCGACAGAAGAAGAACAGTATGAAGCTTATAAAGATGTGCTGGAAAAAATGGGCGATAAGCCGGTTGTTGTCCGTACACTGGATATCGGCGGCGATAAAGAATTGAGTTATTTGGATTTGCCTGAGGAAATGAATCCATTTCTAGGTTTCCGGGCCATTCGTTTCTGCCTGGAGAATCAGTCTATTTTCCGGACACAGCTCAGAGCCCTTCTGCGCGCCAGTTCTTATGGTCATTTAAGAATCATGTTTCCTATGATTGCTACATTGGAAGAATTCCGTGATGCTAAAGCGATCCTTCTTGAGGAGGAGCAAAATCTGAAAGATGAAGGCCAAACAGTGGCTGACGATATTGAAGTCGGCATTATGGTCGAAATACCATCAACAGCTGTTATCGCTAAGCAATTTGCTAAAGAAGTTGACTTTTTCAGTATCGGAACGAATGATATGATTCAATATACAATGGCTGCTGATCGCATGAACGAACGTGTCTCGTATTTATATCAGCCTTATCATCCGGCTATTTTAAATCTGCTCAGCAATGTGATTGACGCAGCCCACGCAGAAGGCAAATGGGTTGGCATGTGCGGTGAAATGGCTGGTGACGCAACGGCCATCCCAGCGCTGCTTGGTCTGGGTCTTGATGAATTCAGCATGAGCCCGACATCCATCTTGCCAGCGCGGACACAGATCCGCGGCTTGTCCAAAGAAACAATGACCTCTTATAAGGACAACCTGTTATCAATGGGGACGGCTGAAGAAGTTATCGAATTTATTAAGGATAAAACGGAATAATAGCTGAACGAAGCTGGGACAAGAATCCGAACCACTGGAATAAACGTTTCCGGAACAAACCTTCCGCGGGCAGATTGTCGTTTTGTCCCAGCTTCGTTTTTATAAGCAGGCCCATCTGCGCTTATCAGCAACAAACCTCCCTGCTGTTTTCTGCTTTATTCCTCTGTTATAAACGTCATTTTATCAGCTATGGGCGTTCTTCCCTTAAAAAGCGGTATCTTCGCAGGGTAACCTATTTGCATCACAGCCACGATTTTATCCGTCTTATAATCGAGCCCAATATCAGTATAAAATGCCTGATCATACATATACGGCGGATTCGTCCAGAGCATACCGACCCCATATTCCCAGGCGGCAAGCTGAGCATTCTGAATAAATGTACAGACACTGGCATATGCCTCGTCATACCGCGCAGGATCCGTTTCCCGCGGAAAATAAATCACCGCATGATGTGGGATTTTCAGCAAAAACCGCCTCATCGAGTCCGTCATTTTTTGTGCAGCTGGATCAGCATCAGCCGATTTCAGCATGCCGAGATGCTGATAGCTTGCAATAATCGCTTCCACCAGCTTTCTGGTGCCCTTTTTTTCATATAGTTTGATGCGCCACGGTTCTTTCATATAATGTGTGGGTGCGTAAGATCCATATGTGAAAATAGCCTGTAATATATTCCGCTGGACGTCTTCATTTTTAAAATTGGGAATGGATCTGCGCGATTGAATAGCTGTCAACGTATTGATTGGGATCACCTCGCTTGGTCTCCCTTTATTATGCCATTTATCTAAAACGTTCTCCAGTCATAATAGCCATAAACTGATGATAAAATTGCCAATAGTCAATATCCAAAGCTATTCGGTAGTGTTTTTCCTCTTTGGCTTCTTTTTCTATAACATCGACGTATGGCCTAATGTCAGCTATACTTTGCCCCCTGTCAACGCCCTGATCATTTTCGACAATTTTAACCGGCAAGTAGCGAAACGTGAACATAGTTTTATAGACAGTCGCCATGACAGTCGCCACATCATGCTGCGGTGCTCCAAGTATCCATGGATCGCGCTGTTTATAAAAATCATAGTAATAATCCAGCAGTGGTTTGATGATTTCTGCCTGACCCGCACGATCAATATCGTCAACCATTTGCGGTGTAACAATCGCCTGTCTTGTCGCATCCAACGGAACAATCGTCACATTTTCCGCTTGGTTTAAAACAAGCCTGGCAGCAATGGGATCACCATGAAAATTCGCTTCCGAAACAGCTGTAACATTCCCTGGCACCCAAAAAGCCCCGCCCATAAAATAAAACGCTTGAATTTTTTTCATTTCCTCAGGATATAAGATGAACATCGCAGCCAGCGAGGTTAGCCGCCCAATATTAACAATAATTAAATGTTCATCCTGATAACGCCTGATTAATTCCACAACATCAAAAAAGTTTTCAGTCACGGCCTCCTCTCCCGCGTGAGGCGGTTTAATCGGCCCCAGTCCATATTCCCCATGAATTTCGGAAAGTGAAGCAGGTTTTTCACCTGTCATCGGTATGTTTGCACCCAATATAACGTCAACAGATTGATCCATATTATATCGTTGCTGCATGTAACTGGCATTGGCCATTGCTTTGTCTCTTGATACATTTCCATAATTAGCAACGACTCCGACAACGTCAATCATGTCATCAAAATGGCTATAGATTAAGGCCACTGTGTCGTCTATACCAAAATCTCCAAAAACTATCATTTTCTGCGCCACAAAATCCTCCTTCATGAATTCAGCATACCTGCAATCAGGCTATTCGCTCATGATTTTGTCCTGTGCAGAATAATGATTATAAAAAAGTCCTTTCACCTCTTACCAAGAAATGAAAGGACTTTTTTACGTTAATGTTATATAAAACCTATTCAGGCTCAGCTTTTCTTTCTGCCAAAATACAGCAGTCCAACCAATAAGCCCAGCAGGCACATGATAGCGGAGATGATAAGAAATAGAATCGGGCCGAATTCAAAAATCAATGGTACCGACAGCGATGTCACGAGTCCTCCGCCAAGAAGCGGTTCAAAAATCAGCTGTTTGTAGCCAAAGCTTTCAAATGCCGGCGAATCATTTTCCGGATCAACAACACGCATCAGGAGCAGCCCTGTTGCCGTAACCCCCATGGACTGACCGAAATCACCTATAGCACGTTCAAACCAATAGGATGGAATAATACGCGGCGCTAGCACGAGCACACCGAATAGATTCCAACTAATCCCTAAAGCTGCTATCAGCAGGAATGGAATAATATGCTCACCAATCACATCAAGTGAAATCGTACCAATAGCCGTCACAACCAGTATATCCAGAGCAAATCCCTGAATGCGGGTAATCATAGGTCTGTCTAATATATTATTCTGGTCAACTTTACTGAAAACGATCTGAACGATAATGCCGCCTATCATGGCTAAAGGAAACAGCGGAATATACGTCATAAATTCTGAACCCGTCGCTGCACCCCAGGTAACACTTTCGAACCAGATCAGAAATTGCAGTATCAGATAGCCAACTAAAATGGCCAGACCAACAAGCGCAAAATGGAGCGAAAGTGGTTCGATCGATTCTGTTCTGACGGTCATGTTAGCTGCCGGGTCTCTGTTCTGAAATTCCATAATACCGCGTTTACGCAAATCCGAGAAACCTTCGACATTTTTAACCACATTTGTCTTATTCCTTCTGACAGCCCAATTAATCAGAATAATACCAAAAACAACACCGGAAAGAAGACCAACGGTTGCTAAACCAATAGACAGGTCATAGGCTTCATCAAAACCAAATTCCTCGAATGTACCGCTCATGCCAGCTGCTGTCCCATGACCGCCTTCAAAGGCTATTTCAATTAAAGCCCCGGTCATCGGCGGAAGCCCGAATACAGGCCCCAGTACAAGCACGGCCAGCAGAATACCCAGTACATACTGACCCCAGCCCATCGTCCAGCCAAAAGAAAGCTGTGCCCCGGCCAAACGCCAAATTTTCTTAAAGCCTGGTATCGTAGTGCCGAGAAACAGCGACGCAAATACAACATTAATCATAAGGCCGGGCAGATTGGACCAGACATCAATGACTTGTTCAGGTATGAGTCCGTTCGTCAAAAAAGAATCGCCGTCAACAAACATACCCAAAAACCGGCCTAATACTTGCGGACCAAATATTAATGCCAGGAATCCGCCGATAATCGAAGAAGGTAAAAATAAGTTCTGCGTCCATTTAACCTTAACGCGTACCCATTTACCAATAAGTAAAAAGACGCCAAGATATAACAGCGTAAAACCAATTTGTTCTGGTGACATTCTCAAAAACCCCTTTATGCAAATCATGCTGTGAAACAAACAAGTTTATACTATCGCACATTTCGACATTATATCATGTTTCGACATGATATGAAATCGGTTAACCATTTTAATATTTTTCTATAACAAAAAAGACTGTATAAAAAAAGAGACGGACATTATCCGCCTCTTTTGGATCAGCGATTATTTTTGTAGGTTATAAAAAGCATCCAAGCCGGCAAACTCACCCAAGCCTGACAGCTCATCTTCAATCCGCAGCAGCTGATTATATTTGGCTACACGGTCTGTCCGCGACGGAGCACCGGTTTTAATTTGTCCAGCGTTCGTGGCAACCGCGATATCAGCAATTGTAGCATCCTCCGTTTCGCCGGAGCGATGGGAAACAATCGCTGTATAACCAGCACGCTTCGCCATTTCAATTGCATCAAATGTCTCTGTAAGCGTTCCAATCTGATTGACTTTAACAAGTATGGAGTTGCCAACGCCTTGTTCAATCCCATAGGAAAGCTTGGCTGTATTCGTCACAAACAAATCATCACCGACGAGCTGAACTTTATCACCCAGGCGTTCTGTCAAACGTCTATGGCCTTCCCAGTCATCCTGGTCCAGACCGTCTTCGATTGACATAATCGGGAACTTCTCAACCAGGTCAACGAACCAGTCAATCATTTCGTCAGCTGTGCGGCTGACATCTTCACTTTTAAGATGATATTTCCCGTCCTCATAGATTTCTGAGGAAGCGACGTCCATCGCCAGTTTAACCTCGTCACCTGGTTTATAGCCGGCTGCTTCAATAGCCTCGACAATCGTACCCAGGGCTTCTTCATTTGATCCAAGATTCGGTGCAAAACCGCCTTCATCACCGACACCGGTGTTATATCCTTTGGAAGAAAGAACCTTCTTCAGGGCATGAAAGATCTCTGCCCCTGTCCGCAGTGCCTCTTTAAACGTCGGTGCTGCAACAGGCATAATCATAAATTCCTGAATATCAACGTTGTTATCAGCGTGTTCACCGCCGTTTAGTATGTTCATCATTGGGGTTGGCAAGGTTTTTGCATTAAATCCGCCGAGATAATTATACAGCGGCAATTCAAGATAACTGGATGCCGCATGGGCAACTGCGATCGAGACACCAAGGATGGCATTCGCACCTAGACTGCCTTTATTATCGGTGTCATCAAGCTCGCGCATCATCTGATCAATAATATTCTGACGCGTGACATCAACGCCAATCAACTCAGGGGCAATGACATCATTCACATTTTCAACTGCCTTCTCGACACCCTTGCCAAGGTAGCGATTTTTATCACCATCACGCAGCTCCACCGCTTCATAGACACCTGTGGAAGCGCCGCTCGGCACTAATGCAGCTCCAAACGCACCAGACTCCGTAAAGACTTCCACTTCTACTGTTGGATTGCCGCGGGAATCAAGAACCTCACGGGCATAGATATCTGTAATGTAGGGCATCGAACCACTCCTTTAGTTTTTATAGCAAACGTGTCCATCCACGTCCGCTGCTTTCATTGATAATCGGTGCTGCGAAAACTGTTACCTGTTTACGCCTGCCTCAACAAGCTGACAGAAAGATGCCGGATCCAGACTGGCACCACCAACAAGCGCGCCGTCGATATCTGACTGGCTCAAAAGCTCGTCAATATTAGCCGTTTTAACACTGCCCCCATATTGAATCACAACCTGTTCAGCAACATTTTCTGACGTCTCGTCTTTAACAATATCGCGGATGTGGGTGCAAACCTCATTGGCTTCCTGACTTGATGCAGTCTTGCCTGTTCCGATGGCCCAAATTGGCTCATAGGCAATAATGGTGGTGGCCACCTGATCGTCACTTAAACCCTGCAGTCCTGTCCTGATCTGCTGTTCAATATGTTTCGTCGTCTGATCAGCTTCACGCTGTTCAAGGGTTTCCCCGACACACACAATAGGTGTTAGGTCATGATCGAAAGCGGCATGCACTTTTTTATTGACCGTTTCATCTGTTTCCGCAAAGTGTTCACGCCGTTCCGAATGGCCGATTACAACATGTGTAATGCCAAGATCTTGCAGCATAGCCGGGCTGACTTCCCCCGTGAACGCACCACTATCTTCAAAATGCATGTTTTGAGCACCAATCTTCAGATGGCTGCCCTTCGCTTTTTCGACCAGTGCTGGCAAAAATGGAAATGGCGCGCACACTACAGCTTCTACGTCATCGGCATCCGGAAGCTGACCTGTCACACCATCAGCAAATTGTTCAGCTTCTGACAAGACTTTATTCATTTTCCAATTTCCGGCAATTACTTGATTGCGCATTGTATCACCTCTTAATCATGATTGATCGTCAAGCGCCTGAACACCAGGAAGAACTTGACCTTCCATAAATTCCAGGGATGCTCCGCCACCTGTGGATACGTGATCCATATCGCCGGCAAACCCGAATGATTCCACAGCGGCTGCTGAATCGCCGCCGCCGATAATCGTATAACCTTCAGTGTGAGCAAGGCTTTCAGCGACAGCCCGGGTACCGCCCGCAAATGGCGCATACTCAAACACGCCCATTGGGCCATTCCAAATAACCAGCTTCGATTCTTTGACTATAGCCTCATATGTTTCACGGGTTTTCGGACCGATGTCCAGTGCTTCCCAATTATCTGGAATGGCTGTGATATCAACAATCTTTGTGTCAGCAGACTCCGACAAGTCATCAGCGACAACGACATCCTGCGGCATGACAAAGCGGACATTCTTATCCTCTGCTTTTTGCATGAATTGTCTGGCAAGATCCAGCTTATCTTCTTCCAGCAATGAATTACCGATTTCGAAGCCTTGTGCTTTAACAAATGTATAAGCAAGTCCACCGCCAATAATCAGGTTATCAACTTTATCAAGCAAATTATCAATCACATTAATTTTATCTTTAACTTTGGCCCCGCCAATGATCGCTGTGAAAGGCCTCTCAGGATTGGCCAATGCTTTACCAAGCACTTCAATTTCCTTTTCCATAAGAAACCCAGCCGCAGCAGGCAACTTTTCGGCGACCCCTGTTGTGGACGCATGAGCCCTGTGAGCCGCACCAAAGGCATCGTTAACATACAAATCGGCCATATTGACAAACGCCTGTACAAGCGATGCGTCATTTTCCTCTTCGCCCGGTTCAAATCGAACGTTTTCCAGCAAAATGACATCGCCAGGACCGGCTTGACTCACAGCTTCATCCACTTCATTCCCGTAAACGTCATCCGTTTTAATCACATTTCTGCCAAGCAATTCACTCAAGCGTTCAGCAACAGGGTCAAGTCTCAGGTCATCAGAAGCCTCACCTTTTGGCCGGCCGAGATGACTGGCCAGAATAACAGTGGCGCCATGTTCTATTAGATGAGTGATCGTCGGCAATGCAGCTTTGATGCGTGTATCATCCGTCACTTCGCCGTCTTGCATAGGCACATTAAAATCCACACGGCAAAATACTTTCTTGCCTTCCACATCCAAATCATGCAGCGTTTTTTTATTCATATGATACAACCTCCTTCCACATATGTATTTGACTTGCGATTCACATGAGTCAGTTTCTCCTGTATTCGCCGTTCAACTGGTTTTCAAAGAGTTAACTGAAAAAAGGAGGAGGACGAGCCTCCTCCTTTCTCTATTATAAACCTTGTTTGCTCATATAAACAGCTAAATCAATACATCTTGCTGAATAAGCCATTTCGTTGTCATACCACGAAATAACTTTCACCATATTATTTTCCATCGTCATGGTCAACTGGGAATCAAAGTATGATGAATACGTCGTTCCTACAATGTCACTGGAAACAAGCGGTGCTTCCGTGTAACCGACGATACCTTTCAGTTCACCCTCAGAAGCTTCTTTGAAAGCTTTGTTGACTTGTTCTTCGGTGACATCCTGATCAAGTTCTGCCACAAAGTCCGTCAATGAACCGTCAGATGTTGGAACACGAACAGCCATGCCATCCAGCTTGCCATCCAGCTCAGGGATAACTTTGCCGACAACTTTCGCTGCGCCGGTGGAAGTCGGAATGGAGTTTTGCGCTGCAGCACGTGCACGACGATAGTCTTTATGCGGCAGATCAAGAATCTGCTGATCATTCGTATAGGAGTGAACCGTCGTCATCAGACCGCGCTGGATGCCGAAATTATCATTCAGCACTTTAGCAAGCGGTGCAATGCAGTTTGTCGTACATGAAGCGTTCGAGACAATATCATGTTTAGCAGGATCGTAATCCGATTCGTTAACACCCAGGACCATCGTCAGGTCTTCCTGCTTGGCTGGTGCAGAAATCAGAACTTTTTTCGCGCCTGCATCAATGTGCTTCTGAGCATCATCACGCTGCGTGAAACGGCCGGTTGATTCAATAACAATCTCGACACCGAGAGAACCCCAGCCCAAGTCAGCTGGATCTTTTTCCGAGAGCACTTTAATTTCTTTGCCGCCAACAACAATGTTGTTTCCGTTAACAGTCACTTCTTCATCCAAAGTACCATGGACGGAATCATACTGCAGCAAGTGTGCGAGCATATTAGCATCAGTCAGATCATTAATCGCAACAACGTCAACAGCATCATTTTTCAATGCCTGACGGAAAACGTTGCGTCCAATACGGCCAAATCCGTTAATACCAAGTTTTAGTGCCATGTGCAATTCCTCCTAAATTGATGCTTAAATCTAATTTATTTTAAAGAGAGGAATCCTCCCTTAAAATCGCTTCCGCTGCTGCTTCATCCGTTATTAAAAGATCACTGCCGCCCTGTTTAAAAAACGATTGGATCGCCTGCGCTTTAGACGCTCCGCCAGCTACAGCGACAACACTCTGTCTGCTGGCTGTTAAATCCTCAAGGTGAAGACCAATTGTACGCACCTTGTGAACAACTTCTCCAGCGGCATCGAAATAATAACCGAATGCTTCACTGACAGCCTTTTCCTGTTTTAATTTGCCAATGACCTCAGGTGACGTTTTACGCCGCTCGGCCATGGTGAGAGCATCACCAATCCCGTGCAGAACAACAGATGCATGCTGGATAAGCTGTAAGACATCCATGACAGCTGGTTCGTGAATCATTGTCTGATAGGACGATTCACTGAGCGGATCAGGCACATAGAGCTGTCTGTAGCTTCCTTTAGCCTGTCTGGCCATACGGGCAGCAATTTTATTTGCCTGGTTTTCCTCTTGTTCGCCGAGACCTCCCCGTGCTGGAACAAACAGACATTCAGCTGTATTTTCTGAAGGTCTCATCATTTCTGCGACCGCGGTCATGGTCGTGCCGCCTGTAACAGCTATTGTCTTTTCAGATAACATATGTTCTTCTAAGAACGTCACACATGCTTTGCCCATTTCTTCTTTTACCCATTCATGCTCATCACTATTGCCGGGAACAATTATAACGCTGTTCAGTTGTAATCTTTCCTTCAACCGGCTTTCTAAAACATTTAAACCCATTAAGTCATGCATAAACGAAGCCAGTTGCTCAATAACTAATTTCCCCTCTTTTGTCAGTTGCATACCTTTTGGAGACGCATCGATCAACCCTTGCCCGGCCAATGTATCAATCTCACCGCGGACGTGCCGCTCGGTCAGATTTGTATTAGCTGCCAGAGCCCGCCTCCCGATCGGCTGCAGAAGTTCTACATTTTCCATAAGTATGTAGCGCTGCTGCATTATTTCCAGCAAATCAGGGGATAATTTTTTGAGCGAATCAATCAGTTCACGCATCCAAGAGTTCCTCCGGTGGTCATTTTTTGTCCCAGTCATTTATAGTGTGTCCCGCGTGGGTCAAAAAAATATGAACAATTTATTTTTCCCTTTAAATATAACATATGTTTACTTTTAAATAAATCATTTTGCTTCAAATGCTGACAGCGCCCTTTCCAGTGCTTCATAACTGATTTGGCTGCCATTAAAAGCGGCGCCGTTAATGATGACGACGGGAATCTGCAGCTGATAGCGTTCCAGCCAGTCATCATTCGTTTCAATATCCCACTTTTCAACCTCAAACGAATAATCTGAACGCAATAAATTCAGTATAGAAAGCGCCTCATCACATAATGGACAGTTGTCTTTTAGATAAATCGTAATGGTTGGCATGATCCCCCTCCGTTACTTTCGTTTAGCTGATGATACCATTCCCAAATGCTTGCGGTACTTCATCACAGTCCGCCGTGCTGCTGTAATCCCAAATTCCTGCTGCAGGCGGTCTGCAATAGCCTGGTCTGACAAAGGCTGCAGCTTATCTTCCTGTTTAATTAATTCAGCAATAAGCTGTTTAATGACTGATGAAGCGGTTTGCTCTCCATTTTGCTGCTTAACGCCCGATTGCAGAAAGAATTTAAGCGGCATAACACCTCGTCTGGTCTGTATATATTTATTAGATACGGCACGGCTGACAGTCGATGGATGCATATTTAACGCCGCAGCAAGATCCTTCAATGTTAAAGGCTGCAGCATAAAATTACCATGTTCAAAATACAAACGCTGTTTTTCGACGATCTTTTCAATGATCTGCTCCACTGTATTGCCGCGGAATGCGACCGCTTGCTGCAGCCAATTGACTTGTTTATATTTTTCCTTCAGATAATCCTGTGCTGCTTTATCATCAACTTGAAGATGCTGGTAAGATTCATCAATATTAATCGTCGGGGCATGCCATTTATAAAACGATATGGTCCATTCCCCGTTTTCCTTATAAATATAAGCTTCCGGAATAATGTAAGCTGTATCCGCTGCCGCTAAAAGATGACCCGGCTTAGGATGGCACGACTGAATTTGGTTTAACAGATCGGCAGCTGTATCTTCCAGCATATTAAAACAGTCAGCGATGGCAGCTGTGTCTTCCTCTGCCACCCAGTCCAGATGATCAGACAGCAATTCTTCTAAAAGCGCTTTCTTATCTGGCAATTGCAGCTGAATGCACTCCTGGAGACTCCGCGCTCCAATCCCCGCAGGTTCAAGCTTTTGAATTAGCTTTAGTGCTTGTTTCGTCATATCAATTGTTATTTGACATGCATGAGCCCAGGCTTCCAGCGTCATATCCAGGTAACCATCTTCATTCAGCGAGTCAATTCCGAAGATAACCGCCTCGCGTAAATTATCCGGAATCTGGACGGCATACAGCTGGCTTTTCAGCTGTTCGTACATCGTCCATTCAGCCTGGTTCATGTCGCCTATTGATGTATCGTTCATATCAGCCGTTTTAAAGATGCTGATATCATCATCCACATTGACAGTTTCAATCAGCGGGTTCTCTTTAGCCAATTCCTGAATGTATTCCACAATTTCTATGCCTGTATACTGCAGCAGGTGAAGCGATTGAATCAATGATTGATTCATTTTCATCTGTAACGTCTGTTCCTGCACCAGTTTCGGCTCCATGATAAATCCCCCATGTTTTTCCCGTCATTTTCTATTTTGCCATAAAATTTGCGAAAAGGCACGCATCAGGCTGAATGGCATAAACATGTCATTTAATTGAATTGTATGCTTTAACGTGATATGAATCACACCTCAAAATGCCCCCGGGGTATATAATGAAATTAAATCAAACAAAGCAGGTGATCTGTCGTGCTAATGGATTTTCGGGAAGTCTTATTAGTACTCCATATTCTGCTTGCCATTATCTGGGCCGGAGGTGTGCTGTTTATAGGCTGGGGTGTTTTTCCTGCCTTCAGAAAAATGGCTTTTGTCCAGCAGCGAACCTTTCTGCAGGCACTCATGCAATGGTCACATAAGTTTTTAACAGCTGCAGGCGGTGGTGTCGTTATAACCGGTGTATTGCTTGGCACAGTTTTTGGACCTATCAGCCAATGGCAAGATATGATCACGACACGATATGGCCTAATCTGGATAACGGCACTCGTTATCGGTATTGTGACATTATTATGGGGGACTGTGGTTGGCTTCAGACAATCCGCAAGACTTTTTTCAAAGGTTACATTATGGAAACAGGCGGATGCCGGCAACACAAAACCTCTAACAAAAGCTTTAGCCGCCGTTGTCCTGCTGGAATCAGCAGAGGGGGTCGGTTTTGCAGCGCTGGTTGTTCTTATGGTTTTATTCTAAACGAGGAGCTGAGCTGGTATGGCACAGTCTGCTGTCGTGTATCGCCGGGAAACCTATTTCTACCGGGATTCGTGGATTCAATTATTCCGGCCGATGACGCTAACGGGAACCATTACGCCGGTTTTAACAGGAACCGGTATGGCGGCCGCTCAAGGGAAAGTTCAATTCACTGTCTTTCTGGCAATGCTTGTCGCCTCATTACTTGTGCAATCTGCTGCCAACCTGTTCAATGATTATTACGACTTTCTGCACGGACAGGACGGACAAAAATGGACTGATGATTCAGCCGAGGCGCACGGCCCGGCTCATCAAACCGTATTCTATCTAGCTTTAACACTTTTAAGCGCTGCTGCTGTGATCGGGTTGTGGCTCGCCGTCAAGAGTACATTCTGGATCATTCCTGCAGGCGTCCTGAGCATCCTATTCGGTTATCTCTATTCAGCCGGACCACGCCCATTATCCTCGATCGGCCTCGGCGAAACAGTCGCGTTCGTTTTTCTTGGCCCTGTCATCATGATATTAAGCTATGTTGTCCAGGGCTGCGGACTAGATGCTGATATCTTTTTTGCGTCGCTTCCATTTGCATTCATGATTGCGTCAATGATTTTAACGAATAATATCCGCGATATCGCCAAAGACTATGAATTCCGCAGCACGATTGCTGCCATAATCGGCTATAAACATGCCGTTCATGTGCTGACTGCTCTTTTACTGCTGGTATATTTAACAGTGACCGGACTGATTCTTAGCGGCACCATACCTTTATCAGCCATGATTGTGCTGTTCGCCCTTCCCTTTGCCATACGCTTGCGCTGGCTTCTGCGGCAGAAATCTGCGCGAGCCGCTGAGCTTAGCAGCATGAAATGGGCAGCATGGCATCACTGGGCTTTCGGCCTATTGCTGACAATTGGGGTATGGATCACTTAATACGAGTGAATCGTCAAGTCGCGCACCGGAAAGGTGGCTTTCACAGACACCCGATTCCAAACCGTCAGAAAATACCGTCTTATTATAAAATCTTTAATAGGGCTTGTTTATTTCGCAGCCACATATTATAATGTGACATGTGCTTTGAGGAAATGATCATGCATAGGCGCTCGTAGCTCAGCTGGATAGAGCACTGGTTTCCGGTACCAGGAGTCGGAGGTTCAAGTCCTCCCGGGCGCATCTTAATTAAGACAGTCATGGCAAGGGGTTTGGTATTCCGGACTCCTTGCTATTTTTATGTTCTTCTAACTTATTTCTAACATTGGCTTTTCAAGTGGTTAGATCAGGCTGTCCGATTAACGGATATTTTGGGATGTGAGGTTACAGTTTTATACGAATCAATTTCATAATTGCTCTTATTAAAAACGCAAAGACCTGCAGAATTTCTAATGTGTATTTTTTTAAAATTCCTCTAAGCAGCCTGCTGCTGCTTTAACGC
>NZ_JBHTGR010000005.1:0-279463 GCF_042666895.1 Lentibacillus kimchii
GGGAGCCTCTTACCTGACATCTGTTTCAGGCTGGTTGTTTTGTTCAGTTTTCAAGGAGCAAATCGGATGCCGCCTCTCAAAAGCGACTTAATTAATATAACATCTGCATTCAATGAAGTCAAGAACTTTTTTAGTTTGATTAAGAGGTTATTTATAAATACCTCGTTTGAATGCAACTC
Organism: Lentibacillus kimchii; assembly: GCF_042666895.1. Classification (GTDB taxonomy): domain Bacteria; phylum Bacillota; class Bacilli; order Bacillales; family Amphibacillaceae; genus Lentibacillus; species Lentibacillus kimchii. The sequence goes on from NZ_JBHTGR010000005.1 coordinate 180, forward strand.
AATAAGAATATCATTTATTCATGAGATCGTCAATAGATAACTAGAAGAATAAACTTCTTGAATTGAACTTAACAGTATTTTGATCAGTTCATGATTAACAATATCTTCGCCTCTCGTTGAGAGCAAGAGTGATAATACTAGGCGAGAATTAAAATGTCAATGACCTTCTGCCACTAAATATAATGAAAAATTACATCATAAATGAGTATGCAATTTTTAATAAAGTGAAAGAGGCTGGGACAAAAGTGCGAACAACCAGAATGAATGCTTGCGACTAACCACTCCGGAAATAAACGTCAATTTCTGAGGCGGCAAGTAAGCGCCTCATCACGCCGGCAAGCTTTCCCAGCGCTCTGCAGCTCTTCGCAGATCGCAGCTTATTCGGCGACGTTTTTGCGCTGTGCGGGCGCACACCAGGTCTCACTTATCCTTCTTTTTCCACGGGAATCTTTAGTCTCTTACTCGATAATCTTAGATATCATGTGTTAACGACCTTCGTTTTGTCCCAGCATCTTCAATCAATTTTATGACGTTTTACAAATTATCGATCTTACTCACGATCGTCTTGACTAAACAATGAACCGTCATGCGGGTGTTGTTCACTTTCCATCTGTACTGTCACATGACCAATCTCTTTATGGGCCATTTCGTGTTCAATGGTCTGCAAAAGCTTCTGGCTGTCATATACAGACAAATGCCCGTCAACAACAGCATGACACGACAATGCATTCTGACCGCTCCTAATACTCCATACATGCAGATCATGGATTGAAATAACATCAGGGATATTCTCAATGGTCTTAATGATATCATCGAGTTCGACGTTTTCAGGTGTTCCTTCCATTAAAACATGAACGGCATCTTTTGTTACACGCCACCCGCTTATTAAAACAAGAATTGCTACAATAACACTTGCTAACGGATCGGCCCAGGTCCAGTCAAACAGCATAATCAGGATCGCTGCTGTGACAGCACCGATGGATCCAAGCAAATCACCCAGCACGTGCAAGAAAGCTGCACGCATATTTAAATTTTCATCCTTATCGCCGCCATGCAAAACCCGGGCGACCACAAGGTTGACGATTAGACCAATACATGCAACAACAAGCATGCCGGTAGATGCTACCTCGGGTGGTGCCATAAAGCGCTGAAAAGCCTCATAAAAAATAAGAAGTGAAATGACAATCAGTACAGCACCATTAAACACAGCCGCTAGTATCTCAAACCGTTTATAGCCATAAGTTTTCTCATAGCTGGCGTTCTTTTCGCCAAATTTGAAAGCTAAAAGCCCAACGCCAAGTGAAGCAGCATCACTTAACATATGACCTGCATCTGATAACAAAGCCAGACTGCCAGAGAGAAAACCTCCAACAACTTCAACAAGCATATAAACAAATATAATCAAAAAACTGATCATAAGTGCTTTTTTATTCGCGCCATGTGCATGATCATGACTATGTGTATGATTGTGGCTGTGATCATGATCATGTGCCATAAAAGATCCCTCCCGTCTCAATTATGTCTAAAAGATTAATCAGTCGTGCTTCACATAACGCTAGCCATAATAAGCATGGTTAATCGTTTGTCTCAGCAGATTAATGACATGATCATCATCGTGCGAATAATACAACGTCGTTCCTTCCCGGCGATTTTTCACCAAGCGTAAATCCTTTAAGAATCGCAACTGGTGAGAAACGGTTGACTGACGGAGCTGCAGAATGTCAGCCATCTCGTTCACCGAACATTCATGATGAATAAGCAGGTGGAGTATCCGGATTCTGGTAGGATCCCCGAGCGCCTTGAACGTTTGTGATACGCCAAATAGCGTTTCGTCATCCATTTCTTTATAGGAACCAATGTTTTGATTTTGCTTATCTTCCATTAGAATTCCCCCACTTTAGGCAGATCATGATGGTGAATTATTGATCGTTATATGATCATATTGTCATATATAATAATATGATATGGTAATTGCTCTGCTGCTGTCAATCATACTGGTTCCTGAATTTAGTGTTACTGCTATTACGCTAAATTACTCTCAATATTTCAAATAAGTTTTAACCGACCAGTGCCAGCATAGAATCCAGATACAACCTATTAATAAAAAGCTGATTCCCCACATAAAGAAAGGTGTGTGCGCCATCCAAACCATTGTTTGATCAGCCAGCGTATCGGCAGCATCCAATTGACTCAATAATAACATTAGAATCATTAAAACAATGCTGGTGCTCCCTCGGCTGAAAAAGAGACCCAATTGAACAGCATGTATAGCGAAAGTCAGCAGGAAAACAACCATACATATCCCCGTCCAGGCCTGCAGTAATCCTGCATCAATAAACACCATTTCATAGGCGCGCCATAACATACTGAACCAGCCGGCCAGAAGCAGGTTTATCAGAAATGCGGCAATGAATTTAGCTGTCACCAATTCCCTTATTGAAATCGGAAGCATATGAATAAATTTAAACAATCCTGAACTTTTATCTTTATCTGCTTTAAAAGTAAGCATCACCCATGTAACGACATATGGTATAAAAAGAATAGCAAATACAGTCAGAGAAAATTCTTCAAAACTTAGGTTCGACTGCTCAACCTGCCTCATAACCCAGTCAATCCGGCTAATGACTATCATGGCTATATCAAAAATCAGTGACACGATCATATACCACAACAGCTTCCGTCGATTACTGAGCCACTCTTCTTTCATAACACTGCTAATTACCTTGAATCGCATTAACCTCCCCCCTCCAATGACCGCGTATGATTTTTGTGGCTTTTATCCAGAGGAAATCCCTTTTTCTTGACCCTTTGCAGTGCCACCTGCCAGCAAAGCCCATAAATTGCTAATGACAAGCCGATAAATATGACAAGATCTGACACGCCCGTGTCCATTCCCATTTCTCTCTTAGCAAATTCTCCGATGAAAAATACAACGCCCCAGGCGAAAATTGAAATAATACCTGTCATGAAGATATTTCGAGAGCCAGTCTCAATAGATTTAAGCAGTAATATAGCCGCAACAAACAAGATGAGTGACGAGAAATAGCCTAAAAGCATGCCATACTCTGCCAGATGATCGTCAGTAATTAAACTGTATATCAAGACAACCACATTAAGCCATGCCACCACTGTGCATGCAAATATTAATACACTGATAAACTTTGCATTCACGATACTGCTTTTTGACACAGGCAAGGTTTGTAGAAAAAGAAGCTGCTGGTTGGCTGCTTCACGTTGTATATTACCGGTGACAGTCAGCGTAACAATCACTAGTCCAACAATTGATACATTTGAGTAAAATCCCTCGGTATCATAAAAACTAAGCAGACCTGGACCAGTCAGCCATAAAATGATAGGAACACCGATCACAAAAAGGCCATTAATAAGCACTGGGTATTTAGAATTATTAGCTAGGCTCATTTGGTTTAATTCCCGCTTGATGAGCATTTTCATCTTTGCGTCCACCTCCATTACATCATGTCTTTTTCCGGTTATACATCACACCCGTGATTAATCAGCATTCTTCCCTGTCAACAAGACAAACAATTCTTCCAATGTCAGACGTTCTGCATACCAGTTCCCTTTAGCCACACGCTGAAATTGCGGAAAACGATCAGTATAACCAATATAGCCGCCAGTTGTTTTGTGACAATTGAAAAGTAATGGCGTTTCCGTGGTATAGTCACTGCCCTTTCCTGCCATAACAATACGTTTGTACCGGTCGAGGAGTGATTCTTTATCTTCACTGAAGATGAGTTCCCCATCATCAAGAATCGTTACCCAATCAGCAATTTTTTCGACATCAGGCGTAATATGGGAAGAAAACAGAACACTCCGGCTTTCATCTTGTACAAAATCCAGCAGCATTTCCAGGACTTCTGTCCGTACAACCGGATCCAGACCTGAAGTCGGTTCATCCAATAACAACAGCTTCGGCTCATGTGCCATTGCCAAAATAAGTGACGCTTTCATTTTCATGCCTTTGGACAGCTCGCCGAGTTTTTTATGCCTCGCAATCGCAAAATGTTCCAGGCGTTGTTCAACAGCTTCCTCATTCCAGTTTGGATAGAATTGACGCGCAAATTGCAGCGTCCGGTCCAGCGTCCAGTTATCATTCAATAACGGGATATCACCGACATAGCCGACCTGTTCTTTGACAGCAACTTCTTCTTCAGGCATTGGCCTACCCAAAACAAAAACACGTCCGTCATCCGGTTTAACTAGATCCATAATGGCTTTCATTGTGGTACTTTTCCCCGCACCATTCCGGCCAATGAACCCCATAATGGTACCCGCAGGAACATTAAAACTGACATCCTGCAGCTGAAAATCGCCATATATTTTTGTCAGATGGTGCACGTCTAATAAAGGCTGTTCACCGTTCAGATCCATAGGTATCTCCCCCTTGCCTATCGTCGTCCGCTTTCTCCCAAAAACGTTTAATCAAGTCATGAAACTGATCTTCTGTAAGATCAAGCTGTTTTGCTTTTAAAATTGATTCTGACAAAGGTCCCTGTACTTGTTCAATCTTCCACCGATTCAGTCTTGCTTCACTTAATTCAGCAACAAAACTTCCTTTGCCCTTGCGCGTATAAATAAATCCCGACTGTTCGAGTCCCTGATAGGCACGTCGAATGGTGATTCCGCTTGTCATCAGCTCTTTAGCCAATCCCCGAATGGACGGCAGCATCTCGCCGGGCTCCATGTGACCCATAGCTATCAGCCGTTGGATTTCACTGACAACCTGCTCATACATGGGCGCCGAACTCGTTTGCGAAATATGAATCAGCACATTCAAACACCCCCTTGTTCAAAATCATTCAACACAATTTAATACGGTTACCGTTATACTGTGTTTACATAGTATACACAGTATACATAATAATCCGGCCGAAAACAATATGATGCTAATCTGTTTTCTGAGAAATCTGTGAGAAACCACACTAAAAAGCGCACCCTTTTTGAAAGAAGTGCGCACGTTTTGACAAGAACACTTTTCTTCTAATTTAAAATTGTGTATGTTATGGATTTTCGCCTGATAAAATTATAAAATGGATACAGAACTTTGAGAAAGCGAGCGAATCATGATGAGCTTGGTCGAACAAAAACTTTCAACCCGAAGTGTTACGAGGCGTTTTTTTTGAATACCTGCTTCCTACCCTTATTGGCATGATGCTGATGTCTGCCAATATTGTTATTGATGGTATATTTGTCGGAAATGGCGTTGGCTCGGTTGCGCTCGCGAGCGTTAATGTCGCTGTTCCTGTCTGGTCTATTGTTATTTCCATTTCACTTCTTATTGGGGTTGGCGGCGGAACACTTTACTCCATAGCCAGCGGTGCACAGGATACTGAGAAAGCACAGCGGGCATTCACACTTGCTATGACATCTATCACCGTTATCATGATCGTCATTGGCATCACAGGCTATTTTGCCGTCGAGCCGCTTGCTTACTTATTCGGCGCCAACGACGAGACATTGGCGTATGCAACAGACTACATGCAGATCATTTTTATGTGGGCACCGATTTTAGCATGGGAAAATGCACTCAGTATTTTTGTCCGTAACGACGGCAGTCCGAAGCTCGCTATGATCGGTCTAGTCATATCGGCATTACTCAATATTGTCCTGGATTACTGGATGATTTTCATTTTAAATATGGAGGTAACCGGTGCTGCCCTTGCTTCGGTGATTGCAACAGCTATTGGCCTGCTCATATATTGTATTCATTTTCTAAAAAACGGGTCTGGTTTGAAATTCATCCGGAAGCCTTGGCAACAAGATGACCTTATGATGATTGGCAAGCTGGGTATGCCCAACTTTTTATCCGAGGCCGGAACAGCCGTTTTTGTCGTAGGCTATAACACGGCTTTAGCTTACTATGCCGGCACTACAGGGCTTGCAGCATTCTCTGTGATTAATTATCTGCACACCTTTATGTTTTTGGCTTTCATTGGTATAGGTCAATCCATTCAGCCTATCATTAGTTTTTATTACGGCGCCCAAAAGTATGCTTCTATTAAACATACCGTGAAAATTGCAGAAATAACGACTGTTTTATTAGGAATTGGTTTCCTCATCGTTGGCTGGACTGGCGCCGGAGGTCTTGTCTCAATATTTGGAATTGAAGACGAAGCTGTACGTCAGCTGGCTAAAAAAGGAATTATGCTGTTTTTTATCGGTTATGTATTCATGGGTATTAACTTTATTTACATGACCTATTATCAATCGATTGCGTATGTACGACCATCAATCGGGATCACGCTATTCCGCGGCTTTATTCTCTTAATTGCCGCACTCCTTATTCTCCCATTATGGCTGGATACAACCGGTATATGGCTGGCACTTCCCGCCGCAGAGGCACTGACAGCCATCTTTCTTCTGTTAGTTGCAAGACCTGGTATTATGCGCAAGGAGCTGAAGAATCGCGGACTCTGATATAACGCAATCAAGCGTCATCTGAGTGCGCCTGATTGCGTTCTTTCCTTTGCGTGACCTTGTTGATCAGCTGCATGATGTAACGTATTATCAGTAAAAAGCTAAACAGGCTCACCAATGAGAACATCCAATTCCAGGAAATGTAGTGAATGAAGTCTGTGCCTTGCTCCAATAACACTTCTAAAACTGTTAAAACACTGCTGTAGATAAATGCCTGGCAAAGAGAACTGTATATATCTTTGCGATAAGTTGTCCGGTAGTAGATAACACTTAAAAGCGGGAGAAGCAGATATTCATAGAGAATACTCGACTTAAATATGGGAAAAAGCTTAACGGGATAGGAAATTAAGTTACTCGAAACAACTAATTGACCCAAGAATGATGCCAAACAAGCAGCAATAAAGAAACATAATAGCCATTCTTTAAGCGGCGGCCTTTGCAATAAAATGATTAAAATGCCGACACCAGCTATAAAAAACACCCATAATAATATCATATCCATACTAACAGCTCCTATTAAAGGCGAAAACTTTGTTCCATGAGACGTGGTACACCACAAATAAGCTGACAGTAATCGCAGGGACAGTGACGTGTGCCATAAATGGGTGCGTACGGTGCGGCCGCAGGTATTGGGAGTTGAACCATTAAAACAGTCAAACTCAACATTATGCTGCCCATTACGGACCAATCAGGATATGCGCTGCCATTCACCCAGCTTATTAATAGCTTTTGCCAATTAGCGTGCACATATCGTCCTTATCAATGCATGTTCTCTTAATACTATCCGTAACGTTTTCAAAGCAGTCACCCATTTGACGATAGTCATAAAAAACCGGTTCCCCAATGGAGACCGGTTTATGTTGGCGTTACAGACAATAACGCCCCGAAAAGGTCAGCTAACCTTTAAATTTTAAGACGTTTTAGGCGGAATAAGTTTCAGGTATTATTATCTCCCTACTTGGAAAACTGCTTCATAACTTGCATCAGTTCATCAATCGCTTCGTTTCCTTCACCCGTTTGAACGGCATTACTGACACAATGTTTCATATGCCGTTCGGCAACAGAAAAACCCACTTTTTTCAATGCGGCGTTAATAGCATTGATTTGTACTAAAATATCAATACAATAACGGTCTTGCTCGATCATTTTTTGAATACCGCGCACCTGTCCTTCAATCCGCTTAAGGCGGTTGCTGACAGCCTGCTTTTCTTCATATGTTCGGGGGGTTGCAGGATGCTCATGCAAGTAATCACCCATGTCGCTTCACTCCTTTCCTTCCCAATTACAGGGTACCCCCTTATGTATGTTTGTCAAATTTGAAGAGAAACTGGCTGTGGAAGCATAAAAAGAGAGCTGATCACGCCATTCGCCCAAGTCCATTCATATATCATTCGTGCAATTTTTGTTTGAGCCTGTCGTAAGTTTCTTCCGATATCTCACCTTTAGCCAATCTCTCCTTTAGCGTGTCCAGTGAATCTCCTCCTGATGAACGGGGAGGGTTGGTTTCACCACGTTTGAAGAACCAGACAGCCATAAGGATAACTGCCAGAGTAATGATAAAACACATTATTTTCAGCTCCATGGATGCTTAGTTTTTACTTGTCTTAGCAAGACGCCGTTTTAACCGCCTTAATAGCAAAATTTTCATCCGGATTCGGACGCATAACTTCTGTTTCAAATCCGTTTTTTTGAATGCGTTCAGCCATATCATCAGCTTCAAATCTTTGCTCGAGCGGCGGACCGGATTCCGTTTCGATTCTCGCCCAATCGACTAATAACAAAATACCGCCAGGCTCTAAAATGCGATTCATTTCGCGAATGGCATTCTCAGCACTGTCGACTTCATGAATGACAAACGTATTAAGAACCTTGGTTACCGACTGATCAGATAACGGCAACGTTTCCAAGTCACTTGTTATATACGTAATACCATGAACCCCTTCTTGTTCGGCGTTCGTCTTAAGTTTCTCCAGCATAGCCGGTTCCACATCGACAGCATAAACCTCACCATTGATTTGCTTAGCAAGGGGGATTGTAAACAAACCCGGACCTGCTCCCAAATCAACCGCGTTATCCTCAGTTTTTAGATCTAAATGCTGCATTATTTTTTCAGGCTGTAATCGATCACGGCGTGCCTGATTCATTAATTTATCGGAATTTTTCGGGTCAAAACGTTTATTCTCCATCATTTATCACCTGCTTATTTTATAATGTTGACTCGTTGATCAAACAAATTCAAACCAGATCTTAATGACAGTTCCAAGTATAAGGACAGCTAAAACAGCTTGCAATAATTTTGTATTGATCACGTTTGCCTGCATTTGCGCCGATTGGCGGGGCGAATGCAGGCAACGATCATAATGGCTAATGCCTATGTGGCGTTTACGTATATTTCTCCGCTATACCTTAGTTTTGCTTGTTTTTAAAGTTGTTCACTTCATTTATATCCCAGTCAACGCTCTTAGGCTTTTTTAATCCAGAATTTCAGGACGTCATCTTCTTCTGTCTGATCAATCAATTCATGACCGCCTGCCTGAGCCCATGCTGTCAGATCACTTTTTGCACCTTTATCTGTTGCATGAACCTCCAAAATGTCACCTGAATTCAACTCTTCGATAGCTTTTTTTGTTTTTACAACAGGCATTGGGCATGCAACACCTTTGGCATCTAACATTTTTGCTGCTTCCATGATCATTTCCTCCTTCAAATTAATTTGAATCTCAAACGATTAACCGTGAACAGCACAACGGTTTGGGCCAATTTCCATTTCGCGCTGCTCTTCAACCTTTGGATTCATTTGACCCATGTTAGTCTGACGAATGGTTTCATGCTCGTTCGGTTGCGGCGGCATGTTCTCAGTCACCATTTTGCGAAATGCCTGTTCATTCGGTACATTAAGCGAATCATTATGCTTGTATAAATCACCAAGTCGCGCCCTGATGCTCCCGTCCTCGCTCATTTCTTCCATAAATGCGTAATGGGCTGGCAAGACAACTAAATCCTTAGACAGCTTTTCATAACGCTTATAGAGTGTTTTATGAAGATCAGCTGCCCAATCCTCAGCTTTTCCGGCCAAGTCAGGACGGCCAATGGATTTGATAAATAGAATGTCCCCTGTGAGCAAATACTGTTCATCAATGATAAGGGACGTACTGCCAATGGTATGACCTGGTGAATAAACAGGCTGTACGTTAATCGTTGTCTGGCCAACCGTTATCGTATGGTTTTGTTCTAATGGCTGATAATCGAATGTAACGTCTTCAGCATCTTTTGGCGGCATATAATAATTTGCACCTGTATTTTCAGCCAGTTGACGACCACCGGAAATATGATCGGCATGAAGATGTGTATCAATGATATGCTTAATGACAACGCCTTTATCCTCAGCAAATTGTTCATATACATCTGTCATACGAGCTGCATCAACAACAGCCGCCTCATTACCGGAAATAGCCATATAGGATAAACATCCTTTGCCCTGACGAACAAACTGATAGAGATGGCCACCATTTGATAAGTCAGCTATTTTAACGGGTTCCATATGTTCACTCCAGGCTTGCATGCCGCCTTCTAAACTATAAACATTCGTGAATCCCGCGTCTTCCATCATGTCAGCAATCATCTCTGAGGAACCGCCCTGCGCACAAACAACGATAACTTCCTGATGTTTATCCAGTTTGTCTGCAAGTGGCTCAACACTGTCCAGCAGATTAAAATAAGGTTCGTTCATAATCTCAATTGAATTGCCTTCGATTTTCCAGTCGTTAAATTCATTCGTATTTCGAACGTCCAGAATCAACGTTTTCGTCTGATTAATAACACGTTTTGCCAGGTCTTTAGCCGTTATAGTCATTATGCATAGCTCCTTTCCTTAAAATGTCAGGGAAATATCAGCGTCTTTGGCAAATTCGATGAATGAGGCTGCGCCGCCAACTTCAATACCGTCAACAAAATCATCTTGTTCCAGATCCATCACATCCATTGTCATTTGACAACCAATCATCTTAACGCCCATTTCCTGTACCATTTGCAAAAGTTCGGGTATCGATGGGACATTCGCTTTTTCGAAGCCTTCCTGAAAATGTTCTTTCCCTTCTGGCAACGGCAAGTTTTTATGCGCTTCTTTGTGAATCAGATTTAATCCCTCAAATGTGAAGAAAATCCCGACTTCTTTATCAGACGCAGCTGCTGCTGTTGCAATGTTAAATACCTTATAGGCATCAAATAGACCTCCGTTGGCTGCAATAATCGCTACGCGTGTGTTATTTTCCATGATTATGTCCTCCTATTATCTTGAATGTATTGAACAGACATCTTGTTCAAATATGCTTTGTGTTACACTTCTGTGCGCCCATTCCAAGCAAGCATGCCACCATCTATATTGGTTGCATCATAACCGTTTGATTCCAGAAGTTCGGTTGCTTTCGCACTGCGGCCCCCAGAACGGCAAATCATATAATAATGGTTGTTCTGATTAAGTTCATCAAGACGTTCTGGAACGTCACCCAACGGGATATGCTTGGCTCCTGGGATTTTTCCTTGGGCGACTTCTTCATTCTCTCGAACATCAACGATATTGACCTGTTCATGACTGTTTACCATCTGCTCCAATTGTTGAGTGGTAACTTCTTTCATTTTCAATGTCCCTCCTGATTCAGACCCTCTTTCATACACCTACGGGCAGGGGTATATTAAAGGCTAAAAAATATTTTTGTAATCTGGCAACGTTCGCTCAACCGTTCTCTTAACATACGGGGCTGGGTATATAAATTGGAATAAAAGGATTAGTCCATTCATTTATGTGACTAAACCTTGTGTCAATTTAATCTTCGAAGCTGGATAAAGATCCCGTTACCGGCTTTTAACAAGCAAATTAACGGCTTCTTTAACAAGATCCTCAGAACTTTCACCGTCTTGCTTTTCTTCACGTATACACTGCTCCAGATTCTGGCTGACAAGCAAAGCCACTGTTCGATCAAGCGCACTGCGCACGGCCGTCATCTGTGTGACAACTTGGCGGCAATCCTGTTCTTCCTCCATCATTTTAAGAAGCCCTTTGACCTGCCCTTCAATTCGCTTCACCCGATTTTTGACATCTGCTTCATACTCCATTTGCATTCACCCTTCTTTACGCAGTCTTATCCACGATTGTCTGCCAGAATCGTTCCTTTTAGTCAGCAGATTCATGATCTTCACATGATCAGCTGTAATCTGTCTTTCAAAAGAACTACTTCTACAATATACCCCCTTAGGTATATTGTCAAGACTTTATGTCTTCATTAATGAAAAACAGTGCTGAAATTGGGCAGGCATGCTTTGTCATGTTTGTGTTGTTAAGCCATCCATTATCCGGCAAATCAGTGTTAATACTGCCTTCGATTGATTGACGAATCACCGGCAGCATGCTATCGTTTGAGAGTATAAGACGATCGTTTAAACAAATTATAAGGAGTATCAAGCTTATGTAGCTAAATCCCCCATCAGCCGTACAGCCTACATAATTATAATGGAAGGGATTTTTTTATGACGATGAATGACGAAGCCAGTAAACGGCGAACATTTGCCATTATTTCGCATCCGGATGCCGGGAAAACAACCATGACGGAAAAGCTGCTTCTGTTTGGTAATCTTATCCGGTCTGCCGGTACGGTTAAGGGCAAAAAATCGGGCAAGTTTGCAACCTCAGACTGGATGGCCATTGAAAAGCAGCGCGGCATTTCTGTAACGTCCAGTGTGATGAATTTTCCGTATCAGGGTTATCAGGTTAATATCCTCGATACCCCCGGACACGAGGATTTCAGTGAGGATACGTACCGGACGCTGACCGCTGTAGACAGCGTTGTTATGATTATTGATGCAACAAAAGGAATTGAGGCGCAGACCATTAAATTATTCAAAGTATGTAAAATGCGCGGCATTCCGATTTTCACGTTTATCAATAAATTGGACCGTGAAGGACGTGAACCGCTCGAATTGCTCGAAGAAATCGAGGATGTGTTAAACATTGAGACATATCCGATGAATTGGCCCGCCGGTATGGGCAAACGGTTCCTTGGCACTTTTGACAGGGACGGCAACCAATTTATTCAATTTAACGGTAATGGAGAAGAACGCTATATACCCTATGAGGAATTGAATAAGACGGAGCATGAGGCGTTAGTTTCTGATCCAACTTATCAGGCAGCGCAGGAAGAATTGTCCATGGTTGAAGAAGCTGGAGACGATTTTTCTCTTGATGCTATCATGGCTGGTGATCAGACACCTGTTTTCTTTGGAAGTGCGCTCGCTCCATTTGGCGTCCAGACGTTTTTTGATACATTTATTTCTATGGCCCCTGAACCGGCACCGCGCAAATCAACAGAAGGGGTCATTTCACCGGATGACCCGGATTTTTCCGGATTTATTTTCAAAATCCAGGCCAACATGGATCCGGCACACCGTGACCGTGTCGCCTTTCTAAGAGTCTGTTCCGGCAAATTTGAGCGTGGAATGCGTGTAACCCTGGCCCGTACAGGCAAACCTGTCAGGCTGGCCCAGACACAACAATTCGTTGCTTCGTCCCGGGATACCATTGAAGAAGCTTATGCCGGTGATATTATCGGCATTTATGACCCAAACGCTTATCAGATTGGTGACACCTTACTGGAAGGCAAGAACACGTTTGAGTATCAGGAACTGCCGCAATTCCCGCCAGAACAATTTCAACGTGTGACGGCCAAAAACGTCATGAAGGCCAAACAGTTTAAAAAGGGTATTGAACAACTCGTTCAGGAAGGTGCCATTCAATTATTCAGGCACCATCGTACCGAATCATATATCCTGGGAGCAGTTGGTGAACTGCAATTTGATGTATTCAAACAAAGGATGCAAAATGAGTATAATGCAGAAGTCGAATTGGAACCTATTGGTGATCGGGTCCCGCGCTGGCTCAAACCGGATCAGGTCGATCCCTCTCTTTATGATGAGCGCAACATGCTGGTTCAGGACCGGAGTGGCAATTATGTTGTCTTGTTTAAAAATGAGTTCTCCTTAAACTGGTTCAAGGAGAATCATCCCGATATTGAACTGATTGACCTGTTTGATGTCAATCAGTATGATCAGACTTCTTAATACCTGACAGAAAAAACACACTGAATTTCAGTACTGAAATTCAGTGTGTTTTTATCGTTTTTCTATCATGACCAATTTTTGTCCTTATCCTTTTTTATAGCTTTATAAAACGACATAATCATGAGAAATATAATAATCGAGAATGGCAGAGCTGCGGAAATTAAAGCATTTTGCAACGCCTGGAGCCCGCCTGTATACAACAGAACTGCAGCAATGGTTGATTGTGCCAGCCCCCATACGAATTTTACCGTCGTTGGCGGTGACATGGATCCGTTCGTTGTCTGCATGCTGAGGACAAATGTTGCCGAGTCAGCAGACGTAATGAAAAATGTGCTGATCAGCAGAAGACCGAGAATCGACAAAATAATTCCAAACGGCAACTGATCAAACATGGCAAACAAGGCCTGTTCTTGAGGAAGTTCAGCTATGTCTGCACCATTATTTTGCGCATTAATGCCCGACATGCCAAATGTTGCAAACCATAAAAAGCCTACCACAGTCGGAACAATAATCACACTGGCTAAAAATTCTCTTATCGTGCGCCCTTTTGATACACGAGCGATAAATATGCCAACAAACGGTGACCAGGCAATCCACCAGGACCAAAAGAACACCGTCCAATCCATCACCCATTTCCGTTCCGATTCATCATTAGGTGCCAGACGGAAACTTTCGGATGGCAATTGCTGTATATAGGAACCAATTGTATCAATTAAGGAATTCATAATATACAACGTTGGTCCAAGGATCAATGTTGCCAGCATCAAAAGACCGCCCAGCCCCATATTGGCATTGCTCAGATACTGAATGCCTTTACTGAGACCTGTATATGTTGAAATCATAAATAAAACGGTCACAATTAGAATGATAATCAGCTGGACCCAAAACGCAATCGGCATGTCAAACAAATAAGCGAAACCGCCATTAATCTGTGTAGCGCCAAAACCCAGCGTCGTAGCTACACCAACAATCGTAGCAAATACAGCTATAACATCTACAACCTTACCCCAGGCACCTTTCATCCGCTCGCCAAAAAGAGACTCCAATGAAGCACTGACAAGCCCTGGCTTTTCATGACGAAACATAAAGTAAGCCAGAATGAGCGCAATCACTGCGTAAATCGCCCAAGCATGAATGCCATAGTGAAAGAAAGTTACTCTCAGAGATTCTTCTAATGCCTCTGTTGTACCAGGATCTGCTGTCGGCGGCGTGTTTATATAATGACCCACAGGTGAAGACACGCCATAAAAGACGAGGCCAATGCCCATACCAGCACTAAATAACATGGCTATCCATGATGGGTAGCTGAACTCTGGTTTTTCACCTGGCTTTCCCAGCCTGATTTTACCATACGGGCTAACCACAAGGTACAAGCAAAATAAAAGAAATAATGTGACCATAATTAAGTAAAACCAGCCAAACTTGGCCGAAAAGAAGTCCATAATCTGACCAGATATTTGTTCAAACGGATCAGGCCAGATAACGCCAATTACAGATAATCCGAGTGTGATGGCCAGTGTCACCCAAAAGACAATGGTTACCTTTTTCATATGACCCAACCTTCCTGTTTAGTAATACGGCTTTCATGCAATCATTAGTTTTTCGCTGAATGACGATTCTATACAATGATTGATGATCAAGATCAGGTCATCGTACTTCTGTAAGCAAGATGATTTGCTTTCGTGGTGACATGGCATACACTAAGATTAGTTTGCATATGAAAGAGGACTGACATTTATGAACCACGTCTACAGTGACGTTTTCCAATACAGAGGGACCCATTTTGATTTTGGTTATAGCCAGGGTGAACAGCTGAAAAACTCCCCTATTCTCCCTAACCGTCAAAAACAATGGGAGCCCAAAAAAGACCGGCATTTTTTAATTAATCCAGAAGAAGTCAAACAATCGCTTATAGCATTTGCACCGGGGGTCTGGGACGAAATCCGCGGTCTGGCCGCTTCCCTTAATATGAAGATGGATGAGGCAATCAGACTTTTCGGCGGCTATTATCTCGAATACGGGCGGAGCGGCTGTTCCATATTCACCCAGCCAGAATACATGATCCGCAATTATGACAGCCATCCTATATCTTACGAGGGACGTTTTTTACTTTATCAGCCCACCGATCAAGGTTATGCCGTTATCGGACCATCCATGCAAATCACCGGCCGTATCGATGGGATGAATGAAAAGGGACTCGTAATGGGTTACAATTTCACCCATCGCAAACAAGCCGGTGACGGTTTTCTGTGCAACATGATTGGGCGAATGATTCTGGAAACGTGTTCCACTGTCGATGAGGCGATCAGCCTGCTAAAAGCCATTCCACACCGGCATTCATTCAGCTACGTTTTATTAGACCGAAGTGGCGAGTCATACGTTGTGGAAGCTACACCACGAGAAGTGGTGGCACGTCCTGCAAATGTCTGCACCAACCACTTCCATTTACTGGACGATGAAAACCGCTACCGGCAGGAAGAGTCGCGCCAGCGGGAACAAACCATTCAGGATCAGCAGCGCTATACAACCAATCCTTATGACGCTTTCCGGGTGATGAACGATTTGGACCAAGGAGTCTTCTCTGAAAAATATGATGCAGCAGCCGGAACGCTCCATACAGCAGCCTACCTTCCGAACGAAATGAAAGCATGGTTTGCTATCGGGCCGGACCGAATGCCGGTTGTTTTTGACTTTGACAGCTGGCTCAAAGGCAACGACACCCCTATTAAACGCATTAAAGGGGAAATCAATTATTCAGATCCGTTTATCAATAAAGCACTGATATAACGCCTTCGTTAACCATATCTATAGACAGTCTGACTGACAAACCAGCCAGGCATTTGACTGAGACGTGTATATAAGTCCAATAATCCTGTCATACTAGCCAATACAGTTTGTATAAAACAGCCGTTATCGCCAGAAAGGAGTTGTGTTATGCCAACGGCAACCGATCAAAAAACCGTCGAACTCATTATTGAACGACAGTCCGACCCCGATTCAGGGTCATATACAGAAACCTTCTCAGTCCCTTATACCCCGAACATGAATATTATATCGGCACTTATGTCTATTCGGGAAAACCCGACCAATAAAGCGGGTGAAAAAACAACGCCCGTTCAATGGGACATGAGCTGTCTGGAAGAGGTATGCGGGATTTGCTCGATGGTGATTAATGATGTCCCGCGCCAGGCTTGTTCCACACTGGTTGATGAACTGGAACAGCCAATCCGCATTCATCCTATGTACACATTCCCGGTTGTCCGAGACTTAATTATAGACCGGGACAGCATGTTCGACTCGCTGAAACAAGTGAAGGCCTGGATACCAATTGATGGCACTTACGATCTCGGTGCCGGTCCGCGTATGAGTGAGGACAAGCGTCTTATGGCCTATGAGCTTTCGAAATGTTTCACATGCGGTGTCTGCCAGGAGGCATGCCCAAACGTTAATGATAAAAGTGATTTTATGGGACCATTTGTTTTTTCTCAGGTACGCTTAAAAAATGCCCATCCAACTGGTGAGATGAACAGTGATGAGCGAATTAATGCATTTATGGAGGATGGCGGGCTCCAGGGTTGCAGCAATTCACAGAACTGTGTGCAGGTGTGCCCGAAAGGTATTCCGATCACGACTTCAATTGCAGCTGTTAACCGCGAAGCTTCACTGCAGTCGTTTAAAAATTTCTTTGGCAGTGATAATTATTAAAGCAGCCTTCAGCTGAGGAGGCTGCTTATTTTTTATTGCACCATTTCAAACGATCCAGTGCCATCCTAAAATTGCCATAATCTTACACTGCATAATACAGTATTCGTATTACACTATTAGATATTCTACAGGACCGTTTAAGAAGGTGAAACAGTTGCAGGAAGCCGTATTACTCAGTATCGTCATTATTATTGTACTCGGCACTTTCTCCCAATGGCTGGCCTGGCGGATTCAGTGGCCATCGATTGTCATTATGTCAGTTGTCGGGCTTTTGATTGGCCCGGTACTTCAATTAATTAATCCGGAAGCAGCGTTAGGTGAATTATATAATCCGCTGATATCACTGGCAGTCGCTGTTATCCTATTTGAAGGAAGCTCAAGTCTGAACTTTCGGGAAATAAAAGATATTTCTAAATCCGTTTTTCGCGTAGTCACGCTTGGCGCATTGCTTGCTTGGGTAGGAGGATCTTTAGCCGCACACTACATAGCTGGTTTAAGCATGCCGGTTGCTTTTGTCATTGGCGGCTTGTTTATCGTTACCGGTCCGACCGTCATCATACCGCTTCTGCGGCAAGCCAAATTAAAACAAAGAGTCGCAACCATTCTAAAATGGGAAGGAACCATAATTGATCCCGCAGGCCCGTTAATCGCGCTTTTGGCTTACCAGATTTTAAAAGTTGTCACGAATGAGCAAATTCAGGGGAGTTACTTGCTAAATTTCTTTGGCGGTGCCTTGCTGGCCATTATTATTGGACTGGTCATCGGCTTGTTAACCAGTCATATGGCCAATAAGGGGCTCTTTCCGGAATTTCTCAAATCGCCGATCATCATGTCATTTGTCTTGCTCTGCTTCAGTCTTGGTGAGCTCATCATGCAGGAGACAGGCATGCTTGCCGTTACGGTTATGGGGCTGACTGTAGCCGTAACGAAAAAATATATCGCGTCAATTGCTAATGTGACCCATTTCGCTGAAAACATTTCTGTTATTTTAACATCAACAGTGTTTGTGCTACTAACCGCGTCGCTGACAAGAGAAACCATTATGGACATGTTCACACTGCCTATTCTCGGCTTTGTTCTTGTGATGTTATTTCTTGTCCGGCCGCTGTCGATCTGGATTGCAACGATTGGCACAGAGCTGAAAACAAATGAGAAAACATTAATTAGCTGGATCGCACCGCGCGGTATTGTGGCCCTGACTGTAGCTGGTTATTTTGCTGGTATCCTGCAGCAGGACGGCTTTACGGATGCTTCCATTTTGATGACCCTGACGTTTGCCCTGGTATTTATTACTGTCTGCGTCCATGGTTTCACACTGGCGCCCTTAGCGAAAAAACTTAATCTTGCCAGCACAGAAGAAGGCGGTACAGCTACCGTTTTAGCTGACTATTTACAATCAAGCGATATACCTGTTCTGCTCGCAGACAGTGTTTTAGACAGGTTAATACCTGCCCAGAATAACAAGGGGATCGACGTCTTCAATGGTGATATTCTCTATGAGCATACCCGGATGGAAATTGATCTGGCACCGTATGATAATATCCTGATCATGACAGATGATTCTGCCTATAACGCACTTATAGGCCAATCATTCGCCCCGGAATTCGGTTATCACAATACATTTGTGCTGCCAGCAGATAAGATGAACCGCGATATTTCCCCGGCTATCAAAGGGCATATACTATTTGATGAGGGTATGACTCTGTCTGCATTGAATGAAAAACTTGCCGCGGATTATTCGCTTAAAACGATAACGATGGAAGAAAAACAGACAGTTAAGAAACAACAGTTTGCGGAAAAAGAAAACGGTCTGTTATTGTTTATCCGCAAAAAGAATGCGGGCGTTACCTTTATTACAGCAAGCACCCGTAACTTGCAGATAGAACAGGGTGATCAAGCTGTATTCCTAATAACAGAAAACGATTAACGATAAGACTAGAGGATTCCTGTGGGATGACAGCCATAGGTGATACCCCGGCGTCCGGCGACACG
This sequence comes from Lentibacillus kimchii, assembly GCF_042666895.1. Taxonomy (GTDB): domain Bacteria; phylum Bacillota; class Bacilli; order Bacillales; family Amphibacillaceae; genus Lentibacillus; species Lentibacillus kimchii. The sequence continues at coordinate 19,425 of NZ_JBHTGR010000005.1, forward strand.
AGGCGACTCACCAGCCTCCTAGCAGATTGTATCAGCTTCTTCCTCAGTCAATACATCACTTATCAATTGAACCGCCATATCAATTTCCTGTTCACTTACAATAAGTGGTCGCAGATGACGAATGACTCTGGGTCCAGCCTTTAATACAAGCAATCCTTTAGCCATTAATGAGCTGACCTTATCATCTATATCTTCTGTACATCTAATGCCAATCATGAGGCCTTTCCCGCGAATTGCTGACACAACAGGCAGTCTCCCAATGACGTGATGCAGACGTTTATATAAGTACGTTCCCGTTGTATATTTATACATAATTCTGTCATATTTATATTGGCTGTCGATTGACAATGTCATGAAAGTCTTGTAGATTAGCAATAGACGAACATTTAAATATTAAATAAAATAATCATTCGTTTTTAGGGGTGTATCGATGGAAAGTGTATTTGATTATGAAGACGTTCAATTAATACCGGCTAAATGTATTGTCAGCAGTCGCTCCGAATGCGACACCACGATGACGTTTGGCGGCTATACCTTCAATCTGCCTGTCGTTCCGGCTAACATGCAAACGATAATTGATGAAAATGTCGCTAAACTTTTGGCAGAGAATGGCTATTTTTATGTCATGCACCGTTTTGAACCAGAAACACGAACTAACTTTATTCGTGATATGCATCAGCAAGGGCTTATAGCATCAATCAGTGTTGGCATCAAAAAAGAAGAATACCAGTTTGTCCGTGAATTGGCCGATACCGGACTTACGCCTGCATTTATAACAATTGATATCGCTCATGGCCATTCCGATGGTGTCATAAATATGATTCAGCATATCAAACACTTGTTGCCTGACAGTTTTGTTATTGCAGGAAATGTGGGAACGCCGGAAGCAGTGCGGGAACTGGAACATGCAGGAGCTGATGCGACAAAAGTCGGGATTGGACCAGGCAAAGTGTGTATTACAAAGACAAAAACAGGCTTTGGAACCGGCGGCTGGCAGCTGGCCGCCCTCAAATGGTGTGCTAAAGCGGCGAGCAAACCCATTATTGCCGATGGAGGCATCCGGACACATGGCGATATTCCCAAATCTATTCGCCTTGGAGCCTCAATGGTGATGATCGGCTCTTTATTTGCTGGTCATGAAGAATCACCGGGGAAAACCATTGAGCAGGAGGGCAAACGGTACAAAGCATACTTTGGGTCAGCATCTGAATTTCAAAAAGGCGAGAAGAAAAACGTAGAAGGCAAGAAGATGTATGTCGAGCACAAAGGCTCACTGGAGGATACATTATCCGAAATGCAGCAGGACCTCCAATCTGCTATCTCCTATGCCGGCGGAAAAGAATTGCAAGCCATTCGGTATGTTGATTATGTGGTTGTTAAAAACTCAATATTTAATGGCGATAGCGCCTATTAAAATCCAAAAAGACACATGAATTACCATGGTCAGGTTCACACCTGATCATGGTTTTAGAGATCAAATGCTTCCGCTAATAACCGGTAGGAATGTACTTTAGCTGAAAAATCATAAATATTCGTGATAATCATGAATTCATCAGTTTGATAAATATCACTCAGCCGCTCCAGCTCCATTTTCACCTGATCTGGCGTTCCAATGACACAACGTCTGCGATTTTTTTGCATCTCTTGCAGTTCTTCCTGCCGGAATGTTCGCTTTTTGACTTCCTCAATAGATGGCACCTTCGTATCGGCCCCTTTGCCAACATTCAACAGCCATTTATCTTGACTAAGAGCCAGCTCTTCCGCCGCTTCTTCTGTATCGGCACACACGACAAAAATGCAGACGGCACTTGTCGGCCGGGCTATATTTTCTGACGGCTTGAATGCTTGTCTGTATGTTTGCAATGCTTCCTCCCCATGGTCCGGGTTAATAAAATGACCGAAGACAAATCCAGCTCCGATTTCCGCAGCGTTTTGCGCACCCCGTTCCGATAATCCAAGCACCCACATCGGCGGGACGCTATTTGTTCTTGGAGATGCTTTAACCAGACGGTAACGGTGATCTTTGGGCAGTGTATTATGCAAAAAACCCTGCAGATCCTGCAATTGACGAGGAAATTCAGACATATCTTTAGCCTCACCATCAGTCAAAGCCATCCGTGTATCCTGTGAACCGCCTGGTGAACGGCCTATTCCTAAATCAATCCGATCTGGAAACAAGCCCTCGATCATTTTAAAATTCTCCGAAACTTTATAAGGGCTGTATTGCGGCAGAAGCACCCCGCCAGAACCAACGCGAATTGTATTCGTATAAGAAGCAATCCGTGTCAGCAAAATTTCCGGTGAGACACTTGCGAGACCGTTCGTATTGTGATGTTCAGCTACCCAATAGCGCGTATAACCCAGTTTTTCTGTTTCAGCCGCCAACTTTAAGGTGTTATTCAATGCCTCTTCTGGTGTAGAATCCCGTGATATTGGTGCCTGATCCAAAACACTCAATTTCATGCTAAATAATCTCCTTTCGCCTTTCCCGCTTGTATATTCAGCATGACAGAAAAGATACCCACACTAAAAGCATTTGCTTCACATCTGTTTGAATCATTAAACAGAACAATCATACCCATGTAACTGCGCTTCAAACATTTATATTGGCCAGTTTTTCATAATATTTCACAATCGCCGCATGATCTTCTTCACCAAGATCATCAGCTGTCAGTGCCTTCAGCGTTTCCCTGACCGAAGCTGTTAATGGCAGCGGTACACCAAGATTTGTCGCTGTCTCCATCACATTATTCAAATCTTTTAAGTGCAGATCAATTTTGAAGCCGGGATCAAAATTGCCTTCCAGCATTTTTGGTGCTTTAGCATCTAAAGCCGTACTGCCGGCAAGGCCGCCTCGGATGGCATTGTAAACTGCTTGATTATCAACACCCAGCTTCTCCGTCAGCACAAATGCCTCCGATATGGCCGAGATATTCAGAGCAACAATGATTTGATTAGCAAGTTTAGTTGAGTTGCCTGAACCTACATCACCTGTTCTGGTAACAGAAGCGGCCATAGCTTCCATAACAGGCACACATTGATCGAAAACATCCTCGTTACCCCCTGCCATGACCGAAATAGTGCCATCAATGGCTTTAGGCTCACCTCCACTTACTGGCGCATCGATAAAACCGATATTCTTATCTGCCAGTTCTGCCCCAATTTCTCGGCTGGCGATAGGGGCAATCGAACTCATATCGATCACAGCACTCCCCGGCTTTATGCTATGTATCAGACCTTCTTCACCTAAAATAACGTCACGCACTTCAGGTGAATTTGGCAGCATGGTAATAATCGTCTCCGATTTGGACGCTAACGTTTCATAATCAGGCACCACGTGTGCTCCAAGTTCTTGCAATTCCTGATTTGTTCCTGACTTACTGCTGGAAACAACCAATTCGTAGCCAGCTTTCAATAGATTTTTACTCATGGGCTTTCCCATAATCCCCAGACCAATAAAACCAATTTTCATAGCAGTTTCCTCCCCTTCACATTCTGATCAAAGCAGTTCCTCAAGTTCCTTTTGACTGTAACGGCCGTCAATCCCCGGCTTTGTCCGCAGATAATCCAAAATGTCTGAATCGGCAAGATCGACTGTTGTTTCTAAGCCTTGAATAATCATACTTAAATACGCATCTGACGGTGCATTAACTGAAACATCTAAATCGCGTCCTGATGTAAATGTGAATATGGGATAGCCATCTTCCTCACCTAAGTAAAGAATCGTCCCATACCATGAATCACGCAGGGTTTTCGACCCGTCTTTAATAATAGCATCAAAATTGACCGCCAGATCCAAACCGTCATTTTCCTGTTCCACGACGTCTTTGAATTGTTCCTCTGTTACCAGATATTTGGTGCTGTACGTGTTACAGTTTTCGTTACGATCCAAGCCTATAAAAGCCGCACCACCGTGCTGCCACCGATCAGATTCCCCGGCAAAATATAATGGGTAGTTCATGACGTGCGTTCGCTCTTTAACTGGGAGCGACTGATCACGGCAGCCATCCTCTACCTTGTCCGAGCCTGGTGGTTGTCCGCCTTTAATATAACATAGAAATCTGTCCCGGTTTAAATTAGAGCCGAAACTCGCATACCAGACTAAATGATTATCTTGTGACGATTCCTGAATGATAATCACCCCCTTAGGTATTTGTACACTTCATAACAAATGATTTAAACAGTTCCAGCATTGTCGGATTAACACGCGCCATTGCCTCTGGATGCCATTGAACACCCATAAAAAGGGGTACAGCGGCGGCATCACTGGATTCGACTGCTTCAATCATGCCATCGGGCGTTTTAGCCGTCACTTTCAAACCAGAAGCCAGTTTGTTAATGGCCTGATGATGGTGACTATTAACCCGAATTCCTGTAGAATTTGTGATCTTCTGCAGCCAGCTTCCGGATTCAATTTGAATATCATGTGTCGCTTCATATCTTTCTGCCAGCTGATAATGCTGGATGGCTTGTGGAAACCACGTCCCAATATCCTGAATAACCGTCCCCCCTAAAGCAGCATTTAACAATGTAATACCTCTGCATACAGCGAAGATCGGCTTTTTTTGTTCTTCTGCACAATGAACGAGCGCTATTTCTGTATTATCCCGATTCACATTCGTTTTTTGTAACTGAGGATCAGGGTTTTCCAGGTACGAATTTGGATCGACATCCTCACCACTGCTTAAAATCAAGCCGTCACACATCGACATCCATGTCTCAGGCATATCGTCAGTACCATTTGGAATGACAATCGGAACACCTCCAGCCTGTATGACCGTGCGGATAAATCTCTCATGCACATTAAGACTCTTAATCGTATTATGACTGACAATCGAACTGGTAATGCCTATTACAGGTTTGGTAAACTGTTGCATTTGGCCGCTCCTTCTAGGTTGCTCATTTAAGTCTATAACCGTTATTCTTAGCAGCCAGTTGATAACTATGCAAACCAAATTGCCATCGGCGTATGCCAGTCGTATTGTCATTCATAACCGGATTTTTATTTTTATTCAGATAATTTTAACCCTTATTTTTACATAAATGCTAAGAGAATGCAACTTGGAAAATAGTCGGACCTGTTGCCCCTTTATTTTCAGCTTAAACGATTATTTATATAGGAAGTCTCACAGGAACCTTTTACAAATCAGCAGAAACAGCACAGACCATAAGCTTGCGAACCGTTCTGTCAGCATTTGGCCGATGGTATGTTTCTCAATTTTGTTCTATTTGAACAAGGTGTCCACGAGTGAGCAGCTTCCAGAAAATATACTGTCATGAAAAGGAGGAATTACTAATGAAATTATATTTAGATCCAGGACACGGCGGCTCAGATGCAGGTGCTCATGGCAACGGGATGAATGAAAAAACGTTTAATTTGGATGTTGCCCGCAAGATCCGTTCCATTTTAACAAGTCACTACCCTGACGCCCATGTACGCATGAGCCGCTCTGACGATACGACAAAAAGTCTCACGGAGCGGACAGATGAAGCAAACGACTGGGGGGCTGACTACTTTTTATCCATTCATGCCAATTCATTTAACGGATCGGCTGATGGCTATGAAGATTATATTCACAGCAGCTTAACTGATTCTTCAACCACAGCGGCTCATCAGAACACAATGCATGAGAACCTTTTAAAGGTGAATCAGCTGCAAGACCGTGGTACAAAAAAATCCAATTTTCATGTGCTGCGTGAGTCGACTATGCCGGCTCTCCTGACGGAAAATGGCTTTATTGACAACCCAGAAGATGCGGCATTAATGAAAGATTCAGCCTGGCGGCAAACAGTAGCACAAGGACACGTTAATGGACTTGCTGCGATCTTTAACCTGAAACAGACAAAAAAAACGAAAACATTTTATAAAATCATAGCCGGGTCCTTCAGATCACAGTCCAATGCCAAAAAACGGGCTGATCACCTGAAATCAAATGGATTAGAAGCCTATATTGCGGCAGTCACGATTTCTGGTGAAACATGGCACCGTGTTCAAGCTGGTGCTTTTGCTAAGTGGCAGAATGCGGAGAAATACCTGCAAGTGGTAAAAGCCAACGATGTCAGTGATGCCTATATTATAAAGGAAACCAGCTGATCCGGCTATTTCCGGTTCAACTGGCTTTCTAACAGTCGGCCGCGCTTTATCTCGCCGGGCTAACATGCCAGTCAACCGGCGCGCGGCCATTTTCTTTCAAAAACTGATTTGTGCGCGAAAAAGGACGACTGCCAAAGAATCCTTTATGCGCAGAAAACGGACTTGGATGAGAGGATTTAATGATAAGATGCTGCGGCGCGGTAATAAGTGACTCCTTAGCCTGGGCGTGTCTTCCCCAAAAGATAAATACAACCGGATCTGTTTTCGCATTCACCTGCTGGATCACTTCATTGGTAAAATGCTCCCAGCCCTGGCCGCGATGAGATGCTGGCTTTCCGGCTCGTACCGTCAGCACCGTATTTAAAAGAAGGACACCTTGTTTCGCCCAGTCGGTTAGACATCCATGCTCTGGTATAGGCAGACCGATATCATCGTTCAGCTCTTGATAAATATTTTTCAATGATGGCGGTATGGTGACATCCGGCTGAACAGAAAAACTCAAGCCGTGTGCCTGATTGGGCCCATGATATGGATCCTGCCCGAGAATAACTACTTTCGTATTCTGATAATCCGTATAATGCAGCGCATTAAAAATATCATACATATCCGGATAAACCGTGTGTGCACCGTATTCTTGTTTTAAAAACGAACGCAGCGTTAAATAATAATCTTTCTGAAATTCTTTTTCCATGATTGGCGCCCAATCATTCGTTAAAATAGCCACATTGTCAGCTCCCAACAATCTAAAAGAATCTTTAATTATCATATCACGGCAGTGTACAGCTGAAAATGACCTGTGAATAAGTTAACTAAAAGCAGCGTCACGGACAGCTGAATCTTATACCTGATGCAGCACACCTCAAGAACGCTGAATTGCTTGTGTCGTTGCTGTATAAACGCTTGTCCGGATTAAGTCCTCCAGCGCGACGAGAGCATTCTTTGACAATGTTTCGCCCTGTTGCACAGCGGCTGCCGCAAGCCGGTCAAACGTGTTAGCTGAAGAAGGGAAATTTCCATTTTCCGCGCGGACAGCCAATTCCTGCAGCACATAAGTTTTGACCTCAGCTGCGGCCGCCAACATCTGGATAAGTGTTTCATCAGCTAAATGCCCATTGATAAACAACCAGAGAATGACGCTCTTTTGCTCTCCGCCTCCGCTGGCTGCAGCAACCGTGAAAACAGAGATGTATTCGTTTTTTCGAAAAACGGAGACAGCTTGCCCGGGCTGAACACTTGTCGCCATACTGACTGTGCGTGACGAGTCAAACTGGTATTCATCCAGATATTCCTGCATGTCCCGCTCAGTATCTGGACAAGCATGACCCGCTGACATGTGGCAGTTCACAAAATATTGCTTCCAACCGATGCCAGAACCCCATGCACCAAGTGCTAGTGTTCGCAATGGGGCTGGTGCAGCAAGAACAAGATGATCTGACTGTATATGCAAAAAGGAAGAATCAATGATGACAGTGTCTGTCGCTGTGTCAGCAGCATCTGGCAGCAAATGAATTTGTGGTTTTGCAATAGCCGGATGCGGATGCTTCGTCACATCTGTTTGATAAACGTCTTGAATCAAATCCTCTGCCAACACGCTATCCGGTGTATCCAAGGCCTGCTTTTGGCCCTCATGCAGCAGTAACAAACGGTCACAGTACAAACTTGCCAGATTAAGATCATGAAAAATGGATACAACTGTCAGGCCATCTTCATTTACGTCTTTTTTTAATAAATCGAGCAGTTCTTTTTGATAAGCCAGGTCGAGATGATTCGTCGGCTCATCGAGCAGCAATAAATCTGGCTGCTGGGCTAAAGCCTGAGCAAGAAACACACGTTGCTGCTCGCCGCCTGATAATGCCTGCACATCTTCATGCTCAAATGCTTTAGTCGTTGTCTGTTCCATGACTGTCTGAAGCACTTGTTCATCCTCAGCTGTCCAGGTTTGAAACATCCCCTGATGGTGGGCATATCTCCCCAATGCCACCGTTTCCCGGACCGTATAGGAAAATACTTGAGCTGTGAACTGAGGAAGAACAGCCATTCTTCGTGCCAGTGCCTTTCGTGAAAAGCTGGCTATACTCACATTCGCCAGCTGAATAGAGCCAGATACAGTGGGAATAAGGCCGCTAATCATTTTTAACAGCGTTGTTTTTCCGCTGCCATTCGGTCCCAGTATCCCAAAAAATTCGCCACGCGTTACAGAAAAACTGAGATCTTGAATAATCGGCTGATCATCATAACCACCCGAAACATGCTGCAGGTTTAACATGACATCCTCCTTCTTTTGCTGTGCCTTGTTTTTGTGTCATGCCAATGGTTACTTTTGACGTTGGTTCATTAAAATAATCGCAAACACGGGAGCTCCTATTAATGCGGTGATCACACCAATTGGCAGAATCGTTGGTGATATAATCGTCCGGGATATCAGATCCGTCAGTATTAAAAAACCAGCACCAATAATGACTGAGAGAGGCAGCAAATGAACATGATCAGGTCCCCATAACCGTCGTGTTAAATGGGGAATGACTAATCCAACAAAACCAATGGCTCCAGAGACAGCCACAGCCGCACCAGTAACGATCGACCCAGCCACAAGAATCATCAATTTGCGTTTTCCAACATCAACACCTAAATGCTGTGCCCTTTCTTCACCAAAGGACATGGCATTTAATTCACGGGTGTTCATTAACAGCAGACAAACTCCCAAAATAAAGAACGGAACCATAATACCAATGTAACGCCAGCCACGGGAGGAGACGCTTCCAAGCAGCCAGCCCATAATCTGCTGCAATTGGTCATCTGTCAAGGCAATAATTAACGATATAAAAGCCCCCAGAAAGGAGCTGAATATAATTCCTGTTAGAATAATTGTTTCCACGCGCATCGACCGGTCTACACGACGTGCAAAAAACAGGACAAGCAAAATCGTAAGTAAAGCAGCCGCGATGCTAAGCACAGGTAACGTATAAAGTCCGAGAAAAGGGATTGACACGTTAAAAAACAAGGTAGCTACAGCACCTACAGAGGCTCCAGATGAAACACCTAAAATATACGGGTCCGCGAGCGGATTTTGCAAAAGTCCCTGAAACGCCGCCCCGGCAATCGCCAGAGATGCTCCGACAAGTCCTGCAAGGAGCACTCTGGGCAAACGGATTTCCGAGATAATATTCACATACATTGGGTCAATATCATCAGCTGCCGGCAAACGGAAAATCTGTGCACCAATTATTTTAATAATATCCAAAACCGGGACCGATACAGTGCCAACAGACACAGCCGTCAGAACCGCTATCACTAAAAATGCTAGCGCCAATCCATAGGCAACTAAATGTTTATTCCTTAAAAAGTTCCGGATAGACAACCTTAGCGATCTCCTTTGCACCGTCGACTAATCGAGGCCCGGGACGACTGACAATATCTGAATCAATCTGATAAACCTGATCATTTTTAATGGCCGTCATGTCCTCCCAGCCGTCTCGATTGGTTACTTGTTCGACAGGATCATTATCCGTTCCATATGTCGTTATAATGACATCCGGATCAAGTTCCACAACAGCCTCTGGGTCAATCTGCGTCCAGCCATCCTGATCTTTGGAAACATTATCAGCATTCACAACGCGCAGCAGATCATTGAAAAACGTATTTTCACCCGCCGTAAACATGTCTGGTGCAGGTGCTACCTCAAAAAAGACAGACTTCCGCTCATCATCACTGATGGAATCGGTTTTATCAATCAGCGAAGCAAATTCCTCTTGCATATTGCTGACAATATCCTCAGCTGTCTCTTGGGTACCCGTAATTTCACCGATTTGATTAATCGTATCATACGTTTCGTCAATTTGCTGCGCACCCTGAACAACAAATACATTAATATCCGCATCCCGGATCTGTTTTAACGCTTCTTTAAAATTTTGTTCAGCAGAAGCGTGGGCCAGCACTAGGTCTGGTTTAAGACTTATAATCTTTTCCACATTCAATTCCATACCGCCCACTTTTTCTTTTTCCTGTGCTTCTTGAGGATAATCATCATTATCTGTTACGCCAACAATTTCATCCTCTAATCCGAGCGCAAATGCAATTTCTGTGTTGCTTGGAATTAATGAAACAATCCGTTCAGGTTTCGCCTCAATCGTCATCTCATTATCAAGTGCATCTGTTACCGTTAACGGAAAATCGGAATCGCCTGCATCTGTCTGCGTCGCGTCTTCATCTGCATTTTCTGTCCCCTCATCTGCAGTAGAATCCCCTGCACTGCAGCTGATTAACAGCCCCATCATAACCATCACTAATAATGTAAAGGCCAAATTTTTCTTCACGTTAATCCCCCTTAATTTAAATTAAAACAAATAAAAAACCATCTTCACGAAAAATGAAGATGGTTATGTAAAAGGGCAGTTTGATATACCTGTCCCTCTACACCCTCCTATTCCTCGCAGGCTCTGGTGTTCAAAAGACAACAGGCAGGTCTCCTGGCTCATGGTCATCACTCACTGCACCTTCCCATACATTCACATGTCAGTGGTATCGCAGCTCGCTCGCAAACACAGTGGCGGGACCGCGCTGGCCTTTCACCAGCTTCCCTTTCAAGATTTCACAAAACGAAATCACCTGTGCCCAAAATGAAATTATTTTCTGACTCTATTATACATCTTTACAAGGTGCCTGTCACTTCCCGGTTTTTGTCGATCAGCAAAATTGATCTGTATGTATAATGAATTCGATTAGTTAAGCGGGATTAATCGTTTCATGTTATAATGGTGACAAACGAATTGGAGGGTCCAAAAATGGCAATAAACTACGAAAAACGGCTAATAACCTTGCAAAACAGCCTGCAGGAGCAGAAAATTGATGTAGCAATCATCACTGACCCGGCCAATGTTTTCTATTACACAGGGTTTAATTCTGATCCGCATGAACGTTTTATGGCACTGGTATTAGATGGCCGTCAGCAAACATCCAGACTGTTTGTTCCAGCATTGGATAAAGAAATAGCCGACAATGAATCAATCATTAAAACAATTATTCCGATTTCTGATGAAGAAGACCCATTTGATAAGCTGCAAGCAGAACTGGGAACAAACATTCAGCAGATTGGCGTTGAGATGAATGTAGTCAGTATGTTCCGTCATCGCCGCTTACAGGATGTTTTTCCTGATGCGTCTTATACTGATATCCAGCCACTGGTAAACAAGCAACGGCTCAAAAAAACCAGAAGTGAAATTGATCTGATGCAGGAAGCTGTAACCATCAGCGAAAAGGTCCTTACTGAAGGAATTAAAAAGGTTAAAATCGGTATGACAGAAGCGGAGCTGGCTGCTGAGTTAGAATACCTCATGAAACAGTTTGGGGCAGCGGGGCCTTCCTTCTCCACCATCGCACTTGCAGGTGAAAAAACAGCCATGCCGCATGGCACACCAGGAGACCGCGCATTTCAGAATGGTGACTTTTTACTGATTGACTTCGGCGTTGTGACAAATGCAGGCTATTGTTCCGACATGACACGGACTTTTGTTATCGGTGAAGCATCCGAGGAACAGCGCAACATTTATAACATCGTGCTAAAGTCCAATCAAGCTGGCATCAATGCTGTACAAGCCGGTGTTCCGCTTAAAACGTTCGACATTGCAGCGCGAAACGTTATCGACGACAGCGGCTATGGCGCGTATTTCAATAACCGCGTCGGCCATGGACTTGGCATCGGACTGCATGAAGAGCCATCCTTGCATGAAAATAATGAAGCTGCAGCTGAAAATGGACTCATGTTCACAATTGAACCCGGGATTTACATTCCTGACTTCGGCGGTGTTCGCATTGAAGACGAGGTCTATATCAATGAGAACGGAGAAGCAGACGTATTGACCACATTCCCTAAAGAGCTGCAAGTTCTATAAACTATTTGAATGCTGGTTAGACTAACCCAGTCAATAAACTAAGCGTGGCCCTCACGATCATCAGTGAAGGCCACGCTATTTTTGTTTTCAACAGCCGTTTAGTTTCCAGTCATTTTCGTCTAAATAAAACATTTAAACCCAGCTCGTTTATATGAGCCTGGGTTTAATCGTTCGCCAAGTATGTTGTAAATCTGGGCTGTTATATTTTCCATGAGCTTTGCATCAGCGGTATATATGAAGACCTACGCTTCTGTTTTAGCAAATCTTACTGTAGCCAATACAATAAACACAGCTGCAATCCCAAGAACGATCAGGATATCGCCTGTGAGTGAAATCGTATGTCCAAATAAGTCTAAGTTAAGTCCCATCGCTTCCTGCATCGGCTCACTCAGAGTACCTGGCTGTAATACAACATTCTTGAGCATATCAACCGAATAAGTTAACGGATTAATTTTAACGATAACATCCATCCATGCCGGCATTCCATTTAATGGGAACAGTGCACCGGACAAAAACAGCATTGGGAATAATAGAATTTGGGATACCATTTGGAAACCTTGTGCTGAATTTAACAGACTCGCTATCAGAAGGCCAATTGATGACATGGTAAAGCCAACGAGGAACATAATTGGAATTAATTTCACAACCATGAGAAAGCTTATTGAAACACCAATAAATGGTACGAAAATAAGCATCATTAATCCTTGAATAACGGCTACCGTTGTACCTCCAAGTACCTTTCCGATCGCAATTGATACACGGGACATAGGTGATACAAGGATTTCACGCATGTAGCCAAATTCTTTATCCTGCACAACCGATAGCGCTGAAAATATCGAGTTAGTAAACACAACCATTCCGATAATACCCGGAAACATAAACTTGACAAAGTCAAAATCAGCCAGAGGTCCGCCACCGCTGCCGCCAATCATTGATTGCATTGCGCCACTCATGCCGCTTCCAAACAAAATTAAAAACATAAATGGCATAGCAAATGATCCCAGTAGTCGGCTTATATCACGGAAAAATTTAATGACATCACGCTGCCATACAGCCAGAATGCCTTCCATCAGTTTGTTCCTCCTTTCGTCTGTTCAGCAGGCTGTGCTGCTTCTTCCCGGATGCCACGTCCCGTTAAATGCATAAACACGTCATTTAGCGTTGGACGTCGCAGATTAACGGTCAGAATTTCTACCGTGAAATCTTTTACAAACTGCACGAGAAATTCACTTCCATTGTTTATCTGGAACGTTAGCATACCATCCTTTTCTTTGACCTCTAACCTATAGTCAGCTTCGATTGTTGCCTTTGCTTTTTCATTATCGGCAGTCTCAATTTCAATAATATCGCCACCAACATCTGTCTTCATTTTTTCCGGAGAATCCAAAGCAATCACTTCCCCATGATCCATGACAGCTATACGATCACAAAGTTCTGCTTCGTCCATAGAATGAGTGGTTAAGAAAATCGTAATCCCTGCTTTTTTCTTTAATTTCAGAATATAATCCCAGATATGATTACGTGTATTCGGGTCAAGACCGACAGTTGGCTCATCCAGGAACAGAACCCTCGGATAATGCAGGAGCCCCCGCGCAATTTCCAGCCGGCGTTTCATACCACCCGAGAATTTTTCTGCAATCTTATAGCGGTTTTCTGTTAAGTCAACAATTTCTAATACTTCTTGAATACGTTCTTCCCGTTTCTCCTTAGGAACATTGTAAAAACGACAATGAAGTTTTAAATTTTCATTAGCGGTTAATTTTTCATCAAGTGTTGACTCCTGAAATATTAAGCCAATACTTCCCCGTACACGATCTTTCTCAGAAGCAACATGATAACCATTGATAATGGCATCACCACTGGTTGGCTTGTTAATGGTTGACAGCATATCGATCGTGGTGCTTTTACCAGCGCCATTCGGACCGAGAAAACCAAATATTTCGCCCTTCTCAACGGAAAAATTGACGCCCTTGACAGCTTCTTTATCTTTATAAGTCTTTTTCAAATCATTAACTTCCACAATTGTCTCCATGCGGCTCCTCCCCTTCCTCAGTCTGTATATTTCTATTTAACACATCTTTCATTAACTGCAAACCACTGATAATCTGTTCAAGCTCATCATCCGTGGCGTTCCGAACCATACGCTCCATCGTCCCATCAAGATTGGCGCGCAGGGAGTCTTTCCAGTCGAGCGCTCTTTGCGACAAAATTACCTGCACAACGCGCTTATCTGCCTGCTTTCGCTGCCTGGTAATAAAATCGTTGCGTTCCAGCCGATCCAATATACTCGAAACAGTACTGGCAGCCAAATGAAGATCCTGACTGATATCACTCACCATACATCCATTATGATTATATAAATAATGCAAAATCATCATTTGGGGCGGTGTTAAGCCTACTTCCTGAAATGACTGGCGCATGCGCTGATTTAACACACTGTTTATTTCACGGAAAAGCTCAGCCGTTTGCATGCCTGAGCGTGAGAATTCACGGTGTTCCATACCCGTTTCTCCTTTTCGTACACGAATATTTCGTACACTAAATAATTTACCATATTAACAGACTAAGATAAACCAAAAAGCGCTATTTGGTGTGTTCATTTTAGATAGACTTTAAAGCAATTCATTATTCCGTTGATATATTAACTGTTTTCCGATCCATCCTGCTATGCAAAGAGAAGCATTAACCGTCGCTGAACTTTTAAAATTTGCCATGCCATAAAAAAACGGCCCCTAGTAAGGAGCCGTTTTTATGATTATGCGACAACATCATAACCCTGATCTTCAATAGCTTCATGCATAGCAGCAATGCTTACAGCCGCATCATCGTACGTAACATCAACTTTTCCTGTATCGAGATGCACCTCAGCACTCTGAACGCCCTGCAAATTTTCCAACGCACCCTTTACGGCGCTTTCACAATGTTCACAAGTCATGCCCTGGACATTAAGTGTTGTTTGCATATCTAGTCACTCCTTTTAAAGATAATAATATAGGAAGGTTTTCCAAATAACTGGCTTTTCCCTAAAAATCACTCTCATTGTACTAAATTTTAGCAGTGCCCGCTAACCAATTTCAATTAACAAGCATTACTAGCGTTACAGGATCTCTTTATAACTTATGTCTTTACTAGTTAACACGTTTCATACACACTCATAAGATGCCCATTGTTACCATTTAACGGTCAAACTTATTGCATTATAAAGATTTATGACTTTAGTTGTTTTAGCAGTTGTTTTGATGGCAGCCCTTTATTTCTCGACTTCACCATTCCAGGCCAGCATGCCACCGTCAACATTGGTAACATCATAGCCCTCACTTTCAAGATAATCACTTGCTTTGCCGCTGCGGCCGCCTGAGCGGCAAACCATATAGTAATGACTATTTTCATCCAATTCATTAAGACGATCCGGGATGTCATTTAAGGGTATATGTTTGGCACCTGGAATTTTCCCCTGTGCTACCTCATCATCCTCACGTACGTCAATAACATTCACGTTTTCTTTATTCTTCATTTTTTCTTCTAACGTTGTCATATCAATTTGTTTCATAATGTGGCCTCCTAAACTTGAGTTTATACAGGCTTTCTGCAATTTCCATCTTATCATGGCACTGTCTAAAGTGACACGTATGGTTATTCAAGTATCACTTTGACCAATCCACCATTCTAATTGATCATCCCTAAGCTGCCGCTAAGTCTTATGATAGAGGATGGAATGCCATTTTTCCAATATCTTGTTTCATATTTGACATAACAAAATAAAATAAGTTGTCTTTAAGGCATTATTTCCCGGGGAATGTTATCGAAGTAACTGAAAATTACGTCTTTAATCCCCGAAGCTATAGGCACAGCAAAATTATAGCGCCGTACAAAAAGGCTGATTACGTCAAATCAGCCTTTTGATGTACCCTGGTTATGTCTTTATACTATCCAAAATTGATAACACTTGCTTTTTCTCGTGTATATTCGAGCACCGTATCGGTACCGTAGCCACTGCCCTTAAGGCCTCCAAAAGGCAAGTCTGGTCCAACCATTGCATACGTATTAACCCATACACTGCCAGCCTCTATCTTTTCCACCATGTGGTGGGCTCGCTGCAGATCATTGGTCCAAACACCTGCAGCAAGTCCATATTCCGTATCGTTAGCTATTTGTATAGCCTCAGCCTCATCATCAAACGGAATGGCTACTGCAACTGGCCCGAAAATTTCTTCCTGACAGATACTTAACTGATTGCTCTCTGTTTTAAACAAGGTCGGTTCAACCCAGTAACCATCCGCAAACACTGGCTGATCGGGTAATAGCGTCTCGCCGGCGCTTCGGCCTCCAAAAACGAGTTCCGCGCCTTCCTCCAATCCCCTCGCCAAAAAAGCACGCACTTTATCATATTGCGGCTTGTTTGCTACTGGTCCCATGTTATTAGCTGTATCCAGTGTATCTCCAAATTTGACAGCCCCCGGAGAGGTCATTTTCGTTTTGAGAAGGGCTAACATTTCTTCAAAAACTGAACGCTGAATCAATATACGAGAACCAGCGGCACAAATTTGACCAGCATTTGGTGTATAAATTCCATTTAGGACGCCGTTTGCCGCCTTTTCCAAATCCGCATCAGCAAAAACAATATTGGGCGATTTTCCGCCCAGCTCAAAAATCAATGACTTCGGATCGGAAGAAGAGGCATGTGCAATGGCCTTTGCTGTTGGTTTAGAACCAGTAAGACTGACCTTGTTCACTTTTTCATGACTGACAAGTGCATCGCCTATGTCGCGGCCTAAACCAGAAATCACATTGATAACACCAGGAGGCAGAATGTCTGAAAGAATCTCGCCATAGCGAAGTGAAGCTACAGCGGCCAGTTCAGATGGTTTTATAATGACCGTATTTCCTGCTGCCAGTGCATAAGCGGCCTTAATAGTGAACGTAAACAATCCGGCATTCCACGGGCTGATTCCCAGAACAACCCCATAGGGGACCCCTGGCCCAGCCATCAGAACCGGCCAGCGTTTCATCCCACTCAAGATATTCCCACGATCCGACCAGACCATCACCCTGAAGCTGTTTCTTCAGCAAGAAAGGTATTCTCCTTTAAGAGAACCTTAATTTTTTGCACTGACGTGTTCAGTAACTGTGGGTTTCTCAAAACCCAATGCTGTGACATGGATGATTGAATCAAATGCGTATATTTCTTTAAAAAGTATGCCGTAATTCCTGTTGCAATACGGTTAAATACATCGTCTCTTGCCTGAGTACGAATTCTGGAAAAAATCCCCTGATTTTGCTGATAGGATGTTTGCGATATTATGAATGACTCACCTTCCTGTTCATGACTAAACAATCGCAAGTCATCTTTCGCGCCAGAAATAACGCGTTTTGCATAGCGTTTCAAATAATCCTGTTTTTCATGGGAGTTATAGATGCAAAGGATATGAAAAGGATAAATCCGGTTCATAACACGTCCCTCAAAGTTTGCAGAAATGTTCATCAAGGAAGTACTGACATCATCCGTATCATGCAACATACGTCCTCCTCATCTCGAATTATTTTATTTTATATTAACATAACCATTTGAATTTTTCCACAACTTAAGAAACATAATGAGAAGCTTTACTAATGTAGTTTGCTTATTACATTTGGCTGCCATAAACGGCACTACAATAGCACCGCATACAAGCAAATGTTATAAAGAAAGTGAAAGGTTTTATTCCGACGAGGCCTTCTCATCACGAAAAGTTACTTCTCCGTTAGCAAGCGAGTCAACTATGGCCAGTGATTCCACCTGAATGCCGCGGCTTCTCAAAATGGCGCCGCCGTCCTGAAAACCTTTTTCGATAACAATGCCAATCCCAGCAAGTGCCGACCCAGCCTGCTCCAGCATAGAGACCATTCCGAGCACTGCCTGGCCGTTAGCAAGAAAGTCATCAATAAGCAAAACGATATCATCTTTGGAAAGATAGTCTGTGGATACAGAAATCTGGTTTGATTCCTGTTTTGTAAACGAATAGACGTCCGCACTATAGAGGTGATCTGTCAACGTGAGGGACTTGCTCTTTCGGGCAAAAACAACCGGAACCCCCAATGACAGTCCTGCCATTACCGCAGGTGCAATGCCTGACGATTCGAGCGTCACGATCTTTGTAACACCTTCATTGGCAAAACGAGAGGTAAACTCTTCACCTATTTCCTGCATCATTATTGGATCAATCTGATGATTTAAAAACCCATCAACCTTTAACACAGATTCGGACACAACAACGCCCTCGTTCTCAATTTTTTGCTTTAATCGCTGCATGATGATCACCTTTCTGCAATCAGTATTTTAGTTGTCCCGCTAAGCAACAGCTGCCCCAATAAATAAACCCGGAAAACAGGCTTCCGCTCGTCTATGAGGAAAGCTTGTTTTCCGGGTTTAAACAATCCGAAACAAGATAAACGCCAGCTATATTGATAACGGCACCAGTACGACGCTTTCTTTCATAGTCAGTTCATTTACGGTGAACCGGTAGAAACTTGCAAGCCATATCCCTGCTGATATATGAAATGATACTTTTCAATTAATATGTAAATTGTAACACGGTGAACTGCAAAATCAACCCCAGCCGAAACAATCGTGCTTGTTAAACGATGTTGTTTGAAACGCCATTCGCTGCTATATAAGCTCTTTCTTATGCGAGAACAGGCATTTCGTCTATAATGACTATTAACGACATTGTTATATCTAAAAAAGGAGCATGTGCTATGAAAGCAGTTGTTATAGAGCAATATGGAAAAGCAGAGGAACTTATAGAAAGAGAGATGCCAAAACCAGAAATCAGTGAGAATCAAGTGCTGGTTGAACTTTATGCGACCTCCATTAACCCAATTGACTGGAAAGTCCGTGAAGGCTATATGAAAGACACAATTCCTTTACCGTTTCCTGCAATACTTGGCTGGGACGCAGCTGGTGTTGTTCGTGATACCGGAGCAAATGTGACAGACTTCCAAGCAGGCGACGACGTATTTGCCAGACCAGCTATGGAAAACGGGACATATGCTCAGTATGCAGCCATCGATGCCAATTTGCTAGCCAAAAAGCCTGCTGATATCTCCTTTCAGGATGCGGCAGCTGTCCCGCTGGCGGGCTTGACAGCCTGGCAATGTCTAGTAGACTTTTCCGCGATTCAATCTGGCGATAAAGTCCTCATTCACGCAGGTTCCGGAGGTGTTGGCAGCCTGGCAATTCAAATTGCTAAAAGTTTTGGTGCGTATGTTGTATCCACCGCAAGCGGCAAAAATGAAGCCTTACTGAAATCATTAGGGGTCGATGAATTTATTAATTATGAGCAAACTGATTTTGCCGATGTTGTCCAAGACGCCGATATTGTGCTCGATACACTCGGGGGTGACATACTCGAAAAAAGTCATGACATTCTAAAAGCCGGAGGACGCCTGGTGTCGATTGCCGGTGAACCTGATCAGAGACGAGCGGAAGCCAATCAGCTGAAAGCCGACTCGCTGTGGCTTAATCCGAATGGAAAACAACTCGCTCAATTAGGACAATTGATGGAACAAGGTGAGGTTAAACCGATTATAGGTCATACCTTCCCCTTGACACAGGAAGGTTTGCGTGAAGCGCATCGGCTGAGTGAAACACACCATGCCAAAGGGAAGATTGTCATTACTGAAAAATAGTGCCTTAATCGCACCAGTCGTTTTTCAATGTAAATATGAGATGAGTATGTATGTGAAAGCAATTGCCATAGATCAATACGGGGCGAGAAGAACAAATGGAAAAATAATCATCAAAACGAAGTAGACGAATCACTTAATAAAAGCAGCCGCTCCCCTCTATGTGGGAACGGCTGCTCCTATCATTCTCGTTATTTATCTTAGCAAACTGCAACAATTAATAGACCGCTGACACGCTAAAGTCAATTATTTAACGCCCGTGGGAACAGCCAAACCTAATTCTTTAGCCACACGCTCGCCCCAATCGGGATCCGCCTTATAGAAGTGCTCAATTTGACGCAGTTTAATATCATCACGTGTAACAGGACGCATATGGTCGGCAAAGTTCTGCACGAGACGGGCTTTTTCATCTTCACTCATCAGACGATAAAGATCTCCCGGCTGTGTATAATGATCATCACTCGTATAAGAGACACTATCAGCCATACCATCGACATCAAAAGGACTAACATTTACTGAACGATCTTCAACCGGTCCATTAATCGTGTTTGGTTCATAAACCGGATCACCGCCACCGTTGCCATCTACAGCCATATAGCCATCACGCTGATAATGGTTCGTTTCGACTTTCGGACGGTTAACAGGAATTTGCTGATGATTCGTTCCTAAACGGTAACGCTGTGTATCCGAGTAGCTGAATAAACGGCCCTGCAGCATTTTATCAGGTGAGGTTTCAATACCTGGCACCAGATTTGCTGGTGAGAAGGCTGCTTGTTCAACATCAGCAAAAAAATTCTCAGGATTGCGATTTAATACCATTTTACCAACCTCAATAAGCGGATAATCCTTATGGGAAACGGTTTTGGTTACATCAAAAATATCCCATTTATACGTTTTGTAATCTGCATAAGGAATAATTTGGACATATAGTGTCCAGGAAGGACTATCTCCTTTTTCAATCGCATTATAAAGATCTTCCCGGTGATAGTCCGGCTCTTTGCCTGCAAGCTCATCAGCTACATCAACATCAAGACCTTTAACGCCCTGATCACTGATAAAGTGATACTTAATCCAGTATGCCTCACCTTGCTCATTGACCCATTTATAGGTATGGCTGCCATAACCATTCATGTGCCGATATGTGGCAGGGATGCCGCGGTCACCATGCAAATAAGTAATCTGGTGCAGTGATTCCGGTGACTGTGACCAGAAATCCCAGACCATATCTTTATCTTTTAATCCTGTGCGCGGATTCCGTTTTTGTGAATGGATAAAGTCAGGAAACTTAATCGCGTCACGAACGAAAAAGAGAGGCGTATTATTCCCAACCATGTCATAGTTGCCTTCATCAGTATAGAATTTCAACGCAAAACCGCGCGGATCCCGGACAGTGTCAGCAAAGCCCTGTTCACCGGCAACAGTAGAAAAACGGGCAAACATCTCTGTGCGCTTGCCTTTGTCACTCAGGAAATCAGCTT
Source organism: Lentibacillus kimchii (assembly GCF_042666895.1). Taxonomy (GTDB): domain Bacteria; phylum Bacillota; class Bacilli; order Bacillales; family Amphibacillaceae; genus Lentibacillus; species Lentibacillus kimchii. Next base: position 40,550 of record NZ_JBHTGR010000005.1, read on the forward strand.
TGGTATATTTAGAGATCTCATCATTGGTTACTTCAAAGTAGCCAAAAGCGCCGGCGCCTTTAGCATGCACAACACGCTCAGGAATACGCTCACGATCAAAATGAGCTATCTTTTCCAGAAAATGAACATCCTGAACGAGCGTCGGGCCTCTTTCACCTGCCGTAATTGAATTTTGATTATCACCAACGGGGGCTCCGGAAGCAGTTGTGATACGTTTCTTTTCATTACCCATGTACTTGAACACCTCTCCCTAAATGATTTTCGACTGCTTACTATTATAATAGATATCTGGTTAAAGTCAATACTTTATAATAATCATTTTAAATAGCGAACGACTCCTAGCGGTCCAATTTATGTATCGCTGGTTTTAAGCTAACTATGAGGCACTCAGAACTAAAGTGTCATAAGTTCTTTGCTATAGCCATATCGCGAACAAATTCACGAAAATCAGCTAGCTGGAAAGCTCGCTCAACGTGAATTTCCTATCTTTAAAATATTGTAACACTTTTAGCTGATTATCACCAAACAAGTTATACTGAGAATGTTTATCAAGTTCGTCTGGCACTCTTAAATCCAGCGCAAGCGCGCATTTGTCAGTTAAAAAACAATTTAAAATAAAAGCACGCAAACTTCCTTTCATGATGCTCAGAAGCTGCGTGCTGATAACGTGTATTAAAAATGCTTATCATTCTGATTTAAGATGCCGTGCATTTAACATTGTCACTTGGACACAAAAGTATTCAAGTATTCCCAAAAACGCCATGGATACGCTTTGGCTTCGCCGCTATTTTGAATGCCAATCCGCGGTCCCGAAGCAATATCAGCTGCATCCAGACTTTTTCCACGAGCAATCCAGAGTGGATGCTGATCGAGTTTATGTCCATAATCATCCATCGTAATATTGAGTGCTTTGGTTAATTTACCAGGACCATTTGTCCAATGTTTTTTCTTCGTAATCTTTGACCGCCGCTGTGCTATGAGATCTTGCCCATAATAAGGTTCCACAGCCCGGATCAATACAGCTTCCGGTTCATCAGTGCCGCCGCTCACTATATTTAAAAGACAATGGGTATGCATTGTATACGTATAAACATAGCCGGCTTCACCAAACATAATCTCGGTACGTTTTGTACGGCGATGATTAAAACTGTGTGCCGCCCGATCATTGGGTCCTAAATATGCTTCTGTTTCCACAATATAGCCACCAGTCAGTCCCTCTTCAGTTTCCTTCAGCAGCATATGACCCAGCAGTGATTGTGCCAGCTGAAGAGTTGGCTCGCTATAAAATGATAAAGGCAGTGATTTTGGTCTCATATCCCGATTAAGCACCCTTTCACCTGTGTCTGGGTTGTACATGAATTTTGATCCACTAAATAACGTTAGCGTTTTTCCAGCAGATAATTAAAATTCAGCTTCTTATTTAATGCATGCATAATTGGCATCCCAATTGCCATAATACCAAATTCCCCTAAAGCCAATGTCAGCCAGGTGAACAAAAATGGCAAGTCAGCAGCCAGATAAAGTTCAAACGCTATGATAAACATCATAAATGTGAAAACAATTGTGTTGATGATAAACAGGGTCCACTTATGTTTTATAAATTTGGCCAAAAATATAACGATACTAAGAGACAGTGCTGTGTGGGCTACACCGAATGTTAAATCATAAATACCCGTTGGCGAGAACAAATTAGTCAAGAGGACACCCAGTACAATCCCGAAAAAATACTTTTTGTTGAATATCACGAGGTGATTAAAGATCTCAGGAATGCGAAACTGAATGCTTCCGAAGGCAATAGGTGCTGCAACCAATGACACCGCGACATATGCTGAGGCCACAAGCGCATTGGTGACTAGTGTTTTAATAGTCACGTTGGTCACTCCTTAGTTTTTGTGACGTGGGATGGTTTCGAACCACGGTTTGAAGAAATCCTTCAAAGCGAATCTATTATACCTGAAAGTTGTGACCATGTATAGTGCATCTAAGTCATTTGTCCATCCAGCCCAGAAGTAAATGGTTAAATTTCCCGTAAGTTATGACTGCCAAACCTTAAAATGAATGCTTTTAGTTTGAATAGATGCTAAAAGTGGCTACAATTGCATTTGACTAACAAGCTTACTTCCAGGAGGCTAAATTAATGGAGACCATTTTATTCATTGAAACAGGTATGGGTATCGATGTGCATGGCCAGGACGTCAATGTTGCATCAGAACGGGCTGTAGTCAATGCCATCCATTACAACTCCATGCCCGGTATCAAAAACATGCTGCCAGATCAGAACCTTGATAACATGCAAATCACTGTCAAACTTGCGATTCCTGAGGACCAGGATCAATTGGATGCAGCTAAAATCAAAACACTCATTCCATATGGAGATGTGACTGTTAATATCATGAACGGTGGTATGGCAACAACAAGCGGCATTTATTTAGAAGACCAGCAGGACAAAAATGATGTCATGTATATTGTGAATGCTGTAGTGGAAGTTGGCTGCTAGTGAACAGTCTTTATGTATATTTTGGCGTTTCCAGGGAATTATAGTATTAACTGTTTAAAAGAGGTGAATCCTTATGGGAATAGCTAATATCGGTATACCCGGTCTGATTCTGATTGTTGTTCTTGCACTGATCATTTTTGGACCGAAAAAATTGCCTGAAATCGGTAAAGCATCAGGACAGACACTGCGTGAATTTAAACAGTCTGCTGGTGATTTGGTTACAGATGACGATAGCCGGTCTCCTGCAGACCAGCAGGAGAAGGAGAAAACTGACAGTTAAGACTGCCTTTGTACTGATACGATCAAGCAGAATTGACCATATAAAAGAACTGTTCCATAATAACTTGGAACAGTTCTTTTTATGCTCAAACATTAAGTCCCGGCTACATGCGGTTGGACCGAATAATCATGATAACCATGAGAATAAACATGAGCATAGCCACAACAGCACCAATTTCTATAATCGGCAAATCCCAGATAATCGTGCTTTTACCAAGAACGGCATACCCAATAATCAGGCCCGCCATAATAATGCTGAAAGCAAGCATTAAAATACTGAATGTAATACGATTTGTAATCTTATCAAGACGACGCATGATTTGGCTGACGTGTTTAACATTAATGTCCAGACCAATTCGGCCTCGTTTGACAGCCGTCATCACATCTTTCAAATCTCTGGGCATGTCCGTTAGAATATCGATATTCTCCCCAATTTCAGCCAGAGAATTTCTTAAAAGTTCACGAGGATGATACCGCTTTTGCAGCAATTTGCGGGCATAAGGTTCAGCCGCCCGCATTAAACTGAACGCTGGATCAAGTCGTCCCAGCACACCTTCAAGGGTCAGTACAGCTTTACTGATCATAACAATTTCGGTCGGGATTTTAATGTGATGATGGTTAACAACACTAAAAATCCCTGTAATAATCTGACCCAGACTGAGATTGCGAACTTTGACATTTTCATATCGCTGGTGCAGCTGATCAAGATCACGTTTCAGCGCTTCGGTATCGGTATCCTCCTCTATGATATCCATTTTGGTAAAGGTCTTAATCATTGCATCTGTCTCACCTTGATACAAGTTCACAATGATTGCTGCGAAATGCCGTTTCAGTTTTTCACTAATCCGCGCTGTCTCACCAAAATCCAGAAACGCTATGGTATTTTGCGGCATAACGAAAATATTGCCTGAATGCGGGTCAGCATGAAAGAAACCATAATCAAGAATTTGCCGCAGCATGGCATCTGACAGACGTTTCGCAATTAACTTGCGATCATAACCCTTCTCATCGAGTTCCTCAATTTCCGAGACTTTAATACCGCTTATATTTTCCATTGTGAGCACTTTTTCGGTTGTGAAATCCCAATAGATTTCCGGAAATTTCGTGTATATATGATGTCCTGACTGTTCGGCCAGATGTTCAGCATTACGCCCCTCAATGAGGTAATCAAGTTCATTTCGCAGCGTCATAGCAAGCTCATCCACGATATCCGTAAGCCGGTAATGCTGGGCCCAAGCCATCCGTTCTTCCAGCAGACGAGCAATCCCAGCGACAATTTCCAAATCTGTTTCCATCTGAGGCTTAAGACCCGGACGCTGCACTTTAACAGCCACATCTTCGCCTGTTAAAAGCTGTGCGGCGTGCACTTGACCAATAGAGGCGGTGGCCAGAGGGGCACTGCTGATGAATGTAAATAAATGATCCAGACTGTCATCAAATTCAGATTCAATCGTATTCTGCACGTTCGCAAAATCGATAATGGGAGCATGATCCTGCAGCTTCTCGAGTTCAGCAGTAATTTCTTCAGGCAGCGTGTCATAGCGGGTGCTCGCAATCTGCCCAAGCTTAATAGCTGTTGGTCCAAGCTCCTGCAGGGTGAGCCGCAGCTGTTTGCCCATACTTCTCATGTTCTTATTTTCTTCTGTGGAGCCTTTCTTTTTCACCGTACCGCGGTCTGTCAATCCAATTTGCGACAGAAAATAACCAAACCCATGCTTAATCAGTGCGTTGATAATTTCCCGGTAACGCCTTGTATGTCGAAGGCCTTTTCCAAGCATTTTACACCAACTCCCGTTTTTAAATCATCGTGTCACATGAGTTAGACAGTCAACCCTTTCCCTAAGGCTGAACGTTTAAACACAGAACTTGTCGGATACTCTGACGAATCGAGCGAGCAGATCCGCCGGAATGAGATCATGATCGCTTTTTCGCACAAGACTGCAAAAGTAACACCATGCTATGTCACCGTGATCGCGGTCCGGCTGTAGCCTTCTTTCGTTTTGAGTACATCCAGGCGTGCAGGAAACATGGTTTTCAAATCCTCAACATGGGAAATCACACCAATAATTCGACCAGATCTCTGCAGATCAATTAATGTTTCAATCGCTTTATTCAGCGATTCGTCATCGAGCGAGCCAAACCCTTCATCGATAAACATCGTTTCAATCGAAACACTTCCTTGAAAACTCTGGATAACATCCGACATACCCAGTGCCAGACATAAGGAGGCATTAAACTTCTCACCGCCTGATAAGGTCTTGACATCACGTGTCTGTCCTGTATAAGCATCATAGATATCGAGTGCGAGACCACTTTGTCTGCCATGGGTTTCCTGACGGTCACTGCGCATCAACTGAAATTGACCGTTTGTCAGCCCTTTCAGTCGCCCGTTAGCTGCTTTAATGATCCGCTCCAGATATTCGATTTGCAAATAGCGTTCAAATGAAATTTTTTCCTCGTTTTGTCCCCGCAGTATATCATATAAATCCGTGACGGTGGCCAATTCTTTCTCACGTGCAGCGACCTGCTCATGTGTCTCTGCAATATGTGTTCGCAAATCCACAGCTTCCTCATGATAGCCTTTGGACATGTTTAATTGCTTCAACGCTGATTCATAGGCCTCTTTCCATTGCTCAAGCGCTGTTTGTATGACAGCTAAATCGGCTTTTTGTTTGCCTTTTAGTGACTCCTGCAAATCACTGACGACTTGTTTCAGTGCTGACAATTTTTCGTTAAATTGCTGAATCGATGTTTTTAACTCTGAACGGTCAGCTTCTGAAAGTTTAGCCTTTTGGTACGTGTCTTCAGATGCAAAACCGGCATCCGCAACGGCTGTGTGAAAAGCTGTTTCCGCTTGTTCCCGCCTGCGCTGTGTTTCTGTGAGCTGCGACTGCGTATGTGTCAGATTAGCTGCTGCTTTTGTCGCGTCATCCTTTGCCTGCTGGAGCTGTGTCTGTGCATCTTCCCAGGCTTTTTCCAAACGTGTTTGCTGCGCCGTTAGCTCATTAATTTGTCTTTGCAGCTCCGATAACACACGAACTTCTTCGGGAATGCGGCTAATCTGTTCTTCATAGGCAGTCTTCTTCTTTTCATAGGCTGTCTCTTGTTCCTGCCGGTATTTATCCAGCTCTTCTTTTTTTGTCTCTAACTGTTTTTTTGCTTCAATTTCGTTCGTATAAGTTTGTTTAGCCTGCTGAAGTTTTTCCTGTTGCTTGAGACGTTCATCGACGTCCTGTTTCAGCTGCTTCCCCTGTGTTTCCAGCGTATCTTTCACCGAAGAAGCATTTTCTGGCTGAATGTGGTATTGCTGGAGCGTCTCCTGCTTGTCCTCAAGCTGCATCCTGTTGGATTTTTGCGTGGTTACAGCGTCACGATATGCACGGTCTTGATTATCCAGTTCCTGCTTCAAAGCAGTGAGCTTCTCCTGGGTCACAGCTCCCCCTTTTCCGTCCGCTTTATTCGGGTGCTCAAGACTGCCGCACACAGGACATGCCTCACCATCATGGAGCTGGGCAGCCAGAACGCTCGCCTGATTGTGCATCCAATCCTGTTCCAGCCGGTTATACTGCTCTTTCTTATGACGATAAGCAGCTTCGCAGGTTTTCACATCCCGGTCCAGCTGTGCCTGAGTTTGTTCCAAGTCGAGAAACTGCATAACGAGCTTTATTTGATCGCGCTTATCGTTCAATGCTTGCTGTTTTTCCGGTAATTGACTGACTGCCTGATCCATCTCTTGAATGGTTTTCGTCACGTTTTCAATTGATAAATTTTTTGCTTCCACCTGTTTGGTCATCTGGTCTAAGTCAGCAGATGCCTGCTGGGCCTGCTTTTTCAAACGTTCCACTTGCTGTTTGCGCTCATCAATTTCCTGAACCACAGGCAAAAACTCCTGCAGCCGGTCCAGCTTCTTGCGTACTTCCTCGCGTTTTGTCTCGTTGTCTGCCTCACGGTTATAAACAGTCCTGGCTTGTTCCAACTGCGTTTCAGCCTGTTGACTCCGAGTCTGGGCCTGTTCAAGAGCCTGCATCTTGTCCTGCTCGTCTTTCCGCCAGTCAGCAGTTTGTTTTTCATATGGCTCGAGATGGCTGGCCTTCTCCGCCGCTTCAAGTTTCTGTTCCTGAACTTTCATAGCTGAAGTTTGCTCTTGCAATTCGGCCAGTTCAGCTTTTTTCTGCTCCAGCTCCTGAAAGCGGTCGTTCAAGGCCTTTGCAGTATGGTATTCAGATTGTTTCTTATGATGAGCTGTATAGGCTTGTTCGTACCTTTTCTGATCAGCTGCCATCTGATACTGGTAAAATTGAATCTCTTCATCCAGACCCTCCACGATCTGATTGACATTATAATACGTCTCAGCGAGCACCTGAAACAGCAACGAATTGTCTCGTTGTGGCAGTGAAGCAGAAATCGTCTGAATATAATGATCGCGCATTTGTTTTTCCTGCAAGAATGTCTGCTGGATAGTGTCTTTTTTCTGTTTAAGCCGGTCGTTTAATTGCTGATATGATTCCGTTTTAAAAATCCGCCGTAAAATAGCTTCTTTGTTTTCTGTTTCGGAGGTTAATAGTTTGCGGAATTCACCTTGTGGGAGCATGACAATCTGTTTGAACTGATCCTGAGAAAGCCCAATAAGTGTTTCAACTTTTTGATTGATTTCGGAGACCATCTGCCGATCAACACAGGGGAATTCTGCTCCGTCCACTTGTTCATAAAACTCATACCGCTCACCAGTCCGCGTTTTATTGCCCTGCTTCACATGCCCCAGCTGGCGCAGGATACGATAATAGTGACCATTTAAGGAAAATGTCAATTCAACAGATGTATGTGTATCATCATCAGCAAAATCACTGCGGAGCATCCGATAATCTTCCCGGTCCGATCCGCTGGCGCTTCCATACAAAGCAAAACAGATACCATCAAAAATGGTTGTCTTGCCTGCACCGGTATTCCCTGAAATAATGAACAGACGATGCTGATTAAGTTGAGTGAAATCAACGGTTTCGGTTGATTTATACGGACCGAATGCCGTCATGGTTAATGTCAGTGGTTTCAAGCGGCGTCTCCCCTTTTCTGTGTCAAGTCTGCTCCGTCAGCCTTTCGTTAGAATGACCGACTATTCCGGTATCATCTTCAGTCTGCAGCAAGTCGTCTAAAGCTTCTTTAAAAATAGCTTCTGTCTCCTCACCGGCATCGGTTCCTTTCACTTCTTTATAAAAAGATCTAAAAAGATCCACAGTGCTCATATCGCTGCGGTTCACTGACGGTTGCTGATCTGCCGTCACCGCAGAAAAGCCGTCGTTTTTCCGTTCCACATGCATGGCATTGGGATAAACAGATCTAATCCGTTCCATAGGTGATAGAACAGGCGCCTGATCCAGCAGCCGGACAAATACATAGTCATCATTAACTGGATGCATCAGCAAGTTATCCATCGTCGCCTCAACGGTTCGCATCTCGCGCTCGGGTATAAAGGTGCGTTTGTCGATTGATACCTGACCGTCAGCATCCAGCTCCACAATGGAAAAACCTTTTGACTGATTCTCCTCAGAGATAGAATATTTGAGAATCGAACCCGAATACCGCACCGTTTCATGAGCAACATGATGCGCATGGTGCAAGTGGCCAAGCGCTGTATAATCAAAAGGTGCAAAGAGACGCGAAGCCACGTACTCAGCTCCGCCAATTGAAAGCGGCCGCTCAGAATCACTCGTATTCTCTTCTTCCTCGCCGTAGGGGGTGACAAACGCGTGGCCTACGTAAACATGACGTGCATTTGGATCCATTTGCGCTTGGAGATCATTTACAACCCGCGCCGTTGCGTCGTTATGGGTACGGATGCTTTCGTCCTCCAGGTTTGTGCGGACAATACTCGGATCACAGTAGGGCATCAGATGGAAGTGAACCGGTCCATGTTCATCGTTTAAACTAACGGGATCCGGAATTCCGGTAAATGTTCCTGCTATATGCAATCCATGCTGTTTCATAATCGTGGTTCCGAAGTTGAGACGGCTCGGACTGTCATGATTGCCTGCCACTGCCAGGACAGGTGTTTCTAAGTCAAGAACAATTTTGCTTAAAACATCATCCAGCAGATGCACCGCTTCAGTCGGCGGTACAGCACGATCATATAAATCACCAGCAACAATCACAGCATCAGGCTTTTCATCTTTAATGGCCTGCAACAGCTGATCCAGCACATAACGCTGGTCCCCTGTCATGTACACGCCCTGGACGAGCTTACCCAAATGCCAGTCCGCCGTATGGAATAGTTTCATAGGCTTGTCTCCTCCGATCAATCATTCTTATCATCTATTATAGTACAAAAAGCATTGCTCGTGTGAATAAGTGAAAAATAATATGCAACCACGGTATCATCTTTCGCACTTGTCTATATTAAAAAGCTGCAAACCCTGAAACAAGGTCTGCAGTGTCACTTCACGTTTTCTGATGCCATTCATAAGGCGTTTCCTGATAAACATAATAATTTAACCAGTTGGCGAATAATAAATGGCTGTGTGAACGCCACATATGCGGCGGTTGTTCATTTATATTATCATTGGGAAAATAATTTTCCGGCAATGGCGTCGCTGCCCCTTTTGCCCGGTCACGTTCATATTCCTCACGAAGCGTGGTCGCATCATACTCCAGATGACCCGTGACCATAATGTTTTGGGCATCGTCAGATATGATGATAAACGGTGCCCCATCCTCAGACGCTGCCAGTAATGTCAAATTGGTATGGGCTTCAACAGCTTGTTTGGACACCCCGGTAAATCGTGAATGTGGGGCATGGAAAATATCATCAAAGCCATGCATAAGTTTCACACGCGTATCTTGAACATAGTGCTTATAAATACCAACATACTTCTCGGGCAGATCATATTTGCTAATGCCATAATGATAATACAGACTTGCCTGGGCACCCCAGCAAATATGCAGGACAGACGTTACATTGTTTTCGGCCCAGTCCATAATTGTTGTGAGCTCATTCCAATAAGTAACATCTTCAAAGGCTAATTGTTCCACTGGAGCACCTGTAATGATCAATCCGTCAAACCGTTGCGTTTTTATATCGTTAAATGTCGTATAAAAATTATCCAAATGATAGGCGCTTGTATGTGTCGGCTGGTGTGTTGCCGTTTGCAGAAAACAGATATTAACCTGCAGCGGTGTATTGCCCAGCAAACGGAGCAGTTGCAGTTCCGTGCGTTCTTTTTCCGGCATAAGATTTAAAATTAATATATTAAGAGGGCGGATATCCTGCGTCTGAGCCCTGTCTTCATCCATAACAAAGATATTTTCCTGCTTTAATGCGTCACTCGCAGGCAATTCTTTTGAAACATTGATCGGCAACCGTCACCACTCCTTTAATTTACACGATTAAGTTCTTTCCATTATAAAAGCAGATGGTGAAAATCACAATCATTTCACAGAATATTTATTAAACAATCGAACAAGTTTTCCAGGCATATCAAGCATGGTAACCTGTCATTAGAAAGGGGTGTGACACTTTGATCAAAGATATCCGCCTGCTAAGCAGTAACGATTTTTCATACTTTGATGCTATGGAAACCGGTATGGATTCTGACTATATTTCATCTATCTTTGCTGATCTTACGACAGGCGACAATCGCTTATACGGTTTATTCCTAGATGGCCGAATGATCGTCCTGTGCGGCTATTCCATTTATGCCAAGCATTATGCAATGCTCGGACGGCTAAGAAGTGACCAGCGATTCAGTGGAAACGGCTATGCGACCGAATTAGTAACTTATGTTTTGAAGGAGGCACAGAAACTTTCCGGCATTCGGTGGATCGGAGCAAATACAGAGGAAGATAATGTACCGGCCCGGCGTCTATTAAAACGCCTTAATCTGGCACCATACCTACCGCTGTATGGTGCAACGGCAGAGGATACAACCGTTCTGGAATCAGGCTCTCATTCCTGGCAGCCTATCACACGTTTAGCGCGCAAACGCGAATGGATTGACAAGCTTTACATCCAAACCGGAGCGATTTTTCCATATGAATGCTTTTATCCGTTTCCCGCATCAGACGATTTATTTTCAAATGATATCCTAAACCAATGGTCTTTTTATGAGAACGATGATCGCACACGGTTTGTGATCACAAAATACGATCGTAAAAAATATCATCTGTTACATGTCGTTTACCCGTGGCGGGATGTCACTTCTCAGCCAGGCTTGTGGGAAACAATCAGGCATGACTATGTGAAGCTGAAACAGCACACAAATGAAACTGCCTACATATGGATAGATTTAACGAAGGATAACATTCAGACGCTCCCGGACAATCATCCATTCCAATTATCTGCACCGTGGATCTTACATGGTATGCCTGTAACATAGCCTGAACAAAAAAAGCCCGGAGCAGTATTAAACTGCTCCGGCCTTTGGAAGCTTATCGTTTACTCCGTTAACAACGGGTAATAGCCTTCTTCATTATGTGTTTCTCTTCCGACTAGTGGCGGATTAAACACACAGATCATACGCATTTGCGACGTTGCACGCAAAATATGCTTATCGTGTTCATCTAAAAGATACATCGTGCCTGGCTTAATGTCATAAACATCACCAGTCTGCACCTTTTCGATTGTGCCCTCGCCTTCAATACAATAAACCGCTTCGATGTGATTCTTATACCAGAAATAATTTTCAGTGCCCGCTTTAATAATTGTATCATTCATACTGAAGCCGACACCGTCTTGTTTCAGTATGAACCGGCGGCTTGACCAGTTTTCATCAGACGTTTCATCATCGGTGCCAACCAAATCATTCAGTGATTTGACAATCATTTAATAGTGCCTCCTTTAGTTCGATTTCACCTGCTGTATTTATGGGTTCAGGGCTGCTTTAATGCTCTCATCTAAGATGCTCAGACCCTGCTGAAGACCCTTTTCGTCTATGATTAGCGGAGGGAGGAATTTAATAACCTCATCCTGCGGCCCGGACGTTTCAATAATCAGACCGCGCTGAAATGCTTCAGAACAAATGACATCCGTCAGTTCAGGCTTTGCAACAGCGATCCCCTGCATAAGACCTCTTCCGCGATGCGTTGCTTTAAGTTCAGGATACTTGTCAATAATCGCTTGAATTCCCTTGTGCAGGCTAGATCCTTTTTCCTTAATTGCATGGCTGAAGTCATCTGTCTTCCAGTAATCGAGAGCCTCAATGGCACCGATGAACGCCAGATTGTTGCCGCGGAATGTACCATTATGCTCGCCAGGGCCCCATTGATCAAATTCTGGCTTGATCAGTGTCAGAGCCATTGGCAAACCGGCACCGCCAATTGATTTTGATAAGCAGACAATGTCCGGGTCAATGCCGGCCGGTTCAAAACTGAAGAATGTGCCTGTTCGGCCGCACCCTGCCTGAACATCATCAATAATCAGCAATATGTCCCAGCGTTTACAAAGTTCTTCAACTTTTTTCAACCAGTCCATTCTTGCCGCATTAATACCGCCTTCACCCTGGACTGTTTCCAGAATGATAGCTGCTGGAAGAGCTACACCGCTCCCCCCATCTTCCAAAAACCGCTCCAGATAAGCGATTGAGTCCTGATCTTCCATATAATTATCAAAGGGCATCGATACAGCATGGTGCAACGGAATACCGGCGCCGTGGCGCTTAAACGAATTGGCCGTCACAGACAACGAACCAATCGTCATACCGTGAAATGCGTTTGTAAAGCTGATGACCGTATCGCGCCCTGTCACTTTCCGGGCAATTTTTAGGGCACTTTCCACCGAATTCGTTCCGGTCGGTCCGGGAAACATAACTTTATAGTCAAGATTCCGGGGTTCAAGAATAACCTCCTTGAATCGTTCCAGGAATTCCTTCCGTGATGTTGATCCCATATCAAGACTATGAAGAATACCGTTATTTCGAATATAGTCAATCATTTTTTCCTGCATGCTGTCATCGTTATGTCCATAGTTCAGGACACCAGCACCTGCGAAAAAATCAATATACTCGTTATCGTCTGTATCCCAGATTTTATAGCCTTTCGCTTTTGCAAAAACAGTCGGCCAGCCCCGGCTGTAACTTCTGACGGTTGACTCCAGTTCTTCAAACGACTTCATTTTGTCAGTTTCAGTTACTGTTGTTGTCACCATTTCACCCTTCCACTTCTATTTTGTCTTTTTGAATTGGTCCGATCTTAAACAAGCGTTCATCCTCATGACCTTCTCGCGGAAAATCATTGGCTGTAAAGTAGTCATGAATTAAACATTTGGTACGCAGTTTTTTCGCAAGTCCTTTAAACAGCTGCTGAGAAGCGATGTTCGACGGTGAGACCGTTGCCTCGACGTGATTGACCTCTTCACATCCTTCGCGTTTAAGCAGCTGGTACAGCATGCGTGTAGCCAGGCCGCTGCCGCGTTCCGATTCATCTACAGCAACTTGCCAGATGAATAATGTCTCCGGCTCATCGGGATGAATAAACCCCGAAATAAAGCCCACAATCTTCTCATCACGTTCCACCACCACAGATGTCTCCGAAAAAATTTCGCACCACATGAGGTAACTGTAGGAAGAATTAAGATCCAGAACTCCCGTCTGATTAATAAGTTCCCAGACGCTTGCTCCATCTTCCTTGCTGGGCTTGCGAAAACCCAAATCCACTTCCTTTTCCTTCGTAACAGTCATGCCTTGATCACTACTGTTTAAGATGCTTCCACCTCCAAATTTTTTGAAAAAGCATTCCTATTAAGAATAAACAAAAAAGCGGCAGGCGTCAAAGCTGTTTAATCAGCATGACGGTTGTTTAAACATAATGGCTTATCACTAAGAGCACATAAGTGGCTTAAGGTAAAAAATGCTCCCATATTGTTGGAAATAAACGGACGTTTTCAATTTCAGCAGGATGCCACATTGCTCAGGCAATCTTCATGAAGACTGGCAGCAAGCATTATTTGGCGAATTCAGCATCTATTGCTATAAAATTTTATTTAAAAATTCCTGTGTGCGTTCTAACTGCGGATCAGAAAAAATCTTTTCTGGTATACCCTCTTCAACGATCATGCCATCGTCCATAAACAGGACCCGGTCACCTACTTCCCGGGCAAATCCCATTTCATGGGTGACAACAAACATCGTCATACCTTCGTTTGCCAGCTGTTTCATCACAGCCAGCACTTCACCAACTAATTCAGGATCCAATGCAGATGTTGGTTCATCAAACAGCATCATTTTCGGCTCCATTGCCAATGCTCTTGCAATAGCAACCCGCTGCTGCTGGCCGCCGGACAATTGCTGTGGATATTGGTCAGCTTTGTCGGCCAGACCAACCTTCTCCAGCAACGTCAGACACCTTTCACGTGCTTCTTTTTCACTGATTTTGCGTATTTTTACAGGCGCAAGCATCAGATTTTCAATCACTTTTTTATGCGGAAAAAGATTGAATTGCTGAAAAACCATCCCCACTTCAGCCCGGACGTGATTAATGTCGGTTGCCGGATCCGCCAAACTGCGCCCATCTACTACAACCTCACCAGCCGTAATGGACTCCAGCAAATTTAAACAGCGCAGAAATGTGCTTTTCCCGGATCCACTTGGGCCGATCACACAGACAACTTCTGACGGATCAATCCCGCAATTAATTCCCTTTAAAACGTCAGTGTTCCCGAATGATTTATGCAGATCAGTAACCTGAATCATTAGATATCCAGTCTCCTTTCAGTTCGCTGTAAAATAAAAGACAATGTCAGTGTAACCGCTAGGTAGAAGACAGCTACCGTTGTATAAATTTCCACCGCATTAAAATGGTTGGCGGCAATCAGACGCCCCTGAAAAATCAGCTCTGGAACAAGAATAACTGAAAGAAGTGAGGTATCCTTAATACTAATGATGAACTGGTTCCCAAGGGGAGGAATCATTCGCTTGAATGCCTGTGGCCAGATAATATGACGCATTGCCTGGCCATGATTAAGTCCGAGTGAACGTCCCGCCTCCATTTGACCAGGATCAATCGACTGCACAGCACCGCGCACAATTTCTGCAATATAGGCACCTGAATTCAGTGCAATAACAATAATACCGGCTGTAACAGAACCTAACTCAAAACCAATAATGAGCGGCAGAGCGTAGTAAATCCAAATAGCCTGAACAAGAACAGGCGTTCCGCGTATCACTTCGATGAACACGACCGAAACACTCCGTACGAACTTGTTAGCCGCAATCCGTCCCATTCCAAATAAACCGCCTAATATAAATCCGATAACAAGGCCAACAACAGATATCAGTAATGTATACAGCAGTCCGGTCAGCAGCTGCGGTAAAAAATCAACCACCCCGGCCCAGTTGAATCTTCCTATCATGTGACCACCTCTTCTGAAAATTTGCTTCAAAATAAGAAAAACTAAGACCTATCACTACTTCCTGCGCGGGGGATAAGTCTTAGTTTGCTCCAGTTTTAAAAACACGTTTTCACTTATTTATTCAGGACTTTTGCCAAACCACTCTTCGTAAATCTCATCATAAGTACCGTTCTCCTTTATTGTTTCCAGGGCGTCATTAACAGCAGTCACTAGCTTTTCCTGTCCTTCAGATATTGCAATAGCATAATCTTCAGCTTGATATAAGTCACCGACAACTTTTAGATCGTCGCCTGTTGTCTGAATATAATAATTAACGTTTGGAGCATCATACAGAACGGCATCATCACGACCGTTTTCTACAGACAAATAGGCCTGGTCCAGCTGTTCATATTGCTGGGGATCAGCATCATCAATACTGCTTTTGATAAAGTCCGCACTTGTCGAACCAAGGCGTGTCGCAATTGATTTACCTTCAAGATCGCCAAGACCATTAATCGACTCATTGTCAGCTGCCACACCAATAGCCAGACCTGATTCATAATATGGGTCACTGTAATCAATCTTCTTCTTGCGCTCGTCAGTGATCCCGATGCCGGCAACCGCCATATCAAACGAGCCTGTCTGCAGACCTGGAATGATACCATCAAAATTCGTTACTTCCAATTCAATATCAAATCCGACCTCATCAGCGACAGCATTAATTAAATCGATATCAAACCCGACATACTCACCGTCCTCTTCAAATTCAAAAGGAACAAACGAGGAGTCAGTGGCCACTGTATACGTGTCCTTCAATTCACCAGAAGCTTCCGAGTCGTCAGAACCACAAGCACCCAGCAAGCTAATCAGCCCGATACCTGCAACACCAGCAATGAGCCATTTGCGTCCTTGTTTTAACAAAAAAGCCCTCCTATGCATTTATTTACGCGCGCAAATAAACTATATTAAATGTCCTGCAGTGTCCTGTCAGCATGTTTTGGCATATTGATACAAGCGTATGATTGGCTGGGCGTTAACATGCCAATCACTTTTAATAGTGATAAAGGAACGTACTATAGCAGAGGAGAGAGACAGGTATCAAATTAAAGATAAAAAGCTGCTGTCGTAAAAATTGTCTTTTTCCATAAGTTTATGCACCATAAGCCCAATGTCTGATAGGTCTGATCGATAAAATTCTGTCCTGTTTGAACGTTCTGATTCGCCGTCGTGTGAAACAGAACGCCGTGACTGCTGTCCCTTGAACGCCGTGCACACGGATGATTCGCTGACTCACGTGATTGCGGGCATCAAGATAAATGATTTCGAACTTATTTCCAGTTTGTACGGCCCTTTGCAGCAAACGATTCATAAGCATCACCTTTACACAAGAACATTTGATCCCAAAGTAACATGACCGCCAGCTGTTATCAAACATATGTTCTCATATCATTATAAAAAACCTTAAGACCTGCCGCACAGGCCTTAAGGTTTTTTAAACGCTAAGTGCTGTTAAGCTTCTCCGGAAATCACCTCAAGAATGATCTTTCCGATATTGCTGTTGGTTTCCATATACTCGTGAGCTTCATTCGCCTCATCAATTGGAAAAATGCGGTCAATAACCGGGCGAATGCTGCCCCGCTCAAGCTCATTTGTCACCACTCTGGTAAATTCCTTGCTCAGTTCAGCCTTATAAGCATCACTTCTCGGCGTCAGCAACGTCCCCGTAAGCTGAACGTATTTAGACATAAGCGGCATTAAATCGGCACTTGACAGCTCGCTGCCACCGAGAACACCAATCAATACCCAGCGGCCGCCTTCTTTAATGCTTGCCAGGTTCTTGTCCCAGTAGCGGGCACCGACGAAATCAAGAATCACATCCACGCCTTGTGCGTTGGTTGCTTCCTGTACAGCATCCGCAAATGATTGTTCCTTATAATTAATCAGGACATCTGCGCCAAGTTCGCGGCAAAATTGCAGTTTTTCCTCTGAACCAGCTGTCACAATCACCTGCGCATCACGAAGTTGTTTAGCTAATTGAATAGCAGCAGTCCCGACACCACTGGCACCTGCATGAATTAAGACCGTCTCCTGGTACTTTAATTCAGCAATCCAGAACAGTGTTTGATAAGCTGTGAGAAAAACTTCCGGAATGGCAGCTGCTTCAGCAAACGATAATGATTGAGGAATGGGCATCGCGCGATCAGCCGGCATCACGGCATATTCGGCATATCCGCCGCCATTGACAAGCCCCATCACCCTGTCACCTTCAGAGAATGACCGGCTGCCATTTGCATCGACAACCGTTCCTGCAGCTTCGACACCCAAAATGGGATTGACTGCGTAATTTACCTTCCCTTTTTTGTTCAGGATATCGGTCCGATTCACTGCTGCATGATGCACCTTAACCAGTAAATCCTCCGGTCCCATTTCCGGTGCCGGGTTGTCAGTCGTTGCCAATATATTTCCGTCTTCCTTCTGCTTAACGATAACACTTTTCAACATGACCCCTCCTGACCTGTCTCGATAACTGCAGTTTAACGATCGTTATCCGGGAAAACAAGCGAACAGCCTGTATAATCATTCGTCACGATCCTCCGTCATACAGGACGCAATTGTTAAACAAATCCAGGATATCATCCAATGCTTTATCAAATTGTTTTGTTTTCAGGTCAGTTGCTTTCATTATATCATCCATTATTAGCATGTCTCCTGCACACAAATAAAATGAGTCGCGCTCGGTTCGTTAACGTTCAGACTCTTTATTAATATAGTGCCGTTTATCCTCAGCCACACCGGCCAGACAAATCACAGCGGGATCGTTAGCGACAGGCAGTTCAACTGTTGACCCGTCTTTTGGGAGTGTCTTTTCAAAAATTGACTCATATTCCGGAATCGTCACTTCAGATCGGCTGGAAAACAGCTGCTGATGCTGTTGTGTGTACAAATGATCCTGATAGCCAGGCTGCAGTATACCAGCAAAAAATTCACCGACAGCCCCTGAACCATAACTGAACATGCCAATCCGGTCACCCGCTTGCAGATTATCTGTGTTCTCAAGCAACGACAACAAACTCAAATATAATGCCCCCGTATAAATATTACCGATATTCCGGTTGTAACGAGTGCTTTGCTCATAACGGGCTAGCAGCTGTTCCTGCTTTTCTTCGGACACCTCATCCAAAATCGTTTTCAGGGCTTTGTATCCCAGTTTTGTATATGGCAAATGATAGCACATCGCAGCAAAATCATTCAGGGTCACCCCTGTCTTTGCCCTGTATTTTTCCCATACAGTCGAAAAGAAGGCTATGTATTGCTCATTGGACAATTTACCATCTGCAAAAGCATTATCCGAATATAGCGGACGCCAGAAATCCATAATGTCAGACGTGAAGTAGACACTCTCATCTTCCAGCGCCAGGATATGCGGGTCAGCACTGATCAGCATAGCTGCTGCGCCAGCTCCCTGTGTCGCCTCACCTGCAGTGTTTAAGCCGTATCGTGCAATGTCAGACCCCAACACAAGCACTTTACTGTCCGGATTCAGTGTAATATGCCCTTTAGCCATTTGAATACCAGCTGTTGCTCCGTAGCAGGCCTGCTTCACCTCAATCGCCCGGGCATACGGATTGAGTCCCAGCAGTTCATGGACATAAACGGCTGCTGACTTGGAATTATCAACGCCCGTCTCCGTTCCAAAGATAACAAAGTCAATTGCCTGTTTATCCGCTTCGGTCAATATATTCAGTGCGGCATTCGCAGCTAATGTCACCGCGTCCTGTGTGATGGGAGCAATCGCCATTCTGTCCTGACCAATTCCGATCGTAAACTTATCCGGATCCACCCCCCGGCTGTCAGCCAATTTTCTCATATCCAAATATAAGTGGGGTGCAAAAAATCCAACTTTATCAATTCCTATCTTCAACAGTCGTCACCTATTTCATTAAGACTCGATGCAAATAATTTTATTATAACATAGTAGCCAAAAGCTTAAACAATTTTCGACTGACTTTAAATACGTATAGACTAAAACGTCTATGTCAATCCTAATAGTCGACACCGTTCACAAAATTTTACGCTTCATCTGCTGAAATTAATTAAGATATATGTAATAATAGTTATGTAATAAAAATTACAAACAACACTGAGGAGGCTATACTATGTCATTAATCGGCAAAGAAATAGAACCATTCCAGGCTCAGGCTTATCAGCCAGGCAGTGATTTTATCGACGTAAATGAAGAAAATCTAAAAGGGCACTGGAGTATTGTTTGCTTTTATCCAGCGGACTTCTCATTTGTCTGCCCAACTGAGCTTGAAGATTTGCAGGATCAATATGCTAAACTGCAAGAACTTGGCGTAGAAGTCTATTCTGTTTCTACTGACAGCCATTTTGTTCACAAAGCATGGCATGATCATTCTGAAGCGATTAACAAAATTGAATACACCATGATTGGTGATCCTTCTCATCAAATCGCTCGTAATTTCGATGTTCTCATTGAAGATCAGGGCGTTGCCGATCGTGGTACCTTCATCATCGATCCGGATGGTATTGTTCAGACTATGGAAATTAATGCTGACGGCATCGGCCGTGATGCGAGCACGCTGATTGATAAAATCAAAGCTGCCCAATATGTCCGGAAAAACCCTGGTGAAGTTTGCCCAGCTAAATGGAAAGAAGGCGACGAGACGCTTGAACCAAGCCTTGATCTCGTAGGTAAAATCTAAGGAGTACGATAATTATGCTAAACGCTGAAATTAAATCACAATTAGAGCAATATCTGCAGCTTCTAGAAGGCGATTTAGTACTAAAAGTCAGCATCGGTTCTGATGATGTATCTAAACAAATGCAGGAATTGGTGGACGAGCTGTCTTCCATGTCTTCCAGAATCACAATCGAGAAAGTAGCACTGAAGAGAACCCCTAGTTTCAGCGTTAATCGTGCCGATGAGGACACTGGCATCACATTTGCCGGCGTCCCTTTTGGACATGAATTCACATCACTTGTACTCGCGCTGATTCAGGCAAGCGGACGTTCTCCAAAAGAAGAGCAGAGCGTTATTGACCGGATCAAAAACATGGAAGGCACCTATCATTTTGAAACGTATGTCAGTCTCAGCTGCCATAATTGCCCGGTTGTTGTTCAGGCGTTAAATATTATGAGTGTGCTGAACCCCAATATTTCGCATACCATGATTGAAGGCGGAGCTTATCAGGATGAAGTTGACCAGAATAACATCATGGGCGTTCCGACTATCTTCTTAAACGGCGAAGAATGGGGCAGCGGCCGCATGGAACTTGAAGAAATCCTGACAAAACTGGGAAGTGGTGCAGACGCATCAGAGTTTGCTGATAAGGATCCTTTCGATGTGCTTGTTGTCGGCGGCGGCTCAGCTGGGGGCAGCGCTGCCATTTATGCTGCCCGTAAAGGCATCCGCACTGGCATCTTAACCGATCGTGTTGGCGGCCAGGTTCTCGATACGAATACGATTGAAAACTTCATTAGCGTTAAACAGACAGATGGCCCTAACTTAGCTGCTAATCTTGAAAACCATGTTTCTGATTATAAGGTGGACGTCATGGCTCAGCAAAATGCTAAACGTCTCGAAAGAAAAGACAACTTCATTGAGGTTGAGCTGGAAAATGGCGCTGTTCTCGAAAGCAAAACGGCCATCCTGGCGACAGGAGCCCGCTGGCGTCAAATCGATGTCCCTGGTGAAGAAGCATTCAGAAACAAGGGTGTTGCCTACTGTCCACACTGTGACGGGCCTTTATTTGAAGGAAAACCTGTTGCAGTGATCGGCGGCGGCAATTCCGGTGTAGAGGCAGCCATTGATCTTGCCGGACTCGTTAAACATGTTACGCTTCTTGAACGTTCGTCAGTATTAAAAGCTGATTCCGTTCTCCAGGATCGTTTGAACAGCATGTCGAATGTGTCCGTGATTAAAAATGCACAGACAACCGAAATCACCGGTGACGAAACAGTCAATGGTCTGACTTACGTTGATCGTGAAACTGAGGAATCCCATCAGTTGGACGTTGAAGGTGTTTTTGTTCAGATCGGACTGTTGCCAAATACTGAATGGCTTGATGACTCAATTGAAAAAAACCAGTACGGTGAGCTTGCCGTTGATAAACAAGGTGCGACAAATGTTCCTGGGATTTTTGCTGCCGGCGATTGCACCGACACGACCTATAAACAGATCATCATTTCTATGGGTTCCGGTGCAACAGCCGCTTTAGGTGCATTTGATTATATGATCCGGAACACAACACCCACTGCAAGTAATGCCAGTTAAACGCTGGAACACATTTTAAGCGGCGCCTGACTGCCCCGAGCAGTTAAGCGCCGCTTTTTTAATGACACATTATTTTATAATCAGAACCGGGCATTGTGACAGCTCCACAACACGATTGCTTACACTGCCAAGAAACAGTTTTTTTACGTCTCCGAGCCCCCGGCTGCCAACTATGATTAAGTCAGCCTGATGTTCAAGAGCGTACGAGCAAATTTGCTCACCTGCGTTACGCTTGTCAACGTCAATCGTTACATCCGTATACACAGTTATATTGCTTTGTTCAAAATCGCTCTTGATCTTTTCCATTTTGGTATGGAACTTATCCGCAATTTCCTTTTCAAAGCTGCTTGCAGCTGTTGCATTGGTGGCCGGTCCTGCCTGAGTCACCACCGCAAGTACATAAACCTCCGTCTCGGGAACGCCTTTTGCCTGCAGTTTGGCCTCATTCAGTGCTTCATGACTTAAATCAGAACCATCATAGGCAACCAGAATTTTTCGTTTCATCTGCATCCCTCCTCTAGCAGATTAGGAAGAACTTCTTTCCTCCTAATAGTAGATTAACATAAAATACATGATAAAGCAGATTAATTATTTTGACTTTGCAAGACATTTCCAATCAGGAGGGGGCAATAAGAAAACCATTGACAGTTAACCATAAATCAGTTATATTATTAACTGTCGACAAATTAATACATATACGATTCCGTAGCTCAGCTGGGAGAGCGCATGCTTGACAGGCATGAGGTCGGTGGTTCGAGCCCACTCGGAATCATACCGCAGAACGCTTGCGCCCCAACGGGTGTAGGCGTTTTTATTGTAAGCAGATGACGATAGTCCCTCTTAGTAAAAAAAGACTGGGACAGAGACTTATCAAACTTAAAACGAATCAAAATTAGCGGAGCATTCCTGCAAGGAAAAATGTGAGGTTTAATACAAAAATGAGCCCCTTGGTATCGTATTACAGGATATCGAAGCGTCGACTCCGACATGATAGAACCAAGGAGGACTCAGTATTAATTGACATCAAAAGATAACGCAAATCACACCATATTTTAGATACTGCCTTATTTATAAACCTTCACACGATCTGCAATAGGCTGCATGTCCTTCTTGCTCACAGAAGATGTGGGATTGCCAAATGGCATCTGCGCATGCAATGCCCAGTGATCAGGAATGTTCCATGTTTCTTTCACCTCATCATCAATAAGCGGGTTATAATGCTGCAGGGATGCTCCCAGCCCTTCTGATTCAAGTGCCGTCCATACCACTAACTGGTGCATACCGGATGCCTCACTTGACCAAATAGGAAATTTATCAGCATACAGTGCAAAATCATTCTGGAAGCGCTGAACGACCGATTGATCTTCAAAGAATAACACGGTTCCATAACCCGCTTGAAAAGCATCCATTTTCTTCTGGGTGTTCGAAAAATCGTTATCGCCAACTTCCCGTTTTAGCCTTTCCGTTGTAATAGCCCATAACTTATCATGTTCATCTCCCAATAAAACTACCAGACGGGCCGTTTGGGAATTGAAAGCGGACGGTGTATGCGCTACAGCAAATTCAACGATCTCTTGAATCTTTTCATCGGATATCTGTATGTTTTTATCCAATTCATAATATGAGTGTCTTGTTGTTAAAGCGTGGTAAAAATCGCTGACCATTTTATAACATCTCCCTAAGCCTTTTTATTTCGACATCTTGTTCCAATAATTGACATAACAGTCTTAATTTTACCGGATCAGTCTAAAGTTCGTTAGTATCCTGCTCAAGTGTCGCTAACTTCCCCACAGATGATAGTCAGGCTCAGTCTTTTGCATATGGCAATACACTATTCTTCCTTATGTTCCAGCATTTCTTTCAGTTCTTTCTGTTCTTTTCGGACAGAGGCGATTTCCTGCTCTAATACGTCTAATCTTTCAGTTACAGAGGTTAAGGCTTCTTCCAGCATTCCCTGCAATCGCTGTGCTTTTTCATTTCCGCCTGTTTCCATGAGCGTATCCTCCTTTTAAATCCGTGTCTATTATAATGTAACGCAAAAAAACTTAGGAGACGTCATTTCCACACATATTTAAAAAAATCATCACATTTTCCAGGTTTTCACCCCTTATTAACCTGTATCACCTGTTCCGTCATCAATGACCAGCGAATGATTGAACTCCCGGACAGCGCCGTAGAATATAGTTCCCGGACCCGAAAACCCCGCTTTTTCTAATTCATGCATCAGCCACTGCTTATCTCGATTAATCAATGTTAAATTTTGCTGTTGAATGCTGCCTTCCACGATCACTGTAATAGGAAGACCCTGATAGCTTACTGCAAGATTCAGCTGATCCGATGTGACAGGTCTCACTTCCTGCTTTGGCACAATACTTATACCCCCATACGGCTCAATAATCGCATAATCGATTGATGCGATATCAGGATAGCCTTTTTCCCTTAATTCGGATAACAATTCAGACAGCGTGATATGAAAATGTTGTAAGTTTTCCTTGACCAGATTGCCATGTTTAATCACAATTGCCGGTTCGCCAATAAAAAGTTTTTTTAGACGATTGAGCAGCATTAACCTGGAAATACCAATATGGACAAGACTGACCGTCACCAGAGCCGTTATTGTATGGCCAAAATGATCAGTGACTATTGGCCCGGACGCAATCGTAATCACAAAAAAAATGCCAGCCATATCATGTGCAGTTAATTGGGCAAATGCTGACTTTCCCAATAAGCGAATAATAATAATGACAATAAAATATAGAAAAACGGTTTTTCCAATCAGCCAAAGCATCTGAATCCTCACCTCACCTTGTTTTTGGCCATTAGTATTTGCCTTGACTGTCAAAAATATAACATCGCTGCTTTGACAGCAGATCCGGTGATTAAAAGGTCACACATCGAAGCCAAACATGATAAACTTGAGTCGATCACGTTTTAACCCAAATCACACTCAAGCGAGGTGGTCATTATCAGACACAAAGGAACCATGACCGAAAAACAGCTCCACAGTCAGTATCTGCAGGAAACAATGACTCTGAAAATATATCAGCCGGAAGCCTTTTCACCGCTGTACAAATATCAGTTCTGTATTATGCAGGACGGAAATGATTATTATCAGATGGGACGAGCTGCAACGTGGTGTGACGAACTGCAGGAACAAGGTGCTATAACTGGTACCATTTTAGTCGGAATCCATTACAGCGACAAATGGGACCGCCGGGAAAAATACCATCCGCAAGGCCAGCAAAGCCGCGCTTACAGAAAATTTCTTGCCCTTGAGGTGGTTCCATATCTTGATGACAGCTTTCCTTCCCTCTATATGGCCCATGCACGAACACTGGCTGGCGACTCACTGGGAGGATCTCAAGCTTTGATGACAGCCCTGACGTATCCGCATACGTTTGGCAAGGTGATCATGCAATCGCCCTACGTGGATCAGTCAGTTTTAGATGCTGTCAAAACTGCAAAAGCCATTTCCAGTATTGCTGTTTACCACTCCATTGGCACGGAAGAAACTGCTGTTGAAACAACCGACGGCGATATAAAGGACTTCTTAACATCTAACCGTGAACTTCATAATCTGCTGCAGACTTCCCATGTTGATAACACCTATCATGAACTGGAAAATGGCCGCCATACATGGGGCTATTGGCAGCATGATTTAAGACAAGCATTTGCCAATATATTAGGGCCTATTTAAAATTTTACCGCATTTTAATTTTAGATTAATTTTATGTTTGTTATAATTAGGGTGCATAACTGTTTATAAAATACGCAACACAGTTATTACAATGAGGAGGTTTTTTCATGCACTACGGTATTGTTATATTTCCTTCAAAACCGGTTCAAGATGAAATTAATGCTTACAGAAAACGTTATGATCCGCACTATACACTGATTCCGCCTCATCTCACCTTAAAAGAAGCATTTGATACTGACGATGCTAAAATCACAGAATTGATAACCGAATTAAAGTATATCGCGAATGAAACCAAACCGTTTGACTTAACCGTCAATAAGGTGAGCACCTTTGCCCCGGTTACCAACACAATCTATTTAAAAGTTGAACCGGTTCAGCCTTTGTATGACTTAGCGGAAAAAATGCAATCAGGCAAATTCCCGGACAATCGTACGTATTCATTTGTTCCGCATATTACAATGGCGCAGGATCTTTCCCAGGATGAATATTCAGATGTTTATGGCAGTCTCAGCATGAAAGATATTCAGCTCACCGATAAGATTGACCGCTTCCATTTGGTCTATCAGCTCGATAATGGCATTTGGAATGTTCATGAATCCTTTATATTTGGTAAGGAATTTGTATGAACGTCAAAGTAGTGGAAACAGCGGAAGAAAAACAGCAAGCTTTCGCTGTTCGCACAACGGTATTCGTTGACGAGCAGCAAGTGCCGGCAGATGAAGAAATCGATGCCTATGATGAAGAGGCCATCCATTTGCTCGGCTATGATGCTGGCAGCCCCGTTGCCGTGGGCCGTGTCCGATTTGCTGACAGCCTGGGCAAATTGGAACGAATCTGTGTTCTTAAACAGCAGCGCGGACAATCCCTCGGAACGCAGATGATCCAGGCGATGGAAACGATCATAAAGAATGCAGGTTATACTGAAGCACAACTAAATGCTCAGACACATGCGATTCATTTTTATAAGAGACTGGGCTATCATGCAATATCGGAAGAATTCATGGAAGCGGGCATTCCGCATGTTGCCATGTCCAAACAATTGAGCTAACTGAGGCTGGGACATAACGAAAGCGACTAACTCAAGCGTCGAACAATACTCCGATTCAGCGGAGGAAAAGACGGAGATTCCTGCGGGAGCAAAGGATAGGTGAAACCCCGGAGCGCGCCAAGCGCAGCGCAAAGCTTCGCCGAATAAGCTGCAACCTGCGAGGAGCGTAGGCTACATCGAAAAAGCTTTTAACGCGACGAGCACGAGAAGGCTCACCAGCCGCCCGCGGAAAGTGACGTCTATTTCCGGAGCGGTTCAGTCACGCAAGTGGTTCGCACGTTTGTCCCAGCCTATTTTTTTAAGAACAAATACCACCTCTACTTCCTGTATGACATATGCCATCATGGTTACACTACCTACAGAAGGAGGTAATGTTCTTGAAATACTTATTGATGCTCGTTGATACCGTTTTTGGTTTCTTTGCCTTATTCGTGTTGGTAAAAGCCCTTGGTAAAACGCAGATTTCCGCTCTGACGCCATTTGATTTTATTTCAGCTATTATCTTGGGGGAACTTGTTGGCAACGCCTTATTTGACAAAAATTCCGGGATAACTGAAATCGCCTTTTTAGTCGTTCTATGGGGATTATTGCTGTACATTACAGAAAAGACCACCCTGAAATTCAAAGGGTCACGAGCGGTCATGGAAGGCCGGCCTTCTCTCGTTATCCATAAAGGTCTCCTTATCCATGATATTCTGAAGAAAAATCGGCTGAATCTTAATGAATTGCAGCACTTGCTGCGTTCTAAAGATGTCTTTTCAGTTGAAGAAGTGGAGTATGCTGTTCTTGAAGTGGACGGCACGATTTCTGTATTGAAAAAACCGGATTATCAGACACCCACGAATGCTGATCTCAATGTCACGCCAACGCCTGTAAAAATTGGCAGAACAGTCATTAGTGATGGCGAAATCGTGTGGGACAATCTAGAAGAAGCGAAATTAACAAAAACATGGCTGGAAAATGAATTGCACAGGCAAAACATTCAGGCCATTGACGACGTTTTTTATGCTGAGTGGCAGGATAACCAGCAAAAACTGTTTGTAACGCTTTATCATGATCAAAAGAGCACCTAATGCATAAAGAAGGGCGTCTGCGGTTACCACCCTCCTTCTGCAACTCTTGTTCTCCCGCTGTTCGCTCTTCTCTATACAGATTGATTAAATTCCCGGCCTTTACCGGTCAATTGGCCATATAATTCAGCAGCTTCAGGCAGACCAGGTCGTCTCAATTCTAAAGCAGTCTGGTTGTCTGTTCTATAGGTATCCGAACGCCACTGCCAATCCTGACGATTAAGTTTTTTCAGAATGATCCTGGCTGGCTTTTCGATGTGGAAGGGATTCTGCTCTTCTCTGATGGAACGCCTTTGATAATTATAATACTGATCATGATTCACTGGCAGTATATAACCCATAATCCGTCCCCCCCCTTTCTGCACATCCTCAAATGTGTTCTTACTTATCTATACCCGTTGTGCGTACAAAATATTCCACTATTCACGCAAAAATCTAACTTTTTGCTTCAACACAAAGTTCAAATGAGATGATTGCTATTAGTCTATGCATAAATAAGTCTGAATGTACAGACTTATATTCCCGCCGCTAACTGAATCCATCCACCTTTTACGTTCACGAATCGACCTCCGCCCGAATATTTTTATGCTGGTGAGACAAGTGCCCACACCATATACCCATCCGCACATACTCTATTAGAGACATCAAGTCAATAAAACATGAAAGGGGTAATCGTTCATGGGATGTGGAAAAGACCATCGTTCAGGTAACTGTGTCTGCGATGTACTAAAAGAAATTGAGGATGCCCAGCAGGATGTCGTCGAGAATTGCTGCTCCACCAGCTGTGAAAAGTCTATAAACGATCTTCTTGGTGAGTCAGATGGAGGTGGCGGCAACAATGGCCTGGATACAGTACCCGTTATACTCTATTGCGGGGATGGCTGCGAGCCGTTTAAAGGTTATGGTGCGAATCCGAATGACGTCAGTAACATGACATCAAGTTTTTACTTCCGCGTCAAAAAGATCGACGAAAATTGCTGTGCCGTCGTTGAACTATTGCGCGACCCACATGATGACAATGAATCACCGCATGATCCAATCCACCAATATACGAAGCATTTGTGTGCCACAGGCATTTGCATCACTGTAGATCTAGACTGCTTTTGCCATGTCACATGCCTGCCAGCAATTAACGCGTTCAGGTAATGAATAAAAACGGCACTTACCTCAATGGTGAGTGCCGTTTTTATTTATTTTATTTTCACATATTAAATGGACACTAGAAGCCAATCAAACGAATTTCTGTAACTGTATCAAACGGGATTTCTGTCAGCTTTGGCCGCCTTCCCACACGCATATAGACGGTCGCATCCTGATAATCCACAATCTTTCCACGATAGTTCTGATCCTCTGTTTTAACTTCAGCCCGCATAGCCGGGACATGGTCAGGCGTCACCAGAAAATAATTGATCCGTTCTTCCAAGTCCATATCCCTGAACCGCTTTTTGCGCGCTTGATCTTCTGCAGGCTCATCAATTGGCTGGTCGTTGTCATCAAGGAATTCGCCGCTTGGCTCAGCCCTCTGAACATCCGCCTCTTCCGCCTCTTCATATATGTCTTGTTTATGTTCAAAATAATTTCGGCTAAACGGGTGTGTCTTAACTTTTTTAGACTCGGTCTGATTCTCTTTTTTGGGGGTCCTGTAATGACTTTGCATGGTTGCTTCTGGTGGTTTGATACCCGGCTGCTGAATATAAAGTAATGGATTTCTCGCCTCTTTTTTAGCCATTGCTATCAGCTCCTTTTTAACCATTCATCACCCCATTATATGAGAACTGTTTTCTTTGTGTGTCTGCCTGCTTATAGCATCCATTATTTTCAAACATAATACAGGCTTAATCAGCAGCCACCGGGCAGCTTGATTAAGCCTGACTTTAAATTAAATACTGCATAAATAACGTTGCCATTCCAAAGTAGATCATAATAGAAATAATATCATTAATGGTTGTGATAAATGGGCCGGAAGCGACAGCCGGATCAATGTGCAATCGATGCATGAGAAGCGGAACAAGCGCTCCTGCCAGTGTCGCCACCAGCAGTGTTGAGGCAATCGATAATCCGACCAGGAGACCGAGAACAAGATTATCATGCCAGAAATAAACAATGACAGCAATAATCGGACCGCAAACCAGCCCATTAATCAGGCCAATGCCTGTCTCACGTAAAATAAGGTTCATTTTTCCCTGCTTGCCGTATTCTCCTGTTGTAATACCGCGCACAGCAATGGCCAGGGCCTGAGTTCCTGTATTCCCGCCCATATCAGCAATCAGCGGTATGAAAACAGCAAGCACGGCTACTTTTTCAAGTGCATCCTCAAACTGGCCAATCAGGCTGGCGGTCAGCATTCCTAAAAATAAAAGAATGATAAGCCATGGCAAACGTTTTTTGGCTGATTTCAGTACACCATCCTTTGATCGGTCCATTTCGGATACACCAGCCAGCATCGAATAATCCTCACCGGCTTCTTCATGCATCACATCTAAAATATCATCGACTGTAATAATACCAAGCAAATGATTTTGAAAATCAACGACAGGCAGTGCCAGAAAATCGTAATCACGAATCATCTGCGCCACGTCTTCCTGATCCTCTGCGACTGATACCGCATAGATACTTTCATTCATTAACTGGTCAACCCGGACATCCGCTTCTGCCACAATCAGATCCCGCAGTGATAAAACACCAGCAATGTGCTTATCCTCGTCAACGACGTACAAGTAATAAATAGTCTCCGCTTCAGGCGCCTCAGCCCGGAGATAAGCCATTGTCTCATTCACGGTTTTAGATTCGTCGATGGCAATATATTCGGTGGTCATAATACTGCCAGCCGTTTTTTCTTCATAATGAAGCAGCTCTTTAATCGCCGCAGAACTTTTTTGATCCATGATGGTCAGCAGGCTGACAACAACATCTTTTTCCAGTTCATTTAATATGTCGACCGCATCATCTGTGGCCATTTCCGCTATCACCATAGCAGCAAAGCGCGGGTCCATTTCTCTGACAAGCGGTCGAATATCAGCCAGATCAATGTGCTCTATAAAATCTGCTGTTTCTTCTGGAGATAAATATGTATAAACTTGCAAGCGAACGGTTTTGGGCTGTTCAGTAAAAAAAGAGGCCTGATCATAAGGATGCAAATCGAAAAATGCGGTGCGGAAAGCCTGCATATCGTCATGTTTAACAGACTGCTGCAATTCCTCTGCCAGGATTGTTTCATTGTCGTTATTGTCCATATGAGCACAACCTTTCTCGGTGTTGTATGACACCAGCTGGACGATTATCAACAACGTCAATTGCCACTATGGTGTCTGATTTCTTGTCACAGATTAACACGGGAATTGCAGATCATCCGCCAGTTCAGCGTTAAACGTCATGCGCTCACTTGACACTGGGTGTACAAATGTTAATTGATAACAATGCAGCGCTTGGCGTTTAAAAAAAGAAAGAGCCCCGCCGTATAAATCATCTCCGGCGATCGGATGCCCCATATGTGCAAAATGGACTCTGATTTGATGGGTGCGTCCTGTCACCAACCTGACGAGAACGCATGTATGCTCCGTGGTCTCCTTAACAACCTGGTAATGTGTCAGAGCCTTTTTGCCATCACTTCTGACCGTCCGCTCAATTATTGAGCCATCCTTGCGACCTATGGGCGCACTGATACTGCCCTGTTTTTGCTTCAGATGGCCTTCGATGATGGTATAATAAGTCGGTTCCACAACGCCGTTTCGCTGTGCTTCCGCTAAAAGTGAATGGCTCCAGCTATGTTTTGCCACCAGCATAACGCCAGATGTATTCCGATCAAGTCTGGTCACGATATGGAAAGTGTAAGGCAACCCTTTCTCCGCATAATAGGCCAAAACACCATTTGCCATGGTTCCGCTCGAATGATTGATCGATGGAATGGACGCTCTCCCAGCAGGTTTGTTAAGGACGAGAACCGCATCGTCTTCATATAGAATAGCCAGCGGCATCTTTTCCGGTGTCATCATAGCACCTTTTTTCTCTTCCGGCAAACGGATGCTGAGCACATCACCGTCTTTCAGAATATGTCTTGCTGTTGTTGTGGCATGATTCACCTGGATGGTACCACCATGGATCACTTGTTTTAGCAGCCGTTTGGAAAATCGCTTCTCCCGCTGCAAATAAGTTCGTACCATCAATCCTTCATGCTGTGCGGTGATTATCCAGTTCATGCTGCAGCACCATCCTTAAACATGTCCCTATCAAACATTATCATCTGTAACAAATGAATCACGCACCCTGTCCCAAAAGGGAAATGGCCTGAACCGGGCAAACCGTATTTGTTCTTCCGCAACCCGGAATTGAATGGATTTCACATGGGAATAAGTCTTCGCAAAATGATCCACTGCAATTAAGAATGTCTTTTTACTGCCGATAGGTCTCAGCATACATGTATGATGCTTTGGCAAAATAAGCGGTGAACCAATCGTGCGGAACATCCGATTATTGATGGAAGCCATTTCAGTTAACTGAAATGCTTCGAGTGACGGATGGATAATGCCGCCACCCAGCGCTTTATTGTAAGCTGTGCTCCCAGATGGTGTGGACACACACAGCCCATCGCCTCTAAACGTTTCAAAGTGGGAGCCTTTAATTTCCACATCGAAGACAACTGAACCTTCAGCTGTCTTGATTGTCGATTCATTCAGGGCCAAAAAGCGGTCTTCTTCGCCTCCATCTTCATCCCGTATGACAACTTCAAGCAACGGGTATTCCACCACTTGAAAAGGCGTTTTGGCAATTTCGATAATCAGTTTTTCGACTTCATCCGATGTCCAGTCCGCATAAAAGCCTAAATGACCAGTATGCACCCCTATAAATGAGGTGTAATGGAGACAATCAATATATTGATGAAATGCTTCCAGAAACGTACCATCACCGCCAATTGAAATGACCAGATCAGGACTTGCTTCATCGTAATCCAAATCGAAATCCGTTAGATATTGCTTGATGGTTGCCTGAATTTTATTGGAGCGTTCATCGCCTTTCGATACAATCGCAAATTTCAATAGCTGTCCTCCTCATTTCCGGTAAAACATTCGTTTTGCTTCCTGTACTTCATTCTTAATGATGGACATTTCTTCGTCAAGCTTAAATGCTGCCTCTGCAGCACGTTTTAGTCTGGCTTTAATATCAGATGGGATATTCCCTTTATATTTATAGTTTAAAGAGTGCTCATTTGTTGCCCAGAAATTCATGGCCAGGGTACGGATCTGAATTTCAGCAATAACAATTTTAACACCTTGAATTGTTTCGACAGGATAGTCAATAATCATATGGTACGAGCGATAACCGCTTTCTTTTTTATGTGACACGTAATCCTTTTCCTCACTGATGGTTAAGTCTTCACGTGAGCGAATCATCTCGACTATTGTATAAATATCACCAACAAATGGGCAAACAACACGGACACCCGCAATATCCTGCAGTTCCTCAAGCCGGTCAAGCGGTATTCGTTTAGCTTCAGCTTTTTCTAAAACGCTTGGCACTGGTTTGACACGCCCAGTTATAAATTCAATCGGTGAATGCTTTGCATCAAACTCAAACTGTTTGCGTATGCCTTTTAATTTAATCTTCAGTTCTTCCACTGCCTGTTCATACGGTGCAAGCATTGCGTCCCATTGCATTGTTCACATCACCTGTCCAATCTATCTTCTGTCACTTATCATAACATATTTTCCTGGTCTTATTTTGCATATTGACGTATCATTTCCCATAATGAGTTCAGAAAGGCATATGGTTGCATACGTCTTGAAGCAACGTTTTAAATTTATAATGATGGAGGAATGGCTTGTGCAGGAAATCGAAATTGAGTACAAAAATTTATTAATAAAAGAAGAGTTTGACCGTCTCTTCGGAGGGCTGGCTTTCCCGGAATATCCTGACGTGCAAACAAACCATTACTTTGAAACCCCTGATTTTGCCCTGAAAGACCTGGGATGTGCGCTTCGAATACGCGAAAAAGAACAAGCATTCACATTAACACTAAAGGAGCCCAGCACGGATGGTCTATTGGAAACGCATGATACACTGACGCCGGAAGAGGCCCATAACTGGCTGAACAGAGCAGGCACAGCAGGAAGCAGTGTCATTAAACGGCTCACCGACAAAAATATTTCAATTGAAGATTTGCTTTATTTTGGAAGTATGACAACAAAACGGCGGGAATTCGATGACAGCAGCCTGGTTTTCGTCCTGGATGAAAGCACCTATCACGGTATTACCGACTATGAATTGGAAATTGAAGCAGCTTCCAAAACGGATGGCGAACAGGCGATCAGCAAAACACTGGAAGACTTTGATATAAAAAAACGCGCAACACCTAATAAAATCCAGCGGTTCTTTGCCGCTATGCCAGGCCGCTAAACCGAGCAGGTAATCGGATTTGTTGCCATGCTTATGTGACATTGCTAAAATATAGGTGCGATCAATTAAAGCAAAAATGTGTAAACCATACGAAACAAGCTGTTCAAATGATAACGCAAAATGGGCGTATTAACACGGCGAAAAAATGTTACCGTCCAAAAGCTGATCCGCTCACTTTTTGACTATCCACTAGAGAGGAGAATCGATGTGCGTTGGAATCAGCAGGAGCTGCAAGGCTCATCAAATACAAAAACATCGTCAACATACAGCTATGTCGATTCCTTTCAAAAGCCTGTTGAGGTTTATGTTTTTATCGATCCATTGTGTCCGGAATGCTGGTCACTTGAGCCTTTTCTAAAAAAACTGTCCATGGAATTTGGGCGTTTTTTCACTTTACAGCCCATCGTCAGCGGATTGCTTCATTCACTGAATAAAGACAATTTTGATAAACCGCAGCAATTAAAACGCATATGGGAAAAAACAGCCACGCGAACGGGTATGTGTTGTGACGGTGACTTATGGACGGAAAATAACATCTCGTCTCCATGGCTTGCTTCGATTGCTGTCAAAGCAGCTGAATTACAGGGCAAAAAGGCAGGTAAAACGTTCCTGCGCCGCATGCAAGAAAGTGCATTTTTGGGAAAAGAAAATATATCTGACGCAGATGTTCTTAAACATTGCGCCCAAAAAGCCAAGCTGGATATTGATGAATTCACCGATGACTTGTACTCATCTTCAGCTAAAAGAGCCTTTCAATCGGATTTGAAACTGACCGGCGAGATGAATGTAGACTATGTGCCGTCGATTGTCTTTTTTAATCAAAAGACGGACGATCAGGGGATTAAAGTATCAGGTCTTTATCCATATGATATTTACGTCCAGATTCTTAAACAAATTCTGCAGAAAGATCCAGTCCCCTCAAGCAAGCCGCCGCTTGAAAGTTTTCTTAAATATTACAAGGTGGTCGGCAATCGAGAAATCTCAGTTGTCTATGACTGGTCCGCAAGCAAAACGGATAAGGAGATGAAAAAACTAAAACTGCAGCAGACAGTGGAAAAAATCCCTGTTAAGCACGGAACGTTTTGGAGATATATAGCTGACTAGACTAACGCTCAGAGCCGAAAAAAGCTCATGGGCGTTTTTTAATAGTCTGCACCCTGACTTTCTAATAAAAGTCTATAACAATGCAAAAAAACAGGATGTACGGGGCAGCGCACATCCTGTTTTTCTCCGTCTCTGTATTAAACAAAGGGGGGTAGGAGAAAGTTTCATGATCAAAACAAAGGGGTTTTGTTTGTGATTTATATCACATTTTAATAATAACAGTGGCCTGTTTATTTCGCAATTAGTGTGTTCACTATTTCACAAAAATGTCACACGTCTATTTCACAGCTCTGTCACATACCATTCATTAGGAATCCTTTAACGTTTTACTGATTATCTTTATATAGGAGTGATAGGATGAAAAATCTCCTCCCATTTCTTTTTTTTCTGCTGACAGTGGTCGCCATATTTTTTAACCTTCTCGGACTAATGCAGCTTATCCCGCTCTACATTACACTGCCATTTTTGTTCATCTCGATTTATTTAACAATTTTTTCCTTCACACACCGAAATATTCACACAAAAAAACGGATGCGGTAATGGATCATTGATAACTGGCCGAGTGTTCACGCCGTGCTATCCGCAGAAACCTTAATATCAGCAATAAAAAGCTGCCACTGCGCATTAGTGCAGTAGCAGCTTTTTTCGATTATTTTTTAAGCAGCAGGTTTTCCATTTCATTCAGTTTTTCCTCAAACACATCGAGGGCAGACAGAATTGGTTCTTTCGATGTCATATCAACGCCTGCTTTTTTCAGCACTTCAATCGGATAATCACTGCTTCCTGATTTAAGATAATCCAAGTAGCGGTCTACAGCACCTTCTTCGCCGCTCAGAATCTTATTAGCAAGTGTCGTAGCAGCTGAGTAGCCGGTTGCATACTGATAAACATAGTAATCCATGTAGAAATGCGGTATCCGCGCCCATTCCTTGCCGATTTCCTCATCTGACACCATGTCTTCACCATAATATTTTTTATTCAAATCATAATAAATAGATGTCAGGTTCTCAGCTGTCAAAGCTTCACCGTTTTGCGCATGCTTATGAATTTCATGTTCAAATTCTGCAAACATCGTCTGACGGAAGACTGTCCCGCGGAAGCCCTCCAAAAAGTGGTTCAGCAAATACAGTTTTTCATTATCATCTTCAACCTTATTCAGCAAGTAATCATTCATTAAAGCTTCATTCGTTGTTGAAGCAACCTCAGCCACAAAGATTGAATAATTGCCATAGCGGAATGACTGGTTATGGGTTGTATAATATGTGTGCATGGAATGACCGAGTTCATGGGCCAGTGTAAACACGTCATCCAATTGGTTCTGCCAGTTCAGCAAAATATAAGGATGTGTCCCATACGAACCGGATGAATAAGCACCACTGCGTTTACCCTTATTTTCCTCCACGTCAATCCAGCGGCTATTAAGACCTTCGTTCACGGTATTCACATACTCATCCCCGAGAGGTTTTAGTCCTTCAAGCACATAATCCTGTGCTTCTTCATACGAAAAGCTCATGTCGACATCTTTAACAAGCGGGGTATAAACATCATACATATGCAGCTCATCAAGACCCAGGACCTGTTTACGCAACCGCATGTAACGATGCAGCAGCGGAAGTTTTTCATTAACTGCCTCAATCAGATTATCATAGACTTGTTCTGGTATGTTATCGCTGTCCAATGCTGCCTGACGTGCTGAATCATAGTTCCGCACTTTAGCATTGAAATTATTGGCTTTAACCATACCTGAGAGTGTCGAGGCAAAGGTGTTAATAAATTTACCATATGTGCCATACATCGCATTAAAAGCTGATTTGCGGACATCACGGTCATTCGATTGCATAAATCCTATAAACCGGCCTTGTGTTAAATCAACATCTTCCCCTTTTTCATTTTTTATGGAAGGAAACTCTAAGTCGGCATCATTTAACATGCTGAACGTATTCGGTGCACTCGACATAGGTTCAGATGCTTCCGCTAAAAGAGCTTCCTCTCTTTCGTTCAATACGTGTGGACGCTGCCGGTTAATGTCATTTAAAACGTGTTCATAAAACTGCAGATCCTTATTTTCCTCCAAAAAGCGTTTCAATTTGCTTTCGTCCATCGCTAAAATTTCTGGAACAATAAAACTCATGGAACTAGAAGCAATCGTCAAAAGGTTTTCCGCTTTGGCTTCCATCGCCTGATAGGTTGGATTCGTTGTATCCTCATCACTGCGCATATGTGCATAGGCAAAAAACTGTCCAAGCCGCTCTGAAAGCTTATCCTGCAACTGCAAAACATCGTATAAATTTTGTGCCGATTCAGCGATTTTTCCCTGAAACGCTTCAATTTCCGGAAACGCACGCTGCAGTGCTTTAAGTTCCTCCTCCCAATCAGCATCGGTTGCAAAAATATCTTCCAGATTCCACTTTCGTTCTTCTGGTATATCACTTCTTGCCGGTAATTCTTTCGTTTCATTTGCCATTATTTAGCCTCCTTTACCATTCAGCATAACCATTTTATTCTTGTTTTGAAACAAAAAACCTTCTAACTTAGTATAACGAATTATACGTGATCCATGCCTGTATTCTGCTTCATCATCTGTTCCATCAATACAGATTCACCATGTAAGGCATCTTCAACATGCTTAAAAAATAGGATGGTTTGCCTCTTGACAAATACATTTGGGGTAACTTCCTGAATAAGCTGCATGTGTTCCAACAGCTGCAAGTACTGATAAACTGGGCAGATAGAGGGTTTAACAAGCGGCGTTGACTGTGGATTCCGAATATGCTGACGTAAAAAATGCAAGCAGTCCTGCAGATTGAATGCGTCACCGTTTTCGAGCGGAGCAATAATATCGGTACAAAGACGGCTCTGCCAGTTCCAAGGCGGCGTTGTCATTCTAAATTGACTTGATACAGGGAGATGGATGATAGCAGGCAGTGTTTCTTTATGCAGACGATTAACATACAGCCATTGCTGCCATGCGAATTCACGTCCATAACCCCGTCCGGGAGGCTTTAAACGGAACGAGCGCTTCTCACGTTTCCATATTCGCCAGAGCTGTTCATGCTGAAACCATGCCGGTTGAAATAAATCGGTTACAATCATTTGCGGCAATTTGTTGATAAGCAATCTCCCGGCAGCTTTCTGCAATGTTAAAAAATAAAAATCCTGAAATAAAATAAAGCGAAGTGTATTCGGACAAAAGTAGTATAACGTAAGAGGAAAATCAGAAGAAAACTGATGAATAAACTGAAGCTGAAACTGATCAATTTTAATGTGATTCTGGCCACGCCGGTTGAACCGGTTTGCACCGAGGATCCAAATCGGCTCAATCCCCTGACTGTAATAGCCTTCATTTCGACTGATAATTTGACTCAGTGGAATTCTCGCACATTGATACTCAATAGCAATCGTTTTATTATTCACGTTAAGAAGAATATCCGGACGCTGGTTAATAGCAGGCAAATAGGCTTCAAGACGTACATCCAGGTGCTGATGCACGAGCCACTGATAGAGCAGCAGCTTGCCCTTTTCATGATAAACACCTTCTCCACCTTCATGTGATGGACAGTTGCCCTTAGAATGATGGGCGAAATGCGGCACCATCAGAGAGCCTGCTTTAGCAATAACAGGCTTGTCACACACCGGACAGAAAAATTGGTTCTGCATTTTCAAGCGGCTAATACGTTCACGCTTTAGCGATGCAAGGGTCACAAACTCACCATATTCTGTTTTAGCTTGCAGCATAAAAACACCTCCTCGCATCTAATTCGACAGAGATGGACAAAATCCTGCAAATTTGTAGAAACAAAAAAAAGACACTCTTTTTATTCAGAGCGTCCAGCCATAGCAGGGAAATGGGTACGAATTTGCCCGAAAGTGTTATTGGCAAATATCTGCTTGCCGTATTCCTCAAGCAAGTGAATAGTTATATCCGTATCTATGCCAAATTCAAATATTTGACTGAGCAGATCCTCCTGTCTGTCATCATCCTCTTCCGGGAACACAATAGACAAGTAGTAATCATCCTGATAATGAAACAGGGCATTTTCCAGTTCATCATCACTAACCCGGACATAATGACTTAACTGTATAATATCCTCAAAATCATTGAAACGGACAATCAATGTCAGACTTCCATCTTCGTCAGCGTTTTTATTGTCGGTCTGCTGATTGGAACCAAACTTATAATCCAGTACATTTTCAATTTTTTCATCTACTGAAACGTCGACAGTCTGCCCGTCGTCATCCGGCAGTTCAAGATTTTCACCGTCTTTAGAAATCTGTGCCTTTGTAACGATGATTTCCAATCCCTTATCCATTGCCTGTACTTGAATCCATAACGGCCCGTCAACGTTAAAGTCTTCTTTATAGTTAAGCTCTTCCATCATTTGCCAAAAAAGCTGTTCTCCCCGTTCACGGTTATACCAAATCTCTTCCCGCTGGAATCCCCGATCTTCAATATCCATATACGTAATATAGAACTTAACTGTATTTTCATTAATCCGCTCTATTTCCATCCTGCTTCTCTCCCTTCTAATAAAGAATCATGTATTTCATATTTTGCAGTATAAGGCGGAAGAGTCAAATAGGTATCTTTCGCAGTGATATATTTATGAACACATGGTACGATTCATGGTTCTTTATTATATTATATGATAACAGGATCCTAATTGAAAATTCATTTGCCTATAAATAATGTTTATTCAATATTTTAAATGATTTCATCCTTCATGTCACTAGCGCTGTTCACATTTTTAGTCAGCCAGCAAATCCAATTCATGAAAAAACGCAGACCTGATTTTTGAGGATCTGCGTTTTTAATTTTGCTGTACACATTGCACAAATCAGTTGACCAGTCTCTGGGCCTCACGAAGCTGGAATGTCCGTACTGTTCTGGGAAGGAAGCGGCGGATTTCATCTTCGTTATAGCCAACCTGAAGCCGTTTTTCATCGAGAATAATTGGCCTGCGCAAAAGACCCGGGTTTTGCTGAATCAAATGAAACAAGTCCTTCATTGGCATCTGATCAATGTTAATATCCAGCTTTTGAAATACTTTTGAACGGGTTGATATAATCTCATCAGTTCCATCTTCTGTCATACGCAGAATTTCTTTAATCTCATCCAACGTTAATGGATCCGAAAAGATGTTGCGTTCTGTAAACGGTATATCGTGCTCCTCCAGCCACGCTTTTGCTTTTCTGCATGATGTACAGCTTGGTGAGGTATAAAGTGTTACCATGTAACATCACTCCTCAATTCTAAATATGGATACATCTCATGAACAACTTGTTATCAGATTAAAATAGGTTTAAATAACTTATATGTATATTATACTATACATGTCAATTAAAATGTAGGTTGTTTTATTGAGAAATAGTGACAAAACGTTAATTCATAAAATGCTCATCTAATAGTTAATACCACATTTGACGCTAAACTAAA
Source organism: Lentibacillus kimchii (assembly GCF_042666895.1). Lineage (GTDB taxonomy): Bacteria > Bacillota > Bacilli > Bacillales > Amphibacillaceae > Lentibacillus > Lentibacillus kimchii. The sequence continues at coordinate 80,677 of NZ_JBHTGR010000005.1, forward strand.
CCCATTTAATTGAAAGAACCTTCGCCAGGCAACAACCTTTCTTCTTAGCAAATTCTGTTTTCAAGTACAACACAGCATTCTCGATTAAGAGATTTTCTGCCTCACCAATAACAGTTTCACTGTTGTTGCCTTCTATGCCTATTATGCAACGATTAGACGGCATTTATTCACTAAATATCCAGCATTTCATTAAATTATCAGCCACTCGATGCACAATACATTAGTTCAATGGTGTATAATCAACATTTTCAGTATACGAGTTGCCGGCGTTCCACAGTAAAAATTCATCGATACCATTTTCGTTTAATGCTTTAATCTGGGCCTCGACCTCAGGTTTACCATAACTGGTTGGTGCACCACTGTACAGCCATGGTGCTTCAAAGTCCTGTATCCAGGGACGCGAAACAGGTTTGTCGTCAATTCTTTCAAGCAGTTTATTTTCAGTCTCCGCATAGCGATTGACTGTTTTGTAAGGTTCTTTATCAGGAAAGTCAATGCCGAAATATGCTGTCCAGTGACTTGGATAAATCATAGACGAAATAACATCAACTTGATTGGATATATCTGAAAAATTCTGTCCTATACCCGGGGCATCGTCGATTGTTGCTGTATATCCAAAAATATCGACGCCTACATCAACATCATAATAATCAAGTTCGTCCTTGGCATATTCCACAAAATCAGTTACGGCATGAACACGGCGTTCGACATTATTCGTGTCGTCATTTTTATAGTCACCCATGCTGTAGTCCAATTCATCATCCCGTTTTTCAAATCCCTCCGGAAAACGAACATAATCAAATTGAATCTCCTGAAACCCTAGTTCAGCCGCCTTTTTGGCCAAATCAACATTATACTTCCAGACATCTTTCTGAAACGGACTGACAAACGCCTCGCCTTTATTATTTGTCCAGATTTCCCCATTTTTCCTGAACGAAAGCTCTGGGTTCTTTTCCGCGAGGACCGAGTCTTTGAAGACAACAAGCCGGGCAATCGGATAAATGCCTTCCTCCTCCAGATATTCCAGCAGCTCTCTCGGTTCACCAATAAAATCAGATGCTGCATCTTTATATGGCGAATCGTCCGGAACACTGATGGTGATGTTCCCATGGTCTTCTTTAATATCAATAACCATCGCATTTAAATCAGACGTGTTCACAAGATTAACCAGTTTATCCAGGCGATCACCGCCCGCAGAATTGCCTGTCACATAGATACCCCGCACAGCATCCGGGTAATCAAAATCCAGACCTGTGTCATATGTAAATCGTTGCATATGCTTATCTAAGTCAATTGGCTCCAAACTGATTTGCCGCTTTATATGCGACGTTTCTTTTAAAGCGTCGTCCTCTTCTTCCGCATTCGCGGCAGATGGTGCAAATGACAGCAAAGCTATGGCCAGAATTATACCAAATGCCGGCATCTTAAGAAGTTTGGCCTTCATATCATCAGTCTCCTATCCCTTTTTAATTTATTATATAGGAAAAAATGCATTTTTAATAGAATAAAAATTTCCTTTTACGACAAAATGATACAATTTTTTATAGCCATGGCCATATTTTCACCTTTATACAGGAATCATTGAAGCTAATTATACTTGTTCCTGTGAAAACTGCCGGAATGCTGAACGATATACTAAATGATCGCGGTTAAATTTAGTCGGACTATCCAGACCAGCTACCGCTGCCAGATCAAAAAGATCCTGACGCAAGACAGTCAAATAGTTAGCCACACGGTATTTCTTCTCGTCGACAACCAATCCCTGCTGCAGATGCTGATCAGTCGTAGCTACCCCTACTGGGCAAGTGTTCGTATGACAGACCTGAGCCATAATGCAGCCAGTGCTGATCATAAAACCTCTCGCGATATTAATCAGATCCGCTCCAAGGCAGAGAGCGATGGCAATCTTATCAGGTGTCATCAGCTTACCAGATGCGATAATTTTTAGGTTATCGCGCAGACCATATCGCTTCAGAGCCTCATCCACAAGCGGAAGCGCCGAGAAAGCAGGCAGACCCACAGATTCCGCAAGTGCATAAAAAGAGGCACCCGTGCCGCCCTCGCTTCCATCAATTGTCACAAAATCCGGTACAATCCCAGAATCAGCCATCTTACTCACCAGGCTGTCAACTTGCTGTTCATCACCGACCACAATTTTAATCCCGATCGGCTTGCCGCTGACATCCCGCAGCTGGTCCAAAAAGAAAAGCAATTCTTCTGGGCTGGAAATGCCGGGGAATCGATTGGGACTATCAATATCCTGCCCCGGCTCAACATGCCGGATTCTCGCAATTTCTTCAGTTACTTTTTCACCATTCACATGGCCGCCTTTTGTTTTAGCACCCTGAGCAAGTTTCAGTTCGAAAGCTTTAACTTGCTCAACCTCACTTTGTTTCCGAAAGGCCTCCCAGGAAAAGTTACCAGCCTTATCACGCACGCCAAATAACCCTGGGCTGATTTGCATGATAAGATCTGTATCACCCTTTAAATGATAAGGTGAAACACTTCCTTCTCCGGTATTCATCCATGAACCGCCGGCAATGCCTAGTCCCTCAGACAAGGCGGTGATAGCATTCTCGCCCAGCGATCCATAACTCATCGCAGACTGGCCGATCAGGCCTTTTAAATAAAAAGGCTGCCTTGCCGTATGGAATCCCAGTATCACATTATCTTCATCAGCCAGATAAGACGGATTAATTTCGGTTTCTTTGCTCTTTTCCTTACGTTTAAACAGATTTTCCTGATCAATCTCATACGTTCGGGTTTTAATTGCGGGTGTCTTGCCGATTCGTAATTCATCATCTAAAGCCGGGAACATACTATTCGTTAAATAGAAACCATCATCCGCAAAATTCCGTTCAGACCCATAGCTCATAATACTGCTGTTATATTTGCCGGCCTTCACGACAAATTCAAACTGATCCCGGTTGAAGGGTTTCCCCTCCTGATCATTCAAAAACAAATATTGACGAAGCTCTGGACCGATTTTTTCCAGAATATAACGTACTCGTCCCAGAACAGGATAATTTTGCAATACAGCATGCTGTTTTTGTTGAGTGTCCCTCCTGTACAGCCTGAATAAAATCACTCCCGGAATCAGTACAATCAGTATCAGAAATACCACAAGAGCGATAATCACCCATTTGGTTACCATTAATGACGCCTCCCCCTGTTTTTTTTAGTTATCAAGCTAATTAACAGTCGTCATAAAATTCGCCGTTTTATAGCCACTCTTTATATTCTAACTGAATCGGCGGTGTCCGTAAACGCGATTCGCATGTCTTTTCTCTAAACTGTTTCATAAAACATTTGATTTTTGATATCAGTATCGTATATAATGATAAAAAATCATAAAAAAGCAATGACAAAGTAGAAGTACAGTTAGCTCACGGTTATTCAAGAGAGTTTGTGGCTGGTGAAAACAAGCACCGGGTTAATTTGGAAATGGGCTTTCGAGCTTTATTTTTAAAGTGACCATATAGTTATTGTATGGTAAACAGGGTGGCACCGCGGTTCATTCGTCCCTTTCAACTGGGATAAATGAATCTTTTTTTATTGGCCAAAAATGAAGGAGTGACAACTATGCAGACAATTTTTTCAGGTATTCAGCCAAGCGGCACATTAACTCTGGGCAATTACCTTGGAGCCATTCAGCATTTCGTCAGGCTGCAGGAAGACAGCAACTGTTATTTTTGCATTGTTGATGAGCATGCCATCACCGTTCCACAAGACCGGTTGAAACTGCGCAGCAATATCCGTTCACTAGCAGCTTTATACTTAGCATCCGGTATCGACCCGGAAAAAGCAACCCTGTTTATCCAGTCCGAAGTGCCGGCCCATACACAATTGGGATGGATGCTTGAGTCCATTAGCTATACCGGCGAACTGGAACGCATGACACAATTCAAAGATAAAGCGTCCGGACAAGAAACGGTCTCATCAGCGCTCTTGACTTATCCATCACTTATGGCGTCAGATATTTTATTATATCAAACAGACATGGTGCCTGTTGGGGAAGACCAGAAACAGCATATGGAACTGACACGCAATCTAGCGGAGCGGTTCAACCGGCAATTTAATGATATCTTCACCATTCCTGAAACCCGCATTCCAAAAGTCGGAGCACGGATTATGTCATTACAGGATCCATCTAAAAAAATGAGCAAATCGGACGAAAACGAAAAAGCGTTCATTTCCATGCTTGATGATACGAAAAAAATTGACAAAAAAATTAAAAGTGCCGTTACTGACTCTGACGGGATTGTAACGTATGATGAAACGAACAAACCTGGTATTTCCAACTTACTGACGATCTTCGCCAGCTGTTCCGGCCGAACAATTGAAGAAATAGAAACACTCTATGCCGGAAAGGGTTATGGTGAGTTCAAACAGGGCACGGCTGACGCCGTCATCAGCGTGCTGCAGCCCATCCAGGATCGTTACCGGGAACTGCTTGACTCTGATGCGCTTGATGATATTTTGGATACAGGTGCCGATAAAGCCTCCCATGCCGCCAATAAAATGCTGAAGAAGGCCAAAAAAGCCATGGGACTCGGACGCGTGAAAAAACAATAAAAAACGTGCGGTTCTGCCCTTTTCGCAGGAGCCGCACGTTTTTTTATTAACAGATCTTTAAGTTGTCCTTTGCCGTTTTGATGTTACAAGCCAGACGTTCATGATTCACTTCAGTTTTGACGTATTTTGCAGCGTCTTCTGCTCGATATCCCACATCTGTTCCAGAAAAGGCTGACCTTTAATCATCTTCTGACACAAATCCTCATGTGCTTGTCGCCAGCCATACTTAACACCATCATACAGTCTGTTCCATACCGCAGTCACATCCATATTCTGTATATAGGGATACTGCTTGGGATCCCATTCAGTCAGCCAGTACCGCAGTTCCTCCAGATTGTCAGCAGTCTTCAGCTGATCCATGGCAATCATCAGAAGCTGCTTCAGCTGGCGTTCACGCCTTGTGAGACCATGAACGAATTCTGGATTCATAGACAATATATGATATTCCTTGGTAACGGAACTTCCGTCAAAGTTAAACGATTCCGGCTGCGTTGTTTTGATCATATCATAAACAAGTTGTTCCTGCCTTGGAATGAGCCGGCTCTTCCGTACAGGAATCTGATAGCCGATTGTATCAAAAGCGATAATGTCGCGGCCATCTGTCACCACAGCTGCAAACTCAAGAGGCTGACGATCCTGATTCTTGCGCATGTAAGCCCGCTTGTAAACTTGGTTCATCATATCGTCCGGCAGACTATGCATGTCATTCTCAATATAATCGAAAAGTTCTTCTGTTATGTACAGCAAGGGTACTTGATCAAGCAGCTCAATACTGTCACTTCTGCGCCATTCATGAAAAAAACATACATTATAGCCATTCTCTTCGCCTTCAAACCAGTTCAGCCAAACATCATGTAAATATAGCATACATCACCCTCACTTTTGAATGAATCATTAAAGAAATGTATTTAAAATACATTTTAACCATCCTGTAAAATTTTATTCGATCCATTCAAAATTAAGGGTTACTGCTGTAGCGCCATAATGTCAGAGCCATCAACAAGAGACCAGCCGGGAAGAAATAGCACTCAGGCCGCCCGGCTAAAAAGATAAGATAATCTCCCCAGGTTACACCAACAGGCAAAAAATTCATATAGGCAATAATCGATACGCCGCCTGAAACAGCCAGACCAAATCCGGTGAGGAAAATAAAAATCAGCAGCATACGCTTGTCCCACCTTAGCTTGTCCAATCTATTTACTATAGTTTATGCGGCAGCAAATGATTCATGATTATAGTTTGTCGTTACGTATTATAAGTGTGCGGACAAAAAAACTGACTGCTTAAGCAGCCAGTTTCATTACTGATATTTTTGAAAGATCAAGGCAGCATTATGTCCGCCGAATCCAAGTGAGTTGCTCAAGACCGTATTAACTGACTGTTCCCGTGCCTCATTTGGCACATAATCCAGATCACAATCCGGATCCGGTGTCTCATAGTTCATGGTTGGCGGAATCACACCTTCATCAATTACTTTAGAGGAAATGACTGATTCCAGGCCTCCAGCAGCTCCCAGCAAATGGCCTGTGACACCTTTTGTTGAGGAGACAGCTAAATGCCGGGCATGCTCGCCGAACACATCTTTAATAGCCTGTGTTTCATATTTATCATTGAGTTCTGTACTTGTCCCATGTGCATTGATGTAATCAACATCTGACAGAGCGATGCCAGCATCCTGAACAGCCTGTTTCATAGCACGAGCAGCGCCTTCCCCATCTTCAGCGGGTGCTGTAATATGATAGGCATCACCAGTTGCAGCATAGCCAACGATCTCGCTGTAAATATGCGCACCACGTTCAAGGGCTGATTCCAATGTTTCCAGCACAAGAATACCAGCCCCTTCACCCATGACAAAACCATCACGATCACTATCAAACGGGCGGCTTGCTTTATTCGGCTGTTCATTTGTCGATAGTGCCTTCATGGCTGAAAACCCGGAGAATGCCAGAGCGGTTATAGGAGCTTCTGTTCCGCCAGCAACCATATAGTCAGCATCACCACGTTCAATCGCTCTGTAGGCATCACCAATCGAATTGGCACCGGATGCACACGCCGTTGTTGTGCAGGAATTAATGCCTTTTGCACCCAACTGAATCGATACTTGTCCTGCAGCCATGTCCGGTATCATCATCGGCACAAAAAAAGGACTGACCCGGCGGGGCCCTTTTTCCAAAAGTTTTGTATGCTGATCCTCAAGCGTTGCCATACCGCCAATTCCGGAGCCAACCCAAACACCAACGCGATCGGCATTCGTTTCATCAATTGTCAACTCCGCATCGTCCACTGCCATGCGGGAGGCTGCGACAGCATATTGTGTGAATAAGTCCATCTTCCTGGCATCTTTTTTCGCTATATAACCAGTCGGATCGAACGCCTTCACTTCAGCTGCTGCCACTGCAGGCAGTTCATCGAGATCAATCCGGGTGATATAGTCAATGCCGCTTGTTCCAGAACTAACATTATTCCACATTGTTGCCACATCGTTACCGTTGGGAGATATCGTTCCCAGACCTGTAACCACAACTCTTTTTTCAACCATTTTCACGCCTCCTATAGATCCCTGAGTAGTCTTAACGGCCCCAGCGCAAGGCAACAGCACCCCACGTCAGACCGCCGCCGAAACCAACGAGAACGATTAAATCATTAGTTATTATATTACCACTTTTAACGGCTTCTGATAAAGCAATAGGAATGGAAGCAGAAGAAGTGTTGCCATACCGCTTAACCGATGTTGCCATCTTATCTTCAGAAATACCCAGGCGCTCGCGGGCTGACTCCATAATACGAATATTTGCCTGATGCGGAATTAAATAATCGACATCATCTTTTTGAAAGCCAGCCTTTTCCACGACGTTAACAGATGATTCGGGCATTTGTCTGACAGCAAATTTAAACACTTCACGTCCATTCATGTGAAGGTAACCTGAATCTTCACCCTGATAAAGATTTTTTGCGCCGGAACCATCGGATCCCAGTTCAAATGAGAGAATCCCTTTCCCTTCTGAAACTGGACCAACCACGGCCGCCCCGGCACCGTCACCAAAAAGAACGCACGTACTCCGGTCCGTCCAGTCTGTAATTTTAGAAAGCTTCTCTGTCCCGACTACTAAAATGTTTTCGTAATCATTTGATTCAATGAACTGTTTAGCTGTTATGACACCATACATAAAGCCGGAGCATGCGGCTGCAAGATCCATAGCTGCAACATTTCCTGCTCCAAGCCTCTCCTGCAGCATGCAGGCTACTGAGGGAAAAGGTGTATCGGGGGTCACTGTTGCAACGAGGATCATATCAAGATCTTCAGCGTTTACATTGGCTTCTTCCAAAGCGTTCTGCGCAGCATAGAAAGCCATATCAGATGTGTCCGTCTCATCGTCTGCAATACGCCGCTCCTCAATCCCAGTTCGTGACCGGATCCATTCATCGCTTGTATCAACGATTTTTTCCATGTCGCTATTTGTATAAACATGTTCCGGTACAAAATGTCCCGTCCCTAACAAGCCAACGCCCATAATTCCCATCTCCTTATTATGAATCGTTAATAGCGATTTTTACAAGTATTCATCGCTTCAAAAACTATAAAAGCAAATAAATTTAAAAGCAATCATTATGACTTGGTCTTAATTTTAAGGTATGCTAAATTAATATGCAAGAATTTGCTAATCCATTCCCTGCTCATTTTCCCGTTCATTCGGCAATATGCCTGTATCCTTATAGGCATCCACCTCTTCCTGCAGTTTTTTCTGAAATGACTCAGGCACATCCGGGCTGAATTGACCAAGCGAAATGACATCGTCTTGGAAATCATACGTCAGCACACCCCCGCGCAAATCACCTTCATTAACATTTTCAGCTGCTCGTTTATATAACGTTTCGATATCCTGAACAGTACTTGTCAGCACATTTTGTTCTGCGATTTCTGATTGATCAGCTATATAACCAATGGTATAAATGCCATCATTGCGCGAACGTTTAATGACTTTCTGACTGTAAGCATTCCCAGCAGGGTAGATAACATCTGTATGATCATTTCTCAGTTCATCGTACATTTGCATTGCCCTATCCTTGTTATTCCAGTCATTCACATAGTTTAAATGGACCTTAACTTCTGGATCCTGATACTTCACACCTGCATAAAATCCTTCTATTTCCGCTTGCCAATCAAAAACACCAATCACGCCAACTTGATTCGTATGACTCATTTTGCCTGCAAGCATTCCAGCAAAAAAACCCATGGCATGTGAGTTGAAGTTCAGGCTGGTCACGCGTTCAGCAAATTTTTCACCATTAAAATAAACAAAATGGATCCCTGGATATGTTTCGGATAAATCCTCAAAATATTTGCCATAACTGCTGCTGTTACCGAATATAAGATTGACACCTTTGTCCGCAAATTCATCAACGGCCTGACGGACTTCGTCTTTCGTTTTTATCTCTTCTTTATAGAACACATCGGTATTATAGGTGTCTTCAATCGCCTGCAGTCCGTCGTAACCTTTTTGATTCCATGGCTGATTATCGATAGACGTTTCCACCAGCATCCCGGCATTTTGCAAGTGACCTGAATCAATAAAGAGACTGCAGCCGGCTAAAAGCAGCACGAAACCAGTCATCAAAATCATCAAAAACTGTTTCACGTTGACGCCCCATTTCTAAACCATCATTAGCTTGTACAGAGATGGCAACACTAATTGTTCTGATAGCATTAATAAAATGACTGATACCGCTGATAGTGGCGTTTAACCTTCTCAGCATTTTCAAGTACAGGTCTATTGTTCCGTACATAGACATAATTTTCAAGTTGTCCACCTTCCAGGTGCGGACCATCAGCAGATCGAACCTCCATAACCGCCGGCAGCTGTGAGGCTTCGATCCACTGCCCCAGGCATTGAACCAGGTCATCAATATAAACTGCTCCCCGTAAATACGCATCTAAATCAAATGGCATGTTCTCTTGCCGGCTGTCAGATTCACTGTTGTTGACAATTGGCATCCACTCACCGAATATGAACGGTAATTTGACGGTGACTGACCGACCGCCCCCTAATCTTAATCTGTGATCTTGTATACGAATAATAACATTATAGTGCTGTTCTGATAACTCAGACATTGTCTGGTAGTGCCGAAACGCATTATGACGTCCAACAAATAACGATAGATGCTCTTTCTTTTCCGTTTCCAAATCATCAACACCATCGATGGAATACCCTTTTTCCAGCAAATGACGTGTAATATGAAAACCTATCCAGTGAAAGCAATTTTCAACTAACAGCATTAACCGGAACACCTCCTTGCTAAAACAGTTACTTAAAATCACCAAAACGGTCCGTTATACCCATACTGCACTGACTGTTTTATAGCCGCGGATTAAATTAAGTCCTTCCATTTTCCGAATCGGTTTGCTAAACTGTAAACAGAGAGTCTACTTAAAAATGAGGTGTCGAGACATGCGTTTTATATGGCCACTAATCTGGACATTTGTGATCAGTTGTGCTGTTTCATATGTATTATCCAGCATGGCAGGTAATGCATTTCAAATTGGAGGTACCCTGGTGATGACCATTGCGATATCAGTCGCTGTCTATGTACTGGGTGAAGGTATGCTGAAAGACGAGAGTCAGTAATACAGACTTTTAAGAGAAGCCCTTGCCCCCTATTGTTTTGGGGACAAGGGCTTTTTGTATGAAACGCTATGTCTCGATCGTTTCATGAATCGTCTAATTTTAGTACCACGGAAGTGCGGTTAAGGATATCAAAGCAGCCAGTGGAAGGACTGCCCGATTGAATCGTCTCCGACGTCCGTAATGTCCGTAACCAGGGCCGTAGCCATACCCATAACCAGAACCATAGCCTGAGCCGTAACCATAGCCATAACCGGATCCATAGCCGTATCCAGGATTACCATAGCCAAAACCACCTATATCTTCCTCACGCTGGTGGCAATTATGGTACTGATGGCCTCCAGGATATGACATCTGTCCATAAGGTGTTTGCCCCGAATATGGCATTTGTCCATAAGGCATTTGGCCTGAATATGGCATTTGCCCATATGGCATCTGTCCATAAGGCGCCTGCCCTGAATATGGCACCTGTTCACCACAGCTGATTGGAACAGCCATATAGACACACTCACCATCCAGCCCTGTAATAATCCCATCAACTTGTGTACCGTCATTCATCTCAGCAAGAACATAGGAATGCATATGCTGTTTACACATGTCATACGTATGTTGATAATGATTCGTCATTTCCATGTTTATCAGCCTCCTTGCTCACCAACCTATTCACTTACCCATGGGTTGGTGACTATATGGCATTAAAAATTGAGGTGGTCATCAAATGGAAACAATTGAAGCGTTTTGGTTATTAGTAAAGTATATTGTACTCGGTTTGCTGCAAGGTTTCACTGAGCCCATTCCTATTTCATCCAGCGGCCATCTCGTTATTGTCAGGGAACTCTTCGGTATCGAAATTCAAGGATTATCATTTGAGATTATGGTCAATTTTGGTTCCCTGCTAGCGATACTGGTCATTTACCGGACAGCTATTTATCATCTAATCACAAACAGCATCCGTTTCATTATGACGCGGGAAAGCCGTTCACGAGATGATTTTCACTTTGTGTCCTGTTTAGTCATTGCAACCATTCCGACTGGAATCATTGGTCTCTTATTTGAAGATTATATTGAAAGCCGCTTGAGTGGTGCTGCCATTGTCGGTATAACGCTTTTGATAACCGGAGCAGCCTTATGGGTCATTCGTAATTTGCGCGGGCATAAACATGACGGCAGCATTACAATGCGCGATGCCATTATAGTTGGACTGGCCCAGTCAGTCGCGCTTGTACCAGGCATCAGCCGCTCAGGCGCCACAATTGTGGCCGCGATGCTTACCGGCATGAAAACAGAGACAGCTTTAAGATTCTCTTTCCTGCTGTATATACCTGTCAGTCTTGGGATAACGCTGCTGTCTGCCAGTGATCTTTTGAACAGCAGCAGTCATATTGATGTTGGGATGATACCACCCATTATGGCACTGGCGGCGTCTATTACAGCTACTTACTATTCCTTGAGATGGTTCATGAATATTATGGCAAAAGGGAATCTGAAATACTTTGCCTCGTATTGCTTTATCGTTGGCATACTGGTCATTCTATTTTTATAACACGCGCTGAATAGAACTCCACATGCTTAATCAAGACTGGGAAAAGACGGTGTTTGCCGACTTATGATACAATACTGTGACGCTATTTTTACAGTATAGGCAGGAAAAGGAGTGAGCATTATGAACACCCGTACCATTAAGGAATTGCTTCAGAGTGTTCCCCTGTTCAAAGATTTGACCGATGACGAACTCACGCCCATTATAAATCTCGCCCGTTACCAGAAGTACCAGCGTGGCTCATACGTTTTCCTGCAGGGCGATTCTTTAACAGATGTCTATTTTATCTATCAGGGCAAAGTTAAAATCTATAAAACCGACGTTCACGGCCGAGAGCAGATTGTCAACATCCTCCAGGGTGGCAACATGTTTCCGCATCAGGGTTTCTTTCGTCAGGATGAATACCCAGCCAACGCCGAGATATCAGAAGACGCGGTATTAATCTATATCCCGATTCAGCCGTTTGAAAATGTTCTGCTGAATCATCCCGAAATTTGCGTCAAACTGCTGCGGGTGCTTGGCAACATTATCGTTGATTTACAGGAGCGTTTGGAAGAAAAATTGCTGCATAATACTTATGAACAAATTATTATGCTGTTGCTGCGCCTGTCACGGAGCTACGGGCAAGCAACAGATAATGGAGGCGTCAGATTCACGACCCTGTTTACCAATCGTGAACTGGCCAGCATGATCGGTTCCAGCCGGGAGACGATTAACCGGACATTAACACAGCTGAAGAACCAAAAATTAGTGACAACCAGTGAATCGGGAGCGCTTGTTCTTGATACCGATGCAATGAAAGAAAAGTTATTCTAGGTGAATCCATCCCCCCTGAATAAACTGCAGCGGCACTTTCTGACTGTCTGTTCCCAATAAACAGCATAAAAAAGGCCGATCCATATTATGAATCAGCCTTCAGAAGAGCTATACTTTTCACTATCTCTAGTTGTCTTATCAATCCGGAATTCCAAGTGCGATTTTGGCATAGCGTGACATTTTTTCTTTGCCCCATGGCGGATCCCAGACGATATTCACTTCAGCTTGTTCGACCTCTGGGATATCGGCAAGCACACGCTGAACATCCTGCTCAATAATGCCTTGGAGCGGGCACCCCATTGTTGTCAGCGTCATCGTAATCGTACAGACACCCTGATCATCCAGAGAAGTGCCATATACCAGACCAAGATTAACAATGTCAACACCAAGCTCTGGGTCGATAACATTCTCAAGAGCACCCATCACATTTTCTTCGAGATCTGCCTCCACAGCTATCCCTCCTTCAATGTTACTATCCTTATTTAAACATATGACACATACATGATTAAATGATTCATGCAGCGCGGTGCACACCATAGGACTGCTGATTTATCAGAAACAGTGTCCTGATAAAATAGCTATAAGTGCTGTTTGAACCAGCGTACTGTTTCCAGTATAGCATAACGGCTGACTTTATGACCACGATTTGCTTCACTGAGAAAACGGATATTCTCGGGATGGCTGTAATAAGACTGAGCATTCTCATAAAATGCATAAGAATGGTTGAATGGCACTACCTCATCATGTTCACCATGCCAGAAGAGTACCGGCCGATCAGCCAGCTTATCGATCTGATTTGACAAATCATATGCCTCCAGCTGTGCGTACAAATCATTGGTCATGTCATCTGTGATGGCAGTTTCGTCCACTTTCTGATAGCCGTCAACAAGCGTTTTGGCATATGTCAGCAATTTTGGCGTTCCCATCAAAATGCCGGCTGTTTTAATCCAGGGATACTGTGTCAATGCTGCCGCGGATGTAATACCGCCCATACTTGTCCCAGCAATGCCGAAACGATTATCAAGCACAAGGTTTTGCTCGTCCAGCTCATTTTTAATTGCCTGCAGCTCTGCAACATTCTGCATAACAATATCCCAGAACGCGAGCTGGATTTTCATGCTGGATATACCTTGGTCCCGTTCACCATGATGCATGCTGTCAGGGAGAATAATCCGGAAGCCTTCTTCAGCCAGCAGATAAGCTAAGGGCAAATTATGTTCTTTAGCACTGGTGAATCCGTGAAAGAAAGTCACTGTAGGCAATGCTTCATATTCTTTTGCGTGATCGACAATGACTAAACTGGGCACATTGGCAATGGTCTCTTGTGTTACTCCTATCATGCTTAAAGTTCCTTCCTGTAATATAAGTGTATCCTAATCATAATATGGGTTTTTTGCAAATTGCAAACGAATGCTTTACATAATGTTTTAACCTCTATAAACTAAGAAGCATACGGGGTGGTGAGAAAAATATGAAAACGAAACAGCACTTAATCGCACTTGACTTGGACGGAACACTTTTAACGGCTGATAAAAAAATCAGTCAGACTAATCTGAACATAATCAGAAAAGCTATTAATAATGGACACATTGTTGTGATTGCTACAGGACGGCCGCACCGTTCCAGCATTGATTATTATCAAACACTGAAGCTGGATACACCGATGGTTAATTTTAATGGTGCCTTAATCCATCATCCTGCAGATGCCAAATGGCATACACTGCATAATCCTATGCCTGTCAGGAGCGCTCAGCATATCATCGAAGCATGTTATAATCTGGGCGTCAGAAATATTGTAGCCGAGGTCATGGACAGTGTCTATATAGATCAATACGATGAACAAATGATGGAGCTTTTCCAGAACTCAGATCAAAATACCTTGTTTACGATTGGCAGCTTGAAAAACAAACTGCAGACGGATCCGACCTCTTTGCTGATTCATCCTCATGCTGATAACGCTGACCAGCTGCGCAGTCATCTTGATCATTACCATGCCGAGCTCATCGAACACCGTAAATGGGGTCTGCCATGGAATATTATCGAGATTGTCAAAAAAGGTTTGAATAAAGCAATCGGGCTGCAAAAAGTCGCTTATTATTATCATATCCCAAAAGAGCGTATAATTGCATTCGGAGATGAGGATAATGATCTGGAAATGATTGATTACGCTGGCGTTGGGGTAGCGATGGGCAATGCCATTGATGAGCTTAAAACAGTGTCCAAATACATAACGGATACAAACGAAATGGACGGCATTGGCCATTTCCTGAATGACTATTTAAACCTCCATTATCATGACGTTAAAACCGACAACCTCTAGAAATTTCCTTTCATACCTGAATTAAAACGGTACAAACTAGGATTGAACGCGAAAAGGCGTTCACTTCGTTTCATCCTGTTTCACGTTGAACAGCACGTGAACAAAACCGTCATTTAACAGGAGGGGCTTACAATGGCACAGGAGCAAAATAACAGTATGATGCAGCGTGCTAAAAACGCCGTTGACCAATTCATGAACGATCCGGCTGACGCAAATCAAGAGGAGCAGCAGACAGCGCACAACGCGATTGAAGACGCTAAAAACAGTGCTTCTCCTGAAGAACAGCAACAGCTGGAGGAACTGAAACAGCAATTACAGCAGAGCAACCAATCAAAATAACTTCCAGCAACAGCATTCAGGCTAAAAATTAACAACTTGTATGTTAACGATCCACCATTCATTATCATGATGAAGCGCGGGATTCTAACAGACAAATGCACACGCCCTTATTCATACCACTGAATAAGGGCGTTTTCCTTTTGTCATTTTTTCTGTTATGATTGGGCTGATTATGAAAAGTGATGGAGGGACAACAAATGGGTGTTATAGCTGAGGCTACACCAAATCCAAATGCACTGAAATTCACAACAGACAGTCTGATTTTTGAAGGTGACAGCAGCATTTCTGTCATGCCTGGCAACACAAGTGAACACGCCATTCTAAATGATTTGATGGAAGTTAATGGTGTCGATAATGTATTTGGCTACCAGAACTTCATCACTGTCAATAAAGCATTTGACGTAGAATGGGACGAACTGAAACCCAAAGTCATTGATGTCATTGAAAAATATGGCTACTGATACATAAAAAGACAGCAACCGTCAATTGCTGTCTTTTTATGTATAGCTACTAATACAACTGTTCAATCCCGTCTAAAGAAACCAAATATACCCGTTGTCTGGACAATGTTGGTAAAGGCGTTCGGGTCGACCTCACCGATGATACGTTCCAGATCATAAAGTTCATAACGAGTCACAACGAGATACATCATGTTTTTATCTTCTCGTGTATAGGCACCCTGGGCTGGCAAGATCGTGATACCGCGCACCATTGTATTATGAATGGCTTGCTGGAGTTCATCGGCCTTATGGGTAATAATCATAGCTGTTACTTTCTCATGACGGGTATGGATGGCATCAATAACGCGGGTTGTCACATACACTGTCAGCAGGGTATACAAAGCATTCTCAGCTTCATAAAGAATGCCGGCCATAAGTGTGATTACGCTGTTAAGCAATAAGAAATAATTTCCGATCGGCTTGTCCTTAAGCCGGGACATTACCATTGCAACAATATCCATACCACCAGTGGATGCACCATGTTTTAATGTCAGTCCAACACCCGCACCTGCAAGTATACCGCCAAAAACGGCATTTAAAATAATATCGTCCGAAAACTGGATAACTGGCAGCACCTCAAGGAAAAACGATGTTACAAACACTGATGCAACACTGTATATAGTGAAGCCTCTCCCGACTTTAATCCAGCCTAATATAGCCACGGGAATGTTTAAGATAAATAAAATAATACCAGTCGATAATCCGATGTCTAAAAAGTCGTTGAAAACACTTGCGATCAGTTGTGCTGCACCCGTGAAACCGCTCGCATAGACGTTAGCGGAAATTAGGAAAAAATTCAGTGACAATGCATTCAGGATAGCACCCACTATCACAATGATCATTCGTTTGGCTTCAACTAAGAACAAAAGTCTCACTCCCCCTGACAAGAACAGTGCCTTATCATGAATTTTGACTATTCTTTGACTATTTGCCGCAATCGTTTTAAACTAAAAGTCAACGTTAAACCCAGTTAAAGGAGGTGAACATATGACAGTTAAAATCCTCGCTGATTCAGCATGTGATTTATCTGAAGACTATTATAACCGATATAATATTGAGATGATACCATTAACGGTTCATCTTGACGATCAGGAGTACCAGGATGGGGTCGAAATTAAACCAACGACAGTCTATCATGCTATGCGGGAAGGCAAAACACCTAAAACATCCCAAGTGTCGCCACATTTATTCAGGCAGATTTTCACATCTTACGCAGAGGCCGATCAGCCATTTATTTACCCTGCATTCTCATCTGAATTATCTGGTACATATCAGACCGCCAAAATGGTTGAACAGGAAATCAAGGAAACATATCCAAACGCTAAAATGCAGGTAATTGATACAAAATGTGCCTCAATTGGATGCGGGCTGGTCGTCCTGCGCGCCGCCCAGCTTGCTCAAAATGGATCAGACTTTGATCGTATCATTGAAGCAGTAACCTATCATGCCGAGCACATGGAACATATTTTCACCGTCGATGATCTGGAATACTTATATCGCGGCGGCCGCGTCAGCAAGACAGCAGCTTTTGTGGGTTCATTTCTGAAAATTAAACCCATCTTGCATGTTGAAGACGGCCTATTGGTTCCACTAGAAAAGCAACGCGGGTCAAAAAAGCTTTTTAATCGGATGCTCACGATTATGGAAGAACGCGGAACTGATTTTTCCAGTCAAACAGTCGGTATCAGTCATGCAGATGATCTGGAAACAGCCAGGGAAATAGCCGCCTCTATCCGGGAAAAATTCAATCCGGCCGACATTCTGATCGATATGGTCGGAGCAACAATCGGAGCGCATGCGGGTCCTGGCACCATTGCTATTTTCTTTTTGAATGATCATTATAACTAAACGCAAAAAGGATATCCGTTCGGGTATCCTTTTTAAATGAATTAAGCCATATCCCCTCCAGCTGCCTTTTTCCTTCAGTGCAGCAGACTCCTGTGACTATTATCGGCGCCAGCCTTCTGTCATGAACTGGCTATCGCTGACATAGTGTTTAATAAAGCCCCTTTGGAGGAGGATTAAGGTGAGTATTTTTGAATTGATTACCATTTTCGAGACCGAGCGAAACCGCCCACCGGAATCTATTAATGATCTGTTGGATTTTTATCAGCAAAAATACATCACTGGCGTCATTGACATCAGCCATTACCGGAAAGTTTATTACTATTTGCATCGTCAAGGTGCTATTTCTGCTCATGAATATACCTGAACACTTAAATTAACCCTCAGCGGGAAAGCTGTACATTAGTCAGCAGCTTCCCGCTTTTTTTCTTTTCGTTTTAAGTAAATGAGCCCTGCTATAAAAATGAACAAGATACCTACAATCGGAGCAATAAACCACCAATTCAAGCCCGTATTAGTCTCAACAGAATAAATTTCCGCCGTTTCACGCGGCAGCACAATTTCAAAGTCACCGTCGTCATTTGCCCTGACAAGGTTATCACCTAGCAGACCGTTTAATTGCTTGCCTTGATTAATGCTGCTGACTGGTATCATTTGTGATTCCTTATCATTATTAATCGCAATATAAAGGGACTCACCTTCAAACGATCGTTTAAACAAGCTCATAGCCCCGTTTGAGTCAACCATTTCATAGTCGCCATGACGCAGTGCAGGAAACTCCGACCTTAGTGAAGCAATGCGGTTATTAAATTTCTCCAGATCCTCATCAGCGCTATTCCATTCAACCAAATTCTGATTTTCCGGAAAACCTTCACCAAGCATTGGAATTTCTGATCCCTGATAAACCATAGGGGTGCCTGGAAGTGTATACAAATACGTTAACGCCAATTTCCAAGCCGTCAGCACGTTTCGTTTACTGTTCACTACTTTTTCGCTAAATCGTTCACTGGACGGCGTATCCAAATAATTCAGGCCTTTTTGGCGGCCATTGTTCTGCCATGTTTCGTAGATGGATGTAACCGGTTTTCCGGCAGCTGCGAATACGTCCGACATCACTGGCATCAATGCCGGATTATCAGTCATTTGAATAGCTGTATTCTTTGTCAGTTCCCCGTCACCGGATGTTTTATCCAATCGGTCGCCGAGCAAATAAATATTTGGATAGTTTTCCTGCAGATGAGCGGTTAAGTCGCCTAAAAAATTTTGATTAGCTTTGTCTGCTGCATGAAATTGATAGCCGTCGATATCAGTCTCATCCATCCAATAATCTGCCACATCGGTTAAAAATTGCCGGACATGCGAATTGGTCTGATCCAGTGTAACGGTATGATCCTGCCACTGGAAGGATGTGTCACCTTGGCTTTCGCTGTACCAATCATGTTTCGCCGGATCGTCAGTCATGGGATGCGTATCAGCAGCATAATTTGTGACAAACTCAAGCACAATCTTCATATCACGGTCATGCGCCTCTTTAACTAGTTCCTGCAAATCTGCCATTGTCCCGAATTGTTCATCGACTTTATAAAAATCTTCTATCCAATAACCGTGATAGCCCTTAGGCGCATTAGCCATAACAGGCGATAAAACAAGGGTCGTATAACCGTATTTCTTCAATTGATCAAGTTTAGCAATAATCCCTTGCAAATCGCCGCCATGATATGTATATGGATCACTAAGTTCAGCCTGGCCTTTCAGCGACGAATCGCCGTTATTAAACCGATCAACCACGATATCATACATAATCTCGTCCTTCACATCTTCTTTGTCTGCTGCAGCTGAAACAGGGTGAATCAAACCTGAAATAAAAACGACAGCAAGCAGCATGCCAAGTAATTGTTTCATATTTTGTCCCCGCCTTTTTCATGGTCAGTATGAAAAAGACTTCCCATATAACGGGAAGCCGCTTGCGTCTTTATGGCAAAAATCCGAAAGGCAATCTGCCAAAACCTAAAATCAGTGTGAGAAGGACAGCAATAATAAGCTGAATCCACCAGCCTTTCAACGGCTCCTCTCGTCCTGATTTCAGACTGATCATTTCCATAGCGAGAATTGCCCAGATACCTGCCAGTCCTTTAAATATTGCCTCACCCATCATCGCGTTGCCAAAATAGGCGAAAAGCAATTGACCGCCGGAAAACAGAATCAGCAAATAATCCAGACGCAAGATCATTTGCACAATGGTCGCACCTTTGGTCTTGCCGCTTTTATTCAAAATCAGAACAACGGCAAACAAAATAAAAGCCAGAACCCATGAGGTTATATGCAAATGTGTATTCATGTCATCGTTCCCCCTTTTTTCCAAATATGTTTATGTATCAATGGATTGCTGTCATAAATCAAATCTATCATAACATGTCCTGGGACTAAATTCATTAAAAATTAGCTGATTGAACAAAATACGGATTTGCAGGGACTGGGACATAACGAAAGCGACTAACTCGAGCTTCGAACAATGGCTCGGTTCAGCGACGTCTATTTCCGGAGCGGTTCAGTCATGCAAGTGGTTCGCACTTTTGTCCCAGCCCCTTGCAACCTACAGAAAGATCTCTGTCTTACGGATCTCCAGTCGCCTCTTCATATTAAAGAAATAAAGGTAGGCAGCTGTTACAGGCTGTTGCCAAATGTCCTCGAGTGCTCGGCGATACAGCGTCATCTGAGTTTCATAGCGCTCTGCCAATGTTTGCTCCAGCTCTTCTGTTACAGCCTCATCGATAGCATCAGTTTTATAGTCAATAATCACCCAGCCGTCTTCTGTCGGAACGGCGCAATCAATAACACCCTGGACCAGCACATGCTCACCAGTATCGCCTGTCCAGTCGGCATAAATTTCTTCTGCCGGCAAGGCTAAGCTGAATGGTACTTCACGGTAAATATACGCGGCGTTCATGATCATATGTCCGATATCCGTCTGATAAAAGGCAGCAACAGCTTCCAAATCAATTGCATCTGCTTCCTGTCGCGTCAGTATTTCACGAGCAGCCAGCGACTCTACAAATTCAGCAATCTCGTTTGGGCTCAGCGGACTCCGCAGCGGAATGTGCTGCATAACCGTGTGCATGGCTGTGCCGCGCTCAGCTGCTGTGATTGTCTGCTGTTCTTGCATGAAAGCCGGCCGTTTAACAATCGGAGGCTGAAATGGGCGGACAATCTGATCACCGCTGTATTCATCTGCTGTCTCCCGCTGCCGCTTAATTTCTGTTACGGTCTGTTTAGCACGAGAACGAGCAGCCTGGTCATACGGATAAGTATAAGATAACCGGTTATGAACTGCCTGCTGGTAAGCATTATCTTCAAGATCAAGTTTTTCCCAATTTACGATTTTTTCTTTCAGATCGCCAGCAGTCTCATTGCTATCAGCAGCCGTCTCTGTATAGGTGCTGGCATGCACAACAGACACATACCAGTCAGATGGATCCATCCTAATGGCCTCCAGCACCTGTTCAGAGACACCAGTCGTACGCAAAACGCCGTTTGTTTGGTGCCTGATCAGAGCAGGGCCAATCCAGTCAAGATAGGTCTTGGACGCCAGACGGTCATGTGCTGGCAGCAGCCAGTCCGGCTGATCTGCGATTTCTTCCCAGCTTTCCTGGCTTTTCGCAAACGATTTAACGTTACCCACCATCAGCAATTTTTCTTTTGCTCTGGTTAAGGCCACATATAAAATCCGCATTTCCTCTGCCAGCAGCTCACGCCGTTTTTTCTGTCTTATAGCATGATGAAACAAAGTTGGGTAAGTAATCCGTTTAACCGGGTCAATATATTTACTGGCAAACCCGAGATCTTTATGCAATAAATAAGGCGCATTCAAGTCCCGCATATTGAATTCTTTGTTCATCGCACCCAGTATAACAGCCGGAAATTCCAGTCCCTTACTGCGGTGGATCGTCATAATCCGGACAACATCCTCCTGCTCGCTCAAGGCTCTCGCAGCACCAAGATCATCCCCGCGCTCTTCCATCCGCTCGATAAAACGCAAGAACCGGAATAATCCACGAAAGGACGTTGTTTCATACCCCCGTGCGCGATCATACAATGCTCTCAAGTTTGCCTGACGCTGCCGGCCACCGGGCATGCCGCCCACAAAATCATAATAGCCGGTTTCACGGTAAATCTGCCAAATCAACTCTGATAAAGCCCCTTGACGTGACATACGGCGATACCGCTCGAGATGATCTAAAAAGTCGGCCACTTGGGAAACGGCATCTCCCGTATTTTGCTGCCGGTACGCTTTCAGAGCATCGTAATAGGTCCCGCGACGATCAGCCAGCCTGATTTGGGCTAAAACATCCTCATCCAAGCCGACAATCGGCGATTTCAGGACAGACGCCAGCGGAATATCCTGTCTTGGATTGTCAATCACTTTGAGCAAATTCAGCATGATCTGGACTTCCATGGCTTCGAAATAACCAGACGAGAGTTCGGCATATACGGGGATCCCCTGTTTTTGCAGCTCATCCATAATCGTCGGTGCCCACGTCATGGAACGAAGCAGAATCACGATATCCCGATACTGCATTTCGCGCTGTGCATCCGTCGTTTTATCATGAATTTGCAGCGGAGATCCGTTTGTCTGGCCAATCCAGTCTTTTATCCTATCAGCATAGGCACGCGCCTCAAGCTGAGCATTTGTCAGATCCTGATACTCTTCGTCATCATCCGCATTTGAATCGTTATCCGCCGGCGCTTCCCGGTCAATGATGACAAGTTCCGGCTCCGGGTCCCGAAGCGGCAGCTCATCATACATCGCGTTAGCATAGACCAGTTCTGCCTCGGCATCATAATTGATCTCACCCACATTCTCGTCCAAAAGCTGCCGGAAAATATAATTCGTTCCTGAGAGAATCAGTTCCCGGCTCCGGAAATTGCTCGCAAGGTCAATGCGTTTGGCTGACAGGGATTCACTCGCAAATCGTTTATATTTATCAATGAATAGAGCAGGTTCAGCATGCCGAAAACGGTAAATACTTTGCTTAACGTCACCGACCATAAATCGATTGCCGGCCCCTTCCTGATCGCTGATTAATGATAGAATCGTTTCCTGAACCAGATTCGTATCCTGGTATTCATCGATCAGCAGTTCTGTAAACTGCGCCTTCAGATTAAGAGCAATATTAGACGGCTTCACCGCTTGCTCGTCAGCGCTGTCCTCTCTTAACAACTGCAGACAATAATGTTCAAGGTCCGGAAAGTCAACAAGCGCCTGTTCACGCTTACGCTTTGTGTACTTTACTTCAAACGCCTTCACCAGCGTCGTCAGCTGTCTAATAACCGGTGCTAATTCCTGCATGTCAGCAGCATGGCCCTCCAGATTGCGGCTGAACCAGTTTTCTTTCATCTTATTCCAGCGTTCTTTATAGCTGTCGCGCAGGTTTTTAGCCCGTGCTTTTTTATCTTCATCACAATCGACTTTTTTTCCAGACAGTTTCTGAAACGAACTGGCCGTCATAAACGGCTGCAGATCCTGCCACGAATCAGCCAGAGCTTCTGCTTCCTGCAGCTGCAGCAATTCTGACTCAATCGTATCCGCATAATGGTAAGGACCGTCTTTTTCGCGTGTCAGATCCATCGCCTTATTCATTTCTTCCCGTATAGCAGCAAATTCATTACGCACTTCCTGTTTCATAATCGGAAGCCAGTTTAAATCTTTTTCCTGCCAGTCATCTGGAATCTCATAAACATCAGCAAGGGAATCAAGCCATAGATCCGGGTCGGGATTCTGCATGGCAAACGTATACAGCTGAAGCACCAGATTTTCTACATCGGTATCACTCCGGTCACCGGAAAAACGATCAACCACGTCAAAGAAAGTCTGTTGTTCGCTGCCTTCTTTTCCGTACCACTCCTCAAACAAGTCATCGATAACGTCCTGCTTAATCAAATCGGTTTCCATGTCGTCAGCAATCCGGAAAGCAGGATCCATATCAAGCAAATAAGCGTATCGCCTGACGATATCGAGACAAAATGAATGCAATGTCGAAATAGGAGCACGCTGCAGCAATGAGAGCTGTTTTTTTAAATGATTAGAGGCGGGATTCTCAGCCAGCTTATTCTCGAGTGCCGAACCAACCCGATTGCGCATTTCCTGGGCTGCTGCATTGGTGAATGTCACCACAAGCAGCGAATCAATATCTACCGGATCGTCAGCACGAACGATTTTTTGAATGATCCGCTCCACCAGGACGGCTGTTTTCCCCGATCCGGCAGCAGCAGCCACCAGGACATCCCGGCCATCTGTATAAATGGCTTGTTCTTGTTCCGTAGTCCATTTGACCATGATTACTCCTGCTCCTCCCTTTTAGTGTGAAACGTCAATCGAACTGATAAGGCATGATCATGTGTCCGCGAAAGTCGACTGACGGAGATTAGCTAAAATATCTTCATCTTTCATATCTGTCAGTTTACGGTAGTTGTTATCTTCAAGCGTGGGATCAAATTGGCAGACTGAGCGGAACGGACAATACGTGCATGCTGTCTGCTGTTTATACTGGAACGGATTCAAATGAACACCGCCTGATGTGATATCAAGCCCTGCCTGCCGCATTAAATGATGGACATGATCCTGCAGACTGTGAAACGTTTCCAGACTAGCAACACTGGAATTACTGAAAAACTCTCCGTTCTTTTTCACACCAGCTGGAATCACCTCGCTGCGGCCAGAATTAAGTGACGTATCCATCGATTTGACAATCGCCTCATCCGACAGCATGAGTCCTTTCATCTTATATTGCTTGAGTAGTTCCTTCTCAAGTAAGTCATCCGGCATATTCATACTGGCTGAAATCATAGGATTGTGCACATGAAAATACAGCACACCAGCCGGGGTTGCTTCAGCTCCAAGCCATTGTTCTGACTGAGACAGAATAACATCCAGGTATGCGAGCATCT
Source organism: Lentibacillus kimchii (assembly GCF_042666895.1). GTDB lineage: Bacteria > Bacillota > Bacilli > Bacillales > Amphibacillaceae > Lentibacillus > Lentibacillus kimchii. The sequence goes on from NZ_JBHTGR010000005.1 coordinate 105,178, forward strand.
GCAAGGCCAAGCCGTAATACACTTCGACAAGATCCAGACCTTTTTCACTCGATTTATAATCAATAATCCGTAAAAACAAACCATCGCCATCTTCAGCCTTATCAACGCGGTCAATACGGCCGCGCAGCTTCAGCTCAAAACCATTGGACAAATCAAGTGAAACCGGCTGAAGCGTCTCGTCATCCCCGAATCCAAGTTCCAGTCCCACCGGAACAAAGTCACTCTGCCTGGCCTGCTCACTTAACACATAAGTCGCGCGCGTAATAACATCCTGCAATTTTTGCTGAATATATTGATAGCGATTGGAACTGTGTAAGATCTGATGCTGCAGAACCGGGGCAAGCGTTTCTACAGCCTGGCTGGCATAACCGGCACTGTCCTGACGTGTCAATTTGGAAAAGTCTTTACCCTCTGCTTGAATCCATTCGGTAATTTTTTTCAGCGCTTCATGGAACAGCTGACCAATATCAGGCGCATCAAGCTTATATATCTGTCGCTCCTGCAGCTGCAGACTGTATTTGGCAAAATGCTGATACGAACAACGGTAGTAGGATTCCAGCCGTGATACACTCGCTTTCACCTGTTTGGGATAGAGCTGGCTGATTGTCTGCTGATTTAAATTAGCCGGCTGGTTCTCATAATACAGGCTTTGTAAGACGGTATAGGTTGTGCTGTATTTAGGATGGTTCTGAATATACCAGTTTAAGACGTGCCACCAGACTTGTTTAACGGGATAGCCTCGCCGTCCGCGAGCAAGCTGGGCCGTTAAAGCTGCCCGTGTCTTCACCGGTGTCGTTATGAAACGCTCAGCATCCATAAGCTCATCCGGATCCTGCAGCAGAAGATGATCACAGCAAGCCGGGAACAGATCCTCCAGACGTTTAATCAGCTGTGAAGGCATCTTAGCCTTGCCTTCCGCATCACTCAGCGGGTAACTGACCCATAAATAATCACGTGCTGATGTAAAAGCTACGTACATATAAAACCAGTCATCCAACAGCTGGCGTTTGCTGTTTTCCGCAAGCTCCAGTCCATGTTCTGATAACAGATCCCGCTCCTGTTCATTAATCATACCCTCTTCTGCTGGTTTCATCGGCCATGTACCATCGTTCACACCGAGCAGCAACGAGCATTTTGTACCGCTGATACGGGACCTGTCGACCGTGCCAGCAATGACATGATCAATGCTCGGCGGGACGTGTGCAAAAGTAAGTGTCTCAAAGCCGGCATCAATAGCGGCGTGAAAAGATTGCTCTGTCATTGTTTCATTTCCGGCCATTTCGACCATTTCGTCCAGCAGCTGAATCACCGCATTCCAGACTTGTTCCTGTTCACGTGCTTTTTCCAATTGTCCTTCCGCATCATATGTTTCCCGCATGTCTTCTAATTTCCCGGGTGCATCAAGCTGTTCCAGGAGCCGGTAGATGACTTCACAGCGTTCACGGACAGTAGCAGCCTGGCGAAAATCCTGGTCAAATGTCCCTAATGCTGCGGCGACCTGTTTGCGAAAAGCATTAATTCGGCGTTCAGTCTCTTTTTCCGCATCCGTCTGCGCTAATTGCTCAAATCCGCGAAAACGCTGGAAGGCCCACTCATTATCACCAAGCCACTGTGTACGTGAGCGAATGCCATACTCAAGCACATAATTTTCCAGTTCATCAATCGCATCAGCATCCAGCGGGTAACGTTTATCAGTTGCTGGAATAAACCCAGTTTTCAGCACACGAAAAACAGCATCATAGCGCCAATTGCTTTCAACAGTATCCATAGCGGACCGAATCAATTCGATCAGCGGATGATTCAGCATACTGCGTTTTTCATCTATAAAAACGGGAATACCATAATCATGAAAAATCGTCGAAATTAAATCCTGATACACCTCAGGCTGACGAATGAAAACCGCTATATCACGGAAACGATACTTGTCTTCCCGCACAAGCTGAAGGATTTCCTGGGCAGCACCTTCCACTTCAGCACGCGGATGAACAGCCTCAGCAATCTGAATGGGCACCTCTCCTTCATAAGCTGGAGCAGGCCGGTCATCGAAATACTGCTCCAAATGAGCGAAATACGGCCGTTCGGACAACCGGCCATTTTCCGGTTTCATGATAACAGGATCATCAATTGGAACACCGTCTTCGGCAGCAACCGCTCGCAGTTTATGGTAGGTATCCTTCGTCTGATAAAATAAATCAAGCTCTGAAGGATTTGTCGCGCCCGGTTCATCCATAGTCAAGGCAACCGTCACCGAGCGGCATGTCTGCATCAATTTTTCCACAACCTGCATTTCCTGCGGGGAAAAACGGTGAAAACCATCCAAATAAATAATCGCATTCTCCAGTAACGATGCATCCTCCATATTATCAGCCAATAACTTTAGCTGGTCTTCGCTGTCAATATAATGCTCATGCAAAGCCTTGATTAAATGATCATAAATATAGGCCAGATCATCTAACTTTCCTGACAGCGCTGCCTCGCCTGGATTCTTATGGAAGAATTGATCCATCTCGTCAATTTGCCCACGCAGCGTGCCCGGCGTGATCCGGTAACGTTTAAATTCCGTCATCATCTTCTCAAGCTGTTCCAGAAACCCCTGCTTTTCCAAGGCTTTCTGAAAAACATGCCAGTCGCTTTCCTTTTCCGCAATGATTTTACGGAGCATCATTTGCGTGCCGACTGAACTAATAAATTGTCTCGTCGCTCCACCGGTTTCCTGAAGAACGCGCCATGCCAGTCTGGAAAAACTCATAACCTGAGCACGGATACTGCCTTTCACGGTTTCATCCTGAAATAAAGCATATTCCTGCTGGAACGTCATTTGTTCCGGGACGATGTAAAAAATCGGCGGACCCTGTGGCTGTTCGGTCAGCTGCCGCCGAATATCAGTTAAAATTTTCTCACGTTTGCCTGTACCAGCCCGTCCCAGTAAAAATTGAATTCCCATCATATCCCCCCTGCCTTTAAATATACGAATGAAACATTCATAACCTCTATTGAACAATATCAAAGCAACCATTCTGCCGATACTCTCATACGAAACATTAAACTAAAACCTTTTTCTCATTTTAACAGAGAAAAAGGCTTAAGACACATCTAAGACAGGATTAACCAAAACTCAGCTTCATATCAGAGAATGGCCAGTAGGTGATATCAACTTTTCCAACCAGCTCGTCAGCATCAATGAACCCAATTTTACGGCTGTCCAAGCTATAGGGGCGATTGTCTCCCATCACAAACAGCTTGCCTTCCGGGACTTTTTTAGTTCCCGTCACATTTTTTAATGTAAAATCCTGTGTATACAATTGTCTGGCATTCGCTTTCTGCAAAGGCTGCAAAAAAGCCTCTTCAGCCATGTCACCATTGATATACAAGTGGTCATTCTGATAAACAATTTCATCGCCAGGCAGACCAATCACGCGTTTGACATAATCATCCTGCTTGTCAGCATGAAACACAATAACATCGAAACGGTTAACATCTGTCAGCTGATAGACAACTTTGTTAACCATCATCAGGTTCCCGTCATACAAAGTAGGCTCCATTGATTCACCGTTCACGACATAGCTGGTATATAAACAGGAGCGAAACATAATCGCCAGAATGATTGCCATTAGGACAACCGAGATAAACGTGCGACGATAGGCTGTTTTCATTCTTGCTTTCCTCCTGGGTATGGCTTCAGTTTATATAACTGTTACCAGCATAACCAGCTTGTCTATCTTTTAACCTCCTGACTCTCCTGATCATACAGCAGGGATTTCCGCTGAAGACGCCGTTCAATATACTTGCCAAGAATCCAGAATAGCCCTATGCAGCCACCCACAACAACTGTACGGACCGGGTTTTTGGCAAATTCAAAAATACTCGAACCGACAAAAGCAATGGAGAAAATCATGATCGACTTCCCCATGAGCACTGCCAGCATAAACTGCCGGAAACTGATGCCTGAAAGGGCTGAAACAACATGAATGACCGATGACGGCGAAAAAGGAAAACACATTAATAGAAAAAGCGGTCCAAAGCCATGCCGGTCAACCCATCCAATCACTTTCCGCACCTGCTTGTTTCGGCGTAAAGCCTTGAATAAAGACTTGTCCCCAAGTTTACGAATAACCCAGAACACAATAACTGCTCCAGCACAGGCTCCGATCCAGGATAATATAAACCCTTTCCATAAACCATATGCAGCACCATTGGCTATCACAAAGACAACTAACGGCAAAAATGGAAGAAACGATTCGATAAATGGCAGTAAAATGCCTGGCAGCGGTCCAAGATTTTCGTACGACTGCAGTAATTGCTGAATTTTTTCCTGTTCGAATAAGTTTTGCCAATCCGCCATACTTATATTTAACCAATACATTGTGTTCATTGCCCCTTATGCTCAGAAGACGTTTGCCACCTGGCCGGTAAACGTGTCTTGCTGTAACGCCACCGTCCCTCAAACAGTTCCAACTATTTCACTAACATCACTGGGAAATATATTGCCTCTTTCTTTTCATTTTACCTTAAATAATGGTTTTAATGTATATTTTTTGTGAAATTTATCATATAATAGTTTTGGAACAAATGTTCGTACCGGAGGGATTACATGCGATACCTGTCTGATGAAGAACTGCAGCTGGCTTCACGTTTCCTGTTTCTTTCTATGGCTATGGTTGTCATTCAGCAGGATAAACAGCATATCCAAAAAGGCACGTTTAAGATTAAGGAACCTTATCTCAATCTTTTGGAGAAAATGACTGCCGAAGCTACCGATGAGCGAAGGGAGCTGCGCAGAAGGATGCGGGATAAAAACATTGACGTCGTAACATTGGCTAAAAATGATTCGTTTTCATCTTATTTATTTCTTTGCCGGGGAAGCGAAGAAAAACACAATTACTTTAATCCAGCTATCCGAAAAAAGGTGCAAGCTATTATTGAAGAACTCATGGAAAAGGCTCAGCCACCATATCAGCATTATGCTGCTGCAGATACTTAATGCGATTATCCAGTACGTACCGGTATTGTGCTGTCCGCTGTACCTGATTAAGTATAGAACCCAGCGATACATCCAATAGAAGCGTTTTCTGGTTTTTAAAAACAATTTTCGTCTGTTTTCCAGGCCCCTGGTTCACATGATTAATATGCGAATGAGCAATCCAGGAACATTTGGCACTTGTTGGAGAAGCTGTTGGGAAAAAGTACATACCACTGGCCGGGTCAACCGCAATTGGAGCTTTATGTGTGATGTTGGAAATATTGCGTGTACCGTCCTGTCTGCCTCTCAAACTCGATCCAAAAAACTTGCAGGCATTATCGATGATTTTACTCGGAGTATGGTAAGCAGCAAATTCATCCTGTTCTTCTAAAATACACGAACGGGCACTGCCATCTTCACTCTGCTCTCTAATGATGGCCATAGTGAGAGGTGTTACTTCATAAGAAGGTGAATATGAATGATTCATCTGTTTTTCATCCTTTCATAATTAAATGAAAAGAAAGAGGCTGTCTATAATCTACCAATTTATTCATTAAAAGGCAATAGAAGATTGCTTTTTTTCTTAATTTTTCAGTGAATATGAGCAAAATTTTATTAGAAAAACTCAAAATGACTCCTGTGCGACACACAGAAGTCATTTTAAGGCAGCCGGATCGTTACGTGACTGAGCGATTAACAAAGCTTGTCTCATTAATAGAGCATTCGAATAAATTCATCTTCAGGAATTTTGCCAAGGTAATAAGACACATCAATGTCAGACAGTGCATCTTCAATTGTTTGGCGTTTATGAGGGATACCTGTCAGGGCATTTTCAAGCTCACTAACGTCACCTAAGCCGAAAAAGTCACCATAAATCGTGCAATTTTCGATCATGCCATTTCGTACATCCAGCCGCACGTCCACAAGGCCGGCAGCAAACTTATGAGAGGCCTGCACATTAAAATGAGGTGATCTGCCATAATTCCATTCCCATTTTTGGTAACGTTCTTCAGAAATTTTATGAATAGCTTCCCAATCCGCTTCTGTTAAGTCATAGCGCGGCACATCCTGCACATCGTCCACAGCAAAAATGTGTTTCAGAATCATATCTTTAAACGTATCGATTGATAGTTTTTCATCAAGGTACTCAGATATGTTAGCGACATGGCTTCGAATCGACTTGATCCCTTTTGACTCAATTTTTTCCTTATTGACATTCAAGGCGGAAACAACATTTTCAATTTCCGAATCAAGCATCAATGTCCCATGACTAAACATACGTCCTTTGGTTGAGAACATCGCATTCCCGGAAATTTTCCTGCCTTCCACAGCCAAGTCATTCCGCCCTTTCATCTCAGCCGGCACCCCTAATTCATTCAAAGCTTCAATAATCGGCTGTGTGAACTTCTCAAAATCCTGAAAACTTTCACCGTCATCTTTTGTGATAAAGCTGAAGTTAAGATTTTGCTCGTCGTGATAGACTGCTCCGCCACCGGATAAACGACGGACGACCTTAATGCCTTTATCATCAACATAATCCGTATTAATTTCCTCTATACTGTTTTGATTCCGCCCGATAATAATCGACGGCTGATTAATGTAAAATAACAGATAGGTATCCTGTTCCCCGAAATGACGCAGGATATATTCTTCAATTGCCAAATTAAGCATTGGATCGGTAATCCCCTGATTATCAATGAATTTCATGTTTCTGCCTCCCTCTCCTTATAAAGTTAATCTCATTCAATCATATATGAAATGGCCGTGACAAGCAAAAAATCTATTTCTCCCAAGTCAATCCTTCCCTGGCCAGCTCAATTTTGCCGGAGAAATAATTCTCAGCCTCACGGACCAGATTGTTCTGATCACCATATTGCGGTAAATGACTAAGAACAAGTTCCTGAACACTGGCTTCCTGCGCAATTATGCCACACTCCCGACTGGTCATATGGCCTGCTTGAGAGCCATCTTGCTCGGCATAAAAGTTAGAATCGGTCAGCAAAAGATCGGCATCTTTTGCGAAATCATACCAATCCTCTTGAAATGCCGTATCGGCAGTATAGACAATGACCTTATCTCCGTTACTGATTCGCATGCCATAACAGGGAACTGGATGAACCGTTTTTAAAAAAGTGATCGTAAATGGCCCAATTTCCAGTGACGCATTCGGGTCATAAGCAATCCCTTCTGTGTACTTGTGCGTCAGTGAAGCGAAACCATCCGCGTCTTCCTGATGCCCATAAATCGGTAAGACATTACCATCATAACTGATAAAGGACTGTGACAGCAGAGCATACTGCAGGACACCAATATCTGCCACATGATCATGGTGGTAATGTGACAGGATAACAGCATCCAGATCCGTAAGCTGTTTTCTGGTCTGTAATCTCGATAAAGAACCGCTCCCTGCATCAAGAAGCAGTGTGAAGCCGTCCTCTTCCAGTAGATAAGATGAAGTGGCACCACCCGGAGCTGGATAACCACCCCATAAACCAATAATTGTTAATTTCAAAAAAATCACCTCAATTAATCCATTTTGTTGTAACACAGGGTTGACTTGTTTCATACTGTTATAATACAATGTAACTACTATTCAAAAGGGGTTGTTAACACATGATGAACGTTGTTGAGTTTTTCCGGAACCTGCCGCACAAAAAGTGCCATAACTGCGGTCAAATAATATCTGAGAAAGCCGATTGCTACGGCAACCTGTGTGACAATTGTGATAGTCCGGCCAGATAAGTCTAACATCATTGTACTGCACAATAGCCTTCCTTTCCATTGATACAGCTATGCAACAGCTGTATTTTTTTGTCTTAAATCGAGCCGGTAAAAAAGAGGCTCTCCACCAAAATCTAAGGTTTATATTAATGAATCAATATGGCACAAGACCAGCTAGCGGAGGAAAACACGAAGACTCCTGCGGGAAGAAGACCCCGCAGAAAAAAAGCGAACGTTGATCCAAAAAAGATTCTAAAAATAATTTTTAAAATATCGGAAAATGATGTTATTTATACCTTATTTATTTTATAATTTACTGGAGAAACAAATTACATGGAGGGGAGCATGATCATGAGCAGGGAAGCAAAACGTTTATCACGTGCCGAAGTACCAAAAGAGGAGACTTGGGACTTAACTGATTTGTTCACCACCCATAAGGAATGGGAGCAGGAACTAAACGCTATTCAAACGGATGTGAGTGAGGTCATACAATTCCAGGGGCAGCTGACTGCCAATGCCAAAACCTTGCTCAAGGGACTGCAGGCTGAAGAAAATTTTCAAAAGCGGCTGATTCGTGCAGCCACTTATGCCAATTTAAAATCAAGCGCCGACGGTTCCGATCCAGACAATCAGGCTGACGCAGCAAAAGTTTCCGCCGTGCTGGCTGACATAGGTGCTAAGCTGGCATTTGTAGAAAATGAACTCTTAATGCTATCCGAAGCGACCCTAACACAATTCATAAATGAAGAGCCGGATCTGGCAGTCTATCGTAAAATGGTGCAGGATATTCTGGCAAAAAAACCGTTCACTTTATCCCCAGATACGGAGAAAACACTCGCCGCGCTTGCCGATGTCCATAGTGCGCCGCAAAAGATCTATGAACGAAATAAAACAGCTGACATGACATTTGAGCCAATTAAGGACCGCGATGGCAATAAGATGCCGATGTCTGCCGCACTTTTCGAAGACAGCTATGAAATGTCATCTGATACACATGTGCGTCGTCAAGCCTATGACTCATTTGTCAGCACTCTAAACCAGTACAAGAACACGCAGGCAGCAGTTTACGCTACTGAAGTGACCAAACAAGTTACCACCGCGCGTTTAAGAGGGTATGATTCCGTCACTGATATGCTTTTGCAGCCGCAGCAGGTCAGCCGGGAGATGTATCACAACCAGCTTGACATCATTCAGCAGGAACTGGCACCGCACATGCGCCGGTTTGCTAAACTGAAACAAGAAAAACTTGGTCTGAGTGACATGCGTTTTTGCGATCTGAAGGCACCGCTCGATCCGGAATTTAACCCCGAAACGAGTTATCAGGAAGCAACCGATATGATTTCGGAGGCCCTTCAGATTATGGGACCGGAATACAGTGCGATTATAAACAAGGGCATCACTGAGCGCTGGATTGATCGGGCAGATAATATCGGCAAGAAGACAGGGGCATTCTGCTCATCGCCATACGGTGTTCATCCCTATGTTCTCATCACGTGGACCAATTCGATACGCGGTGCATTTATGCTGGCACACGAACTGGGACATGCTGGTCATTTTTATCTTGCCGGTAGCAATCAGTCCCTTGTCAACACCCGCCCGTCTACCTATTTTATCGAAGCACCTTCGACATTGAATGAATTGCTGCTGGCTGATAATCTGTTGGCCCAAACGGACGATAAGCGCAGGAAACGCTGGGTTATCAGTTCGCTTTTAAGCACGTATTATCATAACTTTGTGACCCACTTGCTCGAAGGTGAGTTCCAGCGCCGTGTTTATGACCTGGCGGAAACAGGCACTCCACTGACCGCTGACGTCCTGTGTAAACAGAAAAAAGAAACACTCGAAAACTTCTGGGGCGATGCTGCTGTTATTGATGATGACGCCGGCCTTACCTGGATGCGCCAGCCACATTATTATATGGGATTGTATCCGTATACTTATTCAGCCGGTTTGACCATTTCCACGGCAATGGCCGGTCAGATCCGCCATGAAGGACAGCCGGCTGTCGATCGCTGGCTATCTGTCCTGAAAGATGGCGGAACCAGGACACCGTCCGAATTGGCACAAAAAGCCGGCGTTGATATGACCAATCCAGATGCCATCAAAGAAGCTGTTGCCTATGTCGGCCAGCTTATAGATGAACTGGAAAAAACGTATGACTGATTATTAAAGAAGCTGGGACAAAAGTGCGAACAGCCAAAACCAACGCTTGCCTGACTAAACCGCCCGCGGAAATAGACATCGTCTTTCCGCGGGCGGCTCCACTAATCTTGTCCCAGCTTTTTATTATTCTTGGGGTCCATCAGGCATGGTGAAAACGCCGGAAGTCAAAACACCGCTGTACGGCAGTATTCAGTCGTGATCATTCAAATGAGCCAATACTTCATTAGCGGCTTTCTCACCCTGATCGATACAATCAGGAACACCAACACCATCGTAAGAACTGCCTGCTAAAGTGACGCCCGGAAGTTCTCTGCGCACAGCCCGGCGGACACCAGCAATCCGATCGGTATGACCGACAGTATATTGCGGCATAATAGACTTCCAGCGGCTGACGACACTGAATTCAGGCTCAGCTGTGATGTCCATCGTTTTGTTTAAGTCCCGCAGTACGATAGCCTTAATTTCCTCATCCGATTTATTCACGATTGAGGCATCATCTGGTCTGCCGACATAACACCGCACGAGTGCTTTACCATCAGGAGCCGCACCAGGCCATTTTTTATGTGTCCAGGTGCATGCCGTAATCCGGAAATCACTGTTCCGCGACACGACAAATCCAGTTCCATCAATATCTTTTTTAATGGCCGATTTATCAAAGGCCATCGCCACATTGGCAACCGATGTCACTGGCATAGCCCGCAATGGTTCAAACAAGCTGAACTGGCTGAAGATCTTAGGCAACGTCTGATGAGGCGTTGCCATAATGAGAGCATCAGCCTGATAGACCTCGCCATTGCTCAACAGAACATGATAGCCCCGTTCCTTCTTTTCGACATGATCAACGCCAATTTCCCGTGAAATGGTGTCTCCCAAAACGTCACCAAGACGCTCAACCAGTGTTTCCAGTCCATTAGCAAATGAGAAAAATGCGCCCTGATTTTGGCTGTTCGTTTTTTGGGGCGGTTTCGCCTTTTCCGGTCTTGTTTTTTTCAGGCCATTTATCAAACTGCGGTGATTCTGTTCCAGCTGATAAAATTCCGGAAATGTTGCCTGAATGCTCATGTCATCAATATTACTGGAATAAATACCTGACAAAAGCGGCTCGATCGTATTTTCTACTAACTTATTGCCAAAACGCCGGCGTAAAAAAGCCCCCAGAGACTGGTCGCCTGTTTTGCCTTTGGGAATGACAAGATCCATACCGGCCCGCAGTTTTCCCGATAGCGGCAATATACTGGAAAAAAGAAATGGACGAATCCTTACAGGCACCCCCATATGGGCACCTCCAGGCATTTTGTGCAGCTTATTTTTGACAAGAATGTAAGACTGACCCGTACCGTTGTGAACGACTTGGTCGCGCATTCCCAGCTCACCTGTCAATTTTACACCAGGCTGTTTGCGTGACAGCATAGAATCGGGGCCTTGCTCGATAATGAATCCGTTGCGGCGGGTCGTTTTAATTTTGCCCCCGATCCGGCTGCTTGCCTCAACAAGTTTTACCTCATAGGGCAATCCTTTTTCCTGAATGTCTTTTTGCAAGTAGTAGGCAGCTGTTAGCCCCGTAATGCCGCCGCCGGCAATTAGAATCTTTTTGGTTTCACTCATAGCCAGTCACGCTTTTTTTCATGACGACATCCGCAAGTGTTGCAATAAACTGTGGGTGTGTATTAGGCATGTCCGGGCGATGATAGGTGGCGCCCAATTCATCACAGACCTGCTTGCACTCATAGTCGTTATCATATAAAACTTCCAGATGGTCAGCGATGAACCCAACCGGCGCATACACAAACGAGCGGTAGCCTTCTTGTTTATACAGATCACGTGTCAGATCCTGCACATCCGGTCCGAGCCATGGATCAGGCGTGTTTCCTTCACTCTGCCAGCCGATAGCATAATGTTGAATGTCAGTCTCTTCTGAAATCAGCCGTGCTGTTTCTTTCAGCTGGTCGGGATACGGATCGCCATTCTGCAGTATTTTTTCCGGCAGACTATGGGCTGATATAACAAGTGCAGCATTTTCCCGCTCTTCTTCCGGCATATCACTGTAAACGTCCTTAATCTGATCAGCCCAATATTTAATAAATCCTGGCTCATTATACCAGCTTTCGACTGATTCAATCGCTATGCCGTGTTCGGCGGCTTTATCAGCAGCGCGCTGATTATACGATTTAACACTGAACGTTGAATAATGGGGAGCCAAAACGATGGAAACTGCTTCATCGATCCCATCTTCCGCCATTTGTTCTACAGCATCTTCAATAAATGGATTGATATGCTTCAAACCAATATAAGCTTTAAAGGTTACCTCATCCTGTTCAGCATTAACCTTGGCTTCCAATGCACTTGTCTGCTCTTCCGTAATTTTTGCCAGAGGTGAAATACCCCCAATCGCCTTGTAACGGTCTTTCAAATCCTGCAAGGCTTCTTCAGAGGGCTTCTTGCCTTTCCGGATATCCGTGTAATATGGTTCAATGTCTTCTTCCTTGTATGGCGTTCCATAAGCCATCACAAGCAAACCAATTGTTTTCTTTTTTTCCATATGTAACACCTCTTAATTTAAATTGCTTTGTTTGAATACGTATGGATCAGATTCGTTAATTTTTGCAAAGTAGCCGGCTTAATATCCGGGGTTACGCCGTGGCCCAGATTAAAGATATGCCGTCCGTCGTGCATGCTCTCATCCAGGATTGCTTTTGTTTTTGTTTCAATCGTCTTCCAGTCAGCAAGCAGAACCGTTGGATCCAGATTTCCCTGCAGCACTTTGGTGATTCCCATCTGACGCGCTTCAGAAATCGACGTGCGCCAATCAAGCCCAATCACATCTACTGGCAAGTCATTCCATTCCAGTAACAGATGCCGTGCGCCTACGCCGAAGATAATCAGCGGCACATTTTCTGTCTGCAAAGCTGAAAAGATACGCGACATAGCTGGCTTAATATAATAGCGATAGTCTTCCACATTCAAGGCTCCGACCCATGAATCAAAAATTTGCACAGCACGAGCACCGGCAGCAATTTGTGCCTTCACATAATCAATCGTCATGACTGCCAGTTTATCCATTAAGGCAAACCAGACATCCGGCTGACTGTACATGAGCGCCTTTGTCTGGCTGTAATTTTTAGACGGGCCGCCTTCAATCATATAACTTGCCAAGGTGAATGGTGCACCGCTGAAGCCGATCAACGGTACATTCAGCTGTTCTTCAGTTAACAGGCGGATCGTATCCAGCACATAGGACACGTCACGTTCCGGCTGTAACGTGCCCAATTGTTCGACGTCCTGAAAACTGGTGATTGGATTGCCGATCACCGGTCCAACACCCTTTTTAATTTCCACATCAACACCCAATGGCACAAGCGGCGACATAATATCTTTATATAAAATCGCGGCATCCACACCATAGTGTTCCACTGGCAAACGTGTCACATAGGCACATAATTCCGGCTGATGTGTAATCTCAAACAATGAATATTTTTCTTTTAACTCACGGTATTCCTTCTGCGATCGGCCCGCCTGCCGCATAAACCAGGCAGGCGTGTAAGTGGTTGATTCACCTCGATAAGCTTGTAAAAGCGTATCATTAAAATCTTTTATCACAGACACCACCCTTTTCACGGTAATAAACATGTATAGGTTTTACTATAGCGATTCTTCATGCCGATGTATAGGAATTATCAGGCATTGTCATGAATTTGTCTAATAAGCCCTTCTATATCACTGCATCGACAGCTCGACTGTATTCGACTTTTGTCCCTCTGTTTTTGTCAATGGGTCATAGGGGACAACATAATAACGCGAGGAGCCGAACAGCTTGATGTTATCAATTTCGTATTCATGATCACCTTTGACTTCAGCAACCTGTTTATCAACCTGCTCGTCCTTTTCCTCATAAATACGGTAAATAATCCGGTCATCACGCGGCTCTGTCCACTCTAATTTAGCATCAAACAGTGAAAAACCGCCAAATGTATACTTCCCATGCAGCGTTATGTCGTCAGGAAGCTCGATTGGTTCCGGCAGCGCTGAGACATTCGCTGGTTTTTCAAACGAGCCGGCCAGCGTATCCCGCTTATCGATTTGTGACAATATCGCCTTTGTTAATTTCGTGGGCATCTCACTTCCCGCCGTTAAATAGTGCTCCGCATCGGACGTGTCATAACCCATCCATGCTGCACTCACATATTCGGGTGTGAATCCGGCAAACCAGGCATCCTTATCAGCTCCATTCACATGCGGATGCTGTGTTGTACCCGTTTTGCCTGCAAGTGCTTTAGGATAACGCCCCGCACTTCCGGTACCGTCTGTCACAACAGTGGATAAAATAGACGTTATATCCCAGGCCACTTGCGGGCTGAAGACATTTTCATCATGTGTTTCCGCTGCCTGCAGGACAGTTCCTTCGCGGTCCTTCATTTTCTCAATAGCTACCGAATCGCCTGTAGCACCATCATTAGCAAATGCACGATAGCCAGAGGCCACCTGCAGTGGTGTCACTCCTTTGGATAATCCGCCTAAGCCAATAGCCAGTCCCTTATCCTTAATCGGCATACCGAGTTTGTCCAAGTAATCCTTGGCATACGGGATGCCGATATCATTTAAGAGCCAGACGGTTGGAACATTTTTGGATTCCACCAGAGCATCATATAGCGATACATAACCAGCATACTGATCATCGTAGTTCGTTACGGTATACCCGTCAATATCACCTTTCCGATCAGGAATTAAGCTATAGGGCTGATAGGTTTCTTCCATCATGGCTGGTCCATAAACAGCAAGTGGCTTCATGGCCGATCCTGGCTGACGTTTCACAGTCACTCGATTCAAGCCGCCAAGCTTATAGTCGCGGCCGCCGACAGCAGCCGTTATGTGTCCTGTATCGCGTTCCAGCATAACAAAAGCCCCTTCAGCTCCGCCGGTATTGCCTGCAAAATAATCGTCATTTTGAAATTTATTATAGACAATTTGCTGAATGTCCGGATCAAGGGTTGTCACAATCTGATAACCACCGCGCCGTAATTCATCCCTGGATAGATCATACCGTTCGTTAGCCTTTTGCAGTACAAGGTCGATAAAACTTGCCGTCCATGGCTTGGGCTCATAATTCTGAATAGCCAGTTCCGTACCCTTTGCCTGTGTTTTATCAAGCTTGTTCTCTGAGATAGCTCCCGTCTCTTCCATAGCCTGCAATACAACATTACGGCGTTTTTTTGCTTTATGAGGATGCCGAATTGGCGAATAGCCATTAGGGGCTTTTACCAACCCGGCCAATTGCGCCCCTTCCGCAAGGGACAGCTCATCAGCGGACTTATCGTAATACTTCCAGGCTGCTGCTTCAATACCATACACACCGCTCCCAAAGTAAACTTTATTCAAATACAACTGAAGAATCTTCTCTTTTGACAAATGGCGTTCCAAATAAATAGCTGTCATTAATTCTTTTATCTTGCGCATCCACGTTTTATCATTCGAAAGGAACAGGTTTCTCGCCAACTGCTGGGTTATGGTACTGCCTCCCTCCACTTTGTCCATGGCTATGATATCACGCACAACGGCCCGGACGGTCGCTTTGAAATCAATAGCTCCATGATCATAAAAACGCCTGTCCTCAATCGCTATAAACGCATTCTGAACGTTCTGCGGAATGTCATCCAATGTCACAGGCTCCCGGTTTTCATCATACAGCTTACCTATGAGCTCACCGTCTGAAGTTTTAATTGTCGTTGTGGCATCAAGCGTCAGCGCATCCTCATCGACAAGGAAAGTCCCTCCGAAGTATATGATAAGAAACCCGGCGCCGCCTAATATAAGCAGGAATGTGAATGAAAGCAGCAGCCATTTCAGCTTTTTCATTGTTAGGAAATTCACCTCAAAAACAGTATACGACAATCTTTTTATTGACGAAAGATAATATTAGTTAGTCATTATTCTAAACAGATTAATAACGTCGCTTAACGGGTATGTTAAACTGAAAGGAAAGTTAACGAAAGGAGACTAATCATGAACGCGTATATGACAAATGGAACATATGACTTTCTGCAGAAGCTTCCGGCTGAACAACCATCAATTGACTTCTTCTTTATGCATGATAATGCCAACACGCTTGTTTACTGCGAAGGCAATTTCAAGAAGAACGTCTTTGCCGCCGGCCGGTCATATGAAGCCGTAACGGCAAGCGGTGATTTAAACAAAAGTGGTTTCGTGGTGATGAACAACATCCCGGTTTCTGATGATGGCAAAGCTCTATTTGAAGACAAGTTCAAACAGCGGCAGCAAATGGTTGAGTCAGAACCTGGTTTTCAGTGTTTTCGGTTATTGCGTCCCAAAAAAGGCAATACATATATTGTTATGACGCAATGGGCATCAGAAGCAGACTTTAACAACTGGAAAAACTCAGATCAGTTTAAGCAGGCGCACAAGGAAGGCAGTGACGTCAAACCGCCGGCCTATTTTCTGGAAAGACCTTTTCTAACCAGCTATCATATGATTGAGGAAAACGAATAAGCCGGTGGAAACAAGCAGGCTTAATCATCTCTGGCCTGCTTGTTAATCCGTTTCACCGGTATCGTTAACAACATATTCCTTAAAGAACTGCCGGTACATATCATCCGGCTGAGGACCGTTAATCCTGTCGACTTCCTCACCATCTTCATAGTAAACAAGCGTCGGCGTACTATCGATGTCATACGTGTCCCAGCCATCCCTGAATTCCAGCAGATTCAATTTCTTCATATCAACACCCATGTCCTGAGCAATCGGCACCAGTCTTGGTGTCAGTTTCTGACAATGCGGACATGTCGGATCATAAAAATAAACGACCATATCGTCACCATCTGACAGTTTCTCATCAAGTTCTTTTGGCACCATTTGATTCTGATAGTTCGGGTTATCCAATTGATCGATTGTTGCCTGATCTAAATTATCTTTGCCATATGGGTTGTCTTTATCTACCGCTGCCTGTTCACTCTTATAATTAGTTGCAAAATAAAGAGCTGCAACCAGCACAATAATGACGCCAAGGATGATCAGTATTTTCTTTTGCATAGCGTTAAATCTCCCCTTGATGCTTGATCGTATTCGTACAAACAGCTTACATTGCCCAGTCACTGCGTATTATACAGTGACCAGAAAGCAAAAGCAAAAATGACGTCTCCTCTGCAGCAGGTATTTTTAACAATTTTATGTTTCAAAAAAACACAGACGGGAATAGTACTTGTGAAGACAGACTATAATTGAAAGGTTGTGATGGATAATGAATAAAGACTACAAAAATCTGATTGATGGTTTGAATGACGACCTGGCTCACGAATATGCAGCAGCGATTCAATATACGTACAGTGCAGCTGTTGTAACAGGAGTGCATCGGGCAGCGTTAAAACCCTTCTTTGAAGATGAAATTAATGACGAAATGGGTCATGCGTTATATCTGTCCGAAAAAATTAGCGCTCTAGGCGGGACTCCAACAACGAAAGCCGCTGAACTATCACAGCCAACGGAAGTCAAAGATCTGCTTGAGGCAACATTGCAATCGGAGACAGATACGATCAAACGCTATGAAGAACGCAAACAGCTGGCAGAGAAATTAGGCGAAACAGCACTCGTTGTAAAACTGGAAGATGTCATTGCTGACGAAACGAAGCATAAGGAAGAAGTCGAAAACCTTCTAGCTGATCCGGAAGGCGTCTTAAACAAGTAACAATAAGCTATTGTGGGCACCCCCCTTAGGACAGACAGATCTGCAAATCAGCATCTGAATGCCCTGAGGGGGATTTTTATGCCAGCAAATTCCGGCCATACCTTTTTACAACGCATGTTATGATAAAAGAAGTACATAAAGGAGGCCTTCACGTGTTAAAGGCGATTCATAACAAACTGGATGACCTATATCCGGAAATGGTGGAAATCAGGCGTTTCTTGCACCAGTATCCAGAACTGTCATTCCAGGAAACCAAAACAGCTCAGTACATTGCTGATTTTTATGAAGAACTTGGTATCCCATATCAGCAAAACGTCGGTGGCAATGGTGTGATAGCAACTCTTGAAGGCGGCAAACCGGGAAAAGTGGTTGCCCTTCGTGCTGATTTTGACGCTCTGCCAATCCAGGATGAAAAAGATGTGCCCTATAAGTCAAAAATAGATGGCGTCATGCACGCATGCGGACATGACGGACATACGGCCTCACTCTTAACGCTTGCCAAAGTCATGACCGCGTTTCAGGATGATTTGCCAGGAACGATTTTGTTTTTACATCAGCATGCAGAAGAATATGCACCAGGCGGAGCACAGCCTATCATCGAATCCGGTGCGCTTGATAAGGCGGATGCTGTTTTCGGAACGCATTTGTGGGCAACAACACCATTCGGCGTCCTGCAGACGTCAAAAGATACTTTCATGGCCGGACCGGATCGTTTTGAAATAACGATTCAAGGCCAAGGCGGACATGGCGGCTACCCGCATCAGACAAAAGATGCGATCACAATTGGATCACGACTTGTTTCACAGCTGCAGGAAATCGTCTCCAGACGGCTGGATCCGCTGTCAACTGCCGTTATCTCAATTGGTCAGTTTGAAGCCGGCAGCGCCTTTAACGTTATTGCCGATAAAGCACGCCTCGTAGGTACAGTTCGTTATCTGCAGCTGGACGTTCAGGAACAGATAATTGAAGAAATGGAGAAAGTCATTCAAGGGACCTGTATTGCCAACGACGCTTCCTATACATTTGACTACGACAAAGGGTATCCACCGCTCGTTAACAACACCCAGGAGGCAGAACTAGTTCTTGAGGCATCTAAACAGGTTGACGACATTCATACTTCCGAGGAAATACAGCCCGTTATGGCCGGCGAGGACTTTGCCTACTACACGCAAGCAAAACCGGGCGCCTATTTTTTCACAGGTGCCAAAAAAGAGGGATACCCTCACCACCATCCGATGTTTGATATTGACGAGAGAGCTATTCCAGTCGCTGCCAAAACACTGATCGCTGCCTACTTCGCCTATCAGGCCCAAACACAGGCAAAAGGCTGATCCTATAAAGATCAGCCTTTTGTGCCTGCACTAATTTTTCGCCTTGCATAGCCCTTAGTGAACACGTAATTAAACACCGTACCGCCTGCCAGTATGATGACCATACTGCCCCATTCCTGCATCAGTAAAAACAGAAGCGTAAACAGAACCGTCTGGATGCCTGTCAGCTGGAACAGCAATTTTAAAAAGGAGTCTTGCCTAACAGCCAGACTGACCGGATAAAGATCAAGCCACATATTCGTTCTGTGCTGGTGATACAGTGTCATCAGCTGAAAACTGCTCATGTAGACGAAGAGCAGAGCAAAGAGCAATTTCATCCACATATTAGGCACAAAATAAATGATTAATCCTCCAATAATAATCAGCCGTACGTAAATCCCCAGATAATCACCACTGCGAACAAACGAGATCCGGTATAAATAATCAAATGTCCGGCTTTGGACAAGCGGCACCCGGCTGACAAGCGACACGAGCCACTGTCTGCGTTTAACCTGATTTTTTAAATGGGGCACATCTGTAAACATGTTAGCCACACGGTAAAATGTCTGCATGCGACTGCGGTCTTTCTCCACAAGCATATCCCAAACGACACCAGCCCGTTTACGGGAAATCGTTAAATCATATAAAAATATGAGTGCAAACAACACTGTCGTGATGCCGGCCCATAGCATCGCACCTTGTACCAGACAGTAAAACACGGCCACATTCAGCAAAACGCGGATAATCTGATCCGTCAGCCGCAATTCAGGCTCCCGGATTTTCAGCATCCACCAGTTCGCAATTAAATTGCCGGCTTTTAGAATCAGCATCACAAACAATGTTCCCAAGTACGCATCACCGGCACGGTCTGGAAACGACGCAAAATAAAGCGGGCCAAACATCGCACCGGCCAGAAAGATCACGTAAAGCTGTACGACGAAACTGTAGATTATGGCATCACGGAAATATGGTCCCATTCTATGTTCCGCTGCAATCAGAAAAACCAGATCCGGTTCTTTCACCAATGTGCGTACAGGACTATGGCTCACAAGCAGGCCGAATGTAACACCGATAATCAGAGCTGTTGGAAAGCCTTCTGGCAGTTCTTCCAGCCATTGCCGGTAATAATAGGCACCCGCCGAAACAAAAAACAGCATCGCAAACGCAATATGCCCGTTAAAAATATAGCGCAGATAACGGCTCAGTTCTTTAACATGAGACGCGAGCCGCTGTTTAAAGAAGCGATGAGAATTAAACATGGCTATCTTCCTTTGTGAGCTCCACATATAAGTCGTCCAGTGTCGCACCCGGCATGTTAAAGTCCCTGCGCAAACTCTCCAGCGTACCGATCGCTCGGATGCCTCCATCATGTAAAATGACAAACCGGTCGCAATTCCGTTCCGCTGTGGCCAGAATATGTGTTGACATCAGCACACCTGATCCTTCTGCTTTCATACCGTCCATTAATTCAAGATATGACTTAATACCAAGGGGATCAAGTCCGACGAATGGTTCGTCCACAATGTACAGCGGCGGTTCGATCAAAAACGCACACATAATCATGACCTTTTGACGCATTCCCTTCGAAAAGTGCGTTGGAAACCATTTCAGCCGTTTTTCCATCCGAAACTCCTTCAGAAGCGGTGTAAGGCGTTTTTCAAACACATCTTCCGGGATATCATAGGCCATCGCTGTCAACTGCAAATGCTCATACAGTGTCAGTTCATCGTATAATATCGGCATTTCCGGAATGTAGGCGATTTGACGCCGGTATGTATTCGGATTTTCCGAAAACGTTTGACCATTAACCGAAACACGCCCTTTTTTGGGCTGCATTAAACCTATAATATGTTTAATCGTCGTGCTTTTCCCGGCACCATTGAGACCGATTAACCCAACGATTTCGCCTGGAAATACATCCAGTGAAATGCCGTGCAGCACATTTTTATGGGTATAGCCGCCATGTAAATCGGCTATATGCAACAAAGATTCCACAAGCGTTCCTCCCAAAAATCCACTTCACTAAAAGTTTACCACGTTTAATGGACGTTGCCAAAAAAACTCTTCGACAAAAACGAGTATATATGCGCATTGGCCGTTAATACTAATTATGAAGCAAGAGAAGGAACAGAATCAGCTATTATCGCACGATCCAAAACGAGGTGTTTGTGTTCGATAATCAGATGATTGAACTCAGGATAAGCGTAAGTATAACGCTGTAAACCAATCTTGAAAACCATCTATTGTATAAACCTTTTTGCCGGATATCTCTGTTAAGGAATGCCGACTTAATGGTTTATCACCACTTTGGACTGTGTAACGATCACACAAAGTCCCCAACATGACAGATGTCTGTCCGTCTCTTGCTTGTTATTAACAGGCCGGATCACTCTTAATCCCGGCCTGTTTTTAGTGTATGGAGTGGCGTCAAATAAATTGCTTTACTTTACTTATCAGCCTGTTTCTTTATACAATGAATGAAATACATACATAGGGAGTGATTGGCATGGATCATGAGGATTGTATCTTTTGCAAAATCATCAATGGAGATATTCCATCAGCGAAGGTATATGAGGATGAGAATGTCTACGCATTTTTGGATATCAGTCAAGTGACAAAGGGACATACGCTGGTCGTACCCAAAACACATACCCAAAACATTTATGAAACACCTCCGGATGTCGCCGGTAAATTATTTGAACGCGTTCCAGCAATAGCTAACGCCATTAAAAGGGCCTACCACCCAGCAGGCATGAACTTACTAAATAATAACGAGAAAATAGCTGATCAGTCTGTATTCCATCTGCACATCCATTTGCTTCCACGTTATGATGAAAATGATGGCTTTTCATCGAACTGGCAGGTTCATGCCAATAATTATTCGCAAGATGATCTGCAAACAATAGCCCAAACAATCGGAAGTGAATTGTAGTCACCATTTACACTAAAATTAGGAAAATTGACGGCTGTTTATCTGTTTGTCAATCTGTTATAATGAAACTACGTTTTCGCAGCTGGCGAAGAAGCACAGTTGGAAGACAATACGCCAAAGGTTGCATTTGAATATAAAGTATAATCATTTACATCCTTAAGGCTCTAGCTTAGCTTAGAAGAGGAGAGATAAAAATGAATACGAGAGTTTTAGTGCTTCTATCATTATTTATGGGGATTGGAGCAGTGTTACACTTTATCATTCCGCCTTTCTTTTATGGAATGAAACCTGACATGCTGCTCTCTATGATGTTTTTGGGCATTATGCTGTTTCCCAGGCTGAAGTATACGCTTGTCGTATCAATGGCTGCGGCATTTATTTCCGCGCTGACAACCCAAACACCAGGCGGTCAGATTGCCAACGTCATTGATAAGCCGATCACAGGCCTGCTTTTCTTAGGGCTATTACTGCTCATTCAAAATCGGTTAAATAATACGTTTAGCGTTCCTGTATTAACGGCTGTCGGTACGATGATCAGCGGCTCAATATTTTTGACTGCAGCTCTTTATATAGTCGGTTTAATGGACGGCGCATTTCCAATTTTATTTGTATCCATTGTACTTCCGGCAGCAGTCCTGAATACAGCATTTATGATGATCGTCTATCCAATTGTCCAAAACATTCTAAAACAGACACAATTAACCACCATTTAAAACACGATGACTAGTTACAGTAATCCTCTGGCACATCCATTCTGTCAGAGTTTTTTTAGCCTTTTGTTACTTGATTAAACGTTGTGAAGGAGAAACGAAACACGTATAAGAATTACTGGAAGGAGTGTTCGACACATGGCCAATAACAAATCATTATTTTTAGGGTTTCTAACAGGGACTGCCATAGGCGCAGGAGCAGCTTTATTAACCACACCTGAAGCAGGCACTGGCATGCGGGGCCGTGTCAAACAACAAGGTTCCAATTTCATGTTTCAGATTAAGAAGCTAAAAGACCGTGGTTTAACATTAAGTAATCAGCTCACCAAGACATCCAAAGAAGGTGCCTTTCTTGCTAAGGATTTAACACAGGAAATGAAAAAATCCGTGGAAGAGTGGAAAAAAACAATCGAACCTCACCAGGAGAATATGCAGGAATATCTGGAACAGCTTGAATCCAGCATAACTGACTTGGAAAATAAGGTCCGTCAGTCGTAGTTCTGAATAAATTCGTTATACCTAATACGCACATTATCCAAGCGTATCTGAATGCGTCTAGGAGCCTGCAAAAAATGGCTGCGACATAGAGCAGTATAAAATGGTTTCAATTCGTCTTTTACGGATTGAAACCATTTTTAGTTTGCACCATTATCATAATAATAGGATAAGCTTCCATACCAGTATCCCTACATTTCAGGGCATCTGTCCAAAAAATAAATTCGGCGATTAACTATAAAACAAGCGTGGCATCCTTATCATTTTTCATGGTGGACGCCACGCTTATTATTTTAATTTACGGAAGGAATTGCCCTATAAGCTTTTACTCAGCAGCAATGCCTTCTTCCCATTTCTCGACTAAGTCGCCATTTTCGTCCATAAATTGATCGGCAACTTTTTCGGCATCTTTGTCATCAACAAAGATCGGTGCCATATATTCGTTTTCGATTTCTTCACCCCAATCTGCAGCGAAGCGGGTCGCAATTTTATAAGCTGCAGGGTGGGCATCTTCGAATCCTTTGTTAAAGACAAGCTGAATCTTGTCACCTGCACCACCATAGACGTCGTCTGGATCCTCAAGCATTTTTAGATCAAGGTCAGCGAAAATCCAATGTGGCTTCCAAAGAGGTACAACGATTGGCTCTTCGTTTTCTATTTTAGTTTGCAGTTCGGAAAGCATAGCGGATTCAGAGCTGGACGTAAGTTCCCAATTGTCTAAGCTATAGTTTTCAAGTGCTTTTTCGGTGTTCTGCATGATGCCAGCGCCTGGGTCGATGCCGATGATTTCCCAGTCAACTTTTTCGCCAAGTTCATCATTGCCTTTGAGGTCTTTAACCGAATTAACATCTTCCATATAAGAAGGAACAGTCAAAGCAAGTGGTGCCTGTTCAACTAAACTGTCTTCCTCATAAACTTTAACTTTATCACTATATTGATCCAGGTAGTCACCGTGAGTTGCCGGCAGCCAGCCTGTTGCGTTAAACGTATTTTTATTATCTGCTGTGCTTGTCCACATTGGACCAGCTTCAACCTGTTTTACGTCAACGTTATAGCCAACGTCTTCAAGCACATTTGCGAGTATTGGCGTACGGGTTGTAGAACCAGCCCACGCTACATACGGCAGTGTGATATCTTTCCCGCCAAGCTTAGTGCCATCGCTGCTTGCGTCGTCGCCACTGTCCTCAGTTGACTCATCGCTGCCATCTGAAGAAGAGCTTTCCTCGTTTGAATCATCGCCACATGCTGCAAGCGTAATAGCCAGAACAAGAGCTGCAGCTAAGCCTAACAATCTAAATTTCTTAAACATAAGAAATATTCCCCCTAAATCTTAGTAATATATATGTTCTCGGATGATCCATCCTGCTTAGCATACAATGCTCTGGATGGATCGTCCGCAGACATCTTTCTATTTATTAACCCCTTGGGTCACGCGGTCAAGCAGCATCGCAAGAATAACAAGCGATATACCACCTTCAAAGCCTGATCCAATATCTACCTGGGTAACAGCCCGGTAAACAACAGTACCAAGACCTGGTGCTCCGACCATCGAAGCGATAACAACCATTGACAGAGACAGCATAATAGTCTGATTAACCCCTGCCATAATTGATGTCATGCCCAGCGGTATCTGAACTTTTGTCAGCCTTTGCCCTGTCGTTGAACCAAAAGCGTTAGACGCTTCAATCAGTTCTTCATCTACCTCTCGGATACCAAGGTTTGTCAGCCGCACAGTCGGTGGCATTGAGAAAATAATTGTCGCGATGACACCTGGAACCATACCAAGACTGAAGAACACAACTGCCGGAATCAAATAAACAAATGCCGGCATAGTCTGCATGAAGTCAAGAATTGGTGTGACAATCGCCTGAACGGAATCTTTCTGTGACATCCAAATACCAATGGGAATACCTATTAGCATGGAAATAACCACCGACACAAGAACAAGCGAAAGTGTTTCCATCATTTCAGGCCAATAACCCAGGTTATTAACTAGGCCAAGACCAATAACAGCAAATAAACCTATCTTCCAGTTCACAGCCCACCACGAGAGCAGAGCGATTATAATAATCAGCACAAGTGGTGGCGGTACTTCCAGTAAGCTAACAAAATTCTCCGTAATAAATGACAGAACGGCAGATATCGTGTCAAACACAACACCAAATGTGTCTGTCAAAAAGTTTTTAAACGACTCAACCCATTCTCCTAATGGGAGCTGCGGAAAAATGGTATCAGGCATTTGACTCGTCACCCCCATTTCCATTTATCACTTCATCATTGCCAGCAAGTGCCCCAATAACAGATCCTCTGACAACAATGCCAAGCAACTTGCCGGATTCGTCAACAACCGACAATGGTGCCGCATCATTCGTCATTGGTTCAAATAACTCAGACAATAAAGTATCTGGAGAAACTTTCGGGATATCGGATATTAAAATATCTTCCATCGTCTTGTCTTGTTTAGCGACTTCAGCTGCCTGATTTGCTGTTACATAGCCAAGGAGCTTTTGTTTTTTATCGACGACATAAATCGTAGAAACGCCGCTTTCTCTCATTAATCTCAAGGCAACATTTGGACCCCGGTCAACTGTGACACTTTCAGCACGTTTCATGACATGGCCCGCCGTAAGAACTTTGGCGAGGTCAACATCTTCAACAAAACGCTCAACATAATCGTTGGCGGGTGACATCAGGATTTCCTCAGCCGTACCAATTTGTACAATAGCGCCGTCCTTCATCAGAGCAATTCTGTCGCCAATACGAAGCGCTTCGTTCAGGTCATGCGTGATAAAGATGATTGTTTTCTGCACTGATTGCTGCAGATCCATAAGTTCATCCTGCATATCCTTACGAATCAATGGATCCAGCGCACTGAATGCCTCATCCATTAGAAGGATTTCCGGGTCATTGGCAAGGGCCCTTGCTAGACCAACACGCTGTTGCATGCCGCCAGAAAGCTCACTTGGAGACTTATCCATATAATCGCCCAGTCCTACAAGATTCAAAGCATCACGTGCCTTTTGATCACGATCATTTTTATCAACGCCCTGAACCTCTAAACCATACTCGGCGTTCTTAAGAATTGACTTATGCGGAAGGAGAGCGAAATTCTGAAACACCATGCTCATTTTTTTCCTGCGCATATTACGCAGACTTTCCTTATCCATTTTTGTCACGTTCTCATCGTCAAGCCATACATCACCAGAAGTCGGCTCGATAAGACGATTAAGCATACGCACAAGTGTGGATTTACCGCTTCCGGATAAGCCCATGATAACAAAGACTTCCCCATCTTGAACGTCAAATGTTGCCTGATTGACACCCACTGTCATACCTGTGAGATCAAGAATTTCACCTTTCGATTTATTCTCATCAAGGTATTTGATAGCTTGTTTCGGTCGTCGGCCGAATACTTTAGTCAATCGGTCAACCTTAATTTTACTCATTTTTTCACCTCTCTTAAACAGTGTTTAATTTTTTGGTTTGAATGTGAAGAAACTATGTATATCCAAACAAAACCATTCATTTTTGACATATTTCTTCCAGTCCTAACAGTTGAACGACGAGGTTAAAAAATCCTGCAACTTTTCTATCAGTTCAAAAGTATAAAAAATCACCTGATTAATTCTTTAATAAAAAACTGATCTCTCGCTGCCTACCCTTACAACTATAAATCTATTACAATTTTATTTCAACTATTAAATAGCGTCAATTTTGTACATATTTTTTGTTCAGTTTGTGCTGAACAACATATACGAGTTTTTTCTTGCATTTCCTTTAATTTGCTATAAAATGCTGGCTTAAAGCATTTAATACTGATGTCTAATGCCGGCTGAAACCAACTGCACCAATTATAATTTGTTCCATAAATTGTTATTATCTTTTCAATACGTTTACAAATTCATCCATTAAAGAAGAATAATAGCCTTCCTGCTTCAGAGCGTAAATGGCTGCATCCGGGTCCAATTTTATATTCAGCATGCCAGCAAAATGCACTAAAAGCGGGGAGAAGTCCAGGTATCCTCTCGCTTTTTGAACTATGTATTCAGCATGAAGCTTTGCGATAAGCTGCATAAGATCCTCGTATTCCTTTCGGGTTAAATGATTTTCGACAATCATTTTTGTGAATGGATACGTCTCTGAATCAATTGTTTCCGCTAACAGCTTAAGATGAAAATAAATGGTTTCAAATTTTTCTGTATCATCCAACCATAACACCCCCAGATCCGCAGCATTCATTTTTCTTCAGCTCAGTCATAGCAGTCATTACCAGACCTATGACAAATCATATTATTTTTACATAACCTATTGATTTTTACAATGGAACATATTATGATCTCTAAGGGAAATTGAACTGAAAGGCTCCTGACAATATAAGGGGGGATCCACAATGAATTGCTGGAAAATCATCAATCTGGATAAAAAATTTGGTATGAACAGACTGCACTCGCAATCTTTATTAATTGGGCTGCTGACGTTCATATTTCTTTATATCCCCTTATCTGTTAAGCATGGAACAGCAAATTTAAATGAATCGGGTATTATTCCGTTCATTCTGGCAATTCTTTTTTTGCCCGCTATGCATACATTCGTGCACATGCTGCCCTTAATGATATTAAATAAACGGACACGTCTGATTTATAAACGAAACATGATTTTTTTTCCTGTCACGAACTATTATACAAAAAAGTATTTAACAAAAAAAGCGTCTTTATTAGCAACAGCAGCGCCAACGCTGTTGATCACCATTCCGGGTATACTGGGAAGCTGGCTGTTTAGTACGTATTATGTATACTTTCTTATCTTCACAGCCGCCCATATCGCTTTGTCGTTTAAAGATATTTTATATATGGCTTATATTTCTAAATCGCCGAAACATGCCTATATCGAAAACAGTTCAGATGAAATTGTCATACTCGTAAACAGGAACGACTAAACCGGTTTAAAACTGGTTTATTTATTATACAACACAGGTTATAAAAAGTACATCTGAACACCGATAACCATGTATTGTTTCACGCCGCCCGAAAGTAATTTATACTGTTCATCCCAGTCATCTTTTGATACAGTATGAATAGGATTGACATGGTATTTCATTAAGGGGGTTTTGACATTGACATTAATTTTTCCATTTTATGCCCTTTTGGTTTTGTTAGTTTTCAATTCCTTAACACATAAATTTTGCATGAAAATGGAGTTGAAAGCCAAAAAGCAATCTTCCATGTATCGCGTAATTAATATTATGATTTTGATTTTACTTCTATCCTCATATGTCAAAGTGCTGAATGTGACAGTATAAAATATAAAATGAATAATTACACCATTTTTTCCGCTATCTATGTTATATTTAAAAAATGACTTAGACACTATTATTAATTAGGAGTGTACACAAATGAAGAAATTAGCCATTGCTGCCGGTATAGCCAGCATCCTGACATTGTCAGCCTGCAGTTCAGACGGTGGCTCGGACGTTGTAGCTGAAACAGGTGCGGGAGACATAACCAAGCAGGATTTTTATGATCAGATGAAGGATAAAACCGGCTCAGATGTCTTGCGCCAAATGGTGACGCGTAAAGTGCTGGAAGATAATTATGACGTCTCAGATGAAGACGTGAATGCACAAGTAAAGGATACAAAGGATCAATTAGGTGATCAATTTGACATGTTTCTCCAGCAGCAGGGCTTCAAAGATGAAGACGCCTATCGTGATACCATCAGACTCAGCCTCCTGCAGCTGGAAGCGGCAGCAGAGGATATGGATATTACAAAAGACGATTTAAAACAGCGCTACAATCGGATGCAAACCGAGATCAAAGCTAAAAATATTGTAGTGGACGATGAAGAAACAGCCAAGAAAGTTGAAAAGAAACTCGATAACGGTAAAAATTTCGATGATCTAATGGAAAAATACACCTCAGATAAACAAACACCGCAACGTGGCAGACGTCAGGGAGGCGGCGCCCAGCAGAGCGGTGAGTTAGACTACTTTACAGCTGGCGATCTGACGCCTGCGATTGAGGACGCTGCTTATAACATGGATGGGGGTAAAGTCAGTGACCCTATCAAATCAGATTATGGCTACAACATTATAAAAGTTACGGACAAGCGTGATAAGGATAAGGATATCGGATCATTCGAGGATAACAAAGACAAGATACGCCGTAACATTATTAATCGCCGTGTTGACGTCAAGCAGCTTCAGAAAAAGATAGACGGGCTGATTGAGGATTCTGATGTTAATATTAAACCAGATGATCTGCAGGGCATTTTCAAAAAAGATGACAACAAACAGCAAAAATCTAAAGACTAAGTCAAAAAGACGGCTGACACCCCTTTATGGGCGCAGCCGTCTTTTTGTTACGATCAGGACATATGCTGTCGCTGTCTATGCTTTTCGTGCCGTTCCTGTTCCATCCGGTCAATATAAACCATGCCTTCCTGTTCGATATACTGCTGTTCAAGCCTGCGCTCTGCACGCATCGCCCGAAACGCCATATAGCCGCTTAAAAAAATGAACATAATCAACATAAATACCCACCAAGGCACTCCAAGAATCATTATAAGCCCCCTTGTCCATCCATTTAGTTAATGTATATGCAATACCGAGGCTTAAATATGTTCTGGATGTGGATCAGTGTGCTTTATTTTTCTTCAAATGCTGGTTTATAAAATGCCCGATTATCTAGTCCGAACAACCGTTCTGTAAATTCCCCCGGTTCCACTTTGTCCAGTGCTCGATTTAATGTATTCATTCTGGCATCGATCAGATCAATTAAATGCAGCAATTCCGCTTCCCGGATTAGAGGCATCTTGGGACTGCCCCATTCTGCCTTTCCGTGATGGGAAAGGATTAAGTGCTGTAAAATCAATACTTCCTCGCCCTCAATTTCCAGTTCCTTTGCCATAAGCCCAATCTCTTCAACCATTATCGGGATATGACCAAGCAGTTTCCCTTCCAGTGTATAAGATGTTGTGACCATACCTGAAAGTTCTTTTATTTTACCCATATCATGCAAAATAACCCCAGCATACAACAGATCCTTGTTGGTCTGCGGATACAAGTCGTGCAGGTCTTTTGCTACTGCAAGCATACTCACCGTGTGATGAGCCAAACCTGAGGCGTAGGCATGATGGTGCCTGGCAGCCGCCGGATAACTCAGCAGGCTTTCCTGGTATTTCTTAACCAGGGCCCGGACAATTCGCTGCAATGACGGGTTTGTCATTTCAAAAATAGCACTAGTCAATCGCTCCATTAATGTTTCCGGTGCAACCGGTGCTTTTTCAATAAAGTCAGCCACCTGGACATTATCTGTCGGCTGAGAAAGCCGGATCGAAAAAATTTTCAGCTGCGGCTTACCCCGGAACTGATTGATTTCTCCTGAGATCCTCACAATTTGTTCTGGTAAGAAGATATCTTCATCTTCTTTTGTAGAATCCCAGAGCTTTGCTTCAATTTCACCTGTCGTATCGCGTAAAATCAGTGTTAAAAATGGCTTCCCATTACTCGTAATACCGCGTGAAGCTGATTTAATTAGTATAAAGTCATCAAATGCATCACCAACACTGTAATGTTCTATCCCCTGTTTCAAGCCTGATTGCTCCCCCTTTTTGAGACATCATTAGCTGCTGAGGTCTAATTATCTTCGTATTTTGTCTCTGCAGAATTTTTTGGTATATAGTCAAAAATCTCCCCTGATTCAACGACCTGAATAAATGTCATCAACCATTCATAGTAGCCTTTTGCATAACGGAGCCGTTCCAGATCGCGGTCGATTTTAGCCTGCAGCGTTTGATCACTGTTGCGCTCTCTTATTTTTATCAGCTCGGTTATCGTCTCATTTGTTTCTTCTATATTTGTTTCGGTATGATGACGCCAGCGATTGCCAAACAGAGAAGTGAATGACTTATACCAGTCCTCTTCAGAGCGGTACAAGTCTTTTCGGATGCCCCGCTTGAAAGTCGTTTCAACCATTTTCATATCCGACAAGGCCCGTACACCTGTCGACATACTTGTTTTGCTCATTTCCAGCTCATCACGCATATCATCCAGGGTCATTGGTTCATCTGAAAAATAGAGAATACCATATAAACGCCCAACAGAAGTCGTCATACCATATAAGTTCATATTTTTAGCGATAACCTGAATGTACTTTTCAATCGTTTCTTCATATCTTTCATGATCGGTTGGTGTTTGGCGGTTGTTTGGCATTCGGCTCCCTCCATATGCTTAATGCTTATTCGATAGACTGAAGCCACTTAAGGCACCGTCACTTATCTTAAGATAGTTTATCATGAATAATGACTGAATGCGAATAGAATATGGACGTATTATCCGGCGAATTGACTTGATATGGCAGTGATTCTAACGCTGTGTCATTTTAGCAAATATAAAAAGTGAAGGCACGTTCTATTATTATTCGCTTACAGTATGCCTGATATGGTATGTTGACATTAGACATCATTTGATTTGAAGGGAGAGGAACAACGATATGACGTATTTTTTAACCGTATTTGAACAATCCGGTGAGAAGCTGCTCGATGAATCATTCGAAGCACCCAATAACGAAGAGGCCAAAACAATTGGCCAAAAACGCCTTGACGACGAAGGATACAGTCAATACACCCACCGCTGCGTGTCACCAGACGCCAAATTAATACTGTTTCACAGGTGAATCGGGGCTTGCACTGGATATAGAATGATCCCGCTGACCAATGATTCACAGCGGGATCTTAGAGTTGCTTATTCTTGTGCCTCTTCTTCTGGACTGCCGTAAAGTTCCTCAAGCGGCTTCGTAATAATCTGGCTGACTTCATTGATCACGACATTTAGATTCTGCTCTTCTTCCATTAATTTCGAAATATCATCGTGCTGCTGCACGGTTTCCACTACTTTTTGGGCTTCTTCGACTTCCTGTTCAGAAATCTCCTCACCCTGCATTTGCTTTTCCTGCAGAGCCATTTGGGTATTCCGGAAATTATTAAACATTTGTTTAGCAGATTCATCCGCCATCACAGCGTCATAGGCCTGT
This sequence comes from Lentibacillus kimchii, assembly GCF_042666895.1. Classification (GTDB taxonomy): domain Bacteria; phylum Bacillota; class Bacilli; order Bacillales; family Amphibacillaceae; genus Lentibacillus; species Lentibacillus kimchii. The sequence goes on from NZ_JBHTGR010000005.1 coordinate 137,191, forward strand.
TTAAGCCTGGTGAACTCATCACTGTTACGGATTGCCTTTTCTAAATCATAGGCACTATCATAAATATTAGGCACGCTAATCCTCCTTCATTTTGTCTAAACACACTATAACAGACGTGTCCACCACTGTATACTATAAAGAGGATGCTTCACTTATCTTGCATAAGATATGTATAAAACAGTTTTGAATGTAAAAATTACCAAACGGCTGAAAAAAACATAAGAAGAGGAAAGCCTAAGACTTTCCTCTTCTGAACAAGGGAATTAGCCCTTGTGGAGCCATTTAATATGATTGTTGTTGTCCATTAAATTGGGACTGAGCTGACTGAACCAGACGCTTCGTGATTTCACCGCCGACAGAACCGTTGGCACGGGATGTCGTATCAGCGCCCATGTTAACACCAAACTCTTGGGCAATTTCTGTTTTCATCTGGTTAAGAGCCTGCTCTGCGCCAGGGACAACCAGCTGGTTTGAACTGCTGCTGTTGTTGTTAGCCATGTTTATCACCTCCTGTAAACACTATTGTTCACAGGTTTCGAAAACTTATCATGGAATTCCACTGGTAAATGTTGTTTAATAGCGCGGGCAGGCACTGAAACCAAAGGCATAGGTGAAATAATAAAAATACATTACGTTTGTCCCAGCCTTTTTCATTAGTTCGGATGGGTCATATCTTTAGGATTGACGTATTGTTCAAATTCTTCTTCAGTGAGCAAATCGAGTTCAACAGCCGCTTCCTTAAGCGTCGTATCGTCCTCAAATGCTTTTTTAGCAATTTTCGCGGCATTTTCATAGCCAATATGCGGGTTCAAAGCCGTAACAAGCATTAAGGAATTACGCAAAAAGTCATCAATACGCTCATAATTCGGTTCGATACCCTGCACGCAACGCTCATTAAACGAGCTCATGCTGTCCGCCAGCAACTGACATGACTGCAGGAAATTATAAGCAATGACAGGTTTGAAAACGTTCAGCTCAAAGTTGCCCTGACTAGCCGCAAAACCAATAGCTGCATCATTTCCCATGACTTGGGTCGCTGCGAGTGTCACGGCTTCAGGCTGTGTCGGATTAACTTTACCTGGCATGATTGAGCTGCCTGGTTCATTTGCCGGTATCGTAATTTCACCGATGCCTGAGCGTGGCCCGCTTGCAAGCCAGCGCACATCATTAGCGATTTTCATGAGATCAGCTGCCAGTCCTTTTAGCGCACCATGAACCTGAACCGTATCATCATGGCTCGTCAAGGCGTGAAATTTATTAGGCGCTGACTGAAACGTTTTGCCTGCTTCTTGACTGATAGCTCTGGTGACGGCTTCCGAAAAGTCCGGATGAGCATTCAGGCCTGTCCCGACTGCAGTGCCGCCGATGGCTAAATCTTTCAGATACTTGATGTTCTCCGAGATCATCGTTTCTGACTTTTCCAGCATGCGGTGCCAGCCGCTGATTTCCTGTCCCAGCGTCAGAGGTGTGGCATCCTGCAAGTGCGTACGCCCGATCTTGACAACTTCCTGAAAAGCGTCCATTTTCGCTTTCAAAGTGTCTTTCAGCGTTTTGGCAGCCGGCAGAACTTGATCTTCCAGCTTCAAAACAAACGCCACATGCATGGCTGTTGGAAACGTGTCATTAGAACTTTGTGATTTATTGACATCATCATTCGGGTGCAGGGTTTCCTCACTTCCCTGCTCTTTCAGCCATTCACTTCCGACATGGGCAATCACTTCATTAACATTCATATTAGATTGTGTGCCGCTCCCGGTCTGCCAGACGACCAGAGGGAAATGATCATCGAGTTCGCCGCTAATAATTTGGTCGGCAGCATAGCCAATCGCATCAGCCTTTTGCTTGCTCATTAAATCTAATTCATGATTCGCTTTAGCAGCAGCCTTTTTCAGAATTGCTAATGCCCGGGTAACTTCAACAGGCATTTTTTCACCGCCGATTGGAAAATTCTCTTTACTCCGCTGCGTCTGCGCACCCCAATATTTATCGGCGGGGACTTTCATGTCTCCCAGTGTATCTTTTTCAATCCGGTAGTCCATATCCGTAGTGCCTCCTTTGGTAAAACAATAACTGACTATATTATAACAAAATAAAAGTATTGAGCGTTAGCAAAAATCATATCGCATGAACGTTACTGCATTGCATCTTAAAAAGTCTCACCAGCACTGGTGAGACTTTTTAAGAGGAATTTATTCCCAGACGAAATGTCTGTATGCAACACATAATTGTTCAAACCGATCCCGGTTTCCCGTATCAAGACTGTGATTAATCGCATCCTGTAATCTTTGCTTATTCCAGGTAAAACATAGTTCATCTAATAAAAGCTGTGCCGTTAATTGCCATTCAAACGGCATTTGCCGCTTGGCTTGTTTAGCTGTCCCTCTATACCGGTAAAGCCGATAGATGCTCTTCTGCTTTTTCAATGGAACACTCCCCCTTGCTCCTTTTTCCCATTATCCTAAATAATGAGAAAATTTGCAAGGGTCGATTTTTGTGCGTCTAAGGCTTAATATTCCGGTAGCCCAGAAATCCGGCCACAAGGGCACAAATTGCCAGCAAACTGGCCGTCCAGCTAATATTCCAATTCATCATCAATGCAATAACAGGCGGACCTGCTGCTACACCAACATAGCGCATAGCACTATACAGTGATGTAATGACACCCCGGACATTCTTTTCTAATGAAGTTGAAATCAGGGAATCCAGACAAGGCAGTGCCATACCAATACCAGTTCCACAAATAAGAAAGATCGCCAACAAATAGATCGGATGATCCATAAGCGGGATAACGGCCACAGATGCCCCTGCTAACACAATACCGGTGAAAGTTACCCATTTCATAACGTTTAAATTATCTTTAATCTGATGCCCGGTGATGAAGGAAGCAATCGATAAAGCCAATAACGGAATGGCAAGCAGCACACCTTTCCAGATGCCTTCATAGCCGTATTTTTCTTCAAGAATGCTTGATAAGTAAAACAGAAAGCCAAATAAAATAAACATTAAGATGGCACCAATGATAAACACAGCAACCAGCCATTTGCCATGCTCTTTCATGGCATCTTTGATAAACCCGACATATTCTTTGAATTCTGTTTTTTCCTCTTCGCCACTTTTACTTTTTATCATGAACATAACCATAATTGTCGAGATAGCACAAAATACGGGTATCGAGTAAAAAGGCATGTACCAGACGATCGCGGCCAGTGCAGCTCCTAGTATCGGGCTCAGCACTTTCCCAATCGTGTTCGATGTCTCGATAATTCCAAGTGTCGCACTTGCTTCTTCATCATCTTTAAAGATGTCGCCCACAAGCGGTATAACAATGGGAAAAGCACCTGAGGAACCAATTCCCTGCAGGATTCTTCCCAGGAGAATAACCACAAATGGGTTATCCATAAACTGTGAAGCGAGAGCGGCGGCTAATCCGCCAATACCGGTGATGATTAATGAAGGTACAATCACGACTTTTCTGCCAAATCGGTCTGATAAAAAACCTGCAACAGGAATCAAAAAAATAGCGACAACAGAATAGACGGTAATAATATAACTTGACTGTAATTTTGAAATGTCCACTTCTTGCTCCATTACCGGCAGAACCGGAATCAGCATGGAATTTCCCAGAGTCATAATCAGCGGAACAGTTGATAAAGCTATAACAGCCCAGCGTTTTTCTTGTTCTTTGGAATCAGGCATAATACGTTTCTCCTTTGACACCGATTTGATCACTACTGGTTTTAATATTTGCTTAACACGTCGTTTTATTCCTGCAATTTTTGCCATAACTCAAGATGATTTAGACAGGTCAATTTAGATGGTGATGCCTCTTTCTGTTTCTCTAGACTCACTGCTGCAGGCTTTGATAAACTATTGTGGCTATAATACACGTGATAAAGTTGATGAAAACAGGAGGCCATTAAGATGGATCAGGCAAATGATTTTAAGCAGGGTGACAAAGGTGCCTGGATAAGCATTATTACGTACATCATTTTAGCCGTCGTTAAATTGATTATTGCTTCAGTTGGCCATTCTGATGCATTGCGGGCGGATGGTTTAAATAACACAACCGATGTGGTTGCTTCAGTTGCAGTGCTGATCGGTCTGAAAATATCCCGAAAACCACCTGATGCAGACCACCGTTATGGCCATCATCGAGCTGAGACAATCGCTTCACTGTTCGCCGCCTTCGTTATTGTTACAGTTGGTATACAAGTTATTACAGAATCATTTGAAAATGTTTTAGCCGGTAAAACCGCTCAGCCTGGTATGCTCACAGGCTGGACTGCACTGGGGACTGCTTTTCTGATCTATGGTGTCTATCTCTACAATAGACGACTTGCCACTAAAATCGGCAGCAGCTCCCTTTCCGCAGCAGCGAAGGATAATCGGTCGGATGCCTTTGTAAGCGTTGGTGCTTTTGTTGGCATTTCAGGGGCTCAATTCGGTATCTACTGGCTTGATCCATTGGCCGGATTGATTGTAGGCATTATTATCTGTAAGACAGCATGGGACATTTTCGTTGACGCCACTCATACATTAACGGACGGATTTGACGAAACAAAGATTAAACAAGTCAAAGCAGGCATTGCAGATGTGACCGAAGTGAAAAAAGTGGTTGACGTAAAAGGCAGAATTTATGGCAATCAAGCATTTATCGATGTAACGATCCTTGTTGAGCCGAGTTTAAATGTTAAAGAGAGCCATGCTATAACTGAAAAGATCGAACGTTTCCTGCAGGATCAATACAATATTCCGTATGCACAGATCCATATTGAGCCTTATGAATAAATCACGATTCAGGTTACGCATTAAAAAAGCTGCCGGCTCTCACCGAACAGCTTCTAATTCAAGATAAAATGGGCAGGCATTTACAGCGTCAATAAAAACACAGCTGCAATCGCGCCTATAACAACCAGGACAACATTAACCCTCAAGTAAGCCAGAGCTACCGCCGCCAGGCCGCCTAAAAGACCTACATACGGCCGTTCTGGTATCACGCTCAAAATACCCGGAAAAATCAGAGCACCCAAGGCCGCATAAGGAATCGCGTTCAGCCATCGGTTCACCCAGTCAGGGAACTGCAGTTTATCCACGATAAACGCTGGTATTATACGCGGTAACATCGTGACAAGAGACATACCAATGATAATGGCTAAAATCATGCGCTATCCTCCTTCAGCAAAACGACACCGCTCAAACCGCCGAGCACCGTCCCGCATACAATAGCCCAGCCTTCACTCATAAACTGACTGCATATGGCATTAATCAGCATGGCCAATATGGCAACCAGACCAATGCGCCACTCTTTTTTAACCGATGGAATTAAAAGGCCGATAAACATAGCATACAGCGCAATCCCCATACTTTGACTTAACTGCTCGGGTATAACTTCGCCGAGAAGACCACCCAAAATAGAACCAAATACCCAAGCGGCATACGCCGTAAGAATCAGGCCCGCATAGAAATAGCCCCCTTTTTTCATGTCCGCCTTTTCCGTATGAAGAGAGGATACCGCAAATGTTTCATCTGTCAGCCCCATTGATAAAGGAACTTTCCATTTCAATGTAAAATTCCGCAACCGGTTCATAAATGATAAACTCATCACGAATTGACGAAAATTCAGGACGAATGTGGCAACGATAATTTCCGCAGCACCGGCACTCACAGCGATCATATTGGCTGCCATCAATTGGCTCGCCCCTGCAAAAACCATCACACTCATTAACGCTAATTCCAGCATGGTCATACCCGACTGTTTGGCCAGCACGCCATAGGTAATCGAGATCGGCAGGTAGCCGAGCATAATCGGAAAACCTGTGGCAATGCCTTTCTGAATCATCAGTTTAGCAGAAGATGTTTTTTGTTCCGGTGTAACGTCTGTATCCATGCTCAGGCCCCCTCTGCATTAAAAATTAAGACTATTATAACTTATTTTCTGATAAAGGAAAAGTTATGTTTTTGTTAAATGAACATTGACAAATGTTTAGCATACCATGTATAGTCATGGCAAATCTTACAGATGAATTAAGCACCCGTGAATGCGCAGTAGATGCTGTCCGAGCAGCCGATAGAGACAGGGAGGATGGTGAAATCCCTGGCAGGGCAGCGATCGAAATACACATTCGAATAAACGCGGGTAATGTATCGAGCGGGTGAGTATACACTAATGTGATGCTCATCAAACAGGGTGGTAACACGGAGTCATGCTTCGTCCCTATATGGGGGCGGAGTTTTTTTATATTTATTAAAAGGAGGCGTTCAAGTATGTTTTCTGTACAGCCCAAGTATCAACCATCCTTGATTGAATCAGTTTTATTCTTCCTTCTAACAATTGGGTTAATCAGTTATTTTATTATTGGATTAGGAACTGAACCACACATCCCTATTCTGCTTGCTTTACTGCTCACGGTAGCATATGGACTCATGCGCAGAATTTCGTTCCAGGACCTTGAAGCAGGTATGATTGCTGGTGCTAAATCGGGTTTGGCAGCGATTTTCCTGTTCCTGTTAATCGGAATTTTAATCAGCAGCTGGATGATCAGCGGTACGATTCCCATTCTGATCGACACCGGTTTCTCACTTGTTGGCGGAACATGGTTTTATGCGATTGTATTTGCCGTAACAGCGATTATTGGTGTATCACTCGGCAGTTCCCTGACAACAACCGCCACAATCGGTGTAGCCTTTATTGGTATGGGCAGTGCTATGGATGCATCCATGGCAATTACAGCTGGTGCCATTGTTTCTGGTGCGTTTTTTGGTGATAAAATGTCGCCGTTGTCTGATACAACAAACTTGGCATCAACGGTTGTGCAAGTGGATTTATTCAGCCATATTAAACATATGGGACTGACAACCATTCCGGCATTTGTCATTTCGTTTGTTCTATTCGCCGTTTTATCACCCAGCGAGGCGGTTACGATTGCTGATTTAGATGCCTATAAATCAGGTCTTGCAGATACCGGACTGATGTATTGGACATCATGGATCCCACTGATCATTCTTTTTCTGGCAACGATTTTCCGGATCCCTGCTTTTGTATCAATTGCTCTCAGCAGTGTCATAGCTGTTGTACTGGGGGGCATAACAAGCGGGGTCGCCTGGACGGAGATATGGGGAATCCTGTTCAATGGCTATACCGCGTCAACAGGCTTCGGACCCGTTGACGAGCTATTAACCAAAGGCGGCATTAACAGTATGCTTTTCACCATCTCACTTGTGATTCTCGCTCTCGGATTTGGAGGTTTACTGTTTGTGACCGGCATTATCCCTGCCATTTTAGCTTCTTTCCAGCAAAAACTGCAGAATGTGCGGGCCATTATTGCCTCAACGGCTGCTACAGCACTTGGCGTCAATGTGCTGATAGGGGAACAATATCTGTCCGTTATGCTGACGGGTGAAACATTCAAAAGTGTTTATCAGCAGACAGGGTTATCGAATAAGGTGCTCGCCCGGACGCTGGAAGACGCTGGTACTGTTATCAACCCACTGGTGCCCTGGAGTGTCTGTGGGGTCTTTATCGCCGAAGTTCTCGGTGTTCCGGTTCTTACCTACTTGCCATTTGCGTTCTTCTGCCTTTTGAGTCCTGTTATCACAGTGTTGTTTGGCGGCAAGGCACTGAAAAATAAGGGTTAAAGAAGGTTCTGGTTTATATTCTGAAAGCTTAAAAAAGGGATGGGACAAAATAGTTTTATCAACTAGAACACGAACAGCTGACGTGAACAGTTAGAGCAATAAGCCGCTCCGGAATCGCTTTCTGCGGATGACTGGCGAGCCTCCTCGTGCTCGCCGCACCCGCAAGCTTTTCGGCAAAGCCTAAGCTAGTCCCAACCCTTTCCTTCCAGCAATGCTGTCAATTGACGCAGGCCTTCAAGCAACCTGGGGGATGGCCGGCAGAAAAGTGACTCTTCAAGAACAAAAATGTGATTGTGTTTAACGGCCGTTATCTGATCCCATCCAGGGCGCCTGCGGACATGATCCGGCCGCATTTTCGCTTCCTGCACGCCAACCCACACCATGCAAATACCATCCGGATTTCGTTCTCTCACATCCTCCCAGGTTGTTTGAACATTAGCTTCGTCTTTAGCAGCAAAAAGATTCTCCGCGCCAGCAAGATGACTGATTTCTGTCAGCCAATTACGCCCACCAGGGGTAAAAATCGGTTTAGGCCACCATTCCCAATACAAGGATGGCTTCTGCTCTATTGCTGCAGCTCGCTCACGAAAAGCCGTCACCTCCTGTCGAAAAGCTTTTGCTCTGTCGATCCCAAGTGATGTCTTCCCCAGAGCTGCCCCGACGCTTGCAATATCATCTGCAATATCCGCCAGTGAATTGGGGTCCAGTATCAGATAAGGCAGTCCCTTCTCATCAAGTGCTTCTATATTCTTTTCCATACCGGGGACACTTAAAGAAGCCAGAACCAAATCAGGCGATAATGCCGCCACTTTATCCATATCAATGGAAAGGTCGGGACCGAGGCTTGGCAAGTTCTGAACAGCATCAGGCCAATCGGAATAATCATCAACACCTATCAGTAAATCTGTTTGACCTAAATAATCCATAATTTCCGTGTTGCTGGGACAAATCGAAACAACGCGCATAAAAAACGCCTCTCCTTTCCGGAAAGATGCCTAAAGCCGTCCACCCCTGCCTAAAAACGAGGACGTTCGTGTCTGTATTGGCCCGTTCAGGCAAAAGCTACTGATTCTGCTCAGTGGTGATCATGGGACCGTCCTTAGTGATAACAATGGTATGTTCATACTGTGCCGAGCGGCCTTCATCAATGGTCCGTGCTGTCCAGTTGTTAGTGTCCATTTTACTTTGCCAGCTGCCTTCATTGATCATCGGCTCAATCGTGACAACCATTCCTTCTTTCAGCCGTGTTCCTTTACCTGCCTCGCCAAAATGCGGGATATGCGGCTCTTCATGCAGTGTTGGGCCGATACCATGACCTGTAAAGTCCCGGACAACGGAGAAACCTTCCGCTTCAGCATAAGTCTGGATCGCATGGCCAATATCTCCTATTCGACTGCCTGGCTGCGCTTGTTCAATCCCTTTGTAAAGGGATTTTTTAGTAACATCGAGCAATTTCTCCCCAACATCATCCAGGGTTCCGACTTGGAATGTCCAGGCTGAGTCAGCCAGTCCGCCATTCAAATTGACCACCATATCAACCGTGACAATGTCACCATCAACCAGTTCTTCGTCGCGTGGGAAACCATGGCAGATTTCGTCATTAACCGAGGCGCATGTCGCATAGGGATACCCCTCAAATCCCTTTTGTTCAGGTGTCGCACCGCGCTCCGCAAGAAACTTCTCAACAAAAGAGTCAATCTGTTTCGTGGTGACCCCGGGTTTAATCATTTTCCCAATTTCCTGATGACACGCGACGAGAATATCGCCAGCCTTTTGCATTTTTTCAATTTCGCGTTCACTTTTTCGTGTAATCATACGTTTCGTCCTTTCTGTCTATAATTCTTAGCCTGCTATCAATCGTGACCTGGGATGAGCCTTAGAATCAGCATAGCAGGTAACACTATACATTGGCAGCGGACTTCCATCCCCTGCCTTTCAGCCCGGCCTGTTACAATAGCCTATAAAACGCATCGGCCGGGGCATCGTTAGTCCGTGTAATCCGCAACATTATAAATTTTTCCATTAACAACGGATGAGTCGTCTGTCAGAATATCAACGAGAACGCCACCAACCGTATCAGCATCTTTTAGCTTATTTTGTTCCTTATAAGCCCGGAACTGGTCAACCTCGCGAAAAGCATGCTTATCACTGTTGCGGATTGTCTTCTGCATGTCTGTATCCATAATACCTGGACTGAAAGCAATTACTTTACTCCGCGTTTCCAGTTTATCCTGCTCCAGGGCGGCCGTTTGCGTATACATATTAATGCTTGCTTTGGTCGAGCAGTAGGCACTCCAGCCATACACTGGCCTTTCTGCTGCGCCTGATGTAATCGTTGCCGCCATAAAGCGCACATCCCAGTCAGCAGCTTTTTTCAGAAAGATGTTGGTTAACACCATTGGCGCTGTCATATTAACCTGAATATGATGGGCTATATCAGCACTTGTCGTATTCATTGAGGGACTCATCGGTTCCAGAACACCTGCATTATTAATTAAATAAACGGTATCCAGATTGCGGGAAAAAATATCATCACTGATTTGCTGAAACGTTTTCTCAGTCGCCTGCAGATTTCCTAAGTCAATCGCATAGTGCTGATATGTTACCTGATTCGCTGCCGCCACGTCCGCAAGCCGATGATTTTTTCCGCGGGATATCCCTGTTACATGCACCCCTCTTTCCATAAACTTTTTAGCAATTGACTCGCCCAGTCCTTTCGAAACACCGGTGACAACAGCATGTCGCATCGTTTCGACCCTCCATACATGGTTTAGCTAAAGTATTAACGCTCAGACCAGCAGTAAACGAGTGCTTCCCATACCTATTCTCGGATAAAGCGCGCAATGCCTGCTGGCTCATCTCCCCTGATCGTTTAATACTATTTTAGCACACAGAGAAGCAAAAAAGAACAAAGCATGCTGGGTGCCGATAAGCATTTAAGACGATCCATAAAAAAGACAGCCTGAATGCAAGGCTGTCCCTCAGACCATATAACCTATTCACCTATGGTGCATACACCTGATTCCATTCATCTTTTCGCTTCAGCATAGCCTCTGCAATTGTTTTTGCTCCGTCAAGACTATGATTAGCCGCCCAGCCGCATTGTTCTTCGTTGCAGGCCGGCACTTCATCAGCCGTCAGAACATCCTGTAATGTCTTTTCCAGCGCATCTGTTATTTCTTCGTAGCTGTCATTGTTAAGAACGGACAGATAAAATCCCGTCTGGCAGCCCATCGGCCCAATATCCAGCACATTATCGAGATGGACGCAGATACTCTCAGCCATTAAATGTTCAATTGAATGCAGACCGGGCATATCCATATGTTCCTGATTCGGCTGTTTAAACCGAATATCATATTTATTAACCTGATCACCATTCACACCTTTTGTTTCACTGACAAGGCGAACATAAGGTGCTGCGACTTTTGTGTAATCAAGGCTGAAACTTTCGGCATTCATGTTTTCAGGCATAGTGACCGCTCCTTTATACGCTTCCAAGTGATTCTTATTTTAACCTAACATGAATCATCAGACGTGTAAAAAAATCTGTCTAGACCCTGACCACGGTTCTTGCTTCCAGGCTGCAAACGCAAAAAAGGGCGACAGCTGCTTTTGCTTGCCACCCTTTTTTTCGTTTATTATTTATTGCCCTGCTGCGGGAAAATACGCTCAATCATGTTGCCCATCTGATCGAATAATCCTCTGACAGGTTTGCCATTACCTGCTTTATCCGAGTAATCACCAGCAAGATCAAAGAAATCTGGATTTGTCGTTACATAAACGTTATCAACATCAGAATCAACTGACTTCACAATGTCACTGATGTCATTTTTTACACTGTCAGTAACGTTGCTGCCTTTGTCAGTATTAGTGTTATTAATGTTGCCATCCATGTTTCCATTATCGCCATCATTTGCTGTGTCGCCGTCCATGTTTCCATTGTCGTCATTTGCTGTGTTGCCATCCATATTATCGCCATCATTCATATCAGCATTATCTTTGTTCTTGTTAGCCTGATTAAGCTGAGCTGCTACATACGCATTATTGTCAGTCTTTAAAACATACGAATGGTCAATATTGTCCATTTTATTTGTGATTTTATCTGCGGCTTTATTTGCCAGTTTATACTGGCTGTTATTATTTGTATTCCGCGTATAATTGTCACCGTCGTTCATATTCCCATTGTTGTTACGATCATTCATACGATTATCATCTGTATTAGTGTTATCCGGATTATCGGGGTTCATATCGTTTGTATCGCCATCGTTTTCATAACCTGTCTTTTCCACATTGCCATCATTGTCCTGACCATCTTCAGCAGCGTTATCGTTCCCATTCGTATTGCAGGCAGCTAACACAAGAAGCAAGACAGCCATCAGACTTACCAATTTCCATTTCATATAAATCCTCCTTACGGTTTTGCTATTAGTCTGCAGCAGCACTTAAGTTTTATACGCTTACATAAATTGGGAACGAACACTGTGCTTGTTACGGACAAATATATAAGATATCAGGGAAGGCTATAGAAGATCCTTTCAAATTGAAGGAGGATTTTAAAAATGGAAATCCCTGATTACGATAAAGCTTTATATTACACATTGTGGGGCCAATGGGATGAACTGCTTATACTAATGGTCCGCACAGATGACGATATGCTTTCCAAAAAAATACAGGTATTTCTGCACGCCTATTATTATTCACCTGAACAGGCTAAAGTAATGAATTCCCACGATGAACTGCTGTATTATATTGACCATGCTATGACCTATATGCCGCCTGTAACGATGGAGGTATAAGGAAAAATGATTTATCGGGAAAAAGTGCACTTGTACCAGTGCATTTTTTCCTTTATAAAGCGTGATAGTAATCAATTGGAATGAACAAACCGACACGTCCATAGTCATCGTGGTGGATGGTTGCAAATACAACGCCTATCACGTTCCCGTCTTCATTAATGACCGGACTGCCGCTATTGCCGCGGTATACGGGCGCATCCATCATGACCACTGGTTTGTCCCAGTCGCTGAGCTGGATATAATCCAGTACCCGGCCTTCATTGGCAATGCCGCTGAATCGAATGGGATTCCCGATGAAATAAACATGCTCACTCCCGGCTTCAAACGCCGTCTTTTCGGCAACGTCAAGATGAGGCAATCCAGTCTCATCAACCTTCACAACCGCCAGATCGACCGATGGATAAACAGTTTCCACATGCCCGGATAAAAGCCCTTTGTCAGGAAACGCAACTGTAACCGTATCATTGCCTTCCACAACATGGTAATTAGTAAGAACCTTCCCATCGGCAGATATGGAAAAGCCAGTTCCCCTGCCTTCTTCTGTTTCAATCACCACAACCGATTGCTTGTATGTTTGAATATTTTCCTGGGTGGACAATTTGGCAGAGGTTTTCAAGAAATCAACTGCAGGAATCGAAAACGTTTGCGGAATCAGGGCACCAACATTTAATACCATGACAGCAGCAATCAGCCAGAATACCCACTTTGGAAATCGTCTGCGGGGCTTTGCCTGTTGCTTCCTGTGCTGCTCTTTTGCTAAAGCCTTCTGCCGTTCCTCCTCAACAAGCTCGAAAAGTTCTTCTTCATCAAGTTCTTCATACAAATCATCATCACTATGGTTCTTTTTATCATCAGACATAAGCCAGCCCCCATAACACGTGTCAATCATTACCAACAGATGTATCTATATGCTAACATTTGTCAAGCTTAAACCCAGCGATGAATAAAAAACAGTTTTTTGGACAGTATGCACGCAGGCACAAAATGGCAGAAAACGTGCTATAATGGTAGCATTATTTCAAAATCATACAAAGGAAAGGAAAGATAACATGCTGCTTGACGATATGCTGACGTATAATGAACAATTTGTAAAAAATAAAGCTTACGAGCCCTATCAGACAGACAGCCTTCCCAACAAACGCACAGTCATTTTCACTTGTATGGAGTCGCGGCTGATCGAATTACTTCCGAAAGCATTAAACATCCAAAACGGCGATGTGAAAATGGTGAAAAATGCTGGTGCGATTCTTCGTGATCCATTTGATAGCGTTATGAAAAGTATCCTGGTCGCTATACACGCATTAAAAGCGGAACAAGTTATGGTCATCGGCCATCATGATTGCGGCATGTCTCATATGGATCAGGACGACTTTGAACAGTCTGCTCTGGACAAAGGCGTACCATCTGAATCCATTCATACCCTAAAACATGCGGGGATTGATTTAGAAAGTGAATTCAAAGGGTTTAACGCAGTAGAGGACTCTGTTCAGGAAAGTGTCTCGGTCATTCGAAATCATCCTTTATTACCATCATCTATTCATGTTCACGGCCTGGTTATCGATCCTGATACGGGGCAGGCAGATCTAGTGACAAGGGGGTAGGAAATCAGATACCCAGCCGGTTTCACTGTTACAGACATAAGATTAGAATTTGCTTTATATCTGCTGTCAATGATTAAAAAGGGGCTGGGACAGAATTTAAATGACCAGCTCCCAAGATCAACATATGCTTCAGCTCAGCGGAGGAAAAGACGGCGACTTCTAAGGGATCAAAGGATAGGTGAGCCTCCGGAGCGCGCCAGCGCTTCGGAGGCTCACCAGCCGCCCGCGGAAAGCGGCGTCTTTTTCCGGAGCGGGCTTATGACTCTTGCCTTCTGTCCCAGCCCCTGTGCAGATATTTCAGTCCTTATATCATACATCGATTCCGCCTGTCTGTTTAATGATCGACATCACCCGTTCACGAGATTTGTCACTTCGGTAATTTTTCATATGGTCTACTATCACGGGTGCCTGTTTTTTCAACTGAGACAACTCATTCACCAGCGATTCATCCGTCAATTCCTCTTCCTCCATAACCCGGGCAAAGTTTTGATCCTTGAATGATTGAGCATTAATGATCTGATCCCCTCTGCTGGCAGATCTTGAGAGCGGTATCAGCAGCATCGGTTTATGAAGCGCCAGAAATTCAAAAATCGCATTGGAGCCAGCACGTGACAGGACAAGATCCGTTGCAGCGAATAAATTCTGCAGTTCTTCATTAACATACTCAAACTGGGCATACCCCGCCTGCTCAAAAGATGGATCCGTTTTCCCCTGTCCGCAAATATGGGCAATCTGAAACATGGTTAAGAGCTGATCAAGGTTCTCCCGCACTGTCTGATTGATTTTTTCCGCACCGCCGCTTCCCCCCATGACGAGCAGAACAGGCTTATTGCTGGTAAAGTCGCACATAGTGAGCCCCTCTGTTTTATCACCTGCAAACAGCTCATCCCTCACGACGGCTCCAACGTGCTCGGATTTTTTTTCTGGTAAATAATTCATTGTCTCGGGAAAAGTAGCCAGTACCTTCTTGGCAAATGGAATGGAGAGTCTATTAGCAAGACCAGGTGTGAAGTCAGACTCATGAATGACAGTTGGAACACCGCGCAATTTCGCCGCCATAATGACCGGGACAGAAACAAAACCGCCTTTGGAAAAAATAACGGACGGCTTTTGTTTTCCAATAATACGCCAAGCCTGCATCACCCCTTTCACCACTTTAAATGGATCTTTTATGTTTTCAGTTGATAAATAACGGCGCAGCTTGCCAGTGGAAATCGGGTAGTATGTAACATTATTAAGAGACCCAACCAGCTTACGCTCAATCCCATCATGAGAGCCGATGTAATCTATTTCCCAACCTTCATTCTGGAAGGCTGGAATCAGGGCAAGGTTAACAATGACATGACCGGCTGTACCGCCGCCTGTAAATAATAATCGTTTGGCACACATAAACGAAGCACTCCTTCTTTCAAAACATCCGCGAACCGAACAGTTTTTTACATTGCCAGTGGTCAGCACTTCAATAATCTGACCGCAGTCAGATACGCGAGCGCATTTATACAGAAAGACCATATATTTATATTCCGGCTTCTCCCATCTTAAGGGATATCCATATGAAAAGGAAGAGACCGGGGCAGAAAACATTAAAAGTACCTTTTTAGTTAATCAGACGACATGTCAGCTATTTCTAAAAAAACCCGCCATGATAATCATCATGGCGGGTTTGCTTTCAAGATTAGCCTTCAAGCAATAAGTTATATGGATCTTCCAGAAGTTCTTTGATCCGGACAAGGAACTGGACAGCTTCTTTACCGTCAACAAGCCGGTGATCGTACGACACAGCTAGATACATCATTGGGCGTACTTCAATCGAATCATCCGGCATAACCATAGGACGTTTTTGAATATTATGCATACCCAAAATACCAACCTGCGGCGAATTGAGAATAGGTGTTGACATCATTGATCCAAAGGTGCCGCCATTAGTAATGGTGAATGTACCACCTTGCAGCTCCTCCAATGACAATTCTTTATTAACCGCTTTTTGACCTAATTCACCGATTTCTTTTTCGACGCTGGCAAAATCCAGTTTATCGGCATCACGGACAACAGGGACAACCAGACCGTCATCAGTGGCAACCGCAATCCCGATATCATAGAATTGTTTCTTAACAATTTCCTTGCCTTGTATCTCGGCATTTAAGAGCGGAAAGTCTTTCAAAGCACCAATGACCGCTTTGGTAAAGAAAGACATAAATCCTAATTTGACACCATGTTTGTCTTTAAAGGCATCTTTCCGTTCGCTTCGCAGCTGCATGATGGCTGACATATCAACTTCATTAAATGTTGTCAGCATCGCTGCTTCCTGCTGTACATTTACCATCCGGCTGGCGATTGTCTGACGACGGCGCGACATCTTAACACGTTCGACAGGCTTATCAAATTCTGTCTTCTCCGACTTATCGGATGACTGTTTCGATGCTTCTTTTTGCTCAGGCTTCGACGCTGCTTTGTCATTGCCGCCTTTTGCCGATGCATCGACATCTTCCGGACGAATACGGCCTAATGGGTCACGCGCCTGAACATCATTCAGATCGATACCCAATTCACGTGCACGCTTGCGGGCAGCAGGTGATGCAATAACATCCTGGCTGTTGTCCGAAGCATCAGCCTGTTCTGTCTGCTGCTCTGCCTGTGGTGCTTCCTTTGGCTCGTTTGCCGGCTGTTCAGATGCTTTTGCTTCGTTTTGCTCAGTGCTTTCCCCGGCGTCACTGCTGCCTGCTTCTGCATTTTCGTCAACATTGGCAATCACGTCGCCAACTTCGACATCGTCACCTTCTCCCTGCAGGATTTCGGTGATAACACCTGAATAATCAGAGTTAACCTCAAGATTAACTTTATCTGTTTCCAGCTCAAGAACGACATCACCTTTTTCAACTTTGTCGCCTTTTTTGACAAACCACTCGGAAATGGTTCCTTCCGTAATCGATTCGGCAAGTTCTGGAACTTTAATTTCGCTCACTGGAATCTCCTCCTTCTGACGGATTAATCGCTTGTTGAATAATATAACGCTGTTCAGCTTTGTCCACATTCGGGTCTCCGACAGCCGGTGATGCCCGGTGTGGACGGCCAACATAGCGCAGTGTCTGGTTTTCGGTTAATAACTCCCGTAAATAGTTATCCACGAAATCCCAGCTGCCCATATTCTTTGGCTCTTCCTGGACCCAGACAATTTCTTTAAGGTTTGGCAGTTGTTTTAATTCGTTTGCCAGCTGCTTAGACGGGAATGGATAAATTTGTTCCACCCGTAAAACACGCAGCCAGTCAAATGACTTATCTGAATCCGCCATTTCCTCTTCAATGTCAACCATAACCTTGCCGCTTCCCATTAGCAGCCGGGTTGCATTTTTCTTGCTCACTTTAAGATTTGGCTGCTCTCTTAATGGCTTGAACCCGCTATCTGTAAACTCTTCAGCACTGGAAGCAACCCGCTCATTGCGCAATAAACTCTTTGGCGACATCAGGATAAGCGGCCGTGCCTCTTCTTTGCCGCGCATGGCAGCCTGCCGGCGGAGCAAATGGAAATATTGTGCTGATGATGTGACATTGGCAACAATTAAATTGTTCTCAGCAGCAAGCTGCAAGAAACGTTCCAAACGAGCACTGGAGTGTTCCGGCCCCTGCCCTTCATAACCATGCGGCAGCAGCATGACCATGTTGGATTTATCGCCCCATTTAGCGCGTGCCGCAGAGATGAACTGATCAATAACGACCTGAGCCGCATTGACAAAATCACCAAATTGGGCTTCCCAAATAACAAGGGCATTCGGTGCCTGTACACTGTAACCATATTCAAATCCTAATACGCCGGCTTCCGAAAGCGGACTGTTTTGGATATCGAAGGAAGCCTCGACTCCTTCAAGCCCGTGCATTGGGCTATATGTTTCACCAGTCTCAGCATCATGCAGAACTAAATGACGATGTGCAAATGTCCCGCGTTCTGTATCCTGACCGGTTAAGCGGATCGGGATGCCATCATTGAGAATGGACGCATATGTCAACGCCTCACCAGCACCCCAATCGGCTTTATTGCCATCTTCAAACAGGTTTTCACGGCGCTTGAGAATCCGTTTCAGCTTGCGGAAGACAGTGAAGCCTTCAGGACGTTTCTGCAAATCGTTATTCAGCTTTTTCAGAGTTTCCAGCGGTATTGCCGTCTTAAATTGATCAAGTCCATTCGTTAAAGCTTTTGGCATGTCATTAGCTGTTTCGGTATCAGCATCATTCTCTTTCATGTTCTCATAAATCTCGCGCAAATTAGCTTCTGTCTGCTGCTTGAATTGCTGCAATGTGTCTTGGTTAATGATGCCCTCGTTTTGCAATTGTTCTGCGAAAACAGCTGAAGTTGCTGGATGGTCATCAATAACTTGATAAAGCATAGGCTGTGTGGCCCGTGGTTCATCCATTTCGTTATGGCCATAACGGCGATAACCAACAAGATCAATCAGGAAATCTTTATGAAATGTCTGCCGGTATTCATAAGCCATTTTAACAGCAATCACACATGAAATTGGATCATCACCGTTTACATGAATGATCGGTATTTCAAACCCTTTTGCCAAATCACTGGCATAGCGGGTTGAGCGTCCATCCTGCTGGGTTGTCGTATACCCGAGCAGATTGTTTGAGATGATGTGGAGCGTTCCACCCGTCTGATAGCCTGGCAAACCCTTGAAATTCAGTGTTTCAGCGACAACACCTTCTCCCGGGAATGCGGCATCACCATGAATCAGAACAGGCAGTGCTTTATTAAAGTCCTGTCCTGGAGATCCTCTGTGTGCGCGGTCGTCCTGACCAGCACGCGCCAGTCCTTCAGCAATTGGGTTAACAAATTCCAAATGGGAAGGGTTGTTGGCAAGTGTTATACGCGTTGTTGTTTCCGTGCCGTCCTGAACATCTTTCGTCGCACCATAATGATACTTCACATCACCGGTCCAGCCGGAATTAATGCCTGTCGATCCTTCTGATGGAATAAGTTCTTTATCAGTAGAATGATGGAATTCGGAAAAAATCCTGTCAAACGGCTTTCCAAGAACATGTGCCAGAACACTGAGACGTCCCCGGTGTGCCATTCCCATCATAATATGTTCCACCCGGTCATCAATTGAATTTTTAACAACCTGATCGAGCATCGGAATCATTGATTCCATACCTTCAATCGAAAAACGTTTCTGACCGGTGAACATTTTCTGCAGGAACTCTTCAAAGCCTTCTACTTGAGCCAGCCGCTCCAGTATATTCTGTTTATCTTCATCAGACCATGCAGCATCATATTTGCCGGACTCAATATAATCCAGCAGCCAAGCACGTTCGTTATCATTATTGACGTGATCATATTCAAATGTGATCGTTCCGGAATAAATTTTCTTCAGCTCCCGGATAACATCTGAGCCGTTATCAACGCTGGCTGGTGCTTGTTCCCAGAGCCATGAAGCCGGCATGCTTTCTAAATCCTCTTCTGACAGTCCATATGTCTCGGGATCAACCAGATTTGAATCGCGCTCATCACGCCCCACAGGGTAAATATCCGCCTCCATGTGGCCAAAACGACGAATAGCCTCAACAAGCTTCATTGCTGAGGTTAACTTCTTAACATCACCTGTGGAAAGAGATGATTGCTGCAATTCCTGACTGGTTCCTTGTGACGATTGCACCTGGACAGGGGATCCATGCTTGTCAAAAAGTTCTTTTAAGGAAGGATCGATCGCATCACTGTTTTCCTTATATAACTCATACTGTTCTTCAATATACCCCATGTTTGGTCCATGAAAACTCTCCCAGAAATTTTCGTGAGATGCTTCATTTTGTGCCACGTCTTATACCCCCATTTGCATTTGTCGTTATCGTACCCTATTAGCATAATAACATTAAAACAGTTCACACGCATGTGTCAGTAAATACATATTATCACGTTTCGCATACGTCAACTGCATTATAGCTCTTTTCGTTTTGCTCCATCAACTAATATACCCTATTTTTGCGCCACAGACAACACAGGATCGCACTGTTTTAAAAATAGAATAATTCACACAGCGTTCCGTAGATACCTTTCTGTTGTGACGGTTCACATAATAGGCATTATCCGGTATAATAAGGGTATAATAACGTTAAAGTACGATTTACATAAACAATAGGAGGAGATGCATTCATGGACATTGCTCTCATACTAGGCGTTACAGCGACATTTCTCGTTTCCATTTTCACGGCGGGATATGACGCTAAACCAGGCGTTCCCAAAAAGAAGCAGTGAATACAACGCGTTAATGGTGTCAGTTTCCTGTCTTATGCGGCTTCAGCCATCGCACAGAAAAGCATCGGCAAATAAGCCGATGCTTTCATCGTGATTCCTGCGATGTTTATGCCATATTCGGGAATCCCTGCTGGCGAAGCGCTTCGTAAATGATTATAGCTGCCGTATTCCCCAGGTTCAATGAACGGACTTTCTCACCCATAGGAACCCGCAGACACTGATCTTCCTTACCGGCAAGAAACGCCTCCGGGAAACCGCTGCCTTCACGGCCGAATACAAAGAATAAATCCTGATTCGTATCCGAAAAGTTATAATCCGTGTAATAATTAGAACCGATATTTTCAATATAGTAATAACACCCATCTGGAAAAGCTGTATATAATGTGTCGATGTCATTATATTCACGCACATCCACATATGGCCAATAATCAAGCCCTGCCCGGCGCACCATCTTATCATCGGTGGAAAATCCAAGCGGGTGGATTAGATGCAATGTCGCATGTGCCGACAGACACGTTCTCGCTATGTTGCCTGTATTAGCAGGTATTTCGGGTTGATAAAGTACGATATTAAGACTCACTGTTCCAATCCCCTCTTCCAAGTAACATGCTGCAACAGCATTAGTATACCACGCTTACCCAATTCGAAAAAACTTATATTGAATGGCTGGTGTCCAGGCAGGCGAGTCCTCGTATGACCAGTGACGATTCCGGCTGTTATCAGTATGAGCATTTACCAGTGGCATCCCCTCAGCATCACGGGCCACCACGATTGTATTATGGTCCCATCTCCCATCACCGGCAAAATCATAACAAATAATATCACCTGGGAGAAGATCGTGAGCCGATTCCACTTCTTTTCCTTTTAAACCTGACGTTGAACCGCTTAAATACCAGCGCAGGGAATGAGCGACTGCCCAGCTGTAGCTCCAATTATCGTCCTGATACCACCAGCCTTTGTCCCGTTCAGGAGCTCCTCTCATCGGTGCGCCGCCTGCCCGCATACATTGGGAAACGTAATTGGTGCAGTCTACCTCGAATTGACGGTAGTTGGGATTATAACTGTTCCACCACCGCTCGGCATATCGGACGGCTGCTCGTCTGTCATAAGAAAAGCGGTCGCCTGTGCTATCTCTTAACGACGACGATTCAAGCACCGCTTCGCTGGCCATTTGAACAGGCATAGCCATCACCTTATGCTCAGTCATCTCACCATCCTTCCATCTAACTTCACACGGTATGACTTGCTCTTCCAGAAAAAAATGCTGTTTTTGCTTAATTAAAAACGTTAAATGCAACAGGTAACGTCCAAAAGCTTGACCGGCATATCGGATCTCCTCAAAAGCATGCCCCTGTCCGCTGATCTTAACAATGTCAGCACCGCGATTTTGAAACAGTCCTTTTTTCCGACTCCACCAGGTATCTGTTTGCCGGTCCGATTGAAAAAAAGCAAGCCAATCACGTTTGAGTTTCTCCATAAAAAAATCCCTCCACTATTACTATATGGAGAGAAAGTTTGTCCAACACCTGCTATTTTGCCTCAAGTTCCAGCAGAAATTCTTTTTTAGCCAGTCCGCCGCCATAACCAACCATCTGGCCATTTGCACCAATAACCCGATGACATGGCACGACAATCGAAAATGGGTTTTTATTAACCGCACCGCCGACAGCCCGCACGGCTTTCGGATTGCCTATTGAATCGGCTATCGCTTTGTATGTCCGCGTTTCACCGTAAGGAACGTGACACAAGGCATGCCAGACTTGCTGCTGAAATGGTGTGCCATAAAAAACAAAGGCGAATGAAAAAGCTTCCCGTTTTCCCCGAAAATAATCGGTCAGTTCACGTTTGATAAGAGCCACTTGACCAGGCTGCTTTTGGAACACCGGTTCACCCAAGTAGCGCTGGGCCCATTTCGTCAGGCCGGTCAGCTCCCTAAATGGGCCGTAGTCAATCCGGATTGCTTGTTCCCCATCACTTAAAATAGTCAATGGACCAACTGGGGAATCCATTTCATCATAATAAAGCTTCATAGTGAATGCCTCTTTTCGACGAACATCAATCAGTCAGAGTAACCTCCTGAAAGGTCAGCCCTTTTTCCATTTCTTCAACCACTTGATCATCCTGTTCCTGTTTCATCGCATCTTTAATAGCAGCGTAAGCCTCTTCGGTTCCGATTTTTCCGAGCGACCAGGCTGCGGTCCCGCGAATAACCGGCCGCGGATCATTACTCATAACACTGATGATCTCGTCAACTGATGCCGTATCTCTGTCGTTTCCAAGTGCGATTAATGCGTTGCGCTGCAGGGGCTTTTTCCCACGCCATGACCCGGCGACGTGGCCAAACGTCTCCTTGAATTCCCGGTTGGAAATCCGGAGCATCGGCTTTAACTTAGGCTTGGCTACATCAAGATCCGGCTCAAATTCCGGGTGTTTATGCACATCCATATGTTTGTTATAC
The DNA here is from genome assembly GCF_042666895.1 of Lentibacillus kimchii. Taxonomy (GTDB): domain Bacteria; phylum Bacillota; class Bacilli; order Bacillales; family Amphibacillaceae; genus Lentibacillus; species Lentibacillus kimchii. The sequence goes on from NZ_JBHTGR010000005.1 coordinate 159,931, forward strand.
GGACATACAGCCTGGCAGGTATCGAAACCATAAATGAAATGGCCGATTTTCGAGCGGTATTCTTCGGGCATAAAATCTTTCGTTTGCGTTTGAAAGGCCAGACATTTTTGCGCATCCAATTGGCCGCCCTGGACAAGAGCCCCTGTTGGACAAGCATCCAGACATTTGGTACAGGAGCCACACCCATCTTCAAGCGGGGTATCCGGCACGAATGGAATATTGGTGATAATTTCCCCCAGATAAACATAGGAGCCAAATTCTGGCGTGATAATGGAGGTGTTTTTGCCGCTGAAGCCGATGCCAGCACGCTCAGCAACAGCGCGGTCAGACAGCTCGCCAGTATCGACCATCACATTGGTCTCAGCATCAGGAAAACGCTCTCTGATAAAGGCATCGAGATCGGTCAATTTGGCTTTGAGCACTTCATGATAATCTCTCCCCCACGAGGCCCGGCAAAAAACACCTCGTCGCTCTTCTTTTTTATTCGCGGGCCTATCCTTTGTGCGCGAAGGATAAGCAAGCGCAATCGAAATAATCGATTTAGCCTCTGGGAGCAATCGGTCAGGTTCAGTCCGCTCCTCAATCGACCCTTTTTCAAAACCGGATTGATACCCAAGTTCCTGCTGCCGTTTCAAACGCTGTTTCAAGCTTTCAAATACATCTGCAGAGGCAAACCCAAGTTTATCAATCCCGATTTCCTCACTGTAATCAAGTATGGCCTGACGCAGCTGACTTGTGTTCATTTGGACGGCCTCCTTCCCTGATGACTAACTGCCCCTTCTTTGATCAGCCTGGTCTTTTTAAAAAAGGGACAGAACGTTTTTATTGCTGTGTAACTTTTGCGGTGCGCATGCGATTGAGAACTGCAGCAATCTCATGGCGTCTGGGACGTGCTATATCTCCCGGATGCTTGTTCCCGAACGCCGTGAATGAGGCCAGCCCTTTCTGATCCATTTGCTGTTCAATTGTATCCAACAGGTCATTCAGTGACTGGTTTCCAAGTGCATTTGTCCGGTCCAGATGCTGAATGATTTCGGCAATCATGCGTGTTTGTGACGGATCGACCAGCTGTTCCGTATCCGCAAATGTTATATCCGACCGGCCCATAATAATGGTTGTCAGTCCTTTAGCCTGGACTTTGGATTTTTTCCCTTTTTGTGTCTGGACAGACGACTGCTGAAAATACCGTTCCGTTAAATCACCAAACGTCTGCTCCAGCATCGACTCCCGTCTATTCGGGTTTTCTGCGACAATTTGCTTGGCATCGTCTGTCACATTATAAGGTTCATAGGCTTCCAGCATGATGACGTTATCAGCTACACTGAAGTAATCGCCGGAACCACCCATGACGAGAATCGTTGACACACCAAGCTGATCATACATTTGTTTAATCTTATCAATGAAAGGTGTGATCGGCTCTTTGTCTTTATGGACCAGCTGCTGCATGCGTTCGTCGCGGATCATGAAATTCGTGGCACTGGTGTCTTCATCAATCAGAATGGTCGTCGCTCCCACTTCCAGTGCTTCCATTACATTAGCTGCCTGCGACGTGCTCCCGCTGGCATTCTCTGTTGTGAAGAAATGGGTATTCTGCTTATGCGGCAAGTTGGTGATGAACGGTGAAATATTGACACCTGTTACCTGCCGGCCGTCTTCCGCACGGATTTTGACTGCATCCATATCAGTGAGAACATATTCACGACCATCGCCTTTAATATGCGAATACACGCCGCGTTCCATTGCTTCGAGAAGTGTACTCTTGCCGTGATAGCCACCGCCGACAATCAGCGTAATCCCTCTATGAATGGCCATGCCTTTTAAGGGCTCTGTGCGGTGCGGAATTTCGATTGTCACTTCATCTTCTGCAGGGCTTTCGAAAGGAACGGCTTTCTTTAATGGCCGGTTGCTGATCCCGCTTTCTCTGGGGAGGATCGAGTCGTTAGCAATGAAGGCCAGCCAATTATTGTCGCGCATCACCTTTCTTATGGCTTCCTGCTGATCAGCCAGTTGAACCGCTTGTTCGACTTCATCGTCGCTGATTGCGAAAATGGACCGTTTCAAGATATCAGGTATTGCATTGAAGAACAGTTTTTCCGCTTCCCGGCCGTTAATTTTACGGCCATTTGCCGGCAGGCCTACCGAAAAGCATACGGTGATTGACTTTTCATCAGCCTGGACAGCACTCCGTTCGAGCACCTCCTGCCCTGGCCGGTCAAATTGGATCGCGCCGCTTTTTCCCGATCCTTTAATAAACACATCACCTTTACTGACAGCGGTGCCTGTTTTCCGTGCCAGGATGTCCTCAGTTGCCACTCTTCTTCTATACGATTCCAGCCATTCTGATTTTAACGGCCGTTTTTTTGTCGGTATAACGACACGTATTTTGGATGGGGCTGCAAACGGATCCCCCTGAACATAGTCAATATATAAATCAAATTCGGAAAATGGATGGTGGCCTTGAATGTCTTTATACGCTTTATAGCCCTTGCCATCAATCTGCTTTAACGTTTGTTGTAGTTGTTTCATACAAAACTCCTCAAACTTATATTTCACTTTTAGAATACATGGCAGGCTGAACTTATTCAAGCCTGCGAAACCTATGAAAAAACGCAATGCTTCGTAAATATAGCGAAACACTGCGTTGTGACATATGTATGGAGCGGGTGACGGGGATCGAACCCGCGACGTCAGCTTGGGAAGCTGAGGTTTTACCACTAAACTACACCCGCCTATGCAAGGTTTGTCGTTTCCTGTCTCTCTAAGACATCACTTAGTATAGCAGGTTTACAGAATCAATTCAATGCCCCGCCAATAACTTTTTTACCATAACAACGAATTTACGGAAAACCCACTAGAACAGATGCCTCACCCGCCTGGCATATGACTGGATCTGGGCCGAAAGATCCTTTACAGACCAAACACCTCCGTATAAAATAACGATAAAGGAGGCGATTAACGTGTCAGTTTATCAAACGATTCTGTCACAGACAGATTTCACTGAACGTGACGACCTGACCTATCCATTTGAAGAGCGAGGCTTGCAGTTTGGTGATGGTATCTATGAAGTTATCCGCATTTATCAGGGGTCCTTCTATTTGCTCACCGAACATGTGAATCGTTTATTCCGCTCTGCTGCTGCCATTAAGCTTCAACTGCCATTTTCCAAACAGACGATTACAAATCAGCTGCAGGAATTGCTGGCGAAAAACGCTATGACAACGGACGGGATTGTTTATTTACAAGCAACGCGCGGCTCAGCGCCAAGGACGCATGCTTTCCCTGCCGCTGATACCCCTGCTAATGTTTATGCGTATGTTAAAGATATGCCGCGTAAACGGGAAGAGATCATTAACGGCGTATCAGCCATTACACAACGCGACATCCGGTGGGAAAATTGCTATATTAAAAGTCTGAACCTGCTGCCAAATGTGCTGGCTAAGCAAGAAGCCCAGGAAAATGGCTGTTTCGAGGCAATACTCGAGCGGGATGGACGTGTTACTGAGGGCAGTTCCTCCAATCTCTATCTCGTCAAAGATCATCACATTTACACACATCCAGCCACAAACCAGATTCTAAACGGCTGTGTGCGCATGCGTGTAAAACAGTTTGCTGCTGATTTAGAGTATCCGCTGACTGAGGAGGCCTTTTCACCTGAGGCGATTGCAAATGCTGATGAATTATTTCTCACCAGCAGTACATCGGAAGTGATGCCTATTGTTATGGTTAACGGAAAACCAATCGCTGACGGCCAGCCAGGCAGCATAACCCGCCAGCTGCAAACGGCTTATGAAGCAGATGCTCAAATATCGAATGTGACTTCCTAGCCTTTTGAATTTTCAAAAGGCTTTTTATTGCCTTATTATCTGAAAACGTTTATGATCAACACTGTAGCTATGAAGTGACGCGTTAAGATTCGCTTGAAAACAGCATTAATTTTCAGCTATAATTATTGGAAAATTTACATTTTTATGAGGAGGCTTTCAATATGTCTGATACAGTAAAACGACCATTAGCAGCAGAAGATTTGCAAAGAATCGCTATTTTAAGTGATTCACAGCTGACACCGGATGGAAGCGGTTATACCTTTGTCTCGACAGGGGCTAATGACCAGGACGGCTATACATCGCACCTGTTTTTCCAATCGCTTGCGGAACAAAACCCGCGGCAATGGACATTCGCTGATGGCAAAGACAGTCATCCGCGTTTTTCGCCAGATGGCTCACAAGTTGTTTTCCAGTCAACCCGCACAGGCACCGCGCAATTATGGCTGCTGCATACAGATGGCGGGGAAGCAAGGCAGCTGACAACGTTTAAACATGGCGCAGTCAGCCCAGAGTGGTCGAAGGACGGGCATTATATTATGTTTAGTGCCCCGCTGGAACAGGGTGATGAAGCAGTCAATCAAGCGATTTCCAGTGAAGCTGACCAGCAGGAGGAAACAGGGTCCAAACAGCCGCTTATCATTAATCGACTGCAGTATAAATCGGACGCCGGCGGTTTCGATGATGGCAAACGGACACAGATCATTCGTTATGATATCCAGCATGACACATTTGAACAGCTGACGTCTGCTGATACAGATCATAGCTTTGAAGATATGTCACCAGACGGGGAAAAAATGTTAGTCAGTGCTAATTTCAGTGAAAACAGCGATTACGAACAGACCAATGACCTTTATCTGCTGGATCTGAAAACAAAAGCCATGACCTCCCTAACGAACGGAAAAGGTCAGTATGGGAATGCCCGCTTCTCACCGAGCGGTGCGAAAATCGCCTCGCTGGGTCATGAATTTGCTTACGATGGGGCCACTTTAAACGAATTATATGTGTTTGATGCAGCGACTGGTTACCGCACATGCCCTAGTCAAAGCTGGGATATGCAGCTTGGCGATGTCATGATCGGTGATACACGCATGGGCCAGTCCGAAAACGGCCCCGTCTGGCAAGAGGACGGAAAACATTTACTGATTATCGCATCCAGCCATGGCACAACCGGTCTCTATCAAACGAGTCTTGATGGTGACTTAACAACCATCTATGCAGCGGACAACCATGTCTTTGATTTTGCCTGTCAATCGGGCACCTTCATTCTGGGTATCAGCACACCTGTCAATCCTGGTGACTTCTATCAACTGGATGACAAGAACAATCTCTTGCGGTTAACTGATGCCAATCGCACGTTTCTGGACAGTGTTGAACTCAGTGAACCGGAAACATTGACGTTTCAAGCAGACGACGGCTGGCATATTCAAGGCTGGCTATTGCGGCCATATGGATTCCAGGAAGGCAGGCAATACCCAATGATTATGGAAATCCATGGCGGTCCGCATATGATGTATGGCAAGACTTTCTTCCACGAAATGCAACTGCTTGCGGCTAAAGGCTATGCCGTGCTGTACACCAATCCGCGTGGCAGCTACGGGTATGGTCAGGCGTTTGTTGATGCTTGTCGCGGCGATTATGGCGGTAAAGATTATACAGACCTGATGACTGCTGTCGATGGTGTGCTTGAGAGATATGATTTTCTGGATGATCAGCGTCTCGGCGTAACCGGAGGCAGTTATGGCGGGTTTATGACCAACTGGATTGTCAGCCATACCAACCGGTTCAAGGCCGCTGTCACGCAGCGCTGCATCAGCAACTGGCTCAGCTTTTATGGGGTCAGTGATATTGGTTATTTCTTTACCAAATGGGAACAGGGCAAGAATTTGCTGGAAGATCCCACTGCTCTGTGGAATTTCTCACCGCTGAAATACGCTGAAAATGTGCAGACACCTTTATTGCTTGTGCACGGGGAAAAAGACTACCGCTGTCCAATCGAACAAAGTGAACAGCTGTTTGTCGCTTTAAAGCATATGAAAAAAGACACCGAATTTGTCCGCTTCCCAGATGCCAATCATGAATTAAGCCGAAATGGCAAGCCAGAGATGCGCATCGAGCGGTTGCGTCATATCACCCGCTGGTTTGAACAGTATCTATAAATTTTAATTCAAAAGCGGAACTGGGACAAAACTTAAGTGATCCATTTAACAACGAACCTGCTCGGATTTTAATTGGCGTCCCAGTCCCCTTCTATCACCAGCCTGCATAATCAGCCAAAAAGCTATTCAGTTTAGTGATGTATTTATCTTTAGCTACAATAAATGACCCGCCATGGTTCGCACCGTCAAGCGTCATGCGTTCTGCCTCGCTTTTCGTATGATCATATAACGTTTTGGACATTCGCGCAGGTACAAACGTGTCATCATTCCCGTGAATATACAGAATCGGAACATCAGCTTTCTTGACCTGATCCAGTGCTGAGGCTTCTTTGAAAGAATAACCAGCCCGCAATTCCGTCACAAGACTTGTTGAAGGAATAAAGGGAAAGGCAGGCAAATGGAACATCCGGCCTATCTGATAGCTGAACAAGTCGCTCACACTCGTATAGGGGCTGTCAGCAATAACTGCTTTGACATTATCCGGCAAATCCTCACCAGCGGCCATCAGAACTGTCGCAGCACCCATGGAAATGCCGTGTAGGACAATTTCTGTATCATCACCATATGTGTCAATAATCTTATGAATCCAGTCAAGATAGTCCAAGCGGTCAGGCCACCCGAAGCCAATATAGTCACCACCACTTGATCCATGCCCTCTCGCGTCTGCTGTGAAGATGTTATAACCTTTCTGTTCATAGTAATACTGCCCGAATAACCCCATGTCCATCGCGCCTCCGAGATAGCCGTGCGCCATAACAACAACTTTATTTGATGGCTCTTTTGCTTCCAGAAAATAGCCCTTTAAGTCCAGGCCATCACGCGAGTCAAGCGTCCATTCATCAAAATTCTGCTGGTCGACCCATGTCCGCCAGTCACCATTTAACAGTTCATCCATCGTTTCGGGGGACACTTCCAAGTCCTTATTTCCCTGTAAAAAGTCTTTTTCATTTCGGTCAATAGCTAAATGATAAAAGAAGAAGCTGGCTGCAATATCTATAATAAAAGCGAGACTTACAATTCCGATTAGGATCTTCAGCCACTTTTTTCATTTCACTTGATTCCCTCTTTTCTTCATAATCCTCATATACATTATACAGGATCATGGCAAGAGAACATGTTAATGAAACAGTCCCGCTTCCCGTGACTTTTTCATCAAACGGTCTGTATGTTTATTGAGCACATTTTTAAATAGCGTACCAAGTATAAGGACACCTATCCCAATCGCTGCAAGAACAGCAGCATCAGTAAATACTGTCTGCCATATAATACCGCCTACTGCTTCACGCATGAGATCAATAGCGTAAGTGAAAGGCAGGTATGGATGAATAACATGGAAGAATTCTGGTACTAAAGCCATTGGATAAGTTCCGCCTGCTCCTGAAAGCTGCAGAACGAGCAGAACAATAACCATAGCCTTACCGACATCACCAAACAGGGAAACAAGCGTGTAGACAATAGTGACAAAAACCATACTAATGAAAAGTCCGAATAAAACAAACCACACAGGATGAGCCATTTCAACACCAAGAATGTATAAGTCGCCCAAAGTGACAATAAGGGATTGTAATAGGCCAAATGTCATAAATGAAAACAATTTTCCAAAGTACTGTTCGCGTCCAGTTAAATTTTCGCGGTCATTGACATCAGTTGCCAGTAAGGAAATCAAAAGAAGACCGCCTACCCAGAAGGCAAGCACTGTATAAAAAGGTGTCATGCCTGCACCAAAGTTTTGGACAGGGAATACTTCATTTTCATTTAATTTAATCGGTTCTTCAAAGAAGTTTTTCTCCGCTTCAGAATCGTTGCGCAATAAATCAATGATTTGATTGATATCCGTATCATCCTGAACATCACGGATATTATCAGCTACTTTATTGACCTTATCATGAATAACAGGATATTTATTAAGGATCGTTGTTAAATAATCCTGCCCTTCGTCAATATGATTTTCTGTCTTATTGAGCACATTTTTAACCTCAGGTATTGTGGATTGAATATCTGTCAGTATATTATCCGCATTGCCCAGAGTACCCTGCGCCTGACCTATTTTTTCTTTCACTTCAGGCTCAATCGTTTCCTTATACTCTCTCAAAAAGTCCCCAATCCGGTTTTCAGCATTTCCTGAGACATCTGCTATATTTGATAATATCTTATCAACTTCTTTTCTTTTATCTTTTACAAATGACGTGATATTTTCTCCATTTTGCTGTGCTTCTTTAAGTGCCCCACGTAATGTATCGACACGCGCTAAACCATCATCTATTAGTTGATCGCGTCTCTTTTCAAAATCAGTGTTTTCTTTGTCATTGCCAGAAGAATCTTCTTCAGCGGACTCTTCTTGAGATGGATCCGTATCCGGCTCAGGTATATCCATATCGCGCAAATCCTTCAGTGATTGTTCAACATTATCTAGACGATTTGTCGCATTGTCCAGCAAGTTATCAACATCTTCTTGCAATTCGCGTCCCTTACTGAAATCAATATCCTGATTCTGTGCATTTTTAACAACATCATTAATGTCGCCGGCAGTATTTTCGGCTTTTTGTAAATCTTTTTTGATTTTTGGCGCCATATCATCTAATTGATTTTGTGCTTTTGACAGTAATGATGATGTTTCATGTACCGTTTGAAGTCCATTTTCTGTCGTTTTTTCAGCTTGCGGAATTTTACCTTCCGCTTGATTAATAAGCGATTGCGCTTCTTTTGTATCATCATAACCGTTAGAAACTAAATCATGTATTTCCGGCAGATCTTCTTCCATCTTAAATATATAATCTTCGAAAGTTTCTATATCCGGCAATTGATCATGCAATTCGAGACCTATCTCATCAAACATATCAAAAATAACACCGTTGACAGTCGAAATAAATCGACCGGTCATCTGGTCGATAATTGAGCTTGCCCCTTTATCGGTAATTTTTGGTGCAATTGCATTAGATTTTTCATTCACATAATATTCAATGTTGCCTTTTTCTGGTTTATCATCCATGACCGTTGAAAGTTTTTCTGAAAAGTTTTCCGGTATTAAGATAACAGCAAAATAATCACTATGTTCCAATTTATCCATAGCTTTCTCACGGTCAGTAAATTGCCAATCCATTTTATCGTTATCTTTTAACGTATCCACAAGTTCGTCACCGACATCTATCGTTTCATCTTGCACTTCAGCTCCTGTGTCCTCATTAACAACACCTATAGGAATTTGATCAGTATTGCCATAAGGATCCCAAGACATGTAAATGTTAAGCCAGGCATAAAGCGAAGGCAGGATAATCAAGCCGCCTATAATCATGGCTGCCACCCAGTTTTTAACAATATTATTCATGTCTTTCGAGTAAATTTTCCAGCTGTTTTTCATTAGACTATGCCTCATTCCAGCCAATACACTCGTGCATTGGCTATTACCTAAATTACATATGTAATCATTATACCATGTGCATCAGGAACTGGAAAGCTAACAGTTCTGACGTTTTTTACTCAGGAGGTATCATTATTTCTCTTTGTAGCCACCGTATTCGTCACCATAAAAGTAGTTGTAGCGTGCTTTAAATTTCTCAAACAGAAAGACGACGATGACTTTTAAAATGGCATAGCCGGGGATGCCCAGAATGACACCGACGACACCGAACAGGTTGCCGGCCACCAGCAGCACAAGAATAATACTGAGCGGATGAACCTGCATCGTTTTGCCCATGACATTGGGTGAGATAAAATTGCCTTCCAAAAACTGAACAGCTGCCCAGACAATCCCCAGTTTCAGCAGCATGATTGGTGAATCAACAATCGCAATAATAATGGCAGGTGTTATAGCAATCATTGGACCTAAATAAGGTACAACACTGGTTATCGCAGCGATAATGGCAAGTGTGATGGCGTAATCAAGGCCAATTATCAAATAACCGATGTAGAGGAGGATACCAATACATGTGGCAACAATAATTTGTCCCTGAATATAGGAGCCAACCTGGACATCCATATTCTGCAGAATTTTATTAACTTCATTTCGATATTTAGGAGGCAGCAAATTCAGGAAAAATCGTTTAAACTGGCCGCCATCCTTTAACATAAAGAATAAAATAATCGGAAAGGTAATAATAACGGCAACGACACTGGTGATCGTACTGGCAACATTCTGGAACCCTTCAACGGCTCCGCCTATATAGTTGCCTACCTGACTGGATATATTGCTCAAATTGGACGTCAGCCAAGCATAGCCCTGTTGATAGTATGGGGCCAGAAATGATTGCTGCAGCCAGCTGTCAATACCTTCCCCCAGCTGCTGTACGTAAGCTGGAAGTCTGGATACCAAATCTTTAACCTGTGATTCAACGGCGGGTGCCATCAGCAAAATCAACCCTGTAAGGATTCCGCTGAGTGCCAGAATAATAATCACAATGCCCCAAATACGGTAAATATGTAATCGTTCCAATAAATCCACAATCGGATTTAATAAATAGAAAGCGATAAATGCCAGAATAAACGGCGGTAAAATGGTTGATGCAATCGTTATAAGTGGGTCAAATATAAAGGACACCTTTGTATAAATAAAGATGGTAACACCAATTAGAATTAACAGCGTCAGACCGTAAAACAGATCACGGCCGCCAATAAATTTCATGAACCGGCTCAGTGTTTTCATAATGACCCTCCTCTGAACTCAAATTATAAATGATAAGGCGACAAAATACCATAACAGCAAGCGTTTCAATTAAAAATAAAAGCCAGATCCCTAAAGGAACTGGCTTATTTTTAAATCATCAGCAGCCACAATTGCCGTATTCAGACTTAAAAAGTTTTTAAACCGCACTTCGCCAAGTGGGTGTTTGCAGGAACCTTCCTGTCTTCCTCTCATAAGGAGGCACGACATTCCAAGTCCCGATATAAAACTCCCTAGTCATATGTCAGAGGTTAAAACTTAATAGGATACGCACAATGCAGCTTAATTCATATCATACACCTTAAAAACTCAAATAGCAATAAACGATTGATCGTGCCAGTTCCCACGGCCAGGGTTAAATTTTCGTGTTTTTCTTTTTGGCACGTTCTTCAAGCTGGCTGTCCGGCTGCTGGTCGGCCACGTCCTCACCCAGACCCTGCTTGTTTACACTCGTTTTGACCTGCTGTTTGCTCTGGTTATCTTTTTTATCAGACATAAAAACACCTCCTGCCAGTAGTATTTCTGAGCGCAAGTGTTTTATGCTGACTAGCAGCTAAACCCAGATTAACGTAACGCTGTAAAAGAGCTTTTTCTGACAATCACCTGTCCAGCAAGACCCTGGTATTGCCTGCCATATCATGCAGACCTTGTTTCTGATCAGTAAAAGCAACGAACAAATACAGGACATTTGTCCACCAGAACACACGATGAATAAAACGGCCAATCACTTCCCGAAAAAACAGATCACGCCATTTAAGCGGCTGCCTGTCTTCACGGACAACCAGAAGGCCGAAGATCATTTTACCCAATGTCTTCCCATAAAATTTTGTCATCAGTAAGAAATAAACATACAGAACAACCATGCTAATGATACCCGCAACCGTCCAGTCCCAGATACCTATTGCATCCCCGTCATTGATGAACTTAAAGGGACTCAGCAGGATGCCGTTAAGACTGAAGACAACGATCAGATCGGTGAGGTAGGCCCAAAAGCGCATCCAGAATCCAGCATAGCGTTTTGTATCGGCTGCAGGCGGCTCAGTATAAGTTTCCTGATACTCATGCATAACGGCACCTCCCTATTTTGAGTATAAATACATAGCGCGCGGTCCATCTGACTGCTGCAAGAGTTCCTGCACAGCTTTCAAGTCAGTGTGATCGTTTTGAAGCAGGTTTTGCGCCCAACCGCCAAGCATATTATTAACACCGGTATTTGACTTGTACTTAACGACCTGCGCATTTGACCAGTCATAATCGTCTTCCATCATAGCCGTTGTATCGTCAAAATCGCCCAGTTCATCGACAAGACCATTGTCTGCTGCTTGTTCACCGGTATAAACCCGGCCATCTCCAAGATCACGCACTTTGGATTCGGACATATCACGGCCATCAACAATCACCTGTACGAAGTCGTCATACATATCATCAACCATAGATTGCAAAATATCACGTTCATCATCGGTCATCTTCCGCGTCTCGGACATAATATCCTTATATTTGCCGCTTTTGATCGTATTCACATTAACACCAAGATCATCAGCCAGTTCGGAAACATTGATGCTTTGCATAATCACACCAATCGAGCCTGTCAATGTGGCTGGATGAGCGACAATTTTATCAGCAGAAGCGGAAATATAATAGCCGCCCGAAGCGGTTGTATTGCCCATTGAAACATAAACGGGTTTGTCATGGTCTTCTTGAATCTCAACAATTTCATCATGAATCTCATCGCTTTCGACAACGCCCCCGCCCGGTGTATTGAGACGCAGTATAATCCCGTCTACCGACTGATCTTCACCGACATGCTCCAATTTCTTAAGAAAACGGTCATGATTGTAGCCCTCATTCAGCAACGACGATTGAGACGTATTCTGAATGGTGCCATTAAGCTGCAGCGTGGCAATTTTATGACCAGAACCCTTTTCAATAACCTCCTGCTGATACTGGTTTTCCGGCCCATCAAACAGCGTTTCCACATCACTTGAAAACAGCGTGCTCGTGAAACGAAAGAAGAGGGAAAATGCTAAAAGAGCTGCTGCAACTCCGAGTGCAATCCAACGTTTTTTGTTCAAGCTGACATCCTCCATTCTGTTTATACAGTTTATGTAATCGCTATACGTCTATCTTAGACCATTTTCACCCAAATTTTAACAGCCAGATAAAATTTTATAAGTTCAGTTGATTAAGAGCAGCTTTCAGGTTAGCTAAGTCGTCATTCTTTAATGTGATCCCTTTTCCCATTTTCGCTTTATCGGGCGACCAGTCACGCAAATCGTATTTCGGCTCCCGTCCATTCCAGCTGACGACGTTTAATTCCTTCGTCCAGCCCTTTGGCGACTCAGATAATACCGCAATATGGTCGACAATATCATAGTTTATATCAGCCATCGTTATTCCTCCTGTAATCAATACGCTAGTCAACAACGAATGATGCAGCAGCGTCTCCTGAACAAACGGAGACGCTCCCAATGACAAGCTGCATTTTAATACATATTATAATTCTGTCCAGTTTGTGCGCCTTCCACACTTTTTAGGTACCCACGGGCAACGTGCTCTGCCGGCACAGGTGTGAAACCGGCAAATAAATGGCCAATTCGGTCCCAGGATTCCTGAACAATATTCGGACTGACACTGTTTATCCGGATACCTCTTGGCAGTTCAATCGCTGCAGAGGCTACAAACGCCTTAATACCGCCGTTTGCCATCGCAGCTGAGGAACCGAAAGGAATCGGATCATCCATCATCACGCCCGTTGTCAGGGTGAAGCTTCCATAATCATTCATATATTCCTGACCTAAAAGAACAAGATTAACCTGGCCTTTCAGCTTGCTTTCGATGCCTTTTTCATTCAATTCCGGCGTTAATTCCGGAACTGATTTAAAATTGGCACCTCCTGATGCATTAATAACCGCATCTACAGGGCCAATTGTTTTATACATGTCCGAAATACTTTCCGGTGACATGATGTCAACAGAGACGTCAGCGCCATTCCGCCCGGCACGAAACACCTCATGCCGGGATGCCAGACTTTCCGTTACCTTCTCGCCAATGGTGCCGCTTGCTCCAACTACCAGTATACGCACACACATCATCTCCTTTCGTTCATAAAAGTTCGAGCCACATTATCAAAAGGACAGGAAACCGTTATAAATAGATGGATCTGCTTTTTCTCTTGCTTTTCTTTCGCGGCGGAACATATCCTTGTTGATTAATTCTTCCTTTTGACAGGTGACACTTCTCTAGAAATATATCCATTTCAGCCGTATCATATGTCCTGAAAGCGGCTGTCAGGATTTTTGCAGCGACCCGGGCATCCTCCAGAGCATGGTGATGATTAAATTGAATCCCCTGCTTACGGGCAACTGTATTTAATTTATGGTTAGACAGCTCAGGCCAGACAATCCGGGAGATATTGCATGTACAAAGATAGTTCATCACTGGATAGGCAAGGTTAAAGGCATCCAGTGTATGCCGCAGGACGCCCATATCAAAACTGGCATTGTGAGCCACAACCATTTGCTGGGTCAAATAGCTCTCCAGTGTGGGCCACAATTGGGCGAAGGTAGGCGCGTCCGACACGTCTCCTGCTGTAATACCATGTACCCCAATATTAAATGAACTAAAAGTCATCAGCGGATTAATCAGACTATAAAATTCATCGACAATGACACCGTCGTCCACAACAGCCAGTCCAACTGCACAGGGACTGCTGCGGCTTGCGTTAGCCGTTTCAAAGTCAATCGCTGTAAATCGCACTAACCTCACTCCTCTCTCCTGCTAATACTAACTGACGTATTAACGCCTGTTTCAAAAAACTTCCGCCAAGCAATTTGCATGACGGAAGTTTTCTTCTGACTAACCAGCATTTTTGCTGCTTCGCGGACTTTTCATAAACAAGGCCAAAACGATACCGGCGACCGCAATCAAACCGACAACGATAAAGGATATATTCACACCATGGATTTGCCCTGATGCGCCTTGATCCGGCAGTGCCGCATTGGACATAACCGTTACCATCAGTGCTGTACCGACAGCACCAGAAATCTGACGCATTGTGTTATTCATGGCTGTTCCATGCGGCATCACTTTATTCGGCAATTCGTTGAGACTTGCTGTGGTGGACGGCATCAATACCATTGCCACACCAAGCATCCGTACCGCATTCAGAATAGCAATATAGGCGAATGAGGTATCCGGTGACAGCGTTGAGAACATAAATGTCGTTACCGCCAGAATGGTCAGCCCCATAAGCGCTAGATATTTGACGCCAAACTTATCAAACAGCCGCCCGGTTACTGGGTTCATAATACCCATAACGACAGCACCCGGCAAGAGCGCCATGCCTGACTGCAATGCCGAGAAGCCCAGCATATTCTGCATCAGAATCGGCAGGACAGTCTGAGCACCGATCATAGCCATAAAGACGACCATGCCAAGAGCTGTTGCCAGCACAAACGTATTGTACTTAAATATCCGGAATTCCAGAATCGGCTCTTCAAGTTTAAGCTGCCTGAGAATAAACATAGTCAGGATAATAGCACCAGCTATGATCCCAATAATCACTTGCGGACTGCCCCAGCCTGCATCTGTTCCAGCAGCACTGAACCCGTACAGCAGACCGCCAAAACCGAGTGTTGACATGATGATGGATGGCACGTCCACTCTCGGAAAAGTCTGTTCGGTGACATTACGGAGCAGAAAATACGCAACGATAACATCGATAATTACAATTGGGATAATGATTAAAAACAGAACACGCCATTGGTAATGGTCAATCAGCCAGCCTGATAAGGTAGGACCAATCGCTGGCGCAAAGGCAATAACAAGCCCGAACATGCCCATGGCCGATCCGCGTTTTTCCACAGGATAGAGAAGCATTAAAATTGTCTGCATCAACGGTATAATAATGCCGGCTCCGGCTGCCTGAATAACCCGGCCAGCCATCAATATAAAGAAAGATGGTGCGATCGCACAAATAACAGTGCCCACGCCAAATAAACCCAGAGCAAAAAGGAACAGCTGTCTGGTCGTAAAACGCCCGACAAGCAGCGCTGTAACAGGTATCATAATCCCGTTAACAAGCATGAAAACGGAGTTCAGCCACTGTGCCGTACTTTCTGTAAGGTCCATATCAATCATAATACGCGGCACCGCTGTCGCCAACAGCGTCTGGTTTAAGATGGCGGCAAATGCCCCCGAAATGAGCACAAGCATGAGTGTCGTTCGCTTTGCCTTCGATTGTGAGTATTCTAGCGCTTGATTTTCAGACATATAACGAACCTTCTTTCTTTGATTAAATAAAACAAGTTCCCACAATCTGCTCGGGAACAAATCAACGTTGAAACATACCAGCTAATTATAGCAGACTATGTTTGATCATAAAATGAATGTGCACATGGTAGCACAACATGCGCATTATACTGGAAAAACAGCATTGAGGAGATGAATGAAGAAAGTAAAACCCAGCAGGCGCGCAATCACATCGACAATTCTAGCAATTATCGTTTTGACATAAAAGAAGAAATTATTAACTGAAGGACAGAAAACGCACAAAGAATGGTTATTATCTATAGGAACGGTTAACGCTGAAAGTTATAATGAGGAAAAAGGGGGGGTAATATGTGTCTTATTAATTTTCAATTCCATAGCCATCCACAATATAAATTAATTCTTGCTGCCAATCGTGACGAATTCCATCAGCGCCCTACTGCACCAGCTCAATTTTGGAAGGACCATCCACACATTTTGGCTGGAAGAGATTTGCTGGGAATGGGGACTTGGCTGGGTATTACCAAAACCGGCCGATTTGCAGCATTAACCAACTGCCGAAATGCAAATGACAATCAAACTTATCCAGAATCACGCGGAACGATTGTTAAGGATTTCCTCAATGACACCATGTCGGCCAGCGAATTTTTGCTGTGCCTGCAGGAAACAAAGGATAGGTATGCCGGTTTTAATATAATCGCCGGAACACCCGATCACCTCGTATATTATAACAATATTGAAAACAACATCGCGACTGTTTCACAAGGTACTCACGGACTGAGCAATGCATTTTTGGATACTCCATGGCCAAAAGTATCGAAAGGAACAAGCAGGCTGGCAGCCTATACAGGCCAGCATAGGCATGTGGCCACCGAGCCGTTGTTTAACATCTTGTCTGATACGGAAAAAGCTGCAGATAACGACTTGCCTGAATCAGAGATCACTCATGTTGATCGGCAGCTCTCACCAATCTTTATTAAGACATCCGGTTATGGAACCCGTTCTTCAACTGTTTTGCTTATTGACCGGAATAATCATGCTGTATTTGCGGAACGAACCTATCAGAATGGGGCTTTTAAAATAGAAAAGCCATTTTCATTTACAATCGGTTAAACTTCTGAGCGTTTTCCAGACTCTAATAAAAGCGAACAGCATTCAGCTGTTCGCTTTTATACGACGCTATTCTCTTTGCCGTATTCTAAGGATTTCATCGGCTACAAATTGTACTTGTGTTCCAACAACAACCTGAATACTATGCTCGCCGACAACATTGATGCCCGGTACTCCGGCTTCTTTGATTTTAGCCTGGTTAACGTTGTTCATATCATCAACTTCCAGTCTTAAGCGGGATACACAGTTATCAACACTCCGGACGTTGTCATCACCGCCGAGACCTTCATAAATGGTCTCAGCCATAACCGTTGTCTTATCCTTTTTGGAAGCACTGGCATCTTCCTTAGTACCTGCAGCCTCAGTCTCTGTCGCTTCACTTTCCTCTTCTTCTACATGCTCGTCATCTTCACGTCCTGGTGTTTTCATATTGAATTTACTGATTAAGAAGCGGAATATAAAGTAGTAAAGCACCGCAAATACGAGACCCTGCAGAATGAGCATAAGCGGTTTGTTTGCGATTGGCACACCGAGACTTAAAACGTAGTCAACTAAACCGGCGCTGAAACTGAATCCGGCCGTCCACTGAAACAACGCTGCTACAAATAATGAAAGCCCTGTTAAGGCTGCGTGTACAACATACAATGCAGGTGCCAGGAACATAAATGAGAATTCCAGTGGCTCTGTAACACCCGTAAAAAATGAAGCGAAAGCAGCAGCCATCAGCAGTGACGCAGCCTGTTTTTTCCGTTTTGTTTTAGCTGTATGATACATCGCTAAAGCAGCAGCAGGCAGACCAAACATCATAACTGGGAAGAATCCAGCCAAGTAGCGGCCGGTAATTCCTTTTGTGCCCTCACTGGCCCAGAAACTGGCGATATCATCAATGCCAGCCACATCAAACCAGAACACATTATTAAGGGCATGGTGCAGACCAGTCGGAATGAGCAAACGGTTAAAGAAGCCGTATAATCCGGCACCAACCGCATCCAGATCAACGATGGACTGGCCAAACGAAACCAATGCATTATAGACAACAGGCCATACGAAGAAAAGAATAGCTGAAACAACCATCATGAGTGCCGCACTCAAGATCGGCACTAAACGCTTCCCGCTAAAGAAAGCAAGTGCGTCGGGCAGCTTCACGTGACTGAATCTGTTGTACATAATAGAGGCTCCGAGACCTGAAAGAATCCCGATAAAAACGTTTTTAGTATTTTCAAAAGCAGGATCAACCGCGCTCTCCTCAATCCCCTGGAGTCCAGCAACCCCGCTGACGCCAAGAACTGTTGTGGTTACCAGATAGGCAACAAGTCCGCTTAATGCAGCCGAGCCATGCTGATCTTTAGACATCCCGATAGCAACACCAACAGCAAACAGAATGCCCAAGTGACCGAGGATGGCATCACCGCCATTTGTGAGAAAATTGGCGATGACATTATTTTCATCAGCGCTCGCTATCCAGTTTCCGATACCCATTAGAAGCGCGGCAGCGGGCAGTACTGCGACAGGAAGCATTAAAGACGTACCAAGCTTCTGCAGATATTTCATCATGTTTATTCCCCCCTGTATTCATTTGATAAATTTAACGAACCCACAATCATGCCTGATTTATGGCAAGAAGTACAATCATCTGGTGAATCCGATTACAATCTAAATATTAACGTTATCTTACTGTTTGAATTCGATACTATTAGTGCGTTCGCAAGCGTTCAATATGCAGTGTAATGTATCCAAGTTCCTCTTCAGGCAAGCTAATACCATGTGTCTTTTCTGTTTCCTCAGCGACATGCATAGCACATTGATAAGCGGCATCGTATTTTTGTCTGATCATGTTGAACATGTCTTCATCCATAACATGACTATTTTGATCTTTAGCTCGTGTTAAGGCAAACTGCAAATGTGTCACAAGCCGTTCATAAGCAATGTCCGTCTCATCAATAACAACATTTAAACAATTCCTGATCTCTTGCACCATGTTCTGAACAATCGTTGTCTGACGCACCGTTTCGTGTATATCACCCCCTCCAATTTTCATTGTATGAAGATACAGTGCAATAAACGCCGCTTCATCCACAGGCATTTCTATACCGATCTCTGTTTCAATATGCTGAAGAGCCCATAAACCAATCTTAAACTCCTGCCGGTATAACACCTTAATCTCCCGCAAAAGGGCATTTTGCAGCTGAATGCCATTCTGTTCACGCTCGATAGCAAAGGAAATATGATCAGCAAGCTGGATCAGGACATGATCACTTAAATCCGTCTTCAGCTGTTGTTCAGCATGGTTAATAATATCTTCTGACACAATAAAGTGTTTTTCCGGAATTCGGAGCAATAGCTGCTGTAATGGTTCATTCTCTTTCAGTACAAACAATTTCTCGATTTTTCGGGGATTTACCACGTCATGTTTTTGTTTATTGAAGCCTATGCCCGAACCGATCGCAATTTTTTCTTCGTCTTCATCCCAAACAATGACGGCATTGTTATTTAATATTTTTCGGATCGTCATCCGGGTCACGCTCCCTTTCACATTGCGTAGCTACTTTTCTGACGCCGTGATAATCACCGTTTCGCCTGTTTTTCCGTTGCTTTCTTCCGTCATCGTAAATGTCTTATCAGTATCCTGGCCATTCGTGATAACAACCGGCGTGATATCGCTTGAAGCGTTCTCACGAATATAATCGAAATCACAGGTCATAAGCGGATCACCCTTAGCGACCTGATCCCCTGTTTTCACATTCGGTGTAAAACCTTCACCATTAAGGGAGACGGTTTCAAGCCCAATATGAACCAGAACTTCAATGCCGTCTTCTGTCCGCAGTCCAACAGCATGTTTCGTCTCTGGCAACTGAACAACCTCACCATCCACTGGTGCTACAATTTGGTTATCGGACGGTTTGATCGCGATGCCATCACCCATCATTTTTTGACTGAAAACTGGATCGGGCACATCTTCCAGTGAGATAAGCTCACCAGCGACAGGCGCTACCATCTCTGTTTTCGAATTGCCCTTCTTAAATAAGTTTTTAAACATAACGAAAACTCCTTCTCTGGGATGCTGATTCGCTGGATGAATCTTCAAACGCAGGCAGAAAAAAAGATATAGCGGCAAACAAGGCGCCCTTTCCCCTTGTAATATACCACTATGCCTAATCATGTCAGTAACATGTGTCATCTATCCAGTTATTTTTAGTTTATCACGCTTTATTTTAAATGACAATCCATAATTTCAAAAAATAGTCACATGAAGAACCGCTCAGCACTTGTCATCAGTCAGCATCAACCTTATTCAGTACCCGTCAATCGATAAATGTTAAACCGTTCATAGGGATCCCGATTAATCATCTCCGGCAGTACGATCTCCTTTTGCCGTTCAAAAGCAGTTTCACCATCCAGAAACCTAATATATGCGTTTGATGCATAATACATAATCAGTTCAATCTCCCGTGCGGATTGCGCAGCCGAATGCAGAATATTATTAACCACCTGCTTGAACACTTGAATCGAAAAGGGATTAAAAAAATAAAACCGGTTATCTGCCGGATCAATTCTGTAGTCTTCCGCTAAACAGCAATGAAAGGAAATAGGGTCGGTAGCCTGCTTTGTTTGCTCCATATAACGATAGCGATTTTTAATAGCTTCTTTAAAAAGTTTGTAATTCATTTCCACACCGGTGACAGACGCCTGATAATAATAATGACTAAAAAAATTCAGACGACCTTTTCCGCAGCCGAAGTCCACGATTTGATCATGACTCGTAATATGATAATTATGACATAACGTTTCCAGCGCATGATAGGGTGTCGGTTCATAGGGGTTATGATGCAGGTCTGCATGTATCCATTTTTTTCGGCGGGTTTTGATATTTAATAACTTGTCATAACGGTATTCCTTCATAACCGAACTCCTTTAAACGATAATAATCGTGGCGGGATCACCATGATGCGGCATCTAATGATACATACAGAGGATCCATCCAGCACAGCAGAAGGCTCTCATTAACCATATCATAACATACGATTTGAAAAGCCTGTAGACAGCGTGCGTCATCTGCAGTCCAAAATTCCGTCACAAAAGATTCATATTTATGCACACAAACATGATTGCTTTATAGCACTTGATTTTCTATAATCGTGTTAATCTCGGTATAAGAAGAAACGGGGGACAAAGCATGAAGAAATATATTTGGGCCGCCCTGATCATATTGACATTGGCTTTGCTCAGTGCATGCAGCAGTGAGGGCAGTGACAGCACAGCAGACGATGAACATGAAGAACCGGCCGCCCTTCATGTTGACTTCGATCCGCCCGAAACAGCAGAGGCGGGTGAGACAGTTACATTAAAAGCGACCGTTACATACGGCGATGAGTTAGTCAAAGATGCAGAGGAAGTCCAATTCGAATATTGGAAACAAGATCATAAAGACAGCAGTTCCATGGTGCAAGCAGCTAACCAGGGAAACGGAATTTACACAGCTGACGTAACTTTTGAGGATAATGCGGTTTACGAAATATATGCACATACGTCAGCACGAGAACTGCACACAATGCCTAAGGAAGCCATAGTGGTTGGGGACGCAGAAGAAAATTCTGATACCGCTAATGGCAGTGACAATCACTAAATCGCTAAAGCAGGCTGTGACCTTAAATAACAGGTCTCAGTCCTGGCATAATCGCAGTGGTTACTTAAAAGAATAAACCTGTTTTAACCCCAATAGTAAATGGGGTGTTCTAAACATACACCATAAACTGAATATAGATCTGAACCATAACATAAAGCACAATCGCATATTTATAATTATGCTTGAATCCATTCTTCAAAGGGCTCAGGCCGTTCGTGTCACTTAATACAATAACCGGCATAAGCAGCGGTGACACCAAAATCGAAATAGCACTGCCTGACGTAACTGCAAGAACGACAAGTTCAGGCGGATAAGGCAATGAAATATCTTCAAGAATCCCCGCGACAAGCACCATAACGGTAAGTGGTCCAAGTCCCATAAAGCCAAGCACGATAACAATTAGCGGCAGGAAGTACAATATATTAATAAAAGGGACAAACTCCTGCAGCGCATAAATACCATCGACGATCACTGTTCCAATACCCATTTGATTTAAGCCGAATATGAGGACACCTGCTGCTGTCAGAACACTAAACTGGTACCCCTTTCCGGATAGACCGTACCGGTAATAGTCCTGTGCCTCGTCGAGCTGCCTTTTTGGCCGCTTCTTAATCAGAAAATAGCTAGTCGACCAAATTAAAATGACGATTGGAATCAATACCATCAGTTCCACATTCATAATCGAGTAAATGAAAAAAATAGTGCCAAAAAGCGAGATGAACAGAAAGCCGAATTCCAGCGCCTTTCGTATCTGTTGTTTTTTGTCTGAAGCATCTTCCCGCATCCTGTCAAGTTCTGTATTAATAGCAGCGGTCAAATCAACCGAATAGTGTCTCTCTTCAGCGTAAGAAAACCCAATTGCTACGATCATTGCTGCTGCAGCCGTGATTAAGCCTTGCATCATCGTCGTAAATAATGACGCATCCAGTGCCTCGACTGCATAAGCGAAGCTGGGAATGCTGATAACCCACAGAGTCGAAAGAGCGAACGCGCGCAACAAAGCAGTTCCCTTAAATTTTTCCCATGCCTCGCCCCGCTCATTTTTTAAAATGTTATTAACAAATTCATACATCATCGGGATGGAGCCAAACAATAAGAAATAGGCAATAATATGTGTGAACACCAGTATGCCCGAGTAGAATTTACGACTCGTGTTGAGAAAGTTGTGTGCCAGACCGATTATTTCCTCAATATAAGGCTCTGACCGCAATACCCAGCTGATCATCGGAACAACAGCCAAAAGACCAATAATATTGCTCATTTGCAGCAGCCCGCTTTGCAGATTTCCTAGAAAAGGGCCGTCTGTAAACAACACCATAATGACAGACCCTGTCAGAAAAAGGAAAAGCGGGAGTTTAAAGTGCTTAACCCTGAAACTGACACCTGCCAGAACCAGCATGATCAGCCCCAGAGTCGCTTGAATAGCTGTTAGCACATCCATTTTAAGAAAGTAATTAACAAAATACAGCAGCACATAAAGAAAAATAACAAATCTGAGCAGTTTTGCGTCTGTGGTGACATTCATTTTGATGTTCCTCTCAAACGTATTCCGGACCTTATGTTACTCAGTTTTGAAGCTGTTGCCAAATATGGCTAAAAGACATGCATTGAGCCACACATTTAAAAACAACACTCTCTAATCTCAGTGTCTGGCGATCGTGCTGAGATATATCTATGCTGCGTCTTCATCCATAAACATAACAAGCGCCCAAACATGTCTGACTAAACATGTTTGAGCGCTCATGCAGTGACTTAGACCCAGCCGCGGAATCGAACAGCCTCAGCCAATCTGCGGATGCCTACCATAAAGGCTGCCAATCGCATATTGACCTTGTGTGTTTCAGATGCGTCATAAACTTTATTAAACGCATTGACAAGGTTCGACTGCAGCATATTGGCAACGTTTTCAGCACTCCAGTAATAGCCTTGGTTATTCTGTACCCACTCAAAGTAGGATACAGTCACGCCACCGGAACTTGCAAGCACATCCGGAACGAGCAAAACACCGCGATCTGTCAGAATTTTTGTAGCTTCGCGTGTCGTGGGACCATTTGCGGCTTCCACAATAATAGATGCCTTGATATCCCGGGCATTTTCCTCTGTAATCTGATTAGCAATTGCAGCCGGAATAAGGATGTCACAGTCCTGGGAAAACAATTCCTTATTCGATATAGGATTGTCAAATTGATTGGTTACTGTACCGAAGCTGTCCCGCTTTTCCAGCAAGTAATCAACATCAAGACCATTTGCATCGTAAATGGCACCGTATGCGTCTGAAATGCCGACAACTTTCGCACCTTCATCATGCATAAATTTCGACAAATAACTGCCGGCATTACCGAATCCCTGGACAATGATCTTCGCCCCGTGCAGATCCATGCCACGCTTCCGGGCTGCTTCTTCAACACAGATAGTAACGCCTTTAGCCGTTGCCGTATCACGGCCTTGTGAGCCACCCAGTGCAATTGGCTTTCCGGTAATAAACCCTGGTGAATCAAACTCACTGATCTTGCTGTATTCGTCAACCATCCAAGCCATAATCTGCGAGTTTGTAAACACGTCGGGTGCCGGAATATCTTTTGTTGGTCCGACAATCTGGCTGATTGCGCGGACATATTCACGACTGATGCCTTCTATTTCCCGGAAAGACATCTCCCGCGGATCACAAATGATACCGCCTTTGCCGCCGCCGTACGGAATATCCAGAATACCGCTCTTCATGCTCATCCATATAGCCAATGCTTTAACCTCTGTCTCATTGACATCCGGATGAAAACGGACGCCGCCTTTTGTCGGTCCAACTGCATCACTGTGTTGAACACGATAACCCGTAAATATCTGGACTTTTCCGTCATCCATACGAACAGGAAACCGCACTGTAAGCGTCCGCATTGGTTCTTTCAATAATTGGTAGACCTCATCGGGATAACCCAGATTATCGAGCGCCTCTTTAATCGTAACCTGTGTTGAATCCATCAAATCAACGGATTCACCCGTTTGTTCATTCTCCGTTTTATTAACCATTGGTATGCTTCACTTCCTTGACTTGTAATGATTACTTAGTTGGACAAGACTTGATAAATTTTATCAATTGCCCAATAGATCTTCCTCACTAATAATCAGCGGGGGGTGCAAATCAAATAACAATTTCATGTGTCTCTTTGCAAAGCAGACCGGCTTCTTTCAGTGCCTCACAACAACTTCTTGCCGGTTCATAAAGCTCGACGCCCACAAACAGTCCTCTTCCGCGCACTTCCTTAATAGCAGGATTATCAAGCCCTTTTAGTTTTTCCAGGAAATGATTCCCGAGTTTAAGGGACCGTTCCGCTAAATGTTCTTCTTCAATGACATCGAGAGCTGTGACAGACACAGCATACGCCAGCGAATTGCCCCCGAATGTTGAGCCATGTGATCCTGGGTTAAAGACATCCAGCACATCGCAATTTGCCGCAATACATGATATTGGCATAACACCGCCGCCAGGTGCTTTACCGAGTATATAAACATCGGATTCAACATTTTGCCTGTCCGTCCAAATCCTGACTGAAACTACAGCACATTCTGATCACGGCACACATCATATGCCTCTTTCAGAAAAACCTTCTGCTGGCGGAATATTGATGCCTGCCTCGCTTTGAATTGGCTCCATCAGAAATGCAGCCGTATTAGGTGTTATAGCCTCTTTCAGTGCTTCAATACCACCGTATGAAATCACCTTTAGCCCTGGAAGATCGGACCATATCCGCATTTGTTATCGGGGTCGGTGGATAATGAAACAGGCGCCATCGTATGACCGTGGAAGTTATCGTCACATGCTATGATTTCGGCCTGATCTTCAGGAATCCTTTTTTTATCGTAACTCCAGCGGCGTGCTGCCTTAAGAGCTGTCTCGACTGCTTAAGTGCCTGAGTTCATTGGCAGCACCATAGTTTTGCCGGTTACTTTTGATACTTTCTCATAAAATGGGCCAAGCTGATCATTATGAAAAGCACGGGATGTCAGTGTAACACGCCCTGCCTGCTTTTGAAGAGTCCTCATGACTTTGGGATGACGATGGCCATGATTGAGCGCCAAATAAGAGCTTAACATAGCCATGTATTGATTGCCCTCAGGATCGTTCACCCATACACCTTCTGCTTCCGAGATCACGACTGGAAGTGGTTTATAATTTGGCGCACCATAGTTTTCCGTCTGTTAATGATTGCTTTTGATTCGCTCATAACAAAAGGACCTCCCTATTTATTATACACCAGTTTAATAGCAAAATCCATGCCAAATATACCTTCTTTTGATATGGCAGACTTTCATGATATGTTAAGATTTATAAGTGCAAATTTATTTGGCATATACCCTGTGTCACTATTTGTCCCGCTGCTGCGTGAACGAAAAGAAGATATTGACCTTTTAACACAGAAGTTTATCGACAAGTACAATGCCTCATTTGAAATGGATATTAAAGGAATCAGTTCACGCGTCAGACAAATCCTCCAAGAGCATGATTAGCCCGGAAACGTCCGGGAACTGGAACACACAATCGAAGGTACTATGAATTTGATCCTCGATGATGATATTATCACAGTTGACAGTCTACCCGTCAACCTGCGGGGAAAATATCAGCAGGAACCGCGTGAATTCGCAGCTGATTTATAAAACACACATGAGAACGCAGAGAAACAGTCGCTCAAAGCGCAATCGGCGGATGCGGAAGTTTGGCCTTTAATAAACGGGTTCATACGTCCAGTAACCTAGCTGCAAGGGCCATACACAGGATTCGCATGACGCGTCAACACGTTTTATAGTAATCACGTAACAGGAGGAATGTCCTATGGTCAAGGAGTGGCTTACTAACTCACATTATACTGTTGTATTCACCGGCGCTGGCATGTCCACTGAGAGCGGTCTGCCTGATTTCCGTTCCGCTAACGAAGGCTTATGGCAGCAAAAAGATCCAAGCCAGGTTGCCAGTACCGAAGCCTTGAATAACAATGTTGAAGAATTTATCGATTTTTACCGGAGTCGCGTGCTCAAAGTTCAGGACTACCAACCTCATAAAGGCCATGCTATTTTAGCGGCGTGGGAAAAGGAAAATCAGGTTAAATCCATCATTACTCAGAACGTCGATGGCTTTCACCAGAAAGCTGGCAGTCACAATGTTGCGGAGCTTCATGGCTCACTAACAAAACTGCATTGTCAATCCTGCGGCTGGGAATATGACAGTCAGGCCTACGTTAATCACGTCTATTATTGCACGTGCGGTGGTGTTTTACGGCCTTCTCTTGTTCTTTTCGGAGAAACACTGCCACAGAAGGCCTTCCAGTTTGCCGTTTCTGAAGCGGAAAAAGCCGATCTGTTTATTGTGCTGGGGTCTTCATTAAGTGTATCACCAGCCAATCAGTTACCGCTTCTTGCCCGGGAAAATGGCGCCCGGCTCGTAATTGTCAATCGTGATCCGACAGAACTTGACAGCTATGCCGATCACGTGATTAACAGACGAAACATTGGTGACGTATTACAGGAATGGCATCGCTAGTGATAAAATTGGGACACAAGTGTGAACGGCGAAGCCTGCATGCCCCACAGATTGCAGCTCATTCGGTGAAGTCTTCTGTTCGGCTGACAATGGCTCATCATGCATCAGCTTTCAAATAAGTCCTGTCGCTTTCTGTAATGTTATGACTTTTATTGCCGAAGCGATTGCATTTTAATTTCAAGATGCCATAATAGTTCTTGTGCGTTTTGAGAAATAAACGCCCCAAACTCACACCATTTGAAAGGGAGCATGAGGACGATGCATCATACTACGCTTGCACAGAGCCGTGAAGATCTGCTGACGGCTATTGCTGATAAACGTCAAAAATTGGTCGATACCGGCATGACTTATGGCTTAAACGACGAAAGAACCCTGAGATGCAGCAGACAGCTTGATAACCTGCTGAATTTAAAGAAACATAGCGATTGTCAATTCTTCGTGCTGACAGGATAGTCAAGCTCCATCACAGATATTTTCCGTTATGGTCACTAAACGGACAGGTTTTCACCGTTTTCTGCCTTTTTTCTGCTGGTTGTATTCATTCAATTGGATGACAACTCCCTGGACAACACGTGTATCGTCATTGACGTTGCCTTCATCCTTTTCTTCACGCAACCCCCATCTTTTCAGCAGATAATACAACGCAAATGCATAGCTGGTAAGCTGTAAAATTTTCAGCACACCGCCTGCCGCCTGCTGATCATAAACCGCTGTCAAAACTGGCAACAGGGCACTTGATGCAGTAGCATATGTTCCGTACATTGGTTCTTGTGCGACCAGCAGATAAAATCCAGCCGGCATCAAAAACATCGCCATAAAAAATACGAGAACAATTCGTTTAAAGTAACTGTGACCGGCCACTGCAGTCAATGGCTGAATAATCACCCACCATGTCAAAAAGGCAAGACTCATAAACAATACCTCAAAGAGAAGCTGCAATGATGTGCTTTCATGAATAACGCTAAAAACCGGCGGAATCAGATAAATCGAGATAAGGACGTTAAACATGATTGCCAAAAACCATGGATGATTCAGTATCAGCCTCGCCGCTTCCGCACGCCGGTGATTCCAAAAAAAGGCCGCTACATACTGCTCAGGCAAACTGAGAATAAACAACGGCATGATGACAAACGCCATAAACGAGAGCTGAGATAACAGAGCACTGAACAAATAATGGTCGGCAATCACAGCAAATGGTGTCCCTTTGACAAGGAAAAACAAACTGATAGCCAGAAAAAAATACATCCGCTGTGTATATGTCGCCGAAACATGAGGCGATCTAATCATTTTGCTGATATACCAGTAACACAAAAGCCCTGTTACCACCAGTGTCACAGGGCCAGTCAGCTCATACCATGCATGATTCGCCAATACATGGTGCATCATGTATCACCCCTAATCTGGATTGGCGTCTTGATTTGTTAGAGATGCAGAGATTTATGTTTTATGGCTTCACCGGCGTTACTCGATAACTTTCCCTGGATTCAGTCTATCATGCGGATCGAGTGCTTGTTTGATGCTGCGCATGACTCGGAGCGCCTCACCATGTTCCCGCTCCTGATATTTTCGTTTACCCGTGCCGACACCGTGCTCGCCAGTGCATGTGCCACCACGTTCAAGCGCATAACTGACAATCCGTTCATTCAGCATATCAGCCCGCTCAATAGCGTCCGGGTCATCCGGATTCAGCATCAATAAAATATGATAATTTCCGTCCCCAACATGGCCGACAATGCCGCCCGGAAGGCCTGAATCAGAAATGGCGGTGCGCGCATCCTTAATGGCACCGGCCAGCTCGGAAATAGGAACACAGACATCCGTTACCATCTGTTTTCGGCCTGGGTGATTATGAATAAAGGCATAAGCTGCATTGTGACGGGCTTCCCACAATTTGTTGCGGCCAGCTGTATCCGTTTCAAATTCCACTTGCCGGCAATTCATATCAGTGACGATATTTTCCATAAATTGTACGTCTTGCTGCAATCCGGCTTCATTGCCATGCAGCTCCAGAAATAATGTAGGCACTTCCGGATAGTCGGTTTCGCTGTATAGATTCATCTGCGTAATAGCTTCTTCATCGACGAGTTCCACCCGAGCTACAGGGATACCCGACTGCATAATGGCAATCACGGCGTTCACCGCATCATCAACACTTGTGAATTCGGCTCTTCCCGCCAGAATATGTTCCGGAATGCCAGTTACTTGCAATGTCAGTTCACTAAAACAGCCCAATGTCCCTTCTGACCCAACGAACAACCCATTCAGGTGATAGCCTGACGACGATTTGGCAGCCAAATTACCGGTGTGGATGATCGATCCATCAGCCGTAACAACTTCCAAATCACGTACGTTATCCCGCATGATGCCATACTTAACGGATGTCGTCCCACTGGCATTCGTTGCTGCCATACCCCCAAGTGTCGCATCTGCGCCGGGATCAACAGGGAAAAACAGTCCGTATTTCTTAAGTTCTTTCTCCAGTTGCGAGCGAGTAACACCCGGCTGCACTGTGACAAGGAAATCATTTTCTCTTACATTTAAAATTTTATCCATGTTGGCAAAATCAACGACGATACCACCCTGTTGCGGAATAACACTGGCCTCTAAACTGGATCCGTAACCATATGGTGTAACAGGCACATCATAGGCATCCGCACAATTGATTACCGCACGGATCTCCTCAGCTGTTTCCGGAAACACAACAATGTCCGGCAAATGTGCTGTGTGGTACGATTCATCAGAACTGTGCTGCGCCAAAAGCGTATCGTTGGCAGTGACACGTTCTTCCGCTAAGATTGTCTGCAGCTCTGTCACAAGCTGCATCGTTGTTCCCGTTCCCGGCATAATCTTCACACTCCCTTTTGGTAATGACCGGCAGGTATTCACTACCGTGCCTGCGAAAGCTGAATCAAGTTGCCGCATGTATCATCAAAAACGGCAAATGTCACTGGACCTGCTTCAGTCGGCTCTGCAAAAAAGACAACACCCTGATCAGCGAGGCGGGTATATTCGTCCTGAAGATCATCGACAACAAATGATGTCATCGGAACACCCTGCTCGTAAATTGCTTGCTGATATGTCTGTGCTGCCTCACTGTCATTCGGCTCCAAAAGCAATTCAACACCGTCCGGTTCCTCAGGTGAGACAACCGTTATCCATCTAGCCGCACCTGCCGTTGTATCCATTTTTTTCTGAAACCCGAGAACCTCTGTGTAAAACGTTAAAGCTTTTTCCAGATCATCTACAAAAACACTGGTTATTTTAATCCGCATATTGATCCTCCATTCTAATGACTCCAGTATATCAGGAATGCCCTATTCGTTTACATACGATCGTTTTTCCTACGATACATGCGTGCCATTGGTGACTGGCTCGTCCGGCCGCAGCAGCATGACATCATGTTCGTTCTGAACACCGCCAAGCACCAGTACTTCTGATTTAAATCCAGCAACGCGCATTGGCAGCATATTAACGACACCGACGACTTGACGTCCGACAATCTGTTCAGGTCTATAACGATTGGTGATTTGCGCTGACGATTGTTTTCGCCCCAGTTCCTCCCCAAAATCGATCTGCAGTTTAATGGCTGGTTTTTTCGCTCCCTGAAGAGGTTCAGCTTTTAAAACTGTTCCGACACGCATATCAAGTTGATTAAAGTCATCAAGTGTTGCCATGTTCACACCTCCAGTTATGTCACTTAATTGGTTTATAATATAATTCGCTTAACGATCGTTATTTTCCTGCCTATGCCGCAGTTTTCTCCAGAGGCATTTAACATGACAGACCGACGAAAGCATTATATAATAAACTTAAGGAGCGGATAACGTATATGAGTCAATGGACGTTTAAAAACATGCCTCAATTCATTGAGAAGGAATTGGAGGCTATTGATGAACTGGTTAAGCCACAACTGAATAAAAGCACGAAATATATGATGATTGCCATCCCATTTCTGATTATTTCAATTATTAATCTGTTTATTATGCTCGTCATCACGGGATACCAATCAGACATGCTGCTGTCACTCGGTATCTACGCACTTTTAGGAGCTATTGGCGCTGCCTTGTTCAAGGAATCCAGACATGTGAACAAAGAAATACGGCAAATAGGGATGGATCATATCATTCAGCGTATTAAATCCAGTGAGCTTGTGAATGATTATATGAAAGATCAATATATTAATGAGATTAAAGCCAAACCAAGGTCTAGTCTGCAAACCTTCTTTAACTTCCTGTCAGATGAACATCAGCGGCAGAAATAATAAAAATGTGATATAAAGGAGCTGCTTTCAACAATTGCTGTCAGCGAAACCGACCTGACACAATACGCAGAAAAGGAATTGCACAGCGAGAAGTGAACGTGCAGCCTGTCCGCATATAGAGCGACCATACAACAAGCAGGCACACCCCTTGTGCACCTGCTTGTTGTATGGTCGCTGTTTTTATTTCACTTCAATTTCGCCACGACTTCCAGCAGCTCGCTCAACCGTGATACCTCATAAGTCGGCCTCACATCCTGCACATCCTCTGCATGATGATTAAGCCACACGGACGGAATACCTGCTCTTGCTGCCCCCGCTATATCGGTATAAGGATTATCGCCCACCATCAATGCCTCATTCTGATGAACAGACGTTAAGCCACACGCATGCTCAAAAATAGCTGGATCCGGTTTTCCCTTTCCATACGATCCAGATATGACAATCTGGTCAAAATAGGCTTTTAATGCCGGTGTTATGCTCAATTTTTTCTGCTGGAGTCCCGTTAACCCGTTCGTCAGCAAAAGCAGCTGGTAATGTTCCCGCAGTTTATTTAATACCTCAAATGTTTCCTCATAGACAAACTGACGGGTCTCGCGTTCTTGTTTAAACGTTTCAGCGATCTCGCCTGCTAAATGCGGATCATCAACCTCTGCCTGCTGTAAGGCTGTTGTCCAGGTTTTCCTTCTGTATTCTGGCAGCATTTTTGTCAGCTGGACACCTGGGTGCTCATTATCAGCATCAGCCCATAACCCTTCCAAAGGGCTAATGCCTATTCTATCGCCAAGATTATATGTATCGAAGGATGTAAACAACTCTGGCGCTCGTTCCCGGATCGCTTGTTCCAGCTGCCCTGGATCAGCATCCGATTTTTCTGCAGCCAGCTCACACGCTGTTTTTAATGCTTCATCGACACTTTTTTTATCCCATATCAAGGTATTATCCAAATCCAGAAAAATAGCCTTAAGCATAGACTCACCCCCCTCCCTGAGATGTTTATCTGCTGACTAAATAATAACACAATTCCCCTTTGAAAATGAGTTAAAGACGGCCAGATTTGTTTCCAAGTGATGGTTTTGACGCAGCACTCTGCACCATATCAATTTCAATACCCTGATCTAGGCGACGTGCACTCATCACGATGAACAAATACGCAATACCTAAGGAGACAGCAGCCATCAGAATAATACCGGATGCCATAACCATAACCGGATAAGCTGCTTTCCAGCTCAAAAGCGTATGAATCAAACTTGATACCATGCTGAAAATTCCTAGGCTGCTTTGGCTGGCTGAGCCGGTAACATTCATCGCGTCAACCGGTATCAGGACGATAATAAATGGAATCAGTGTTACGAATAGATACACGAATGAAACGATGATAAGCATAAAACTGGTGCCAAAGGTTAATCTGTTCTGCGGATTTGACGGGTTATATTTGGCACCGATTGTTCCAAACCATATGCCAATGCTGCTGATGCCAGTTGTTATCACAGCTTTTATAGCAATACCAGTGAGAAACTGTGTAACGGACCACCCTAAAAAGAGGCCTATAATGATCTCAATCACTGTTAAAAGTAAAAATGACAGCAGCCAGCTGATCCACAGCTTGCCAAGCGCAATATGTCTGCCAGATAGCGGCAAGACACGCAGCAGCCAAATGGATAAGGCTTCCCGCGCAATAGCCGAAGCAGCCAATTGGCCGTTAAACATGGCGTACATAAACAGCAATAAAACTTGAGCAATCGGCCAGCTTATTTCCGCGGAACCCCGCAAATCACTGAGATCCGCTCCGCCTGACAGGGCACCAACAAAACCAAACACAAGAAAAAAGACAAGCGGCATAAACACGAGCCATTCACGCATATCGCGCTTAACGGTCAGCCATTCTTTTTTGCCGACAGCGATCGCCGGGTGATGCAATTGAGACCGAGCCGTCTTCCGGGAACCTTTTCGCTGCTTTTTCCCACCGCCTTCATTCAATCGCACCCAGCCTGTGCGGAATCCTTTTTCCACCAGTGCCAGCGTCAGCATAACGATGACAGCAGCAAGTGTCAGTATCATAAGAAACGGCAGCAGAAAATCAAGCGAACCGGCTGATGC
Organism: Lentibacillus kimchii; assembly: GCF_042666895.1. Classification (GTDB taxonomy): domain Bacteria; phylum Bacillota; class Bacilli; order Bacillales; family Amphibacillaceae; genus Lentibacillus; species Lentibacillus kimchii. The sequence continues at coordinate 193,458 of NZ_JBHTGR010000005.1, forward strand.
TGCTATAATCGCCTGACTCCCCCATGTTACGGGAGCCCATTCTGGAAATAACGGCAATCCTTCCAAAATCAATTCAGACAATGGACGTTCGTTCAGCAGTGTGGGCAGCATAAACAGACCATATGTCAGCAGGCCGGAAAGCAAACTCATAACAGTCATAAACTCGCTGGCTTTCGCTGCAGGAATAATCTGAACCAGCAGCAAATTAGCCAGGTAGGCAAGTGAAAGACCTATAACAACGAAGGCTATTAGTACAAGCATCACAACCGGGTAATACAGCCAGCTGACACCGGTCGCCGCGCCATAAACGTAAACAGGGATGATTAAAAACACAAATACAAGTAAGGGAATCCCGGCAAAGCTTTGTAAATATTTAACCCAAAAGATAATCCGTGTCGGAATGGGCATGGTAAATAACAAATTCAAATCTGTCGCTGAATACAGCTGTTTAAACACTTGAGGCATGCCCAGCAGCAAAATAAGTCCAATGCTCAGCAAAAATCCGTATGAAAGCATACCGGTGAAAACAGGCTCGGTGATGAGATCGTGTATAAACCAGATCCCCATCGAGAGCCATAGCAGTAACATCGCAAGGACCGCAAACACGATGCCATAACTGACATAATTTTTACCAGGCTGTGTTTTAATGGAATTAAGCATCATTTTCCACTGATTTTTTAACATGGCCTTCATCATGTTGCATCACCATGATTGGTCATTTCACTGATAATCGCCTGCTGATCCTCACCGCCGGTCAATTCAAGAAAGATATCTTCCAGACTTTTATCGGCATCGTCACCGCCCCGCAGCTCATCCATGGTTCCCAGCGCAATCACTTCGCCTTCATAAATGATTCCTACGCGGTCACACATTTCTTCAGCTATTTCAAGAATGTGGGTCGATAAAAACACGGTCATTCCGCTCGCGCACAATTGCTGGAGAAGATTTTTCAGCGTGCGGGCACTTTTCGGATCAAGTCCCACCGTCGGCTCGTCCATAAACAGCACATCCGGCTCGTGGATCAGTGCACCGCATAAGGCTATTTTTTGTTTCATCCCGTGTGAATAACTTTCGATAAGGTCATTCGCCTGTTCCGTGAGATTGAAACTGGCCAGAAGTTCATTCGCCCTTTCCTGGAACCAGTCTTTCTGCAGCTGAAAAACGGATGCAACAAATTCAAGATAGTCCCATCCGGTTAATTTGGGATAAAGATTGGGCTGATCCGGTACATAAGCAAGCTTTTCTTTCGCTTTCAGCGGATGCTGCCAGATATCGATACCCGAAATTTCTGCGGAACCATTCGTCGGCTCCAGCAATCCGGTGAGCATTTTAATCGTTGTCGTTTTGCCTGCACCATTTGGTCCAAGAAATCCAAACAATTCCCCTTTTTGCACGGCAAGATTCAAATCCTGGACGGCCTGATGTTTCCGATATGATTTAGCAAGATTCGTCAATTCAAGTGCCGCATGCATGATTCTTCCTCCCCAAAATGTTTCATTCCATTATAGCAGAAATTAACAACTGATGCCGGTGCGATTTATAGACTTTTGCGTCATTACCAGAGCATTAAAAAGCACACAGCGGCGTGTGTGCTTTTTTAATAAGATCCTTACAAACCGTGATGCGGATTATGCTTTTGTCCTGAATGATTGCGCTGTTTATCCTTGTGAGATCCCTTTAGCGGTTCACCATAAGGCTGTTTTGGGCTCTCTGGCAAGTCCGGTTCTTTCTGCTGCTTAGGTCCTTTCGGTTTGCCACCCATTCATTTGCCTCCTTTGTGGTTCCTGCTTAGCGTTTGAGGAAATAATGAATTTATCCTGCAGAAAATCAGGAAATTATATGATTACCGCATTTTCGGCTTTCCCGTTTAAATGAGCGGTCAGACGGTAAAAATAAACTCACTGCCAATAGTCGGGATCTGTCATTTGCTCATCATCTTTTATGTCCTCAAGATCAGCGGGCGTAATCTGGTACAACGGATAATCCCCTTCGTATGTCTGGATTTCCTGATAAATATACTGATTACTGCCCTGGAAATCCTCATCCAAAAGCATCAGACAGCTATCACTTTTAGCAACCAGCCACTTGTTGCTCGCCTGATACTGGTAAGGCCCACGATAATCGCCTTGATAAAGCGGTTTGTAAAAATCAGCAGAAGCCATAAGCCCCTGATAAAGTTCCTGAATTGACTCAGGCCAGCGCCCGTCCTGATGTTCAAACGGCGGGATAAGCGCCAGTTTAAGACCATATTGGTCGCGCAGATTTAGCGCCACTTCACCGGCCCATTGTTCAACACCCCTTTTGCCGGAAATCAGCACCCACTCAAGCCCTTCGTCGATCAAGCCAATCAATCGTTGTTCAATCGCCGCCTTAATGATGTTAATCCGTTCATCATCCGGCTGAAAGATATTAATTTCCATTGGTTTATAACCTGTTACCAGAAGCACTTTCATAACCTTCCGCCTTTCCGGGTTTTTTACCCGATCAATCCGGCCTGAAAATAGGGCCGTCATGGACATACGTATGATACTCGCCTGATTCGCCCATTGGACAAACATCCGAATAAGTCATGATATCGGAAACAAATGACTGATCCAGTTTACGGCCAGCCCAGTTTTGCGGAAGTTTTTCGGAATCCACCTTAATAACCTCCGCTTCAAAACCCAGAGCGATAAAGTCACATAGCCATCCCGCAGCTTTCGCTTGTTCCGACCATAGGGGGTAAACAGGCTCGACACCAGCCCGTGCAGCCAGCTTCTCGCCCCATTCACGGTGACCCTGCAGATAAATATCGCCAAAAGCCATGCCGTCAATACCGTAGCGCTGTTTCATGTCGCTGATATACCAGATAAAATCATCCTCATACGTGGGAAAATTCGTCTCAATAAAATAAACAGGAATGTCCAGCCGCTCCGCTTGCCGTTCGACACGTTCCAGTTTTTCGTTATGGGCTACTGTTTCCTTGCTGTCCTCCAATACCGTCGTCAGTAAACACTTAACGTCCACACCCTGCTTCTGCAAATAATAGAGCGCCAGACAACTGTCCTTCCCGCCGCTGAACGACAGGGCTACTTGCTTTGGCACCACTACCTCCCCCTTTACCAGCATGTTTTCATTCATTATATACTTACTTCTATAGCCATGCTAGCAGTTTTATCGCTGCGTTTACCAGCTGGACGGACCCTGCCATTTTCGATACGCTGGTTATGCATAGCTATAGTAACTGCTGAATAAGTCAGGAGGATGAATCCATGCCCATTCCAATCACACAGATCAAACTAAAACGTTTACGTATGAAACTCAATCACCCCTTCACGACCAGTTTCGGGGAGATGCGGGATAAGGATTTTTTCATAACTGAAGCGATTGACACAGAGGAGAGAAGCGGTTTTGGCGAATCAGTCGCCTTTCCAGCACCCTGGTATACCGAGGAAACCGTGGAAACGAATGCCCATGTTATGAAGGACTTTTTAATCCCGCTATTACACGAAAACACAATTAGTCATCCACACGATGTTCGTGAGATTTTCAGCCCCATTAAGCGGAATAATATGGCGAAAGCGGCTCTTGAAGGAGCGATTTGGGATCTTGACGCCAAGCGGAAAAACCAGACACTTGCTGAGGTGCTTGGCGGCCATAAATCGGAAATTGACGCAGGCATCAGTATCGGAATCCAGCCAACCATAGACGATCTGCTGCAGAAGGTGGGGGATCATATCCAGCAGGGCTATAAGCGTATTAAACTTAAAATCAAACCGGGTTCAGACGTTAAAACCCTTCGGGAAGTCCGGAAGCAATTTCCCGATATCCCTATCATGGCCGATGCCAATTCAGCTTACACGCTTCAGGACCTTAACCGGCTTAAACAACTGGATGAATTTAATTTGATGATGATCGAACAACCGCTGGCACATGACGATATCACTGATCATGCGCAACTGCAGGCATTGATCCAAACACCTATATGTCTGGATGAGAGCATTCACTCAGCTGCTGATGCGCGTAAGGCGATTGATCTGGGCAGCTGCAGGGTCATCAATGTGAAAATTGGCCGTGTCGGCGGGTTAACTGAGGCCTTGGCTATTCACGACCTGTGCCGCGAGCGTGGTATTGATGTATGGTGCGGGGGAATGCTGGAAGCCGGTGTCGGCCGGGCGCACAATATTGCTTTAACAACCCTGCCGCAATTTAACCTGCCCGGCGATACAGCTGGCTCATCACTTTACTGGGAACGTGATATTATTCAGCCTGAGGTGATCGTTCATAACGGCACGATTACGGCCCCAGATAAACCAGGTATTGGCTATGAGATCGATCAAGAAGCACTGGAAGCCTATATGATCGATGAAATGGTATTTGATTTATAAAAGGCACGGTTCACAGACCGGACGCAGAGCTGTGCACATGCACCTGCATAAAACGGGGCTGGAACAAGCTTATTTTCATCACATAAAACCTGAACAGCTCGCATAAATAGTTAGAGAAAGCCCGCTCCGAAAGCAGGCATTGCTTTCCGCGGGCGTCTCCGTCTTTTCCTCACACTAAATCTGGATCTTGTTCGTTTTTAGAGCGAATCATTTAACTATTGTCCCAGCCCTGCTTTGAATGGTTCCTATTTTGTGAATGCTTCAGTTAAAGGAATAACAACCTGCTTCTTGCGGGAAACGACCCCTTTTAAGAATGCTCGATTATTGTCATCCAAAGAAACGTCAAAGGCTTGTTCGGCACGGTCTGTAGCTGTGCCCAATACGAGAACATCTGAGTCATTCTCCAGAATATCAGTGGCAACGAACAGGAATAAGTCAAGACCATTGTCCTTGATCAGCTGGTCAATTTCCTTTTCAATGGCAGCCTGTGATTCATAAATCTGGTTCGTATCCACAGCATTTACCTGCGCAATCTGAACTTTGGCATCGCCCATTGTAAACTCTTTTGCATCCATCGTGGTCAAGTCATAGGCTGATTTATCACTTAAGTCTGCTCCAGCCTTCAGCATATCCAGGCCATATGTCTCCACATCAACGCCAGCAATACCTGCCAGCTCATACGCCGCCTCCCGGTCAGCTTCGGTGCAGGTCGGGGACTTGAGGAGCAGCGAATCCGACATAATTGCTGACAGCAAGAGCCCCGCATTTTTCGGCGATACAACGACACCTTTTTCTTTATACATGTCATTTAAAATCGTTGCCGTACAGCCGACAGGTTCCACACGCATATAAAGCGGTTCTTTCGTTTCAAAATTGGCTACGCGGTGATGATCAATCACCTCTGAAATCCGGAAGTCCTGTAGGTTATCAGCGCTTTGCTGACTTTCATTATGATCCACTAAAATAACATCGCTGACATCGCCGCCGACTTCTTCAATCCGCTCCGGAGCCTCGGCGCCAAAGTAATCCAGCGCATATTGTGTTTCTTGATTAACGTCACCCAGGCGGGCAGGCTGTGCCTCAACACCCAGTACACTTTTTAGATCAGCATAGACAAGTGCTGAGCAAATCGTATCGGTATCCGGACTTTTATGCCCGAAAATTAACGTCTTACGCATTATCGATTACTCCTTTAATTCCGTTTATCGTATTTCCAGTTATAAGATTATCATAAAAATATGGTGAATGAATACTAATTTGTGTCGTTCCATGTCACTGTGATGTTTAAAAATGGCGTTATAAACCTCCAGGTGAATTAAATCGTTAGTCAAGTCGTGGAACGCGGCGTACGCATCAGCTGTTTCTGCTGTTATACCATTGAATAACCGATTGTCTGATGGACGAATCATTCGTTTCTTCAACTTCCGATCCGCCCGTATAAACAACGCGCACATAATCTTCCTGCCCGTCCTGAAAATGGACTAAAAAGTAATCGTCTTTTGGAGAAGGAACAATGGCAACAATTGTCTCATCCGGATAATGGTCATAGATGCTTGCTTTAATAGCTTCGTCTAAATTCTTCGTAATGTTTGAATCAGCAATATACTGAGACACTTCCTGCCGATTGGTATCCGGGCCAAGTTTGTGATTAATCTGCTGAAGCAGACGAATATTTTCCGCAAAACCAATGAACAGCATCCCTGCAATAAAACCGCCGGCCGTCCAGACAAAAAAGTTAGACCAGCCTGACCCTGTATAGAACACATTCATCGCCGTACTGATCAGGCCGATTATCAGACCTGCAATCATATGGGCAGTGCCGATGGCAAACAGCAGTCTGGCAATATTATTTCGATACACGTGCGTGACCCCCTTTTCCTATACAAATTTGTTATGTATCATTAATTAAGTATCTTACGTTCGTTTCATAGCCGTTGGCGACATTCAGAAAGGATGATTCCATGAATAAAATCGTTATAATTGGCGCCGGTATATTAGGTGCTTCCACAGCTTACGAACTGGCAAAAACAGGCGCAGAGGTAGTCATAATTGACCGGCATGATGACGGCCAGGCAACTGATGCAGCAGCTGGCATTATTTGTCCATGGCTCTCCCAGCGCCGGAATAAAGCATGGTATGAACTGGCAAAAGGCGGCGCACGCATTTATCACAGATTAATTCAGGAACTCGCAGCTGATGGTGAGACCAGAACAGGCTATGCCCAAACCGGTGCTATCAGCATTCATACCGATGAACAAAAGCTCATCGCCAAAAAAGAGCGAGCTCTGAAGCGCCGGGAAGATGCTCCGGAAATCGGCGATGTCACACTGCTTGATGCCCAGGAGACGAACAAACAATTCCCACATCTCAGTGAAGATTACGCCTCCGTCCATGTCAGCGGTGCTGCCCGTGTCCATGGCCGCGCTATGCGGGACGCCCTTATAAGAGGAGCTCAGAAACATCATGCAACTATCATTCACGGGGACGCACAGCTTATCCAAAACGGCTCAAGGATCACCGGTGTAACCGTTAACGGCGAATCAATCGAGGCTGATCAAGTCATCGCTGCGTGCGGCGCTTGGATGCATGAGCTGCTCGCACCCTTGAATATTAAGTTTAACGGCACATCGCAAAAAGCGCAAATTCTGCATCTGCAATCCCCCAGCACAGATACATCTGACTGGCCTGTTGTCATGCCTCCAAATGATCAATTCATGCTGACCTGGGACGACCGGATCATCATTGGAGCGACGCATGAAGATGATGCTGGATTCGATAGCCGTGTCACAGCCGGCGGAATGCAAGAAATTTTAACGAAGGCGCTGAATGTTGCACCAGGCCTCGAGACGAGTACAGTGCTAGAGGCACGTGTCGGGTTCAGACCGCATACTCCGGGATTTTTGCCAGTTATAGGCCCCATACCTGGTATCGACGGACTGCTTATCGGCAATGGCCTTGGGTCTTCGGGACTCACCACCGGCCCATTTATCGGCCGTCAGCTGGCCCATCTGGCACTTGGGGATGAATTGGCAATTAATTTGGCAAATTATGATCCCGCCGGCGCTATAGACCATTAAGAAAGATATGTGAAATAAATTTACAGAAAAGGAATGATTTGCTAATCTTATATTAGAGATAATAAGGAGGCATGCTCTGTGGGGAAAAAAATTGTTTTTCTGCTTATTGTCATTACACTGATCGTGATGATTGCCGGCTGGTTTGGACTGCAATATTTCATTGATGAGCACGATATTGACCGTAATACATCTTCAGCGCCAAACGAGATCATATGGCACTCAGATCATGTCATATAGCCGCCGGCTTTCAGCACAGCCCCTTATAAAATCATACTGATGGTCCCAAGCGAGACCGGAACTAACATGCGCTCCGGCCTATTCAACTTTGATCATCGCATTTGAAATCGTAAATCTGATAACCATTTTTTCCGGACTGTTTAGCTTTATAAAGCTGATTATCAGCCTCTTCCAGCAAGGTCCTGGATGACTCGGGGGTACTGGATGATGATATAACAATTCCCAGACTGGAAGTTGTGGTAAATTCGTGCTGCCCAATACACCACGCTTGGTTGACGGCTTGCTGAATGCGATCCACCACTTTAAGCACATCACATGTCCCCTCAATACCAGGCAGCAACAGCATAAATTCATCACCGCCGTGACGAGCCAGCAAATCATTGCCCCGAACATTTTTATTGACACGTTCAGCGAATTCCTGAATCGTTTGATCCCCGATGTGATGTCCCAACTGGTCATTGATTGTTTTAAATTGATCCAGATCCATCATCATAATGGCTAAACAGTCAGTGCGTCCAGCCATATCTTCCAGCTGCCATGAAAGCTGCTCCATAAAGTAACGACGGTTCGGAAGACCTGTTAATGGATCATGATAAGCCATATACTGCAGTTTCAGTTCATAGTCCTTCCAAATCGTAATATTTCGGGTGACAACTACCATATGCGTGAAAGCATTGTTCGCATCATACACCGGCGTTCCGCGCAGTTCTGACCAGATATACTCCCCTGACCGGTTCCTTTGTCTGAACTGATCCTGCCACACGATATGTGTTTCGACTGAATGTCTGAACGACTCCACGAGTGGTTTCGTATCATCTGGGTGAATGTTGTGAAGAAAGTGTTTCCCAATATACTCCTCAGCATCGTGCTCCAATATTTTTTCATAGGACGGTGATACATAAGTAATGTAGCCGTCATGATCAATCATCGTGATTAAGTCATTGGTATTATCAGTAATAATACGCAGCCGATTTTCGCTTTCCCGGAATTTTTGTTTATTTTCCGTCAATTTATCCAATGAACGACGCAGCTTACGCTCATTTGCTTTTTGATCACTGACATCCCGGACAAGAGCTGCGATATGACTGCATCGCCCGTCAGTAAACAGAGGTGTGAGTGTCGTTTCCGAATATTTGGTCCCTGCTGTCGACTCATAATGATCCTCGTATGTAACAATATCTTCTGTTTCAAGAACTTTCCGGTATTGCTGCACTAAATGATCGGCTATAGTGACAGGATAAACATCATGAATTGTCTGCCCAATCACATCTGCTGTCAGGCCCGTCCACTCCTTAGCGGCTTGATTTAAAAAATCATAGTAAAATCTCCCCTGTTCATCAACAGTGATAACGAATACAATTTCGCCAATCCCTTTGGCCAATACTCTTTGAAATAATGATGCATCAGACGATTGCAATCAGAACCCCCCCACTTCATTTATTTAATTTTAATATTGAAAGATCTTCGAAATCGAAGCGCCACTTACATTATAGCGTTTTTTTAAAATTTTTCTAGTCTTTTTTGCCTATTTCCCGATTTTCATTTCAGAAAATATAAACATATTGTGATGAAAGAACTAAACTTTTATACTGACTGATACGTTACACTCTTTTTTGCAGATTAACACTTAACTGCTCGTAGGCTTCCGATTCCTGCGTCATATCTAAAGCCCGATAAACTTTAGCCAGCCATTTCGGTGGTTTCGGGTCGTCTGGCTTGAGTTCAGTCTCCCAGCTGAAACAGTCGATAGCCTGCTCGGACTGGCCGAATTCATAGTATAATTCACCCAGTACCTGCATGTGATCCAAGTCATCCTGATGAATCAGCAGATAGTCAATTTTTTGATAGATGGGATGAACGGCAGGGCGATCATAAAACGGCTCCAAAAGCTCTTTCACATCACATGGGCCATGTGTGTTCAGCAGCATTGAAACATCGTCATGAATAAGCTGTTGAGCTGCTTTCGGGTTTAGTTGAAGTGTTAATTCAAACAAGGTCCGCAATGAGGTCGGGGTAAGTGACGCTGTATTGACATCCAGCTTTTCAAGTAAGTCGCTGATTGCTTGAGCCTGCTGCTTATTAAGGGTTAAATCAGGATCATTGTACAGATGCAAAATATTCACGATGTCAGCCGCTTCAATAAAAGCCGTCAGCAGGTCTTGTTTCAGCGGAGGGTAATGAGGGAGGAAACGATACAAGTCTTCCAGTATATATGTGCGCTGCTCAGTGGTCAAATACGTATCAAGCATTGCTTTAAGCGCCTGATAGTGTTCATCTGATGCCGTCCCGATTAAGGCTTCACGATACAGGTCTGTCATATCCATCCATCTGGATTGGGTGTCCAGCAGATTTATGAGTCTTGAAAAATAATGGTTCCTTTCAGCATAAAAGACTTTCTCCGCAAAAATCAGGTCGTCAGACAACAATTTGTCAGCTTTTGCACTATATAAATCGGCATATTTCCGAAACTGTCTGTCGTTTGACAGCTCCCGGACAAGACTGTGGTCTGGCGCGAAATCCATTAAAATCCGAATGATCCGGTAGCCCAGAAACATTTGCCCTTTGCGGCGATAACCATAAAATACTGAGAGGATTTCATTAAATAAGCGTTTTTTAGAAATGAATGATTCAAAAAATGTTAGGATAAAGGCTTTCTCCTGGGGCGTATAATGCTTATCAAGCTTCTGGAGCAAAGGGTCGAAGCCTGTGATGCGGCATGGTGCATTTTCCGACAGAAGGGTATCGATAAACGGATGTGGGGCGCTCGAAACCATACCGTATTTAAAAGCAGACGCGATAAACGAATAACGCCGCAGTTTCTTTGCCTTAACAGCTGTCAGGTAGTGATGTTTATAAAAGAAGAGATAATAAACACTTTGATTGCTGCTGCAGGCTTCGATAATCTGGGCACCTTGATAAAGTGTTATTCTGTCGGCTCGCAGCTTAAGCGCCTTCTGGCTGTTTGTGTAAATCTGAAACTGATCGGTCATCATACGTTATTCCCCCTGCCTTTTTAACCTATTATAACATAGCAGATTATTATATGAGTCTGTGAAAGCTTATCCGGTATGACCAGACTCTGAACGATAACAACTCATACGCTGTGAGGTGGTTTGTTCTATTACCGGGCTCATTCTCAGGTAGATGAACTTATCCTGTCTCCCTTTTTCCAGGTACAATCGCATAACTGTTAGTATATCATACTCAGTGGAAGCGTTTAACATCAGCGCGGGGAGCAAATGCCTTGATCCCTAGCAAAAAATCGAATTCAGCCGTATGTTGACGTATGTTATGGTTAGCAGTGCACAATCCTATAACAGATAAGAGGAGGTCATAACATGGCAGTTGATCACGAAAAAATTGAGAAGGCAGCACATATGATTTTAGAAGCAATTGGCGAAGACCCTGAGCGGGAAGGCCTGGTTGATACACCAAGCCGCATGGCCCGCATGTATGAAGAAGTCTTTCAGGGGTTGGAACAGGACCCTAAAGAATATTTCGCTACCATTTTTGGCGAAGACCATGAGGAACTTGTCTTAATCAAAGACATTCCCTTTTACTCCATGTGTGAGCACCATCTCCTGCCGTTTTACGGTGTGGCGCACGTCGGCTACATACCGAAGGGCGGCCGGGTAACCGGGTTAAGCAAACTGGCAAGAGCCGTTGAGACCGTCACCAGCCGGCCGCAGCTGCAGGAACGCGTAACATCAACCATTGCGGATTCCATGAGAGAAACACTCGATCCGCATGGTGTTATAGTTGTCGTTGAAGCTGAGCATATGTGCATGACCATGCGCGGGATTAAGAAACCTGGTTCCAAAACCGTCACCTCAGCTGTCCGGGGTATTTTCCAGGAAGATGCCTCATCACGGGCAGAAGTGCTTAGTTTGATTAACGGGAATAACAGCTAAATAATAAAGCTGCTAAGCTGAAAGCAGCCGTATTGGTTGAACAGGTTAAAGCTGATCTGAGTCCATTTTATTTCCCAGGACTTAAACACATCCCGGGAAATAAATGGTGTATCCTTCACAACACATTATCATAATTGCCAATACGCCGATTGAATGTCCACAGCCTGGTGCACCGCCTCTTTCTGGTGCGGATAAATCGGACCTTCATGAAATCCCTGGTCAAACGGATCAGCAATACCGCTTGTTTCACCCCTGAGTGCTTCTATAATCCGCAATGTACAAAAGGGAACGTAGGCCGTGCTGTACCCGCCCTCATGACAGGCGACCAAGCGCCCACTACAATGTTTAGCAGCTAACGATTTCATCCGGACTGTCATGTTATAATAGCCTTCTGCGGTCACCAGCATCCGCCCCAGCGGATCAAAACGGCTGGCATCCTGACCGGCCGATATAAGAATCAGCTCAGGCTGAAACTGGTCGATAATCGGCTCAATAACGTTATCGAACGTATACATATAGCCCTCATTTCCTGTGCCAGCCGGAAGTTCTATATTGACATTCTTTCCTTCGCTATCCCCGGCACCCACGTCTGTCATCATGCCGCGGTCTTTAGGAAAGATATGTTCCTGATGAACAGACATAAATAAAACATCTGGATCATGATAAAAAGCTGTTTCAGTCCCATTCCCGTGATGGACATCCCAGTCCACGATAGCGATTCGCTTAACGCCGTATGTTTTACGGGCATAATTCGCTGCAATGGCAACATTGTTAAAAAGACAAAAACCTGCTCCTTTATCGGGTTCGGCATGATGACCCGGCGGCCGGACAAGGGCATATGCTGTCTGCACCCTGTCTTGCATCACTGAATCAATCGCGGTTATGGCACCGCCTGCTGATCTTAGCGCAATCTCAAAAGAGTCCGGGCCGACAGTCGCATGAAAACCTGCATCACCGTCACCCGCGTCACTTAATTGTTCGACATAATCTATATAAGCTGATTGATGATTCATCTCGACTTCTGTCCGCCTTGCCGATCGCGGTGTGATGGGCTCTAGTTTATTCATAAAATCGGTCCGCTCCAGCAAATTTTTCACGCGCCGCTTCGTCTCCGGATTTTCAGCGTGGGTATCCGGCTGCACCGATCCGCCTGAACGCAAATTTAAAGCGCCATTTCCGGTTTGATGCCAAAAGTAACTCTCGTGCGATATAAAGCCTGTCTTATTTGCCATGACTATCCCTCCTGTTTTTCAGATTACATAGCATTATCATTAATAGTTACCAGGTAAGGTTGATTCCTCATAAATAGTTACTTCTATAATATTTAATTGCTATGGTAAAAAGAACGCCATTTATAAAATTCAGGGGGATAGTGATTCAAACCTATATACTGCATTCAGCATTAAAACTAAAAAAAGATGCTGTGGTTTTATCCCGCAGCATCCGCTTAGCTGTATATCAATCTCAGTTACTCGTCATCATCCAGCACAGTTTTGGCAATATTACCGTCCAGCTCTTCGAATTCAGACAGAGAATTAATCTCGTACAATTCTTCTCGTGTCTGCATATCGTCCAGCCCATTCTTCTGAGTGCCCTCGTCCATAATCATCTGAAAGATCCGCTCATAGGCTTTCGCAGCGACTCTTAAGGACGTGACCGGATAAATCACCATACTGAAGCCCATGTCCTGAAATGCCTGAGCTGTGAAATAAGGTGTTTTGCCAAATTCCGTCATGTTGGCAAGGAGCGGTGCATCCAATTTCTCCGCAAATAGGCGAAATTCCTCTTCTGTCTGCATCGCTTCAGGAAAAATAGCATCAGCGCCTGCATCGACATAGAATTGTGCACGCTCAACGGCTGCATCAATGCCTTCAATTGCTTTGGCATCTGTCCGGGCAACCACAACGAGTGACGGCGCCACTTTTTTGATCGCTTTAATCTTTTGTGCCAGTTCTTCTTTCGCAACAAGCTGTTTCCCGTTCAAATGCCCACACTTTTTCGGGAGCTGCTGGTCTTCAATCTGTACGGCCGCTACCTTGGCTTCTATCATTTCCACCGCTGTCCGGGCAACATTCAAGACACCGCCAAATCCGGTATCAATATCAACCAGAACTGGCAGATTTGCCGCCCGGACAAGCTCTTTGGCCCGGTCCGCCATTTCGGTTGAAGTCGTTATCCCTAAATCAGGCATGCCGATACTTGCTGTATAGGCCCCGCCTGATAAGTACAAGGCTGAAAAGCCCGTCTTTTTCGCGACCAGTGCGGCCATTGCATCATGGGCACCGGGCATTTGCAAGATTGTATCCTGTTTGATCAGTTCCTTAAACTGATTGGCTAATGTTTCCTGTGTTGCAGACTGATCAACTATCCATACCATTTTCAAAAGTCTCCTTTCTCCAAAACCGTTCCATCACTAAATGTATTTGGAGTTGGAGTTGGGTCAAAAGTATTTTTATCAATTAAAAGCCGAACAACTGGCATAAATAGTTAGAGCCATAATCCCGCTCCGGAAATAAACATCTTCTCCGCGGGCGGCTGGTGAGCCTCCTCGTGCTTCGCACTGTGGGGTCTCACCTATCCTTTGCTCCCGCAGGAGTCGACGTATATTTCCTTCGCTAAATTTGAGCTTTGTTCACTTTCAGGGTTGATCACTTAAGTTTTGTCCCAGCCCCTGTTGTGCTTTCATTATACAAATAGTGACACAAATTCATTGACCGGCATAGTCGCTAATCGCTCATAATTATAACTTGCTTCTTCGATCGCTTCCAACTGTTTAGGCGCGTACTGTGTCCCCAGATTATGCATGTATTTTTCACGCAGCTGCGGCATTGCTTCTTCCCGGCGGAACCGATGACCCAATGGGTACTCATACACCACATTTTCGGTGGAGGTTCCGTCTGTGAAATGGATCTGCACTGCATTGGCGATTGAGCGTTTAGCTGGATCCAGATAATCTTTCGTATAAGCTTCGTTTTCCTCAAGCACCATTTTCCCGCGCAGTTCATCAATAATTGGATCAGCAGCCGCCTCTTCCTCATAATCTTCGGCTGTAACGCCGCCTTTCATCAAAGCTACAGCCGTGATGTACTGGATACAATGATCACGATCTGCCGGATTATAGAGCGGGCCCTGCTTATCAATAATGCGGATGGCTGATTCATGTGTCGTGATCGTGATCTTGTCAATCTCATCCAGATGATCTTTCACTTGTGAATGAAGCTGGACCGCAGCTTCTGCGGCAGTCTGTGCATGAAATTCAGCTGGATAAGATACTTTAAACAGGACATTCTCCATCACATAGCTGCCCAGTGGCTCGCTGAGTGTCAGTTCCTGCTGGTTGAACAAAACATCCTGAAAACCCCATCCCGGAGCACTTAATGGGGTCTCGTAGCCCATTTCACCACTGAGAGCCATTAACGCCAAGCGAACACCCCGGCTTGTAGCATCTCCAGCAGCCCAGGATTTCCGAGATCCGGCATTCGGCGCATGCCGGTATGTCCTAAGACTGGCATTATCGATCCACGCATTGGACAAGGCATTCATAATTTCGGTGCGTCCGCCGCCCAGCAGTTTAGTGACAACAGCTGTTGTGGCAACTTTAACATACAGAACGTGATCAAGCCCGACACGGTTCAGGCTGTTTTCCAGTGCAAGGATGCCCTGAATCTCATGTGCCTTGATCATCATTTCCAGTACTTCCTTAACTTCAATAGGGTTCTGGCCTTTTGCGAGACGCTCTTGACTCACGTAATCCGCAGCAGCTAAAATACCGCCCAGATTGTCGGATGGATGCCCCCACTCAGCAGCCAGCCATGTATCGTTATAATCAAGCCAGCGAATCATGGTGCCAATATTAAAAGCACCCTGAACCGGGTCCAGCACGTGCGGTGTCCCCGGCACCCGAGTCCCATTAGGAACAACAGTGCCAGGAACAATCGGGCCCAGAAGTTTCGTGCATTCCGGGTAGCTTAACCCTAAGATGCCGCATCCCAATGCATCAAGAAACGTATAATGAGCGGTCGAAAAAGCCTCCTCACTTGTAATATCCTGATTCAGCACATAATCCGTAATATCTTCCAGGATAGCATCCGTCGTCTTCTTGTCCTCTACTTTAACCATTCGCAGCTTCCGTCCTTTCCGAACCAGGCAGTGATCGCACCTGATGCCGTATGCGTCTAACCTGGCTTTATAATCGTATTCTCTGTTTTTTTATAAATTCCGGTCGCCAGTATATTTGACTCTTGGCCGGAATAGACGATTGTTGTCATGCTGTTCAATGATATGAGCGCACAGTCCAGCTGTCCTGGAACTGAAAAAAATCGGCGTGTAAAGCGGAATCGGAACCCCGAGCATCCAGTAAACCGGTGCTGCATAGTAATCAAGGTTTGGATACAAGCCTTTTTCCTCAGCCATAAGTTTTTCCCCTGCTTCACACATCTCGAGCAAGCTTGAATCACCATGCAAATCACAGAGCTGCTTTAGTGATTCTTTCATCATCTTTGCTCTTGGATCCATTTTCTTCATGTAAACCCGGTGCCCGAAGCCCATAACTTTTTCTTTATTTGCCAGTTTGTTTTTTAACATATCAACGAAGTCATTAGCCGACTGGGCCTGCTCCAGCATGTGCATAACCGCTTCATTAGCACCGCCATGCAAATCCCCTTTAAGCGACGCAACAGCCCCTGACAAGGCACCGTACATATCTGAGTGAGTGGATGCTATAACACGTGAGGTGAAGGTCGAGTTCGGCATCTCGTGCTCACTGTACAGTAAAAGGGAGCGATCAAAAATTTGAGCTTCGAGTTCGGTCGGCTTCTTACCCGTGATCATGTATAAAAAGTTGGCACTGTACGGAAGTGCCGTATCTGGTTCAACCGGATCCTGGTTATTAAGAATGCGGTAACTGTTGACCGTAATTGCGGGCAGCTGCCCTAAAATGCGATAGGCTCTTTGTTTATTCGCTTCCAGTGAACGGTCATCAAGCGCTTCGTCATAGCCTGCCAGCGCCGACAGGGCTGTACGCTGTCCGTCCATTGGATGAGTACCTTCCGGCAATAATTTCAAAATATCCATGACCGCGGCGGGAAGTTCATAATGACTCTTCAATTGCTCCTCAACCGCCTGCCGCTCAGCATCTGCTGGCAGGATTCCCTCCAGCAATAGATAAATCAGATCTGCATACGTCTTCCGTTTTGACAGATCAATTAAATCATAACCCCTGATAATGATTTTTTCCTGTTCGGTATCCAAAAGAGAAATCCCTGTTTCCGATGCAACAACACCTTCCAGACCTGGAACAAACGTATCATCCGTTTTCATCCTATTCCTCCTTCTCCCCTCCGTATTGAAATCCCTTTCACGTTTTTAAAAAATAACGGGACATTGCCCTGTTAACCTGTCTATAAGCCTATTATAAAGTTGCAATAGCAATCAGAAAAATATATAATTTGAATCATCAGACATAGAATTTTTCAATATCAGCTTTTTGAGTGATTTATGAGGGGGATCATGTGTCCTATGAAACTTCAGGATTGGGAAATACTGGATGCGCTTTTCGCGACCGAAAATATTACACAGGCTGCCCGGCGCCTGTTTCTGTCACAGCCGACCTTAACATCACGCATCCGAAGCCTCGAAGATTATTACGGCGTCACTTTAATCATTCGAAAGCAACGCGGCATAACGTTTACACCAGAAGGGGAAGTGCTTGCCCGCCATGCGCGAAAAATGCTCTCTGAACAGGTACACATTGAGGAAAAACTGAGCAATATGAAACAGCAAGTCGCCGGTACGTTAAGAGTTGGGGTATCGAATTTTTTTGCCCTCAATAAAATGCCCAAATTACTGCGCCTGTTTAAACAGAAGTATCCAAATGTTGAATTCCAGGTAATTACCGGCTGGAGCAGTGAAATGTACCGCAGGCTTTTAAACCATGATGTTCATATTGGATTTATTAAAGGTGATTACAGCTGGAAGGACCATAAAGAACTGCTCTATGAGGAAGATATCTGCATTGCCTCCCCTTGGGAATTCACCTGGAGCACCCTTCCTCAACTGCCCCGCATTGACTATAATACGGACGAAAAAATGTGGGCGATCATCGATAACTGGTGGTACAAAAATTATAAGCAGCATCCTAATATCAACATTCAGGTGAATCAGGTGGAAACGTGTAAAGAAATGATTATTAACGGGCTTGGCTACGCAATACTTGCAAACCTTGTCGTCCGTGAACATACAGATATTATAACGACACCGCTGCATTATCCGTCAGGTGAGGCCATTACACGAAAAACCTGGATGTACTACCATGATGATTCACTCCAGCTGAATATCGTTCGCGCATTCGTCAATTTCCTCCGTACAATTGATGTCAAAGCGCTGTAAGGTAACTTAAAAATGGATATGACATGCGTGGGTCAGTCACTAACAGGAGCTAATTGAATGATGTGCTCAATATCAATGGCCCGATTCAAGGGTATAGCAACCTTACTAGTGCTATCGAGATTCTGTAATTTGGGAAAAGTAGGGGCTTCATCGCTGACACCAATCACCCGGGCCTGGACACCGTTTGTTAATTTAACAATTGATTTGACGGGGAAAATAGTCAGCATACTGAAGAATTGGTAGAAGTATTTGTCCTCAATTGCCGGACATTCTCGAAGAATCATCGTTACAGCAGATGCGGCACCAAATGCCTCTCGATAGGGACGGTTTAACGTCAAAGCGGAATAAACATCAGCAATATGAATAAGCTTCAGCGCTTCCGTAAATGCTTCAGCTGTTAACCCATCCGGATAACCACTGCCATCCATACGCTCATGATGAGATCTCGCCAGCACAGCAATATCCTCGTCGAAATGATGGCGTTTCAGTATTTGATAGCCATGTAATGGATGACGCTTGACTTCTTCATATTCGGAGGCTGTCAGTTTGGCTTCTTTATTGAGAATGGTGCTTGGGATTTCGAGTTTTCCAATATCATGCAACAGGCAGCCAAGAGCGAAATTCTCGATATCGCTGAGCCCCCTTCTTCTGGCAAACATGGCTCCCAGAATGAAAACATCAAAAGAGTGCTGGTAGGTGTCTTCATCAACACGCCGCAAATGCTCCATAAGCTGACGGACACGGCTGTTTGACATGAACTTGACGAATAAACCTTCTAGCCATTGATAATCTTTAGTATCAGGAAGGGCAAGACCATACCGATATTCATGGCCAATGGACATTAAATCCTGGAAAAATTGTTGTTTTAATGAGAGAACATGAGGAGGGGTTATGTGCTTTTTGGTATCTGCAGGAGGCGTTTGACTATCATATTGTCTCACATCAACCGAGGTGACGCCCCATTCCTTTAATTTTGAAATAACATTACGGGACAGACTGTTCCCTTTCTTGACAACCAGAGCGTCTTCCCGGTAAAGGTCATTTTCTAAAACATCACCTGTCCGGACGCTTTTGATATTAATAAGGGTCATTTAAATATCCCCCCCTTCTTCAATTTAATAGAACTATCATAACTATATTAATTCTATTAAGTGATGTCAAAACTTTTATAAAACTCTCAACACATTTTCACGTAACCAGTAAACGAACTTTCTCATTAAAAGGCTAATGCAGCCTGAAATGCGTCTGCGCTCAAAACAACTTCCGCCCGTGACGAGCAAGCGGAAGCTGTTTTGCCCACAGTTTTAATCCGCAAACACCTTTAAGAATTCCTCTCTGAATGTTTCTGTATCCGTATCGACGCAGACAGAGACGTTACCATCTTCCTGGAAATGCGTTACCGTGCAGCCAGCTGCTGGCCCCTCAGTCGCGACATTGACTTTAGCGCGTTTCGTCGTAAATAATTCCGGATGTGTTAAATACATAATCGTGCACATGTCATGTATCGCAATGGCTTCATCCGTATAACCGCCACCTTTTTTAAGATGTACGAGCATCTCATACATCATTTCGCCGACAGCGCCCTGATGTCTCACCTTTTCCAAATCAGCTGCAGACACGCTGGTCTTGCTGGTGCCATCAAGTCCGCACATCACGACCTCAACATCTGAATCAAATACAATTTTAGCGGCATGCGGATCAGCATAAATATTAAACTCTGCAACCGGTGTCGCATTACCGCCTTCGACAGCTCCTCCCATTAACACGACTTGCTCAATATTGGCCTTAACCTCCGGAAATGCCTTGAATAATAAAGCTATGTTCGTCAGCGGCCCTATTGCGACAAGCGTGACAGGTTCGTGAGCGTTGATAATACGATTGTGCAATTCTTCAATCGCATTTACTTTTGTTAATAGAGACTTGTTTCCTTCGACATTGAATTGATATGTGCCTATTCCACTCGCGCCGTGCACTGTTGACGCTGTTCTGGTCTCACCGAGAAGCGGCTCGCTGGCCCCTTTGGCAATAGGGGTGTCTTCTCCTAAAAACGTTACCAGGTCAATCGTATTCTTTGTCGTATTCTCAATGCCAACATTGCCTCCAACCGTGCTTAGCAATCTAACATCGAGCTTCTCGGAAAATAGTGCCGTTGTGATGGCTACAACATCATCAATTCCGGGATCTGTATCAATAATAATGGGTCTCATTGTCTTGTCCTCCTATATCTCTCATTAGCCAAACACTTAGATATTATAACATGTTTGGACAGACAGACACTGATAAAAACGCGCTTACACTATTAGACACCAGACATGGCTTAATCGCTAAAAGGGGCTTACCACCTGGCGTCAACTAGTTATTTATTCTATAATAACAACTAAAGGTGAGGTGGATCCTCAGATCGTTTTCCCGTCTCCTACACAGGAGTAATCGTTCTTCACTGACCTCCAGTGGCTTTGTAAAATGGAGTTGATAACTATGTTAAACAAACAAATTTTAATAGCACCTGACTCATTCAAAGAGAGCATGACAGCACAACAGGCATCAGAGGCTATTATCAGAGGGTTCCGCTCGATTGTCCCTGATACCTGGAAGTTCGATTCGCTTCCCATGGCCGATGGAGGCGAAGGAACGATGCAGTCATTGGCTGATGCACTCGGCGGCCGCATTTATGAGACATTCGTCACCGGACCACTTGGCGATGCCGTCACAGCAACGTATGCCATTTCTGGTGACCAGTCAACAGCTATTATCGAAATGGCCGAAGCATCTGGTCTGCATCTCGTGCCTGAAAACCAGCGCAATCCTCTGGTTACCACAACCTATGGCACCGGCGAGCTTATCAAGGCTGCCCTCAATCATGGCGTCAGCAAAATTATTCTCGGTATTGGGGGCAGCGCCACCAATGATGGCGGGGCTGGCATGATACAAGCACTCGGCGGTCGTTTCTATGACGAGCAGGCACAGCCATTAAAGCACGGAGCCAGCCCACTGCTTGAACTTGCAGATATTGATGTGACCCATATTGATGCCAGACTTCAGAGCACGCATATCTCTGTTGCCTGTGACGTGGATAACCCTCTCTTAGGGCCAACAGGCGCTAGTGCTGTATATGGCCCGCAAAAAGGTGCAGATGATATCTCGGTGGCAACACTGGATCAAGCATTAAACCATTACCATAACGTGCTTGCCAGCGTAACCGGACACAATGTGAAGGCTGTACCAGGTGCTGGAGCCGCCGGTGGATTAGGGGCCAGTTTATTGGCTTTCTTAAACGCCGCACTAGAACCCGGCATTCAGATTGTGCTTGAAGAAACGCGCTTCTATGAACGGGTTAAGCATGCAGATTTAGTGATAACAGGCGAAGGGAAAATCGACAGGCAGACGATCTATGGGAAAACCCCAGTCGGCGTCGCGCAAGCTGCTAAACATTATCATGTGCCCGTCATCGCGCTGTGCGGCACTTTAGGAACTGACTATGAAGACGTCCTGAAACACGGGATAGACGCCATATTCAGTATTGTTAACGAACCCGGCCAACCCTTACAGCAGACATTACGAAATGGAGAGACATCCTTGGAAGCAACATCTAAGAATATCGCCAGCGTACTCAAATGGCCGTATGACTGACTGTCAGTAATGGGAAACCAGCCTCTTGCAATTCGCCACTGTCCCATCATTATTTGCCTCAAATATTTTAATGTCAAAATGTTTGACAACAACTTGGATTCAGATGCATATTAAAGGTGGATTAACACAATAGACGATGAATTGTGTGAATATAATCCGGAATAAAGATGATGTAACGGATTTCATTAAAAGTAACAAATCGCCATAACAAACAAAACGCATATGTTCGTATGATGGCGTAAGGAGGTTATAAGCATGGAAAAATTAATGGAAAACAAAGTTGGTGTTATTACCGCCGGCGGAGCAGGAATTGGACGAGCCAGTGCGCTTGCCTTTGCCAAAGAAGGGGCAAAAGTAGTTGTATCGGATCTTGACGAGGACGCCGGCAACGAAACGGTACGTCTGATTAAAGAAGATGGCGGCGAAGCAATGTTTGTTAAATGCAATGTCGCTGAAGAAACCGAAGTCGAAAACCTTATCGATACAGCCGTTAATACTTATGGAAGCCTTGACTGGGCCCACAACAATGCTGGGATCGGTGCCCCTACAGCACCCGTTACCGAGACAGAAGCCAAAAATTGGCGAAAAGCTATGAGTGTTACACTCGATGGCATGTATTACAGCCTGAAATATGAAGTTGCCGCTATGAAAAAATCGGGGAAAGGTGCCATTGTCAACACAGCTTCTACTGGCGGACTAGCTGGAACTCCCGGACTCGCAGCCTACACCTCTGCAAAATGGGGCGTCAACGGCCTCACCAAAACAGTTGCACTTGAATCCGGCAAAGAAGGTGTTCGTGTGAACTCAATTTGTCCAGGCATGACACGTACAGCAAGTGTTGACTCCTGGTCCAGTGAATCACCTGAACAGGCTAAAGAATTTGAAGCATCCATACCAATTGGACATATGGGGACACCAGAAGATCAGGCGAATGCTGCTGTATTTCTATGCTCCGATAAAGCAGCCTATATTACCGGCGTAAACCTGCCTGTAGATGGCGGCGAAACAGCCGAATAAACCAGTCGCATTGACCACAACTGAACAGTGCCCTTATCCAATGAGTGCCCTGACACCCCAAGTATTAGAATAACTCTAATGGTTGGGGTCCTTTTTTGCCTGTACGGCGTTAAGCTTAAAAAACTTAACCTGTTCAATTCAGGCTGAATGTATTAAACTTGTGATATATATGGAGATCCCTGCGGCGGCAGCGACATAGATAAGACCTCGGAGTCGCCAGCGCAACGACATATACTTCCGGAGCGATTTAATCGGGTTATTCGAACTTTGTTTGGTAAATGAACCTATCGTCCCAGTTGATTGCTATTGAGGAGGCTGAAGTGGATATTACATCCTTTATTATAAGCGGTATCTTTATTGTCAATATTATCTTTGCAATTGTCGTTATATTTTTCGAGCGTCAAAACCCAAATTCCACTTGGGCTTGGCTAATGGTTTTGATGTTCCTTCCAGTGATCGGATTTATTCTTTATCTTATTTTCAACCAGAATTTTTCCCGCAAACACCTGTTTTACTGGCCTGATGAGGAAAAAATGGGCATCACAAACCGGATTACTGAACAGACTGAAGCTATCAAGAATGGTTCCTTTCCGTTTAAAAACGAGGACAGTGCAGCTTACAAAGATAATATTTATATGCATCTTGTCAACAGTGGCGCTATTCTCACCCAGGATAATGCGGTGACCATCTACACTGATGGCCGGGAAAAATTTAATGCTCTATTGGCAGATATTAAGCATGCCACTGATCATATCCATATACAATATTATATTATTCACGAAGATGGTTTAGGAAAAGAATTGCTCAGTGCCTTAACGGAAAAAGCCAGACAGGGCATTGATGTGCGTATTCTCTATGATTACATGGGATCAAGAGGCTTATCAGCTAACTTTTTCAGTGACCTGAAACAAGCTGGTGGCCTGGTGGCCGTCTTTTTCCCGCATTTGCACCTTAATTACCGTAACCACCGAAAACTAGCCATTATTGATGGCGGGATCGGCTATATTGGCGGGTTTAATGTGGGAGATGAATATCTCGGTCTGAATGATAAGTTTGGCTACTGGCGGGATACCCATCTAAGAACACAAGGGCAAGTTGTCCATGCCCTGCAGACACGTTTTATTCTGGACTGGAATCAAGCTTCCAAACGGCATCCTTTCATTTATCAGGAGCGTTATTTCCCTGACACCCCAGAGGCTGGAAATGTTGGTGCACAGATTGTGGCGAGCGGTCCTGATACGGAATGGCAGCAAATCCGGAACGGCTATGTGAAAATGATTCTTTCGGCCAAAGAATATGTTTATCTGCAGACGCCCTACTTTATTCCGAGTGAAGCGTTATTGAATGCGGTGGAAATTGCCTCTTTATCTGGGATAGATGTAAGGATTATGATACCAGATAAACCAGATCATATGTTTGTTTACTGGGCCACCATGTCCAATGTCGGTGATCTGCTGAAAGCAGGTGCCAGAGTTTATGTTTACGAAAATGGGTTTATCCATGCAAAAACACTGGTGGCAGATGATACGATGTCATCAGTAGGTACAGCAAATTTTGATATCCGAAGCTTCCGGCTTAACTTTGAAGTGAACGCTTTTTTATATGATCAAGCAGCGTCCACCGAATTACGGCGGGTTTTTGAACAGGATATTCATCTCGCGAAAGAACTGACATTAGAGGAGTATCATAAGCGTCCAATGATGGTGAAATTAAAAGAATCTGTTTCACGTCTGCTGTCGCCCATTTTATAAGAATCCAGTCATGCTGTCGTTTAATGTTGTAAATGAGCAACCGGCTGTACTTCTCAAAAGTATCAGCCGGTTTTGCTTAACATAATCAATCACTCAGATGATTTAGTTGTGCCAATAACTGGGTAGTGGTCTGAGTAGTCGTTATACTTGTAAGTTTGTCCCCACGAAGTAACCGACCAAACTGGAGACTTCACCTTTTTAGTTTCTATCTCCCAGTGATTCGGCTGTGCATGATTTCTTTCAATAAACACATAATCTAAATGCTGCCCATTAAGATCTGGATAATTTTCATTGGCTATAGAATTGGATGTCGGATCCCATGTAGCATTAAATCCTTTATAATTATCCGGTTCACTAACATTCAAATTCTGCAGCATTGCACCATATTCATTTGTCTGCTTCATAGCATTTAAGTCACCGCCTATGAACACTACTTCATCTTCCGGTATATGTTTTTTACTGATAAAACTTTTTATTTCGTTCATTTGAGATGCCCTTATTTTTGCCGGCTCCCCCTGTGAGCATAAGGTTTCGTCTGTTGACTGAACATGTGTGCCAATGACATGATATGGCTCATTATTTTTCATAATTTTAATATATATAAATCCTTTATTACTTAATGCTTCGACACCGCATCCATCTTTAAACACATGCTGGATTTGTTCAGCAATCGGCCATTTACTTACAATCGAAACGCCGCCATCTTCTGAAGCAGCATGAGAATAATTGCCTGTTGTTTCATCCCAGCCTTTGGTACTTCTTCCTAACACTGGTGTTTGGTAAGGATATTGTTTCCTAATACCATCCAGCAATATTCCAGATGCTTCATTATCAAACAGTTCATTAAATATAATGACATCATGGTTTTGCACATAATCAGCGTCAGAAATAAGTTCCGCTCTTTGATTTTGACCCCAATTAGGGTATATAGCTTGTGACATCATATAAACATTATGAGAAAGAATTTCAAAATCTCCCGGGTAACTTTGGTTTGCATCTGCTTGTACAGCAGAATTTGCTAACAGTAATATCCCCGAAATACATCCAACAATGACAGTACCTAATATTTTACGCATAAATTAAACGTCCTCCTTCAATTTGTTTCTTCCCCCGGCAAAACGCTGAAAGGAACCAAATTATTACATGCTATGCTAAATAATTTGTTAATTTTATTTAGAAAATACTTAATAAACATGGCTAAACATAATTCTAAAGGTTTAAAATTTATTGTCAAGTTAGCTTGTTTTGATAAAATTAAAAGTTCAACTATAACGATGCCTCTATAAACCAAAACACCTTGACAATTGTTACCCAATGCATAATATAAGGCACCATTTCAAACAATAAGCTTAAGTGCACTGCACTGGACAAATTTTTGCTCGCATTTTCATTTGGCTCACAATATAACCTGACTCATGTTAGGAGGAAAAAAATGGAAACAGTTAAACGCATTTCCTTAGCACTCATCATCGTCGGTGCGATTAACTGGCTGCTTATTGGTTTGTTTCAATTTGACTTAGTAGCAGCCCTCTTCGGTGGACAAGATGCGGCACTGTCAAGAGTGGTATATACGCTAGTTGGGATCGGCGGCGTACTCTGCCTGCCATCATTGTTTGCCCCAATCGAGGGTGATGATTACAATTATAACACCAATTATGCCACAGAATTCAGTGAAGATAACGAGACATTTCGTGACAAGGAATAAAAACACAGCGCACAATCGTTGAATTTGATGAGACTGCTGCCACAATTTGGAGCAGTCTCATTTATTTCGTTCAAATGTTTAAGAAAAGCCTTAAAAGGGAATTACGTATAAGTAATTAGACAAAATATATCTGCGAATATGAATAAAAAATGTAAAATACTGTTCACATGGTGTTCATTTTTACGTGCTATACTGATGTGTAGATCTTATTAAAGGAGTGGGTGACGCATGGTTTATGAAAACAAACAAGACTGGCCGGAAAAATATGATATTAACAAGCTGGTCACACGTCAAAACGATATCCAGAAAATCATAGATGGCGATAAGACGTCAGAACGGCGAAATGACCGTTATGCCGATCCAGGAGACGAATTGGTGCTGAACGGACAAACCTTCGTTGTGGCTAATATTTATCCGCAAAAACTTAAAACCATAACCGATGAAGAAGCAAAACAGGAAGGCTATAGCAGCCTGGAAGAATATAAAGACGCCATCAATTCAATTCACGAAGGTGAAGTATGGGAGCCCGAAGGCGTTATCTGGGCACACGAATTGAAGAAACAATAAATTTGCGAAAAAGACTGCCTGATGATGGCAGCCTTTTTTTATTGCCATGCGTGGTATGCGGCATAGCAAACGCAAGAAATGAAAAGATTTTGTATGGACTGATCGTTTTTATCCAATAATACTTAAGAATAAGTAAGACGCATGAAAGGATGTCTACTATGTTAGAAGCGAACGGCGAAGAACAGGGTGAGCTGCTTGAAATCACGACTCAGAAAACAGCAACTCAAGAGGACTTGCAGAAATTCAAGGATGCACTGAAAGCAAAAACACTGCAAGAGGAACCGGTCAATATCCTATTTATTTTTAAGAACATCGACGGCAATACACCAAAAGCAGTCATGGAAGCACTCAAGATTGTTCTTTATCTGAATAGCATCAACAAGAGCGCGATCGTAGCTGATGAGACGTTCACTGGTATTGACGAAACGATTCAAAAGCTCATTCCCAGTGTCGAATTGAACCAGTACCCGTTAGAAGAATTGGAAGACGCCAGAAATTGGCTTCGTGCGTAAGGGACGAGCAGGTACAAACAGCCAAAATGACGCTTGCCTGTCTAATCGCTCCGGAAATAAACATCGCTTTCCGCAGGCGGCTGGTGAGACCCCATTCCGGGGGTCTTACCTAGATCTGTCCGCTTATTTCAAATGGCATACGTCTTTGACTCGTTTTGTTCTATCCTAGTGATTCTGAAAAAAGCTGTTAACCAGTTCATCGGACACATCAGACAGCTGCCGGTAATCATATTGCGGCGCTTGATCTTTATCAATGAGAACCGAACGAACACCCTCGAAAAAATCATTATGCTGCATAAAGTTTCTCGCTAGCGTGCGGTCCACTTCCAGACAGCCGCGCAAGTCATTCGTTTCGCCCTTTATCAGCTGTGCGAGGGCTACTTTCAGCGACACAGGTGATTTGCTTAACATCGTATCCATTGTTTCGCGTGCAAATGGTGTATCTGCCTGATCTAAGGCAGCAACAATCGTCTCGACGGACTCAAACGCGAAATGGGCATCGATTTCGGTTTGCAATTCAGCCAAAGTGGCAGGCTGCTCAGGCTGCATGGAATAAGACTGCAAAAGATTGTCCAGAATTTCATCCCGGTTTGGCCGGTGCCAATTAGTGACTGCTATAGCGTGCTTAAGATCATCAAGCTTATCACTTGCTATCATATAATCAGCAGCGTTTATATACAAAACATCAGCCGCCCTGAGCACCTGGGCTGTCAATGCGAGATAACGGCCGGTATAGCCAGGTGCTTGATTCAGAAAATAAGCAGCACCTACGTCAGGGAAGAAGCCAAGGTTCATCTCAGGCATGGCCCATTTTGTCTTTTCAGTCACAATCCGGTGACTGGCACCATAGCTCAACCCGACGCCGCCTCCCATCACGACGCCATCCATACACACAACAATCTGTTTAGGGAAAGAAGCCACTAATTCATCGGTCTTATACTCCACTTCGAAAAAACGCTCGGCTTCTTCTAATGCCTCAGACTGATTGATGGCTTGATAGAGTGTCTTCATATCACCACCTGAACTGAAGCCTTTTGATCCCGCTCCTTCCAGAAGAACAAGCTTGATCGTATCGTCATCCCGCCATTTCCGCAGTTTGTCACGCATAGGTATAAGCATATCAAGCGTTAACGCGTTCAATGTTTCAGGCTGATTAAGCGTGATTGTGGCAACGCCGTTTTCATGTCGCTGGAACGAAACACCATCCTCTGTCATAGTCAACACCCCTTTATGTATAGTCTATTAGTAATGTTACTACATTTCTGTATATAATGACAAAGGTTTATAAATAACAGTTATGCTTAGATAAGCTGACTAAGTGATAATAAAAAACCAGAAATGCCGTCTGCATTCCTGATCTTTTGCCCTGTGACTCCCTTAATGTTTGCCGTAATCCTTGAAAACAAAATATTTCACCATAAAAAAACTTGCCAAAAATGAAAGAAACATAGCTAAGCCTTTGGAAACATTATAGCGCAGCCAATTATTAGTATCGATGAGCTGCAGCAGTTCATTAGCACCAAGAAACACGAGGTTACTCACAACAAGACTGACCAGCCCCTGAACGATAAACAGTATACGCTGGCGGTTGCTTCCTTCAGCTGAATGCTTAAATGTGAACCGGGCATTCCAGTAATAACTGTTAGCTATAGCCAGCATATAAGCTATGGTGTTATACACTAACAGCAACCATTTAACGTCTGTATGAAATAAAATCAGTAATAAATTCAATGCCCCGATATCAATAGCTGCATTCGCAATGCCAACAGTACCAAACTGCAGAAATTGCTTGGGACCTTTCTTTTGTTTTTGCTGTGCCATGAGCATTCCTCTTCATTATTCCTCTTGTAAGTTTACGCCTGCAAATGTGGACGGATGGCAGAAGCTTAAACGTACTGCTGGTCACTTATCAAGCGGTTCATTCACTGCTGCCTTCTACTTACCATTTACAAGCTGGAGTGATCCGAATTATCTTGCTTTAACGTCACGCCCTCTATTCCGGCGATTGCCTTATAGTAATCAAGTACCTGCTTCGACTGAGCCTCCCAGCCCATTTCTGCTATATCGCTGCGCGCATTTTTAGCAAGGCGCTTTCGCAATGTCTCATCTGCAAAACGCAAGACCGTATTGGTAAAATCATGAGGTTTATCCTTATCATAAAGCAGTCCGGTGCGGTTATCCGCAATCTGTTCACAGGTCGGGCCGCTTTTCGCAGCAACAAGCGGCAGTCCTGAAGCCATCGCTTCCGTAATAACGAGCCCAAGTGTTTCAGAAGTCGATGGAAAGACAAACACATCCGAGGACGCATAGGCTTTAGCAAGCTCTTCACCATGCAAAAAGCCAGTGAATACTGTGTTTGTTCCTGTAAAATGCTTCTCAAGCGATTTCCGGTGCGGGCCATCACCCGCAATGGCCAGTACAAACTCATCGGAGGCATCCAGAACCGATTTAATTTTTTCAATTTCCTTCTCTGGAGCAAGACGGCCTACAAACAGAAGCAGTGTTTTATCAGGATTCCCATTCGAGAGCCTATCCCGCATGTCTTTATCATACTTATCGGGACGAAGCAGTTCTGTATCCACGCCACGTTTCCATACATGCACATTGTGAATATTCTGCTCAAGCAGCTCCTCTTTTACTGTCTCAGAGGTGCATAGGTTTAAATCTGCCTTATTATGAAGCTTGCGAAAGTACCACCACAGAAGACCTTTGAACATTGGAACGTGGTAGTAATCCGCATATTTGGGAACTTGCGTATGGAAAGAGGCGATCAAAGGATAGCCAAGTTTTTTGGCATAATGAACACCGGACATGCCAACCAGCGCCGGATTGACAACATGAACGACGTCAGGATCATACGCCTCAAGCAGTCCTTTCACTTGTTTAGTGGGAAGTGCAAATTTCTTCGAGCGATAGAGAAGAAGTGTCCTGGCCGGAACACCCTTGATCTCGACTCCCTCGAATTCATAGACGCCAAGATCAGGTGCGATAACCTGGACGTCATGTCCCTGTTTCTGAAAATAACGAATGCACGCTTTTAAACGCGTGACCACGCCATCGGTGGAGGGCACGAATGTTTCAGTTATAATAGCAATTTTCAATTACGACACTTCCTCTTTCATACAACAATTTGCCAAAAGCAAGTCTTTATCAACTATATTTTGATCCCGCAAGTAACGGACGGCAAAACGATACAGATGCCGATCGCCTTTTGTATCAGTGCGGCATAGGCATTAATGTTGGAATGCTACGTTATTTCCAGGATACTTGCGGCATAATATTTTTCTGAATAACGCGGTTTTCATGCTGCATGACTGTACGGAGTATTTCCCTGACCACGTCATCATCCAGCAAATGCGGTTCAAGACCGAGATCTTTCAATTTCGTATTAGCCGCCTCAAAGAAATGTTCCTCCTCTTCAACCCGCGGATTGTCAAGATGAGCCACATTTGGTTTGAGACCCTCTTCCTGAGCGACTTTCTGCACTTTTTCAGCTAGTTCACTAACAGAAAATTCTTCCGTGAATTGGTTGAACACCTGAAACTCGCCTCTGTCAGCGGGGTTTTCTGCGGCAATCTCAATACAGCGAACCGTGTCCTTAATGTTTAAAAAGCCGCGTGTCTGTCCCCCTTTTCCGTAAACCGTCAAATCATGGCCGGCAGCCGCCTGTATGATAAAGCGATTAAAGGCCGTGCCGAAAACAGCGTCATAATCCAAACGGTTAGTAAGAAGCGGATCCATTTTCGTTTCGTCAGTGTCAAGGCCGTACACAACACCCTGATTCAAATCGGTCGCCCGGATACCCCAGATTTTACAGGCAAAGGTAATATTGTGACTGTCATGCACTTTGGAAAGGTGATAAAAAGATCCCGGCTGCTTTGGATATGGCAGCGTATCTTTTCTGCCTTTATGCTCAATCTCAATGTAGCCTTCTTCAATCGGGATGTTCGGCGTTCCATATTCTCCCATTGTGCCAAGCTTAATTAAATGGCAATCCGGTACGATCTCCTTGATGCCATACAAAACGTTCAGCGTTCCTGTCACATTATTAGTCTGTGTATATACGGCATGCTCGCGATCAATCATGGAGTAGGGAGCCGAGCGCTGTTCAGCAAAATGCACAAACGCATCAGGCTTCTCAGTCAAGAGAACCTCCCGTAAAAAGTCATAATGGGTCAAATCGCCCTTATACGTTCGGATGTCATTACCAGTCATTTCCTTCCATTTGGCCACACGATCTTCAAGTGAAGCAATAGGTGTAAGCGAATTGGAATGAAGTTCGTTATCCATCTCTCTTCTCACCATATTATCAATAACAGCAATATCATGGCCCTGCTTTGATAAGTATAAAGCAGTCGGCCATCCACAAAAGCCGTCTCCCCCTGCTACTACAATTTTCACATTATTGCCTCCATTTTAGCTTTATAGTTATTATGCCCGGTACTATCCATAATAAACAAGGTACAATGATATACATACTTCCACAAAATATAATTTCATATAAAAGTTATCATAATTACATGCTATTTTACAAATAAGAGTTAAGTCAAACAGACACATGACTGGTATATGAGCAATGAGCACGCGTAACACCATGACAAATACCCCTTAGGCATCGAGAGAAAAGTTTCACGCTGCTTAAGGGGCATACTTTCTATGTGCGACTGCGTCATGACATTAATAAGCAATGCCTGCGCGGCTTTGACTATACTCGGAACTGGCAATTTGCGAATAAACAAACGCCGCTGCATCTGGTACTGTAATTTTTTGTCCGTCTTCAGGCAGCCAGTTTTTTCGAACACGGTAGTTGCCGTATTCATCGCCCGCAGGTAAATAGGTCGGGCAGACGATCGTCCAATCAAGATCGGACGCCTTAACATGACGATAGGCAGCCAGATGATCCTCAGCCGCGGTTGTTGTTTTGCGTTTGGATTCATTTGCCTGAAAGCGGTATAACCCTGGATCGTTCCTGCTGTTCAAGATACCGGCTGTGCCGACCGTTATAATCCGTCTCACCGCATGTTTATCCATAAGGCTGATCAATGATGGTGTCACGCGCGACAGCGTATTATTTTTATCAGTTCCCAGGGCGCTCACGACGCTATCGACAGGAATGGCTCTCATAGCCCTTTCCAAATCAGCGCTCTGAAGCACATCGCCTTGTATCGTATATAAATGCGGACTGGCTGCGTTTAATTTCGCCTGTGACCGGACCAGTGCCACAACCTCGTGACCATCATCGAGTGCTCTCTGAAGCAGTTCTGATCCCACGCGTCCAGTTGCCCCTAATAGCAGTATATTCATATCTTATCCTCCCTGAATAATTGGCAGCATTCCCTGTATTAGTCGATTCACTCAATCTTGGCTAATTCTTCAGTCATGACATCATATGGCATTGGACCTCTGACCTTGAATTGGATACGGCCATCTGAATTAATCATATAAGATGTCGGATAAGCGCGAACTTTATATTTCTCGGCAACATCGCCATCTTTGTCCATCGGTTTCGGGAAGCTCATCTCATAATTATCAACAAAGTCACGAACTTTTTCTTGACTCTCTTCCGAACGCGTCAAATTTACGGCTAAAATTTCGACATCTTTATTATCATAAAGTTTTTGCAGGTCAGGTATCTCATCCCGGCACGGTGCACACCAGCTTGCCCAGAAATTAACGATAACACGCTCGCCCTGATAATCGGAAAGGCGGACCGCATCTCCCTTCAGGGTCTTCAGCTCGAAGTCAGGTGCCAGATCACCTTTGGACAGTCCACCTTCATCAGACTCATCACCAGCAGTCTCGCCGCTGGAAGATTCGCCGGTATCCTCTTCTTTATCAGCTGTATCCGCAGCTGGACTGACAAAGTCATAGACAGCCCAGCTTGCCATGCCTGCTATCAGCACAATCAGTACGGCTTTTTTCATTGATGACTCCTCCAAATTATCCTAATTGTGATAACCATGTACCTTCTACCAGTTCAAGCAAAAACTGGGTAATACGCGGCATTAGACCAAAGAATAGGATTAAGCCCATGATAATCATAATAGCGCCGCCTATTTTCATGATAATACCACTGTGCCGGACAATCCACTTCGTCGATCCCAGGAAGAAGGTCAACACGAGAAACGGCAGTGAAAATCCGATGACATACATAATTGTGTAAAAAATGCCCTGACCTGGATTACTTGCAGCCAGAAGCAGAATCGATGCAAAAATCGGACCTATACACGGTGTCCAGCCCGCAGCAAAGCCAAGACCAACAAAAAATGTTCCTGCATAACCAACGCTTTTTTTCGAATATTGGAATCGCTTTTCTTTCATTAGGGCTGGAATGTTAATCCACCCTGCCACAAACAATCCCATAACGATAATGAAAATCCCTGCGATGCGCTGTATGAACAGGCCGGAATCACCCATTAATAAGTTTTTGATCCATTCCCCCAAAAAGGATGCGCCAGCACCCAGACTGAGGAAAACCAGTGAGACGGCCAATAAAAAGAATAACGCGTGCATTAATAGCTGGCGGCGGATTTTGGCATTCTTCTCGCCTTGCAGTTCTTTGACACTAATACCCGTGATATAAGACATATACGCAGGGAAAATT
This sequence comes from Lentibacillus kimchii, assembly GCF_042666895.1. Taxonomy (GTDB): domain Bacteria; phylum Bacillota; class Bacilli; order Bacillales; family Amphibacillaceae; genus Lentibacillus; species Lentibacillus kimchii. The sequence continues at coordinate 227,223 of NZ_JBHTGR010000005.1, forward strand.
GGCAGCACACAGGGCGATAAAAATGACAACGCGCCGGCCCCTGCCGCCAGAAGCATACCTGCAATCAACATCGTATCGGCATCAATTCCACCCATGTTCATCCCTCTTTCTATCCTGAACTAACGCTCTTGAAAAACGTGCTGTTCACTTATGTAATTGCTATAATCAATCTGAACAGTTTAGCCATTTTAATGGTTCCCATCTTTTATCATACAAGGTCTGTGTTAAAATTTGATGAAAAGAATTGTCTATTTTGCAACGATAATATGACAATTCATTATAAGGCCATACTAAAACGATCACAGAAAGAACTGCTGCTTGAATTTTGAGATAAACATTCTCTAAATAATCATAGCATAACTGGAGACTGCGGTCACATGAAGCAGAAACATGCTATAATAAACTAAACCGTTATACGTGTTAAACAGTATTTTGTCACCTGTCATTAAACTACAATGATAAAAGGGAGTCATTTATGAAACGTTCACAGACGAAACATGAAACATTACAACAGACAAATGAGCAAATATTAAACGCTGCCCAGCAGTTATTCATGGAAAAAGGCTATCGCGCTGTGACAACACGGGATATTGCTGCCAAATGCGGCATATCACAGCCTGCACTGTACTATCATTATCCCAACAAACAGACCTTGTACATTGCGATGCTTGAGATGTTTGTTTCGAGTATCCAGTCAAAATTGGAAGCCATTTCTGAAGAAACAACGGCTAAACGCTTAGAAACCATGCTTGAAGTATTGTCAGAGGAGCATCCGACAAGCATCATGATGATGATTCATGATATTTTTGTAGAATTCAGCGAGGATAATCAGCGCTATATTTATTTCCTCTGGAAGCAAACATATTTAGAACCATTCGTTCGTATATTTGAAGAGATGAAACTGGATAACTTATTAAGAGATACGATCACGCCTGATGCAGCTGCACGTTTCTGTTTATTAACCGTCGGGCAAGACATGTCAGCAGGCGGATCCAAGGAGTCGGATTCTCTGACCGGCAGGTATGCCTCGCTTGTTGACCTCATATTACATGGGACACAAAAGCCTGACTAAACCAGCATCGACTAGCGTGTTTTAAACTTAGCAGCAGTTTATCAATTGATAAGTACTCAGCATTATGATATGTTTATAGGCACTTCTTTATAAATGATCTGAGTATGACTTTTTGTATGATTCGCTTATCAAATGATAAATGAATCTGATTTTAAGCAAGGGGGAGGTTTCATGTTCTTAGCATGGAAGGAAATTAAGTATAACAAACTGCGCTACGCCCTGATAATGGGGATTCTGGTACTTGTCTCGTATCTCGTGTTCGTTTTATCGGGACTCGCCAATGGGCTGGAGCAGTTAAATCGGGAGGCTGTTGACAAATGGGACGCAGATGGCATCGTCCTGACAAAGGAATCTGATAAACGACTTCCCCGTTCCACAATGAACGAAGATACTATCAGCAGTGATATGTTTGATGAATCAGCGGCAATAGGTCAGCTAAGTGCGATTGCCAGTGACGGGGATCATAAATCCAATGTCTCGCTCCTTGGTCTTCAGCAGGACGCCTTTATTGCACCTGACGTTACTAAAGGCAAAGCGTTTGCAAAAGAAGGCGAGGTAATTGCGGATGACTCATTACTGGATGAAGGATTTTCGATTGGCGATGAACTAAACATATCATCATCCGACGAGACCCTGACAATTACAGGCTTGACTGATAATGCCCGCTTTAATGCAGCACCGGCTTTATACACAGACTTTGGAACAATGCAGCACGTGCGTTCAGGAGAAGTTCGCGACAGCCAGGGTATGCCGGTTAACGGTTTTGTTGTTCGTGACGATCATTTAGACGATGTTTCAGTTGCAGATGACGCACTGGAAGTTGTGGGTATCCCAACGTTCATTGAGAATCTTCCAGGCTATACGGCACAAAATCTGACGCTCACCTTTATGATTTATTTTCTATTTATTATCTGTGCTGTCATTTTAGCTATTTTCCTATACGTCCTGACGATTCAGAAAATCAGTATGTTCGGGGTTATGAAAGCCCAAGGCATTCCTGGCCGGTACTTGGCCAATTCCGTCATAATCCAGACGTCTCAACTCGCGCTGGCCGGGGTTGTGACCGGTTTTCTGCTGACAATTGTGACCGGATTCTTTTTACCGTCCGCCGTCCCGATCCAATTTGATTATTTAACCATGCTGCTTTACGGAATGGTTTTGATTGCCGTATCAATAGTCGGTACTTTTATTTCAGTCCGGACAATTGCCAAAATAAATCCATTGCAAGCGATAGGAGGTTAAAAGATGCCAGCACTCGAAATGCATAACGTCGATAAAGTTTTTGGCTCAGGCCGTACCGTCGTTGAGGCCTTGAAACAGATTGATTTCACAGCCGAAAGCGGTGAACTGATTGTGGTGATCGGCCCATCAGGATCCGGCAAAAGTACTTTTCTGACAATCGCTGGCGGGCTGCAGTCACCCAGTCACGGTGAAGTGACCATTAATGGACGCAACGTAACACAGCTTACAGAAAAGAAGCGATCACAGATTCGTCTGCAGGAAATCGGCTTTATCCTGCAGGCATCCAATCTGGTCCCCTTCCTGACAGTTGATGAACAAATGGAATTGCTGGATAAAGTAAAGTCACATAATCTTTCTAAAGAGGCTTTGCTGGATGTCTATCAGTCACTGGGAATTGAATCGCTGCGAACCAAGTATCCCTCTGAGTTGTCCGGTGGTGAACAGCAGCGTGTTGCGATTGCCAAAGCCCTGTACGGAGATCCCAGCATCCTTTTGGCTGATGAACCGACCGCTTCGCTGGATTCCGAGCGGGCGTTTGACGTGATGAAAATGCTGCAGGATTTAAGCCAGAAACGCAATAAGACAACACTTGTCGTGACCCATGACACCCGGCTGCTTGAATATTGCGATAAAGTTTATGCGATCACAGATGGTGACATGCATTTGCAGCAGCAGCGTGCCGAGGAGAGCTGATGAGCCTCCTCGTGCTCGCACTCTGGGGTCTCACCGTTGCTTCTCCCCCCCCTCATGTTAACGTCACTCAGCTTTAGAATTAATCATTTCTCTTATGTCTCCTTTTCTCGTATAAATCTGGATTACATATAAATGACATGAACGACGGCATATAACAGCGGAATTGTGATGATACTGAACATACTGGAGATCATTACCCCAATTGAGGCAAAATGGGCATCTGCCGCGAATTTTTGTGCATAAAGCGACATCGTGGGAGCAGAAGGCATACCAGCTGTGAGAACAGCTACCAGAAGCAGCGAAAACGGAACCGAAAACAGGCTGAATGGCAGTAAAAGCAGCGGAATAATGAGCAGTTTTGCCGCCCCTGCCAGCCAGAGATATTTATCTTTCACCATAAAGGCAATGTCGCGATACGTTATGCCGGCGATTAAGCTGCCAATCAAAATCATCGACAAGGGTACGGTCGTTTTTCCGACACTTTCCAATGTGCTGGCTATGAAGCCGGGCCAGCTGACTGGAAGCAGCAAAACCAGCAGGCCGGTTAGCGTAGCGAGTATACCCGGGTTGCGTACGAGCCTTCTCCAGTTCACCTGCTTTTTGTCCTTTGTGAATAAGTAAATACCATATGTCCATATGAGGATAAAATAAATGATATTAAACAGTGTTAAATAAACAATCCCTTCTTCCCCGAAGACTGCAAATATCACCGCAAAACCAATATAGCCTTGATTGCCAAATATGATCAGACCTTCATAAACACTTCCTTTGCGGGCTGACAGATCGGAGTGCCGCCGCATCCATCTGGCCAGACACACAGCCACCAGCAGGATATAAGCTGACATCCCCAACAGTAAAAGAAATTCATTAATCAAAGCATACGAGAAAGGTATAGCCAGGGAGAATAAAATCAAAGCAGGAAGGGTGACATATAATATGAGCTGCGTTAAAACATGATCCGTTGCCTGATTCAATATCCCTGTTTTCCGAACTGTAAAGCCGATGATCCCAATTACATAAAGCTGGATCATTTCCTGCAGAAAAGCCCAGGCTGAATCCATAAATATCACTCCTGTTGTACTGTATGAACCGGAGTGACAAATGGTTTGTTGTCACTGAACAGCAGATTACTGCTTAATCGTCAATAACTGCTAACAGCAGCCAAAAAATAGCGTATACCCCTAAGTAGGCACCGGTGATCAAAAACCAGGGATTTAAAAAAATCGCATGAATATCTGTCATCATGACGGTGCCATTTTTTATAATGTCATGAATCGCCAGTGAAGCGATATCAACAAATATAATGGCGGCCAGAAGCCCTGCCAGATTAAACAGAAACAAGAGCCCGCCCCAGTATTTTTGTGTTACGTACATAACGACGGGCAAAACAATGCTCCCTGCAATCAGAAGCAGTTTCATAGCTGCATCCTCCCTTCGTAATATTTGCGTTTTTTGTAGGATTTCCGTTCACAGGCTGTTAATACAGATGTATAGGATTGCGCTTAAGTGAAAACCTATAGGTAACAGCTCTGGATAGGCTGAAATCATTTAATAATGTTGATACTGGAAGGAGTGCTCACATGAGCCAGCAGGACATAAAAGAAACCGCAGAAAAAATAATCGATGACAGTGCCGTTGGTACGATGGCAACTATTAAACAGAATAAACCGCACTCGCGCTATATGACATTTATTCGCAAAGGTTTAACACTTTACACAGCAACAAGCTCTGAAACACACAAAACAGAGGAAATTAAGGCGAATCCTTATACACATATTTTGCTGGGCTACGAGGGTGACGGATTTGGTGATGATTACGTGGAGTACGAAGGAAAAGTCTCTTTAAGCGATGATGAACATCTTAAACAGGAGTTATGGACTGATTATATGGAAAACTGGTTTAAAGGTCCAGATGATCCCAGTTATATTGTGCTCGAAATCACACCCGTTGCGATAAGGGTCATGAATAAAAAAGGTGTTGAACCCAAAACGGTTGAGCTTTAGCAATCTGATTTGAACGTATGGTCATCTGATTATCTGGAAAAACTAACAGTCACTAACAATCAAGGAGTAGACGCACATGCTAAAATTGGATACAAAGATTGAGGGCAAAAAGGCTTACTTCGGTGATGTATACCGGGCGTTTCGATCGAATGGCTATTCACTTTGTGGGAACTGGGAGTATGACCGTGGAAAATTCGACATGATTCTATGCCGTGAGGATGCTGAAACTATCTATGTCCGGATTCCGTTCGATGTCATCGATGGCGAACTCGACAGCGCTAAAGCCTACTTAGAATTCCGGACGCCTTATGTCATCAAACATGTCGTCAACACTGGATTAGAGTGGGAGGAAAATGCCTTGTTGTCAACAACAGGCTTCAACCAATTCCAGACACCGCTTGACAGAGATGGCAATATTACTGATAAAAGCCGCTGGGAATCAGCTGGCGAGCAAGAAATAGACAGAGTTGTCAATGATTTAGCCATATAACAGGACACCATCCAATCTGTTTGCCTGAGGGAGGCGCTTAGCAGCTGCTCCCTCCTCCCCTTCCTAAATACCTCATCGATCCGAAGAATCCATCAGCCATTAAGATGATGCATCTTTAGCCATCCCCAGCACATCATCTTTTAACTGCTGCAGCACATCATGGCTTGTCTCTAAACTTGTTTCCTTAACCCCAAAATAGAACTTAATCTTTGGCTCAGTTCCAGATGGGCGCAGGCAGAACCAAGCGTCATTATCTAATTTGTATTTGAGCACGTTGGCTTTTGGAAGGGTGATTCTGGCTGTTTCGCCCTTCAGCAAGTCATGACGAAGGTTCGTCTGGTAGTCTTCAGACGCAAGCACGCGTTTGCCGGCGACCGTTTCGGGTGGATGACTGCGAAACGTCTCCATGATAGCGTCAATCCTGCTCGAACCTGTTTGGCCTGTCATCTTTAGCGAAGCCAGATCTTCCTGATAATAGCCATATGCTGCAAAGAGTGCCATTAAAGCCTCGTGAAGTGTCATACCCTGCAGTTTATAGTAACCAGCGATTTCGGCGATCAGCATACTTGCCTGCACCGCATCTTTATCGCGAACAAAATCATGGATTAAGTAGCCGTAGCTTTCCTCATACCCGAGCAAAAACTGCTGTGATTTTGTCTCATGGAACGTTTCAATCTGTTCAGCAATATATTTAAACCCGGTTAAGGTATCAATCGTTTCAATGCCATGGGCGCTGGCAATAGCACGTCCCAGCTCTGATGTGACGATTGTTTTAATAACGGCAGCATTAGCAGGTAGTTCGTCCTTTTGTCTTTTTTGGGTCAGGAGATAGTGCAGCATGAGTGCTCCCACTTCATCACCTGTCAGCACCTGATAAAGCCCGTCCCTGTTTTTAGCGGCAACACCCATCCGGTCAGCGTCCGGGTCTGTCCCGATCAGAATATCAGCGTCGTACCTATCACCATCACGAATGGCCAGTTCAAACGCTGCATGTTCTTCTGGATTGGGTGAGGCGACAGTGGAAAACTCAGGATCCGGCTCTGCTTGTTCCGCTACTGTATACACATGCTTGAAGCCCATCATCTGTAAGCTGTCTTTGACTAATGGGAGACCTGCTCCGTGCAAGGGTGTATAAACAATTCCCAGATCAGTTGCCGCTTTTTGAATCACATCCGGATTTTCTGCAACTGTCTGGAGCTGGCTAAGGTAAGCTTCATCTATATCCTCATCAATCATTTGCAGCAAGCCGCTGTCAGACAAAGTTTCCTTATTAACCGTCTGAACTGCCAGTTCATCCTCGACCGCATTCACCTTCCGAACAATCGCATCAGCCGTTTCTGAAATAATCTGGCCGCCATCAGGCCCGTACACTTTAAGGCCATTGTATTCAGGCGGATTGTGACTCGCCGTGATCATCACACCAGCCGCGGCATGCAAGTGCCGTACCGCGAATGACAGCTCCGGCGTTGGCCGCAATGACGCAAAGACATACGAGCGAATGCCATGATAACCGAGCGTCATAGCTACGTCAAAAGCAAAGTCTCTCGACCTATAGCGGCCATCATAGGCAATGGCCACACCTCTATCTCTGGCCGCATCCCCGTCATCATCGATCCAGCGCGCCAATCCTTCTGCTGTTCTATGGATTGTATAAAGATTCAGCCGGTTCGTCCCCGGTCCGAGCACTCCGCGAATACCACCCGTCCCAAATTCAAGATATTTATGAAAGCAATCTTCCAGTTCGTCTTCCTGACCTGCAAGTGCATGCAGCTGCTCCTTCATATCCTGATCAAGATCCGGCTTGTCCAGCCATCTCTGATAGGCTGCCCGCCAGTCTGTCATACCCGCCATCTCCCTTCATTAGTCGTTTCTGACTGTTAGTTTAACAGAAATCAGCTACTAATTGGGCTGTTCGGGCCCACCCGTCCAGCGAGAAGGTCGAACAGCCCCTATGTGGCCAATCGTAATCAAACACGATGAAAGGCGTTAATACGCGTTAATAACACCGCAGCCTATACGTTTTCCAGCATCGCCTGCCGGCTGTGTACGGTAGTCATCCGGGTTTTGATGAATAATGATGGACTTGCCGGTGACATCGCTGCTTTTAAAACGGTCAGTAAAAAAAGTCATTCTGGCGTGCCCATTATTGGAAAACAACACCGGAAAGTCACCTGCGTGATTACCGTGCGGCTGATCGTCGGGACTCCAATGACCGCCAGCCGACTGGTACGGATCTGAGTTATCCCCGATAGAACAAGCACCATCTTCATGAATATGAAATCCATGCGGACCAATCGGAGCCTGATCGTTTTGAGCTTCCTGATATGATGGCAGTCCCATGACCCTAACACTTACCCTCGTTCCGTTAGGCACATCTGTGAATTTGACATACCCACGCAAATTGGGCGCCAGAGGGCTTCCCTTAATTTCTGCATGGGCTCTTGCATTTGCACTTGTGTTTGCATTTGCGTTGTTTGGGCTTGGATATGGGTTTGGGTTTGGGATTGCATTTCTGAATGGATCATAATGGTACGTTGGATTATAAACATATGGATACATAGGTTCGAACCTCCTTATGTTCTCCATTCTATGCCGTGTTGAGAGTCCTGTGATAGCTGTCATGCTTTAAAAGAAAGGCAATAATTGCAGACAATACAGTATAAGAGCCCCGATCAAAGCAGTCACAGGCAATGTAATCACCCAGGTGACAATCATGCTCTGGGCAACACTCCAGTTAACACCTTTAATGCGATGAGCTGTTCCCACACCCATGACAGCGGTAGAGATAACGTGTGTCGTACTGACTGGCAAATGAACTAAGGTGGCACCGAAAATCGTGAATGCGCCCGTCAAATCGGCAGCCACACCGTTAACCGGCCGGATCTTCATAATTTTGCCGCCAACTGTTTTGATAATGCGCCAGCCGCCAATGGATGTTCCCAGCGCCATCGCGGTTGCACAGCTGACCTGAACCCAGAACGGCACTTCGGTCGACGTACGCATGCCCCCGACAATAAGCGCCATCGTAATAATCCCCATGGACTTCTGGGCATCATTCGTACCATGGGCATAAGATTGCACAGCTGCTGTTAGCATTTGGACACGCCGGAATTGCTTATTGGTTTTAGCCAAGTTGCGATTCTTGAATATAAGCTTAATAATCGAATATAAAATATAACCTACACCAAATGCGACCAGCGGGGACAAGATCAGTCCTTCAACAATCGAAATAAACCCGCCGAACTGTACCGCACCAAAACCATCCGAGGCAATCACTGCTCCGGCAATAGCTCCAATAATAGCATGTGAGGAACTGCTGGGAATGCCAAACAGCCAGGTGATCAAATTCCAGATAATAGCGGATATCAATGCAGCCAGAATCACGGTTGTCCCGTTTTCCAGATCAAATGGATTCGCGATGCCGCTCGTAATTGTCTGCGCCACGCCCGTAAACGTCAGCGCTCCAAGAAAATTCATAACAGCCGCCAGTGTAATCGCAACGCGCGGCGTCAGTGCTTTGGTTGATACAGCCGTAGCAATCGTGTTGGCCGTATCATGAAACCCATTAATAAAATCAAATGCCAGTGCAACTATAACGATCAAAACGACAATCACGAGTAAACTGTTCATAATCGTGCGATACCTCTCATCATGCGTTCTTCATGATAATGCTTTGCAAAATATTTGCGACATCCTCATAATAGTCGGCGATTTGTTCCAGTGTTTCATAAATTTCTTTGTATTGAATGACGGTTATAGCATTCGTTTCCTTCTGAAATAATTCTTTCATGGAATGGCGGTGTAAATTATCACAAGTACTTTCGTAATCTTTTATTTGAATAGCATGCTTTTCCATAGCTTCGAGATTGTTAGCAGCAAGTAATTCCAAGGCTGAACCAATTTCGCCTGCACATTTTTGGATGTAATCTGAAAATTGATCAATGTGGGTGTCGGATGAAAAAATCTGGTGAATGTCCATCAAAGCTGTGAATTCTTCCATACCATCCATGACATCATCAAGACTCATGGTCAGCTGCATGATGTCTTCTCGTTCAATAGGGGTGATAAAAACATGATTAAGATCCCGGAGAATATTATGTACCTTGTCGTCAGCACCCGACTCATATTGTTTCATCGTCGCGGCAAATTCCTGCAGTGTGTCAGCGTCCTGCACTTTAAATTCCAGAAAATAGCTGGTTGCTTCATTAAGATAACGTCCAAAATCGACTAAGTACGCCGCGAATTTGTCAGGCTTTTTATGAAAAATACCCATATCGACCCTCCATACAGGATTACGTAAATACATAATTCGACATGTTCGTCTGCTATTATACGCGATCATGCATGATATTGCACTCTTGAATCCAGTATAAAACAAAAAACGTGCCGAATTCTGACACATGCCGGTCCCCCTTGCATCAGAGACATTTGGGTGCACACGCTATAAACAGATTTTTAGCTAATTTGATCCATATAATTTATTATTGTGTCGGTAACAAATTAGGACAAAAGTGAACCTTCCCAGAAACAGACCTTTTGTCCCAGCTACAGCCAAAAAGCATCGTTCTGATTAAAAGCTGCTTTTTTAGGGTATAGTTGATAAATATATCCCATTCTCAGGAAAGGATGAGAACATGAAAATCTTAGTTGTTGGCGCAAATGGCCAAATCGGAAAACATTTAGTGCAGTCCATTCAGGCCAGTGGCAGTCATACGGCGCGAGCGATGCTGCGAAAACAAGAGCAGGAAGCCGATTTTAAAGAACTCGGTGCTGAAACATATATCGCAGACCTCGAAGGTGAGATTGACGAGATCACCCAAGCCGCTGACGATGTGGACGCAGTTGTCTTTACAGCCGGGTCCGGACCGAAAACAGGGAAAGACAAAACGATCATGGTAGATCTGGATGGTGCAGTTAAAACCATCGAAGCCGCTAAACAGGCTGGTGTGAAGCGCTTTGTAATGATCAGCTCCTTTGATACAACACGCAGGGCTATTCAGAACGCTCCCGATTCGTTTGCTCCCTATGTCATTGCCAAACACTACGCAGACGAACACTTGCGGAACGCTGGACTTGACTATACCATGATCCATCCAGGCACACTGACGAATGACGCCGGTACTGGAAAGGTTCATACTGGAACCGCTGTTGACGCTGCTGACGTCCCGCGTGAAGATATAGCCAATGTGATATTAGAATCGCTCAAAAATGATGCGTCAATTGGCAAGGAATTCAAAGTAATCGGCGGCCAGACACCTATTCAAGACAGTCTGCAGCAGTTATAAAAATGGTGACGGCCTAATCCGAGAAGCCGCTTGCTGCATGTTTATTCGAAACATAATTGGAGGCTAATAATGACACAAGAACAGTTGCTATTAAATGAACGTCCAAACGGTATGCCAGATGACAACACCTTTAAATTCGTGGAAACAAACGTTGGTGAACCAGAAGCCAATCAAGTGTTGTTAAAAACGCTGTATGTATCGGTTGACCCTTACATGCGCGGACGTATGTCCGATACGAAATCCTATGTGGCACCGTTTGAGGTCGGCAAACCCCTGGATGGCGGCATTGTTGCTGAGGTCATTGAGTCAAAGAGCAATCAGCTGCAACAAGGCGACATTGTCAGGAGCAGCCTGCCTTTTCAGGAATATCATGTCCTGGACGCAGACGATGTCAGCAAAGTTAATACAAATGGCCTCAGCCCGAGTGCTGCCCTCAGTATTCTCGGTATGCCCGGATTGACTGCCTATTTTGGCATGATGCATATCGGCGAACCGAAACCCGGTGAGACTGTGGTCATCTCAGGTGCCGCTGGAGCAGTCGGCCAGGTTGCCGGTCAGCTGGCCAAACAAGCCGGTGCACGTGCCGTTGGTATTGTCGGCTCTGAGGAAAAAGCAGCGTACATTACCCAACAACTCGGTTATGATGAGGCTGTTCAATATAAAAAAGGCGATGTAGCGCAGCAGCTGCAGAATGCCTGCCCGGATGGCATTGATGTGTATTATGAAAATGTCGGCGGCGAAATTGGCGATGCTATCCTGCCGCTGTTAAATACATTTGCGCGTGTCCCGGTATGCGGGGCTATCTCATCGTATAATCTAAAGGATGGTGAACAGGATATCGGACTGCGCGTCCAGCCGTTCCTGGTTAAATCCCGAGTCAAAATGCAAGGACTGTTAGTCGGCGATTTCAGTGATCATTTCGATGAGGCTTACGCATTTCTCGCTAAAGCTGTTGCGAATGGTGATCTGACTTATGAAGAAACGATCCAAGAAGGCTTTCACAGCATACCGGATGCGTTTCTTGGTCTGTTTTCAGGTGAGAATATTGGTAAGCAGCTCGTTAAAGTAGCTGATCCATCATAACAAGAAAACACCGCTTGACTTGAGCATTCAGCCGTCAAGCGGTGTTTTTTGTTCTGCTTCACTAGTCATCCTTTGCAGGCTCACTATTATCCTTTCCACTCGTCTCCGTAATGGCACTTGACTTAGTTGAGCCGGTCGGATTGACATGGCCTTTAATCTGCGCCTGATAAGCAGCGATGTCATCCTGATTTTTATCAGCCGGCTTCTTGGGCAGGATCAATCCTTGCAGATCAGATTTATACAAAAAGAAATGCTGATCATCCTCGCCAAGCTTGATAAATTGATCCCAATTGAAATGCGTTATGGTGCCGTCTTTCTCCCGATCGATTCCCTCTTCCGTCAATGTCATGTCACACTGACCAATGATATGCGACAGATCCTGGTTTTGCATCTGACTTTTTGCCCGTGCCATGACTATTTCCACGTATAGCGCAGGAAACATAAACACATAGACCGCCGTAATGACAGCCCCAGCCATAGCCGATGTCAAGGTTACCTGAAATATAAACCAAATAGTTAAAAAAAGCAAAACGGCTGAGATCCATTTAAAATACGTTTTTTTAATATAATGCGTATATGAATGCTTGACGACATGTCGCTGCAAGGCCAGCACGTCGTCAAAGTCAAGCTGGCAGTGGATGGACATCGTATCCCCTCTTTCGTGTTTTAACAGATGGCTTATTTTAAGCTCAAACACCAAAAATGCTAACATGTCTTGTTGTCCTCATATTAAAGAGCATCGTCACAATACCTATTTTGTCAAGTCAATTTTCTGACTCAGGAAATAAACCATCATGCCGCCTATCGTCATCGATAACAGTTCACCCAGAGCTGTTGTCAGCCACGTATAGAAAAAAGGCAAATCAAACAAAATCACAAGCTGAGCGGCAACGGTAAACATAGAGAATGAAAATACAAGCGCCGTCATAACAATTTTCACAATGTCATGTTTGATGCGCCTCGTAAGGAAACGGCATAATAGCAATACCAAGAGGGTTGCTGCAGTACCGATTGGGACGTCAAGAACCCATGTAGGCGACATAAAATTAACAATCAGAACACCCATGGTGACAGCAATTACGTATCGTCTATTGTACAGTGCAAGATAGTTGAACATTTCTGATAAGCGGAGCTGTATCGCCCCAAAACTAACAACAGCCAGAAGAGATGTAAGCGTGACATATAAGGCGGTCACCAGTGCTATTTTTGTCATCTCTGACGCTGATAGAAGTGACGGGTGAAGCGAATAATCAATCGATTTATTCATTTGCAGTATCTCCTTTGTAAAATAGCAAACAGCTATTTTAGTCATAACTGCGGCCAAAGAAGCAGAAGTGCCGCAGTGCTGGGTTCTGACCAGCGATTTAACATTAAATGACAGCACTGTTAGGACTGAACAGACAGCAGACGTATTAGACTGTCCAGCCGCCATCCAGCGGCAGTACTGTTCCGTGCATATAATCCGCTTTAGAGCTGGCAACAAACAGCGTCAGATCAGCTACTTCCTGCGGCATCGCCCATCTGCCTGCAGGCGTCTCATTGGCTACCCAATTCGCCGTTTCGCCCTTTCCGGCAAAGTCAGCTGCATTCATCGGCGTTCGAATCGCGCCGGGTGCAATCGCATTTGTCCGTATCCCGGAGCGGCTGTAATCATAAGAAAGCTGCTTGGTATATCCTATAATCGCATGTTTGGACGTTGTATAGGCTGCTCCACCGCCGCCCGCAGCAAGTCCTGCGATAGAGGCCATATTAATAACAACGCCTGTCCCCTGTTCAAGCATTTGCGGCAGTACAGCATTCGTCACAGTGTACATACCTTTAACATTAGTATCCAGGACGGTATCCCACAACGCTTCGTCCGTATCCAGAGTGGGGGCATAGCCGTCTAACACACCCGCTGTATTCAGCAATATATCAATCGTCTGAAATTGCGACAGGCATTGGTTTACCGCCGCAGTCACGGCCTCCTTGTCAGCGGTATTTCCAATAAAATAGCTGAAGCGGTCTTTATGTAAAGCATCCAGTTCGTACAGACCCTCAGCTTGTTTATCAAATCCAAATACCCATGCACCGCACTCTAGAAATCGCTGTGCCTGGGCTGAGCCAATACCGGACGAAGCTCCTGTCACAAAAACCACTTTACCGTTATAGTCGTCAAACATAACAGCCGCCTCCGTTCATACCATTTCTTTGGACACGTGTCGAGACGTGATAAGCTCTGTGACAAATGCACACCTATCACTTCAATCCCGAGTCATGCGTCAGTCAACCATTTCCCAGTCATCTGCTAATATATCACACACTGCCGGGGTGAACATCGTATAGCCTTCCCCTTCGACGTTAATTAGCATATACGGATTCAGCGTTTCCCCCTCATAAGTGCTTTCGCCGATGAGTTTGACATACTGTTCAGATCCGCTCCAGCCTGTACGAATCACTTTTCCCCCTGCTTTTAAAGATGGCAGTATAGCTTCAAATGTCATGAATTCTTCCCCCCCTTTACTAGATTGAGTATAACACGTCAATGACTAACAGACATCCGCCTTTTGCCCAACATTCTTACCGCATTCTCTTTGAAATTCCGTATATAGATTCATTTTATGGAAATAACTATAAATGACTAGTATCAAAGAAGGTGATCTATATGGCGGATAAGGATACAGAAAATCCGGGACGTCGGAAATTTCTCAAGAACACAGGCATTGCAGCCGGTGGTGTCGTCGGCGGCTCACTGCTGGGTGGATTTCTGACGACCCAATTCACAGATAACGAGTCGACCCAAAAAGAAACTGAGAATAATGAATCAAGCTTCCAGCAAGCCCAGCAATTCTTTTATCGGCCTGAGGATTTTGCAGTGCTGAAAGCAGCTACCGAGCGCATTTTTCCCAAAGATAAAAACGGACCTGGTGCGATCGACCTTGATGTCCCCTACTTTATTGATCGTCAATTGGCCGGATCCTGGGGCATGAACGCCAAAGATTACCGGCAGGCACCTTTTATCAAATATGAAGCGGTCGAGAATGTTAAAGGAAAAGAACAAGAAAGTCTGCCGCCCAATCCTCAAGGTGCCCAAGGACAGGATAAAAAGCTGGAAACAGAGAATCAGCGCCATCAATCCAGACTGACACGCGGTGACATTTTTCTGGAAGGCATACGCAAAATGAATCATGTCAGTCAGAAACGTTTTGAGACATCCTTTGATAAGGCCGATAAAGATCAGCAAATTGCGATAATAAAAGATATCCAAAAAGGCACGATTGCCATGAACGGTGTGGCAGCTGAAAACTTCTTTATCCTGCTGCGGCAGGCAACACTAGAAGGGGCTTATTCGGATCCAATGCATGGCGGCAATAAGAACATGCAAGGCTGGAAAATGAAAGAATTTCCTGGTGCGCAAACGTCTTATGCCAACGTCATCGAACAGGATGAATTTGCAGATTTAAAACCTGTTAGTCTGAACAACTATCAGGGACACTAAGATCTCCAGGGAGGCATCACCATGGTAAAAACGAAAGATAAAGTGGACGCTGTCATTGTCGGTGCCGGCTGGGCCGGCGGTATTATCGCTGCGGAACTTTCCAAAAAAGGCTATCAGGTGGTCGGTTTGGAACGCGGCAAAAAGAAACAGCAGGAAGACTACATAGGCACAAAAGATGAGCTGCGCTTTTCCCGACGGTATGAAATGATGCAGGATCTGACGGAGGAAACCATCACATCCAGAGGTTCTTCTGATCAGACAGCTCTTCCCGTCCGGAATAACGAGAATGCCCTGTTCGGCAAAGATACCGGTGGGGCCGGGGTACACTGGAATGGCGTTAATTTTCGCTTCCTGCCTTACGACTTTGAAATTTACAGTCAGACAGTTGATCGATACGGCAAGAACAAAATCCCTGACGATATGACACTGCAGGATTGGGGTATCACTTATGATGAACTGGAACCCTATTATGGCCAGTACGAGAAAATGGCGGGCATATCCGGTGAACCCAATCCGATTGGTCCCAAGCGCTCAAATGATTACCCGAATCCGCCTATGAAAGATACACCACAAATTCGCCTGTTTAAAGACAGTACAGAGGAGCTGGGATACCACCCCTACCATATTCCGTCGGCTAATGTGACACAGCAATATAAAAATCCCGACGGCCAGACCATTAATGCCTGTGTGTATTGTGCCTTTTGTGAAACATATGGCTGTGATTTCGGCGCTAAAGCTGATCCGATTGTCACTGTTCTGCCGACAGCGCAAAAAACAGGAAACTATGAACTCCGCAATCAAGCCTCTGTCACGAAAGTGCTCCATGACGGCAATCGCGCGACTGGCCTGCAGTATATCGATACCTCGACCGGCCAGGAATACAAACAGCCGGCAGATATTGTTGTACTGGCCGGATTTGTTTTCACGAACACACGTCTCTTGCTGTTGTCAGACATCGCCGAACCCTACGATCCTGAGAACGGTACAGGTATTATCGGAAAGAACTTTACGGGTCATTTTAATAATATTACGTACCTTGGCGCACGTGGCTTTTTCGATGACAAAAAGTTTAATAACTTTGCTGGAGCCGGAGCGCTGGGGGCTACGATTGACGATTTCAGCGGCGATAATATTGATCACAGCGATTTGGATTTTCTGCATGGGTTTGAGATCCAAATACAAACCACTGGTAATCGCCCGATAGAAAATAACGCCGTTCCCAGCGATGTTGAATCATGGGGTGAATCCTTTAAAGATCAATCCCTGTTTTACACGAACCGCAATTTATATGTGAACGCCCTTGCCGGGTCATTGCCATGGACATTTAATTATTTGGACCTGGATCCCACATACGATGATGCTTACGGCAATCCGTTGCTCCGTGTGACGTATCAGTATACCGATCAGGATCGTCAGCTCAATCGCTATGCCGTGAAAAAATGCCAGGACATTATGAAGAAAATGGGCGCGGACACTATTGAGCCTGATGAGATTGCGGATGATGTATCGTTCAATAATTCCTATACAACCGGGCACTTTGGCGGTGGCGTGATTATGGGTGATGATCCGAAAACATCTGCTGTCAACAACTACTCCCAAATGTGGGATATGGAAAACCTGTTTGTTGTCGGCGCGTCATCGTTCCCTCACTTCAGCAATTACAATCCGACTGAAACCGTTGGCGCACTGGCTTACCGCGCTGCAGAAGGTATGGATCAGTACTTGCAGGGTGATGGCGGCATGCTGGTACATGGCACACAGAAAACCAGATATGCTTAACAGTTAGCGGAACACCTGTATAGAAAATCAGTTACAGGAAAATACTGACTATAAAGCGTGAAAAGAAGGTGATTCACATGGCGGACAAAAATACAGAAGATCCGGGACGCCGGAAATTTCTTAAGAATACAGGCATTGCAGCCGGCGGTGTTGTCGGCGGCTCACTGCTGGGTGGATTTCTGACTGATCAATTCATATCAGAAGACACGGAAAAAGAGAGCAAACAGACTGACAATAGACAGCCGGACCGGGCACGGATGTTTTTTAACCGATTTGAAGATTTCGTCGTGCTGGAACAGGCGACTGAGCTCATTTTTCCAAAGGATGATAACGGTCCAGGTGCGATTGAACTGGATGTGCCTTACTACATCGACAGGCAGCTCGCCGGCAGTTGGGGCATCAATGGTGACGATTACCGACGAGGGCCTTTCGCCAAACAACATGATAATCTCGAGTCTGATAGCAAAGCGGACTACGCCAGGGAAAATCGCGGTAAAATCTTCTTAGAAGGCTTGCGGCAAATGAACAGGACAAGTCAGAAACGGTTTGATACCACATTTGACCAGGCCAATGATGATCAAAAAAGCGAGATTATGAGCGACTTGGAGGACGGTAAAATCGAGATGAATACCGTTCCCTCAGATGGCTTCTTCGCTCTGTTAAAACAGGCAACACAGGAAGGCGCCTTCTGCGATCCGTTATACGGGGGAAACAAAAATATGGATGGCTGGCGCATGAAGGATTTTCCGGGCGCTCAAACCTCTTATAGAAATGTCATTGAGAAAGATGAATTTGTCGATATGGAACCTGTCAGCCTGACGGATTATCAAAAGAACAGTTAATAACCGCGGAGGTGAAATAGATGGCTCAAGAGTTAGAAAAAGTTGATGCTGTCATTGTCGGCACTGGCTGGGCTGGCGGTATTGCCGCTGCTGAGCTGACAAAAAAAGACTATCAGGTCGTCTCACTGGAACGAGGCAAAAAACAAACAAAAGATGACTTTGTCGGTACCAAAGACGAACTGAAATATTCAATTCGCTATGAATTGATGCAGGATTTATCCAAGGAAACCGTAACTGCCAGGAGTCATATAGACAACACGGCCCGCCCTGTCCGAAACAATTCAGATGCACGGCTCGGAACGGACACAGGCGGTGCAGGCGTACACTGGAATGGTGTCAGTTTCCGCTGGCTGCCCTATGATTTTGAAATATACAGTAAAACGGTTGAAAAGTACGGGAAAGAGAAGATTCCGAAAGACTGTACCATTAAGGATTGGGGCATAACGTATGATGAACTCGAACCCTATTATGACAAGTTCGAAAAGATGGCTGGCATTTCCGGTGAGGAAAATCCCATCGGGCCTGAACGTTCCGATAAGTATCCGAACCCGCCGATGAAAAATACCATGTCCATTAATCTCTTTAAAGAAGCGACCAAAAATCTCGGCTATCATCCCTACCATCTGCCATCCGCCAACGTGACCGAGCAGTATAAAAATCCGGATGGCGAGACCATTAATGCGTGCATGTATTGCGCATTCTGCGAAGAATATGGCTGTGATTTTGGCGCTAAATCCGATCCGATTGTTACGGTTCTGGAAACAGCTAAAAAATCCGGGAACTTTGAAATTCGCAATGAATCCACGGTTACCGAAGTCATCCACGATGGTAACAAAGCAACCGGGTTAAAATACGTTGATAACGCGAGCGGTGATGAATACATCCAGCCTGCCGATCTCGTCGTACTGGCTGGTTTCACCTTTACGAATAATAAACTATTATTGATGTCGGATATTGGCAAACCGTATAATCCAGATACGCAGGAAGGCATTATCGGTAAAAACTTTACAGGTCATTTCAACAATTTGTCCACCTATATTGGGGCGCGCGGCTTTTTCAAAGATAAGAAGTTTAACCTGGCCATGGGAGCCGGTGCCCTTGGCGCAACGATCGATGATTTCTCCGGTGATAATATGGATCACTCGGATGTTGATTTTCTGCATGGGTATGAAGTCCACTATTTCCAGCTGGGCAAACGGCCGATTGCCCATAATGTAGTCCCGCGAGGAACACCAGCATGGGGTAAAGAATTTAAAGACAAAAATCTGTTTTATCACAATCGCAACTTATTCATTACCCCGCAGACAGGCTTTTTGCCCAACCGATACACGTATATGGATCTTGATCCGACGTATAAAGATGCATTGGGCAACCCGCTTCTGCGTGTGACTGTGCAATATGATGAGCAGGATCGGAAGCGCGCGCAGCATGGCGTGGATAAATGCGGTGAGATTATGAAGGAAATGGGTGCCGACATTATTGACACGGACGGGGTGGCGGATGACGCTACATTTGATCATAAATTTTACACCGATCACTTCCTGGGCGGTGTGATGATGGGCGATGATCCTGACACATCCGCTGTTAACACATACTCGCAAATGTGGGATATGGAAAACTTATTCGTAATCGGCGGTTCGTCCTTCCCGCATAACAGCAACTACAACCCGACTGAAACGATTGGCGCATTTGCCTATCGTGCGGCAGAAGGCATGGACAAGTATCTGCAGGATGGCGGTCTGGTAACGTACGGCAAACAGGAAACCCGGCGCGTCTAATCACATGGTGCCGATAAGGCAAAGCAGCTGATTCTGTCTTCAGAGTCAGCTGTTTTGATGTTGACACTAGGGGATGCCCCATATAAAACATAGAGCACACCGAATTAAACAATGAGGCAGTTGTCATCGCTAAAAATCTTTCGTAAAAAAATCAAATCCGAGTGCTGTGGCAACACCAATAATGATGATCCATAGCAGAATCCCTGCGCCCATCCAGAGGCTCATCGCTCGTTTGGATGCACCCAGAGCCATGCCAATAAAGGCTGAGATATGGGTACCGATTAAAAATGGTCCCAGTAATGCAAGGCCGGGAACGCCATATTTCTGAAAAAACCTTACCGCTCTGAGACTGCCCTTTGAAGATTGTTTTCCTTTTGCCTCACGACGTCTGACATACCAGCGTTTTAATTTATCAAATCCAAAAATGACAACAAGCACTGATAACATATTGCCCGCAAATGCTACCAGCATAACTAAAAATGGCATCATTCCCCAGACAATACCGATTGGCACAACCACAATCACTTCCAGCCAAGGCACCGCTGCCCCTAAAAAAATCAGTAAATACTTATAAAGCAACAGTCTCACCCTTTTAGCGTCATTTTATCTCCCATGATCATACACGATAACAAGATTGCAGGGAAGTATAGCGGTACGGCTGGCGATTATTTCAGATACTAATCACGATAAAAAAAAGCTCAAGTACCGGGCAACAGGCACTTGAGCTGACTGATAGTTTTCCGTCCTAGTCGTTTAGTTTCTCCAGAGTCTGATTATATTCCCGTTCAATCTCTGGATCAGGGGTTGTGAACAGACTGACAACAATCGTTACAACAAGATTCAGGATGAAGCCTGGAAAGATCTCGTATAAGTCAAACAGACCGCCTTCCAGAAGGTCACCCCAGACGATAACTGTCAAAGCACCTGTCAGAATCCCCGCAACAGCACCGGTACGTGTCGCTCGCTTCCAAAACAAAGCCAGAAGAATAATAGGGCCAAATGCGGCGCCAAATCCAGCCCAGGCATAACTGACCAGATCAAGTACGGAACTATCCGGATTGATAGCAATCAATACGGCAAACAGTGCAATGAGCAATGTAGCTAGCCGGCCAACCCAGACGAGCTCTTTATCACTTGCATTTCTGCGGAAAATAGCCTTATAAAAGTCTTCAGCTACAGCTGACGACGAAACAAGCAGCTGAGAGTCAACGGTACTCATAATAGAAGATAAAATACCAGCAATCAGAACACCAGCCACAACCGGATTAAATAATATTTGGGAAAAAGCGATAAAGATTTTTTCCGGATCGCCGAGAACCTGCAGTCCGTCCTCTGTCGTTATTTCAATCCCCAACTGACTCAGCACCGATACGTCCTGAGTACTGATGAAGGCAAGGCCAATAAAACCGACAAAGATCGAACCATACAAACCCAGAACCATCCATGTCGTCCCAATAAATCTAGCCTTCTTAACATCTTTGGGCGATTTTAATGCCATAA
This sequence comes from Lentibacillus kimchii, assembly GCF_042666895.1. GTDB lineage: Bacteria > Bacillota > Bacilli > Bacillales > Amphibacillaceae > Lentibacillus > Lentibacillus kimchii. The sequence goes on from NZ_JBHTGR010000005.1 coordinate 248,468, forward strand.
AACGTACAATGATATGCGGTTGACCAAAATAACCCAGCCCCCAGGCGAGCGATGATAAAATAGCAATAACACCCACACCCTGAATCATGTTCAAATGGTCTGGGTTAATCTCTCCAACAGCCTGAACTGCTTCATTCCAGCCGCCCATTTGATTTAAAGCTACGATGGGGACGACAATGAGAGCAAGGAACATCAGGATTCCCTGGATAAAATCTGTCCAGGCTACTGCCAGAAAGCCGCCAAATAACGTATACGAAACGACAACCAGCGCACCGATCAGCAGAGCTGCATGATACGGCAAACCAAAAGACGCTTCAAATAATTTGGCGCCTGCTACCATACCGGAGGATGTATAAAATAGAAAAAACAATAAAATAACAAGTGCCGAAATCACTCTTAATAAATGCGACTTATCTTTGAAACGATTAGCCAAAAAATCCGGGATAGTAATTGAGTTATTGGAGACCTCTGTATAAACGCGCAGACGCTTGGCAACAAATTGCCAGTTAAGATAAGCACCCGTTGAGAGTCCAATTGCCATCCAAGCTTCAGATAATCCGGACGCATAAATCGCTCCCGGCAGGCCCAAAAGCAGCCACCCACTCATGTCCGAGGCGCCTGCACTTAACGCTGCGACACCGGGTCCAAGTTTCCGACCGCCAAGAACGTAATCCGATAAATCGCTTGTACGGCGATACATGACAACACCGATGATAAGTAAAAAGATCAGATAAACAATAAACGTTATCAATGTTGACGTTTCCACGTTTAATCCCTCCTTTTACTTCCAAATAAAGTTATGATAGACAGTATTATCAACAATGGCATAGGGACAAATATCCAAAACCATGTTGCTCCAGATATAGCGTATTCCATATTGCAACCCCTTTCATTTTTAGAAATTATAAGATTTCCGCTTCAATAAAAAAATAGCATAGGTTTGGTAAGTTGTGCAATAATCAGTTAAATGAAAAATATTAGACCTTGTAATGTCAAACTTTTCAAAAAACATTTAAAACACGTCACTACTCGAAGCTTTTTTTGTTCAAACGAATCATATCAGTCCTTTTTGACTAAACCCAAAGGTAGATTAAGCCAGGCACATATAACAATTCTATGCGCCTGGCTTAATAGTATGTGTACGCGTCAATTAACTGAACAAACGGTCGATCGTATCAATGGTTTCCTGGGTGAGCTGGATCTCGCCTGCACGTTTATTAGCACGCACTTGGTTAGCCCGTTTTGCGCCGGGAATCACAACATCCAGTGATGGCCGGGAAAAATACCAGGCAAGAACAATATGCGCTACCTCTTCGCCATAGTCATTTGCGATGTCACGCAGCTTGTCCACTTTTTTAATATTTTCCTGAAATGTTTCACCCTGGAAGCTCGGCTTGCTGGCACGGATGTCTGTAAAGGTGGACGTGCTATCGTATTTTCCTGTCAGCAGACCGGACTCCAGCGGAAAATAAGGGATAAACGTCATGCCATTTTCGGCTGTATATGGCAGCATTGCTGTTTCAGCATCACGGTTCAGTAAATTATACTCACCCTGAACGACATCAACATAACCATCCTGATTAGCTTCCTTCAGGTCATCCAGAGAAAAGTTGGATACCCCGATGGAGCGGATTTTCCCCTCATCGCGCAATTCTTTTAATGCGCCAACTGCTTCATATTTCGGTGTGTCCTCATCAGGGAAATGGATGTAGAATAAGTCAATATAATCTGTCTGCAGACGTCGCAGGCTATTCTCGACCTGCTGCTTCAAAAATTTTGGATGATTATTCATCACAACATCGTCGCCAACAAATTCGTGCGCTCCTTTAGTTGCCAGAACGACATCGTCCCGCTTAAAGTCTTTCAGAGTCTCGCCGATCAGCTCCTCGGAACGTCCTTTGCCATAAATATAAGCCGTATCCAGCATATTCATGCCATTCCCGACAGCTTCGCGAACCAATGCTTTTCCTTCTTCTTCATCAAGCATATTCGGATATATATTATGACCGCCAACCGCATTCGTACCAACACCTACTGGATACACACGGATGCCAGATTGACCCAATTGAACTTGCTGATCCATATGAATAACTCCTTTTTTAATAAATCATCCGTCAATAGGATCTTCCACTTTTCTCTGTTTATAAAACATGACGCAATGGTAAATAATAGCGGGGGACCAGCTTGTGAACACCTAAGTGAGAGGTTTGTGATAAAAAATGATTGAAAACGCGAATATTGAGTACAGTCCCAATGTAGACGTTACCATTCAAAATAAGCTGACAAAGGAAGATGTGCAGAAGCTCGATGATTTCTTTAAGGATCAAGTTGCCGACACGGAGAAAATTAACTTGCTGATCACAACCGAAAACTGGGAAGGCATAACTCTGAAAGGGCTGCTGGAAGATTTAAAAGTGATGAAACACCTGACGAGCATCAATAAGGCTGCGCTTGTTTCCGACAGCAAACTTATGGAGGCGGATTCGAAATTGGACCGCCTATTGCCAGGCGTGTCGCTGCAATTCTATACAAAAGATCAAAAGGAAGATGCTAAAGCATGGCTCTCTGAGTAAATTGACAGAAGGCAGGCACATGTACAAGTAAACACGTGCCTGCTGTCTTGCGTTACAATTCTGCTTCCTCAGAGCTCAGGTCATGTTCTTCTATGCTGGTCACCTCATTATCCCCATCAACAAACACAACCCGCGGTTTCATCGCCTCGATTTCCTCATCTGTCATCAGTCCCTGGCTTAAGATAATCACGAGATCATCGACTGAAAACAAATTGGCAGGCGGGCCGTTCAGACAAATCTGTCCTGATCCATCCGGTCCAGGAATTGCGTACGTTTTCCATCTGGCAGCATTCCGTATATTGGCGATCTGTACCATTTCATATGGTATAATATTGGCTTCTTTCATGAGTTTGCGATCAATCGTGACACTGCCGACATAATCCAAATCGGCTTCTGTGACGGTCGCCCGATGAATTTTTCCTTTACACATAAATCGTTGCATGAAAAGAACCTCCTAATTGATGACTTTCGTTTTGACCCAGCTCCGCCTGATTTATTCCGTCAGTCTGATAAATTCTTCAGCGTCTTCAGCCATGATGCGGATACCGCCTTCCCAGAAAGCTTTATTGGTAAGATCAACGCCTAAATGCTTGAAAGCGAGATTTTCCACAGTCATCGAGCCTGTATCCTGCAAAAGGGCAATATACTTATCTTCAAAGCCTTCCGGATGTTTCAGATATTCCGCATAAATTCCCAGGCTGAATAAAAAGCCAAATGTATAAGGGAAATTATAAAATGGCACATCATCAAAGAAAAAGTGCAATTTACTGCTCCAGAAATGCGGGTGATAGCTGGCCAGGGAATCACCATATGCTTCCTTCTGCGCATTGACCATTAATTCATTGATGCGCTTTTCCGAGACAATGCCCTTGGCCCGCTCCGTATGAAAAGCATCTTCAAACAGGAAACGTGTATGAATATTTAAAAACATTGCCGTTGCATTTTCCAGTTTCGTATCCAGCAGTGTGATTTTCTCATCTTTGCTCTCAGCTTTAGCAAGTGTTGCATTCGTAATAATCGTTTCCGCAAATGTGCTGGCTGTTTCCGCGACGTTCATCGCATATTCCTGATTTAACGCAGGCAAGTCTTTCATGACATAGCTGTGAAAGGCATGCCCTAATTCGTGCGCCAGGGTGCTTGCATCACTCGCAGAACCGGTGAACGTCATGAAAATGCGTGACTCTTCCCACTCCGGGAGCTGTGCACAATAACCGCCGGGACGCTTATTCGACCGGTCTTCCGCTTCCACCCAGCGGTTCTCCAGTGCATGCCGGGCAAACGCTGACAGTTTTGTACTAAAGCTGGCGAAATGATTAATTACAAATTCACAAGCTTCATCAAACGTGAACGTCATCGGCTGAACACCATTAATGGCGACGGGTGCCTCCACATCCTGCCAGCCGAGTTTATCCATACCGAGGACGCTTGCCTTGCGGTTAAGAAAATCAATAAACGGCTGCTTGTTCTCTTCAACAGCTGTCCACATGGCATCCAGCGTTTCCTTAGTCATCCGATTGTACTCCAGTGGCTCTTCTAAGTGACTGCCGCGATTATGCGCCTTCTGCAAGGTCAGCCGGTAGCCATCCAAATGGTTAAGGATGTCGGCAAAAATCGGCGCGTATTTGCTCCAGGCAGCTTCCCAATTATCAAATAACTGCTTGCGCACGTCAGCATCGGGATCCGTATACATCCGGTTCATTGCCTGTCCCACTGACAATTCCGTTGTTTCCCCGTTTTGATCAGTGAAGGGGATCGTCATGAGTGAAACAACCGTGTCATAAAGATTGCTCCAGCCAGCCAGACCATCCTGATTCAAGTCGGCAATAAGTTTTTCCTCACCGTCAGACAGCAGTCGCTCGCCCTTGCTGCGAATCTCATTCAACGCAAACGCTCTCTTATTGAGTGATTCATCTTCCAGCAATGCGTTCCAGTCCGCATCTGGTATCGCGACCAATTGTTTTGTAAACGTATTGGAAAGCTTTTGCATCTCACTCTCTAAATCCATAATCTGACCCATTACGACATCAGCATGCTCATCATCCATATACGCATCATGATACATTTGTACAAAGGTCGCAGCCTGTCCGATCCCTTTACCGATCGTCTCCTGCTGCCCGAGAAGCACTTTTAGTGACTCGGCGGCAGGGTTATCGCTCAGGCTGTAGTCATCAAGCATTGTCTGATAAACAGTAATGTCTTCCTTTATAGCCGATAGCTTGGTTTGCAGTTCTTCTGACTTGGTTCCCCCTGGAAAAATACTGTCCAGATCCCATGTCTCTGGGTAATTCATGACTGGTCACCTCCTCTTATTGGTCCATTAGTCTGCCTTTGCCAATTCATAGATCGCCTGGGCATAAATGGCCGTTGTCTTCAGCAAATCGTCCACGATAGCATATTCATCTTTTTGATGCATAACATCCTCACGTCCTGGGAACATCGCGCCAAAAGCAACACCACGGTCCAGAGCGCGTGCATAGGTGCCGCCGCCGATTGCCAGCGGTTCGCCCGTTTCGCCGGTCTGTTCCTCATAAACCTGCTTAAGCGTCTGAACAAGCGGATCATCTTTTTCAACATAAGCTGGTTTGGAATCTGTCATGTTCTCCATCGTGAGATCTTTTGCCGCAATGGCTTTTGTTAAGGTCTCTTTTCCTTTATCCATATCAAATGTTACCGGGTAGCGCATGTTGACGCCAATGCGCCCTTTCGATCCTCTTGTATATTGCATGACGCCTGCATTCATCGTTAAATCACCAGAAACATCATCAGAAACCGCCATGTTAAATGCTTCACCACGAGTCTGACCGCGGAATTCAGCAATTGTCTCGAGGAACTTTTTCCCTGAAGCATCCAGCGGCAGGTCCTGTAAAAACTGCGCGAGTCGTATGCCAGCATTGATACCGTTTGCCGGTTCGGCGCCGTGTGCACTCACACCATTCAGGGTGAACGTCATTTCTCCGTCCTCAGCACTGGCCTGTCCGTCCAGTCCAGCATCGGCAAGATAACGCTGATATGACTGTATCATGTCTTGTGTATTTTGCGGAGCCGTGATACGGGCTTCAGCATGGTCAGGCACCATATTGTAACGCAGGCCGGATTGGAATGTTTGTAAGACACGTTCATCTTGTGCAGCTTCCGCATCTGCCTGCAGCACCAGATCAAAATCAGATAAGCCTTTTTCTGCGAAGATTATTGGGAATTCCGCATCCGGAACAAAACCCATATCCGGCATTTCCTCTTTTGCGAAGTAGTGGTTAACACCCCGCCAGTCACTTTCTTCATCCGTTCCAATAATCAGACGAATGCGCTTATCGAGTGGCACTCCCAGCTCTTTTACGATTTTCATCCCATAATAAGCTGCTATCGTCGGCCCTTTGTCATCACTGGATCCGCGCGCATAAATTCGGCCATCTTTAATTGTGGCGCCGTAGGGTTCCATGCTCCAGCCATCACCTTCTGGGACGACATCAGCATGCCCAAGTATACCGAGCATTTCCTCACCTTCACCCATCTCCAGATGACCGGCAAGGTTGTCCACGTTTTTGACGGAAAACCCGTCGCCATCACCTAAATTCAGCATATAGTGCAAGGCATCTTTAACACCTTGGCCAAGCGGTGCCTCTGAGTCAGCCTGTTCTTCATTCAGGACACTTTTAATACTGAGAAACCCTTGCAGATCCTTAAGCAGCTCATCCTGCCGTTTGACAACTTCATCCATCCAATTGATTTTATCCATATCCTTATCACTCCTTCGTGCAGCCAGTCCTGTCATAAGTTAATACAACCTGGCAAGGCCAGCGCTTTCATCGTGTACCTTTTATTGTATCGCAGTTGTTCTTATGTTCAAACTATTTTCACTTAAGCCAGCCTTAATAAATTGAAAACGATTATCAATTACGGTATAATGTAGACTAGAATGAGTTTGAGCGATAGAGAGAGGGTTTGTCTTATGAATTGGCAGCAAGAGCCAGAGTTGTATGACATGACCATTATTGGCGGCGGTACCGCTGGTATGTATGCAGCCTATTATGCGGGTATGCGCGGCATGTCGGTGAAAATCATCGATTGTCTGCCTTTTCTCGGCGGAACCGTGACGGCTTTTTACCCGGAAAAAATGATTTACGATATTGGCGGCATCCCGAAAATCAGCGGCGCCGATTTTATCAGTCAAATGGAAGAACAGGCCTTAATGTTTAATCCGTCCATTATTATGAATCGTACGGTTAAGGCAATCGGTGGCAACGCTGATGCATCTCTGTCACTGACACTGGAAAATGGTGACGTGCATCATTCGAAGACAGTTTTAATTGCAGCCGGCCCGGGTGTGATAACTAAGCGAGAGCGAAAAGACGTGTATTTCTGCGATCCTGCTCCCATTGAAGCCTGGGGGTTTCCATTAGAAAGACGGCGCATACCCGTTTCGAACGACATGGAAACCCAGATGCCTCATGTATACGTAGCAGGTGATATGGCGGGTTATACCGGCAAGTGGCGGTTAATAGCCTCGGCTTATACGGAAGCTGTTACAGCAGTCAATCACGCTAAAACTTACCTTGATCCATCAGCTCCTGCTCAAGTGTACAGCTCGCTTTTATTAGATCCCTGATAAATGCTTTTTATGATTATTTTGTGATAACTCTTAGAGTGTCATTGACAGGACAGAGCGGGCAGATTATAGTACCATTAGCACTGTAATGAGAACTATTTTCAATTCACGCCCTTTTGATTATATAGGAGGTTATGTCATGGTCTCTGTAAACGCCGACAACATCGAGATCGGCTATGGCGAACAGCCGATCATTGAGAATCTATCTGTAGAAATCCCTCAAAATCAGATCACTACGATTATTGGACCAAATGGCTGCGGAAAATCAACACTGCTAAAAGCCTTAACACGTATTATCCCGCACCAATCCGGATCTGTTTTAGTTGATGGAAAAGACATTGCCAAGGAAAAAACCAAGGCACTTGCACAGAAGATGGCTATCTTGCCACAGAGTCCTGAAAGCGCCAACGGCTTAACCGTACGCGAGCTCGTCTCCTACGGCCGTTATCCTTATCAAAAAGGTCTGGGACGCTTAAAGCAATATGACCGCGAACTGATCGACTGGGCTCTTGATGTGACAAATATTTCTGCGTTAAGAAATGAGTCAGTCGATACATTATCCGGCGGGCAGCGTCAGCGCGTCTGGATTGCCATGTCGCTTGCACAGGATACAGACATGATCTTTTTGGATGAACCGACAACCTATCTGGATATGGCCCATCAGCTGGAAGTGCTGGAACTTCTTCAGCAATTGAATCTGGAACAAAGCCGGACGATCGTGATGGTGCTGCATGATTTAAATCAGGCGGCCAGATTCGCTGATCATCTCATTGCTATGAAAGATGGCGACATTGTTCAGACTGGTACGAGTGAAGATGTTATCCAATGTGATGTTTTACGCGAGGTTTTCTCGATTGATGCTGATATTTGCCGTGACCCAAGAACCAATAAACCTATGTGTTTAACCTATAACCTGCTTAAAGGAGAAAATCAGCATGAAGAAAATACTTGCCCTTTGTCTGCTCTTAACCGCGCTTTTGCTTAGTGCGTGCAGCGAGACATCAGATGATGATAATCAGAAAGATAAAGCTATGGACAAAGACCAGGATGACAAAGCTATGAGAACCTATGAATCTGAAGACGGTCCTGTTGAAGTCCCAAAAGATCCTGAACGCATTGTCGTTTTGACCTCCTTCTTTGCCGGGGATGTGGCAGCACTGGATGGCGATATTGTTGGCGTCGACCAGGGAGCGAAAAAAAGCCCTGTGCTAAAAGATAAGGTAAAGGATGCTGAGGTTGTCTCAGCTGAAAATGTCGAGAAGATTTTAAATCTCGATCCAGATTTAATCATTGGTCTGTCCTCGGTCAAAAATAGTGATAAATTAGAAGAAATCGCCCCAACCGTCACCTACACATACGGGGAGCTTGGTTACTTAGATCAGCGTATTGAAATCGGCAAGCTGCTCGGTAAAAAAGATCAGGCAAAAGAATGGGTACAGGACTTTAAAAAGCGGGCAGAGGATCTCGGAGAAAAAGTCAAAAACAACATTGGCGCAGATACAACGATCTCAGTTACCGAGAAATTTGATAAACAGTTTTACGTTTATGGTGATAACTGGGCCCGTGGAACGGAAATCCTCTATCAGGCTATGGATCTGAAAATGCCGGAAAACGTGAAAGAATCAGCGGAAGAGCAAGGTTATCTTTCTATTTCACCAGAAGCGATTCCAGACTACGCTGGCGACTATATGGTTATCGCTGAAGACCCGGGTGCCGACAATGCGTTTCAGGATACTGAGACATACAAAAATATTCCGGCTGTCAAAAACGATCACGTCATCCACGTGAATGCCAACGCATTTCATTTTAATGATGCGATCAGCCTGGATTATGAATTGAATGTATTCAAAGAGGCTTTTTTGGGTGAATCCTAATTTATCAAGGCGGAATGGGCGGGCTAGACATTCCGCCTTTTTCGTTTGCAATGTCCTATCATTCAATGATGCCCGATCTGTTCGGCCATCATAGCAAACACCGATCTTAACCTGCCGTTGCTTGTATAGCGAAAACCAGCATACAAAAAGAATTTTTGTATTTCCAGTCTGCATTCAGAAAGATGAGAGCCATGGCAAAATTCATAAAGACCATTCCCATGTTTTATAAATTTATCATAGCACTTGTCCTTTTGCTCGCCTCGTTTGGGGTGACTGCATTCTTCGGGGCGGCCGATACCACGATGCATGATGTCCTGGCAGCATTTGGCTTCCACGCAAAAACTGACGCCGCCGTTCTTATCCGCGAAATACGCCTGCCGAGAGAGACGGCAGCTGTTTTTGTGGGTGCAGCCTTAGCCGTATCAGGCGCATTGATGCAGGGTGTAACCCGGAATCCGCTGGCAGACCCGGGCCTGCTCGGACTCACAGCAGGAGCAAATGCCGCTCTCGCTCTCACACTCGCTTTTTGGTCTGGACCATCAACATTTGTGATTATGATTGCCTGCTTCATCGGCGCTGCAGTTGGGATGCTCCTTGTTGTTGGCATTGGCGGTATGAAAAAAGGCGGTTTGTCGCCTTTTCGGATTGTGCTTGCAGGAGCTGCTGTCTCAGCCTTTCTAGAAGCCATTGCAGATGGAACAGGTCTCTACTTTAAACTCTCAAAAGATGTGAAAATGTGGACGGCAGGCGGTCTGACCAGCACCGTCTGGCAGCAGCTTGAGGTTGTCGTACCATTTATTCTGGCAGGTATCATCATAGCACTGCTCTTTTCACGTCATCTCACCGTTCTGAGTCTGAACCAGGATGTTGCGGTTGGCTTGGGCCAAAAAACCACCTTTATAAAAACGTTCCTGTTTCTGGCCATCATTTTGCTTGCCGGTGCTTCCGTAGCTCTTGCGGGCAACCTCGCCTTCCTTGGTTTGATGATTCCGCATATTGTGAGGGCAGTCGTTGGACCGGATTATCGATTCATCGTACCTATGTCGGCAATTGCTGGCGCAGCGTTCATGTTATGGGCGGATACACTGAGCCGCACGATGAACGCCCCCTATGAAACGCCGGTTGCTGCGATTATCGCTATATTCGGGCTTCCATTTTTCCTGATTGTTATCCATAAGGGAGGCCGCACTTTCTCATGATCCGTACATCATTGCATCACAAACAACGCCTGATTTTATTAGGCTTTAGTTTATTAATCATCGCGACCGCTTTTATCGGAATGGGTCTCGGGGATGCGTCTCTCCCGTACAGCCGATTGCCTGCCGTTCTCCTGGGCAACGGTGATTTAAAAGAAAATTTCATCCTGTTTTCTATACGCTTGCCCCGGTTAACCGTCACACTTCTTGCCGGTATGGCACTGGGTGTCTCTGGTGCTATTCTGCAGGGCATGACACGCAATGATCTGGCCGATCCTGGCATCATTGGGATTAACAATGGAGCAGGTGTCGCCATCGCTGTATTCTTCCTCTTCTTCCCAATTGAAGCAGATTCATTTGTATATGTATTGCCTGTCGTTGCTTTCATTGGAGCTTTCTTAACAGCTGGATTGATTTATGTCTTTTCCTACAGCCGCTTCACCGGTTTTCAGCCGGTTCGTTTGGTTCTGGTGGGTGTGGGCTTTTCGATGGCGCTATCAGGGGTGATGATTGTACTGATCTCGACAGCAAGCCGTGAAAAGGTTGACTTTATTTCCAATTGGCTGGCGGGAAGTGTTTGGGGAACCGACTGGGTCTTTGCTGGTGCCATGCTCCCCTGGCTTATTATCCTGATTCCATATGCCCTATGGAAAGCCCGCCGTCTCGATATACTCAGCCTGGATGAATCGACAACCATTGGACTCGGTGTTGCCTTGGGACGGGAACGGTTAACCCTGCTTCTGGCAGCCGTTGCCTTGGCGGCTGCTGCGGTATCTGTGACGGGAGGCATTGCCTTTATTGGCTTAATGGCACCGCACATTGCACGTGCCCTGGTTGGTCCGCGTCACGGACTCTTAATCCCGGTCGCGACGCTTGTCGGGGGCTGGCTTCTTATGCTTGCAGATACAATTGGTCTTCATTTGATTGAACCTAATGGCATGCCTGCCGGTATCGTCACCGCTTTAATTGGCGCACCTTACTTCTTATATTTATTAATACGAAAAATTTAAGCAGACTCAAAAGAAGCTGGATTTAGCGAAGAAAATATGGGGAATCCTGCGGAAGCAGAGACTGCGCCAAAATGCCCGCGGACGTGGCGAGAACGAGGAAGCTCACCAGCGCCCGCGGAAAGCGGCGTCTATTTCCGGAGCAGCCTTATTGCCTTAACGCTAAGCAGACTGCTTCTGCTTCTTCTGTTTCTCCAGTTTCCGCTTTTCAGTCGCATCAACAACCACACTCGCAGCAGCATCCCCTGTCACATTCACCGATGTGCGCATCATATCCAGGATCCGGTCAATGCCGCCAACCAGCGCGATACCCTGCAACGGCAGATTAACAGCACTTAACGCCATTGTCAGCATAATCAGGCCTGCACCTGGCACACCAGCTGTTCCGATCGAGGCAAGTGTCCCGACCAGCACGACTGTAGCCATTTGTGAAATCGACAAGTCGATACCAAAATACTGGGCAACAAACATGGAACACAGACCAACATACAGGGCGGTTCCATCCATATTGATTGTCGCACCCAGCGGCAGCACAAAAGTGCTGACCTCTTTGGAAACACCAAGGTTCTCCTGAGCACTTTTTATCGTTACCGGCAGTGTTCCTGAACTGCTGCTGGTGCTGAAAGACACGGCCGTTGCCGGAAAGATCCCTTTAAAGAAACGGATAGGACTCATTTTGCCAAATTGCTTGACGATTAAAGCATACACAATGGCCAGCTGAATAACACAAGCTGCAAGCATTGCCAGAACAAGTTTAATTAACGGCAGCAATACATCGGCGCCATACTCGCCGACGACAGGCGCTAAAAGTCCGAAAACACCAATCGGTACAATTGCCATAACCATTCCGGTGATCTTATACATAACCTCTGCCAGTCCGTCAAAGAACCGCTGGACCGGCTGTGCCTTTTCACCAACAAGTGTAATAGCAATACCAATCAGTAACGCAAAAAAGATAATTTGCAAAATATTGCCTGATGCCAGTGCTTCAAACGGATTCGTTGGCACAATATTTAAGATCGTCTGAATGACACCATCCGTTTCAGTCGGTTCAGGCGCCTCTTTTCCTTCTAAGGATATATCTATACCGCTGCCTGGCGAAAACAGTTTCCCGGCAACAATCCCTAATGTAATAGCCAGCATACTGGTTACCAGATAGAAGATAACCGTTTTACCGCCAAGTCGCCCAAGCTTTTTCACATCACTCGTGCTGGCGACCCCAACAACTAATGTGGCGAGCACTAAAGGCGTAATAATAAATTTGATCAGGCGGAGAAATAGATCCCCAAGCGGCTGAACAACCTCCATCTTATCGCCGAAAATGATACCGGTTACAATAGCTAATACAAACGCAGCAATTAACTGCCATATAAGACTCTTTTTCATTTGTAGTCCCCCCCTAGTCTGTCTTTGGATGTTTCTATCAATCTATTACGTCATGCAATTTGGATATATGCAAAAATTAATACAATTCTATTTGACCAGCACTGCCAAATGCAGAATATCTCATATTCTACCGTATTATATTACATGCGTGCAACAATTTATGTCTGGAATTTAAAACGCAGCGATACCCATGAACTGGAACACGAATTCAATTTATTGTATACTTAGGAGTGGTTACATTTGTATTTAAGGAGGGAAGACAAGTGGCTATCTCGCAGCGCAACATGCCCCGCATGCATAAACAGCAGCAAATAAGAAAGCGGCTGAGACGGGCATTTAATTATCGCGTGCACTCATTGAACAATCCTTTTGTTCAATTGAATCCTTATCGGGTTGCACCTTTGTCGGCGCTTGTTCAATTTACAACAAAAAAACCGGCATCGATCACTTTAATGATTCATGGTGACACGCCAATTGAAAAAACAGTTCCAGGCTATCATACTATTCACCAGATCCCGATTATTGGCTTATATGCTAACAAACGAAACCGGGTTACCATTACCGCAACTACACACTCCGGGCAAACGACAACCAATACCATTCAGATAAAAACACAAGCATTACCGAAGGATTTTTTACGGGTGAGCGTGACTAACGCAGATAAAGAAAAAATGGAAAATGGGCTGACATTTATCGTGCCAAGCGCCCACTACGCTTTTGCTATCGACCATAAAGGCGAGGTGCGCTGGTACAGCAAAATTAATATCCGACAACTGTTCAAACCGACTGAAGACGGGAACTTTTTAATCTATACTAAGCCGAATAAAGAAACAAAACATAACCGCATCATAGAAACAGACTTGCTTGGTCAGATTTATAATGCATGGACCATCTATCCAAAAGAGGACATTCCCAAGACTGCAGTTAATACGGATGCGATCAAACGCGCCAATCATAATCTGCTTGTCACAACCCATCAGGAAACATCCTTGAGTGTAAAAGACAAACTCACCGAATTCAACCGGCATACAGGCAAGCCCATAAACAGCCTTAACTACCGGTCAATCTTTCCAGACAGCTTTTCAGAGGATGGCGGTGACTGGCTGCATAACAACGCCATATGGGCGGACAGAGAAGACGATGGAAAAGTGATTATGACAGCAAGACACCAGGATTTAGTCATGAAACACAGTTTCCCTGAAGGTGAGGTAGATTGGATTCTTGCCTCACCTGAAAACTGGCCAGCGTCATGGGAAAACACATTATTGACACCCATAGGCGATCATTTCAAATACCCGGGCGGACCGCATGCCGTTATGACACTGCCCGATCAGGATGGTAACCCAGAAACACTGGATATTCTGCTGTTTGACAATAATAACGTTCTCACACGTGGAGACCAGCAGCTTAGTCAAACGTTCAGCCGGGCTGTACAATACCGGGTCCATGAAACAAACCAGACAGTTGAAGAGGTATGGTCCTACGGCGAAGAACGCGGAAAAGCCTTCTTTTCACCAATTGTGGGCGACGCCGATTGGCTGCCGGAAACAGGCAACCGTCTTATTACATCTGGTTATATTCAAACAGGAACCGGCCGTTCCTCCAAAATTGTCGAAGTAACTGACAGCAGCGAAGACGTGTTCGAAGCAACGATTTATGGCTTCGCACCCGAAAGCAAACAGCACGTATACCGGGCTGCAAGATTTAAGGTACCAGGTACATAAACAATTCTGAATTGTTTATGTACCTGGCACCTATTAAAAGTGAGGTAGATAGTAATGTGGACAACAATTATCATTATTGCGGTTGTCGTGATCATTGCGATATTGCTGATTACGACTTACAACAAACTGGTTAAGTATCAAAATTGGGTGCAGGAAGCATGGAGTCAGATTGACGTCCAGCTGAAACGCCGTCATGATTTGATCCCTAATCTGGTTAATACGGTGAAAGGCTACGCATCCCATGAACAGGAGACACTGGAAAATGTCATTCAGGCGCGCAACCAGCTTGTGAGCGGTACACCTCAGGAACGGATTGATGCTGATAACGAAATCGAGGGGAGTTTGAAATCAATTTTCGCCCTATCGGAATCCTATCCGGATCTCAAAGCGAATGAGAACTTCCGGGAACTGCAGGAAGAACTGACCACAACGGAGAATAAAGTCGCCTACTCGCGTCAGCTGTACAATAAAACCGTCGCCGACTACAACATTAAATGCGAATCATTTCCAGCGAATCTTATGGCCAATATGTTCAATTTCCAGCACGAAGATCAACTGACAATACCGGAAGAAGAGCGCGAAGCACCTGACGTGAATTTCTAATGGAGGAAGCCTATGCTGTATGAACAAATCGCCCAAAACAAACGCAAAACAATGCTGCTGGTGACTCTATTCACAATCCTCGTTTTGGCAATTGGGTGGGCAATCGGGTATTTATTCGGTCATAGTCCCTGGACAAGCCTGGTCGTCACGCTGATCATTCTGGCCATTTACGTTCCTATCACCTTTATGTCAGCGAATTCTCAGGTCCTCAGCATGTCTGGGGCAAAGGAAGTAACAAGTGATGATTATCCTGAACTGGTAAATATTGTGGAAGAGTTGTCAATTGCTGCCCGCATCCCCAAGCCTAAGATCCATGTAATCGAGGAAGCATCACCTAATGCATTTGCGACTGGTATTAAGCCGGAAAAAGGGTCTGTCGCCGTAACCACGGGCTTGCTCGATAAGCTGAACCGTGAGGAACTCTCCGGCGTAATCGCGCACGAGCTGGGTCATATCCGCAACTATGATATTCGGTTAATGACCATTTGCATCGCGCTTGTCGGTGTGATTGTCGTCATCGCACAATTCGGATCACACATGCTGTTATTCAGCGGCGGCCGGGGTGACAATCAAAAACGCAATCCGCTTTTAATGATCGTCGCTCTCGTCCTGGTCATTCTGGCACCGCTTGCCGCTCAGTTTGTCCGGCTTGCAGTCTCACGAAACCGGGAATATTTAGCCGATGCAACATCAGTAGAATTGACACGAAATCCGGCTGGCATGATCAGCGCTTTAAAGAAAATCAGTGGTGACTCAAATGATGTGGAGCGGGCTGATGATGCAACAGCTGCAATGTATATCGACGTTCCCCGTAAAAAGAACCGAAAAAAACGCGGCAGCCTCTGGGCAACCCACCCTACTATTGAGAGCCGTATTGAAAAATTGCAGGAAATGTAGCGTAACAGGAATGATCTTGAAATCATCGGACGGAAGCGTCGGTATATAGTGAAAGACAGACACATGGCTGAGCCTGAGCCAGTCAGGAAAATCCAGCAATCCATCAAAGCTGTAAATGGTTACACTTGCCCGGCAAACTACCTTCTTATTTTAAATTCGCCTATTTTAGTGTTAAAATAATTAGGTAACCTAACGAAGGAGTGATAACGATGGGTAAACTGCAAGATAAAGTAGCCATTATTACTGGCGGTGCCGGCGGTATTGGCCAGGGAATCGCCACAGCTTTTGTTAAAGAAGGAGCAAAAGTTGCGATTTTAGACCTCGATGAGCAGTCCGGCCAAAAAGTTGTCGAGCGACTGCAGAAACATCAGCCGGAATCAATGTTCATTCAGGCTGACCTGGCCAATCATGATAAGTTAAAAGACATTGTCGACCAGGTTGTAGACAAGTTCGGCAAGTTGGATATTCTGGTTAACAATGCACATGCTTCAAAAGCTAAACCTTTCCTGGAGATAACCCAGCAGGATCTGGATTTGTCATTTAACACTGGCTTCTATCCAACATTTTACTTGATGCAAGCAGCTATTCCGCATTTGCAGAAAACAGAAGGGAATATCATTAACTTTGCCTCAGGTGCCGGAATTGAAGGCCATGCTACTCAAGGTGCTTATGCTGCAGCAAAAGAAGGAATCCGTGCCCTGACACGAGTGACAGCAAATGAATTTGGCAAAGACAGCATTAATGTGAATCTGATTGCTCCGATTGCCAACTCTCCCGGCGTTCAGCAGTGGGCAAAAGAAGAACCGGAATATTATCAGCAAGTCCTGGAAAACATTCCGATGCGGCGTTTTGGTGAACTCGAAGAAGATATCGGGCATGCGGCCGTATTCCTGGCAAGTGAGGATTCCTCTTACATTACAGGCCAGACAATCAACGTTGATGGCGGCTCTGTGAAGTTTTGAGAGCCAAAGAATGAACGATTCCATCTTTCATCTCATTCGTTTAGCGGAGCGTTTTAACGATGCATTGCTGATTCGTTTCTATGAGAATTATTCGCATCCGATTGGTATTTCTTCTATTCTCGCGTTACATCAGCTGCACTTGCAAGGACCTAGCAAGCCAACTGCTGTAGCCAAGGAACTCGGCTACACACCCGGCTCGATAACGAATGTGGCCAATAAGCTTATTAATCAGGACTACGCCGTTCGCCAATATGATGAGCAGGACCGTCGTAAAGTATTGCTGGCTATCACAGAACAAGGAGAACAGGCTCTCACGGACGCCCAACAAACAGGACATACGTTGCGACAGGCATTATTTGAAACGTTGACTGACAAGGAAGTCGAGCAATTCTTAAGTATTTATGAAAAATTACTGCAGCAGCTCGAAAAATAGACAAGCTCGACCCATACGCTTCTAAGACATGGTTTAATGAGACCCAGGTTTTCGTCACATCGTCAGCTTGGGTCTTTTAATGTAAGCTTGGGCCATCCTGATACTTCTGTTTCAACACCACCCCTGGCATGAGCCGTTTCTGTCACCCTCCCTCCTGCCATTTCACATTAGATAAAACGATCTTTAGCTTCCCGGTTGCTTTACCATGTTCATGAAAACAAAAAATTAGTTAAAAATTAAGAAAATTACTTGTCAAATGCATAGTTTTAACTTATAATTCAATGTAGTAATTTTCAGTTAAGTTTGAAATTTACACCCGGACAGTTGGCAAAAGGCTCTGAATTCAGCCGCAAACGCTTATGAATGGGAAACATCCGGAAGCTAAATTTAGGCATTAGGGTGATGACATTGACAAAAACGTTACTGAACATTAATAATCTGACGACATCATTTCAGATTGAAGACGCCTATTATGCAGCGGTGGATGATGTATCGCTGACACTCAATGAAAATGAAGTACTCGCGGTCGTTGGGGAATCGGGCTGTGGAAAAAGTGCCCTAGCCTTCTCGATTATGCAGCTGCATAATCGGGCCAGAATTGAAGGTGATATTTTATTCAAAGGTGATGATATCACAACTTATGCACGAAAGCAGATTAATAAATTGCGCGGTGATCAGATGGGCATGATCTTTCAGGACCCGCTGACGGCATTAAATCCATTGAAATCGATTGGTGACCAGATCACGGAAATTCTTCTGCTGCACAATAAAAAGCTGTCCAAAGACAAGCGCAAAAAGACGGCCATATCTTTACTTGACAAGGTAGGCATCACATTTCCTGCCCACGTGTACAATCAATTTCCGCACGAACTGTCAGGCGGTATGCGCCAGCGTGCAGTGGTTGCGATTGCGATCGCCAATGACCCGGAAGTATTAATTGCAGATGAACCGACCACATCACTGGACGCCACCATTCAATCGCAAATTCTCGATTTGCTTAATGATCTGAAAGAAAGTATGCATGCCGGCATTATTTTAATCACACACGATTTAGGCGTAGTCGCAGAAATGGCCGATCGTGTAGCTGTGATGTATGCGGGACAAATGGTCGAAATCACGGATGTTTACACACTGTTTAACAATCCGCAGCATCCCTATACCCGATCGCTTTTAAGTTCAGTGCCAAGTTTGGAGGCTGTTGACTCGAAACTTCATGTCATTCAGGGTATCGTTCCCTCACTTAAAAAAATGCCGCGTGAGGGCTGTCGTTTCCGTTCCAGAATCCCCTGGATCGACCAATCAGCACATGAAGACCATCCCCAGCTGCGAGAAATAAGTCCCGGTCACTTTGTCCGCTGCACGTGTTATCAGTCATTTTACTTCCCGGATGAAGGAAAGGAGGATCAGCACCATGGGGTTTCTTGAAGTCGACAATTTAAAGGTACACTTCCCGGTTAAAGGCGGTATATTTGGGCGAACGGTTGATCATATCAGGGCTGTGGACGGTGTTTCATTTTCAGTCGAGGAAGGAAAAACTTATGGACTCGTTGGCGAATCAGGTTCAGGCAAAACAACAACAGGCCGTGCCATTATTGGCTTAAATCAACCGACATCAGGACGGATTCTTTATAATGGCTATGATATTACAAACCCGAAAAAAGCGGCAATCGATATCCCCCAGGAAGTTCAAATGATTTTTCAGGATCCTTATTCATCACTTAACCCACGGAAACGTGTCCTGGATATTATTGCTGAGCCATTGCGCAACTATGAGAAATTATCCAATAAGGAAGAAAAAAAACGTATCCAGAATTTGCTGGAACTGGTTGGTCTAAGTCCTGACGATATTATGAAATATCCTTTTCAGTTTTCCGGTGGTCAGCGGCAGCGTATCGGTGTTGCCAGAGCTATCGCCCTGAAACCGAAGCTGATTATTGCAGATGAACCCGTATCGGCGCTTGACGTATCAGTGCAGGCTCAGGTTCTCAATTTCATGGAAGATATCCAGGAGGAATTAGGACTCACCTATATTTTTATCGGCCACGATTTAGGCGTTATCAGGCATATGTGCGACGATATCGGCATTATGTATAACGGACGCTATGTTGAAGAAGGAACAGTTGAGGACATTTTCAATCACCCGCAGCATATCTATACAAAACGGCTTGTTGCGGCTATACCGGACATCAACCCCCAAAACCGTCAGGAAATGATCAGTCACCGTCAGAAGGTGGAGAAAACGTATGAAGCATCTTATAACGATTACTTCGGTGATAACGGACGTGCATATGATCTCAAACAAATATCAGATACGCATCTAGTAGCCTTGCCAGAGAAAGGTTGACCAAATATGTGGAAATTTACTTTACGGCGCATTTTCATTATGATACCGCAATTATTTTTGTTGAGCGTTATCGTGTTTTTAATGTCACAAGCCATGCCAGGTGACGCGTTAACGGGCCAGATTGATCCAAGTATTGACCCGGAGGCGATTGCTGAGCAACGGGAGCAACTAGGATTGAATGACCCGTGGTATGTTAAATATACCGACTGGATCACTGGTATATTTCATGGAGATTTCGGTCAGTCGATGGTCCATAAAATGGATGTTTCGGAACTGGTTTGGCAGCGGGCCGTCAATTCCTTCTGGCTCGGGGTATTTACGCTGGTTATCACCTATGCCATTGCTGTTCCATTAGGACTGACAAGCGGCCGATTTAATGACTCATTACTGGACAGCTCGATAACCGGCTACACCTATATTGGGTTCGCCACACCTATTTTTATTTTCGCACTCATTATGTTATGGATTTTTGGCTTTAAATTGGGTCTGTTCCCGACAAGCGGGAGTGTTACCCCAGGAACCGAGTCAGGCACATGGGAGTACTTTCTGAGCCGGCTCAATCATTTATTATTGCCAGCCCTATCACTTGGTTTGATTACAACCGTCAATACGGTGCAGTATTTGCGCAGTGAAATCATTGATACGAAACAGAAAGATTTTATTATTACAGCACGTGCAAAAGGGGCATCTGAATCCAGAGTCTACAACCGCCATATTTTACGCAATTCGCTTTTGCCCATTGCTGCTTTTTTCGGCTTCGAACTGACCGGTTTAATAGGCGGAACGGTATTTGTCGAACAAATTTTTGGTTACCCCGGAATGGGACAGCTGTTTTTAAACTCGATAACACAACGCGACTATACCGTGGTAACATCCGTTGTTTTGCTGCTCGGAACAGCTTCTGTTCTCGGAGCGCTGATTTCGGACATTATATTAAGTATTGTAGACCCTCGCATCCGTATTAAATAAGAAATCCAATGACTCTGAGGTGACTGAAATGGAGAATAAATATGAGCAGCCGGCAAACGAAACATTAAATCAGTCCGCTGAAAATGAAAGTCCATCCGGCTTGCGCATTTTCTGGCGGGAAATCGTCCGTGACAAAGTAGCACTGCTATCTTTAATTTTCTTAGTTGCTGTGATGCTGTTTGTCTATGGAACGTCGCTTATTCTAAATCATGAGGACATTGTTAAAGTTGATTTATTTGCAATCCATGAGCCGCCTTCGGACGAATTTCTACTGGGGACGGATTATGGCGGCCGAGGTATTTTTGGTCAATTAATTGTCGGTACGAGGAATTCTATCTCAATTGGCGTTCTTGTCACACTGTTGACAGGTATCATTGGCGTTGTCTACGGCTTGATATCCGGTTATTTCGGCGGACACATTGACAATATTATGATGCGTATTCTGGACTTTTTCCTTATACTTCCTTTCTTAATGATCGTGATTGTATTTGTAGCACTGGTTCCGAAATACGGCGTGGTATCCTTTTCACTTATCATGACACTATTTTTGTGGATGGGAATTGCCAGATTGATTAGGTCAAAGGCCCTGCAGGAAAGAGAACTGGATTATGCACAGGCCTCCAAAACACTCGGTTCATCAAATCTGAAAACAATGTTTAGTCAGGTTTTACCGAATATAAGCTCTTTGATTATTGTAACGATGACATTGAACTTAGCCAATAATATCGGCCTGGAGTCCGGGTTGTCCTTTCTGGGATTCGGCTTGCCGGAAGATACACCAAGTCTGGGGACGCTGATCAGTTATGCCAAAAACCCGACAACCCTTGAACAAAGGTGGTGGATTTGGCTGCCGGCATCGCTTATGGTTTTTGTCTTAATGCTGAGTGTTAACAATGTCGGGCAGGCACTCAAGCGTGCAGCTGATGCCAGACAGCGAAGGGGGTGATTAATTTGAAGAAGAGGTCATGGTTAGCCATGCAGATAGTATTCAGGTGTGGTTATACCAGTATTTAAGATTAAATAACAAGGGAGGTCTGTTGAATGGCGAAATCTTACTTATTTAAGACATGGTTCGCACTGATGTTAGTGCTCCTATTGACACTTTCAGCCTGCAGCGGAGAGTCTGATGAGGCGGAAGACAATACAGATGATGGTAAAGACAGCGAGGAGCAAGAGGGCGACTCTGACGAAGACAAAGACGGAAACGGAGACAAGGCCGAAGCGTCCGATGATAAACTGTATTCGATAGACGACTTCGATCCTGCTAAAACAAATGAAGGCGAGCCCATGGATGGCGGTACACTGAATTATGGTCTCGTAACAGATACAGCTTTTGAGGGATCTTTGAATTGGCAATACTACGATGGCACCTATGATGGTGAAATTCTCGATTGGTTTGGCGGAACACTTTTAGATTTTGAAGAGTATACCATTACAAAAGATGGGGCCGCAACCTATGAAGTGTCTGATGATGACCGTACCTTTACCTTCACCATACGCGATGATGTCAACTGGCATGATGGTGAACCGGTTACGGCTGAGGACTGGGAATTCGCCCATGAAGTCATCGGCCATCCGGATTACGACGGACCACGCTACACAGCAGATTTTCGTAATATTGAAGGCATGGACGCCTATCATAATGGAGAAGCTGATTCCATATCCGGCATTGAAGTCGTTGATGACAAAACAATGAAAGTTACCTTTAAGGAAGCAACACCTTCCCTGAAAACTGGGGCTATCTGGTCTTACCCGATGGCTAAGCATATTTTCGGAGATATGCCCGTTGGAGACATACCCGAATCACCAGAAGTACGGGAAAACCCAATCGGATTTGGGCCGTATAAAGTTGAGGAAATCGTGCCAGGCGAATCTGTAACACTATCGGCCTATGAGGATTATTGGCGCGGTGAACCGAACCTTGACAAAGTTATCATTAAAACAGTTAACCCGAATACTGTCGTGCAAGCATATGAAAGCGGTAAGGTCGACATTGTCGATAGCTTCCCGGCCGATCAATATCCGGAAAATGCTGACATGAGTAATGTCGAATACTTGGGCACCATCGACCGGTCGTACACGTATATCGGCTTCAAACTGGGGACTTGGGACAATGAAAATGACACAGTTGCTCCTGACCCAGATGCTAAAATGGCCAACAAAAAGCTACGGCAGGCCATGTGGCACGCTGTCGACAATGATACCGTCGGCGAGAAGTTTTACCACGGCCTGCGCTGGAATGCAACAACGCTGATTCCACCGTCTCATCCAACGTATCATGATGACGACAACATGGGACGGAAATTTGATCCGGAAAAAGCAAAAAAACTGCTTGATGAAGCCGGATATAAAGATACAAACGATGACGGCTTCCGCGAAGACCCGGATGGTGAGGAGCTGGTTATCAATTTCGCATCAATGTCCGGCGGTGACACAGCAGAACCATTAGCCAAGTATTATATTCAGGCTTGGGAAAAGGTCGGTCTGAACGTAGAGCTCTTAAATGGCCGTCTGCTGGAGTTTAACACGTTTTATGAAAAGATCGGTCAAACAGGCGAGGATGACCCTGAGGTTGATATCTATCAAGGTGCCTGGTCCGTCGCTTTTGACGTCAACCCTCAAGGCTTATACGGACGTGACGCTCTGTTTAACTTCTCACGTTATGCCAGTGAGGAAAATGATGAACTTCTCGAGAAAGGCATCTCCGAAAAAGCATTCGATCAGGACTATCGACAAGACGTCTATAATGACTGGCAAGAGCTGATGGTTGAGGAAGTACCAGTATTCCCAACACTATACAGATCTGCCATTGTTCCGGTCAATAACCGGGTTGTTAACTATGATATTACCATTGGAACGACGACAATACCACTAAATGAAATTGGCGTAACGCAGGAAGAGCCGTATACAGCCGATTAACCAACTATGAAAGAGGATGCCTGAATAACGGCATCCTCTTTTAAGTGAAACCTATTAATCTAATAGTATCGATAAGCAACCGGAGCGGGTTTAGTCACACAAGTGTCATTCTAGTGGTTCGCACTTTTGTAAGAATCCCTATTTTGCTTGCTTATGCTGTTACAAGTATTATGTTAGAACCAGTGATCCGGTTCCGGGTTTAGATTATGGTAAATATGTTTGGTTTCCTGATATTCATCCAAACCTGCTTTTCCGAGTTCACGGCCAATACCGGATTGTTTGAAACCGCCCCATGGCGCGTGTGGAAAATAGAAGTTAACTTCATTAATCCAGACAGTGCCCATACGCATTCTGGCGACACAGCGCTCGGCCTTAGCGATATCGCTGGTCCAGACACCTCCGGCAAGTCCATAAATTGAGTCATTTGCCAGCTTAATAGCTTCATCTTCTGTCTTAAATGTCTCAACCGTGATGACTGGCCCGAATCCTTCCTGCTGGACCACATCCATATCGGTTGTACAATTGGTCAATACAGTCGGCAAATAGAAGAAACCATCTTGCAAAGCCGGATCATCAGGTTTTTGTCCGCCGACTGCCACCGTTGCACCTTCCTGAACGCCCGTTTCGACATAATTCGTTACTTTATCTAAATGCTCCTGTGAAATTAAAGGCCCCATCTGTGTTGTGTCATCAAAACCGTTTCCAAGTTTAATATTTTTAACGCGGTCGACTAAAGCCTGGACAAAGTCATCATGGATGCTTTCTTCGACAATTAGTCTCGTACCGGCTGAGCAAATTTGCCCGGCGTGGAAATAGACAGCATTGAGAGCCTGGTCAACAGCGGTATCAAACGCTGCATCAGCAAATATCACATTTGGGTTTTTACCGCCCAGTTCGAGTGCCAGTTTTTTAACATTAACACTGGCTGCCTGCATGATCTTTTTGCCGGTTTTAATGCCTCCGGTAAATGAAATCAGATCAACATCCGTATTTCGGGAGAGCTCAGCGCCTGCCGTATCACCTGCACCAAGGACTAAATTGGCCACACCTGCAGGTACACCTGCCTCCTCTATCAATTCAAACACTTTGACATGGGTCAGCGGTGTGATTTCACTCGGCTTGATCACCAGCGTATTACCGGCGACAAGCGCTGGTGCAAGCTTCCAGGAAGCCTGAAGCAGCGGATAATTCCATGGTGTAATCTGACCGCAGACGCCCACAGGTTCTTTGACAACCCGACTGACAGAATCTGAAACGGGTGAGTCGATGACTTCCCCGCCATCTTTATCAGCGATTTCCGCATAATAGCGAAACACGCCAGCAATATCTTCCATATCACCGCGGCTCTCTTCGACTGTTTTGCCCGTATCATGTGATTCAAGTTCTGCCAGTTCTTCGCTGTCCCGCTCAATCAAGTCAGCGATTTTACCAACAATTCTTCCGCGTTCGGTCGCAGGTGTCTGAGGCCAGGAACCCTGATCAAATGCGTTTCGTGCAGCCATTATAGCCTTTTGGGCATCCGATGCATCACCTTCAGCTGCCTCAGCAATAACTTCCTGGTTAAATGGGTTAATAATCTCCCGCGTTTTAGCTGAGATGGCGTCTACCCATAGTCCATCAATATATTGTTGCTTAGTGCTCACACGCTATTCCTCCCATTATTAAAATCAAACTATATTAAGTTACAATTTAATAGTTTAAACACTTTAAAACTATCGTAGCATTTTACATTTATCAAAAGCAAATAAATACTACAGCAAAGCTAGCCGGCCACAGTTCCTTTCAAATTCAGGATGAGAACGCCTGAGAAAATCAGGAGAACACCCAGAACGCCTGCCAATGACAACGACTCTTTCCACACCAATACACCAATCAAAATTGTCATCGCCGTACCAATTCCCGACCACACAGCATAACCAATACCTAAAGGGATCGTTTTTAATGACTGGGCCAAAAGATAAAAAGAAAAACTATAACTGATTATCACAATAATAGACGGAAACAGATTACTAAATCCATTACTTGCTTTTAAGGCCGTTGTCCCAACCACCTCCCCAATTGTTGCAATCAGAAGATAAACCATTCCCCGCATCAGTTCATTCCTCCCTTGTCAGCTGAATAAGCCTTTCTAAAACACGTTGACGCCGCGTTTCATTTAATGGCGCCAAACCGAATATTTCTGAAAACCAGAGCCCGTCGACTGCTAAACGCAAAATCGTGGCATTAACAGGCTCAAGTCCATCATGCTCAATATTGCTTTGCCATCCCTGATAAGCTTCCTGCACTGGTTTTAATAAATCAGGATTAATGCCAGCAGCAGCCATCAGGCCTGCATCCATACTTTCATCTGCCGAACTTTGCTGGAACGTTCCTTTGATAAATGACCGTGTCCATTTCCCCTGCTGTGAGGGATCATCACTGGCCTCTTGATTAATGAAATCTTTGTAGCGCTGCATCAGGTGTTGAATCATTCCTCCGATCAGCGCATCTTTAGATGGAAAATGATAAAGCAGACCGCCTTTACTAATTCCAGCGCGTTTCGCCGTCCCTTCCAATGTTAAATCCAGTATTCCATCTGATTGCACAATACCTGCAGCAGCTTCGAGAATTTTATCTTGCGTTTCTTGTTTAGACACAGCATAATTCCTTTCAATTTGGTTTATAGTTATATTATACCGTCCGGACGGTATAATGTCAAAAAATCAAATATCCTTCGACACTATTTCACATTTTATTACCCAGGAAATATTTTAAGGAATGACTAACAGACTGGCAGCTCAGGCTGCATTATCAGTCATTATAAACAGTTCCTTTGACTTTTCTGACTCATTCACCTTTAATTGACATTGTATTCAGCAAGCTACAAAAACGGCGGACTTACTCCTGCTTGCTGACACGGAATAAACTCTTAGCAATTTCCAATAAACATCTTGATCTGAGGAGGTATGCACCATGCAAGCATTTGTACGAACAGATTCGAGCAGTAACCATGTCGAAATCGCGGACGTCGCAGTTCCTGAGATTAGTAATAATGAAGTTCTCGTGCAGGTGGAGGCGTTTGGCGTTGGTATTCACGATCGATTTTTTATTCCAAAGAATACTGATTTTCCCTATCCAATTGGCACTGAAGGAGCAGGCAAAATTGTGCAGACCGGCAAGCAAGTGACCGATTTTGCAGTTGGCGATCGCGTGATATTTATGACCACTCTGCAGCCAAAAGGCGGTGCGTGGGCAGCATATGCTGTAACTGATCAGACAGCACTTATCCCTATGCCTGATGCTCTTAGCTTTCAGCAGGGCGCAGCCATTCCCGTTGCAGGTAACACTGCACTGGAAAGTATGCGTTCCCTTAGCCTTAATGAAGGCGATTCGCTTTTCATCGCTGGCGCATCCGGAGCGATCGGCACCTTTGTCATTCAGCTGGCAGCAGCTAAAGGCATCCACGTAGCCGGCTCAGCCTCAGCTCAAAATCATGACTATATGGAATCCCTTGGTGCAGAAAAAACGGTCGATTATCATGACCCTGACTGGCAAACGCACATTAACGAGTGGTCCAATGGCGGTGTGACAGCTGCTTTGGCTATACAGCCGGAAACTGGAAAAGACAGCATGGACATTGTTAAGGACAGTGGAAGAGTCATCACCGTATCAGGCGGCCAGTTTGAAGCTGAACGTGATATAACCGTTGAGCAAATCGGCCATCATGATGATAGTCAAAAAGAGGTTATTCAGCTTGTTCAAAACATTGCTGACGACAAAATTAAGCTGGTTATCGAAAACGCTTATCCATTTGAACAAGGCTTAGATGCTCTTCAAAAAACAGAAACCAGACATGCCCGGGGCAAATTGGTGGTCACACGTCCGAGTGAGTAATCGTAAGAAGTTAGGTTTCTAAAAAATGGCGATTCATATGACAACAAAAGCGAACAGTCCAAAAACTGTTCGCTTTTACCAATTCAAATGATCAACCACTAACTTACGCATCAACGATATAATGATACATTCGTTGCTCAATCGGTTGATCTAAAACCATATTCATATGAACGACTGGGACCATTTGTCCTTTTGTATTCGGCATGGTTGTTTGCTCGACCGACCTTTTATCTGGCAATGGTCTCCCTAGATAATAAAAGTCGCCCCCATCTTCATCATCGCTTTTTTTGACAAACAAATGAATATCTATCCCCTGTTCTTTCGCATAGATAATTTTTTGTACTTCACTAGATGAGATATTGACATTGTTTCGCGATTCCCACTTCATTATTTCTGGACTTATCAACTCATCGCCGTAAGCTACACTATCATCAACTTGAGAGTCTTTGTGGTACGTCACAAATATCGGACATGTCTGATGTTTGACTTTATAACCAAACATCGTACCTTTCTCATCTTTGTCCCAATTTAATAGTCTGCATACATCTTTTCTCGTGTATTTTTCATAACGGGTGAGTCCGTTTCCTGTTCCATACCTCTCGCTTCGTTTCAAACCGGTTTGAATAACATCCTCGACTAAATGCTTGAACTGGGTATTAACCTCTAAACTCTTTTGTATTTTATGATTAAAAGAGTAGTTGTTATCTGCGTCCCATTGAACAATTGGCATCGTACCATACTTATCCTTATCCTTTTGTGTGAAGAAAGATAAATTAAATATGCGATGCACCGACTTCAGAGTATCCTGATCAACCAAACAACCAGAATCTCGTAAAGCGTCCAGGTAAGTGTTATAGGTTATTGTCTGTTTTCTTAATAACTGATCAAGTAGAATCAGTTCATGCTGACGTTTCCCATTTAAAAATTCTAAGGTGAACATCGTTAGAATACTAGTTTCATAAGAAGAAAATCCTTGAACATCCTCCCTCATTTTGATTAAGAAGGTATAATAATTTTTAAATTTGTTCGCAATAACAACAGGATCAATTGAATGATTTATGATAAAATCATACAGATAAGGCGTTCTACCTATGCGATTTTTCAATGCTGCAAAAGCATCTTGAATTGTCCTCATCGACGTCAACTTACTCGCATTGATCGAGTCAAATATCTGTTTCTTTGCAATCTCTTCAAAGTTGACAGTAGAAACACCTTTAATATAGCTGCTTTCTGTCGTACGTCTGCGGATATTATCTTTGTTTTGCGATCCATCTCCTGATAGAGCAATCGGTATTAAATAATTGTTTTTATAGTTACCAATGAAGTCGATGATTGTGGCAAAGTCTTTGGACCCATGTTTGCGTAGTCCACGGCCTAATTGCTGAATGAAAACGATACTGGATGCGGTCTGCCTTAACATGACGATCTGATTAATGCTAGGAATATCAATACCTTCATTAAAAATATCGACAGTCAAAATATAGTCGAGCGCACCATTTTCGAGACGGTCGACCTGATGCAATCTTTCCTCTTGTGAACTCTTTCCTGTTAGCGCAGCTGTCCGGTAACCTCTTTCATTCAAAGCTTGTGATAGTTCAATAGCTTCTTGTTGGCGGCTGCAAAACATGATCCCTTTAACCCTGTCACCTGAGTGACCATAATAATGAACCTTGTCCATAATATGTTCAACGCGCTCATCTGTTACAAGATTGGATAACATCGTCGTATCATCAATGAGTTGCCCGTTATATTCAAAATCAGTCACACCAAAATAGTGAAACGGGGAGAGCATATCCTCTTCAAGGGCCTCTTGCAGCCGGATTTCATACGCAATATTGTAATTAAATAGCTCAAATATATTAAAATCGTCCGTGCGCTCTGGCGTGGCAGTCATACCTAACAAGAAGTCGGGATTGAAATAATCAAGGACTTTTAAATAGGAAGAAGCTCCTGCTTTATGAACCTCATCAACTAAAATATAATCAAATTCCTGAGTGCTAAACTGATTTAACACATCTTGTTTGGAGATCGTTTGTATCGTTGCAAATAAGTACGTCACATTTGTTTGCTTGCTCGAACCTGATAGAATGCCAAAATCTTTGTCCATTCCTCCCATAACGCGTTGGAAATCGGCCATGGCTTGTTCTAAAATTTGCGCACGATGAACAATAAATAACATACGTATTGGGGCCACACGACGGACATCAAACGCTGCTAAGTACGTTTTGCCCGTTCCGGTTGCAGAAATAACAAGTCCTCTATCCTGCCCTTCATCTCTAACAGCTTGTATATGTTTCAAGGCTTCTTCCTGCATCTTATTTGGCTGAATCGTTACGGCTTCTCTTACTGGATTGGCACCGTACGTTTTAGGTAATTCCATCACTTTGTTTGCTGTCTCGTAAGTTTCAGGCTCATACATGGCTTCATAGCTCGCAATCCAATCGTCGGTTAATAGACTGGCTTGCTCCCATGCCCTTTCAAATTGATCTTTAAAGTGTGCAATAACCTCACCATTCTGATGGGATGTGACTTTTATATTCCATTCATAGTTTACTTTTAAGGCTTGGGCCGTAAGATTTGAACTACCAACGATCAACGAAACATGTTGATCATGGTCGAATATGTAACCTTTTGAATGAAATCCTTCTAAACTGGTTAGTCGAACTTCTACATTCGTAATCTTCATGAGCTCTTTGAATACTTTGGGCTGATTAAAATGTAAAAACGTAGACGTTAAAATGCGTCCACGCACACCTCTTCTTTTGAGATCCAACAATTGGGATTTTAAAGTAGCAAGACCACTTTCTGTAATAAATGCCACCGAAAAAATGAATGACTGACAAGTATCAAGCTCGTCAACCAGAGATGTTAATACATGTTCATTCGCTCGCGTATCGTTCACTAATAACTCAGGTTTATATCTGCCTGCTGTACCAATATTCTGATCAATAAACCCTTTATATAAAGAATTCTCTAAGTTACTTAAAAAATCTTCCACATAATCACCGCAATACAAGTGTAATTCATTTTAGTTGTCAATTAATCTCTAGCTAACTTATCGACTGCTGGAATATCAGCCGCAGCCCAATCGAGTGTTAGTAATTCTTCTTTTGGCAACCACGTGAATGTTGCATGTTCGGTCAAGACTGGCTCACCTTTCAGCAGTTCACAATAAAACGTTGTTAAATGAACAATCCCAAAGTCGTATTCATAGACGGTATGATCGACTTGTTCACCAACTTGAATATCACAACGCATTTCTTCTTGTATCTCCCGCTGAAGAGCTTGTTTAGCGCTTTCCCCTTCTTCTATTTTCCCACCAGGAAATTCCCATTTATAGGGTAATGTTTTTGTCTCACCTCTCTGAGCACAAAGAATTTGCTCCAGATTGACAATAACAGCACCAACCACATGGATGTTTTTTTTGCTCATTAAGACCTCTCCTATTGTTGATTGTCTTTGTAAATCATTATACTGGAATAATGAGGGCTATTTAAAGAGAATAAAACGTTCCTTCACCGCACTGGATCGAGAGCGTAAAATAGTTTGTGTAAATCGCAATGACTCAATAATGGTCATAGAAAAAGGAAGACCCTTTCCTGTAGAATAGAGTTAGCCAAAACACACCCACAG
>NZ_JBHTGR010000006.1:0-163758 GCF_042666895.1 Lentibacillus kimchii
AATTACGTTAGATGGAACGCGGAATGCGGGGAAACTTGCACGTTCCGTGTGGAGCAGGGGAAAAGCCGGAGATAACTTCAAACGCTTACCTATTGCTGACGATTCCTTAATAAAGAGCAGCGCCCATATTGCGTATAAGGGCCAGATTGTGAAGTAAAATATGTTAAAATTAAAGTTAATCATCGATAAGGAGGGGGTAACTTGTCACCAGGAAAGCTATATGAAGATAAAAAAGGAAATGTTTTATTATTGGTTTCTCGAACAATAATTACAATATTTCTGGTTTTTGGTATATACACTTTTTTTAATAAGGAACCAATGGCTGCTAAATTACTTGCGACAGGTGGTTCTATCGGATTTTTGTTTTTATTAATTATTACCTTTAAGTCGTCATTAACATCAAAGAGTTAATTCTTCAAACGGGCGCAATTCTGGAATAAAAATTATACTGGAATCGGGCCAGATTATGAAATAAGAATTTGTTAAAATTAAATTATAGGGAGGTCATTTAGATGCAGTGGTCAGAAATAAGCTCAATACTAATTATGCTTTTGCTCTTAGGTTGGGGTATCAGTTTAATGCGTCAAAATAGTGCTTTAAAAAAAGAAAAACTTAGACTTTTGGAGAAAACTGGAGAATATGGCGATATAAAAAATGAAGCAAAAGAAATATTAAAAAGTTCAACAGAAGTAAAGACTGTGAAATCATTGAGAGAGAAATACGATTTGTCATTGATAGATGCAAAAAAAATCGTTGATTCAGTAAAATAGTATCCATCAGCAAACGGGCGCAGTTGTGGAAGAGTCTGGCCATATTGCAGTAAGAAGAAGGTGTCAAAGTGACGAAAGTGAGAATAATTACAACTGTTATTTGGATGTTTCTCATTCTTTATTTACCCAAGGTAATTGGGATAGATAAAAATATTTATTTTTATCTTATTGGTTTCCCAATATCCCTAATCGGGATGTTTGTAATCCAATATCTTTTTGATAAAAAATTGAGAAATACACAGACCCATAATGAAAAATAGTCTTATAACAACTTATACTGCAATCGGGCGCAGTTGTGGAACAACAGAGTAAATATATTATAAAAATCGCTCAATTGATATGAGCGATCTTTTCGTTTTAAAGTCATACTAAAACGAGTGTGATTTATTGCTGCGGTGCTCTTGCCGGATAGCCAGCCGGCAGACTGTAAAAATGAACAAGCCGGGTAAATGGAAGCAAACAGCCCAAATGCAAACACGACATGCATCTTAAAAACATACGGGGTGCCTTCCATTAGCTGATACCTTGGCTGCAGCATGAAGAGACTCCGAAACCATGGCCCGATTGTTTCGCGGTATTCGTAAGCCGTGACCGTCGTATTATAGACAAGTGCCACATATGTACCGGTTCCGGCTACAATCAGCAGTGCGATAACGGCAAAACTATTTTTAATGGACGAACCGCTGTCAAATCTAGACGCCAAACTGCGCTCGCAAATGCGTTATGAAATTCAAAAACTGCATCAGCGCCTGCAGACAACGACGATTTATGTAACACATGACCAGACTGAGGCGATGACCCTGGCAACACGGCTTGTCGTTTTAAATGATGGCGTCATCCAGCAAATCGGGGCGCCCAAAGAAGTGTATGATTATCCCGAAAACACGTTTGTCGGCGGATTTATTGGCTCGCCATCCATGAACTTTTTATACGGAACCCTGCGAAGTGGGCAGTTTATAATTGGAAACGATTCTTTTGCCATTCCAGAAGAAAAAGGGAAAGAGCTGCGTGAACACAATGACTCAAACAAGTGCATGGTTCTTGGAATCCGTCCCGAGGCTATTCACGACGAACCAGCGTTTATAAACGCGTCACCTGACACATCATTTTCGGCGGTCATTGATACTGTTGAACTGCTGGGAGCAGAGACCTGCTTGTATGCGCGTTTAAATGACTATGAGCTGACTGTTCGTGTTTCTTCAAATGCCCGGTATGATACCGGCGACACGATTAAGCTGGCGTTCGATATGACGAAAGCCTCTTTTTTCGACGCGGATACGGAAAACCGTATCTATGGCTGATCGCATTTAACCGAGAAGTCTATTGCCTCCCTCGTAATCTTCAACTATACTAGTCTAAGAGGAGGCCGTCATTGTGAAAAAACGCCAGCGATCGATCCAGACACCAGATTTACCGGAACAGCTGGATCCTCTCACCATTGAGGAGCTAACTGATCACGCGTCTTACGAAATGGGTGCCATCTATTCGGCAATCGGCCCGGTATATGCTGAGCATGTGCGATTTGAACAAATCTATTTTAAAAACGTTACTTTCAGGGATACGGCATTGCCATTTTCCGAATGGCTGGATGTTTCCTTCGAGAATTGTGACCTGTCCGCCGTTAATTTACAGGGGGCTCGCTTGAACAGAGTCACTTTCCATCATTGTAAATTGGCCGGTGCTGACTTTGACCGGGCGATCATGCAGGATGTCACCTGGATAGACTGCCAGGCCCCGTACCTTATCTGTAATGAAACCAAACTCCGGGATGTCTTGTTTGAGCGTTGTCTCGTGAAGGGGGCTAACTTTATTGATGCATCACAGGAGAATCTGCAGCTGGGTGATGCAGACATTGAGGATGTCCAGTTCAGTGGAACCTCACTCCAGGCTGTTGATTTGAGCCATTGTCAGTTCACCCATATCCATGTAGGCGAAGAAGAATTGCGCGGTGCCGTGATTGCACCGGAACAGGCAAGTGGGTTCATTGAACTGTTTGGCATCAGGCTAAACGACCAGGACACATAAATAGGCCGCCAGAGATAGCAGACTGTGGGTGCCTGCCATCGGACAGCCCTCGTGTGGCGCTACTCGCGTTTTCGTCCGAATAACTTCTCTAACTTCTGCGACTTTTGCTTTTGTTTTTCTTTTTTCGCTTTTTTCCCTAAAAAGGCCTGCCTCACCTTAGCTCGCTGATTTTTATCACTCAGCACAAATAACACATCGCCCGCTTCAATTGTTGTATCACCATCTGGTGTAACCAATTCGTCATTCCTGACAACACCAATGACAAGCGTATCATTAGGCAGCATCATATCATTCAGCGTTGACTGGACAACAGGTGCGGTTTTACTGATGGGAAGCTTCATAATTTCCGAATTGGTATCACCCAGATTAATCATTTCAAAACCGCTTGAGTCGAAGTCGTTGCGTTCCTCAGTCAGACCCAGTTTTGTTGCCAGAGGTGACAACGTACTGCCCTGCACAAGGGCTGAAATAAGCACAACGAAAAAGACGGCATTAAAAATAATCTGCGCATTTTCCACATCGGCTACAATCGGATATGTCGCCAAAACGATCGGCACAGCACCTTTCAAGCCTGTCCAGGAGAGAAAGAGCTGCTCCCGCGGACTGTACTTAAAGAAGATCATACACAGACTGGTTGCAACAGGCCTCGCTACAAACATTAGAATGATAGCCAGGAGAATACCTTGCCAGCCAACTTCCAGCAGATCACCCGGAAAGACCAGCATACCGAGAAAAATAAACATGATAATCTGCATCATCCAGGCGAAGCCTTCATTAAAGCGTACAATGGCAAACTTATGCATGAGATCACTATTGCCGACAATGATCCCCATCACATAAACTGCCAAAAAACCGCTCCCGCTCAGATAATCAGTGACACCATAAGTCATAACGGCGCTTCCCAATGCCAGAAGCGGATACATGCCTGAAACATCAAGCTTAATATTATTAATTAACAGCACACTCAGCCGGCCAAATAACAGGCCCAAAACCAAGCCCACTCCCATTTGGACGAAAAAACCGCCTATCGCGGTCCAGATTGTGCTATCCGGCACCTGAATCAGCGTAATAAAGCTGACCGTCAAAAAGACTGCCATTGGATCATTCGTTCCGGATTCAGCTTCCAGTATGGCTGTCAGCCGTTTATTAATATTCTTGCTTCCGAGTACAGAAAAGACTGCTGCAGCATCGGTCGAACCAACAATGGCCCCGAGCAGCATCCCTTGAAGCATCGACAGATCAAGAATATAATACGCAGCCAGACCCGTAATAAGTGACGTCAGCAAAACGCCAACAGTCGCTAATACACCCGCTGGTGCAAGCACAGGCCGCATATTGTTCCACTTCGTCTGTGAACCACCCTCGAACAAAATAATAATGAGAGCCATGATACCAATGAGCTGGGTTAGTTTGACATTATCAAAGTAAAAAAAGTCATTGAGCAGCATTCCGACGAACAGAAAGAGTACAAGGGAGGGCAGCCCTAGGCGGGTCGAGAATTTCGTTGTAAATACACCCACAACGAGCATGAGAGCAAATAGTAACACAAAAGATGTTACACTGGGGTCCATGGCACAAAGTCCTTTCAGAGAAAGAGTCATTTTATAACCAGTTTATCGAATTTTTCGGTAAAAAACAAAAAAATTGCTCCCTTAATTTATTCAAATGAGCAAATAATGGTATTGAACCCGGGAGCTTTTTAGACTAACTTCAAAGATGAACAAAGCTGCCTATTCACTGAACATATACTGACGTGAATGCAATTGCACACTGAACACAAGTCCCAGTGCCAGCATATTCGTAAGCAGCGAACTGCCGCCATAACTCATAAAAGGAAGCGCTAAGCCCGTAATAGGCATGATGCCAATCGTCATCGCGATATTTTGAAATATTTGAAAAGTTAATAATCCAACAACGCCAACACAAATATAGACACCGAACAAGTCCTGGGCTTTAATAGCAATAAGGATAATCCGGTAAATCATCAGGAAGAAAAGGCACAGCAAAAGGCTCGAACCGATAAAACCAAATTCCTCCCCGACAACCGTGAAAATAAAGTCGGTATGCACTTCAGGCACAAGGCCACTCTGCACTTGCGTCCCTTGATCAAAACCTTCACCAGTCAATTGTCCGGAGCCAATGCCCATCCTTGCCTGTTTTAACTGAAAGCCGAAGCCTGATCCGGACTCATCCGTATTAAGCCAACCGTAGATTCGGCCGATCTGGTGCGGTTCCAGCACTTTAGATAAAATGTCCAAATGTTCCTTATACATGTAAAGAAACCCGCCGGCCAGACTCACAGCACCTGCAAACATAGCTGCAATAATTTTAAGAGAAATACTCGATGTAAAAATCAGCACAGCAGCAATAACAGCAATGATAAGTGACGTCCCCAAATCCGGTTGCTTAATAATCAGAACAAATGGTACAAGGGCAAGACCAAGCGCTTTCAGCACGGCCGGTATGCTTGCTTTAAATCCTAAACGTTCACTGCCGATTTTGCTCAACACACTGGCAAGCGCCAGAATAAGAAATAGTTTCATAAATTCGGATGGCTGAACTTCTGTAAAACCTACATTAATCCAGCGCTGCGATCCATTATCACTGGTGCCGAAAAAGTGTACAAACAGAAGCAGCACAACACCAGCTGCATACAGAATATACGAAGACCGCTTCAGCAATTCATAATCAAAACTGGCCACCGCCGCCATAAACAGTAAGCCGATCACATACCAGATGGCCTGCCGTTTCACAAAGTGTAACAAATCACCATTATCAATATACTGCCCCGATCCGCTGTAAATGGCGATCAGACTGAAAATGGCCAGACATATGATGATACTTATTAAGGTTAAATCAATTTGTGGTTTATTTTCTCGCTGCATAGACTTAAACCTCTTTACATTCGTATAACGGAAGGTGATGATCCCTTGTGAGCCAGGACTGTTATCGCTTAACACTGATTATGGGAACGATGTCACCTTGCATATAATCGCATTATACTAGATTACTTGAGTCACACCCATTTTACCTGATTCTGGCCTTAATAAAAAGCATGAAGTGCCCGCCTGAATTCTGAAGAGCACTTCATGCTTGCCATAATGATTTAAAATTCATAAGCAGGAACCATCAGGACAGCTCCTACGCTTTCTGTTTGCCTTTTACCAGCTGACCACCATTTTTGAGATATTGTTTAATGCCATCAGCTGCTCGGTAACCCAGCGTTCCAATGGTTACGGTCGGATGATGCCCCGGAAAGTGCGGAAAGGCAGAGCCACCGACAACAAAAAGGTTATCGACATCCCACATTTGCAGATAACTATTGACAGCAGACGTCTCGGGGTCATCACCCATAATCACACCGCCAGCATAATGGCCGCCCTGGTACATATGATCAAATTCATCCGGAATCTCATCATCTTCAATAATATCAGCACCCATTTTTTCCATAATCTCATGGCACTTATCAATTCCGAATTTAGCGATATTCTTGTCCTGGTCCGAATATTTATTGGTGACACGCAGCAGCGGATCGCCGAATTCATCCTTATAAGTCGGGTCCAAATCCATATAGTTGTGGTACCATGGCATGGTTGCCGCTGTATACCACACTTCCAGGTTTCTGTAGGCATAAAAGTTGGCGTTTTTCTTGAACTCCGCTCCCCACTTAGGTGTGCCCTTTGGAACACGGTTGCTGGTTATGGCACCTTCACCATATTGTCGCTGTTCAATAGCCCCGCCATTAATAAAATTAACGTCCGAGTGATCGAAATTATCGGCTGCAAAATCGTTCATTGTTCCGCCAAGGGCACCAGCACCTGCGTAGAGATTGAATTTTTTATTTTTGAAAAAGCCTCTCGCTCCCAGAAACGTGATATTCATCTGACCGTTGAAGTTTTTGCCGATAACACCCTTTCTGGTATCCGGGTTATACCGCTTGCCGATATCCGACAGCATAAGCAGACGATTATTTGTAAATGTAAATGCCCCCAGCACAACAACATCAGCCGGCTGTTCAAACTCCTCACCGGTTTGCCTGTCGACATACATGACGCCATTCGCCTTGTTGCCGCCGTCATATAGCACACGCCGCACATAAGCCTGCGTCCGCAGTTCAAAATTGTCCTGTTTTTGTGCGGTAGGGATGACCGTTACCAGCGGGTCCGATTTTGCCCCGAAGTCGCAGCCATAGTAGTGACAGAACGCACAATACTGGCAAGCATTCAGTGTTTCGCCATCCGGATTCTTATATTGCTGGGAGACATTGGCCGATGCAACCTGATAGGGGTGATAGCCGAGTTCTTTCGCAGCATCTTTAAACATACGAATAGGCGGTGATTCCTTCAGCGGCGGATTCGGGAAATCATTTGAACGTTCTGGCCCCAGCGGATCCTCTTCACCAGAGATGCCGGCTGTTTTTTCAAACTGGTCATAGTAGGGTTCCATTTCATCATAAGTGATGCCCCAGTCCTGAATCGTCATGCCGTCTGGTATTTTGTCTTTTCCATAACGATCAACCGTTTTGCTGTAAATTTCAAAATCATACGGCGGATAACGGTAGACAGCCCCTGCCCAGTGGACACCGCCACCGCCAGTATCGGTCCCCGCCATCATCTCATCCCGAGTCCGGACTGGCAATGCCCGCTCGTCCAACTCGTTTCGCGATGTAATTGTTTCGTATGATAAATTCTGCATCATTTGAAATCGGTTCATAAAACGCAGTTCATCCTTAACACCCGTATAATCGTCCCGGGTTTTATTTTCACCTCTTTCCAGCGCTACAACCTTCTTGCCGGTCTTGGCAAGTTCCGCTGAAATAACACCGCCTGCCCAGCCTGTACCAACAACAACAACATCCACTTTATCCAGTTTCTTTGCCATAAGTATTACCTCCTATCATGATTGATAATCGATTAGACTTTTCGGTTTTTTCTTGATAAACTCCTCACTTTCCACTTCATCGGCGTAGTTCATCCGGGGTCCTGGATATTCTTTCATCTTCCAGCCCATCATATTGCGATTGCCGCCATATACCGGGTCAGAATAAGCGCCTTCCAGCGTCATTTGCCGCAGCAGGTTAAAAAATGTAATGCCGGCAACACCCTTCAAATTAATTTCGCCATCGTCAAACATTTGTAGAATCTTATCCTGCTTATCACCATCAAGATCGACAAATTTGTTATCGAACTGTTTCTGGCTTTCATCGTTCATGCGTCTCAGAGCCTGTAAATAAATGTCACCTCTGTTCAGCCTTGTTTGGTACCTCGGCGTGTCCGACGGTGCCTGTGTGCTTGTGTTGGGCCCTGATTTATTCTGCTTCGAGTCCATATGCTGATAATTATGGGTCTGTTCATCCTGATAAAAAGGGCCTTTCATATAAGCTTTATCATTCGTGCCCCATGACCCGTTTAATTGCTTATCAATGAAGAACGGAACTCCCAGCTCAATCGCACCCGGACCATCGTCATCTTTAGGGAGAATGCGCTCCGTTGCCGCCTTCAGCGTATCAAAATCCTCTTTACGGCTAAAAAATGTCCGGGCTTCCTGCAGCGTCTGAGCGTTTTCTTTATTTTTGGTTTGTGTATCCGACTCATCCTGAAACTGGTCGGTAACAAGGCCGCCTAATAAAGAACCGCCTACGACACCACCAGCAACCCAGCCTGTATTCTTCATAAATCGGCGGCGGCTTTCATCTGGCTTATTGTCGTCATTATTTGCCATTACAGTTGCCTCCTGACGATTGGTAATAGTCTCTTATAAGATTTCTATCTTATCTTTCCCTGCTTTTCCAAAATGATACATTGGATTTATTATAAAAAAAGCTGCTGATCCATTATCAGCAGCTACACTTGTCTGGTGAAAAATGCTCCGGTATTTTTTAGTTATCAAGAAAGCATGTCAATTCAGTGACTGCTGCTCCTGTCGTCCACGCCTTTCTTGGATAGATCGCGTTTATGGACCCAGATGCGATCCTGGTTCGACGTTTCCGGAAATTTGTCACCAGCTTCCATCTCGATTTGATCAGGAGATTCCACATTGCTGCCTGTTTCACCATGTTCGATGTAAACGCCGTTATTAGGGGCTTTGTCGCCATGGTTAAATTGCGATTGTTCACCCATTTTTCATCATCCTTTCATAAAGATAGCTGTATTTAGCATGCCCGAATTAGTGCAGAGCTATCATATAGATCCGATAACGGCGCATTACGTTTTGAACACGAGCGCTCTCTTTTTTTCGCTGAAGCGTATTAAACGGTCGTGTCCTGATACTGATCGTTTTCCGTCGTCTGCTCGAGTTCTTCGTTATCCTCAGGTACCTCTGCTGCATCATGATTCGGTTCGCCTTCGATGAATGGCCGGAGAGCTGCATCAAGTTCGCGTGCCTTTGTATCCAAAGCTATCATATCAGCTGCTGCATCCGCTGTTTCCTCAGCAGACAGCCGCTCACGCACCTCAGCCGCCAACTGGCTAACCTCCCAGAAGCGTTCCTGCCACTCCGCCGATCCTGCCTCAGCATCAGATTGATCAGCTCGAGTTTCAATCGAAGCTGCCAGCGTCGTACATTCTTCTGCCCACGCCTCTAAACGCGTCAGCCAGTTAATTTCAGATGATTGTGCAGACATAACAGCCGTATCCTCCTTTTAATCCATAAAGATAGTTCCATCATAGCCTATGCCAGAGGGGTCATTTTGTTCATATAAGAACATGCCGAAGATAGTCATAACAGCTGGAATCATTCAAAGGCGTATGCAGGTCAGGCACAGCGTGATTTTTTAACTTTCTAGAACAAAAGTAACCTTCTCATTTCAACTGGAGAACCGTTTGCTGTTAGAATGGGCTGGAACGGAGCAAAAATAAAGGTGTGATCATAGACAATGTCGTTATGGACGTGGTACAAACAATTATCGCTTGCTAAGAAAATGACGACCGGATTTATTCTCGGTCTTGCTGCTGGCCTTATTTTCCAAGATCAGACAGCCTTCCTCGAACCGCTTGGAACGCTGTTTATACACCTTTTGAGCCTAATAGCGATTCCCGTCATCTTTCTCACTGTCGTGCTGGCGGTAGACAGTCTGAATACGAAGCAGCTCGGCCGCATGGGCGGAAAGCTCTTGCTCTATTATATGACAACAACAGCCGCTGCCGTTTTCATTGGCGTCAGCCTGGCTCTGTGGATCAAACCTGGTGAGGGAGTGACACTGCCGGATGCTGACGTCTCGCAGCCGGATACACCGACATTCTCAGATATGCTTTTCAAAATTGTACCGGAAAACATATTTCAGGCATTTGCGAATGGGGATCTGATGGCGATATTATTTATAGCTATTATCGTCGGCATCGCCACTTCCATCATGCGTTATACGTCTAACGAGCAATCTAATCAATACGGTGAAATGCTGCACAAATTATTCTCAGCTCTTAATGAGATGTTTTATAAAATCCTCGGTGGTGTTTTGCTGTATGCTCCTGTTGGCATCTTTGCCATCAGTGCGACGTCATTTGGCGGCCAGGGCTGGGAAACCCTTAAGTCCCTGCTCACTTTTCTTGGCGTGTTCTATGCTGGGGTAGCGTTAGTGATGCTGGTGGTTTATACATCGTTTTTAAAACTGTCGGGCCATCATGTTATATCATTCTTTAAACAGGCCAAGGACGCCTATATAACAGCCTTTGTAACGTCTAGCAGTATTGCATCACTGCCGGTTGCAATCAACGCTGCCAAAAAAGCAGGCGTAAGCGACACAACAGCAAACTTCGCACTGCCGCTTGGTTCCGTCTTTAATGCTGACGGGGGTGCGCTGCGCATGGGTGTTTCAATCGTCTTTGCTGCCAATATTACCGGTCTTGATTTAGCACCAGCTGACCTTGTCGTGGTTGTTCTGATTGGCACACTTCTGTCAATTGGTACAGCTGGTGTCCCCGCAGCCGGCCTGGTCACCTTATCCGTCGTCCTGACTATGTTCGGCCTGCCGATGGAGATTGTCGCGCTGATATCCGGGATTGACGCTTTGATCGGCATGGCCGGCACCGCTTCCAATGTCATGGGAGATGTTGTTGGTGCAGCTGTGATCGACCGGACCGAATCCAAACATCGCCAACAGACCTGATACGTAACGTAAACAGGGTACGCTGCCGTTATGACAGCGTACCCTGTTGGGTGCTATGCGGGGGAAAGCCGCTGTTTATCAGACTGGCGGGATTTCCCCTTGTTTCCGTCACGTTTTAAGAGCCGAAGTGAATTAAGAATCACCAGAACAGCAGCACCTGTATCACTGATAACTGCAAGCCAGAGCGTCAGCCAGCCAGGAACAATCAGAGCCAGGGCAACCAGTTTGATGATAAGGGCGAACCAGACGTTCTGTTTAATAACCCGAAGCGCTTTCCGGCTCAGCCGCATGGTGTGCGGCAATTTTTCCAGGTTATCCGCCATCAGCACAATATCCGCTGTTTCCATAGCCGTATCGGTACCGGCACCACCCATGGCAATGCCCAGTTCAGAGGTTGCAAATGCAGGAGCATCATTGATGCCATCCCCCACCATTGCAACTTTATAGCCTTCCTTCTGCAATTGTTTAACCGCATCAACCTTATCTTCAGGAAGCAACTCCGCAAAATAGCGATTGATGTGAGCCATTTGCGCGATGTTTTTGGCCGTAACATCCTGATCGCCTGTCAGCATGGCAACTTCCTTTATGCCGGCTCCCTTCAGATTGTCGAGAGCACTGACTGTTATCGGACGAATCGTATCGGCAAGAGCAATCACGCCAAGGATTTCCGTTTCAGTTCCAACGATAACAATTGTTTTACCCTGCTGCTGCAGCTGAGTGACCTGATCTTGTAGCGACTCAGGAAACAGGCCCAGCTCATGAAACAGTTTCTGATTCCCGGCATAATAGACTGTACCCTGAATGGTCGCCTGAACGCCGCGGCCTGTAAGATTTGTGAACAATGATCCCGGTTTGGTCTGAATATTCCGCTCACGTGCATAATCGACCACTGTTTTCGCAATGGGGTGTGTCGAATATTCTTCCAGCGTCCGAACCACGGACAAAAGGTCATCTGTGGAAGCAGACACCGGAATCACCTCTGTTACATCCGGTTTGCCAGCCGTCAGCGTTCCCGTTTTATCGAACGCCATCGCCTTAACATGACCAGCCTTTTCTAAGAAGGTGCCGCCCTTGACCAGCACGCCTTCTTTGGCGGCGTTGCCAATCGCGGAGACAATCGCAACTGGCGTGGAAATAACGAGAGCGCACGGACAAGCCACAATCAGAAGTGCCAGCCCTCTGTAAGCCCACTCACTCCAGTCACCGTATCCCAGCAGCGGCGGCAGCAGAATAACGGCGAGCGCTATAATAAACGCAGTTGGTGTATAGATCGCGGCAAACTTATCAATGAATGCCTGTGCAGGCGCTCGTTGTTCCTGCGCTTCTTCTACCATGTGAATAATCTTCGACAGCGTGGTATCCTCTGCAAGTTTCGTCACTTCCATTTCGAGTGACCCGCTTTCATTAATAGAGCCAGCATAGACAGCATCACCGGCTGTTTTATCCACTGGAATCGATTCACCGGTGACAGGGGCCTGATTGACACTTGTTTCGCCGGTGAGCACTTTCCCGTCCAGCGGAATGCGGTCACCGGGTTTTACGACAATCGCATCACCAGGCGTAATCATCTCCACGGCCTTCTCAACTAATCCATTGGCCGTTTTGACCCAGGCTTTCGACGGCACCATATCCATTAGACCGCTGATAGACTGGCGGGTCTGCTCCATCGACCGCTCCTGCAGCACATTTCCGAGAGAAAACAGCCAGACAACCATGGCACCCTCAAGCCATTCACCGATGATTACGGCGCCAATCGCTGCCATGGACATCAGAACGTTCATATCAAGCGAGCGATTTTTGATGGAAAAGTACGCTGCTTTGACCGGCTTGCGTCCGCTGAGCACAATAGCAGCTGCAAACAAGATGGCCGGCAGCCACTCAGTCAGTGCAAAAAGCTGACTGGCAAAACCGGCAGCGATCAAAACGCCCGACGCAATAATGGTACCAAAGCCGGACTTTTTGCCCTGAGAACTTTCGCCATCCTGTTTATGTGCCACAGGTGCCGCAGTATAACCAAGTTTGCCGACCTCAGTCTCGACTCCTTCATTACGCATGGCGTGGGCGATCTTCAGCTGACCGGTGGAAAAGGAGACATGCGCATCTTCAACCTCGGGCAATGACAGAAGATGTTTTTCAATCGTTTTGGCGCAATTGCCGCAGTCCATACCTTCCACTTTAAATGTCTGCATCGGACTTTGCGGCTGAACAGGTTCCGCTGTGTAGCCAAGCTTTTTCACCTGATCTTCCACCGCATCAAGCGAAAGGTCCGCCGCACCGGCAAATTTCAGCTTGCCTGTGCCATAACTGACGTGTGCTTCCGCTATACCCGTTAATTTATTTAAACCCTTTTCGATGGATTCGGCACATGAGGGGCAATCCATACCATAAATCCGGTATTCAAACCTTTCCGAGATGGTGTCTGTTGTTGATGCCTTCAGGTCAGCGTCATCGCTGTGATCGGCCGCGTCCGCACCTTCGCCCTTCGTTTCAGTACTGCAATTATGATGGTTATGGGCAACATCGGGAGACACCTCATGCTCGCTGCAGCATGCCCCAGAGCTGCAGCTATCTTCCTGTGTATCTTGTTCATCTTTCATACGATTACCTCCTATTCAGCA
Organism: Lentibacillus kimchii; assembly: GCF_042666895.1. Taxonomy (GTDB): domain Bacteria; phylum Bacillota; class Bacilli; order Bacillales; family Amphibacillaceae; genus Lentibacillus; species Lentibacillus kimchii. The sequence continues at coordinate 13,518 of NZ_JBHTGR010000006.1, forward strand.
ACGTCCGATTCACACGTTATGACATCTGACTCGACATCGGTTAAGACATCATCGAACATATCGAGCAGTTCACGGATCTGGTCATTGCGCAGCCGGTAATACATGAATTTCCCTTCTTGCCTGCCTGCAATCAACCCACACCCGCGCAAACAAGCTAAATGCTGTGATATATTCGACTGACTTCCCTGCACATCAGACATAATCTCCGAAACGGTTTTTTCACCTTCCTGAATACTATCCAGTATTTGAATTCGCACTTTATGCGAAAAACCGTGCAAAAATTTAACTTTTAAATCAAGATCGACCGTTTGCATGATTCAGGACCCCCAGCGTGTCATATATTAATAATGACTAATATGTTATCATCATATTAACTCTTTCTAATATGTGTGTCAATATTGGCAGCCTAAAACTGGATTCGAACATAAGGCAATTAAGCCACAGCAAACCGTATGGCGCCAGACCCTGCACAAACGTTCTGGTATCCTGTATAATAACGATGTCATAAAACTTAAGGAGAATAACTATGGATGGAAAATTCCACGCGGTCATCGGGGCGGGAACCGGTGTTGCAGTAGCACAGACGACTGGTCAGGACGCCATCGGTACAGCTGTTTTACTGGCTGCGGGCATGGTCGCTTCACTGGCACCCGACTTGGATACAGCTGGAAAGCTTGCTAATAAAATCTCACTGTCACATAAAATGATCCAGGGGTTCGTGCGGACAGCCGGCATTTTGCTGGGAGGGTATGCATTGCTTGCCTTGTCAGGAGCCGCTATGTATATCGGTCTCGCACTGGGTGTGTTTTTACTGCTGCTTGCCCCTAAATTTTCACAGAGACTGATGCTTTTGGTCAGCGGCATCGCCATCATCGCAGCCGGAATTGCTCTGGAAGCAATCTGGGCCGGACTGGCAGGGCTTTACGTCGTCATTGCCTCAATCGCGTCGCATCGGGGCTGCACCCATTCATTGATAGGGTTGTTATTTTTTGGGGTAATTACTTTCTATATTCATGAACAGTTCCAGATAACAGGTTTATGCTGGACACTCATGCTGGCCTATCTCAGCCATTTGCTGGCGGACATGCGTTTTATACCGGGCAATAAACGCGGGATTAAATTATTCTGGCCGCTCAGCCGGAAAGCGATTTAGCCTGCTGAAGGGTGTAGCTCTTCTGGGCTCACCCGCCGGCTATCGCTTGTCTGGCCAGCTGGTCAGCATGCAAATTATGTTTCTCGGAGATCCATTTGATAAAAAAAAGCGGAAATTCCTCTATTCGTTCATTAATCGCCGTCAGCAATGGCTTAAAAGCCGCATTCCGTGCATAACCAGTCTCGATCGCATCCACGACCAATTTGGAGTCAGAGCGAAAAGATAAAATCTCACCTGTAAAGTTCTCCACGCATACGTCCAGTGCTTTGATAACAGCATGAAATTCCGCCTCATGGTTGGACATGACCGGAAGCGGGAAAGTGAACTCCCAAGCATTGTCTTCCAATTTAATATAAACACCCGCTCCGCTGACTCCAGGATTGCCGCTGGATGCTCCATCCGTATAAACCTCAATCATCCATTTTGCTCCTTTATCATTAACACGTTCGTTTGATTAATCATTAGCTGGCTTTATCTTTCTTAGCAGCCATATCCGTAAATTCATCTTCAATTGTCCGGTTTCGTCCTGCACCATAACCAAACACCGTCATTATCATACTCAAGATTAGCACAATAGCAAGCGGCAGCTGCCATCCGCCAGTCATATCATTCAGAAAACCAATAACTGGCGGGCCAGCCGCTGAGACAAAGTAACCAACTGCCTGGGCCATGCCGGATAATTCCGCTGCCCGTTGAGCGCCTTGTGTCCGCATGCCCAAATAGGCAAGCGCCAATGGAAATAAACCGCCCATTGACAGCCCAATTAATGTAACGCTGATAACCATCGTGACAAAAGAATCGCCCACCAGTAAACCAAACATACCAGCGCAGGCTACCAGACTGATACCAGCTGTCAAAAAGCTTTGTGATTTGAGTTTTCCTGCAACCACCGGAAGAAGTGCAGCCGGCAAGCCGATAAACTGGGCATACGATAACATCCAGCCCGCTGTCTGACTGCTCACGCCATAGTCCTGCAGAATCACTGGAAGCCAGGCGATTACGACATAATATAAAAATGCCTGCAAACCAAAAAAGGCCGCCACTTCCCAAGCCAGACGGGACCGCCACATTCGTGTATCACTGGCAGCGATGTATTTAACAGGCACATCATTAGCAGCCTGGCGCCGTTTCACAAAGTAAACCCAGATGACAATAGCGAACAACGCGGGTAAACCCCAAACAGCCAGGGACCACTTCCAGCCAAGTCCAGCATTAGCTGCAAGCGGTATACTGAGTCCGGAGGCAAGTGATGCAACCAGGTTCATCGCAATCGAATAAACACTCGTCATCAGAGGGACCCGATACGGAAAACGTTCTTTGATCACACCAGGAAGCAACACATTGGAAACGGCAATGCCCAGTCCGATTAAGACCGTTCCACTGAACAGAAAGAGCGAAAACGGGAGCGAGCGCACTGCAACACCCGCCATAAGCATGACCATCCCGGCAATTAATACAACTTCATTAGAGTATCGATTGCCAAGCTTCGGTGCAATAGGCGACATCACCGCAAATGCTACAAGCGGTAAACTGGTCAGGAGTCCGACACTCCAGCTTTCCAGCCCCAGATCTTTTCCAATAACATTTGCCAGAGGGCCGACCGACGTGATCGCTGCACGCAGATTAAAAGCAATACTGATAATACCAGCAATAAGCAGCGATCGAGTATAACGTCTCATGTCTTCAAACTGGTAATTGTTCATAAAAAAAGATGCTCCTTCCGCGCAGCTATAAGACAATGTTAAGTTATAGTATTCAGTTTTTCTTCCGGCGCTGAATCAATTTAAAATTAGGTTTCAGCTTGAACATTTAAACACCCACTTAGCAAAGCGTCAACCGCCGCCAGAGGCATATCCATCATTCTATGGTCTCATTATTTAACCGTTTTCCCAGTTATCCGCACCTCAGGCTTTAAAAAACAGACAGCCATGATTTTTCCTTACGATTTCCGCGAATATGTAGTATGATGACATCATACAGAAATGTTTTTGAATTTATTAAGGAGGTGAATACAGATGATCACCGAGCTCTTGTATGAGTTGTTTGTTGATACGTCACCGGTTTACTTATACGTCAGTGTCTTCCTGTCGGTCATTGGTACAATCAATCTGGCCCAGCTTGATTTGCATCAAAACCATGAACTCGCACATGTAGCAACACGCAAGTCCCACGCCATCCGGATTCAGGCCGCTCCGGTTCAGGAGTCCATTGGCGAGTCAACAGCTATTATGGACTGGATTGTTCAAAAAGCTAAGCGTATTGACGCACCAGATGATGATACTGACGATCACACCTTCTCTTTTTTCAAAACAATAACGAAAAAACGAGGAGGAGCACAATGCAACGCACATCTGTATTCACAGCTTTTAAAAAATATAGTTTAATTGGGTTGATCCTGGTAATTTTCCTTGCTGGCTGCGGATCACTCAATGAGCCGATCACCGAGGACACAGAGGGGATTTTTAATCACTACTTTGTCTACAACTTTTCTTTATTAATTAAGTCGATTGCATCCGTATTTAACGGAAGCTATGGGATGGCGATTATTATCATCACGCTCATGATCCGTCTTGTCGTGATGCCATTCATGCTGAAACAGACACGCAGCAGTATGGAAATGCAGGATAAAATGAAAGAACTCAAGCCGGAAATGGACGCGATTCAGGCAAAATATAAAGATCAAAAAGACAAGGATTCACAAATGAAGCAGCAGCAGGAAATGATGGAACTGTATCAAAGACACAATTTCAACCCGTTGTCGTCATTGGCAGGCTGCCTGCCCCTGATTATTCAGATGCCGATATTGATCTCGTTTTACTGGGCAATCCGCCGGACACCAGAGATTGCGTCACATCAATTTTTATGGTTTGACCTTGGCGAGACGAATATGATACTAGCACTTATCGCGATTGCTGTCTACTTCATTCAGTTCAAAGTCTCCCAAATTGGCTTGGAGGCACAGCAAAAGAAACAAATGGCGATCATTGGCCTTTTGAGTCCGGTTATGATCGGTATTATTTCCTTCAACACACCGGCCGCTCTGCCATTATACTGGGCCGTCGGCGGCTTGTTCACGATTGGTCAGACACTGATCTCCAAGAAGATCTTTTTAGCGCATAAGAAAAAGACAGAGGAAACGTCTTAAACGATTCGCAGCGTAAAGGCGGCAGCCACGAGCTGCCGCCTGTTTCTTGAAATGATTGAACAAACTAATGAGATAGCGTGGTTATTTCTATTGATATGCCCTATTATTATCATTTCGTTTATGATAAACAGCCAGCCATGTCTTCCGGCGCACCATTAATAAAGTGATAAGAGCTGCTTCACTGACTGCGAACAGGACTGATAAAAGCACCAGTCCGCCAAAAAAAAGTGCCTTTCCAATATCAAATGCATACAAAAACCAGCCAAATACGGCACATGCCCACAAAAATAAATTGATCATACCAGCCATCGCAATCTGTGATCCAACAAAGCCGCTCAACTCAATCATTTTCCAGCCATACAGATAACTGACAGCCCAGGCTGTGAGAATAGCCACAATCAGGATACTGATGGCTGCATTGCTGCCTTCCAGCGTCATAGGCATAATCACCTGCCATTTTGTTTAGTTTAACGAGTGTTATTCTGTCAATTCATATGTTGACAGCTAAATCATTTGAACCCGGTTTATACATGATATGATACAAGTTCGCCGTAATGGCCAAAATTCCTTCTTTTAAAACATATAGCTTTGCAAAATTACTGAAACGAAATATTTGACCGACTAAGACAGTTGTGTATAATGTGAGATAGATAATTGTTTTCTAGGGTTCCGCAGAGACATACTGGTCTGGACCAAGAGAAAACCCACAGCTGATGGCTGTGCCACGGAGGGATAAAAGCCCGGGAGAAACTGGATGATCAGTTGCTCTCAGGGCTTTTTTAATTGAGTCTGGAGGTTCTGTAAATGGATAAAAACTGGCTGAAAGTCATTATAGCGGCTATTATTGAAGTGATGTGGGTGATCGGCCTGACACATGCCTATGACGTCTGGACATGGACCGGCACCGTTATTGCCATTATTGTAAGTAACTATTTAATGATAACGGCGGCGCAAGTGCTCCCGGCCGGCACTGTCTATTCCGTATTCGTCGGTCTGGGAACAGCGGGAACCGTTCTATCAGAGATCCTTTTCTTTGGCGAGTCATTTCAATGGGCCAAAATCTTGTTAATAGCGCTTTTATTGGCCGGCGTCATCAGCTTGAAACTAATCACAGATGATGCTAGTGAACAGGAAGGAGCTGAGTCCTGATGGCTTGGTTCGTTTTAATAATAGCAGGTGGATTGGAAGCTTTTGGTGTTGCCATGATTAATCAGTTAAGCTACACGCGCAATTGGCAGACAGTCGTCCTGTTGATTCTGGGATTTGGTGCAAGTCTTGGGCTGCTCAGTTATGCACTGCGTTCACTGCCAATGGGAACAGCTTATGCTGTCTGGACCGGCATTGGGGTGGTTTTTGGCACCTTAGCAGGCATGTTTATTTATGGTGAGTCAAGAGACTGGAAGCGGTTAGTCGCCATAGCCGTTATATTGGCTGCCACCATTGGTCTGAAACTTATTTCTTAAAAAGGATGATGACTATGACAGACGTCCATACAGACATCACACAATTCCGCGGCAGCCATGATGATTTTGGCTATGCCCAGGGGCGGGCACTGCAGGGTTCAGCTATACTCAAAAACCGGCAGGCAGGCTGGCGCATCAGAAAACCGCGTTTTCATATTGCTGAAGAGGAGGTCAAAAGCGCATTCAGACAATTCGCCCCAGGTATCTGGGAGGAATTGCTGGGTCTCAGTGAAGGTCTGGATATGCCTTTAAAAGACGTTCTGCGTGATTTTGGCCACTACCGCGTGAATTGGGTACCAAGCGGCTGTTCCATTTTGACAGGCTCGGACTTCCTGGTCCGCAATTATGATTATCATCCACTCACCTATGATGGACGCTTCAGCTTTTTCCAGCCAACCGATCAGGGCTATGCGATTGCAGGACCCGCCTCCCGTGTAACCGGCCGCATGGATGGCATGAACGAACAAGGGCTGGTAATGGGCTACAACTTTATGCAGCGGCGCAAACCGGGTGATGGCTTCATCTCGCCAATGATTGGACGAATGATTCTGGAGACATGTGCCACAGTTGATGACGCCATTCACTTGCTGCGCGAGATTCCTCATCGCGGTTCATTCAGCTATGTCGTTCTTGACCGGTATGAGCGAACTTATGTGATTGAGGCGTCGCCGCGATCTGTTAGCGTGAGGGAGTCCCAGACGTGCACGAATCATTTTGAACTGCTTCAGCATGAAAACCGACACCATTTAGTGGATTCCAAACGGCGTGAGCAAATTATTGAACAGAAGGCGGCAGAGTCGATTGAGCCTCATGATGCATTTCGGCTCATGAACGATAAAGATCGGGATGTCTTCTCTGATTTGTATAAAAGCTGGGCCGGCACAATTCATACTGCTGCCTATTTTCCAAAAGATCTTAAAGTATGGTTTGCGCTGGGCGGCGATCAGGATCCGGCTGTCTTTGACTTTGCCGCCTGGCTGCAAGGTACACCTATCACAGCTAAGCAGATTCAGGGAAAACTCGACACGCAGCTGGGACTTGCAAATACACAGCCATATGGCAGCTAGTATGCTTCAGTCTCAGTTTAAATGGCAATCTAAACGAATTCGTTGCTAGAGTTCTCTAAGAAGTGGTTATGGCTATTGAACTTTGTGCTAATAAAGGATAGAATTTAATTGGAAACACTTTCAATCGCCCAAATAAGAGAAATATATGAAAGTGAGGGATGAAGATGCGTATCGGTGTACCACAGGAGATTAAAGACAATGAAAACAGAGTGGCCATGACCCCAACAGGTGTCAGCAATCTGAAAAAAGCGGGACATGACGTGTCAATTGAAGCCGGCGCAGGACGTGGCTCCAATTTCACCGATGATGAATATAAGCAGGCAGGTGCCACCATTGTTTCTTCTGCCGAAGAAGCCTGGAACCAGGAAATGGTCATGAAAGTAAAAGAACCGCTCCCGGAAGAGTTTGGCTATTTCCGCGACGGTCTGATTTTATTCACTTATCTGCATCTCGCCAACGAGCCTGAACTTACGAAAGCACTTGTCGACAAGAACGTCGTAAGTATTGCTTATGAAACGGTACAGATGCCAGACAACTCCCTGCCGCTATTGACGCCAATGAGTGAGGTAGCAGGTTACATGGCAACACAGCTCGGATCACACTATCTGGAAAAACCACAGGGCGGAAAAGGCATCGTGCTTGGCGGCGTTCCAGGTGTCAAACGCGGCAAGGTCACAGTAATTGGCGGCGGTGTTGTTGGTACAAATGCTGCTAAAATAGCTACAGGTCTTGGGGCAGAGGTATCTATCCTTGATCTTGATCCGAATCGTCTGCGTCAGCTGCGTGAGCTATTTGGCAGCTCCGTCAACGTCATTATGTCCAATCCCGCCAACATTGAACAGGAAGTCATTCAATCCGATATTGTTGTCGGCTCTGTCTTAGTGCCTGGTGCTAAAGCGCCTGTCCTGGTATCAGAAGACACGATTAAACAAATGGACGAAGGCTCTGTTATCGTGGATGTGGCTATTGATCAGGGTGGAAATTTTGCCACCAGCACGCACGCGACAAGCCATGCTGATCCCGTCTATACAAAACACGGTGTTATCCATTATACGGTTTCGAATATTCCCGGTGCCGTTCCGCGTACAGCAACGATCGGCCTGACCAATGTCACGGTGCCATATGCGATGCAGATTGCCAATAAAGGCTATAAGCAAGCATGTCTTAATAATACGGCATTGCTGCAAGGTCTCAACGTCCTGGACGGAAAAGTAACCGCTAAGGGTGTTGCCGATGCAGTGGGTCAGCCTTATCAGAATGCTGAAGAACTGCTGAATCAATAACTAATTGATCAGGAAAAGCCGCTCCTTATAATCGGGGCGGCTTAATTCAAATCAGTATCACATATTAAAGGTTTTGTAACGCCTCAGCAACTGGTGTGTCACCGGAGACCAGATCGAAAGCCCGTTTATTGGTGTCTTTCTCAGTAAGCGAGGCCACAACTGTACGCGCCACATCCTCTCGCGGAATGAAGCCGGGGTTAGCTGCGTGTTCTGCCAGGTTCACCCTGCCTGTTCCTTCCTCATTTAGCAAGCCGCCCGGACGGATGATCGTATAATTCAATTGGCTCGCCTCTAGCATTCTATCTGCATAGTGCTTAGCTGCAAAATAATGCCGGAGATTCTCATGCCAATTATCCCGGTTGTCAGCATACAGCGCACTCACCATAATAAAACGATTGGCACCTGCTTCCTCAGCTGCTTCAATCATCTTGACCGCACCGTCCAAATCCACAAGAAGTGTCTTATCAGGACCGGTGCCACCGCCCGATCCGGCCGCAAACACAACTGCGTCACAGCCTTTAGACGCTTTTGAAAGCGTGCGTTTCGGTCCTTCCAGATTGGCCATAACCGCATCAATACCCAGTTTCTTTAGCTCCTCAGCCTGTTCCTCTTTCCGGACCATTGCGCGAACTGTATGGTCATTGTGATGCGACAATTGTTTGATGATATGCCGGCCAATTTGCCCATTAGCACCGACAACCAATACCTTCATAGCTCCCACTCCTTCGTGTTCAAAATCACACTTAAGACTGTTCTTATTATTCCAAATTAACGGATTTATGACAACCAGAGTGTTTTGCAGGCTGACTCTGCAGCCTGCAGATTGACGTTAAAAACTGAGACTGGAAAACGAAAGTGATCAACAGGCGATTTAGGTATTTGTCATATGATAACCATTAAAAAACAATCCCTGGTCAGATTCAAAGGGATACAAATGCTGCTTCTTCGCTCGAACAGCATGCTGTGTCATAATTTCATGAAAAAGCTCAGATGTCTCCTGACCATCCGTTTCTAATTCCAGTGCTTGCGCAGTGCGGGTAACTTTCGCCTCATGAACAGCTTGCTGCAATTCGTGAATATCCATTCCGTCTGTTTCAAGGCCAAGTGTGTCAGCTTCTTGTTTCAGCAAAGCGATAAGAACTGCTTTTTTCAGATCATCGATTTTTTTGCCCTCTGTATCGACATCAAGATCAGCAGCTTTTTGCTTCAGCAGCGCCTCATATACTTTTTCGGCAAGCAGCTGCGGGTCTTTCCCTTTTTGCTTAATTCCCAATTTCTCTGCCTGTTCCTGTACTTCCTTATGGTGCACTTCTTTACCAAGTTCTTCGATGTCCTCGCCCTCTGTTTCCATACCTTTTTCTTCAGCTGCCCGTTTGATTTTCGTCTCCTTTACATCCTCTTCCAATTGCTGCTTATCCTTGCCCTCTGTATCAATTCCTAATTCCCGGGCCTCAAGGTTCAGGAAAATGTTATAATACGTTTCTTTTTCTGTATCCCCAATCTGATACTGATAATCGAAATCTTTGGCCGATACTTTATAAAAACCTGAATAAATTGGCATACTGAGTATAAAAGCCGCCATCATTGCGAGGGTCACTTTAAGTAAACGCTTCATACCGGATTCATCCTTTCGTAAGTAGGGTGGCCACTCGTGTAGTATGCCACAGCTCAACAAATCCTAAGCGTCATCAAGCCAGCTTGTGAATGTAAAAAGATCTGGAAACAACATGTCAGCAGATGCCGTATGCCGTTCCTTTTGACTGATCAGAACCGTTTTGACACCGGCTCGCTTTCCTGCGCTGATATCCGGTTCCCGGTCACCGATCATATAGCTTTCCGACAAATCAATGTTATGTTTTGCGGCAAGATCAAGAAGCATTTGCGGTTCGGGTTTGCGGCAAAAGCAGCCAGCGTGCGGTGCATGCGGACAATAGGCAATGTCATCAATAACCGCACCATACTGGGCCAGATCAGCCTGCATTTGCTCATGGACCATTTTGAGCGCTGCTTTTGTCATATAGCCAAGTCCTATGCCACCCTGGTTCGTGACAACAAACACAAAATAATTTTTGTCATGAAGCAGCTTAATGGCTTCTCCAACACCGTCCAGCAAGTGAAAATCACCTGGCTCGTTAACGAACGTCACGCGCTCAGTAAGCACTTCATTAATAACGCCGTCGCGATCCAGAAATACAGCCTGCGTCATTGACTCATCCTTTCGGTAACGTGGTTTGTCCGTCAAAATGCGGGTGTGGCTGGTGAGCCTCCTGTAATTGCGCACTGGAGGCTCACCTTTCCCCTTCCCGCAGAAGGAAGTCTTTCTATTTCCTCCGCCAATGGGACGATCACGTATTTTTAGAATGGATACGTTTCGTTATATCAGCCGCTTTAATCGTCTTGTTCACTTACATACTCATCCGGACGCGTATCACCGTGGACACTGCTGTTTTTATACTGGCTTTTGCGTCCGTTCTTGGATTCACCATTTGTTTTCGATTTCTTAACTGGATTGTTATTATCCTGCATGGAATGACACCCCTTTCTTAAGCTCATGGTTTGGTAAAGAGGGATTTTCTATACATGATGTCCGGTTCCAAAACGTGCCTGCTGCCGCATGGGTGAACTGCGATTTCGCTTAAAACAAAGCTTTTGACACAGCCAGCTAAACAAGGTATCGTCAGTGAATACCCATTAATTCTATCGGAATAAAGGGCATAGTCTATAATGTGAAGGGGAGGGAGATGACATCATGAAAAAACTATGGCGAGGTTATCTCGATACATCACTCATTACCAAGATCACTGTTGCGCTGGTTTTGGGAATTTTGGCTGGTCTGCTATTTGGTGAAGATGCCACTGTGCTGTCGCCGCTCGGGGATCTTTTGCTGCGTCTGCTGCAGTTTCTCATTGTTCCATTGATTCTATTCACTCTGATCGTTGGCCTGAATCAGGCTAATCTTGCAAGTCTTGGCCGCATGGGCGGGAAAGTGTTTATTTATTTTGTCGGGACATCTGCTCTGGCCATCGTTGTCGGTATTGCCATTGCCAGTCTGTTTAATCCAGGCACAGGTTTGACACTCGATGGAAGCGACTCCTTCGATGTACCAGACGACCCAGGGGTTGTCAGTGTCCTGCTGAGCATTGTTCCGAAAAATATCGTGACAGCCTTCAGCGAGCTGAATCTGTTAGGTATTATCTTTACCGCTTTTGTCTTTGGCATTGCCTTATCCATTCTCAGAGCCACTGAGTCCACTAAAGAAGTCGGGGAAGCTGCTTATAACGTTATCAGTGGACTGAATGAAGCGACCATGCGCATTATGCAATGGATTATCCAATACGTGCCGATTGGCATATTTGCCATCATTGCCAAAGTGGTCGGCAATCAAGGAGCCAGCACCTTACTGGATTTGGGGGGCATGATTGGCGTCCTCTATATCGCCTTAATCGTTCAGCTGCTTCTTTATGTCCTGATCATGGCTTTTAATAAAATTAATATAAGAGAATTTTTCCGGTTCGGGCGCACACCAATGATTACCGCGTTTGTTACTCAAAGCAGTTCGGGTGCGTTACCACTCACACTGAATGCCGCTGATCGCCTGAAGCTGCCCAAAAGTCTGTACGGCTTCAGTCTGCCGCTCGGTGCTACAATCAACATGGACGGAGCAGCGATACGCATTGCCGTATCAGCAGTCTTTGCTGCAAACGTTGTAGGTGATCCGCTCAGCTTCATTGAAATCCTGCAAGTGGTCCTGATCGGAACACTCGCTTCTGTCGGAACTGCTGGTGTTCCCGGTGCCGGTATGATTATGATCGCCACAGTCTTTTCCCAGATCGGACTGCCAATGGAAGCCGTTGGACTGCTGTCAGCCGTTGACGTGCTGGTTGGCATGGGCTGCACAAGTCTTAACGTAACCGGTGATCTGGCCGTCACAAGCCTTATCGGCCGCAAGGAAAAAGATCAGAAAAAAACGGAACCAGTCAACAGCTAACATAAAAAAACCTCTCCCGTTTTGACTATCTGCTTACGGGGGAGGTTTTCTATTAGCCCTCAACTGGCCACAAGTGATTCAAACGCCAGTTCAGCCACTCTGTTTCCCGCATTTTTCTTGGGATGAACTGACGGATTTCCTCTGCATTGAAACCGATCTGCAGCCGCTTTTCATCGATCATGATGGGGTTGCGCAATAATCCCGGATGCGTCTGAATTAAATCAAGGAGCTGCTTTAAGGACAGCGTGCTGATATCCTCCTGTAAATCCTTATAAACGTTAGACCGGGTAGAAATAATATCGTCTGTGCCGTTTAACGTCAAACGCAGGATTGCCTGCAGCTCATGAAGCGTCAGCGGTACCTTGGCCGTGTTTCGTTCCGCATAGGGAATAGCGTGATCCGTCAGCCATTCTTTTGCCTTTCGCGCCGATAAACATGGTGTACCATAAATTGTTACAGTCATATATCATACCCCATTCCTTTCAGGTTTATAGCCTCGGCCTTCACTTCATGCCAGGATTAAACACTAACGCCTCTTTTATACCTATCTATAAACACCCGACTTCAGGAGATTCATTTCCACTGTTAAGTGATCCGTCGCCGTTTGATAGGATAAATTGCGGGCGAATGTATCAACAAGATTGCGGACCAGCACAGATGCCAGAATCTGGATGATATGAAAGATGTCTTTTTCATCGCCGATGTTTAATTTCGTTTTATCAACCAATGAACTGATTTCCCTGAATTCCTCCTGATTTGTCTGATCACAGAATATCCGTGCAATCACATCCTCAATCTGATACGTCATATTTAACAGTGCATTCCGCACAAAATCCGGATTGTCATCTTCCGTAATAACCAATTGAAAAAATCCCTTGACCGCCTCAATCAGATCCCCATTATGCTGCTTCAGAAGTTCGATAAAAATGGTCTTTCGGTTGTGGGACAGATGATCCAGCAAATAAAAAAAGGCATCCTCTTTATCAGCAAAATACTGATAAAAACTCCCGCGCGGTATACCAGCTGTTTTTACAATATTGGCGATGGAGGCCTCGTAAAGCGGAGCTCGGGAGAATTCCTCTTCTGCAGCACGCATTAACGTGTGTCTTTTCGCTTCAGGCAAATTAAAGAAAGTCTGTTTTGGCATGGAACAAGCCCCCTATCGATTAAGCGACGCTTCGCTAACCCAGCGCCAGCCTTTCATAGTGCTTATAAAGCGCGTGAAAACGTCCGCTGTAGCGCTGGTGCCATGGCTTTTTCTTACCGCAGAAATGGAGAATTACCGTCTCGCGTATAATATAGTCCATGTCACAAAACCCGTTCGTTTTATTCACGTAATGACTGTAAAAACGTGTATCATAATTGTATAGCGTTTCATCAAGGGTCCGGATTTTTTGGAATACAAAGCATTCAAGATATCCTGATCCGGCATAACAAGCCGGGCATGGTTTTTCGCCACAAAGGTGAAAATATCACGTTCATCAATTGAACCCCGCTGCTCGTCCAGATTCATCAGCAGGACGCCAGAATTATAGTAAGCCTTAATGTCATAAGGTGTCAGTCGAAGCTTGTTCACTTCATTGATAGACAGCTTATCATGATAAGCTGCTGCGTAAAGGTAACCGGTCAGATCAGTCTCATAAAGCTCTTCTCTGGGATATGCTATATACACCAGCTGAAAAAGCTTCACTTAAAAAGCTCCGGCAAGCGGTGTGCAAACCCGCCTGTTCACTGCTCAATGCAGCCTTTTGCCTGCAAGTGACAAAACGTCATTTATAACAATTATAATGATAAATGACATGGTGTCACATGTCAAGTAACCACGGCATGAAATCTCAAAAAAAATACCTTTTAAAAAGGTATTTCTATTTCAGCTGATTAGCAAATCAAGCATTATGCATCATTCATCGATAAATACGGTTAATACTTTTGCGCCATCATTATCAACCGGGATGAATAAATGGGGTTTCACGCCTCTGAAGTAGCTGGTATCCCCTTTTGCCATATAATGCTTTTCACCGGCATAGTACAGCTCGATGGCGCCTTCCACAATATAAATAAACTCATCCTGGGAATGCGTATAAGGCTCATGCCGTTTGTTATAATCCTTCGGGGTTACATAGACAATGGTCGGTTCAATCCGTGATGTGCGGGAGCGGTTGGCAAGTAATTCAAACGAATAACCCATATTCTCATCATCGGCACTAAGCCTCCTGTCTGCTTTTGGAAGCATGACAAGATCGGTTTCGGGATGCCCGTCCAGCACCCAGGAGAGCGGCACATCCAAGGCTTCGGCGATTTTTGACAGTGTTGCAACCGCACTTGAGGTCTGGCCATTTTCAATTTTGGATAATAGACTTTTGGAGATACCACACTGATCTGCGATTTGCTGTTGTGTATGTTTACTTTTAAAACGCGCTTGTTTTAGTTTTTGTCCAATGGTCTGCAGGTCTATAGTCATTCGCTCCCTTCCCCAGTCAACTACGAGTCTCCTGATCATAGAATAGAGGAAAATGTTGATTCTGACAACAGGCTTAATGCTTCTTTCCCTGTTGACCGGCTAAGGAGCGTGCTGCAGAAATGAGGCAAAGCTGGGACAAACGTATCCTGTCAAACGTCATGCGTCTTTGGAATTAACGTTCATTTTGTCCCGGCTTCGGTACCTCAGCTCTTGCTGGCTGCATAAGCGAGTGACTTGCTCGGCAGTGTTTTTCCGAGTTTATCCTGAATATAAAAGGCGGCTTCCTGCAGTCTATGCTCATCCATGCCCGTCTCAATCCCAAGACCACTCAGTAAATACAGCACATCGTTCGTCGCGACATTACCAGCTGCACCTGGCGCAAATGGACAGCCACCCAATCCGCCAATGGAGCTGTCGAATCTCGTAATGCCATGCTCCATCGACCGCATGATGTTGGCGATCGCCATACCGCGTGTATCATGAAAATGCATGATGATCTGCGAACTCGGAAAACGGCTCAGCACCTTGCCAAGGAGCTGGTCGACTTGCGCCGGAACTGCCGTGCCAATCGTATCACCGAGCGATATATCATCGACACCGAAGGCAAACAGCTGCTCACACACACGCAGTACCTCATCAGGCGAGATGCGGCCTTCGTACGGGCAGTCAAACACGGTTGATACATACCCTGTCACATGTTTGCCTGCCTTTTTGGCTTCGGTCACTACGGGCTGCAATACTGGGTATGTCTCAGCTATCGACTTATTAATATTCTTACGGTTATGCGTCTCACTGGCAGACATGAAAACGGAAGCACCATCAATGCCCGCCTCAAGTGCCAGTTCCAGCCCCTTCATATTGGGAACAAGCGCGGAATAACGAACACCCGGCTTACGTGTTATCCGCTGCCCCACCTCATACGCATCTGACAGTGCCGGAATCAACTTCGGGTGGACAAATGACGAATACTCAATTTCCTGTACACCTGATTCTGACAGCCGATTGATCCAATCGATTTTATCCGCTGTGGCAATCTGCTGCTGTTCGTTTTGCAGCCCATCGCGTGGACCCACTTCCTTCATTTGCACAAAATCCGGCCAGCGTCCCATGAGATAACCATCCCTTCTTCGTAAACTCACTTTGTTGAATGCGCTTTCATAGTATGAGATAATCCGTCATTAACACGTTTTATTAATAATTGAGCTGTCACAGTATTATATTCACTTCAGTTTCGTTCTGTTCAACTAGGTTGAATAAAGTATAAAATAAAAAAACCCAAAATGTCAAATTTGGGAATAGTTTTATAATAAACGATTAATCTTTTTATTCACTGGATAATGGTGACAAAATGGGAAAGAATTTTTGCCGTCAATCCCCAGATAATCCGATCGTCATATCTATAAAAATACTCATCCATTTTCCCTGCGGCCCAATTATACTGCTCACCGCCGGGAATTAAATCAAAGGGAAAAGAATCGTCCGGTTTAACTTGTAAATGAACATGATGAATGGTCGGTTCCGTCTCCAGAAAAAACGCCAGCGGCACTGTAAACCAATCACCAACCTCTGAAGCGTTTGGCTGCAATGGCTCGCGCGGGCTGATCAATCCCACATAGGTGCTAATAAGCATGCCAAACGGTGTCACAAGATAATCCAGCGGAAAGACTCCGGAAATCGCCTGACTGCTAATACCGAGCTCTTCGGTTGTTTCCCGGATCGCAGCCTCTCTTGCGTCCTTATCGCCAGCATCAATCCGTCCACCTGGAAAACAAACTTCCCCCGGCTGCCTGCGCATCGTTTCGGCACGCACTTCAAACAGCACATGCAGTTCACCTTCTTTTTCAATCAGCGGCAGCAGAACTGCGGATTTTACCATTTGGTCATGCCCGAGAACCGATGGTGTATGCTGTTTGACTGATTGCCTGATATACGCCAGATCCATACCATCACCCCTCTATCCTGCCTTTATTTCATTATACCAGATAAGGTCTGCTGAACTCATTAAAATGTGTTTAGTCATTACTGACAGACGGAGCCCAATAGCCTTAGGAGACCCCTTTTAGCTCCCTTATCTATGACTGAACAGCCAGCGAGACGCAAAAAAACCAGTCCGCAGCACCGCGAACTGGTTTTCCATTAAGTCCTTACCGGAAAAGCTCTAATAACCGGTCCCAAATGCCTTTGTCTTTAGCCTTTTCATCATTGTTGGTCTCGTCATCTTTAGCTTCTTTCTCAATCGCTTCTGTTGATAAGGTGAATTGCACAACGTCAATCTTATCATTCTTATCTGATACGAATGATTGTGGCTCAAAATCCGAAGCATCGTAGTCATCCATCATCTCATCAACCTTATCCTGCATTTCACTCGGCAAACCGCTTGTTTCATCGCGCAGTTCCTCTGTACCATTTTTCAGATCACTGGCACCGCCCTTCAAATCAGACGCTCCAGAAGCCAGTCCCTGAATGCCGCTATTAATATCCTGATAGTTATTTGCTAACCTGCCGACACCGTCCGTGTAATCGACCAGGCCGCTATGGAATGATTCATATTGCGACGCCATTTGGGCTATCCCGCTTTTCAGCTCATCCAGCGCATCCAGCTGATCCATATCACTCAGTCCGCTTTCGATCTGATCAGCTGTGCTGGCCATATTATCGGCCATTTTCCTTAAGGAGCCTGAGGTCTGTTCTAAAGTCTGTGGCACGGAGTCAAATGCCTTCTGGACTGCCTGATAGGTTCCTTTGGCGTTTTGACCAGCCTGATACATTTCCTTCAGCTGCTTCAGGACATCGGGATCAATATCACTGTCCTTCAGCTTCTCAAATTCATCGCTTAAATCGGCATCTGGAATATTGCCTATAGCCTTATCCAGCTGCTGGTAGGCATCACTGTAATTTTGTTTTAATGTATCCAGCCCATCAGCTGCATCCCGCAGATTACCTGCAAGATCACGAATGTTAGCAGGCAGCTGTTTTAAGTCGCTGAGATCGGGTGCATCGGCAGCATCGGGTGTATTTTGCACTTTGTTATTCACTTTCTCCAGCGTATCGCGAATCTGAGCTGAACCGTTCACCAGCTGGTCTGATGACTGATTCAGGTCATTGATACCACTTAAATAGTCACTGGATCCGTTCTTGAGATCCGCTGCCCCACTATTCAAATCCGCGATGCCGCTGTTTAAATCACCAACACCATCATCAAGATCACGGATTGCACTGGACAGCGACGACATATCCCCTTTAACACCACTCAAATCTGGGTCATCGATCGGCATGGAAGCAGGTGTCGCTGATATATTAATTGGATCCATTTCAAAATCCGATACGTTGGCTGACACAATAAAGTTTTTCTCTTTTTCCGGCATAACCGTAAATGTCACCTGGGTGTCTTTGCCGGAAATTGCTTTAGTGCCGTCCGGCGCCTGGATATTTTCAAATGTATTCTGATCAAGCGTCAGGGAAATCTGCAGCATATAGTTTTTGAAAAACATCGGGTCTACAGCGTCATTAGCCGAGGTTTCAATCTGCAGCTCCAGCTTCCCGTCTTTGCCAGGCAAATCGTCAGGTGAAACGTCGTGACCATCCAGCATATAGGAAATATCGATATTCCATGGGAGCGGGCGGTCAGCAAGGTCACCCTGATAATAAAACTCACCATCGTCTTTATTGGCCTGCAGGTGGACTTTATTGTCATCAGTCTGCTTGATGTCTTGCAGGTTGCTTAAATTACGCACATCGGTATAGTCGCCATAATCGACGAATTCACCGGGTTCGCTGACATGGAACGTGTTCACAACATACATATCCTCAAGCGAACCGCCTGCGCCGAGACTGGCATATATTGTTTCATCTTTTGTTTCATAGTTACCTTCATCCGTTTTATCATCAGCGCTTTTGTCAGCTGAGGCCGACAACGGCAGTGAGCCAAACCCCAGCACAGCGCCCATCATTACGATACCTAATTTTTTTAGCCGCATAGCATCACTCCCCTTTATAAAAGTTGGCCTTCCTGGTTGTTTTTTCAATCACCCGGTCAAACACCACCAGCAATGCCGGCAGCAGGAAGATGACCAGGATGAAGGCCAATAACGCACCACGTCCGAGCAGAAGGCCAATAGACGAAACAATGGGATCTGTCGAAGTGGCCCATAAAATGAAGCCGACACTGGACAGAATCGAGGCAGAGACGCCAATTGAAAAGACTTTCTCATTAATGGTTTTCTTCACGGCATCCATGGCCTTCATTTCCTTGCGATTTTGCGTGTAGCTTTCCGTTAACAAAATCGCGTAATCCACCGTTGCTGCAAGCTGAACGGTGCTGATAATCAGATAACCGACATACACAAGTGACTTGCCTGTGAAGTAAGGCACTGATAAATTAATCCATACGGCTGATTCGATCGTCAGCAGGAGAACAACCGGGAAGGAAATGGACCGGAATGTAATCAGCAGGACAATCGCAATCGTTATGACTGTCAGCATATTGACCACTGTGTTGTCTTCTTCGACAATGTCTTTCATATCATACATGGTGACACTCTTGCCAAGCGCCTGATAATCATCACCATAGTAGTCAGCTGCCGTATTCCGAACATTCTCTACCAGATTAAACGCTTCGTCACCCTCATTATCGGTGGTGGTGTTAATGGTGATCCGGCTGTAATTCTCCGAAAAGAACTCATCCGTCTCTGATTCATCGAGATACCCCGGCGGTATGCCCGCACCAACGGTATCGACATAAGAGATCGTATTATCCACATTATCAAGCTTATCGAGGTCATCGACAAGCTTCTCTTCCCGGGCTATATCCCCTTTAGGTACGAGCAGCACTACCGGCGTGAATTTACCGAATACATCTTCAATTTCTTCCGTATCCTGACCGGCCCGGGTACTATCCGGATTGCCGCCGGTGCCATAGAGAAAATTCGTCTGACTCTGGCCAAGGAAGGCTGGCACAAGCAAAATCAGAATCACCAAAAGAACTGGGATGCGCAATTTCATAACATATTTTCCGATCGGATAAACGCTTGGCATAAATGCTCTATGCTGTGTTTTATCAAGCCACTTATAGAACATCAGCGTGAGCGCTGGCAGGAAGATCATCACACTGATAAAGCTGAGCAAAATCCCCTTGACCAGATTGAGACCCAGATCGGCGCCAATGCCAAAATCCATAAATGTCAGAGCTGTAAACCCGAAAAATGTCGTTGATGCACTTGCAGCGACAGCTGGGAATGACCGTTTCATGGCGCGGCGCATTGCCTCTGTCGGATCCGCCGTCTCCTTCCGGTAATCATCGAAGCTGTGCAGCAGGAAGATCGCATAATCGAGCGAGACAGCAAGCTGCAATATCGGCGCCACAGCCTGCGTAATAAAGGATATGTCACCCACAAAAATGTTCGTTCCCAAATTAATCAGAACCGAGACACCGATAGCTGTCAGAAAGAAGACCGGCTCGACCCATGACCGTGTTGACAATAACAGAATAATAATCACAACAGGAATAAGGATCAGCGCGGCATTCATGGCTTCCTCGCCTGTTGATTGCTGTGATATGGCTGTATTCAGCGCATCACCCGACAGAGCATTGTCCTCACCGATCACGTCATATATAGCATCGGTTGTCCCGACTTCTTTGCCATCTGCAACGTGAAAGGAGTACAGGGCATCGTCATCCTTATAATAGGACTCTACCGTATCAGTATCTGCCAGCTCAACGGGTGTCTTGATATCAATCACATCATCAAGCCATGTAACATTCGAGACACCATCAATGGCTTCAAGCTTATCCTTGAACGCAAGCGCCTCGGGAATACTGAGGTCCTTCATCATCACCCTGGCATTGTCAACATCACCGGAAAACTCATCTTCCATGACATCTTTTGCCTCAATAGATGGTGTATCATCCGGCAAATAGTCGACCATATCATGTTTAACCGGGACAGCAGACTGCACGACGGCACTGACAGCTGCCAGAATCAGAAACACGACAACAATTAATTTTTTATGTTTTAACACACGGGCTATCATAATAGTTGCGATTCATCCTCTCTTGCATCATCCGTTTGAGCACGCTATTATTATAATAGACATCATGTTGGATTTACAACAAACAGTTTCCTAACTTGCGTATAAACATCAACATTACCCGCAAAAGTGTTGTTAAATGTTTTAAAAAGGTGTGACGATTTCATGAACGAAAAACTTGACCGCCGTAAAAAATATACCCGCATGGTCTTAAAGGATAGTTTAATCAGCTTATTAAAAACCAGTTCGATTTCCGTGATTACAGTCAAAGAAATCTGCGAACAGGCCGATATCAACCGGTCCACCTTTTATACCCATTACCGGGATCAGCATCATTTGCTGGAACAGATTGAAGAAGAAATTATCGCCGACTTAAATGCCTATTTGAATCAATATGACTTTGGACAAGAACAGGAATCATTACAGATGATTGAGAGGCTTCTGGAATACGTTGCTACAAAATATGACATTTGTCAGACGCTTCTCAATGAGAATGCCGATCACTATTTTGAACGGCGTGTTATGGATATCGCCCGCACTTTTCTGGTTCGAAATTGGATGGATAGCTACGAGGTGGATAGAAATACGTTTGAATACGAGAGCACCTTTCTCATCAGTGGCAGCATCTATGTCATTAAACATTGGCTGGCCAATAATATGGATCGGTCACCAAAAGAGCTTGCCCAGCTGATTAACCGTTTCCGGATTTAGGCGTAACAGTGATTCCTGGAGCAGATCATACAGACGTGTCTGAACCATACTTTCGGAACCATGTGCCCACAATTAGCTGACTAATAACGAACTCTGTCTTTAAGGCTAAACAAGATAGTCGACAGATACAGATAGCCATTCTACAATGATAGTGTAAGGTTTCTGGTGAACATAACATTTATAGCAACACGCAAGGCCATCTACAAGGAGGCGATCATGGTGAATCAATACCAGTCGTTCAATCAAAGTTTTATCAACGGTGAGTGGACTGAAGGAAATGAAGCCAGAACTGCTGACATGGTGAACCCCTATGACAATAAAGTCTTAGCCAATGTCCACCTCGCTTCCCTTGATCAGCTTAACGACGCATTTACAGGCGCTTCTAAGGCCCAAAAAGCATGGGGCCAGGACCCTGAACAGCGTAAAGCGGTCATCAGGAAGGCAGTTAAATACTTTAAGGATCACCAAGCAGAGATACAGGAGATCCTGACGCTCGAATCAGGCAGTACAGCTGTTAAGGCCAGTCTGGAATTTGATTTAACAGTCGGCGTCATGGAAGAGTCCCTTACCATGGTTGACCAGGTTGGCAAATTCGAGGACAAGCAATCGATCATTCCGGATAAAATGAATGAATTTTACCGGCTGCCTAAAGGTGTTATCGCTTCGATTGCACCCTTTAATTTCCCGTTATACTTATCGATGCGCACCATTGCACCGGCCCTGGCACTGGGAAATGCTGTCGTGCACAAACCAGATCTTAAATGCGGCCTGATTTCCGGTTCCGTCATCGCCCGGGCCTTTGAAGAAGCAGGCCTGCCCAGCGGTGTCTTTCAATCACTTCTCACGAAATCAAGCGTAACCGGCGACCGCATGTTCAATCACGACGAAGCCAATTTCGTCAGTTTCACCGGCTCAACACCTGTCGGCCGCCAAATCGGCCAAGTGGCTGGTGAACAATTGAAGGATGTAGCCTTAGAGCTTGGCGGCAATGGACCGTTCTGTGTCCTGAGCGATGCAGATATTGACCAGGCCGTTGATGCTGCAATCTTCGGTAAGTATATGCATCAGGGGCAGATTTGCATGATGATCAACCGCCTGATTGTGCATGAGGACGTCTATGATAAATTTGTTGAGAAATTTGTCGAACGCTCCAAAAACATTAAATATGGTGATCCGCGCGATCCAGATGTTGTCGTCGGACCGCTTATTGATGATAACCAAATGGAGAAATCACTCGCTAATATCAGCAAAGCTAAAGAAGCCGGTTTCGATATTCTCCTGGAAGGTGAACAAGACGGCCGCGTCTTAACACCAACTGTTATCGGCAATGTCGACAATGACAGTGAACTGGCGCAAACGGAAATGTTCTCGCCAATTGCGCTGATTATCAAAGCCGACTCAGATGATGATGTCATTGCTAAAGCGAACGATACAGCATTTGGCCTAAGTTCTGCCATCTTTTCCCGTGACGAAGAAAAAGCCCGCAAGTACGCACTGGAATTGCAGTACGGTATGACCCACATCAATGATCAGCCGGTTAATGATGAACCAACTGCTCTTTTCGGCGGCATGCGGCAAAGCGGCATCGGCCGGTTCGGCAGTCCCTTTATTATTGATGAGTTTACAGAAGGCAAGTGGATTTCCGTGCAGAATGAACCGCGGGAATACCCGTTCTAACCAATAGATACTATAAAAGGTCCAGCCTGGCAATGAGGCTGGGCTTTTTACTGGGGAAAGTGAGCAATCAGAGGAGGGGTCTGACGCGTATAAAAATATGTTCTGCCAGAGATCTGTGGCCATCTTTAGTCAGATGCATGCAGTCGATTGGATTCATAGCTGCCTCTTCAGAAGCATCCAGAAAATCAATCCCTGTGCCTGCTAATAACTGTTCTAAATAAACGGGGAATTCGTGTGATTTAACATCACAATTCTGTCCCATCGACAGGTTAACATCCGTGTGGCGATAACCTGGATTGATCCGCGGCGGCGCAACAACTAAGACATGTGGCGTATCTGATCCTTGTCCGCTTTCAGACCTTTCAGCTTTACGGGCCAGCCGGGCAATGCCCTGTGCAATGTTATAGGCCGTTAAGCCGAAGCGTTCTTTCGTATCATTCGTGCCCAGCATGATAATGACAAGTTCCAGCGGGGCATGACTTTTTAAACAAGGATAAATATAATTCAGAGCATTGAGTCCTTCATTTAAAGGATCGTCACAGACGCTGGTGCGGCCCATCAGCCCTTCTTCAATGACTTGATAGGCATCCCCGAGCCATTGCTGCAGACGGCAGGGCCAGCGCACAGTTTCTGAAAATCTGACCTCATTTTCCGCATCATAACCCCACGTATTGGAATCGCCAAAACAGACAATCCGTTTCTGCATCCTGAATCACCACCTGTCTTACGTTTGCATTAGCTGATACACAGCTCCCTGCAAATTAGCATCATTTTCATTCTGGGCAAATCTGATTTCCAATGCACGCTGAAAAGAAGGCATAATGCATGCATTCACGTTTGTTTGCAACTTATCGCGCAGATAGCTGCCCTGCTCTGAAACACCGCCCCCAATGACAATCAGCGAGGGATTAAATATATGAACAAGGGTTTTAAGACCCAGAGCCACGTCTCCAACCCATTGATCAATGACCTTTTCTGCGTCCTGATTCCCTCGCTTGGCCTCAGCAAATAAGTCAGGCAGCGTGATGCCTTTACGAAAGTCGTTGGCTGCCCGCTGTTCCAAGGCTCTGCTGGAGGCGTATTGTTCATAGCAGCCCTGATCACCGCAAAGACAATCCTCACCACCAGGGTAGAGCGTCATATGCCCAAATTCACCGGCAGAATAAGCAGCTCCATTATAAACCTGACCATCTATAATAATGGCTCCACCAATGCCGGTGCCCAGCGTCATACAAAGAAAATCATCAAACCCTTGTGCGGCGCCTTGCCAGTATTCACCGAGTGCCGCACAGTTAACATCATTATCAACGACCACTGGCAAATCAAACACCGTTTGCAATTCCTGTTTTATATTCAAACCGGTATATCCCGGGAGTGCATCTGTCGCATGAATGACAGTCCCGTTCTGTTTATCAATTTGACCGGCTGTGCTGACAGCAATCCCGCTGAGCTCGTACTGCTCTTGCAAATAGGCAGCAAGCTTAGTTACCCGGTCAATAATGGCCATACCGCCTTCATTTGCTTTTGTCGCGGTTTTCGATTTATAGATAATCTCACCCTGATGATTCAGCACACCGTACTTAATACTGGTTCCACCAATATCAAAAGCTGCTGCCTTCACTCTAAGTTCCTCCATTCATATAATAGTTTAGTTCAGCATATTGACCAGAAATGTTGAAAGCTGCGGAACAAAGATTAATAGAATCATAACCAGTACAAGTGGTATCAAAAATGGCAGCACACCCCGATACATGGTCCCCACTGGAATATTGCCGACACGCGAGACCACAAATAAGGACATGCCCATCGGCGGTGTTAAAATTCCAATCATCAAGTTCAAAATAACAAAAGCGCCGAAAAAGATCGGATCAATACCAGCACTTGTGACAACTGGGATTAAAACCGGAACGACAAGAACAAGTAATGCCAGTGCATCAATAAATGTCCCAAGCACGATTAACAGGATACTGATTAATATAAGCAGAAAAGTAGCGTTCTCCGTAATACCCAAGAAAAAGTCTGCCAGCTTAATCGCTACTTGCTCCCGGGCTACAAACTGACCGAAAAACTCAACAGCAGCAAGCATCAAAACGACAACACCAGTCATCTTCAGAGATTCGACAATGTTGTCATAAAGTTTTTTCAGCGTCAGTTCACGGTAGACGAAAAAGCCAAGAATTAACGCATAAATCGTACTGACAACAGCTGCTTCAGTCGGCGTGAAGTACCCTGAGAAAATACCCGCAATAATGATAATAGGTGTCAGCAAGGCCCAAAAAGCCTTTAGGAACTGCTGGGCAATCGTTTTTAAATTGGCCCGATCAAGCACCTGATAGCCACGTTTTTTAGCCATAAAAAAGGTCATTACAAACAGCGCTAAGGTTACAAGAAGGCCGGGAACCAGTCCAGCAATAAACATAGAAGCAACTGATACGTTGGCAATTGATGCATAGATTATTAAATTTAGGCTGGGCGGAATAATGCCGCTGAGAATAGCGGAGGCCGCTGTCAGTCCGCCATTGAAATCATCATCGTAGCCTGCCTTGCGCATTGATCTGAGTTCCAGCTGGCCTAATCCGCCTGCATCAGCCAGTGATGAACCAGACATACCAGAGAACATTAAACTGGCCGCGATGTTTACATGGCCGACACCACCAGGTATATGCCCCACAAGGGACTTGGCAAAATTAAATATGCGGTCGGTTATACCCGATGAGTTCATCAGCATCCCTGTTAATATAAAGAACGGGATAGCCAATAATGTGAAATTATTAATCCCGCTGATTAACTCAGATGCTGCTGAGTAAACAAGATTCCAATCGCCCATCACAAAATATAACAGCGCAGCAATCATTAAAGTGAAACCGACAGGAATGCCCAACACGAGCAAAACAAGCCAGGCCAGGAATACAAGTGCTATTTCCATTTATTTCACCTCCGCTGCTTTGGCTCTGCGCCATTCTTTGACAAGACGCTCAATCAATCGATAAATCATAAGCAGCGTCAGGACAGGGAGGGCTGCAAACAAATAGATATAGGATACATTCAGCGTCACCAGTTCGAGATGGGCTTTGTTTTGTACAACCGTTAGACTGATGATAAACACTGCAACAAGTGCAGAAAGAATTAACAATTGATTAAACGCATACAACCATTTCTGGCCTTTTGCCGGGAGTTTCTTAATAAAAACATCAATAGAAACGTGACTGTTATCTTTAATACAGGCAACAATGCCCAAATAACCAGCATATATGAACAGCAGTTTGCTCAATTCTTCTGTCCACGTCAAGGAGGGTACAACCCCTTGACGTGACAGTGTTTGTGTAGCCAAAATGACTAACATAACAACAAATAAGGCACTGCCGATAATCTCCTCGAAATTATCATATAGTTTTTTTATCATGATTGACCACCTGCTTATTAATCTCGAGCTTTATCAATAGCGTCCATAAAGTCTTCGGCGCCTTCACCAATTTCGTCCATGTATTTCGGATAAACGTCTGAGACCGCGTCCCGGAATTCATCAAGATCCGGCTTTGTGATCGTTACACCTTTATCTTTAAAGAAATCAAGCAATTCATCTTCTTCATCTTCAAACATTTTGGTGTGATAATCAGCCGTATCCTGAATGCCTTCTTTCAGAATTTGCTGCAGATCTTCAGGAAGTTTCTCCCATGTCTTTTCACTCACAACATAGCTGTTGTCATTAACAACATGATTCGTTAGAGCAATATAATCCTGGACCTCATGGAAGCTTTTTGCCTTGATGGCAGAAAGCGGATTTTCTTCACCATCCACCTGGTTTGTCTGCAGAGCAAGATAAACTTCATCAAAGTTCATCGGCGTCGGATCTGCCCCTGTAGCTTTAGCATAATCAATCAGTGTATCGGCTTCGGGAACACGAATTTTCAGCCCTTCCATATCCGAGACACTATTTATTTCCGTATTTGACGATGTGACACGTGTACCGTTATATGCACTGTCAATAACACGCAAACCATGTTCGTCAACCAGTTCGTCCCTTAGCTTTTGGCCAGCATCTGTGTCATAAACAAACCGCTTAATATGATCAAAGTCGTCCATGACATAAGGAACCGCTAACAATTCAGAACGCGGGACCCATTCACCGAGCCGTCCCATTTCTGATAATGTGATATCCAGTGAACCTTCCTGCAGCTGCCCCAGCATATCAAGGTCATCGCCGAGCTGAGCATCTGGATAAAGACTGATTGTCAGCCGGCCGTCGCTTTTATCCTTAACATACTCCTGCAGATGTTCAGCTGCTTCGTATTCGTTAGACTGGTTGTTCGGCTGCATGCCGAATTCCAATTCATAGGATTCCTGACTCTCTCCATCGCCATTGTCACCGTCATTCGCCGCGTCACTTTCCCCGTCGTCACCACAAGCTGCCATAAACAGCATCATGGCCAGCCCTAATAAGAAAATGAGACTCTTTTTCACGCTTACCCCTCCCTTAATTAATTAAGATGCTTTAGTTTTTGTGAAAATTTTTCAGTAATCCGCTGCGGCCTGGTGATCGCACTTCCTACGACTACTGCTTCAGCACCTGAATCAAGTGCCTGTTTTGCTTTTTCCGGGGTGTCCAAATTTCCTTCCGCAATCACAGGAATGTCAACCGACTGAATAATACCATTCAACGTACGAAGCGGATCACCTCCCTTAGAATCGGTTGTGTAACCAACCAATGTGCTTGCGACAATATCCACACCGCAAGCTTCTGCATGGATAGCCTCCTGTACAGTCGACGTATCCGCCATCAGTTTTTGCCCGGGGAATCGTCTCTTCACCTCTTTTATAAAGGTTTCAAACGTTTCGCCTCCCGGCCGGACTCTGTCTGTTGCATCAAAAGCAATAATGTCGACACCCTCATCATATAAAGCCTTTACTTCCTCAACGGTTGGTGTAATGACCACTTCACTATCAGCGTATTCTTGTTTAATAATTCCTATAATTGGCAAATTAACTTCTGTTTTAATAGCTTGAATATCCGCTGTACTATTGGCACGAATGCCGCCTGCACCACCTTGAGAGGCGGCCAGTGCCATTTTCGACATAATAAATGAACTATGCAGCGGTTCATCCTCCAAAGCCTGACAGGATACAATTAGTTGTTTACTCATATTCTAAACTCCCACTACATAATGACGTAATTTATGTTCTTGATGGTATATCGTCAACAATTTTTTCTGCCTGTTTTCTTTCGTCGTCAGTCAGTTCTTTGAATGGAAATTTCATATAGCCAGCTTCAACACCATATTGTTTAAATACATGCTTGATCGCCTGATAAACACCAACTGCTTCCAGCTGTTCAATGACTTGATTCATTTGTTTCTGCAGATCACGTGCCTTTGGAATATCAGATTGCTGCACAGCTTCAAACAGTGCATTGGCTTCCTTGCCAATAATGTTATAAGTACTGCCAATCGCGCCATCAGCGCCGGAAGCTGCAAACTGAAGCACCATATCATCCGCTCCGCTGAAGAAAACTTTATCCTGGTGCAGCGCTTTCAATTTAGCAAGTTTCGAAAGATCTGTATCAGTGTATTTAACGCCAATGACATTTGGCAAAGCGAGAAGTTTTCCGTATTCTTCAACCGTGAACTGAGTGCCCGTGAAAGCAGGATTGGAATAGATGATCATTGGGTGTTCTGTCGCTTCAGTCAGCCGCTTGTAGTAAGCTTCAATTTCCGAGAAACTAAACTTATAGTAATAGGGTGTGATAGCCGATAAGGCGTCATAGCCAAGCCGTTTAGCCTCTTGACCCAGCCTTTCTGCCTCCTCAATATTCAAGGAGCCGATCTGGCCAATCAACGCAGCCGCATTACCAGTCTCCTCCTTAACAATTCTGAGCAAGTCTTTCCGGCTGTCTTCATCCATCAGAAAACTCTCACCAGTGGAACCGCCTACATACAAGCCATTGACTTGCATGACGTCAATATTATAGCGAACAACCTCGCGCAGTCCTTTCTCATTGAGTGTGCCATCCTCGTTAAAGGGGGTCAACAGAGCTGTCATGATGCCTTTCATATTAGTCCTCCATTCGTTTTTAGGAATACGCTTTCATTATTTATGAATTAGGTGTATCATATCAATATGAAAACTAATTGTCAATTATTCTTTCAAAATGGAGAATAACTCCATTAACTGGACAAAACATGCATGTGCGTTAAAATACAGAAAGGGATTCATTACTAAGGAAGGGATGATTATGGCCCAACAAATCAATCACCATTATGTGGACGTTACCATGCTGATGGAGCAGCATAAAAATCAATTTACCAAATCAGAGTATAAACTGTATAACTACATTACCGAAAATGCCGAAAACATTGTCTATCAATCACTTACTGAAATGGCTAATGCCTGTCAGGTTGGAGAGGCAACTGTTCTGCGGTTTTGCCGCAAGCTGGGTTATAAAGGCTACCAGGAATTCAAGCTGTCCCTGGCAAGGGAACTCTCTAATCATGAAAAAAACGGCAA
Organism: Lentibacillus kimchii; assembly: GCF_042666895.1. Lineage (GTDB taxonomy): Bacteria > Bacillota > Bacilli > Bacillales > Amphibacillaceae > Lentibacillus > Lentibacillus kimchii. Next base: position 42,994 of record NZ_JBHTGR010000006.1, read on the forward strand.
TGGGGGCACCTATATTGATAAAGTGAAGAACAATATGATTCAAGCTGTTGAAGATACGTACGAACTGGCTGATGATGAACAGTTGCAGCAAGCGATCAAGCAAATAATGCATGCCCGTGATGTCGTCGTTTATGGCGTGTCTTCTTCTGGAATTGCGGGCCTCGACATGCAAAACAGACTCATGCGGATCGGGATGAATATCGAAACGATTACAGATTCCCATAACCAGGTTATCCGGTCCAACTCAGTTGATGATCAAACGGTTATCATCGCCATCAGCCTTACCGGTAGTACAAAAGATATTATTGATGCTGTCAGTACAGGAAAAGACAATGGTGCCACTATTATCGCCATAACAAATTACGCTGAGTCGCCTTTAACGCGATATGCTGATATCGCTTTACCCACATCGGCTAAGGAAAACCCGCTGGACAGCGGGTCACTCGTCTCAAAAATCTCACAGCTGTTTGTGATTGATCTGTTATGCACCGGCATCACCAGACAATCCTATGAGCAGGCAAAAAGAAACAAAGAACAAGTCGCCGCAACCATATCAGATAAACTATATTAATAAGCATTATCTCTTTAAAACCGCAGCACACCGATAACATCTAAGAACACTATAATAATAGCAACCGGGACAACATATTTGATGACTAAATACCAGGAAGCGAACAGCCTGCTGCCGAATCCGGATCCTGTCTTAATTTCCTCTGTCAGTACGTTCCTGGGCACTTTAAAAGCCGTAAAGACAGCGATGGAGAAGGCACCCAGCGGCATCAGAATATTGGAGACAAGATAATCGGACAAATCAAACATGGTCTTGCCAAAAAGTGTGAAGTCACTCAGCACCCCGTGAGACAGGGCAGCTGGGATTCCAGCCAAAAAGATGCACAGACCGACAATCCATGTCGTTTTTTTGCGTTTAGCATGATCGCCTTTTGTGATAGCTGCCACAATAATCTCGACCATGGAGAATGCCGAAGTGAACGTCGCAAACAAGAATAATAGGAGAAATAGAAACAGAAAAGCGGAACCAAATGGCATTTCATTGAAAACAGCCGGCAGCACGACAAACAGAAGCCCAGGACCTGCTTCCGGCTCAAAATCAAACGAAAAGACAGCCGGGAAAATGGCCAGCCCCGCTAAAAGCGAAATAAAGATATTCATCATAACAATGGTGAACGCCGATTTGCTCAGATCCTCCTTTTTCGACAAATACGAGCTATAGGTGACCATAACGGAGACCCCAACACTAATCGAAAAAAAGGACTGCCCCAGGGCAAACAAAATGGTTTCCGAACTCAATTGGGAAAAGTCAGGCTTCAGAAAAAAGGATAGGCCTTCACTAACATTATCCAGTGTCAGGGAACGCACAATCAGAATAAGGAACGCCACAAACAAAGCAGGCATCATAATCTTACTGGCGCGCTCTATCCCTTGTTTAATCCCCTTGGCTACAACCATGATCGTGATGATCATAAATATCAGCTGCGCGACCATAACAGCAAAGGACTGAGCTGTCAGATTATCAAAAGCCGGCCCATACTCACCAGCTGTGAGTCCGGATAACTGCCCCGTTACAGTCTGGAACAGGTAAAGGAGGATCCATCCGCCGACAACACTGTAAAAGGACAACAGAATAAAACATGTGATCATGCCCAAAACGCCAACATAACGCCAGCGTGAACGAGGGGCAAACGTCGTATAGGCCCGAATAGCATCCTTCTGTGATCCGCGGCCAATGACAAATTCCGCCAGAAGTATGGGCATACCGATTAACAAAGTGAACATAATAAAGATAAAAAAGAAGGCACCCCCGCCGGACACGCCTGTCATGTAGGGAAATTTCCATATGGCACCCAGGCCAATAGCTGATCCGGCCGTTGCTAAAATAAAGCCAATTTTCGAGGTCCACTGCTCGGTCTGCTGTTTCATACATATATCTCCTCATTTTATCACGGGAACTTAATATATCCTATTATATTGAATGAGTTGAGAAATTAAAAGAACAAATAAAAAAGATGCACTTTCGCTGGCTCACCCCGCCAACGAAAAAGGGGAGCGTCTAAAAACGACGCTCCCTTTTAAAATAAACCTTTAATTACTCTGTGCCAGCCTTACTTGCTTCGGTAAGATTCAGTGCTTCCGATGTTTGTCTTCGGATGTCGCGGACAAGCTCTGGATCGTCTTCCAGAGACATGCCATAGGAAGGAATCATTTCTCTGATTTTTGGTTCCCATTCGTCCAAATATTCCGGGAAGCATGCTTCAATCATGTCGAGCATAATAGAGACCGCCGTTGAGGCTCCTGGTGACGCACCAAGAAGTGCGGCAATAGAGCCATCTGCCGAATGAACTAATTCCGTCCCAAACTGCAGGGTGCCTTTGCCGTCTTCCTTCGTATCTTTTATCACCTGAACACGCTGACCAGCTGTTATCAGATTCCAGTCGTTTCCATCAGCATCTGGTACAAACTCACGCAATGCCTCGATACGCTGTTTCTTGGTCAGCAAAACCTGCTGGATCAGATACTTCGTCAACGGAGCATTTTTAGCACCGCCTGCCAGCATCGTGAAAACGTTGCCTGGCTTCACAGAATTCAGTAAGTCCATATATGAGCCTGTTTTGAGGAATTTCGGTGAAAAACCAGCAAACGGGCCGAACAATAACGTTTTCTGACCATCAATGTAGCGTGCATCCAAGTGCGGCGTTGACATTGGGGGTGCATCGGGCCCGGCTTTCGTGTATACTTTAGCCTCGTGGTCCTTGACGACCTCAGGATCCTGACATACTAGGAATTGACCACTGACCGGAAATCCACCGACGTGTTTGCTTTCAGGAATACCCGTTTTTTGCAACAGCGGAAGAGCCAAGCCGCCACCGCCGATAAAGACGAAACTGGCCGTATGATACTCGAGCGTATCATCTTCAAAGTTTCGTACCTTCACTTCCCAGGAGCCATCGTCAGCCCTCTGGATATCATCTACTGTATGATTGTAACGGATGTTCACATTTTGCCGGTTTAAATGAGTGAGTAATTTCCCGGTTAATACGCCAAAGTCAATATCTGTTCCCGAATCGACTTTCGTTGCTGCGATGGGCTCAGTAACCGTCCGGTCTTCCATCATAAGCGGAAGCCATTCTTTCAGCGTTTCCGGATCATCAGAAAATTCCATTCCTTCAAATAAAGGATTATCCGTTAATGCCTCATGGCGTTTTTTCAGGAAATTGACATCGTCCTCCCCGTTAACTAAACTCATGTGCGGCAATGTTCTAATGAAGTCCCGCGGGTTCTCAATGAACTGCTGATTAACAAGATAGGACCAAAACTGCCTTGAGACCTGAAACTTCTCATTAACGCTGAGTGCTTTACTGATATCAATCGAGCCATCCGGCTGCTCAGGTGTGTAATTAAGCTCACACAGCGCGGAATGCCCCGTTCCAGAGTTATTCCAGACGTTGGTGCTTTCCTCTCCCGGTTTATCAAGCTTTTCAAAGATCGTGATATTCCAGTCCGGCGCCAATTGTTTTATAATTGAACCCAGTGTAGCACTCATGATGCCAGCACCAATGAGAATAACGTCATGTGAAGTTTGTCTATTACTCATTTTAATCGTCCCTTATCCCTAAATTTGAGAAAGGCTAAACGCTCCTTCTCATGCATTTAACACGTCCGAAGCTATTTATCCTGCTTTTTCCGAATTAAGTTAATCCCTATAATGAAGTTTACCACTTTTGTCATCAGATTGAAATACTCATTTATCTGAAGCCCCAAAATCAGGTATAAGAAAATTTTAGCAGCCTTATTAGGAATTATTTATGATAAGGCTCATTTCTCATAATACGAAATGCCCGGTAAATCTGCTCCAGAAGAATAAGCCGCATCATCTGATGAGGAAACGTCAGCCTGGAAAACGACATAGCCAGATCACTGCGCGTCTGGACGTCCTGACTGATACCGAGTGAACCGCCTATCACAAAGACCATTTTACTCTTGCCGTAGGTAGCCAGTTCATCCAGTTTGGCTGCAAATTGTTCCGAGGTGAGTAGCTTGCCGCCGATTTCCAGTGTGATGACATACGCATCACGGCTGATATGCGACAGAATCCGCTCGCCTTCTTTTCGTTTAACATCGTTTATGTCTGCTTCGCTCAGCGTTTCTGGTGCTTTTTCATCGGTTACTTCCACCATTTGGACGTCCGCATACGAACTAAGCCGTTTCAAGTATTCCTCGATACCCTGTTTAAGGTATTTTTCTTTCAGTTTTCCAACAGAGATAACCGACAGCTTCATCATGGAACCATCCTTTATGTACTGTGCGTTTTTTATGTTTACCAAAAAAACAATCATTAAACAAGATCCAGGCGATTGCAATGGCTTCTCTTATTATGATGCCAGAATCCAGGCAAATTGAACAGTAAGCCTAACGAAAAAAATGACGATACTTCTTACAGTATCGCCATAGCTTAATTAATCCTCCTGGCTGTCGCTGCCAGTCTTTCGCTGTTCCACATACCACGTCAGCGGCAGATCAGTGCCGTTAAACAGTTTATAAACATAAAGGTAAGTCAAATGATAACTATCCTCAATTTTTTCCGCGAGATAGCCGCTCCGCTCATACAGAATAGCGCGAAATTCACTGAGTTGCCGGTGCACTTTTTCCATGAGTGCTTCCTGATTATCCAGCCGGCTGCGCATATCATCCTGCACGCGCTCACGTTCAGCCAATGCCTGAAGCATGCGTTCATTAGCTTCAGAAAGTTTATTAACCTGCAGGATGACAGCCTGATTTGAAGCTTCATAAGCTGTAAGCCGCTTAACGATAGCCTCGTTCTCAGCACTTAATGTCTCCACCCGCTCGGCAGCATCCTTTCTCAGAGTATCATCCTGCTCTAAAATATGCTGCAGCTTATTGACAATAGTCTCCCATTTTTTGAGGTTTTCCTGCTGCTCCTTGTGCTTAAGTGTTTTGAGTTCATAAAACGCGTTGGACAGTGTTTCATTAATGGCCTTTTGTTCACTGACCATGTCCGAAAAGGTATCCTGATGGTAATATCTCTGATTGGGTTCGGCGATACTGCTGTCATTTTTAAAAACACCAGGATGGTCATCATGATTAATAAATAGTCCCATTTAATCACACCCTTTAGCCGTAATAGTAATAGCCTATGTCATCAGCACTTCACATGAGACACGTGCCTCTCGAAACCCTGCCTTGACCAACTGATTTATTTTAAAATTTTCAGCATTCTTGTGTTATTTTTTATTTTTGTGTAAAATAGGAGTACTACTTGGATAACGTGACTGATGATATGTCACAAGGTTAAGAAAAAAGGAGATGACATATGAGTACCATAGAAGCTGCATTTCAGTCTAAAACGCGAACAGCAGAACACTATGTGCAAAGCGTCTATAATGCCACTGAACAACGAAATCCTCATCAAACTGAATTTCTGCAAGCCGTTAAAGAAATCTTTGATTCCCTCATCCCGGTATTCGCCCGTCAGCCGCAATACATGAAACACGGTATTCTGGAACGTCTAGTGGAACCGGAAAAAGTCATTTCCTTCCGTGTTCCCTGGATGGATGATCACGGAAATGTCCAGGTTAATCGCGGCTACCGTGTGCAATTTAATAGTGCACTTGGCCCGTATAAAGGCGGTCTGCGCTTCCATCCGTCTGTTAACACCAGCATCATTAAATTTCTGGGGTTTGAACAAACCTTTAAAAGTTCTCTGACCGGTCAGATGATCGGAGGCGGAAAAGGGGGTGCAGACTTTGACCCCAAAGGCAAATCAGACATGGAAATCATGCGGTTCTGTCAAAATTTCATGACTGAATTGTACGAACACATTGGCCCGGACGTCGATGTCCCAGCTGGTGATGCCGGCGTTAATGCGAAGGAAATCGGCTATTTGTTTGGTCAGTATAAAAAAATGCGCGGTGCGTTTGAAGCTGGCGTGCTGACCGGTAAAGGCCTTGAATATGGCGGCAGCCTCGCACGTAAAGAAGCGACAGGCTATGGCCTCGTGTACTTTGTCCAGGAGATGCTGCAGGCAAACGATTTGGATTTTAACGGCAGTACAGTCATCGTATCCGGTTCCGGCAACGTCTCGATTCATGCGATGGAGCGTGCAGCCGAATTCGGGGCTCTCGTGGTAGCATGCAGTGATTCAAATGGCTTTATCTATGACGAAAGCGGGATTGATCTGGATGCTGTCAAAGAACTGAAGGAATCCGGCAATGAGCGGATCAGTGCCTATATTGATAAACATCCGCACGCTGAATATATCGAGGATTACACCCAGCTCTGGTCGATACCGAGTGATATTGCCCTGCCGTGTGCAACCCAAAATGAAATTGATGCAGAAGCTGCTGAATCGTTGCTTGCTAATGGGGTAAAGGCCATCGGTGAAGGTGCTAATATGCCGACCACCAACGAGGCGATTAACACGTTTCTTGACCGACATGTACTGTTTGCACCGGCAAAGGCAGCTAATGCCGGCGGTGTAGCCGTTTCCGCATTGGAAATGGCCCAGAACAGCAGCAAACTGATGTGGTCATTTGAACAAGTCGATACCCAGCTGCACGCTATTATGAAGACCATTTATCAAAACTGTATGCAAGCAGCTGAAGACCACGATAAACCAGGCAATCTCGTCGCCGGAGCTAATATTGCCGGCTTTATCAGAGTGGCTGATGCTATGATGGGCCAAGGTATCATTTAAATTTTATAACGACTGTCTCAGACATGAGGCAGTTTTTTATAGCCTTTCCCAAACAACTATTGCAAGTAACTAAAACAAGCAATGGTTCGGTCATCTTTCAGTACGGAAATCACAAAAATCAGTACTTATGACATTGATTCAGACACCTGAACATTGTAAAAATTGTCAGACGCGCTTCAGTATCCATAACCGCGTAATGGTCATTCTATAACTAGGAGGGATGACCATGTATGGGCGCTTTTTAACAGTGGAAACATTTAATGACTTATTACAGCAATGGAATGGTGAGACCATTCGAATTGTCAAACATGAGCTTGAAGACTTGGATGAGACATCGATGCAGCTGCAAGCATTATCATTTGAGATCAACACACACCGCATTGATGAGTATGAACCCATGCATACGCTGTTTCTAAATGGGACAGGCACAATTGAAACTGATGCACACCACGATCAGCCGCTCCCATCGTCCGTCTACGAAATCCCGCTCGGAGACGATACACTATATGAATTTGACGGTAATCAATTTATGCTGAGCACGTCCCGAGGTATGTACAAGATTACGAAAGAGTGAGTCCCCACGCCAGGCAGGTTCCACACAAAAGGGGCTAGGACAACAAAAGCAAATAACTCGAACTTCGAACAATGAATCGGTTCAGCGGAGGAAAAGACGGAGACTCCTGCGGGAGAAAAGGGTAGGTGAGACCCCGCAGCGCGCCAGCGTGAGGAGGCTCACCAGCCGCCCGCGGAAAGCGACGTCTATTTCCGGAGCGGTTTAATCACGGTCACGCAAGTGGTTCGCACTTTTGTCCTTAACTTATACAGCATCCTTGTGCTGATTATAAGCATTCGATTCATGAACATGTTTGAACACATTGATAATGAAGAGCACAACACCGATAGCAACTGCTGTACCACCTGTGAACGTAAATATGTGAGAAAATGACAGCAAGCCCTCGATTTGCACCATGAACATACTTAACAGCAATATTGGCAAGCCTAGATTATACAGCCAAAAGTGCCACTTGCCCAGAATGCTGTTGCCTGCCTTAGGGTAGGCCGTGTAGACAAGCCCGATAATACCAGTAGAAGCCCAGCCGGCCAAATTTACATGAGCATGCGCAGCCGACCACTGCAGCTGAAGTGTCGAGGACATAAACATACCAATGGCAATACCTAAAATAAAATAAATAACAGAAATCTTAATCCATTTCGCACCCATATTACTTCCTCCTTTTAACAAAATATTCAGTATATTATCATTGTACCATAAAACTAATATGTGTAAACCCTTTCATAAATGCCGCCACGTGATGGGACACACACTTTATAGTACAGCACGTTACATCTGCTGCCTGATACAATCTATGCAGTGACTGTCCCGACTATGTGACGGAGATAACATTTATTAAATTAACTAAAAAATGCTGGAGCGATTGAATTCCAGCACCAATCGCCCCAGCAAACTGATAATTTCTCCTGACTGTTCGGATTTATATTTAATAAAAACACTTATGCCGCAGCCTTTATCAAAGACTTTCCAGAAACAGTCGAATAACATCCGCTCCGCCAATAAAGGTTCCGATAGAACTGCCGACATTCGCCAAAACGACAATCAAGAGAATACGCGTCACCTGATTGTGCCAAAAACCTTTCAGACTGTAGACGTCATCAGCCAATTGTTCAAAATCGCGAACATGCGGCTTGCGGACAAGAGCCTGCACAATGCCAGCGAACCAGCCTGCCGCTACCAGAGGATTCAGTGACGACAGCGGCGCTGCCAGAAATGCTGATAGAATGGTCAGCGGGTGCCCAAAGGCGATAGCTGTCCCAACAGCAGACAGACTGCCATTCCACAAAATCCAGCTGACAGTCTGCTGCCAGCCAGTTGACGGATTAGCAATAAATGTATAGGCAATCATAGCGATGATCAGAATCGGGATTGCCCAGCCAATTATTTTAGGCACTTTCGACTTCGGCGGCCGCTGTCTCAGCTGTTCCAGGCTATGTTCCTTTTCGATTTCACCGGTAATCCCTGGGACATGCGCAGCACCCAGGACAGCGACTATCTTTTCACCCGGTGCCTGTTTAATTTTCTCAGCGAGGTATTGATCACGCTCATCGATTAATGGTTTTTTCAGCCGAGGAAACTGCTTAGTGAACTCCTCAAGCATACTATCCAGCATGTCCTTCGATTTAAGCTCTTCCAGATCCTCTTCAGAAATCGTCTCACGGCTGAAAATACTGGCAAACACTTGCATTAAAAGCATCGCTTTCCCTTTAAAACCGAGATTCGCCCAAATACGGGAAAACGTGATTTGAATATCACGGTCGGCCAATACCAGCTCAGCACCGGTCTCATCTGCAGAGTTAATCCCCTGAATCATCTCCTGCCCAGCATTAATGCCAAATTGGCTGGCTATGCGTTTCTGAAACGAGGAGATAGCCAGATTCACCAACAGCAGGGATGCTCGCTTTTCTTTAATCACCTGGAAGATATCCATGTCCCGCCATTTATCGCCTTCTGTGATGGATTTATACCGCTGCTGGTCCAATTCAATACAAATGGCATCCGGCTGTTCGGCTTCAACCACTTCTTTAACCTGCTCAGCACTGTCTTTCGAAACGTGGGCCGTTCCAATCAGTATGTATTCTTTATTATTGAGATGAACTCGCGTTATATTATCTTCAGCCATATAATAAGCTCCTGTCCTAACCGTGTTCAACCATGTGTCCTATTATACTGCGTACCCGGATGTATGCCAACTAAGACAACGACGAATGCTTTCATCAAACAAACAAAAAGCCCGGTGCAAGACCAGGCAATCCTTATCAGGCCATCCACTTCGGCGGTTTATTTTTATCCCAGTAAATTTCGCCAATGGCATGGTGCTCTGTAAAGCCATCACTTTTCACGTGGTAATGAAAGTTAAACCAGTAGCCCTCCATCGGCCGATTTTCACGCCTGACGTCAAATCGGGCAACAGCCTCTTTTGATCGGTCGTCATAAATATCGAAAATCCGTTCACCAAAGCCACTGGACGGCTGCTTTGTCAGATGGTAATGCTCAACGGTCCTTGCCTCTGTCCCGTCAAAAATGGTATCGAGCGCTTCTTCCATTTTCGGCAGAATATCGGCCTCAAAATCATCCTCCACTTTGGTTACGATCCGCGGCCCCATTTTCAGGAGTGCCTGTTCTCTTGCTTTGTCATGCAAATCCTGGACAGGATCCTCCGGTGTATTAACCGGCATAGTTGCGGTGAGTGCCGGTTGTTCATCATGGTCAGCTCTTTCTGAAGACGTTTTATGTGAATCCGCGGTTTCTTTTCCCGGATCAGCCTGAACATCAGCCGGCGACCCCGGAACATATAAACCTAACGTTATAAAAGCAATCAGAGCCACAGAAATTTTTCGCATCCAAAGTTTCATAGTGTTTCTCCTTTTTATTCTGCTAAACTAATGTTACCATTTATCAGATAAATGTGCACGCCTTTTTCGAATGATTTCTATGTTACGATTTTTTAACACGCCAGCGACGGACACTTTACCAAATCCCTGAGAAGTCTGCAGTCAGCCAACCAGATCATGCAATACTTTCTCATATGCAGCATAGTCCTGTTCCGAAAACAGCACCATCACGACTTGACCGAATTGATGATTCTGCAAAAAGGCTATCATCGTTTGCAAAGCTGTTTCAGCAGCTAATTTTACCGGATAGTGGTAAACACCTGTGGAAATTGACGGAAAGGCAATACTTGACGCATCATGTGTCACAGCCAATTCCAAAGCATTCTGATAACAATTTGATAACACGTCATCCTGGCCGTCATCATGCTCATTCCAAACCGGTCCGACTGTATGAACAACATAGCTGGCCGGCAGATTCTGGCCACTGGTGATAACTGCCTCGCCTGCAGGCAAATAATTCCCATCCAGCTGTTTTTCCCGGATCTGTTTACATTCTTCCAGCAATTCTTTGCCGGCTGCACGATGAATGGCACCATCAACACCGCCACCACCCAGCAATGAGCCATTAGCCGCATTCACGATCACATCCGTCTGCAGGGTTGTGATATCACCAACGACAAGCTCTAGTATGTTTCCATTTATGTCAATTTTCATCATCCTCACCCTTCCTGTGTTAATCATAGCGTTCATGACAGCCCATTTTTCTTATTTAGCCAAATACGGTAGACAGTAGCAGCAGCGCGTTTCCGGGCTCCAGTGATGTTACCCCGGCTGCAAATCAATGTTTGATAAATTTCCCAAATCTGATAAAATCAGTATAACGTTAACATGGGAGGTGCGATGCTAATGTTTATACTGACCGTTAATCAGGATATCACCTTAAAACAACTGGATATAAATGACGCTGCACCTTTATTCCAACTTACTGATGAATCAAGAGAAACCCTCAGGACATGGCTGTCATGGGTCGATCAAACGAAAACCATTAACGACTCCAGGGCATTTATTGAATTAGCTTCAAAGCAGTTTATCGACCGCAGTGGACTGACAACCGGAATAATGTATCACGGTCAGCTTGCCGGTATTGTTGGATTCAATCTATTTAACTGGCTCAATAACAGCGGCACGATAGGTTACTGGCTTGGCAGCCGCTATGAGGGAAAAGGCATTATGACACGTGCTGCCAGCAGCCTGATTGATTATGGATTCAAGTCACTGGCACTTAACCGGATTGAAATACGTGCCGCCTCCGAAAATCAAAAAAGCCGGGCGATTCCGGAGCGACTCGGCTTCGTCAAAGAAGGCCGGCTGCGTCAGACTGAATGGCTCTATGATCATTACGTTGATCATGTGATCTACAGCATGCTTACAGAAGAGTGGCCAAGTGCCAGGAATTCGCTGAAGCCGGACTGGAAACACTGAGTTATTTTAGTTCGTTGTTTGCTGATATAGTTCTTCAAAATGGTTAACCATTTCAAAGTCCAGATCTGTTAAACCCTTCATTTGCCACGACGAGATTCGCAGCGTAACAATCTTATAATCAATCGAAATAAAAGGATGATGGTTACGGCTTTCCGCGTATTCTGCCACTTGATCAACAAAGCGGACCCCGCTCAAATAATCATTAAAACGGTAGCGGCGGCCAATCCACTTGTCATCAATACGTTTCCAATCAGGCAGCTGTTCCAGTTCTTTTTCAATCTGCTCCTCACTCAGACGTTCCATTACATTCGCCTCCATTCGATTATTATTTAACTCACTATCCACAGTCTAACAAAAATAAAACAGCTAAACAGTGTTAAGTATTATCCACAGACTATCAACAAGTTTTTGGGGATAACTAAATTGTTAATTTAAAAAACCGGTTTCATTACCTGTGGATGGCTTGCTGAAGGGTTACGCCTATAAAACTGAAGCTGTTTAAATAAACCTTTCCAGTATTTTAAGTCATACTTGTCCAGGGAAAGTGTTATCCTGATTCATCCCCTATTATGACGCGAATTTATCTGAAGTTATCCGTTTGTGTTATGCACTGGTTTCTGTATTTTAGAACCAGAAACCAAAACAAAATTTGTCCACAAAGTTATAAACATGTGCACAAACGTTCCCGGTTATTTTGTTGTGGAATTTATGTTCCGTACGAGATATGGACTTATCTACATTTTGTGCACAGTCTGTGGATAAAAAATAAGCCATCCCACTAAGAGGATAGCTTATCGTCCTGAACCGCCCGGCCACATTGGTCATCCTAGCGTTGTTCCACCAGTTCAAATGAAGCCTCTTGCTTCTTGCCATCACGGTAATAGGTCACCGCTATTTGGTCGCCAATTTCTTTCTGCTGGTACAAAATCTTGCGCAGACCAATCATGCCCTTCACTTTCTCGCCGTCAAGGGTTGTTATGACATCAAGCCGTTTAATCCCTGCCTGATCGGCCGGCGTACCCGAATCAACGGACCAGACATAAACACCGCCTTCAATACTGTTTGGAAGGTTTAATGTCTTATCCCATTCCGACTGGGGAACTTCATCAAGCGAGTAGATTTCCACACCCATATAAGGCCGTTTCACATCACCTGTCTGTTCCAGTTCTTCGATAATTGGCCTTGCTGTATCAATTGGTATGGCAAAGCCAATTCCTTCAACAGACTTCTGATTAATTTTCATGGAATTAATGCCAATTAACTGGCCATCCGCATTAATCAGAGCTCCTCCACTATTTCCGGGGTTAATAGCGGCATCTGTCTGAATAACTTCAACCTGCCAGTCCGCACGTCCGTCCTGGTTAAAATCCTGGGGAATTGTCCGCTGAGTACCACTAATGACGCCCTGAGTCACCGACCCAAGAAACATACCAAGCGGGTTGCCAATCGCTATGGCAGGCTCTCCAACGTTTACATTTTTTGATGTTCCCATGTTAATTGTCTGCTTAACCTGCTTGCTGTTCATTTGTAAAACAGCTAGATCAGAAAATAAATCACTGCCGATAATATCCCCTTGAACACGGGTATTATCTGAAAGGACAATCTCAACGGCATCCGCATCTTTAATAACGTGATGGTTCGTAATCACATAGGCTTTTCCATTTGTTTTTTTATAAATGACGCCGGATCCCGAGGCCGTTTTTTTTCCTTTCTTTTGCTTGTCATGCTGATCCCAATAATTACCCTGACGCTGAATATTAAGCACGCCGACAACCGCCGGACTGGTTGCATTGACCACGTCAGTTATTTGCGACGACACATCCACTGAGAGGTAACCACCTGACTCAGGCGTCTTAATTGGATTACTGCCGTCATTATCTATCGCTTCATTTCCGCCTGTCCACGCTTCCGGAAGCATACCACTGCCCCGGAGACCTCCCAATGCCAGGAAGGCAATCAGAACACCAGCAACAACACCGATAAGAGCGGGCCAGAACCAGCGATATTTTTTCGAATGATCTGTCTGATGATCATTATCAAAATAGGCCATTTACCTTTCCCCTTTATTCGCAATACTTCCGTTATAGTATTGCACAAAAGAGGCCAGAATTATCCTACATGATATAATTTTGTGGGCATTTTAGGATCGGTATCACAAATATCAAGATTAATACCGCGTTCCTGCAGAATATTATCGACCGACATACGCGCCAGATCCTTCATATTATTGTCCTGGCTTAAGTGAGCCAGATAGATACGATTGGTCCGGTTCGTGATTAAATCTGACAGTGCCAGCCCAGAATCTTCATTCGAAACATGTCCCGAATCACTTAAAATGCGCCGCTTCACATTCCAGGGATAACGGCCCATCCGCAGCATGCCAACATCATGATTCGCCTCAAATATATAAGCATCAGCATCTTCTACAGTCCGTTTTATCCGTTCGGAAACATAACCGAGATCCGTCACAAGTGCGACTTTTTTGCCCTCATTCCGGAATGTAAAAAACATCGGTTCTGCTGCATCGTGTGAAACACCAAACGACTCCACTTCGATATCACCAAAGCTTTTAACTTCCTCCATGCCAAAATGGAATTTCTGATCAAGTGCTATCGAGCCAATAGAATCTTCCATAGCCCGCCACGTTTTGTCATTGGCATAGATGGGCAGCTGATATTTACGGGCTATAATCCCCAGGCCCTTGATGTGATCACTGTGCTCATGCGTAACGAGAATGCCATCCAGGCTCGCAGGGTCGACATCGACCTCGCGAAACAGCCTGTCCAGCTGTTTCCCGCTCAGTCCGGCATCGACAAGTAATCTTTCCTGATCCGTTGCAATATAAAAAGCATTTCCGGTACTTCCAGACGCCAATACACTAAAACACAAACTCATTAACCGTCACTCCGAATCCTGAATCATTGCTAATTTATTCTTTAAATGTGCCGTCATGTAAGCTTTTAATTCATTATCCTTTTCAAGCGTCTGTAATTTCTCAAGGGTGCTCGTTACCGCACCCGTCAAAAACGTCACTTCATCACTGGGGTAGATCTTATTCTCAATTGCATTCACATACAACTTGTTTTGATTATTGATGGTCACCGTCCATGTCGGGGAAAAAACTTGTTCACCCTCCAAAGGAAAGCGTGTATAGAAGCCCATGCTGACATCGCTAATCTTATCACCATATTCCAGCCTGTTACTGTTAAACAGCTTCTTAATAGCACCTATTGGCTTGATAAGCGGTTCATCTTTCGTAGGTGAATTCTGCTTAACAAGCATGGTCTGAGTATAAAACAGCATGTCATTATCATCATCTAAATAGACAAGCAGGATGCCATTTTGATTGTAATAAATAGGAACATCATTCTTTGTCTGGAAAAACATCAGAACATTCATATCCTCATTCCAGCCGCCGAACGTATAATCATCAAAAAAAGGAACCCTGTCTTTCATCAATTTAGTCAGCTTGTCACTGCCAGCACCATCAGGTATTGAGACCGGTTCATCAAACCGTGACAGAATCAGTTTGTTATCAATAAGTTTTGTCTGCTGATTATCTATGTCATCAAAAAATGCCAGTTCATGCTCAGTAAAGCTTTTTTGCTTTAATTCAACGTTGGATTCCTCAAAGCTTTTATCGGGTAAATCTGCATTGATTGCGATATCTTCTGAATCCAGTTGCTGTTCAAATGACTTCTCAGCCGTATCCATCGAGGCAACTTCAGTTTCATCCTGTTTATTGATAATCAGCACTGCTAAATAAACATCCAGAATGAGGAAACAGAGGATAAATAGCGTTTTAATTTGCTTCCATTGCATCCTCATCCCCCCCTATGTTCTTTTTCAATAGCATTAAAATCAATTTCCCGCCAGTTGTCATTTCTGTTTATAAACCAGTTCGGCTCCAGGGTAACAGCATCATAATCACTTCGATAAATCAATTGATAACCGATTTTAATATTGTCTATATCAGCCAGGTCATATGTTGAACTGTTCTCAATCATATTGATCACCTTATCGCCGGAGCGAAGTGTTTTTGTCTCATCTTCACTTAAATAATTCGCCAAACTGAATAATGGACGGTTATATTTATGCAGTTCACCCTCACGGTACTGCTGCTCAATCATCGTTGAATAATTATGGCCAAACACAGGATAATTGTCATAAGCTAATTGATAGCGGACGGTGTTGCCAGCCGCAATATCAATTGATGTTAATCGGTAATTGTCAGTCCACCCTAAATGATCATTAATCTGTGATATGCTGCGGGAAAGCAGCTTATCCGGTTGCATTTGCTTAAAGGAGGACTGCAGCGGATTCTGGTATTCCATCGTCCGTCTATTCGGATAAACACGCATAATGCCGCGGGCACTATCTGTGAAGTAGATTTCATTCTTACTGATCCGGTTACGGTTGACATTATCGGGTTCTACAAACATTATATCGACCATATTAATAGAGTCAATCGTCCTGACTGCTCTGTATTCAACAGCTAGCTTCGTACTTTTGGCTGGTATATAGAATGGTTCGTTTGCCTTATCCACCCGTTTAAATTTCTCCAGTCCGTCATACGTCTCCAGTCGGTCCCATAAGCGGTCGTGTTTTTTGGAATTGTTAACAACAGCCGATGCCTGCCGTCGTCCATTTTTCGACATAAAGGTGATATTCAGTGAACTTTTATCCCGATTAAATGTAATGATTAAACGGTCAAACTGCCAATTGGGAAAATTCCTTTTTTCATTAAATGTAAACATATCACCTGCCATAGACATGGGTATAGCGCCTGGAAAGTCAAATTCAACCTGTTTTTTTGCAGATGGCGGCCCATTGCTTTCAACCGTTCGGAAATTATACAAGACCCAGGACTGCATATCCTTATAGAGCGATGCACGATCTGACGGATTAGAAAAGCCATAATAGTGATTGTTATTCCGGAAGATAACCGACTCCGGTTTGGCAAGTTCTTTTATGCTTTCCTCATCTCCGCCAAGATCCGTACTTTCTTGAACAACATCCTCTGTAGAAGTCTCATTATCAGGCTTGTAGGTCCACAGGGTAAAAGAAAGCAATAAACTAGTTCCAATCAGAACCGTCAGTGCAAATGATTTTACTGTTTCCAGATGCATTAGTCACCCCTCCGCTTCTGGTTCTCCAGCGGAAGTGTAAAGAGGATAGTTGTCCCTTTACCTTCTTTGCTTTTTGCCCAAATGCTGCCCTGATGAGCCTCAACGATTTCTCTTGTAATCGCCAGCCCCAGACCTGTACCGCCCAGCTTCCGGGATCTTGCCTTATCCGCACGGTAAAAACGGTCAAATATCTTATCAACTTTATCATATGGTATGCCTGTTCCCTCATCAGTGACCGATGCGAGAAGCTGTCCATTTTGTACTGCTGCATCAAAATGGATGACACCACCCTCAGGAGAATACTTGACCGCGTTGGAAATAACGTTATCCAGTACCTGCACCATTTTATCCTGATCAAGCCAGACATCGAGAGACCCTTCCGGCAGATCACGCTCCAGCGTTATATGTTCTGATACGTTCATTTCAAACCGGTCAATAACGCCATGGAAGAAGTTGATAAAGTCAACCTGTTCCTGATGCAGCGACTCACTTCTATTATCCATGCGGGAAAGCTGCAGAAGATCATTCACCATCCGAATCATTCTGTCAGTTTCATTTTGAGTGACCTGCAGAAATTTCGGTGCGATTGTTTTATCTTCCCAGGCTCCTTCCGTCAGTGCTTCAATATAGCTGCGCATAGTTGTCAGCGGTGTACGCAGTTCGTGCGAAACATTTGAAACAAATTCACGGCGCTCCCGCTCGATTTCCTGCTGCTCTGTAACATCACTCAGCACTGTAATAAACCCGCTCACATCCTGATCCTCATCCGTAATCGTGGAAAACTTTGCCCGGATTTCAAAAATAGTGTTCTCATCACTAAAATCAATGATCATCGAACCGCTGTCCGGAAGCTCAGATATATCCACAGAACGATCCTCCAATTGCAGAACATCAAGCAGGAACTTGCCCTCTGCCTCTTCTGTCTCCTGATGAATGAGCATCCCAGCGGCATCGTTCAGAAGTGTAATATACCCATTGCGGTCCGTTGCAATGACCCCGTCTGACATATTGGATAAAACCAGGCTTAACTTGCGCCTTTCTTCTTCCGTTAAAGCTCTGGAATGTTTTAATTTAGCGTTCAGATCGTTAAACGATTCCGCTAGCTGACCGATCTCATCTTTACCATAGACATTAACTTTTTGCGAGAAATCTTCCCGGGCCATTTTCTGTGCCTGCCCGCGCATTTCCTGAATCGGCCTTGTAATAGCTCTGGCCACCAGAATTCCCAAAAAGGCTGATATCGTAATTGCTAAGGCTGAACCTTTCAGGAAAACACTGTTGATATCATTCAGCTGACTGTAGACACCTTCCAGGGATGCCTCAACGTAAAGTGCTCCGGTCTGTGTATGTTCGTCATCGTAAATCGGGACAGCGCGCCGGTAAATACGATTGTTTTCCTCGTCGTAAACATTACTCTTGTTCTCATTTCCGTTACGCAGAACATTCGTAATGAAATCCTTAGTCGTCTTTTTACCGATATTGCTGCCGCCTGTTGTATCATTTGAGGCAATAATCCGGCTTTGCATATTCATAACCTGAATTTTGACATCCCTCGTATTATTAACCTGCACAATATCCTGTACTTCATCTTCTAATGATGGGGTATCAGGATTATCATCCGACCGGTCCTTACTGAAAGCCTGTTTCAGATTTACTTCCATAATGCCCACAGTTGCTTCGATAGACTCTTCAAAGTTCTCCCGGAGCTCAGTTTCCAGACCGCGGACAAAATAGGCACCGATAATTTGAATCGTGACCAGCAGCAATAATATAAAAATAACGATAAATTTCAGTTGTATAGAACGAAACAGGCTAACCTTATGCATGAACACACCCTATTCCTGCTCGGGGTTACGCAAATAATAACCGACTCCTCTGCGTGTCACAATCCAGGTTGGGTTGCTTGGATTATCCTCGATTTTTTCGCGTAAACGTCTGACAGTCACATCTACGGTTCTGACGTCGCCAAAATAATCATAGCCCCATACGGTCTCCAGCAAATGTTCACGTGTCATCACTTGCCCAATGTGACGGGCCAGATAGTGCAGCAATTCAAATTCCCGGTGTGTCAAATCCACCTGTTCATTGTCCCGTGTCACAGCATAAGCATCCGGGTTGATGACAAGGCGGCCAATCTGAATATTTTTCGTTGGCTGGACAGCATCATCCGGGAGCTGCTGCTGCCGGCGCAGGTTAGCCTTAACCCGGGCAATAACTTCCCGGTTGCTGAAAGGCTTGGTCACATAGTCATCCGCACCAAGTTCCAGACCCAGAACTTTATCGATTTCCGCATCTTTGGCAGTCAGCATGATAATGGGCATTGCCTGTGTTTTGCGAATTTCCCGGCATACTTCATTCCCATCTTTGCCTGGGAGCATGATATCCAGCAATATTAAATCCGGTTTCTCTTCATCTGCACGCTCGATCGCTTCATCGCCGTCATAAGCAACAACGACCTCATAACCCTCTTTTTCCAGATTGAATTGCAGAATATCCGCGATTGGTTGCTCGTCATCGACGACCAGTACTTTATGCGCCATAGCCATCCCTTCCTTTATCACGGTTGTTCAGGCAGTCCGAAACAAATGCTGAAATCAGCTGCCTTCAATACATGCGTCTCTTATCCATTTTACCTTATTTATGCGTAAATGTCTTTTGTTAAATAAAAAAAGTGATGAGCGACTATGGCTCACTTGCCGTCCATAACAAAAGACTGACTCTAACAAGGGATTGAGTCAGTCTTTTCTTCGCTATAATGTTTCTATTATCATTCTAAGGGGCTTGCAGAAATCCGCCGGATATATCGTGGACAACATTGGTTTGCTGGCGATCCGGACCAACAGAAAACGTGACCAAAGGAATACCCGTCAACTGCGAAATCCGCTCCAGATAATGCCGGGCATTTTCCGGTAAATCGTCTATATCCGTCATTCCTGTGATATCGTCATGCCAGCCCGGCATTTCCTCGTATACAGGCTCGCATTCAGCCAGTTTATTTAAATTAGCCGGAAATTCATAAATGGTTTCACCCTGATAAGTATAAGCGACACAGATTTTCACAGTATCAAGGCCGGTCAAAACATCGAGGGAATTAAGTGATAAATCAGTAATGCCACTGACGCGCTGTGCATGCCGGACAACCACACTGTCAAACCAGCCTACGCGGCGCGGCCGCCCTGTCGTTGCCCCGTATTCATGCCCGATCTCACGAATCTGTCGGCCGGTCTCACCATGCAGCTCCGTTGGAAACGGCCCATCACCGACACGCGTTGTATAAGCCTTGGAGACACCAACAACGTGATTGACTTTCGATGGACCCACGCCACTGCCAATGGTAACTCCCCCGGCAATCGGACTGGAGGACGTGACATATGGATAAGTCCCTTGATCAATATCCAGCATCGCACCCTGCGCACCTTCAAACAAAACACGCTGATCATCATCAAGGGCGTCATTCAATAAAACGGACGTGTCACACACATACGGCGCCAGCTGCTGGCCATAGTCATAATATGCCTCAAAAATATCAGCCATCTGGAAAGGTTCCACACCATAAAGCTTTTCCAGCCAGCGATTCTTTTCCTGCAGATTTTGTTCCAGCTTCATACGGAATGTCTCTTTATCCAGTAAATCTGCCACCCGTATCCCGCTTCTGGAAACTTTATCCACATAAGCAGGGCCAATGCCTTTTTTTGTTGTACCAATTTGATGCACGCCTTTTGCCTCTTCCTGCAGGGCATCCAGTGTCAGGTGGTAAGGCAGAATAATATGAGCACGGTTGCTGATTCGCAAATTATCTGTTGCTACACCGTGCTCTTGCAGATAGGCTATTTCATCCATTAACGCCTTGGGATCAATTACCATCCCATTTCCGAGCAAACATGTTTTATCGGCATAGAAAATCCCCGATGGAATCAGATGCAATTTGTAGGTTGTATTCGCAAATTGAATCGTATGCCCGGCATTATTGCCTCCCTGGTAACGGACCACAACATCGGCATTCTGTGATAGAAAGTCCGTTATTTTTCCTTTTCCTTCATCTCCCCACTGGGTTCCAACTACAACGACTGAGGACATAACGTGCACCTCCGTATGTTTTCATTTGTCTTTTCGTCATGAACAGCGTTAGTTTATCATCAAGTTATCAGACTGTCAAAGTAATAAACGAACAATTTATTACTTAATAATTATAATGTTCGATAATGGTATAAAGCTCCAAAAATATAGACTGACTGACAGAAGCGGGTGGAAAACAGTGAGACTTGCCTGCTTGTCTCAGGACTCTAATAAAAAAACAGCTTCAACACGTGAAGCTGTTTTTTGCTCAGGTCTGAGCCGGTTCCGGCGGCACATCATTTTCCGCATAGCGATGGTCAAGGTCAACAAACTTACTGTATTCTTTAACAAAAGCCAGTTCAACATTGCCAACAGGACCATTTCGCTGTTTGGAAATAATGATTTCAATAATATTCTGCTTCTCTGATTCTTCGTCATAATAATCATCACGGTATAAGAACCCCACAATATCGGCGTCTTGTTCAATACTGCCTGATTCACGCAAATCCGACATCATAGGCCGCTTATCCTGCCGTGATTCTACTCCGCGGGAAAGCTGTGACAGAGCAATCAGCGGCACATTCAGTTCCCGGGCAAGTGCCTTTAAGGAACGCGAGATTTCGGAAACTTCCTGCTGTCTGTTCTCCCGGGAATTGCCACTTCCCTGAATCAGCTGCAGATAATCAATGACAATCATACCCAGTCCATTTTCCTGCTTCAGACGACGACATTTTGAACGAATTTCACCGACATGGATCCCCGGCGAATCATCAATATAAATACCAGCATTGGAGAGACTTCCCATAGCCATCGTCAGTTTACTCCAGTCGTCTGCCTCAAGCCTGCCTGTCCGCAAACGCTGCGCATCAATATTGCCCTCGGCACAAAGCATCCGGGAAACAAGCTGATCAGCACCCATTTCCAGACTGAAAATGGCCACATTTTCCTCAGTGTTAATCGCTACATTTTGCGCTACATTTAAAGCAAAGGCCGTCTTACCGACAGATGGACGGGCGGCAATAATGATTAAATCATTGCGCTGGAAACCCGATGTAATCTGGTCTAAATCCCGATAGCCGGTAGGGACGCCCGTTACATCCCCATCATGATGATGGAGCTGTTCAATATTATCATAAACATCGATTAAGACATCTTTAATCACTTTAAATGATTCCGTATTTTTGCGACCGGAGACTTCAAGGATATTCTTTTCTGCTTCATTTAAGACATCTTCCACATTGCTGTCACTGGAAAAACCCGATGATACAATATCCGTTGCCGTCCTGATCAAACGGCGCAGGATAGCTTTTTCCTCAACAATCTGACTGTAATACACGATGTTGGCAGCTGTCGGCACACTGCCAGCTAAGTCTGATAAATAGGCCACTCCGCCAACCTCGTCCAGCTTACTGGCATTCGTTAACGAGCTCGTAACAGTGACAACATCAATTGGCTCACCTTTATCCATCAGATTCAGCATCGTTTCAAAAATCCGCTGATGTGCAGCCCGGTAAAAGTCCTCAGGTAACAAACGTTCAGCTGCTGAAGACAGAGCAGAAGGTTCCAGAAAGATAGCACCGAGCACAGCCTGTTCCGCTTCAATGTTGTGCGGTGGTGTCCGGTCATCGAAAAGTTCACTCATCGTCTTACCTCCTTGTGGAAAGACTGAACGCTGCTCCGCGTCTATAAGTGGTGATTACTGCTCTACAACGTGAACTTTTATGGTCCCGACTACCTCTTTATGCAGTTTGACTGGCACATCCGTGTAGCCAAGGCTGCGAATTGGACTGTCGAGATCAATCTTGCGTTTATCAATTTTGTAGCCATAGACATTGTTCAGCGTGTCAGCGATGTGTTTGGAGGTAATTGAACCAAATAGGTGACCGCCTTCACCTGCTTTAGCCTTAACCTCAATGGACAGATTGGCCAGTTCCTGTTTCAAGAGCTCCGCTTCTTTTTTCTCCTCGTCCGCACGCTGCTGCTCTTTTTTCTTTTTCGCATCTAAGGCCTTCAGGTTGCCAGCTGTTGCCTCATCAGCCAGATTATTTTTTAGCAGATAATTCCGCGCATACCCGTCTGAAACATCTTTTACTTCGCCTTTTTTGCCTTTGCCTTTAATGTCTTGTTTGAATATAACCTTCATTTTATTCCCCTCCTGTAAAGTAATTTTCCAGTATATCTTTCAGCAGTGCATCGGTCTCATCTATGGTTGTATCTGCAAGCTGAGTGGCAGCATTTGTCAGATGACCACCCCCATTCATTTGTTCCATAACCACTTGAACGTTAACATCTCCAAGTGAACGGGCACTGACACCGATTCGTCCGTCACTCCGTTCAGTAATAACGAAAGACGCATTAATACCGCTCATCGTTAAGAGTGTATCAGCCGTCTGGGCAATAAGAACGCTGCCATAGGCTGCACCGGGTTCGCCTTTTGCAATGGCAATCGTATCATAATAGATTTCCGACCGTTCAATTAATCTGCTCCGCTGAATATAAACATCCAGATCCTCTTTCATCAACCGCTGCACGAGAACTGTATCAGCACCTTTAGATCGCAGATAGGACGCTGCATCGAAAGTCCGGGAGCCGGTTCTCAGTGTGAAACTTTTTGTATCAACGATAATACCCGCCAGCAATGCTGTTGCCTCGAGCATTTTCAGTTTTAATTTTTCAGGCTGGTATTCCAGTAATTCTGTCACAAGTTCCGCAGTTGAAGAAGCATAGGGTTCCATATAAACAAGTGTTGGATCCTCTACAAACTCCTCAGCCCGCCGGTGATGGTCAATGACCACTTTATAGTCTGCCATATCCAGCAGATCTTCATGTGCGACCATTGACGGCTTATGCGTATCAACGACAACCACCAGGCTTCGACTCGTAATTAGTGCCTCTGACTCATCCGGGTCAACAAAATGAGACCACAAATCCTCATCCTCTTTTAATTTATCAACCAGCCGATGAACACCAGTATCAACATCATCCGGATCAAATACAACATAGCCTTCCACGTTGCTGGCCTTGGCAATATTTAAAATTCCAATAGCTGCACCAAATGCATCCATGTCAGGTGCCTTGTGGCCCATGATAATCACATTATCACTGCCCTGCACCAAATCACGCAAAGCATGTGAAATCACTCGCGCTCTGACGCGTGTCCGTTTTTCCATTGGATTGGTGCGCCCGCCATAAAAACGCACCTTGCCAGCATCGTCTTTAATAACAACCTGGTCACCACCACGACCCAGCGCCAAATCAAGACTCGACTGCGCCGATTCACCCAAATCAGGTAATTGGTTGTCACCATCACCAATGCCAATACTTAAGGTGATTGTCAAATTTTGTTCGGCATTAAGCTCCCGAACCTCATCAAGAATAGAAAATTTAACCTTCTCCAGCTGCTCCAGTGTTTCCTTAGAGAAAACACCTAAAAATCGGTCCTGTGATATGCGCTTCAGGTAAATCCCATAATCGTTGGACCAGCTATTCAGAATGCCCGTCACTTTGGAATTTAACTGGCTCTTAAGTGTGTCATCCATACTCTGAGTTATTTCTTCATAGTTATCAAGAAAGATAATCCCGATCACCGTTTGCTCGTCATAGTAACGGCTCTCAAGCTTCGATTGGACTGTTCTGTCAAAAAAGTATAAAAGCCGTTCATCTTTTCGGATGATAACTTGAAAATGATACCCATCGATCTCAAGCCACAGTTCATTCGTATTTTCCTGAATTTTAGAGGCCAGATCATCTGCCAGTGCATTTAAAGAATGGCCCACCAGCGTATCATTGTCCATGAATTGATTCATATATGGATTGGCCCATTCTATATGATTACTCTCATTATACAGAAGAATCCCAAGCGGCATTTCCAGCAGAGCTTCCTCTCCAACACGCTTAACACGGTGTGAGAGTGTTGCAATATATTGTGCTGTTTCCTTCTGCCGTCTATATTCTGTTTGGATACTGTAATAAAGAACGGCCGCCAGCACGCATGTCAGTACCAGCCCAAACACCCATTGAAAGTACCAGATAAAGCCAAGAAGTATAACTGAAACAATATAAGTCGCCCATAAATGTCTGCTTAATCCTGATCTTTTTTGAACATCCTGCATATAATCAGCTCCTACTTGAACACCACTTACGTTTTATCATTGGAAATCCGGTCTTTTAAAGAAATGCCTATATCTAATATACCCAACAGACGAATAAGGAAAAGAAAGATAAACGGCAAAAATACGGTCACTATGATGCTAATAATCGGGAGAGCCTTTGACTTATGCTTCTCGTGAGCATAAAAGAAGATAAACGAAAACCCCTGCAACAGCATAAAAATGCCGGTGAGCATCAGCACATTATTAACAGCCGTAAAGACCATGCCGGACGTATCAAGATCAAAAAGCGACAGAATTAACGCAACAAGATAAATCCAGATCAGAGATACCGGTAGATTGAGTAACCGAAATGGCGGGAAACGCAACGCTTTAGAGTCCAAGCGGTCAATCACTTTGTAACTGACCCACTGACTGATCCATGCCAATACAAGTGACCCAATTGCTATCCAGGCCGGCAACAGATTCCGCAGCATCTCCAGCTGATCCGTTACCATATCCATTTGCTTTTCCGTCAAATCCACCAGACCGAATTCGTCCATCATATCCTGACTCGCGTTGATCGACTGCTGCATCATCTGATTAATTTCTGTAACCAGATTCGTCTGAAGAGCATATTGACTGAAAACAAAAAGCAACACCAGACCGAGCACAAAACCAATCGTCCCTCTGGACAGGGTCTCATAAGCAGAAAGATTCCGTCTGATGGCAATTCCGGCCATTATCCCGCCGATCCCCATCACTATTGCCAGTGCCAGACCAAAGACTGAAGTGAGTAAAACTGACAGAGCAGCTGCTGCAAAGAACATCACAATAGCCGGCTTCCAATCATAACGGGAAGCATAGACAGTAAATGGCACAGGCAGCAAAAAGACAGCAACGACTGAAATAACAGGGACAAGACCTGAAATCAGCATTAGAATCATGTACACAGCTGTCAGTATGACGCCATCTTTCAGTTGTCTCGATTGATCCATTAATTGCACCTCTTTAGTTAATAATGAGCTAGTGTATTGACTGCGTCAACGATATGTCAGCGTCAGTATAACAACTTATTGTTATATGGTAACATGATTTCAGCTTTAATTGGTATGTAATTCAGCATATCCAAAATGCCAGCTGCCAAATAAACATGCTATTTACTTTCCTTAAAATTTAGCATCTGCCAAAGAACAACACAAGTTTTCCTGGCCATTTCCAGACTTTTATTTATTACCCGGGAAATATTTACGGAAATTTGTCGATTGGCTGTCAATGATTCGTCATAGCCAACAAATGCCTTAACCGTTATTTTTTATTATAATAAGGCTATTGCAGAAATATTAAACTGGAGATGACAATGTGAAAAAAATATGGCAGACGTTTCTTAACAGTATCAAATTGCCAAAAAAACAAGCCATGCATAAGCTGAATCGAGTTGGGATGGATATAACCATCATCTATTTACTGCTTCTGCTGCTGATCGTCGCCATTCCATCGCTTGTTGATCAGTTGATGGCCAACAATTCTGCTGGTGCACAAATGAATACTGTTTTTCTCATGATTTATTTTTTCATTTTTAATTATTTGCCTTTAGCCATTATGGTTTTTATATTCATTTCACTAATATCCTATATTTTCACAGGCATCGCTAAATTATTACAGCGTCAAGTCCGTTTTCCTATGCTTTGGAAATTGACCGTTTATACAACGACACTGCCATTTTTATTTTATACCTTGCTGGCCTTCTTTGTTAATACCGACAATATAGTCACTGCTTTATTAATCATTTATATTCTTCTGCTCATGATAAAGCTGATAACCATCTATCCGAAGCGGCGAAAACGAAAATAATACCCTGATATCACTGTTCCCTAGCTGCTGACGCCGGGCTGCTTGTCAGCTGCAGAAACAAGAAAACCCGATTCACAAGTTTTCTGTTCAAGTGAATCGGGTTTCTGTTTAGTCTGCCACGTATGGCAATAATGCCATTTGCCGGGCACGTTTAATTGCTGTTGTTAATTTACGCTGGTATTTTGCAGACGTTCCCGTAACACGGCGCGGAAGAATCTTGCCGCGTTCCGAAATAAATTTCCGCAAAAGCTCAACGTCTTTATAGTCAATATGGGTAATACCATTTGCTTTAAAGTAACATACCTTACGACGTTTTGAACGACCACGACGAGCTGCCATTTAGCACCCTCCTTTTAAGTGAAAACAGACCAATGGAGGCATAAGCAATTGTATGCGCATCCTGATGTCTGAACTTTTTAGAACGGCAAGTCATCATCTGATATATCGATAGGCTCGCCATTATCTTTGAATGGATTATCACTCGTTTGTGATGGATTCATCTGGTTCTGATCATGATTCTGAGCTGGCTGTGATCCTTCTGACTGCTGTTCTCTGTTAGGTGCATTGCCTTTTGTCTCCAGGAACTGGACACTATCGGCGACAACTTCGGTAACAAAGATGGTTTTCCCGTCCCGATCATCATACGTGCGCGATTGAAGACGGCCATCTACACCAACCATGCTGCCCTTGCGCATATAATTGGCAAAGTTCTCAGCGGCACGGCGCCAAACAACACAGTTAATAAAGTCAGCGTCCCGGTTTCCCTGCTGATTGGTGAATGGTCGATTAGCAGCGACGGTAAAATTCGCCACAGCGACGCCATTGGGTGTATAGCGTAAATCAGGATCCTTCGTTAATCTGCCAACTAGTACGACACGATTTAACATCAGAACCACTCCCTATTGTTCATCATCTACTCGAATTGCCATGTGACGGATTATGTCATCCGAAAATTTCGCCTGGCGGTCAAATTCATTAACTGGATTTTCATCACCGCTAAATTTAATGACAACATAATAGCCATCACGATAGTCTTTGATTTCATAAGCAAGTCGCTGCTTGCCCATTTCATCAACTTTATCAATTTCCGCCCCATTATCCGTCAGCACGTTGTTGAAGCGCTCAATTAAGCTTGTTTGAGCTTCTTCCTCCATGTCCGGGCGGATGATATACATGATTTCGTATTGTCTCATCCGTTACACCTCCTTTTGGTCTGAGCGGCTCTTTTCCAAGAAAGAGCAAGGAGTAATCTTTTATTTATTACTCACATCACGGTATTATACCAAAATACATACTGAAAAACAAGCATTCGAGAGATCCTGATTTCTTTCTAACACCCTGTCATATCCGTCAGTTGCCTAAACATTAAAGCGAAAATGCATGACATCGCCGTCCTGCACAATGTATTCTTTGCCTTCAAGACGAACCCGGCCATTATTCCGGGCACCAGCCATAGATCCTGCTTCCATTAAATCCTCGTACGAAACCGTCTCAGCGCGGATAAAACCACGTTCAAAATCGGAATGAATAACACCTGCCGCTTGGGGTGCCTTTATCCCTTTAGGGAACGTCCAGGCACGCACTTCCGGTTCACCGGCTGTGAAGAAGGTACCAAGGCCAAGCAGCTGATAAGAGCGTTTAATGAGCTGATCAAGTCCGGATTCAGCAATTCCCAAATCATCGAGAAACATAGCTTTTTCCTCAGCGTCCAGTTCCGTAATTTCTTCCTCAATCTTAGCACAGACGACGATCACTTCAGCATTTTCTTTCGCTGCATATTCCTTAACCTTCTGAACGTCCTCATTCGCATCCGGGTTTTGCACATCTTCTTCACTCACATTAGCAGCATACAATGCAGGCTTTGATGTCAAGAGCTGCAGACCTTTGACCAATTTCCATTCATCATCAGAGAACGTCAGTGTTCGGACAGGCTCTTCAGCTTCCAATGCTTCTTTCAATCTCATAAGAACATTGTACTCAGCCACAGCCTCCTTGTCTTTCTGACGAGCCATTTTTTCGACGCGCTGCAACCGTTTATTAACCGTTTCCAAGTCAGCAAGCATCAGCTCCAGATTAATGGTCTCAATATCCTCCAGCGGATCGATTTTGCCTGATACGTGCGTGATATTATCATCACGAAAGCAGCGTACAACCTGGCAAGTCGCATCCACCTGGCGAATATGCGATAAAAATTGGTTCCCTAAGCCTTCACCTTGACTCGCGCCTTTAACAATTCCTGCTATATCAGTAAATTCAAAAGTTGTCGGAATCGTTTTTTTCGGGTTCACTAATTCACTCAATTGATTCAATCGTTCGTCGGGAACTTCCACAATACCTACATTCGGGTCGATTGTTGCAAATGGATAATTTGCTGCCTCGGCACCTGCTTGGGTAATGGCATTGAATAACGTTGATTTACCAACATTTGGAAGACCAACAATTCCTGCTGTCAATGACATGTCCACTTTCACTCCTTAAGGATTCCGTTCATATGAACGCATCGATCAAGTTCAATTATAGATAGAAGACAACTAAATGACAAGTCATCAAAAAGGAAAAATAAGCACGTAAATATGCTTATTTCCCCCGCCATTGGCCTAATTTCATTAT
Source organism: Lentibacillus kimchii (assembly GCF_042666895.1). GTDB lineage: Bacteria > Bacillota > Bacilli > Bacillales > Amphibacillaceae > Lentibacillus > Lentibacillus kimchii. Next base: position 72,351 of record NZ_JBHTGR010000006.1, read on the forward strand.
TCTTGCTTCCCCAGATACAAAAAAATAGCCGTTTAGAAGACTAAAACGGCATTTTACACTAATTTTTAAGTTTCGGCATGTTCCACTACTTTTTTTAACTTTTTAGTGAATTGTTTGCGTGGGATCATAACACTGTGCTGACAACCCAAGCATTTGATCCGGATATCCATACCCATACGGACAATTTTCCAGCGATTTTCGCCGCATGGATGCGGCTTTTTCATTTGGACAACATCATTAATGCCGAATTCTTTATCCACCATATCAAATCCTCCTCACATGTCACGCTGCCGCTCGTCACTCGACGATGCCGGTTCCTCGTCACGCGTGTACATAACCAGACGCGGCGCTGGTATTTGAATACCTTGTTTATAAAGGACTTCTTTCACTTCTTTACGAATAATCCGTGCGCCTGCCCATTGATAGGATGGGAGTGTTTCTGCCTTCACTCGGATTGCGTAATGCGACGTTTCCAGAGATTGCACACCCATAATTTCTGGCAGATTAATAATCTCCTCATAAGAAGCAGGCAATGTCGCAGAAACATCCTCAATAATTTGTTCTGCAAGATCAGCATCATTCTCATAAGGTATATTAACGTCAACGATGGCAAGACCGTTATGAACTGAATAATTGGTCACCTGAGTCACATTGCCATTGGGGAGGACGTGCTGTTCACCAGTCCAGCTCATAATTTTAGTCGTACGGACACCGATTTCCTCCACATAACCTTCCACGCCGGATATATAAACATAATCACCAACTGAAAATTGGTCTTCAAATATAATAAAGAAACCAGAAATAATATCCCGCACCAGATTTTGAGCGCCAAAGCCAATCGCAACACCGGCAACACCAGCACCAGCTAGTAAACTTTTAATCGGTAAACCGAAAGCGCCATCCAAAATCATAATAAATGCCATAAAGTAGACGGTATATCTCAATACGTTCTGAATCAGTTTTTTAATCGTAACTTCACGCCGTTCTGTAATACGCAGAGATTGGCGTGCGCGCGACTCAAACAGCCGATTAATAACCCGGTTGCCTATCCGGATTATTAATATGGCCACGGCCAGTATGACAATGGCCTGAAGAATATTCTCAGCGGCTTCCATCCAAAACTTAGCACCGCTGATATAGTCCCATAGTTCCTGAAATTCCTGCAGAATAAAATTCACATGTAACCCTCCGGCAGTCAATCGATAAATCGATTCTACAACACCGAAAGGATTATGAAAAGCAAAGTACGTCATAGCTGCTCCTCAACTTTATGGCGCCAAAGCGGATATAACAACAATCGTGTTAAAACATACAAATTCAAAATCCCATATACCGGGTAAATATAATTGATTAATGTTGAAAAACCAAGCGTTGTCAAAGGAATCATAACGGCGATGCTGAGAGCGGCAAGCATCCACGTTGGTGCATTCCACATACTTTGAATCCTCGTCACCATTCCCAGTATCCCGGAAGCAGCCGTTGTAAAGATTGCAAACCATAACAGAATTGTCATAACGATCAATATTTTAAAAGAGTAATGGTTTAATATTGCAAACAGCGGAATTTCATAAAGAAGCAATTCATCAGCAATCTGAATTAAACTGCTGTTATAAATGAACGAAAGGATTCCTAAAATAAGACCACTTCCGATGGCAGCAATATAAATCTCCCGCTTTGATTTAACCTTATGACCGACGGCCCCCAGTACAGCAATTAACGGCAATATATTAAGTGCTGTAAAAGGAAATGCGGCTGTCCAATTGCGCTGTTCATTGATGTAAGCAAACGGGTTCAGCTCCTGATCCTTAATGAATAACAGTAAAACGAACAATAAACCGCCCAGCAGCAAGGGTAAAACAAGCTGATTCACAGTAAGCAATCCGCTGATATCCCTAAAAAACAAAATAATCAAAGTCACCGCCATAAACAGAACGCCCCACCAGAACGGAATATTAAAGGCCTGTCCAGTCGCACCACTTCCGGCAATCATAACAACAGTTGTCGCCGATAAATATAAAAATATCATAACGTCATACAGTTTACTCAATCGTTTTCCAACGATTATTTGAAGCACTGGCAAATAGTCATTTGATGCTTGATGATAGCTGACATTCATAATCACATAGCAGCTCACCGAGAAAAATACAGCGAATAGCAGAATAGCCAGTCCACTTTCATAACCAAAAAATTGCCATAACTCCTGTCCCGATGCATACCCAGCCCCAATAGTAGCACCGATGATTAAAAACATCCATTTCACGCCTGCATTCAACATGAATTCTCCCCCATTACGCTCATCAATGTATAGTTTTATCATTTTTTCCGTATACTAATATCAATATGTCTGTGGAGGATAAGCTATGAATCTCATGAATCGTTTCGTTTCTAAGAAGGAAAAACTGCAAATTCACCATACGGATTCACTGCTCGTGGACAAGATAACCGATCGCACAACTTCCTGGTTCCCATCCGTTCCCAGAGAATATGTTGTTATATGCATCGGTACAGACCGTTCTACGGGGGATGCACTGGGGCCATTGGCTGGTTCACATCTTGCTGACATGAAACTTAGGCACCTGCATCTGTATGGCACCTTAACAAACCCTGTCCATGCAACAAATATAGTGGATTATATACAGCACATTCATTATTGGCATAAAAATCCCTATATTATTGCTGTCGATGCCTCTCTTGGTAAACCAGCTTCTGTTGGGACGATTATGACGAGTATGGGGGCCGTGAGCCCAGGAGCAGCTTTAAATAAAAAACTTCCGTCCATTGGAGATATTCATATGACAGGCGTCGTCAATATCAGTGGCTTTATGGAACATGCAACATTGCAGAATACAAGACTTGCACTCGTTGTTCAGATGGCACAAAAAATAGCAGCCATATTGGAAACAATTGACCAGAAATTAACGTATACACGTTCAGTTCCGACTGTTCTGACACAACATAGCTTTAATTATCAACAAGACATTTACTGGCAATCAAACCAAAAGGCAGACAATCATCCATTATAAACGGAACGATGTCTGCCCTACTCTGTCTGTCACATATATGATAATTCGATTCAGATTTCTTTCCTTACAGGTATTTGTTTCACATGAAACATTTTCTATACCTATATCCCAGTTAAATCAGCACGCATTGTACAAGGCTCAACATATAATCAGCTGCACAAATGAAAAGTCGATGATTCGTCTCTAAAAAGTTTAGGCCGTAAAAAAGACTGACAGCCTAGTAACGCAGCAGTCAGTCCTATCTTAATATTGATGTTCATTGCAGTCAGAAGGCCTATAGCAACCAGCTTAAATGGCAGCTAACCATCTTATCTTAACTAGTGATCCAATGTTTCTAGAATACGCTCGAGATCATCATTAGAGTAAAATTCAATCTCTATTTTACCTTTGCGTTTTCCCTGATTAATTGAGACAGCTGTACCTAACCGGTCACGCAAAACAGATTCACGCTCTTGAAGAAATACATCTTTTTTGGGTTTAGTCTTTTTCTTTTTTGGCTGTTCGTCCATATTGACGATCAGATCCTCCACCTGACGGACATTCAATTTTTCCTTAAGTATTTTTCTGAAAAGGAACATGATCTGTTCTTCGTTTTGCAGGCCGAGCAAGGCACGCCCATGCCCCATCGACAGTTCACCATTGTTAATGGATGTCATCACTTCTTCTGGCAATGCCAGCAATCTAACTGTGTTAGCAATGTGGGACCGGCTTTTACCCAATCGTCTGGATAGATCATCCTGTGTCATGCCTGACTCATTCATTAAATTATGATAGGCATATGCTTCTTCTATTGCTGTTAAATCTTCGCGCTGCAAATTTTCCAGCAAGGCAACTTCCATCATCTTATTATCGGATAATTTTTTAACAATGGCAGGCATTGTTTCCAGTTCAGCCTTTTTCGCAGCACGGAAGCGGCGTTCACCGACAACAATTTCATAACCTTTAATACTTTCACGGACAATCAGTGGCTGGACAATTCCATATTCCAGTATCGAATCCTTTAATTCTTCAATCGCATCTGCACTGAAGGACTTACGCGGCTGATAGGGATTTGGCCGGCACTCGTTTACAGGTACTTGTTGCACAGCGTCTTCACTTGTTTCCTCCAGTTCAGAAGGAAAAAATGCATTAATTCCTTTACCCAACCCTCTCGCCATGACTGATCACTTCCTTTGCCAGTTCAAGATATACCTCAGCACCCTTGGATTTTGGATCGTACGTTATTATAGGTTCGCCATGACTCGGTGCCTCTCCCAGCCGTATATTCCGTGGTATAACCGACTGATAGACTTTATCCTGAAAATATTTTTTCACTTCTTCAATCACCTGAAGACCAAGATTTGTCCGTGCATCAAGCATTGTCAGCAGAACACCCTCAATCATAAGTGATTTGTTCAGGTGTTTTTGAACCAAGCGTATTGTATTTAGCAGCTGACTGAGTCCTTCCAGGGCATAATACTCACACTGAACAGGAATAAGAACCGTATCCGCCGATGTTAAAGCGTTAAGTGTCAACAATCCTAAAGAAGGCGGACAGTCAATAATAATATAGTCATATAACGGTTTAAGACTTTCCAGAGCTTTCTGCAGACGAATTTCGCGCGATATCGTTGATACTAATTCAATTTCCGCACCGGAAAGCTGAATAGTGGCAGGTATAATGTCTAAATTCTTAACTTGTGTCGCTACGCATACGTTCTCGGCAGGCAGATCTTCCACCAGAACATTGTAAATACACTGATCCATATCAGCTTTATTAATGCCTACGCCGCTAGTCGCGTTGCCCTGCGGATCAGTATCAACAACTAATACGCGATTATCCATGTGGGCGAGACTCGCACTCAAGTTTACGGCTGATGTTGTTTTCCCCACGCCACCTTTTTGATTGGCAATGGATATTATTTTTCCCATGCTGTCACCTACCTAACATCTCTCAATATCATTCTACCACTTTTTCCTTGTGAAGGGCTATTAAAATAAATAATTTACTAGATTTCTGATATGTAAAAACCACTCATCTTCACTATCTAAAAAGATGAATGGCCTTTCATCAGTCCATATCAGGCTGTCTGCCTCTTATTTCTTTTTCGGTATTTTAATCGTTATTTGATAAAAATCATCCATATCTTCTTCGTCTGTTTCAACATCTATGCCTGTATCGGAAACCATATCCAGTGACTGACGGATCGTATTCATAGCAATCCGAATATCCTTACTAACACCTTTGCGTTTAGGCTGTTTCTCGGCGGATTTGGGCTTCTCAACCGGCTGATTTTGTGCTTGAACGTATTCTTCTGTCTGTTTAACATTTAATTCTTTTTCTAAAACATGCTCAAGCACCTGAATCTGTCTATCGGGATCATCCACCTTGCTTAATGCTCGTGCATGCCGCTCCGTAATTTGTTTATCCATTATTGCTGTTTGCACTTGTTCCGGAAGCTTAAGCAATCGTATTTTATTGGCAATCGTTGACTGATTCTTTCCGAGACGCTGCGCTAGTGCTTCTTGGGTTAACGAATGCAGTTCCAATAAACTGTTATAAGCACTAGCCTCTTCAATAACTGTTAACTCTTCGCGCTGCAGGTTCTCAATCAGTGCAACCGACGCAATCTCTGTATCCGTCATACCGCGTATGATGGCTGGTATTGTCTCCCACCCCAGCTTCTCAGCAGCTCGCCACCGGCGTTCACCAGCTATTAGCTCATAACTGCCTTCTTCAATCTCACGAACGACAATTGGCTGAATCATACCATGTGTATGAATCGTTTGCGCAAGCTCCTGTAATCTTTCATCATTAAATACCGCTCTTGGCTGAAATCTATTAGGTACAATGTTATCAGTTGAAAGCTCAATTACTTCATCTGCCTGGTAGTTTTCCTCCATCGGTGTTGTTTCTTCATTTTTATCTCCCATCCCGAATATGCGGTTCAATGGACTTACCACCAGCAAACACCACCTTTAAACTCATGCTCTTTATGCAAAACCATCATATCCCCTTTTATGTGAACGACATGGTATGTTTCACGTGGAACATATCAAAATTGATTAACTAAACGATAAGTGCATCAATTTGTTATGGCCTCCTGATCATTGGCCTGTACCGGCAAACGTTAACTTTATTCTACCACAGATAGACATGAATGAGTATAAAATCGTCATAGAAAAATAATAAGCTGGCAGCTGAAAGTGATGCCTGGAACATCCTTTGTCCATTATCAGGCATCAAATCCAGTATTAATTAAGAGGTTCTTTATTGGGGATCCCTGGCTTTCGCGGATATTTTTTAGGTGTTTCTTTTTGTTTATGTATGGTAATAATAGAACGAATACTTTTCTCCTCCGGTAAATAAAATGTGTGGGGCGTATCCGCGATTCCACCCAGAGTCGTTATAGCCTGCCTTGCATCATTCAACTCGACAGTTCCCTGTGATCCTTTCATAGCGAGAAATTCACCATTCCGTTTAGTCAGAGGCAAGCACAATTCACTTAATACCTGCATTCGTGCAACAGCTCTGGAAATAACGCAATCAAATGACTCTCTAAATTGTTTCTGCCTTCCAAACGCTTCCGCCCGATCATGGTAAACAGCAACATTTTGCAAATTAAGCTGATCAACTAAATAATCCAAAAAATGAATGCGCTTTTTTAATGAGTCAACAATTGTCAATTTAAGCTCCGGAAAACATATTTTTAGAGGGATACCAGGGAATCCAGCCCCGGCACCCACATCACAAACTGACAAGCTTCCGGTAAAATCGTAATAAAACGCGACTGAAAGTGAATCATAGAAGTGTTTCAAGTAGACATCTTCTTCTGCTGTCAGTGTTGTTAAATTAATTTTTTCGTTCCATTCTACCAATATTTGAAAGTAATCAGCAAACTGCTTCTGCTGCGTTTTATTCAAATGAATTCCATAGTCATACAGAGCCTGGACAAATTGGTCAGGTTTCATGAATAAACTCCTTTAATGCTAATTAGCAGTGGCTGTACGAGCGATCTTGCCCTGCTCAATATAGACAAGCAGAATCGAAACATCAGACGGATTGACGCCGGCAATGCGTGATGCCTGCCCGACCGAAAGCGGACGGACTTTTTTGAGTTTATCTTTAGCTTCGTACGCGAGGCCGTCAATAGCGTCATAATCCAGATTATCCGGAATTTTTTTGTTTTCCATTTTAAGCATCCGCTCAACTTGCTCATTGGCTTTTTTAATATAGCCTTCATACTTAATTTGAATTTCTGTCTGCTGCTTAACAACGTCGGGCAGCAATTCATCTGATTCAATGACTTTCTCCAGCATAGCATAAGTGATTTCCGGCCGTTTTAGCATTTTATAAGCATTATCAGCCTCTTTAAGCGGGGAACTATTTGCTTCCTGGAGCATTTGCTGAACAGCTGGCTCCGGTTTAAGCGTGATTTTAGCCAAGCGTTCTTTTTCTTGTTCAACGAGGCGTTTTTTCTCGACAAATTGACTATACCGTTCCTCGCTGATCAGGCCGTAGTCATAACCAACTTTCGTAAGACGTAAATCGGCATTGTCGTGACGCAGAAGCAAACGATACTCAGCCCGCGATGTCAGCAGACGGTAAGGTTCTTTTGTCCCTTTTGTCACAAGATCATCAATGAGAACGCCAATATAGGCCTGTGAGCGGTCGAGAACAAGCGGGTCCCGGCCGGTAACCTTAGCGGCCGCATTAATACCAGCCATGATTCCTTGAGCAGCTGCTTCTTCATAGCCGGATGTGCCATTGATCTGTCCTGCTGTAAACAACCCAGGAACAGCTTTCAATTCAAGGGTTGGCCATAATTGTGTCGGCACAACAGCATCATACTCAATCGCATACCCCATCCGCATAATTTCGGCATTTTCTAATCCAGGAACCGTTTTGACCATCTCATGCTGCACTTCTTCCGGCAAAGATGTTGACAGACCCTGGACGTATACTTCTTCCGTATCTCTTCCTTCTGGCTCCAGGAAAATCTGATGGTGCGGCTTATCATGGAACCTGACAATTTTATCTTCAATTGAAGGACAATAACGTGGACCAGTTCCCCGTTTCATACCGGAGTACATAGATGACGACGTCAAGTTGTCGTTAATAACCTGATGGGTAAACTCATTGGTATACGTCAGCCAGCACGGAATCTGATCCGCTAAATAATCTGTTGTTTCATAGGAAAAGCTTTGCAGTCTTGGTTCACCTGGCTGCTCCTCCGTTTGTGAATAATCGACTGAATGGCTGTTGACTCTTGGAGGTGTGCCCGTTTTAAAACGTGTTAAATTAAGGCCCATGCTGTCCAGATTTTCAGCCAGTTTAATCGAGGCGCGCTGATTATTCGGGCCACTTTCATACTCGAGGTCCCCCATCAGCACTTTACCACGCATAAAGGTGCCTGTTGTGATAATGACCTGATCAGCATAATAAGCAGCTTTTGTCTCGGTGAGAACGCCGCGGCACTCACCGTTTTCCATAATCAGCTCATTGACCATGCCCTGTCTTAGAGTCAAATTTTCCTGATTTTCTAAGACATGCTTCATTTCTTTAATATATAACGGCTTATCTGCCTGTGCCCGCAAAGCCTGCACAGCAGGTCCTTTCCGTGTGTTCAGCATACGCATTTGGATGTGTGCTTTATCAATGACTTTACCCATCACACCGCCAAGTGCATCCACTTCACGAATGACAATTCCTTTTGCCGGACCGCCAAGTGACGGATTGCACGGCATAAAAGCAACCATATCCAGGTTCAGGGTCAGCATTAACGTTTTGGCACCCATCTTGGCTGCAGAGACACCTGCTTCAACTCCAGCATGACCGGCTCCAACGACAATGACATCATAATGCCCGGCGTCATAGACCATCTCTTTCACCCTTTCTGTTTGTTGTACTGATTCTTATATGCTGCCAGGCCTTTATTTACCCAGGCAGAACTGCGAAAACAGCTGATCAATCAGACTGTCACTGGCTGTATCACCAATAATTTCGCCGAGAAGTTCCCACGTACGTCTTACGTCAATTTGTGCAATATCAAGAGGCATCGCCAGCTCAAGGCTTTCCATAGCGTCTTCCAGTGCTTGCTTCGATTGTTTCAGCAATTGAATATGACGAGCATTCGAGACATAGGTCATATCACCTGTCTCAATGTCACCGGCGAAAAATATCGAAGCAATAGCTGAAACCAGTTCATCGATACCTTTCTCTTGAATCAACGAAGCCGTGATGACTGGTTTATCCTCTGCCAGCTGGTTAACCTCATCCATATCAAGCTTTTGCTCCAAATCAGTTTTGTTAATAATAACAATATAGTCCATTCCTTGGACAGCTTCAAACAATTGACGATCTTCATCAGTCAGTTCCTCATTATAATTAAGCACAAACAAGGTCAGATCTGACTCACTAAGCACTTGGCGTGAGCGGTCAACACCGATTTTTTCCACAATGTCCTCAGTTTCGCGAATGCCTGCTGTATCAACCAGTCTAAGCGGTACACCGCGTACATTGACATATTCCTCGATCATGTCGCGAGTCGTACCAGGCACCTCTGTAACAATCGCCTTGTTTTCCTGCACGAGCGTATTCATTAATAATGATTTACCAACATTCGGGCGGCCAATAATCGCTGTTGACAGCCCCTCTCGTAAAATTTTTCCCTGCCTGGAGACCTCCAGCAAGTGGTCAATCTCTTTATAGACTTCTTGCGTCTTCGTCTGCATCATATTATGAGACAATTCTTCGACATCGTCATATTCGGGATAATCAATTGTCACTTCCACTTGAGCAACAGTCTCCAAAAGATCCTGCCTGAGACGCCTGATTAATTCAGACAGATGACCATCCATCTGTTTCATAGCGACATCCATTGCTTTATCCGTCTTAGAACGGATTAAGTCCATAACAGCCTCTGCCTGAGACAGATCAATCCGGCCATTCAAAAAAGCCCGTTTAGTAAACTCACCTGGCTCCGCAATCCGCACATCTTGCTCAAGCACAATTTCCAGCACACGGTTAACTGCGACCATGCCACCGTGACAATTAATCTCCACGACATCTTCACGGGTAAACGTTTTAGGTCCCCGCATAACCGTAACCATGACTTCCTCCACCACATCATTGGTCTTTGGTTCAATAATTTTACCGTGGTGAATCGTATGTGACGCGACTTCAAGCAAGTTTTTCCCTTGAAATAGTCCGGATGTCACAGGAATGGCTTCCTCACCGCTTAAACGGACAATCGAAATCGCCCCTTCGCCAACGGGTGTCGAGATTGCTGTTATCGTGTCTGTTTCCATCATCTCACCCCCCATTCTGTCCGTCAGATTTTATCTATAACTAACACATTATTTATTCACTGACAATACCATAGAATATCATATATTAGCCAAAAAATAAACTTATCCACAGTGTTAATTCGGCCTGAAATTAAAGGGTGTTTATCCACATGTGGATAAACACCCTTTAATCATGGGCATGCTCTCTTTATAAATAGCAAAAAAGAGGACGGGACAAAAGAGGCTTTTATCAAACATGATTCATTCTAAGCTTGATAAGTCTCCCTATACCCCATCCTCGGCTTTAGCTTCGTTTAAGCTGGGTTGATCACAACACATCGATAGGGTTCAGCCCCATCTGAAGTCGTTGAAATGTGCGGGTCACTCTGTAAAGCATTATGGATAATTTTACGTTCAAAGGAAGGCATGGCATCAAGAGCCACTTGACTGTGCTGTCGCTTCACTTGATCTGCCGTTTTCTTAGCAAGACCAACAAGTGCATCATGCCGGCGGCCACGGTAACCTTCTGCATCTACCGTTACGTTGTAAGATGTCCCAGAATTCTTATTCACCACTTGGTCGACTAGATATTGAATAGCGTTGAGCGTCTGGCCACGCTTGCCGATTAACAGAGCAATTTTATCACCGGATAAATCAAATGTAACATGCTTGCCCGATACAGCAGTGGTTACGTCGACCGCTACATTCATCTTGTCCGTGATACTCTGCAGATAAATCTCTGCCGTTTTAATATGATTCTCTTCCATTGTTACTCTGACAACGGCCCGTTTGGAGCCAAACACACCCAGCCAGCCTTTTTTACCTTCATCAATAACCTCAATGTTAACATGGTCCCGCGTGGTGTTTAACTGCTCTAATGCTGATTGAACCGCCTCCGCAATCGTTTGCCCACTAGCAGTTATTTCCTTCACTTTTTACTTCCCCCATTTTCCTGCTTTTTCATCATGGGCTTACGAATGAAAAGTGTCTGAGCAACCATGAACACGTTACTCACGACCAGGTATAATGCAAGTGCTGACGGAAAGATAAACGCAATGACCATAATCATAATAGGCATGATGTACATCATAACTTTCATTTGCGGGTTTTGCGCAGCACCCTGATTGCCGCTCATCATCAATCTTTGCTGCAAGAACATGGCGGCACCTGCTATAAATGGCAAAATATGCAGCGGATCCGGTGAGCCCAGCTGAAACCAGAGAAATGAGCCTTCCTGAATCTCAGGTGTACGCCGAATTGCGTGATATAGCGCAATCAATACTGGCATTTGCACAATAATCGGCAAACACCCTGCAAGCGGATTAACATTATGCTCCTGGAATAGCTTCATTGTCTCTTCCTGTAATTTTTGCTGCGTATTTTTGTCCTTGGAAGAATATTTCTTTTGAATTTCCTGGAGCTTTGGCTGAACCTCCTGCATCGCCTGTGAGCTTTTCAATTGTTTAATGTTTAACGGTAAAACGATCAGACGGATAATGGCCGTGATAACAATAATAGCCGCCCCGTAATTTTCGTTAAATATGTTAGCTATATATTTGATAGCTTCAGATAAAGGGTAAACAAAATATGAATTCCAGATCCCCTCACTCTCTGAAGTGATAGGCTCATTAATCTGGGTACAACCGGAAAGAAGCGCGATCAGTCCAATTAAGGCCACGAGCAGCCAAATTTTTTTACGCAATTTATTTCCTCCTAACTGATTTAAAGCACGGGGAGTTGCCTGCACGCATAGAAGAGTGACAGTGTCATATAAAACCAGCCATCTTCAAGCTTGCTGCGGTTATAAAACCTCTATGTAAGAATCCTTATACAGTTTAGCATTAAGTAAATGCAAGATTCCAGATGAAAACGGAAAACTTGGCTATTTTTTCACCAGCAGCTGTTTTTTACGCAACAAATGAAGAAGACTTTGTTTCACCTGATGAAAATTCATTTGCTTTGTTGGCTGCCTCGCAATAATAATCACATCATAGCACGGTTTGACATGATCCTCCAATTCAATGAAAGCCTGCCGCAAATAACGTTTAATCTGGTTTCTTGTCACGGCATTGCCGATTTTTTTACCGACCGATACACCAATGCGGAAATGCGCTTGATCAGGCTTGTCCAGATAATAAACAACAAGCTGCCGATTAGCAAACGACTTGCCCTGCCTAAACACATATTGAAATTCTCGATTATTTTTAACACGGTATCTTTTCTTCAATCCGATCACCTTCTATTAGCATTCCCCGTCACAGTGGAAAAAAGACCACTGAAAATGTCAGTGGTCTAAGCAGACAATACTTTTCTACCTTTACGGCGACGGCGCTTCAGTACCTGGCGTCCATCTTTTGTACTCATACGTGCACGGAAACCATGTACTTTTTTCCGCTTGCGATTATTTGGCTGATATGGTCGCTTCATTTGTCATACACCTCCCTGAAGAATTTAAACGTTCTAACCACACGTTTGTGGTAACTTAAATAGTATAAAGATAAAACCGGACCCTTGTCAACTTCAACTGGCCTTCTAATTAGTTACCAAGCCATCCACAAGCCCTGTTTTTATATGTCACCCTTTCATTCTAAATCCACAGCAATAATCGACAAGTTACACACATCATACAAGGGTGTGGATAAATTTTATACGCAAGTGCTGAACTTTGTGGACAAATGTCGAAGAGCCGTTGCATGGCTGACTTTTTTCTGGTATTATGTTTGTGTTTCAACATGTGTAAAACGCTAGATGACGCTTTCAATATCCACAGATTGTTAATAACTTGTGGATATCTATTAACACCCCTGTTCATGTATTTATCAACAATCCTGTGGACTTCGTTTATAAATGAAGACAAAACGATTGGTGTCCTCATTCAGTTATGCACAGATAAATTTTATATTTTTTATTGCCTTTCTGTTTTGCGAAAGGGTTTTTCTATCGTAGCCATCTAATTTATTAAAATTGAAAGGGGTGACATGCAGTGGAAAACATCGAAGAACTCTGGGATGCCGCATTAAAAAAAATTGCTGAAAAAATAAGTAAACCCAGCTTTGAAACCTGGCTGAAAAATACAGAACCCAAAGCTCTGGAAAATGATACGCTTACCATTATGGCACCAAATGAATTCGCACGTGACTGGCTCGAAGGCCGTTATACAACATTAATTAATGACATATTACTCGAAATAACCGGTGCCAGACTGTCAGCGCAATTTATTATCCCGGACAGCCAGGAGCCAGCCGATGACGATGAACAACAAAAGAAAGTGCCAACAGATACAAATAAAAAGATGGACTCTCATAAAACAATACTGAATTCCAAATATACCTTTGATACGTTTGTCATCGGCTCAGGAAACCGCTTTGCTCATGCGGCATCACTAGCTGTTGCTGAAGCACCAGCTAAAGCTTATAATCCCTTGTTTGTCTATGGGGGTGTTGGTCTGGGCAAAACGCACTTAATGCATGCCATCGGTCACTATGTAAGGGACCACAATCCGGAAGCCAATGTTGTTTATATATCATCCGAAAAATTTACCAATGAATTTATCAACGCCATTATGGAAAATAAAGCAACCCAATTCCGGAACAAATATCGTAATGTAGATATTCTATTAATAGATGATATTCAATTTATCGCCGGAAAAGAATCAACACAGGAAGAATTTTTTCATACGTTTAATGCCCTTCATGAGGATAATAAACAAATTGTTATCTCCAGTGACCGGCCGCCTAAAGAGATCCCAACACTTGAGGACCGCCTTCGTTCCCGTTTTGAATGGGGACTGATTACAGATATTACACCGCCGGATCTGGAAACACGCATAGCCATTCTGACAAAAAAAGCAAAAGCTGACGGACTGGACATTCCAAATGAAGTTATGCTCTATATTGCTAATCAAATCGATACCAATATCCGGGAGCTTGAAGGCGCCTTAATCAGAGTTGTTGCCTATTCTTCGCTCATTAACGAGGATATTGATGCATCGCTTGCAGCGGATGCTCTGAAGGATATTATCCCAAGCAGCAAACCACAGACAATTACGGTTCATGGCATCCAGGAAGCTGTCGGGGAAAAATACGATGTGAAATTAGATGATTTTGCAGCTAAAAAACGAACAAAATCAGTTGCCTTTCCACGGCAGATTGCAATGTACCTCGCACGTGAATTAACCGACTTATCTTTACCAAAAATAGGTGAGGAATTCGGCGGAAGAGATCATACAACCGTTATTCATGCACACGAAAAAGTTGTCAAAATGATGGAAAATGACACCCTTCTGCACAAAGACATCGAGGAATTAAAAGAAGGCTTAAAATCATTTTAGTTAAATACTTGGGGATATTGTGAATGAAAATGCAAACTTGTGAACATTTTATCCACATGTGTATAACCTTGATTTCATTACGCAGCAATGAGATATCCACATAATCACAAAGCCTACTGTTACTACGACTGTATTTTTATAACTAAATAATTAATATATGCTTAAAAAGGAGAATTCACCTCATGAAATTTACCGTCCAGCGTCAGCAATTAATCGCTAGTGTGCAGGATGTAATGAAAGCCATCTCACCAAGAACAGCTATTCCTATCTTGAGCGGCATTAAGCTTGAGGCTGGTCCTAATGGGATTACACTGACTGGAAGTGACTCAGACATATCAATTGAATCATTTATACCTGCTGAGACCGATGGCATGGTTTATGTCGAACAGATTGAGGCTGGAAGTATTGTGCTGCAGGCACGTTATTTTTCTGATATTGTCCGGAAACTGCCGGAAAAAACAGTTGATATTGAAACAGATAACAAATTTAATGTAACCATTAAGTCCGGAAAAGCGCTGTTTAAGCTTAATGGCCAGGATGCCGGTGAGTACCCGCAATTGCCTGAAGTAGCCAGCAGCAATAGCTTTGACATTCCATCTGACTTATTGAAGAATCTGATCAGGCAAACAGGTTTTGCTGTTTCAACAATGGAAACAAGGCCCATATTAACCGGCGTCAATATTGAACTTGCTGATGGTACACTAAGCTTTACAGCAACTGACAGTCACCGGCTTGCTGCACGGAGCGTTCCCATGGAGAATGCCCAATTCAGCATTTCCAATGTTGTTGTACCGGGAAAAAGCCTTAATGAATTGGCAAAGGTGCTTGATGACGATGATGACAACGTCCAAATCAGTATTACGAATAACCAGATTCTATTCCAGACAAGTCATCTGCACTTTCTATCCAGGCTTCTGGATGGGAATTTTCCAGAGACAGCCAGACTTATTCCTGAACAGAGCCAAACAGTTATTCATGTAAAAACAAAAGATTTAATTAATACAATTGACCGAGCTTCCCTTCTGGCCAGAGAAGAACGCAATAATGTTGTACGTCTTACGACAGAAAATAAACAGGACTTACACATTACAAGTAATTCCCCGGAGGTTGGTCAGGCCTCAGAGGAAGTGCAGCTCCAGGCTGTTGAGGGGGATGATCTGAAGATTTCCTTCAGTGCCAAGTATATGCTGGATGCTCTGAAAGTGATTGAAAATGAAGATGTTCGCATTGAATTCACCGGAGCCATGCGCCCATTCGTACTTAGGCCTGCTGATGACAATTCCGTCTTACAGCTGATTTTACCGGTTAGAACTTACTGAGCTTATTTGTGTATAGCCACATATCACGAGGCTGGAATAAAAGATTCTCTTATGATTCGTCTTTAGGATTGATAACTTTCGAATTTGTCCAGCCTCGTTTTGCCACTTTTAACCACAATCATGAACCTAACGCTTCCCATAACACGAAAACTTTAGTAAAATAGACGGGAGTTAAACGTATTGTTGAATAACGATAAATTTGGTGATGACGATGCAAAATCCTGAAAAAATAACGATTGAAACAGACTATATACCACTCGGTCAGTGCATTAAACTGCTGAATATATTTGACTCAGGCGGCATGATAAAAACTTTCCTGCAGGATGAAGGTGTTTTGGTGAACGGCGAAATGGAACACCGCAGAGGGCGAAAGCTTTATCCGTATGATGTTATTGACATGGGTGATATTGGTGTTTACGTCGTTACAAAAGGTGAATAACGGAGAATTGCCATGCATATTGACCAGCTACAATTAAAAAACTTTCGAAACATTGAAAAGCTGTCAGTCTCCTTTGATGACAAAATCAATATCATTATCGGCGAAAATGCCCAGGGGAAAACAAACCTGATGGAGGCGATTTATGTTCTTGCCTTTACCAAATCCCACCGGACACCGCGGGAAAAAGAATTGATCCGCTGGGAACAGGAATATGCCCGAATAGAAGGCAGGCTGACAAAGCGCGGACAGTCAATTCCGCTGGAGATTATACTGTCAGCAAAAGGCAAAAGAGCCAAACTTAACTGGCAGGAGCAGAAAAAGCTGAGTGATTATATTGGTGGTTTAAATGTCGTCATGTTTGCACCTGAGCATTTATCACTTGTTAAAGGTGAACCCAAAATCAGACGGCATTTTATCGATATGGAACTTGGCCAGATTCAGCCGGCCTACGTTTATCACCTTGGCCAGTATCAAAAAATTCTGAGACAGCGGAACCATTTGCTAAAACAGCTGCAACGGCGCGAAACACAAGATACAACCACGCTCCATGTTTTAACAGATCAAATCGTGCAGCATGCTGCAACACTTGTGGAACGCCGGTTTGTTTTTTTGGATCTGCTGCGGCAGTGGGCCGCCCCGATTCATGAGGGGATCAGCAACGGATCCGAACAGCTCACGATACGTTATGCACCAACGGTTGACGTATCAGAATGGATGACTAAGGCAAAACTGGCAGATATATATGCTAATAAATTCCGCGAACTGCAGGCAAAGGAGATCGAACGTGGTACAACATTGATTGGCCCACATCGCGATGATGTTCATTTTCATGTCAATGCCAAAAATGTACAAACTTACGGTTCGCAGGGGCAACAGCGGACGACTGCCCTTTCTGTCAAACTGGCGGAAATTGAACTGATATGCCATGAAGTCGGGGAATATCCAGTCCTGATTCTTGATGATGTCTTAAGTGAGTTGGATGACTTCCGGCAATCCCATTTATTAAATACGATTCGCGGCAAAGTCCAGACATTTGTTTCAACAACCACGATTGACGGCATCGATGAGCAGACGTTGGAACAGGCACAGTTATTCCATGTCAGTGGGGGCACGATCAACACATGATACTGGGGGGATAGGATGTTTATTCATCTTGGCAATGATAATGTTATTCGCTCCGAAGACGTTGTCTCGATTATTGATTACAGTATTGTAAAATCCTCAAGCATTATGGAAGACATGGTCAAGAAAAAAGCTGACCAGCAGCAAATTTACGGACCAGCTGATGAGGCTAAATCAGTTGTTGTAACCCGTGATACCATCTATTACAGCTCACTATCTGTTCCCACACTTAAAAAACGCTCCAGTATGAGTTCTATGATCAGTAAACTGGATGACTATTCTGATGATATCGAGTGACGTTTGTTTTAACAGCCCATGATGCAAGGAAAACCTATTAAAGTATGTGAAAACATATGGCTTGCCCGGTTCTCAAGCAGGCTATGTTTTTCCAGGAAACGCAGGTGAAAAAAATGTCAGCAGATCAAAATAATTCACATGAACAAGATTATGGCGCCGATCAAATACAAGTGCTGGAGGGACTTGAGGCCATACGGAAACGTCCCGGCATGTATATTGGTACGACAAGTGAGAGAGGATTGCACCATCTGGTATGGGAAGTCGTTGATAACAGTATCGATGAGGCGCTGGCGGGTTTTTGTGATAAAGTCCAGGTCATAATCGAAAAGGATAATAGTATAACGGTGACTGACGATGGGCGTGGAATCCCGGTTGATATTCAGAAAAAGACTGGCAAACCGGCGCTTGAGGTCATTATGACAGTACTCCATGCTGGTGGTAAATTTAACCATAGCAGTTACAAAGTTTCCGGCGGCTTGCACGGCGTCGGTGCTGCTGTTGTTAATGCATTATCCAGTTATTTGGAAGTCTATGTTCACAGAGACGGCAAAGTCTATTATCTTGGCTTTGAAAAAGGTGCACCACAGGGAGATATCGAAGTAGTTGGTGACTCAGACGTGACCGGCACGACAACACATTTTAAACCCGATTCTGAGATTTTCACGGAAACGACAGAATTCAATTTTGACACACTTGATCAGCGTGTGCGCGAATTGGCCTTCTTAAACAAAGGTGTCACGATATCACTCGAAGACAAACGGACGGATGAGGACCCGGTTGAGTATCACTATGAGGGGGGCATCAGCTCCTATGTTGAGTATATTAATCGTGACCGGGAAGTGCTGCATGAACCGTTTTACGCTGAGCGTGAAGACTCGGAAATCATGGTAGAAGTTGCTATTCAGTATAATGACGGCTTCAGCAGTAATATTTACTCCTTTGCTAATAACATTCATACGTATGAAGGCGGTGCGCATGAATCCGGGTTTAAATCCGGGCTGACGCGTGTCATTAATGATTATGCGCGAAAGAATAATATGTTTAATGAGAATGATCCGAACTTAAGTGGTGATGATGTCCGTGAAGGTATGACAGCCATCATTTCCATTAAGCACCCGGACCCGCAATTTGAAGGGCAGACGAAGACAAAACTCGGGAACAGCGAAGTGAAACGTGTGACAGACACCACATTAAGTGAGGCATTTTCCAAGTACTTATTTGAAAATCCGGACATTGCTAAACTTGTCGTTGGAAAAGGCTTAATGGCTTCGCGGGCCCGAACTGCAGCCAAAAGGGCACGTGAATTAACCCGCCGTAAAAGCGCACTTGAAGTAAGTAATCTGCCTGGTAAGCTGGCAGACTGCTCATCACAGGATGCAGCGATCAGCGAATTGTATATCGTGGAAGGTGACTCAGCAGGCGGTTCTGCTAAACAGGGTCGTGACAGACACTTCCAGGCTATTTTGCCTTTGCGCGGCAAGATTCTGAATGTCGAAAAGGCACGGCTTGATAGAATTCTCTCAAACAATGAAGTTCGTGCCATGATTACAGCAATGGGAACCGGCATCAGTGATGAATTTGACATCACGAAAGCCCGGTATAATAAGATCGTTATTATGACTGATGCTGATGTGGATGGTGCGCATATCCGTACATTGCTGTTAACCTTCTTCTATCGCTATATGCGGCCGCTGATTGAACATGGCTACGTTTATATTGCCCAGCCGCCTTTATATAAAGTCCAGCAGGGCAAGACGGCCCGTTATGCTTTCGATGATGATGAGATGCAGCGCATTCTTGATGAATTGCCGAAATCACCAAAACCAGGTCTGCAGCGTTACAAGGGGCTTGGTGAAATGAATGCTACCCAGCTTTGGGAAACAACCATGAATCCGGAAAGCCGGACATTGCTCCAGGTTGAATTGACTGATGCGATGGAGGCCGATCATATTTTTGACATGCTAATGGGCGATAAAGTGGAACCACGCCGTAACTTTATTGAAGAAAACGCCCAGTATGTTCAGAATTTGGATATCTAACCGGCCCTTTTAAGTATGCCGGATTAAACTGATGCCGGCACTTTGATTTAGAATTTGGAGGTAATGGAATGGCAGATGAACAACGTCCAAACGTTCAGGAAATTAATCTCAGCCAGGAGATGCGCACATCCTTTCTCGACTATGCCATGAGTGTCATCGTATCGCGGGCTTTGCCTGATGTTCGTGATGGCATGAAACCTGTCCATCGCCGAATACTTTATGCTATGAACGATCTTGGTATGTATTCAGATAAGCCGCACAAAAAATCTGCCCGTATCGTCGGCGAAGTGATTGGTAAGTATCACCCGCATGGGGATTCAGCGGTTTATGAATCGATGGTTCGTATGGCACAGGATTTTAGTTATCGTTACATGCTGGTGGACGGTCACGGAAATTTTGGGTCCGTCGACGGCGATTCGGCGGCGGCCATGCGTTATACAGAGGCCCGCATGTCTAAAATTTCGATGGAATTACTGCGTGATATTAACAAAGATACCGTAGATTATGCCGATAACTATGACGGAACCGAGCGGGAGCCGGCTGTCTTTCCGGCGCGGTTCCCGAACCTGCTTATTAATGGCGGAGCTGGTATTGCCGTGGGGATGGCAACGAATATTCCACCCCATAATCTGGGTGAGACAATTGATGCCGTACTGGCTGTCAGCAAGGATCCTGAGATTACGATTCAGGAATTAATGGCGTATTATCTTCCTGGTCCTGATTTTCCAACAGCCGGTGAAATTCTTGGCAAAAGTGGTATACGCAAAGCCTATGAAACTGGAAAAGGGTCAGTCGCAATCCGGGCAAAGGTACATATTGATGAGCACGCAAATGGTAAGTCATCGCTGATTGCAACGGAATTGCCATACCAGGTTAATAAGGCGAAATTAATCGAAAAAATTGCTGAGCTCGTCCGTGAAAAACGGATTGAGGGCATCACTGATCTCCGGGATGAATCAGACCGTGATGGTATGCGTGTGGTTATTGAATTACGCCGTGATGTAAATCCAAATATAGTGCTTAATAATCTTTATAAATATACAGCTCTGCAAACGACCTTTGGCATTAATATGCTCGCTTTGGTTAACGGGCGTCCAGAAGTATTAACCATTAAGCAATGCATTGAACACTACCTTGATCATCAGAAGGATGTTATTAAACGGCGTACGGCTTTTGAATTGCGAAAGGCCGAGGCACGTGCTCATATTCTGGAAGGTTTGCGTGTCGCACTTGATCACCTGGATGAGGTTATTTCACTGATCCGCAATTCGAATACGACAGATATCGCACGTGAGGAACTGATGACGAATTACAGCCTGAGTGAAAAACAGGCACAGGCCATTCTGGATATGCGCCTGCAGCGTCTCACAGGCCTTGAACGCGAAAAGATTACCAACGAATATGATGAGCTTCTCCAGCAAATTGCTGAGCTGAAAGCTATTTTAGCTGATGAGGAGAAAGTGCTTGAGATTATCCGGGACGAATTATCGGAGATCAAAGAGACCTATAATGATCAACGCCGGACGGAAATCATTGCTGGCGGAGCGGACTTTATAGAAAATGAAGATTTGATTCCTGAAGAAAATGTTGTTATAACGCTCACCCATCAGGGTTACGTTAAACGCCTCCCTGCATCCACGTACCGGACACAGCAGCGCGGCGGACGCGGCATTCAGGGCATGGGGACAAATGAAAATGATTTTGTGGAACACTTAGTCTCCACGTCGACACATGATACGATTCTTTTCTTTACCAACAAAGGAAAAGTGTATCGCGCGAAAGGCTATGAAGTTCCTGAGTTCAGCCGTACGGCTAAGGGCATCCCAATTATTAATCTGCTCCAGATTGAAAAGGATGAATGGATCAATGCTGCCATTTCTGTATCGGCCTACAGTGATGACTACTATTTATTCTTTACGACGCGATATGGTTTATCAAAACGCACAAAACTGTCACAGTTTGCGAATATACGCAAAGGCGGTCTGATTGCTTTGGGTCTGCGTGATGATGATGAACTGATTTCGGTCCGGTTAACAGATGGAACAAAGGATATTATGATGGGTACCCGAATGGGCCATTTGATCCGCTTCCCGGAAATTCAGGTACGTTCGATGGGACGAAATGCAGCCGGCGTACGCGGCATCTCTCTGCGGGAAGATGATGAAGTCATCTCCATGGAAATCCTTGATGACGGTTATGATGTACTGCATGTGACTAATAAAGGCATAGGTAAACGGACGCCGGAAGAACAGTATCGTATCACCAATCGCGGCGGAAAAGGTATTTTTACGTGCAAATTGGCTGAAGACAGTGAAGTCGTCGCTGTTAAAGCCGTTTCGGGTGAAGAAGACATCATGATGATCACCGTTGCAGGTGTGCTGATTCGCATCCCCGTCGCTGATATCTCCCAGACTGGCCGCAGTGCCCAGGGAGTGCGTCTGATTCGTCTTCAGGAAAATGAAGAAGTCGCAACGGTTGCCAATGTCGAACGAGAGGATAATGCAAGTGCTGCCGGCGATGAGAAAGATGCTGAAGAAACGGAAACAACAGACGAGCAGGATAATGATCAGGAGTCCTAAGTGACTGATAAAACCTAAGCTGACAGGTGTCCCGGCCAACACACTAATACGTTTGTGTTCGCGCTGGGCCACCTTTTCTTTTAAGGAGGCCTGGCCATGCGTGTTAAGCCATCGCAGTTAGTGTCTGGATGTATACTGTTGCAAGACGTGATGGGGAAAACAGCTAAACCAATCATTCCTAAAAACGTGACTTTAACAGACAGTCATATCACAGTATTACAAAAATTTTTAGTTGAAACGGTTGATATCTCAAAAACATTGGCCAGTGGCGAGCCATTTGAACCTGGGACAGCCGATGATGCCGCGCAGCAGTCCCTAAGTGCTCAGCCAGCTGAAGACACCTTTGCTGACAAGTACAAAACAGCCGTTTCGGACTTTAAACAGCTATTTAAAGGCTGGCAGAATCATAATCCTATCGATATTACAGATGTGCGGCAGGTGCTCATTCCTTTATTTGAATCAATTGACCACCCTGGGCGGGCTGTTTTTACATTGCATCAACATGCCTTACAAGAAGACTATATTTATCATCATAGTGTATCTGTTGGCATTCTTTCTGCGTATTTGGCTAAAAAAATGGGCTATGATAAGGGGAGATGGCTGCAGATTGGTTTGGCAGGTGCGTTATGTGATTGTGGTATGGCCCGAGTGAATGATGCATTGCTGCAAGAGGACAGGGCATTGCTTAACCGCGAGCTGAAGGATCTTAAACAGCACCCGGTCTATGGCTATCGCATGGTGGAAAAACTTCCTGCACTCACACAAGATGTGAAAGTGGCTGTGCTCCAGCACCATGAACGACTGGATGGTTCCGGGTATCCACTGGGACTGAAAGATCAGACCATTCATGATTATGCCCGTATAATTGCTGTATGCGATTTGTATCATGCCATGACATGTGAACGCAGTTATCGGGAGAGGCAGTCCCCGTTCGCCGCGATTGAGCAATTGCGGCATGATCAATATACGAAACTCGACCACCACATTGTTAAGTCGTTTATGGATAATTTTGTCAATAGCTCAGCCGGTGCCACTGTCCGGCTTTCAACGGGTCAGGTTGGCGAGGTTGTTTATACGGATGCTCAACAGCCGGCGCGTCCGCTCGTAAGAGTTAACGATACAGGCAGTATTCTGCCCCTGACAGATTACCCGGACCTCAGCATTACAGCGATGTGGGACTAGCCTGATTTAAAGGCTGTCATGCTTTTGCAGCAGAATCCGGCCGAGCATAAGCGGTACTTTTTCTGACGTTATATTTAAAAATGCCTTAACAAAAGAATAATCCTGATCGGGCCGGTCCGTCAGCAGGTCACCCCACCATTCCGGTTCATAACGACAGAGCATGCTCAGGTTATAGAGCAGCAAATAGTGCAGCAGAACTTCTGGTATGGCTAAAAAGTTTTCACGGTGGTACGGAAAATAAAGCTTTTGGCATTTACTGTCTGTGAAAAAGGGGCTGTTTGCTGCAGGCTGAAAAGGCTGGTCTAACGTGACGGCAATACTGGTGCGGTTTGTCTCCTGCCGTTCGATGGCCGGCACAAAGGGTTTAATCCGTTTAATCAGGGCATTGGCCGTTATGTGATAGCTGTCCAGCAGGGATGCAGGAAACTGCAGCTGCCCGCCTCCTGCATCACCGACAGCTGCGAGTTTCTGTTTCCTTTGAAATGTCCATAAAGAATCCATTTCCGGGATCAGACTTAATAGCTGAGCCATAGTCACTTTAGTAAAAGGTGGCTCGTTTACAGCAAATAAATATTTTGCTGCATAAGGATACAATCCATTATTCTGAAGCTTGACTTCATCCGCCATAAATGTATAATCTCGCTTTTTCCGTTTACGTGCCGATACACCGTGGGCGAGTATTGCTGTGGATTCAGGGTAGTCTGGCCTTACCGTCAACAAAGCAGCCTTCAGCAGATGACTCATGCCATAGAATAACAACAGCGGCTGCAGCAGTGTTTCCAGCTGTTTTCCGGTTTCGTAAAAACGCAGTCCGTGATCGAGATAATTGATAAAGGCGTGAGTGTTTTCAAAACTTTTGACCTCAGCATTAACACCTTCCAGCTGCTGATAACACCTATATAAAAAGGACTGGGAGGTCTGCTGTGACTGGAGATACGTATAAAAGTCCTTTACGTGCTGTGTGTCCATCGTCTTTCCTCCTTTAGTAATCTGATTTTTTTAAATTAAATTTCTTTTATTACAATCATTCAAGCATATTGAAAAAGCCGAAGAGTTGGCGTATTGTATATACAAATAGAATCGAGGGTATGTACCACCTATTTGCCTAGTTTCACCAGAATCACCAATCATAATCATGCCATAGGGCCTATGGATAGAAGGAGGATTAAACATGCGTGATGACAAGTTTGCCAAAGAAGGATTAACATTTGATGATGTGCTTTTGATGCCGGCCGAGTCGAATGTCCTGCCGAATGAAGCGAATACCAGCCTATATCTTTCAGACAGGATCAAGCTGAACACGCCTCTCATCAGTGCCGGAATGGACACAGTTACTGAGGCTGACATGGCTATTGAAATGGCCCGGCAAGGCGGTCTGGGCATCATTCATAAAAACATGTCGATTGAGGATCAGGCAGAGCAGGTTGACCAAGTAAAACGGTCCGAAAGCGGCGTCATTACTAATCCATTTTTTCTGACACCCGAGCACCAGGTTTATGATGCCGAACACCTTATGGGGAAATTTCGCATTTCTGGTGTTCCGATTGTCAATAATCATGAAGATCAGCAATTAACTGGTATTTTAACGAACCGCGATCTGCGTTTTATTCTGGATTATGCCATGCGTATTCAGGATGTCATGACGCACGACAATCTGATAACCGCTCCTGTTGGGACAACCTTAAAAGAAGCTGAACACTTGCTGCAGAAACACCGGATCGAGAAGCTGCCGCTGGTTGACGATCAGGGCAAGCTTGAAGGATTAATTACGGTCAAGGATATTGAAAAAGCGATTGAGTTCCCGAGTGCTGCAAAAGATGATCAGGGGCGTCTGCTCGCAGGAGCTGCTGTTGGCGTTACGGGAGATGCTATGACGCGGATTGAAAAACTTGTTGAAGCGGGTGTTGATACCATTGTTATTGATACAGCCCATGGTCATTCAGCAAGTGTGCTTGAAAAAATCCGCACAGTACGTGCAGCGTACCCGGACTTGGCGATTATCGCCGGAAATGTGGCAACAGCTGAGGCTACGGAAGAATTGATTAAGGCTGGTGCAACGGTTGTTAAAGTGGGAATCGGTCCTGGTTCAATCTGTACAACCAGAGTTGTTGCAGGCATCGGTGTCCCGCAAATAACAGCTGTTTATGATTGTGCAGTTGCAGCCTCGCGGTATAATGTCCCGGTCATTGCTGATGGCGGCATTAAATACTCAGGTGAGATTGTCAAGGCCCTTGCAGCAGGTGCGCATGCTGTGATGCTGGGCAGTATGTTTGCGGGGGTTACGGAAAGCCCTGGCGAGATGGAGATTTTTCAAGGCAGATCGTATAAAGTTTATCGCGGCATGGGGTCCGTCAGTGCTATGCAATCAGGCTCTAAAGACCGCTATTTCCAGGACGCAGAAGATGCTAAAAAACTTGTACCTGAAGGCATTGAAGGCAGAACGGCCTATAAAGGACCACTCGCTGATACGATCCATCAGCTGATTGGCGGATTGCGCGCAGGCATGGGTTATTGCGGAACAGCCACAATTGACGCTTTAAGAGATGACTCCCAGTTTATCCGGATTTCCAACGCTGGCCTGCGGGAAAGTCATCCACACGATGTGCAAATCACAAAGGAATCACCAAATTATTCATGAGGCTGAGATACTAAAAACGTCTGTCGTACAACAAAAAATCAGGTGAATGAATAGTCCCGATAAAAGGGCTCTATGACGCCTGATGGGATGAATAGATAGGGCTTTTTCCCTGTCTATTTTTTCCCGTGTTTTTATGATAAACTATCAGAAGTATCATAATAATTGACTTTAAGCAAAAGGTGGAGGTAGAAGAGAGTGACACACAACGTGAAGAAACGGTTGTCACTATTACTGGCAGTGGCGGTAATGGTGACAATAATAGCGGTGCAGCCGTTAGCCGTAAAAGCAGCAGACGAAGTAGACATCGAGGGCGGATCAGCGATACTGGTCGATTATGACACGGGGAAAGTTATGTATGCCAAAAATCCCGATACGTCCCTGCCTCCAGCTAGTATGACCAAGCTAATGACCGAATATCTTGTGCATGAAGCTATTGATGAAGGTCAAATCAGCTGGGATACAACAACAAAAATCAGTGACTACGTTTATAGCATATCTGCCGACACAGCTACTTCAGGCGTTGGCTTGAAGAAGGATAAGGCCTATACAGTTAAAGAATTGTATGATGCTATGGCGATTAATTCAGATAACGCCACAACGATTGCTCTGGCTGAATTGGTAGCTGGATCTGAAGGTGAATTTGTCAAGATGATGAATGACAAAGCAGATGAAATCGGCATGACGGATACGAAATTTGTTAATTCAACCGGACTCGCCAATTCCTCTCTTGGTGATAATGTGCCTGAGGGAACTGACCCGGATGCCAATAATCTGATGTCATCCCGCTCGGCAGCATTACTCGCATATCGTCTGGTACATGATTATCCAAAGGCTCTCGATGTGACGAAGAAACCTTCAATTAAATTTGAAGGCAAGAAGGTTACGAATTGGAACTGGATGCTTGATCATGATAAGGATGCTGCCAGTTCATTGCGCCAATTCTATTATAAAGGGGTGGACGGCTTAAAAACTGGCCACACCGACCTTGCTAAATATTGCTTTACTGGCACAGCAGAACGGAATGATAATCGTTTGATATCTGTTGTGATGAAGACGAAAAGTATGGAAGCACGTTTCAAGGAAACAGCCAAACTTTTGGATTATGGCTTTAAGCAATTTGAAACGGAAGAAGTTTTCCCAGCCGGTTTCAAGCTTGATGATCAATCGTCTGTCTCTGTTGCAAAAGGCAAAGCTGACACAGTTGATGTCGCTACAAAAGAAGCATTCAAGACGCCGGTTAAAGGAGACGAGGCTGACGATTACAGTCTGACATATCATTTGGATAAGGATAAGCTGAATGACGCTGGTGAACTGACGGCACCAGTTGAAAAAGGTGACCAGGTCGGAACAGCCGAAATCAGCTACGATGGTGATCATGATTACGGTTATATCACGTCAGGTGATGGTAAAAAAACAGTTGCGTTAACAGCTCAGAGTACAGTTGAAAAAGATAACTGGTTTATGCTGACACTTGGCGCTATCGGCAGTTTTTTTGGTAATATTTTTCATACAGTCGCTGATACAGTGAAAGGCTGGTTTTAACTGAAAGGGAACAGGTTAATGATTGGAAAGGCTCGATTACTCAAGTGAGTTTACTTAGAGCAGGAGGGGTTTACATGGATGAGCAGAAGCAAGGGGCAGTTGAAATGCCGCAGCGCGGTGTTATTATGGATGTTGTTAATGCTGAACAGGCTAAAATAGCTGAAGATGCCGGAGCCGTTGCGGTTATGGCACTTGAACGTGTTCCATCAGATATTCGCGCAGCGGGTGGTGTAGCGCGCATGGCCAGCCCGGAGATTACGAAGGAAGTTATGAACGCCGTTTCGATTCCGGTTATGGCAAAAGCGCGGATTGGCCATATAGTCGAAGCACGTGTTATGGAAGCGATGGGTGTTGATTATATTGACGAGAGTGAAGTTCTGACACCAGCAGATGATACTTATCATATACAGAAGTCGGCTTATACCGTTCCGTTTGTCTGCGGCTGCCGCAACCTGGGTGAGGCTGCCCGCCGTATGACAGAAGGTGCTTCGATGCTGCGTACAAAAGGTGAGCCGGGTACAGGCAATATTATCGAAGCAGTGCGCCACATGCGCCAGGTGCAGTCGGAAGTCCGGAAACTTACAGCAATGTCCAGCGATGAAGTGATGACATACGCAAAAGAAATAGGCGCCCCATATAACCAGCTTCTGGCCATTAAAGCACAAGGCCGTCTGCCTGTAACCAATTATGCAGCTGGCGGTGTTGCAACACCAGCTGATGCAGCCTTAATGATGGAACTGGGAGCAGATGGTGTGTTTGTCGGATCTGGCATTTTTAAGTCTGATAATCCGCAGAAGCTTGCTAATGCCATAGTCCAGGCAACCTCTCATTATACCGATTACCAACTGATCGGTGAGCTGTCGCAGGATCTTGGAACAGCTATGAAAGGGATCGATGTTGGAACATTGGAAGGACAGGACCGTATGCAGGAGCGCAGTGAATAGATTTTTCATCTGGTGGTATAATGCCTATACTTGCATATGTTCTTTAAATCAGCTATCCTTTAACAAAATGATTAAACAGTTATGACAGGAATCAGTAACATGCTGGCTTTAACCCAGAGAGTCGGTGGCAGGTGGAAACCGATGAAAGCCGCATGTGAATCCATCCTTGAACTGACTGGCTGAATGCAGCTTAGGCCAGTCCGGCAATCGCCGTTATCGTGTTAAAGCCGGAAGCATACTGATGCTTCAATAAGGGTGGCAACGCGGGAAGTAAACTCCCGTCCCTGTTTTATCAGGGACGGGAGTTTTTATGTTGCTGGAAGACATACCAGAGAAGAGGAGCGATGACGATGCTGGATCTGAAATATTTGCGGAATAACTTTGAGGAAGTCGAGGCAAAGTTAGCTCACCGCGGTGAGGATTTATCTGAACTGAAACGATTTCGGGAACTTGATGAGCGGCGCAGAACGCTCATTTCGGAAACCGAAAAACTGAAAGCAAAGCGCAATGAAACATCCAAACAAATTTCAGTCCTGAAAAAAGAACAAAAAGATGCGGAAGAGACGATTCAGGAAATGCGGGAAGTCGGCGAGCAAATTAAACAATTGGACTCAGAACTAAAGGAAATCGAGAGCACATTGGAAACCATTATGCTGTCCATCCCGAATATTCCCCATGAAAGTGTGCCAATCGGTGATGATGAGGATGATAATAAGGAAGTGCGGCAATGGGGCAATGTGCCATCCTTTGATTTTGACAAACAAGCACACTGGGATATTGCTGATGACTTGGACATTCTTGATTTTGAACGGGCTGCTAAAGTAACCGGAAGCCGTTTTGTATTTTATAAAGGATTAGGGACACGTCTGGAGCGGGCCTTAATCAACTTTATGATGAACTTGCATGCTGATGAACATGGTTATACAGAAATGATGCCGCCGCAGATTGTTAATCGCACAAGCCTGACCGGGACTGGACAGTTGCCCAAGTTTGAGGAAGATGTGTTCAAACTGGAAGATCATGATTATTTTCTGATTCCAACTGCGGAAGTGCCGGTTACCAACTTTCACCGGGATGAAATTCTAGCGAGTGATGAGCTGCCTAAGAAATATACAGCCTATAGTGCTAATTTCCGGTCTGAGGCTGGATCTGCGGGCCGGGATACACGCGGACTGATTCGCCAGCACCAATTTAATAAGGTCGAGCTGGTTCATTTTACACTGCCGGAGGATTCATATGAAACGCTGGAAGTGCTGACGGGTCACGCTGAAACAGTGCTGCAGCGGCTGAACCTGCCGTACCGGGTTATGAGTATGTGCACTGGTGACCTTGGCTTCACGGCTGCCAAGAAATATGATATTGAAGTCTGGATGCCAGCGCAGGATACGTACCGGGAGATATCATCCTGTTCTAATTTTGAGGACTTTCAGGCGAGACGTGCAGGCATTCGTTTTCGGCGTGAGCCAACCAGCAAACCGGAATTTGTTCATACATTGAACGGTTCGGGAGTCGCTGTTGGCCGGACTGTTGCTGCCATTCTGGAAAATTACCAGCAGGAAGACGGATCGGTTGTTATTCCGGAGGTGCTGAGACCGTATATGGGCGGAAAAGACATTATCAAGCCCTAGAACAAATCACATGAGGCTGGGAATCAACTCTAAAAACGCGTGACAGTAACATAAGCGGGGGAGATCCCAGTCTCTTTCCCTTAATTAGCATAAGAGCCACAAAAATTTACTATAAATCGTTGACATGAGCTCACGTACATGGTAAATTATAATCTGTCTTCATTATGGAGGTATACCCAAGTACGGCTGAAGGGATCGGTCTTGAAAACCGACAGGCGGGTCA
The DNA here is from genome assembly GCF_042666895.1 of Lentibacillus kimchii. Classification (GTDB taxonomy): domain Bacteria; phylum Bacillota; class Bacilli; order Bacillales; family Amphibacillaceae; genus Lentibacillus; species Lentibacillus kimchii. The sequence goes on from NZ_JBHTGR010000006.1 coordinate 102,925, forward strand.
AACCGCGCGGGGGTTCGAATCCCTCTACCTCCTCCATTCATTTAAATCGCATAAAATTTGGAGATAATAATACCACCTAACCGTTACAATTCGTTGTAGCGGTTTTTAAATGTAGTGTACACTTTATTTTTTGAAACTTGACAACATTCAATCGAACGTGTATAGTACATAACCATACACTGCATATACCTCATTTCAGCTTGTTAGCGTCATCATATTTAAACGGTGAAGAGGTCAGTAGCAAAACGCTCCCGAAAGAGATTGGAATTCACCGGCTGCGAAATTCCATCGGTTCTGGCGCTTGTGAAACCTGCCTTGGAGTTGTCAGATAAACCTGACCGCAGCTTTACTGCGTTATCATAATCAAGTGGGCATGCCCAGGCATGTCAACAAAGGTGGTACCACGGAAACACCCTGTATCCGTCCTTTAGAGGGATGGACACAGGGTGTTTTTTATTAGATTGGAGGAGGTCTGACTATGATTGAAAAAATGGCTTTTATTGGAGCAGGGTCGATGGCGGAGTCAATTCTAACAGGCATTTTGGCCAGTGATTTTTTGGCAAAGGAACGAATTTATGTCACGAATAAGTCTGATCACAATCGGCTGGCATTTTTAAAAGATCATTATGCCGTTAAGCAAACGGATGATACTAAAGAAGCGGCGGCGGGTGCTGATGTGGTGGTTATAGCTGTTAAGCCTCATGATCTGGAGGATGCTGTCACATCAATTAAGGACTGCTTAAATGCTGATCAGCTGCTTATTTCGGTTGTAGCAGGCGTCTCCACCGATGCCATTTCTGGGTTGCTGGATCAAAAGATACCGATCGTCCGGGCAATGCCCAATACATCATCAGCCGTCGGGCAGTCGGCCACAGCAGTTACGCGCGGAGATTTTGCCGGAGCGGGTGATTTACAGACAGCCCTGGCCTTGTTCAATACAATTGGAACAGCAACAGAAGTAGCGGAGACGTCCATGCATACTGTGACCGCGATTTCAGGAAGCGGTCCTGCCTATGTGTATTATTTGGTGGAAGCGATGGAAAAGGCAGCAGTGCAGACTGGTCTGGATTATGACACAGCCCATGATTTAATCACACAGACGATTATAGGTGCGGGTGAAATGCTGCAGACATCAAGCTTGAGTCCGTCTGAGCTGCGGGACAAAATCACGAGTCCTGGCGGCACCACTCAGGCTGGACTGGAAAAATTAGACGATCATCATGTTCAAGCAGGTGTCGAAAAGTGTGTTGAGCACGCACGCGAACGGTCAGTGGAATTGGGGAAAAAGCTATAAGCACATCCCTATTCCATTTGCGTTTTCAGGTCACAGACGAGCTTTCCACTTATGTGACTGTTCGATAGAATTTCCGACTTTCTCTAATATGGGCTCAATTGAAGCTTCTTGTTCCAGTAAATCGTAATCGGAAATATCAATACGCAGAATTGGGCAGGCGTTAAAGTTATTAATCCAGTCTTCATAACGGTTATAAAGTTCTTCCCAATAAGAAGTTGGTGTGTTTTTTTCCATGTCGCGGCCGCGATTTTGAATGCGCTCGATAATGCTGTCAAACGAACCTTCCAGATATATCAGCAGATCCGGGTGCGGGAAGTATGGGGTCATGACCATGGCTTCAAACAAGTTTGTATATGTTTCATAATCTGCTTTGGACATCGTGCCATTATCGTAATGCATTTTGGCAAAAATGCCAGTATCTTCATAAATCGACCGGTCCTGGATAAAACCGCCGCCGTATTCGAAAATCTTTTTTTGTTCTTTAAATCGTTCAGCCAGGAAATAAACTTGCAGATGGAAGCTCCATCGTTCAAAATCCTCATAAAATTTGCCGAGATATGGATTTTTATCGACTTTTTCAAATGATGTTTTGAAATTTAGCGCGTTTGCCAATGCTTTGGTCATAGTGGATTTCCCGACGCCGACCGTACCAGCCACTGTAATAATACTGTTATGCGGAATGCCATATTTATCTCGTAAATTCATGATTATGAGCTCCTTTTATGTGCGGATTAGCCTGAAAATCAGTCAATTGTTTGGTTACACGGTTAATGATGGCTTCAAGGTCCTGTTGATAGCTGATAAAGTCCATGTCATCACCGTTAATCCGAATAATCGGGATATCTGGGTGACGTTTTTCGAATTCGTCCATATAGAATTCATAGTCCTGTGCAATCTGAGCCAGGTAGGACGTCTCAATATTTTGTTCAATAACCCGTCCACGCAGGCGGATACGTTTTAAAATGGTATCCAGACTGGCATGCAAATATATCACGATGTTGGGTAAGGGCATGTCCTCTGTTAGTATCCCATAAATTTGTTCATATTTGGTGAACTTATCAGAAGGCAGGGTTCGCCTGGCAAAAATCATGTTTTTAAATATATGATAATCAGCGATAACGCCTTGGTTTTGCTTGAGGTAATAGCGTTCAGTATCTTCCAGTTGCTTATAGCGGTTGCAGAGGAAAAACATTTCTGTCTGGAAGCTCCACTCCTCGATGTTGTCGTAAAATTTTCCCAGAAATGGATTTTCGTCGACAATTTCTTTCAATAGATGGACGTTTAGATAAGCCGACAATTTTGCGGCTAGTGATGTTTTCCCAATGCCAATCGGCCCTTCAACCGCAATAAACGGTGCCTCTGCCATAACATTCCCTCCCGTCAGATGAAGATTATTCGACAGACGACCCTAATTCTAGCATATAAAAAAGACCAGTTCCATCTCAAAACAGCTTTCACCTTTGCATTTTACTTTAAATTTTGTATAATATATTATGTGCTTTTTCATCAGCCGTACAGCTATTTAAGTAATTGGCCGTGTGATTAACATGCCCCTGTAGCTCAGCGGATAGAGCGTTGGCCTCCTAAGCCATGTGCGCAGGTTCGATTCCTGCCGGGGGCATCAAAAACACCGCTATGGCAGGACTTGTGACCGGTGATATAGTCGCAAGCCTTACTGGCCATCACACGGATTCGACTTAGTAAAATAGAACAGAGGACGGTTCATTTTTAGCCCTCTTTCCGTTTCTTAACTCGGAAAGGGGATTTTTGTATTTCCGGTTCAAAACACAAAAACAAGCCAATTGTGAAGCGTAGAACAGTACCGCAGGAGTTAACAGATACAAGTATTAATTTAACGCTCACAGATGCCTTGGAGTACGTTATTTCATTTAAAAAATCAGTGGGATGCCGGCAGCGCACTTTAGATGATTACAGAATTGCTTTTAACGATTTTTCCGAATACCTAGACGAGAAACAGCCGGAATTTTCATTGTGAAAGTATTTGTGATTCATATTGCTATTTTGGATGTTAATTTTAAAATAATTAAGATTTATTTATGGAATTTTTTTGAAGGTATTAAAATGTTTATGCTAAAATATACGCAGTGTAAGCATTGTTAAGCACGCGGACCAGATAGCTTAGTAAAAGGGGTATAATGGGAAGCTAACGAGCAGAAGGGTTAGGGGCTTATTCAATGAGATACTTCCTGAAGTTAAATGTTATTAGTATTCTATACGCTCTTATGATATTTGTTCCTCTTGAACTTATGCTAAATGTGTATAGAATTAGCAGATTAACAAATTGGGAAATTGGCACGGTTAATATTTTGACTGGTGTAATATTAATCGTCGACGTTATAGGTGGTACAATACTACTTGTTTTCTTAACAAAAAAGTGGCTGGGTGAGCGAAAAGCAAACTTTTGGACAGTCATCCTATGGGTACCCTATTTTGTTCTGTTTATTTATATATTCGCATCCTTATTTCCGATAACTTATGGTGGAGATGCCCCTAATCCTGTTACTGGTCTTTTAGCGATGGGAGGATTTATTGTCTATCCGTTTTATATACTAATTCTCAACTTTTTTAGTATGATCAGTGGTGATAAAACGATTAAGACTGCCTAAATAAAAAGGATTGTGCAAAATTGTACTTAACGAAACGGGGGCAGTTGTGGAATAAAATACTGCTCTCTAAAGTATTGAAACGTCTCTTTCTTTTTAAAAAGTTAAAATGAAAACTAAAATATAACCAACGCAGGAGGGGAAAGCATCAATAATAAGATTAAACTGTTTATATACATAATAATATTAACTCTCTTGTGCAGTGGATGTACCTCTGAGTCGGATGGTCTAATTCCTGATAATAATTATGCTCAATTATTTATAGAAAAAAAGCTATCCGAAGATGTCGAATATAAAAAAATATGGAATAAGGAAAAGCTGAACAAAGTCAGAGATTCACTTAATTCTGTTTCAGTAGAATCTCCCGGAAGTCAAAAAACAAAAGAAATTAAAAATAATTTAAATGAAAAAGGAGCATATATATTATCATTCTTGACGCAAAAGGATTTAGATAATAGAACGACAGAATCAGTTTTTTATTTAGCTTTATTAGAAAATGGACGTATTGTTTATTCCGATCATAATGACCACGATGAAATGAGGATACGATTAATGTCCGTAAAAAAGAAACCTAAATTAGTTAAAGGAATTATTGAAAAGCTTTACAATACCGAATAGAATACCTAAACCCATAAAGACCATCAAAAATAACTAAGAATACGAATGAATAAGGGCAAACTCTGCATTTCTGGAGACTTTTTGGTAGTAAAACCCTCAATTCGATTGAGGTGATCCATAGTGTCACTATTCAGCTAATCCGCAGCATAAGCAGTTAACACTTTTTTCGCGTTGTGTACGTTCACTAAGTTGCGATGATTAGAGTCCATCTCGACGTAAAAAGGCGCAATTCCAGCGAAGTGAATTGCGCCTGTCGTTATATGCATTTTGTGTGTTTTATTCGGTGGTGCTGGTTTCATCTTTTGCTGATTTCGGCACATCCGAATGCCCGGTGTCGAAGGATTTCTGATCTGCTTTATGTTTATTCAAATCAGAGTGACCGCTGGATACATAATCGTCCAGTAACGCTTTTAAGTCGATGCCGGTCGTTTCTTTCAGCGATTCCTGAATACCTAGCATCGTTGTCGTGACGTTATTCGCCACTTTGGATGAGCCGCCTTGCGAGTCGCTGCCGCCCATGTCGATAACCTTCATATCCTGAATTTGCGCAATAGGGGCAGCGACTTTCTCAGCATACTCAGGCAGGACGTTGATAAGCATCTCCACAACCGCTGCTTCGCCGTATTTCTCCATCGCCTCGGCCATGCGTTCTTTGGACTCCGCATCGGCCAACCCCTTCTGGCGAGTGACTTCTGCTTCTGACTCCCCTTTGATGCGTTCCTTTTCCGCTTCTGCTTCGGCTTCTTTCGTTACTTTATATGCATCAGCGTCAGCAATCGAGCGCCTGCGTTTGTTTTCTTCCTCTTCCAGTTCGACTGCACGCTGCTTTTCAATGTATTGCACCTTCAGTTCTTCATCTTTCACCTGCTGGGCAAGCCGCTGCCGTTCCAGTTCACCTGCCTGCTCAGCATTAGCATTGGCGCGGTTTGTCTCTTTCTGAAATTCGGCCTCTTTAATGTCTTTGTCTTTTTTAGACTGGGCAACCACTGTCAGGCGATGATTTTCTTCTTTTTGCGCCTCTTGGTCGTTTTGGGCCTGATAGATGCGCGTTTCTTTTTTGGCGTCGGATTCCGCTTGGTTGGCTTGCTTTTGCACCTCGGCAATATGCGGTCGGCCCAATGCATCAATATAGCCATTTTCAGTATCAACATCTTCTACATCATTCAATGCAAACGATGTGATTTCAAAGCCCATGCCTTTCAAATCGGATTCAGCAATCTTCTTGACCTGTGTGTTAACCTCTTTAAAATCATTGTAAATCTTCTCAATGGAAAGTGATGCTATAATAGCCCGCAAATGGCCATTCAAAACGTCCTTAAGTTCCTCCTCGCGTTCATTCTGCTTTTTGCCGAGAAATTTTTCTGCGAAGTTTGCCATGATTTGCAGTTCACTTCCGATACTGATAACGGCTGTGCTGACGACCCTTACTGGAATCCCTTCTCTTGTATATGCTTTTTCAGAATCCACCTTTAGCTGAAATGATGTCAGATCAATAGGCGTTGCTGTCTGGAACATACGCAGCCGATACCCGCCGCCGCGAATAATTTTGACCGAGCGGCCATTTTCATCCTGAAAAATGTTTCGCTCCTTCTCCGGATCACCTAGCTTGGGTCCTGTGACAATCAAGGCTTCATTGGAACTTGCGGTTTTGTAGCGAATCCGAAAAATAATAAATGTAATAATCCCTGCAATGAGTGCTAGGGCTACAATAATTGCCAGAATTATTAAAGTCAGCGCGTTCTCAAAAATAAAATAACCCCCTTAAGACATATTAAGTATTTCACTTATTTATTCAATAACTGCTTTCTCAAGAAATTTTCGCTTCTATCATAGTATTCACATCAGCGCTATTTTAGAAGTTTGGCAAAAGTTAATTGTTACAATGACGCGCTTATGCTGATTATCTTCTGCGATGCGAGCCTGATTGTCATCGACGATAATGCGGTGAATTCCAGTGTCGAAGCCGAACTTGACGAAGATGATGATCGCCGTATTTACGAAGTTGAATTAGAAATGACAGATGGAGGAGAGGCAGAAGCAGAAATCGATTCCCCTGATGCTGGGGTGTTCGCTGAGCTGCCTGCTTGGCTGAGGATAGCTGGTTTACTATAATCATTAATGTGATCATTTTAAGCAGATCTTTGCCAGGATATCAATCACTGTATTGGTTAACATAACCTGAGAAGGAGTGATTTCTAATGGGTAAAAATATAGCAACTGTTATCACTGATATGTTTGAAGATGTTGAGTACACCGAGCCAGCTAAAGCTTTTAAAGATGCTGGGCATCATGTCGTAACGATTGGCGATGAAAAAGGACGCCAGGTTACGGGCAAAAATAAAAAAGAGACTGTCACGATTGATGAGCCGATTGATCAGGCTGATCCGGATGATTTTGATGCCCTCTTTATCCCGGGTGGTTTTTCACCGGATGTGCTGCGTGCGGATGAACGTTTCGTTAAATTTGCGAAACAGTTTATGGATGAGAAAAAGCCAGTATTTTCCATCTGCCACGGTGCGCAACTGCTGATTACGGCAAAAGCGCTGGAAGGGCGCGATGCTACTGGTTTTAAATCGATTCAGGTGGACATGGCATATGCAGGTGCTAATGTCCATGACCAGGAAGTTGTCGTCTGCAGCGATCAATTAGTCACAAGCCGCGAGCCGGACGATATTCCTGCATTTAACCGGGAAGCATTGAAACTTCTGGCCAGCTGATAAACACTAAGAATCCCCAGACCCGCTGCTTTCAAGCGTCCTGGGGATTTTATTTATTTTTTAGTGATCGTGAAGTTATCCTCTAAAAGCAGCCAGTTCTGCGGGAAAGCGAGACCTAATTTCCAGTAGCTGATGCCCAGGAGACCCTGATCCTTAATTAAGTCGAATTTCGCCTGAATGGAACGGGCGTCTTCAAACCACACATCATGCTGGCTGCCCCCATCGTCGGTATACGTATAGAATGGTGCCTGTGCTACTGTGTCATATCGAATGGCTGTCTGCTGTTTGTGTGCCCGTGACAGAGCCTGCTGCGGGCTGAGTGCTTCAGCTGGTTTATTTTCAGTATAGGGAAGTGTCCAGTCATAACCGTAAAGATTCTGACCGAGCAAAATTTTATTGGCTGGCATGACACTGACAGCGTAGTTAATGACATCTCGTACTTCATCGATTGGTGAGACTGCTCGGGGCGGACCGTAGCTGTAGCCCCACTCATATGTCAAGAGGACAACCATATCGACAATCTCACCGTGGGCCGCATAATCATGGGCCTCATACCAGGCACCTGTCTGCTCACTGCTTGTTTTGGGCGCGAGAGCTGTAGATAGCATAAGCCCCTCGTTTGCTAGACGCTGTTTCGCTTTTCGCAAAAAGGTATTATAGGCTTCCCGGTCGTCTGGTGCTAAAAATTCAAAATCAAAATGAACATCCCGGAAGCCCGTTTGTTTAGCTGTATTAACGATGTTGTCCAGAAGCGTATTTTGCACTTTATTGACTGTCAGGATAATGTGGCCAAGTTCACGGCTGAATTCGCCGTTTTCCAGATTTGCCACAACCAGCATAAGTGACGCATTGCTGTTTGATGCTATTTGATTGAAATTATCCAATAGCGGTGCTGTGAGTGTCCCGTCACGGCTGACCTCGTAGCTGAACGGGGCCAGATAAGTAAGATGGGGTGCCGCTTTTTGAGCACTGTTAATTAATGTATCTGACACATTGTCACCCATTGGTTCGATATACGCATTGCTTGTTATGTCAGGCTTTGGCTGTTCGGGAATGTATAAACGCGTTCCAATGGACAGGCTGCTGTTCACTGGTATTTGGTTGACCTGGGCCAATTCATCAGCAGACAGGCCAAACTGCTGACCAATCGTAAACAAGGTATCACCCGGCTGTACAAAGTGAAATTGTCCGGCGATTGGAATGACCAGTGATTGGCCGACAGCGAGTTTATCCGGTTTTTTTAATTCATTGGCATCAATCAGATCATTCAGTGAGGTGCCATATGTACTGGCAATGTCATTCAGTGTATCACCTTGACTTACAACATGAATCTGCAAATAAACCCCTCCTAAAACAGCTGTTTCCTTATACAACTGTATGATGCCGTTCAGGGCTATATGACCTTAAATGGGATCGGTGGCTGCTTTCATGACGGTGCGCATTAAATAAAGTGAGTACTCAGTCCCCTCTTTTTCCTCGGATGCCGTACAATTTTGCGGGATGTGCATGGTATAGCCGTACATATAAGCATCCTTAGCCGTGAATAAGAGGCAAATATCACCAGCAATCCCTGCCATAATGAGGTGCGTTTTACCAAGTTCCATCAGCAGAGACTGCAGCGGTGTTTGAAAAAAGGCGGAATGCTGAGGCTTGATCAGAAAAAAGTCCGAAGCATCCGGCTTAATGTCCTGAATGATGTGCTGATTCGCTCCATTTTCGCATGTGCTGGTAATTCGTTGCGGATCAGCCTGCCAGATGCCATAATGATCATTAACGTAGATAAGAGGCAGATCCTGGTCTCTTGCAAACTGCTTCAGCTTTTTCACATTAGGTAATATCTGATTGGTATGGCTGAGCAGTTTATCACCGCCTTCAAAAGCAAAGTCATTTAGCATATCAACCAATAAGATGGCGCATTTATCGAGCGGTATTGTCATAGAAAAACTCCTTTCCAGTCTTTTTCAGTTTCTCCTGAACAGCTAATTTCAAACGTTGCGGGGTGTTATTGATGGATGATGAAGGCTTCATGCAAGAAGCAATCCGACAAGCTTATAAGGCGAAACAGATGAATGAAGTTCCCATCGGAGCTATTATCGTCTATAAGGGAGACATTATTGCCCGTGGCTATAATGTCCGGGAAACATCAAAGACGGCCTTATCCCATGCTGAGCTTATTGCCATCAGTGAGGCTAACCGTCATATGGGAAGCTGGCGGCTTGAGGATTGTACATTATATGTCACGCTTGAACCGTGTCCGATGTGTGCTGGTGCCATTGTGCAGTCCCGGATGAAACGGGTTGTCTATGGTGCCCCTGATCTGAAAGCGGGATGCGCCGGAACGCTTATGAATCTGCTGGAGGATGAGCGGTTCAATCATCAGGCTGAGGTAACCAGCGGCGTGCTTAAGACGACGTGCAGCAGCCTGCTGACGGACTTTTTCAGAGATCTGCGTGAACGCAAAAGCCGTAATGATGACTGAGCCCCCATCTGCCGGTGAAAAACGTGCAAATTGCAGCCACCTGAATGATTATTATTGCATTTTGGCCTGATAGTGATTATAATAATGAGTGCCGTGCTAAGCGGGGAGTTAGCGGTGCCCTGTACTCGCAAGCCGCTACAGCGAGGCCGAATTCCCATGCAAGGTTGGGTGTCTTCGAGGCCTGCCTCAACGGAGTGGTGTTGACGCCCAGGTCCTGCGCAACAGGAACCCATGAACCCTGTCAGATCCGGAAGGAAGCAGCAGTAAGTGGTTATTCTTGTGTGCCGCGGACAAACCTGAGCCGAGCCATGAACTTGGGTAACGCTTGGGGATGCCTGATCGATCATGGGTGCACGGTATACATAATGAAAAAAGACTGCATCAATGCCCTGTTATGGACAATTGATGCAGTCTTTTTATACTGATTGGCACGACGTATGAAATAATGGTTTATGGTTCACATTTACTTATAAAGTCGCGTATAATTGAATTAGCATTTATGAAAGGGAAGCATCCACTATGACCTATCAGGCACTATACCGTGTGTGGCGGCCGAAAACGTTCGAGGACGTTGTCGGACAGGGCCATATCACGCAAACACTGCAAAATGCGATTAGACAGGAAATGTTTTCGCATGCCTACATCTTCTCTGGTCCGCGGGGAACAGGGAAAACAAGTGCTGCGAAAATCTTTGCAAAAACAATTAATTGTGAACAGGCGCCAGTCAGTGAACCGTGTAATGAATGTGCTTCCTGCCGCGGTATTCAGGATGGGTCGATTTCCGATATTATCGAGATGGATGCCGCTTCGAATACCAGTGTTGAAGATGTTCGCGAAATACGTGATAAAGTCAAGTATGCTGCCAGTTCAGTTCCTTATAAGGTGTATATTATTGATGAAGTGCACATGATTTCCACGAGTGCATTTAACGCTCTGCTGAAGACATTGGAAGAGCCTCCGAAGCATGTTGTCTTTATACTGGCAACAACCGAGCCGCATAAAATCCCGCTCACAGTCGCTTCCAGATGCCAGCGCTTCGATTTTAAGCCGATATCCAATCAGACAATTGTTGACCGGCTGCGAACGGTTATTGAATCAGAAGGCATAGCGGTGACAGATGATGCACTTGGAACCGTTGCCCTCACGGCAGAAGGCGGCATGCGGGACGCCTTGAGTGTTCTGGATCAGGCCATTTCCTACAGTGGTGATCAGGTTGAACTGGATGATGTTCTAACTGTAACCGGCGGTGTCGCGCAGGGGATTTTAACCGATGTTGTACGAGCTATGTATGCGTCTGATGCACAAAAGGCCTTATCACTGCTTGATGAACTCATTCAGAACGGGAAAGATCCGGCGCGTTTTGTCTATGATCTGATCTACTTTCTCCGTGATGTACTCCTGTATAAAAGTGCTCCGTCACTTGAGCGTATATTGGAACGGGCGATCGCTGATGAACCGTTTGAGCAGCTGGCGCGTGACGCAGGGGATGCGTGGCTCCAGGAAGCCATTACCCGTCTGAATCAATGTCAGCAGGAGATTAAATGGTCAACCAGCCCGAAAGTATTTATCGAGATTGCGATCCTGGCGATCACCAATCAGAACAGCCAGACCAGTGAAGCGGATACTCCAGTAACCCAGGCTGCTGATACAGAAACGGTAACAAAGCTGACAGGCAGAATCGAGCAATTGGAGAAAGAACTGACAAATCTGAAGGAAGCACCGGCGAGTGCTGCATCACAGGCACCAGCGAACGAACCAAAACGGTCAGCCCCAAGGCCGGCCAAGAATGGCTACAAGGTTCCCCATGAGAAAATCCGCCGTGTACTGGATGCTGCCGAACGTCCGATTCTTAAAGAAATTCAGTCTCAATGGGCTTCGTTTTTAAGTCAGCTGAAATCGACAAGTGCCCCAGCACATGCTACAATACAGGACAGCAAACCTGCCGCTGCATCAAGCGACAGTCTCGTTGTTCAATTCAAATACGATATTCATTGTTCCCTGTTTTTGGATAACCGGGAAACTGTGGAATCGGTTCTTACAAATGTAACGGGCAAAAAACAGACCATTATTCCGATTCCCGCAAAAGAATGGCAGGAGCTGCGCAATGACTATATAAGCAAGCAAGAGACAGCAGAACCGAACGATGATCAGCAGGAAGAGGAATCTCTCATAACCGAAGCACGAAAATTGGCTGGAGATGATCTTCTGGAAATTCACGATGAATAAATTATTTTGAGGAGGCGTTTTCCATGAAAGGCAATATGAACAATATGATGAAACAAATGCAGAAGATGCAGAAGAAAATGGAGCAGGCTCAGGAAGAGCTGCAGGAGATGACCTTTGAGGCGACATCCGGAGGCGGCATGGTTAAGGTAACGGCTAGCGGCAAGCGGGAAATTACAGATGTGCAGGTTTCTGAAGACGTGGTTGACCCGGATGATGTCGATATGCTGCAGGACCTAATTTTAACCGCTACAAACGATGTTCTCCAGCAGATTGAGGATAAAACGAATGACACGATGGGCCAGTTTACGAAAGGTATGAATTTGCCCGGCGGGATGTTCTAATGTCATCCGAAAGATGCCGGCAGACATGTTGAATGAACGCCGAAGCATCATTCAGGAAAACAATTTGAATGGACGCCGTGTTTTTCTGCGAGGAGGCGTATCATGTATTATCCGGAACCGATTTCGAAACTGATTGACAGTTTCACAAAATTGCCAGGGATTGGCCCTAAAACTGCTGTCCGTCTGGCATTTTTTGTATTAGATATGCAGGAAGACGATGTTATGGAATTTGCCAGATCGCTGGTGAATGCCAAGCGGGAGCTGACCCATTGCTCAACGTGCGGTCATATTACCGACCAGGATCCGTGTGCCATCTGTCAGGACACATCACGGGATGGTTCTGTCCTTTGTGTCGTCCAGGATCCAAAAGATGTGATTGCCATGGAGAAGATGAAAGAATTCAACGGGAAATATCATGTGCTGCATGGTGCGATTTCACCGATGGATGGTATCGGTCCTGAAGATATTAACGTATCTGATCTGATTAGCAGACTGAAGGATGAAGAGGTCGAGGAGCTTATTCTAGCGACGAATCCGAATATTGAAGGTGAAGCGACGGCGATGTATATTTCCCGTCTGGTGAAGCCATCCGGTATTAAAACCAGCCGGATCGCCCATGGATTACCAGTTGGCGGAGACTTGGAATATGCAGATGAAGTAACACTCTCTAAAGCATTGGAAGGCAGACAAGATTTATAAAGGTGATGCGTATGAAGCAAAAAAAACAAAGGCAGGAAGCTGACAATCAATTATTGGAAGCTTTATTTTCGGCGGAAAATGAGTGGAGACAAATTCAGGCGATCATGGATAAGAGTGTTGAACCGACGGAAGGTGGCTGGTTCCAGTTAAAACTTGCACAAGCAAAATATCTATTTTTGCTGCGGGAAGCAAGACGGCGGGACGTCCGCGCGATCCAGCAGCATTGACTATTAAGGGTTCTTTTTCGCTTGTCCTTTTCATATGGTTATAGAAAGAGGCAAGGAAAAGGAGTGATGCGGCATGAATGCTACCCTGGTTATTTCAATAATGGCTGCCTTAATCATCGTTTTACTGATTGTGGGTGCACCGGTTAAGCCGATGCGATTTATTACCAGCACCACCGTTAAGCTGGGAATCGGCTTATTATTTCTATTTTTCTTCAACGTATTTGGTGGTGCGATCGGACTGCATATACCTATTAATGTATTTACCGTCGCTGTATCCGGCTTGCTTGGTTTGTTTGGACTAGCCTCCCTGGCTGCGATTCATTTGCTGATTCTGTCGTAAAAAAAGAAGATCCCCGCCATCCTGGCCTTTGTCAGATAAGAAGGTATCAGGAAGAGCCTCATAAACATAAGATTCATTAAGCCGTAAAAAAGGTTTCAATGATTAAGAGATTTGTCAGTATAAAATTCGTTAGATTAGGAGAAACTAAACTAACGGAGGTGGGGACATGGAACAAAAAATGATGGCAGAACGGTGCGGTATTTGTGAAGAAATGAAGGAAGAGGGCATTCATTTATACAAACTATTTATCTGTTGCGAATGTGAAACAAACATCATCCATACAGAACCAAGAGAGGAAAAATACCGCTATTATCTGCGAAAGCTAAAAAATGTGAATCACTCAACTCTCTATTCCTAATCAACTTAAGGTCGCTGCGAATTCGTTGCAGGGACCTTTTTTACTGGCTTATGATATAAGCAGATTACGACTAGAGAGAAGGGCAGGTGCATTATGCAGCGTGATCAGTCAAAGACGCCTTTATACACGCAATTGAAGCAGTTTAAAAATCAAAAACCGTTGTCATTTCATGTGCCCGGGCATAAAAATGGCCGGATTTTCGCGCCGAATGCCTGCCAGGATTTTCAGGAAATTTTGCCGCTTGATCTGACGGAGTTAAGCGGACTGGATGATCTGCACGCACCAAACGGTGTTATACAGAGTGCCGAAGAACTGGCTTCAGCTTTTTTTAGAGTTGACTATACGCATTTTTTGATTGGCGGGAGTACGGCTGGCAATCTAGCGATGATCCTGTCGGTCTGCTCATCCGGTGACAAGGTTATCGTGCAGCGCAACAGTCATAAATCGATTTTTAATGCCCTTGAACTGAGCGGAGCCCTGCCGGTATTTGTCGCCCCGGAATTTGATCGTGAAGCCCGCCGGCTGACAGCCCCCAATACGGCTACAGTGCAAACGGCTTTAGACAACCATCCGGATGCTAAAGCTTTGGTGCTGACCTACCCCGATTATTTCGGTAAAACCTTCCCTTTGCATGAAATGATTTCGCGGGCCCATGCCCGTCAGATACCTGTTCTGATTGATGAAGCACATGGTGTACATTTTTCCCTGCATAAGGATCTGCCGGCTTCAGCTGTAGCACTTGGGGCAGATGCTGTTGTACAGTCTGCGCATAAGATGGCTCCGGCCATGACGATGGGTGCTTATTTGCATGTGCAGTCAGCGCACTTATCCAATGCAGCCATCCAGTATTATTTACAAATGATTCAATCAAGCAGTCCGTCGTATCCGGTAATGGCTTCACTGGATCTGGCGCGTTTCTTTTTAGCTGATCTGACGAATGATGATTGGGACGATATCCACACGAGCTGCTATCATGTGAAGCAGCTGCTGGCAGAAAGCAGTCATTGGGAGGTTGCCTCGGGCGATGACCCGCTTAAGCTAATATTACAGGCAAAACGAGGATTGACTGGTTATCAAATTGCACAACTGTTTGAGCAATTTGATATTTACCCGGAATTGGCCACCCATAAGCAGGTGCTGTTTATTCATGGCCTGGCCCCTTTTACAGACTATGAACGATTAAATAATGCGATCAACTATATTAATGCAGAATTAAAAAATACAGCAAGTCATGATATAATGGAGAAAGATGAAATAGACAATCTTATGACAGAACGTGTGACAGAGCTTGCAATCGATTATGCAGCCATGAAGCAGCGCAGCACACAAACGGTTCCGTTATCACAAGCCTCAGGCTGCATTGCGGCGGAACCTATAACACCTTATCCGCCTGGCATCCCATTTATTTTAAAAGGCACGCGTATCACTCATGGGCATATCCACGTCTTATACCAGCTGCTGCAGCAGGGTGTGCATCTGCAGCCTCAGACGATCGATAAAGGCATCAGCGTTTTTCATTAAAGGAGTAGTCAGATGTGAATGGTTTGTTTATAACCTTTGAGGGCGGCGAGGGATCCGGCAAGTCGTCTATTTTAAAATCAGCAGAGCAAAAGCTGGCCGCTCGCGGCTATGACGTTCTGGCAACACGGGAGCCCGGGGGCATTGAGATTGCGGAGAAGATCCGCTCTATTATTCTTGATCCGGAGCATACGGCAATGGATGCACGTACGGAGGCCCTGCTTTATGCAGCAGCCCGGCGGCAGCATCTGACGGAAATCGTCAGGCCGGCTCTTGAGTCAGGGAAAATGGTCCTCTGCGACCGGTTTGTCGACAGCAGTCTCGCTTATCAAGGGTTTGCCAGAAGTATTGGAATGGATGAGGTGCTCGCCATTAATCAGTTTGCCATACAGGACCTGATGCCGGATCGGACTCTGTTTTTTGATATCAATCCGGAAAAGGGCCTGGACCGCATTGCCCGCAATGAGAATCGGGAGCGGAATCGCCTCGATCTTGAGCATATCCGGTTTCATGAGCAGGTATATGCAGCTTACTGGAAGCTGGTGGCAGAGCATCCGGACAGGATTCACGTTATTGATGCGGATCGGCCTTTTGCAGACGTTGAGGCGGATACAATACAGGATGTGGTTTCCTATGTAAATCACATGTTAAGAGAGGAAGAAGGAAAATGAAATTATTGATTGCCATTGTGCAGGACAAAGACACCAGTCGTTTGACTGACGTTTTAGGTGAGGAAGATTTTAAATTAACGAAACTGGCCACAACGGGTGGTTTTCTCAAAGAAGGAAACACGACACTGATGATTGGTACTGACGACGACTATGTTGACCGTGCCCTGGAAATCTTCCGGGATAACTGTTCCAAACGTGAACAAATGGTCGCCCCGATTTCGCCAATGGGCGGCAATGCGGATTCATATATTCCCCAGCCTGTTAAAGTCGAAGTCGGCGGTGCCACTGTCTTCATTATGCCGATGGAGCAATACTATAAGTTTTAACAGCTGAATTGACTCTCCTGCAATCTGCTTAATCTTTTAAGGACTGAGTTTTTATGAAAATAAATCCGGAATTACAATCCCAAATGGATACATCACCCAAAACACATCAGGTGCCGGCTGAAGGGCGAACGTCGTTCAGCAGCATGGTTCAGTCCCGGACTGAGCATTTAAAACAGCAGGAAATCGGCCAGCTGATGGATTATCTGTCACAGCAGGGTAATAGGCTGGCACGATTTCGCTCGGTCCGTGATCTGGTGAAATTTAAACAAACTGTTAAGCGTTTGTTAAAAGAGACGACCGGTGGGGGTCTTTCGCTACAAAAGTCCCGCAATTTTCGGATGAATGGTGAAAGCAGTCAACTGGCTCTAGTTAAAGCTGTTGATGATAAACTGGTCGAATTAACCGACGAGGTAATGGATGACGAACAGGAAACGATTGATTTGCTCGGACTGATCGGTGAGATTAAAGGGCTGCTCGTTAATTTATATATGTAACACAAAAGAGGGTGCACTATGAAGTCATGGGAAGAACTCACTAAGATTCAGCCGCTCGCAAGCCAATTGATGACGAACAGCATTAAAAAGGGCCGTATCTCGCATGCTTATTTGTTGCAGGGAGAACGTGGAACCGGTAAGGAAGAGATGGCGCTGTTACTGGCGAAGACGCTGTTTTGTGATGACCGGTCCGGTGTTGAACCCTGCCAGGAATGCTATGTGTGTAAGCGAATTGATTCAGGAAATTACCCTGATGTGCATTGGCTGGAGCCTGACGGGCAGTCAATCCGTAAAGAGCAGATTGAAGAACTGCAAAAAGAATTTTCCTATACCGCGCTGGAATCCAGTGAAAAGGTTTATGTTATTAAGGGTGCCGAGACGATGACGGTGAATGCGTCCAATCGTCTGTTGAAATTTCTGGAGGAGCCATCACAGAGGACAACGGCGATTTTACTCACAGAAAATAGTTCTTCGATTCTGCCGACGATTCGCTCACGCTGTCAGACGATCGATTTAAAACCGCTCAACCCGGAAGCCTTTCAGCAACAGTTAATGGACGAGGGTGTTTCATACAAATCAGCTGTTTTGTTAAGCGCTTTGACAAACCGATTGGATGAGGCCATTTCCTGGAGTCAGGATGATTGGTTTGCCCAGGCTCGAAAACGAATGCTACAATTAGTAGAAACGTATTCGACCAATCCTGAGGACATTTTTTTGTTTATTCATCAGACATGGCTGCCGCATTTTAAGGAGCGGTCACAGCAGGAATTGGGACTCGATTTACTGCTTCTGGCTTTCAAGGATATACTTTTCTGCCATCTTGGCAAAGAAGATGATATGGTTGTATTTGTTAAGGATGAGGCACGATTGGAAAATTTGGTGATGACCTTCTCACAGGAAAAATTGCTTGACATATTGCAGTTAGTGCTTGATGCTAAACACAAACTCAGGCAAAACGTCAATCCAACACTTGTGATGGAGCAGCTTACCATTCAAATACAGGGGTGATTCGATGATTGAGGTGGCAGGTGTCCGTTTTAAGCAGGTGGGCAAAATCTATTATTTTGACCCGGACAGCTATCCGCTTGAGGAGAATGATTACGTTATTGTTGAAACAGCTCGCGGAGTTGAATTCGGCAAAGTGGTTATAACGAACAGAATGGTTGAGGAAGATGATGTTGTTCTGCCGCTTAACAGAGTGATTCGCAAAGCCAGCGAAGAAGATAAAATGACAGTGGCTGAAAATAATGAGCTGGCTGACAGGGCGCTGAAAATTTCCCCTCAAAAGGTTAGAGATCACGATCTTGATATGAAGCTTGTAGATGCTGATTATACATTTGATCGTCAAAAGATTATTTTTTACTTCACAGCAGAAGGGCGGATTGATTTTCGCAACCTGGTGAAGGATCTGGCGGCAACCTTTAAAACACGGATCGAACTGCGGCAGATCGGTGTGCGTGATGAAGCAAAAAGACTTGGCGGCATTGGTCCTTGTGGCCGGCTGCTCTGCTGTTCAACTTTTCTGGCAGACTTCGAACCGGTTTCCATTAAGATGGCCAAGGATCAGAATCTGTCTCTGAATCCCGCTAAAATTTCCGGTTTGTGCGGCCGTCTTATGTGCTGCTTAAAATATGAAAATGACGACTATGAAACCGCTAAACGGGAATTGCCGGATATAGGTGAAGATGTGCGTACACCATATGGTGAAGGAAGAGTCACTGGCTTAAACATACTGGACCGTGTGATCCATATTAAGTTGCTTGAAGAAGAACGCGAGATTGAATATACATTGGATGAAATGATTGAGGAAGGCATTATAACAGCGCAAGCCACAGAATAGTGGGGTGAGAAGCGTGTCAAAACGACAAATTTTTGATCAGGTGTCCGACATGGAAACCCAAATTGGTGAGCTGTATGAACAGCTTGGTGATCTAAAAGGCAAACTGAGCCGACTTTTGGAAGAAAAGCACCGTCTGGAGATGGAAAATCATCATTTGCGGGGCCGACTGGAGCAGGCCGATGACGATTTTCAGGAAGACGAAGTCGTAAAAGATTCTCATATACCCGGCGAGGGTTATGATAATCTGGCAAGGCTCTACGAAGAAGGGTTTCATATTTGCAATGTGCATTTTGGCACGCCGAGACAAGATGAGGATTGTCTGTTCTGCTTGCAATTCTTAAGTAAAACGAAGTAACACCGCAAGAGCTGTCTCTTTTTGGGAGACAGCTTTTCTATCATAACAGGAATGGACGGGAAAAATGGTAACCATCTATGAAGACGAACGTGTGGATTATTTATTGGCTGAGCAGGATATGTCGATTATTCAGAGTCCGAATGTATTTGCTTTTTCCCTTGATGCTGTGCTGCTGGCGCGTTTCGCATATGTACCGATAAAAAAAGGAGCCATCCTCGACTTGTGCACGGGCAACGGAGCAGTTCCCTTATTATTATCAAGGCGCACTTATGCTTCAATTACGGGGATCGAGATTCAGGAGCGGCTCGCAGACATGGCCAAGCGAAGTATTCAGCTGAATTCACTGGAAGAGCAGCTTACCATCATGCACGGGGATCTGAAGGACATGAAAGACAGTATGGGGCACAGTGCATTTGACGTGGTCACGTGCAATCCGCCGTATTTTCCAACGGAGGCAAAAGCTGAACGCAACCAGAATGATTATCTGACCATCGCCAGACATGAAGTATACAGTACGCTGGAGGATGTTGTAAAAGCCAGCAAACTTCATGTAAGACCCGGAGGCAAGGTCGCCATGGTTCACCGTCCGGGCAGGCTGGTGGATATCATAACATTATTCCGGCAATATAAAATTGAGCCGAAACGCCTGCAGCTGGTTTATCCCAAGCGCGGACGGGATGCCAACATGCTGCTGATTGAAGGCATCAGAGACGGCAAAGCTGATTTGACCATGTTGCCGCCTTTATATATTTACAATGAAGACGATACCTATACAACGGAAGCTGAGGCGATCATTTATGGAAAACCATGAGCATATCGTTTATATTTTAAAGTGTGCTGATAACACGTTTTATACTGGCTATACGACAGATTTAGAAAACCGGGTGCAGATGCATGAGAACGGGGAAGGAGCCAAATATACACGCGGACGCGGCCCGTTTCAGGTTGTCTTTGTCGAGAAATATCCAACTAAAGAAGAAGCGATGAAGCGGGAATACGGGATTAAGCAGCTTACCCGCAAAGGGAAGGCGCAGTTAATCCGGGACAAGCTGAAAGAAGTGATGTACTATGAAAATTCAGAGGAGCTTTAGCAGTGACGAGGAAGTCGGCACAGTTTACGCTGTACCGACGCCAATCGGCAATCTGGAGGATATTACTTTTCGCGCATTAAAAACACTTGAGACGGTTTCTGTGATTGCTGCTGAAGATACCCGGAATACACAGAAACTGCTGCAGCATTTTGATATCCCAACACCCCTTGTCAGCTATCACGAACATAATAAGGAGAACCGCGGCCGGGAGCTGCTGAGCCGCTTGGAAAAGGGAGAATCGATTGCTGTTGTCAGCGATGCAGGAATGCCGGTTATTTCAGATCCGGGCTATGAGCTTATGACCGCGGCTATAGCTGCTGACTATCCAGCTGTTGCACTGCCAGGGGCAAATGCAGCATTATGTGCCCTCGTCGGTTCCGGACTTTCGAGTGATGAATTTTTGTTTTACGGATTTTTACCGCGCAAGAAAAAGGAAAAGGAAGCAGAACTGGAGCGCCTGAAGCCATTGTCAGCGACATTATTGCTGTATGAATCGCCTTACCGGATAAAGGACACATTAACGATGATCAAGGCCACACTTGGCAACCGGCCGATCGCCATTGCCCGTGAACTGACGAAGAAATTTGAGGAATATACGCGCGGGACGGCTGCTGAACTTCTGGACTGGGCTGATGAGACTGCTATGAAGGGTGAATTTTGCCTGGTTATTGAAGGGAACGCTGGCGATTCGGAACAGGGAAGTGACCTCTGGTGGAGTCATCTTTCGGTTGTGGAACATGTTCGTTATTATATCGATGAGACTGGGTATACCAGCAAGGAAGCTATTAAACGCGCGGCTCTTGACCGGAAAATGGCGAAGCGGGATGTTTATCAGGCATTCCATATTGATCAATAACGGGACGTATACAAACACTCTGGTATAAAAAACGGCTGCCGCTTCCGGAAATGAAGCATTAGCCGCTGCGTAACATTAATTAAGATCGAGTGACGTGTGTTATTGGTTTAAGCGTGCCTGAATTTCTGTCATTAATTGTTCTGCCCCTTCAGGACTCAGCACAATGCTGCCATTTGCTAACACCAAATTATCATCAGATTTGTGGCCGGTTACTTGACACGTCATATCGAGTGTCTGTTTTTTCAGCACAATCTTATTGTCGTCCGTGTAAATATCCAGCTCATCACTGTTGTTAATATCCAGTGTGCGTCGTAATTCAACAGGAAGCACGACACGTCCAAGTCCATCAATTTTCCGTGTGATTCCGGTCTGTTTCATATGCCATTCTCCTCTCCAGCCGGCTTTAGGCATACAGCCGTCATGATAAATAGGCCCATTCTGGCTCAACTTATGGAGTATACTACCAGCACGTCATGTAACCGTCAATTATAATGCTGTAGTTATGTGAAAATTGTTGTAACTAAACAAAGGACCGGCTGTTTGATAAAATGATACTATTCAGGCATGATTCGAATAACGGTGGTCAAGGAGACACAGAGTTATTGGCAAATGCACTTAAAAAAAGCTAAAATAGAAACCATCTGAAGGAGGTAGTGTGCAATGCCCGAGGAAAAGAAAACATTTTATATTACCACACCTATTTATTATCCGAGCGGCAATTTACATATTGGCCATGCCTATTCGACGGTTGCTGGCGATGCCATGGCCCGTTATAAGCGTTTGCGGGGCTATGATGTGATGTATTTGACCGGCACTGACGAACATGGCCAGAAGATACAGCGAAAGGCCCATGAACAGGGCAAGGAGCCACAGCAATATGTTGATGAGATGGCCAGTGGTATTCAAAATCTCTGGGAAAAGTTAAAGATTACACATGATGACTTTATCCGGACGACAGAGGACCGGCATAAAGAAGTGGTAGCTAAAATATTTGACCAGCTCGTCCAGCAGGGTGATATTTATCTGGATGAGTATGAAGGCTGGTATTGTACATCGTGTGAATCATTTTTTACAGAACGCCAGCTAGACGATGGCCACTGTCCGGATTGTGGTGACCCTGTTGAGAAAGTAAAAGAGGAATCCTATTTCTTCAAAATGAGCAAGTATGTTGATCAACTGCTCGAGTTTTATGAACAGAATCCGCAGTTTATCCAGCCGGAAGCCCGGAAAAATGAAATGCTGAACAACTTTATCAAACCAGGACTGGAGGATCTGGCAGTTTCCCGCACGACTTTTGACTGGGGAATTAAGGTGCCTGGTGATCCGAAACACGTTATCTATGTTTGGATTGATGCTTTGAGCAACTATATTACCGCTCTTGGCTATGGGACCGAAGACGACCAGTTATATAAGAAGTTCTGGCCGGCCGATGTGCATCTGATGAGCAAGGAAATTGTTCGCTTCCATACGATCTATTGGCCCATTATGCTGATGGCGCTGGATTTGCCATTGCCAAAACAGGTCTTCTCCCACGGCTGGATTCTTATGAAAGACGGCAAAATGTCCAAATCCAAGGGCAATGTCGTTGATCCTGTTCAGCTGATTGACATTTACGGACTGGATGCGGTGCGTTATTATCTCTTGCGCGAAGTGCCTTTTGGGTCAGATGGTGTGTTTACACCGGAGGGATTCGTTGAGCGCATGAACTATGATCTTGCCAATGATCTCGGTAACTTGTTAAACCGCACCATTGTGATGATCAGCAAGTACTTTGACGCTAAACTCCCAGCTTATCAGGCAGCTGAGACGGAAACGGAACAATCTCTGGAAAAAATGCAGCGGGATACCGTTCAAAAAGTGGAAGAGGCAATGGATAATCTGCAGTTCTCGGTTGCCCTGTCGTCGCTGTGGCAGCTGATCAGCCGTACCAATAAATATATTGATGAAACCGAGCCATGGGTGTTGGCGAAAGACGAGACCAAACGGGAACGTCTGGGCAATGTGATGGCTCATCTTGCTGATTCACTGCGCAAAATAGCGATTATGCTGCAGCCGTTCCTGACTGAGGCACCTGAAGAAATTTTCCAGCAGCTGGGAATTCATGCTGATGATGCCTTACAATCATGGGACAGCCTTTATCAGGATGGTGTCATCCCAGCCGGCACTGAGGTGCATAAAGATCAGCCGATTTTCCCACGGCTTAATGTTGATAAAGAGGTACAGGCGATCAAAGCGATGATGCAAAAGCCGGCTAAAACGACCGAAAAACCAGCTTCCAGCGTGCCGGAACAAAAAAGTGAGGTCACAATCGATGACTTTATGAAGCTGGATCTGCGTGTCGCAGAGGTGCTGAAAGCAGAGCCTGTCAAAGATACCGATAAATTGCTGCGGCTGCAGGTGGATGCAGGAACCGACAAACGGCAAGTCGTCTCCGGCATTGCCGAGTATTACAGCCCTGATGAGCTTGTCGGTCAAAAAGTTATCTGTGTCACGAATCTGAAACCTGTTAAATTGCGTGGCGAGCTGTCGGAAGGCATGATTCTCTGTGGCGAAACAGACAGCGGTGAGCTTGTTCTGACATCGGTTGATCAATCACTTCCGAATGGCTCGGTGGTTAAATAAATTCTGGCTGAGCAAAGGGGGCAGTTCATCATGTCTGTTCTCTTTCCTCTGAGCCATGCTTCTCCAAAAGATGCTGGAAAAACTTTATATAAGGAAGTGAGACTATGTTAGTGGATACACATGTTCATTTGAATGCGGATGAATTCGCTGAGGACCGGGAAGAAACTATTCAGCGGGCATTTGATGCAGGTGTCGAATACATGGTCGTTGTCGGTTTTGACCGGCAGACGATTCCGCTGGCGATTGAAATTGCTGAACGGTATGACACCATTTATGCCGCTGTGGGCTGGCACCCGGTTGATGCGGTGGATATGACTGATGACGACCTTAACTGGATTGAGGAACTTTCGTCACACCCGAAAGTGGTTGCTATCGGGGAAATGGGACTGGATTATCATTGGGACAAATCACCAAAAGAGATTCAGAAAGATGTCTTTCGCAGGCAGATAGCCCTTGCTAAGAGGGTCAACATGCCAATTATTATTCATAACCGGGAGGCTACTGAGGATATCAGAGACTTGCTGCAGGAGGAAAAGGCAAGCGATATCGGCGGTATTATGCATTGCTACAATACCTCAGCAGCGTATATGCAGTCGTTTCTTGATATGGACTTTTACATATCAATTGGCGGACCGGTAACCTTTAAAAATGCAACCCTGCCTAAGGATGCAGCGGCCGCGGTGCCTTCAGACCGGCTCCTGGTGGAAACGGACGCTCCTTTTCTCGCACCACATCCGAACAGAGGAAAACGCAACGAACCGGCTTATGTTAAATTGGTTGCAGAAAAAGTTGCTGAACTGCGCGGTCAGTCGTTTGAAGAATTGAGCCATATGACAACAGCTAACGCCTTTACGTTTTTTAATATCACCCCAAAAACGTAACGCACTTAATTATGAGAATGACATCTTGCACCTATTATGAAGAGACCTGTCTTAGGACGGGTCTTTTTTTGTGGGGTTTTCCGGAGCGGTCCTCTTTTGTCTGCAGATGTTTTATTACAGGCATGAATACTGCCAAAACAGATTTTAGACGTTTCACAGTAGCTAAATATTACGCTCTGTAATCTTATTGTTAGGGAACCGTAAATGAAAAGGCGTTGTAAAGGCAAGGGGCCATTAATATAATCAAGTAAGCGGATGAGAAAGGAGGCAATAAGCATGAAGGTTTTTTCAAAATTATTGCCCAGTAAAACCCGGCACTGGATTCTTTCAGGAGCTGGATTATTAGCACTTATGATTTTTTGCGGATTCATGATAGCAGAAACAACGAAAGCAGAAGTCACCGTCGCTGATAATGGCGATGAACAAACAGTTAAAACAAATGCGGATACAGTCCAGGATTTGCTGGATGAAGAAGGCATTACGTATTCAAAACACGACGATCTTTCACATACAATAGATGCACCAGTTGAGGATGGCATGACAATTAAATATGATGAAGCCAATAAGCTTACAGTAGCGATTAATAATGATAAAGATACCTATTATACAACAGCTGATACCATCAACGAATTTCTTGATAATCATGATCTGACGGTTGGTAAATATGACGAGGCATCGGAGCCAGCTGCAGCTGCGATTACCGATGGGATGGACTATTCAATTGATAAGGCATTTGATGTAACGGTTGAGGATGCCGGCGAAAAGAGAAATATTCATCCAACCACACAGCAGAGCGTCGAGGAATTACTGACTGACAATGATATTGAGGTGGATGATCTGGATCAGGTCAGCCCGTCTTTGGATGCGACGATTGAAAAAGGCGATGATATTAAAATAACACGCGTTGAAAAATCCAAAGAAACAGTCGATGAATCGATTGCTTATGACACGGAAAAACGTGACGATGACAGTCTGGAAAAAGGAAAGACCAAGATTGTTAGTGAAGGCCAGGAAGGGACGGTCGCGAAAACATATGAAGTAACAACAGAGAACGGTGAAGCTGTTGACCGGCAGCTAATGAACAAAGAAGTTAAGCAGAAAAGTGAGAACAAGATTGTTGCTCATGGCACGAAAGAAAAAGACACAAATGTGACCAAACTATCTGCTGAGAGCAGTTCTAATAATCAGGAAGCTGCCAGCAGCAGTAAAAAAGAACTGCAAATGAATGCAACGGCTTATACAGTTGACTGTCTTGGTTGTGATGGCAAAGGCCTTACAGCAACAGGCATCAATTTGCACGAAAACCCTCATGTGGTTTCCGTAGATCCAAATGTGATTCCTTTAGGATCGCGCGTTTGGGTTGAAGGCTATGGCAATGCGGTTGCCGGTGATACCGGGGGTAATATTCAAGGAAACCGGATTGACTTGCATTTCACTTCCCAAAGCAAAGCAAGCAGTTTCGGACGGCAGACGGTAACAGTCAAAGTTCTTGATTAAGATATGATATAATATTCCTGCCATAGATTAATGGCAGGAATATTTGTATAAGAGAAGAGGAATCAGCGTGAGAATTCAAGAAGTGGTGGTTGTCGAAGGCCGCGATGATACAGCCAGGGTTCGTGAGGCTGTGGATGCGGATACAATTGAAACAAATGGCTCGGCCGTTGGTGACGCTGTCATAAAACAGATCAGGCACGCACAGGCTAAACGCGGCGTCATCATATTAACGGATCCGGATTTTCCCGGCAAGCGAATCCGGCATATCATCAGCGTGGCTGTTCCGGGGTGCAAGCATGCCTTCCTGCCACGTGAAGCAGCCCGTGACAGGCGTTCAGGTCAAACGAGCCTGGGAATTGAACATGCATCAGCTGAGGCCATTCGCGACGCACTCCAAAGTGTTTACTCATTAGCTGCAGAAGAATATGCCGACATCACCCGGGAAGACTTGGTGAGCGCCGGTTTGATTGGCAGTTCTAAGGCAAGCCGCCGTCGTGATCATCTTGGTGAGATTTTGAAAATTGGTCATACGAATGGCAAACAGCTGTTGAAGCGACTGACGATGTTTCGAATTTCCCAAGAGCAATTTGACAAAGCCATGCAGCAGGTGATGCAGGAGGAAGATTATGACGGATAAATGGATTGCAACGCCGACACGCACGAAAGAGATTCTTGAAACACATGGATTTGCCTTTAAAAAGAGTTTAGGGCAGAACTTTATTGTTGATGTCAACATTTTAAATAATATTATCCGGAAGGCTGGTATAGACAAACGAGCAGGGGTGATTGAAATTGGCCCTGGCATCGGTGCGTTAACGGAGCAGCTCGCCATCCATGCTGACAAAGTGGTCGCCTATGAAATCGACCAGCGTTTGTATCCGATTCTGGATGAGACGCTTGCCTCTTATTCGAATGTACGCATTCTACAAGAGGATATTTTAGAAGCGGATGCAGCTCGCATGATCGAAACATATTTTGCATCTGATCAGCCTGTTCATGTTGTCAGTAACCTTCCATATTATATAACGACTCCTATCCTGATGCGCTTATTGCGTGATCAATTGCCAGTGACCAGCCTGACAGTCATGATCCAGAAGGAAGTAGCGGACCGGATGGCTGCTGAACCGAATCAGAAGAGCTACGGGTCATTGTCAATTGCCGTTCAGTATTATACTGAGGCCTCAGTTGTCATGAACGTTCCCAAAAATGTATTTATGCCGCCGCCTAATGTTGGGTCAAGTGTGCTGAAACTCACCAGACGGGAACAGGCGCCAGTCGAGGTAGATAATGAGGCGTACTTTTTCACCATTGTACGCGCGTGCTTTGCCCAGAGACGCAAGACATTGCGGAATAATCTTATCCGGCACTTTAATACGACTGACAAGCTCCAGGTTGTGGAGACTTTAGAGGCGTCTGGTATTGATGAAACAAGGCGTGGTGAGACGTTGACAATGGCCGAATTTGCCGTTCTTTCAAACACTTTCTATCGTTTAATTGAAAAGATGAGATGATCAGCTGTCTTCTAAAGGGCAGCTGATCTTTTTGATAATGGCACAGGACCTGCTTACACCTCATAGCCTGTAGGTAGTGATCTAAATTTATCCGGAAGAAGCTGTGAGGTGGCGTTATGAGTTTTGCAATTGGTGAACACGTAACACGCGCATCCTATCATCATGATTTATTGTTCCGTATTGCAGCCATTTCTGGAGAATTGGCTATATTGCATGGTGAGGACATTCGTCTGGCCGCTGATGCTCCACTGGGTGATCTGGTTCGTGCCAATGCAAGTGAAGTGGCGAAACGTAAAAAGCAGGAAAAAAAGCAAGAGGCATATTCTTATCATCTGTTCCGTCAGGATTACCAGCTGATGAAGGAAAAACGTGATTATCAATCGGGACATGGCTATGACCATACGGCAGGTTTTTTTCAGCTGCCGACAACTGTTTTGCATATTGATGGAGACCGGACTTATATGCGAAAGTGTACTGAATTATACCAGCGCCTGGGGCTAAATGTACACGGTGCTTATGTGCAGGAAAAAGATATGCCGCAGGAAGTTGAGGCACTGACAGACAGTGTTAAGCCGCATATCGTTGTTATTACGGGACATGATGCTTTTTCCCAGAAAAAAGGCGCCAAAAGTGACTTGGGGGCTTACCATAACACCCAGTATTTCGCGGAAGCCGTTGATGTCATCAGACAAAAACATCCGCGGCTGGATGATGTGGTTATCTTTGCAGGTGCCTGCCAGTCTCACTTTGAGTCGCTTATTCAGGCCGGTGCAAACTTTGCAAGTTCACCATCAAGGGTTAATATCCATGCACTGGATCCAGTTTATATAGCGGCGAAAATGGCCTATACCCCTTTTATGGAGAAGGTTAGCGTCTGGGATGTTCTGCAGAATACATTAACAGGTGAAGAAGGAATGGGCGGTGTCGAAACAAAAGGCCTGATGCGGATAGGGATGCCGTATACACCGTCAGATGGTGCCGATGACTAACAGGTATCTGAAACGGAGGATTGGAACGCTCGTATGCTGGTTTCACCTCCGGATTTCAGACCTTTTAATAAGGTTGTACATAGTTTTTTAAGTTTTTGCCATAATAACCACAGGATGCCAATTTTGCTTATTGACATAAATAAGGCAGCGCTGTTATAATGACAAGTTTTACTTGACTATTATACAAGCCTGTGTTATCATTATTAACAAGTGAGGTGGAGTATAGTGGCTAAAACATTGATCGAAATAAAGCAAGGTCTTGAATCGCATGTTGGTCAGCGATTGCGCCTTAAGGCGAACGGCGGCAGACGAAGAACGATTGAACGCTGCGGCACATTGGCTGAGATATACCCGTCTGTTTTTATTGTTGAACTGGATCAGGACGAGAATGCATTCGAACGTGTTTCATATAGCTATGCCGACATTCTAACCGAGACGGTGGAATTAAATTTTCCAGATGATCAGCTAGGTCACGCACTCATGGCGGAGCAGTAAATGGTGATTGCTGCTTTTTCCTTTGTCCAGGGTCCTGAGCGACGTGTGGAACATCGCTTGCAGATAGCCTGTCTCATTTATTAGTCTTAAGTATTTCCTGTTTTGTCAACAACTGTCGGGTGTTTCTTTTGCCATTTCCCATAAACTAATGTTGTCGTAAGGCACTCTTAAGAAAGGGGACGTTTCTTTCATGGCACGAAGTAAAAGCGTCATGTCGGATAAACTGAAAGAAGAAGTCGCTAAAGAGTTAGGCATTTACGACACCATACAGCAGGAAGGCTGGGGAGGCATTCGCGCTAGGGATGCCGGTAATATGGTGAAACGGGCAATTGAAATGGCCGAGCAAAACATGAAGTAATGATTGGGCAAACCCTTTAATGGGTTTGCCCTTTATATTGGGTGACTGACTTTCTCCTAAAGGTTACCCTGCAACTGGCAAAAAGATTTTGGCACTTTCATATGGCACAGTCACTTGACCATCTCAGATAACTTGATGAAGCACGTACAATAGTGGTATATTTAGTTAAAATATTCGGTTATAGTAGAGGTGGTCTATGAAACGAAGTGAGCGGCTTGTATCAATGACGCGTTATTTTCTGGAAAATCCTAAAGAACATACATCTTTGCCTTATTTTAGTGATCAATACGATGCGGCAAAGTCATCGATCAGTGAAGATCTGACAATTATTGATCGCGTCATACGGCAAGAAGGGGCCGGGTGGCTGCAGACGCTTCCCGGCGCTTCGGGCGGTGTCAGTTTTCAGCCTAGCATGGCCCAGGAAAGAGGCGGCCGGTTTATTGCTGACCTTTGTAAAACCTTGGCTGATCCTGCACGCCTTCTACCTGGCGGTTATTTATACATGAGCGATATTTTAGGCGATCCGAAGATGGTTAACCAGATCGGTCATATTTTAGCTTCTGCATTTTCTGACCGGGAAATTGACGTTGTCATGACTGTTGCAACCAAGGGTATCCCACTGGCTTATGCTGTTGCAGCCGTCCTGAATGTCCCAGTTGTGATCGTAAGACGTGATGCAAAAGTGACGGAAGGATCTTCTGTAAGTATTAATTATGTGTCAGGTTCTCCGCGAAAAATTCAGACAATGGTGCTTCCTAAACGAAGCCTGCATGCTGATGCCAATGTCTGTATCATTGATGACTTTATGAAAGCAGGGGGCACTATTAATGGCATGATCAGCCTGATTGGTGAGTTTAATGCCAACGTCCAGGCTATTGGTGTGCTGGCTGAGGCGGATGATGAAGAGGAGGAGCGTGTCGTGCAGCACTACACGTCACTTATAAAAATCAGCAACGTTGATTTGAAGCAGAGGACGATTGATGTCCGTCCTGGTCATTATAACTGACGTTGCCTTCCGCGAACGGCTGTGGAGCCCTTGGTGCCCGTCGCGCCCGCATGCCTTGGTTCCCGCAGCAATCTTCCCTCCGGTGAATCTGCGTCTTTTAACTTTGTCCTCCTTCCTGTTTGATCTGATTTTGCCCGGCGCTTCGAAATCAGGTATTATTTTCTAAATTTTTTCACTGTATAGGCAGGAATTCTTATATATGTGTTGAATTATGCCAGTAGGACAAAGGAAGGGTGGTGAAACATCATGGAAGTAACTGACGTGAGATTACGCCGTGTAAATACAGAGGGGAGAATGTGTGCAATTGCTTCAATTACAATGGACGAGGAATTTGTGGTTCATGATATCAGAGTGATTGACGGCAATCATGGCTTGTTTGTGGCAATGCCATCTAAACGGACCCCAGATGGCGAATTCAGGGACATTGCCCATCCGATCAATTCGGCTACCCGTGGTAAGATTCAGGATGCCGTATTAGGTGAGTATCACCGTGCTGGTGAAGCTGAAACCAATTACGAAGAAGCGGGTGCATCCTGATATATTTTGCAGAAGGTCTAATCTTGCCACAGGTTAGCCTTCTCTTTTTAGTTTCAAACCAGCTGCTTCAGTGGCATCTTTAAGTACTGATTTTATCCCCGGAGATGCGTGCCCTCAGTCTTACATACGATTTTCCTTCTTCTTACAACGCTAAATCTGTTGAAATTAGCGTATTTTTGAGATATATTCATAATTGGATAATAGAATGGAGGACTCCACATGGCGAATCGTTTTGCGGTGATTCTTGCTGCCGGACAGGGGACTCGAATGAAGTCGAATTTATATAAGGTACTCCATCCGGTTTGCGGCCGTCCGATGGTACAGCATGTCATCGATCAGTTAAAACCGGTGAATCCTGAACAAATGATAACAGTCGTTGGCCATGGCGCAGCAAAGGTAACTGAACTTATTGGCGAAGACAGCCAGACTGTTTTACAGGAGGAACAATTGGGCACAGGACATGCTGTGCTTCAGGCCGAGGATCTATTAAACAGCCAAGAGGGCACAACCATTGTTGTGTGCGGCGATACACCTTTGATCACCAGTGAGACCTATGAGGCACTTTTTGCGCATCATGAAGCTAAAGGTGCCAAGGCAACCGTTTTAACGGCTGGGGCTCCCGATCCGGCAGGTTATGGCCGGATTATCCGTAACAGTGACGGAGAAGTTGCACGGATTGTTGAACATAAGGATGCCTCTGATGCGGAATTACAAGTCAGCGAGATTAACACAGGCACCTACTGTTTTGATAATAAAGCACTCTTTGAAGCCCTGCATCGTGTATCAAATGATAATGCTCAGGGTGAGTATTACTTGCCTGATGTTGTTGAAATTCTGCAAAACCAGGGTGACAGGGTCAGCGCGTATCAGACAGCTGACTTTGACGAAACAATGGGCATTAATGATCGTGTTGCTCTGGCACGTGCTGAAAAAGCTTTTAAAAAGCGCATCAATGAATACCATATGCGAAACGGCGTAACGCTGATTGATCCGGATCATACATACATTGAACCGGGTGCTGTCATCGAGCCGGACGTGCTGATTCAGCCCGGTTCGAGCATTAAAGGTGAGACAACCATCAGCCAGAATACGGAAATCGGTCCGTATACAGAAATCGATGACTGCTTTATCGGTGCAGACAGCCTTGTCAGACAGAGTGTGGCAGAAGACAGTCATATTGGCGACCGGGTGCAAATCGGTCCATATGCCCATATCCGGCCAGAGGCATCGATTGGCGACGACGTCAAAGTAGGAAACTTTGTTGAAGTGAAAAGATCAAATGTAGGCAATCAGACTAAGCTGCCTCACTTAAGTTATATTGGCGATGCTGATGTAGGCAGACGTGTTAATCTGGGATCCGGAACGGTTACAGTTAATTACGATGGGAAAGAGAAACATCTGACGACGATTGAAGACGATGCATTTATTGGCTGCAATACGAATTTAGTTGCACCGATAACTGTCGGGAAAGGTTCTTATGTGGCGGCAGGCTCAACCATTACAGATAAAGTGCCTGAGAATTCACTGGCGATTGCCAGAGAGCGGCAGACGACTAAAGAAGGGTATGCATCACGAGCCAAAAATCAGGAAGAAGACTAACGGGGGGTTAATCTCATGCCAGATGGCAAAAAATTTCCGACGCTGAAAGTGTTATCGTTAAATTCGAATCCGGAGTTGGCCGAAGATATCGCTGATCATATGGGGACAACACTGAGCAAATGCACAGTGACGTCGTTCAGTGATGGTGAAATCAAAATTAGTATTGATGAAAGTGTTCGCGGCTATGATGTCTATGTTGTGCAATCGACATCGGCACCCATTAATACACATATTATGGAGCTGCTGATTATGATTGATGCTCTGAAACGTGCGTCAGCAAGAACTATTAATATTGTGATGCCCTATTATGGCTATGCCAGGCAGGACCGAAAAGCGCGTTCCAGAGAGCCCATTACATCAAAGCTTGTAGCAGATCTTTTGGAAACTGCCGGCGCCGACCGTGTCATCACACTTGATTTGCATGCACCGCAGATTCAAGGCTTCTTTAATATGCCAATTGATCACTTGCAGGGTGTGCCTATTTTAGCCAACTACTTTGAAAAGAAAGACTTTGACGACATCATCGTTGTGTCTCCGGATCATGGTGGTGTAACACGGGCCAGGATGATGGCGGATTATCTTAAGGCGCCGATCGGGATCATTGATAAACGCCGTCCGCGTCCAAATGTTGCGGAAGTGATGAATATTGTCGGTGATATTGAAGGGAAGACAGCCATCCTGATTGATGATATTATAGATACAGCAGGTACAATCACACTTGCTGCGGATGCTTTGGTGGAAAATGGAGCAAACGCCGTTTACGCCTGCTGTACACATCCGGTTTTATCGGGACCGGCCATTGAACGTATTGACGATTCCAAAATTAAGGAATTAGTCGTAACGAACTCAATTCCGCTTTCAGAAAGCCAGCAGAGTGAAAAGATCACTGAATTATCAGTAGCACCGCTCATTGCCGAGGCGGTTACACGTGTCCATGAGTTGAAATCAGTCAGTACTTTGTTTGACAATACCTAATGGCCAGTGATTTTGTGTAAAAGCATCAATTATGTTTTAATAGAAACGTTATAGAATAAAATTTGCCATAGGAGACCCGGCAGAATCCGGGTCTTGACTAATGGAGGGTGATGGAAATGGCAGTAGCATTAAAAGCAGAGAAACGCGACAACCTAAAAACATCCGTAACAAAACAGATTAGAGCAAATGGTGACGTTCCATCTGTTGTTTATGGTAAAAATAAGGAGTCGAAGGCCATTACGGTCAACAATGTCGAATTGGTTAAAACGATTCGTGATGAAGGCCGGAATGCGATTATTTCCCTTGCTGTTGAGAACGAACAGCCGGTTGATGTCATGCTGCATCAGTATCAGACAGATCCGCTGAGAGATGAGATGACGCATGCGGACTTCTATATTGTTAATATGGACGAGGCGATGGATGTGTCCGTAGGGATTACGCTTGATGGCGAACCAGCAGGTGAAAAAGAAGGCGGTGTTCTCCAGCAGCCGTTATATGAAGTCCAGGTACGGGCTAAGCCAGCTGATATTCCGGACACGGTCACCGTTGATGTTTCTGAGCTGAACATTGGTGATACACTGTCAGTCAGTGATCTGCCTCACTCAGCCAGCTATGAAATCAATGATGAAGAAGATACAGCTATCGCAACCGTTATTCCGCCGGATACCATCGAGGATACAGACGAGGCAACGGATGAGAATGCAGAACCTGAACTGGTTGATGCATCAGATGATAACAACAACGAATAACTTAAAGGCGGAACCCTCCTGGTCAGCTAATAGGAGGGTTCCGCTACATTCAAATATGGCTTAAAGGAAGTTGTCACATGAAGTGTATCGCAGGCCTTGGCAATCCAGGCAAAAAATTTGATAAAACGCGTCATAATACAGGATTCATGGTGATTGATGAGCTGGCTGAACGTCACCAGTGGACGTTAAAAAAAGATAAATTCGAAGGTGTGTCCACCGTGGAAACGCATGATGGCGAAAAAGTTATTCTGCTTAAGCCGCAAACATACATGAATGCTTCGGGGGAATCAGTACGGCCGTTAATGGACTTTTATAAATTAACCCCAGAAGATTTGCTGGTAATCTACGATGATCTTGATCTGCCCACAGGCAAAATCCGTTTGCGCCATACAGGCGGACACGGGGGTCATAATGGCATCCGCTCAGTCATTGATCACTTAGGCACGAAAGAATTTAAACGACTGCGGTTCGGAATCAGCAAACCAGATAAAGCCATGTCAGTGGTGGATTATGTTTTGCAGTCTTTCGCCAGTGAGGAAAAGAGCGATGTCCAGTCAAGCATCCAAACAAGTGCTGATGCGTGTGAAATGTGGCTGCGGCAGCCGTTTGCCGAAGTTATGAATGCGTATAACAGCTAACTGAATGATAATTGGTTCAGTAACACGCCTTCTTGCATAGCTGCATACGGTATAATTATACGTTTTTCGGATAAACTTGGGGATACCGATTGTTTATGCGAGGAGGATTGTTATGGCAATTATTTATGAGTGCCGGCATTGCAGCCGGGAGATTGGGCGAGTTGACGAGCAAATGACGGATGATACGATGCTCGGGCTCGATCAATTATCATCAGAGGAAAAACGTGATATGCTTAGCTATGAAGCAGATGGCAGTATGCGGATAACAGTTATATGTGAGCATTGTGAAGCATCACTCAGCCGTCATCCGCATTATCACGAATTGGACTATTTTATACAGTAATATCATATATTAAGTCAAAAGCTTTGGTTATCCCTAAAAGTGGTTCAGGGATAGGACGATTAACTATCTTAAACGCGTTCTATTGATGAAAAACCAAGGCATTTTTGCACGTAAACAGGTGGGAAAAAATGGACGGTATTCAGAATTTTTTAAAGTCTAAGGAAGATATAGCATCTGTCATTGATGGGATCTCCAAGGGCATGCAGGAGCAGCTGATAGCAGGTCTCTCAGGGTCGGCCAGAAGTCTTTTTGCTTCGACTGTCAACGCATCACTCGAGAGACCCGTATTGCTGGTGACAAATCAGCTCGATCAGGCTCAACAGCTGTATGATGACCTGTCAGACTTTATAGGTGAGGACCAAGTGCACTTATATCCGGTTAATGAACTGATTGCGTCTGAAATTGCTGTAGCCAGTCCGGAATTGAAGGCCCGCCGAATTGAGGCGCTGACAGAATGGTCAGAGACGCGATCGGGCATTTTAATAGCTCCTGTGGCTGCTTTGAAACGCATACTGCCACCGCCCGACTATTGGTATCAATACCAGCTGCCTTTTTCGACAGGGGAAGAAATTGATGTAGATGCTTATCTGCAGTCGTTGGTAGATATGGGGTATGAACGTGCATCGATGGTGACATCACCCGGTGAGTTCAGCCGGCGTGGCGGGATTATCGATATTTATCCTTTAACAGAGCAGCATCCTCTGCGTATTGAATTGTTTGATGATGAAATCGATTCCATACGCTCATTCGATCCGGACAGCCAGCGTTCACTGGAAAAAAAGACAGCCATCACGATTGGGCCGGCAACGGAAATGCTGTTGACAAAAGAAGACAGACTGCAAACAGCTCAGCGTCTTGAGACGGCATTGGCGGCATCATTGAAAAAGCTGTCTTCAGACGAAGCCAAAGAAACACTTTCTGAGACAATTGACTATGCAGTTGAGCGGTTTAAAAATTTAGAATCCTTCCAGGAGATGTATCAGTATATTGGCTTCTTCTATGATAAGCCAGCTAGTTTGTTAGACTATTTGCCGTCAAATGGTCTGATTATCCTGGATGAAATGAGCCGGATTCAGGAGACGGCCACCAATCTTGATAAAGAGGAAGCGGAATGGTACAGCACCTTACTGGAATCCAATAAAATGGTGCGGGACAGTCATTTTTCCTATGACTGGGATACAGTCTGGAAAGGTCTTGACCGCCAGCGTATTTATATGTCGGTTTTTTTGCGTCATATAAGTGGCACCCAGCCGCAAAACATTGTTGATTTATCGACACGAACAATGCAGGCATTTCATGGTCAGATGAACTTGTTTAAAAATGAACTGCAGCGCTGGGAAAAAGGTGATTTTTCAGTTGTCGTTCTGGCACCAGATGCCGAGCGGGCAGAAAAAATTCAATCGATTTTCCTGGACTATGGGATTGAAGCAAACGTCACAAGAGACTTGCAGCTCCCTGTGACACGTCCAACAATTACGACTGGCAATATCACCAATGGCATCGAATTTCCAATGCATAAACTGGTTTTGATTACAGAAAATGAACTGTTTAAAACACAAAAAACCAAACGCCCGCGTAAAAAACAGAATATCTCGAATGCTGAACGGATCAAAAGCTATCAAGAGCTTAAAGTGGGCGACTTTGTTGTTCATGCACACCACGGTATTGGTAAATACTTAGGGATTGAAACGCTGGAGATGAATGGCCAGCATAACGACTTTATGCTGCTTAAATACTCGGGTGATGACAAATTATATGTTCCGATCGACCAGATTAATCTGGTGCAGAAATATGTCGCTTCTGAGGGCAAAGAGCCTAAGCTGTATAAACTGGGCGGCAGTGAGTGGAATAAAGTTAAACGAAAAGTCCAATCCAATGTGGAGGACATTGCGGATGATCTCATTGAACTATACGCTGAACGCGAGGCACGAAAAGGATATGCCTTTAGTGAGGATACGGAATTGCAGCAGGAATTCGAAGCAGCCTTTCCTTATGAGGAAACGGACGATCAGCTGCGGTGTATAACCGAAATTAAAACGGACATGGAAAAGGAACGCCCGATGGACCGTCTCTTGTGCGGTGATGTCGGTTACGGGAAAACCGAAGTGGCTATACGGGCTGCCTTCAAAGCTATTGTAGACGGCAAGCAAGTTGCTTTTCTGGTCCCGACAACGATTTTGGCTCAGCAGCATTATGAAACACTCCGTCAGCGATTCCAGGATCAGCCTGTCACGATTGGCATGCTAAGCCGTTTTCGTTCCAAAAAGGAACAGCAGGAAACAATTGAGGGTGTTCGTAAGGGTACGATTGATATTGTGATTGGCACCCATCGCTTACTGTCCAAGGATGTCACCTACCGCGACCTGGGCTTACTCGTCGTGGATGAAGAACAGCGATTTGGTGTTAAACATAAGGAAAAGATCAAGCAGCTGCAATCCAATATCGATGTCCTGACACTGACGGCAACCCCGATTCCGCGCACATTGCATATGTCAATGCTTGAAGTCCGTGATCTGTCAGTGATTGAAACGCCTCCGGAAAATCGTTTTCCCATCCAGACGTATGTCATGGAGTACAACCCGATTTTTGTGCGTGAAGCGGTTGAGCGTGAAATGGCTCGCGGCGGCCAGGTGTTTTACCTTCATAACCGCGTGGATGATATTGATAAGGTTGCCAGAGATTTAGGAATGCTGGTTGATGATGCCCGGATCGCTGTGGCTCATGGCCAGATGAATGAAACGGAACTGGAGAATATCATTGTCGCTTTTCTGGAAGGTGAGTATGATGTACTGGTCAGTACAACAATCATTGAAACAGGTGTTGATATGCCAAATGTCAACACGCTAATCGTTAATAACTCAGACCGCATGGGTCTCAGTCAGCTTTATCAGCTGAGAGGACGGGTGGGCCGCTCCAACCGGGTTGCTTACACGTATTTCACTTACCAGCAGGATAAAGTTCTTAGTGAAGTGGCTGAGAAACGGCTGGAAGCAATCAAAGAATTCACAGAACTTGGCTCTGGTTTTAAAATTGCTATGCGTGATTTGTCCATCCGCGGTGCAGGTGATCTTCTTGGCGCCAATCAGCACGGATTTATCGATTCGGTTGGATTTGATATGTATTCACAGATGCTTAAGGAAGCCATTGAAGCTCGTAAAACCGGCAAAAAGCTTGATGAAATCGAAACGTTTGAACCGGAGTTAGCATTAACGCTGGATGCCTATATTCCAGAATCTTATATTTCTGATGAAAAACAAAAAATTGATATTTATAAACAATTCCAGGCTGTCTCGTCGGCGGATGATATCGGGGACCTGCAGGATGAGCTGATCGATCGTTTTGGTGATTATCCTGAAGAAATTGCTAATTTATTCACAGTAACATCACTTAAACGGCAGGCAAAAGAGCAGCGGGTTGAGTCTATTACTGAAAGACCTGGCAAATTGGAAATGCTTATAAGTGAAAACCGCAGTCAGGAAGTTGATGGGTCTAAGCTGTTTGAATTGGCGAATCAGTTTGGCCGCGGTTTGCAGCTGGGGACAGAAGGAAGCAAACTGAAAGTACTGTATAAATGGACACGGGATACTGAGCAGCAGCGGTATGACGTTCTGGAAAATTTCATCAGTCAGTTATCTGAGGTTAACCGGCAGGAAAGCAACACTGGTTCTTGACATGTCGCTTCAGTGCGTTGTTTTTGAATTCTGGTGTTAGAGAGATGTATAGTCGAGCGGGGATGATTCATACTAAACCCACAACTGGTGTTTTTTTCTCATTAAGGAAAACTACTGAATACATACACCAGACACAAACATCGCAGAAAGTGAGGCTCCAGACTGATGAAAGCAACAGGAATTGTACGCCGTATTGATGATTTAGGCAGAGTGGTTATACCAAAAGAGATCAGACGAACGCTGCGTATCCGTGAAGGTGATCCATTAGAAATATTTGTTGACCGTGAATCTGAGGTCATTTTAAAGAAATACTCGCCCATTAATGAATTGAGCACATTTGCTAAAGAGTATGCCGAGGCATTGTTTGAATCGCTTAATTACCCAGTAATGATCTGTGATCGTGATGAAGTTATTGCTGTAGCCGGCGATTCCAAAAATGACTATTTAAATAAAGGCATCGGTTTACAACCGGAAAGGGCTATGGAAGATCGTACGCCGTCATTTCAAACAGAACCTGTTACAGCTCAGCTGATCAGCGGGGAGGATGAAGATCTGGCTGCGTTATGCATCAGTCCAATTATTGCGAACGGTGATCCAGTTGGCTGTGTGGTGCTGTTTGCAAGAGAAGGCGAGCTGACGGAAGTTGAGCAAAAGTCAGTTCAGACAGCTGCCAGCTTCCTGGCCCGGCAAATGGAGTAATTAGAGGTTTCTTACATGAACAGCGAAGAACGAAAAGGTGTCATGGCTTATTAGCGATGGCACTTTTTTGTATGATTGGATGATTGCTCTCGGGTCAGTCTTTTTAAGCTTATGCTATACTGGATACCGGCATTACTTAGCCGGAAAGGGTTTAACATGGAAAAGGACAAACCGACGCAGCAGACATTGCTTAAGGGAGCTGTATGGCTAACGCTGGCCGGCATGGCTGGTAAATTGCTGAGTGCCGGTTACCGGATCCCGCTGCAGAATTTAACAGGGGATACCGGTTTTTACGTTTATCAGCAGATCTATCCATTCTTGAGTATTGCTATGATGCTTGCTTTATATGGTTTTCCCTCTGCTGTCTCTAAAATAGTTGTGGTTATCACATCGCGGGGCCAGAGTCTCTCCTGGCGTTCGTTTTATATTCCGGTGTTTGTGTTATTATCAGTTATAGCCGGAAGCATTTGGATTATTATGTACTTGAGTGCCCCGAAAATCGCTATGATGACAGGTGATCCTGAACTGGTGCAGACCTATCGGCTGGCTTCGTGGATTTTTTTACTGATTCCTTTACCGGCTCTATTGCGCGGGACATTTCAGGGAATCGGGCTGATGCAGGCAACTGCCATTTCACAAATCAGTGAACAGCTGCTGCGTCTCAGTGTGATCATCACTGCAGCGGCAGGGGTATACCTGTGGCAGCAGCCTGTCTACACGATTGGTCCAGGGGCTGTTGCAGCTTCGTGTGCTGGCCTTCTCGCTGCTGTGATGATTCTGCTTGGGTTTCTTATCCATTACCACCCGGTTACAGACGAATGGTTCTCCGTTCCCTGGCGGTATTATGTGACAACGCTTGTCGTTTTAGGTACGACGGCGGCTTTGAATCAGATGGTGCTTGTGATTATTCAGTTAGCAGATACCTTCACCCTTGTCCCGGGGCTGAAGGCATACGGTCTATCTGTCGATGATGCCAGACAGGCTAAGGGTGTTTTTGATCGCGGGCAGCCGCTTATCCAGCTTGGTACGGTACTTGGTTCGTCATTTGCTTTGGCATTGCTTCCCGCTCTATCGGGTGATAAGCTAAAACAAGAACCTGACATGATGCATCAGTTGATTCGCAGTGCCAGTTTAATCAGCTTTTATTTAGCGATTGGGGCGACTGCTGGATTGATCATAATTTTTCCGGAAACCAACCGGCTGCTGTTTCAGAATACAAACGGGACAGATGCTTTAAGACTGCTCGCGCTTGCAGTTTTTCTCAGCTCGATTGGGATAACTGCTGCCTCAATTCTGCAGGGCTTAGGCTATATGAAGCGGACGGCCGCTTTTGTTGCCATTGCTTTTTGCCTAAAATGGACAGCCAATTATGCTTTGGTTCCTTTTTTCGGGATCACCGGAAGCGCTTTGGCTACTGTTCTCAGCTTAACGATGTTCGCGGGATTGATGATCGTTTCTCTGAGACGGAAATTACCCGAATTAAAGGTGCTGCAGCAGGTTAACTGGCTGGCGCTTCTGCTTGCTCTGGCAGGCATGATCGGTTTTATTCTGGGAGTTCATTACCTGACAGGCCCAATTGTCTCAAGAGCCGGTTCAGCTGTTTACGTTATCACAATGGCGCTTGCGGGGGCGGCGATTTATTCTGGCCTTTTGCTGCGTCTCGGGGCTTTCCGTGAGCAGGATCTGTCGCGGCTGCCGCTTGGCTGGTTATTCATTCGACTCCATAAAGAAAGGAATTCCTAATGGCCTATACAATCGATATTATTGGACTTGGTGCTGGTGATTTAGACCAGGTGCCGCTTGGTATTTATAAGAAACTGAAGAGCCAGACATCAGCTGTTTATGTGCGCACAGCTGATCATCCGGCAGTCAGACAATTCGAGGAAGAGGATATCCGTTTCCAGTCATTTGATTATATTTATGAGGAAATGGATCAATTTGCGGACGTCTATCAGCAAATGACTGATACGCTTCTGATGACGGCCGCGCAGCAGTCGCTTGTCTATGCGGTTCCGGGTCATCCTATGCTGGCGGAGAAGACCGTTCAGCTGCTGTTGGATCAGGATGAGGTGCCTGTGAACATCATTGGCGGAGACAGTTATCTTGATGCGTTATTCGCTTCACTTAAAATTGACCCGATCGATGGCTTGCAATTTGTTGATGGCCTTCATTTTGAACGGCGGCAATTGGATTATCGTCATCATATTGTGTTCGCTCAGGTCTATGATCAGATGACCGCAGCCAATGTTAAACTGACCCTGCTGGAGGATCTGCCGCACGATTACCCAGTCAAAATTGTTGCCTCAGCTGGCAGCTTTGAAGAAAGGATAACAGATGTGCAGCTGGATGAGCTGGACCGTTCCTTCACGGATGTCCATAATCTCACATCTATTTATATTCCGCCTGTACCGGATGCCTTGCTTCATCATACATTTGCCCAGATGCGCGAGGTGATCAGACAATTGCGGGCTCCTGGCGGCTGTCCCTGGGATCGTGCCCAGACACATGAGTCATTGCGCATGTATGCAATCGAGGAAGTCTATGAGTTACTGGAGGCGATTGATCAGCAGGATGATGACGGTATAGTGGAGGAGCTGGGTGATCTCTTGCTGCAGGTTATGCTGCATAGTCAGATTGGTGACGATAACGGCTATTTTACGGCCGATGATGTTATACGTTCGCTGACTGACAAAATGATTCATCGTCATCCGCATGTGTTTGCTGATCAGTCGGCTGAAACCGAGCCAGACGTTGCTAAGACATGGGACGCACTGAAACAGGAAGAAAAAGGCGAAACGCGGACGTCTGTTTTAGATGGGGTGCCAGCTGGTCTTCCTGGTCTGGCTAAGGCGTTCAAATTACAGAAGAAGGCTGCCAAAGTCGGATTTGGCTGGGATGATATCCAAGGCATATGGGAGAAGTTCCAGGAAGAGCTGGACGAGGTGCAGGTGGCTATTCGCCAGGAAACGCACACGGAGATCGAGGCGGAGATTGGCGATGTTTTATTTGTCATTGCCAATCTGGCGCGAGGTTACAGCATCAACCCGGAACTAGCCCTCCAGCAGGCAAACACGAAATTTATGTCGCGTTTTACCTTTATTGAACAGGCTCTTAATGAGCAGGGGAAAACGGTGAATCAGACATCACAGGAAGAAATGGATCTGTACTGGAATCAAGCAAAGGAAAGAGAGTGATTGGATTGCGGCTGGATAAATTTTTAAAGGTTTCAAGACTTGTTAAACGCAGACCCTTGGCTAAAGAAATTGCAGGCCAGGGGCGGATTACGATAAACGGACAGCCGGCAAAGGCGTCGACTGTTCTTTCTGAAGGCGATGAACTGGTGATTAAATTTGGCCAGAAAGTGGTTACGCTGGACGTGACAAATTTAAGAGAAGATGCGAAAAAAGATGAAGCCGAAACGATGTACCGGGTGACCCATGAAGAACATGTGAATTAGGTTCTATCCTTGTCCCTTCTGTCATACAGTAATAGTGATTGGAGGGCGAGGCATATGAGTGACTATGAACAGCAGTCTGTTAAACAGCAGACATATGCGACACAAGACAGCCATACGGTCAAAATGAATAACCGCAAAGATCTGGAAATAACCGGCGTCAAAGAAGTCGACAGTTTTGATAATGAGGAATTTTTACTGGAGACTGTCATGGGCTACTTAATTGTCCGCGGCCAGAATCTGCATATGAAAAATCTGGATGTAAGTGACGGCCTGGTTACGATTAAGGGCAAGGTGTACGAGCTTTCCTATGTTGACGAGCACCAGCAGGAGAAAGCTAAAGGCTTCTTTAGCAAGTTATTCAAATGACACTTGATGTGCAGTTTTTGACCATGATTTCCATGGCAGCTGGTGGGTTTTGGCTGGGAATGGCGCTGGAGACATTTCGGCGTCTTTCCATCTACTGGCGGGAACGTGCTTTTCTGGTTTATGTTATGGAAATCAGTTTCTGGCTGACGCAGACCCTGCTGCTGTATTACATATTGTTCCGGGTCAACAGCGGTGAGCTGCGTTTCTATGTGTTTGCAGCCCTGGTACTGGGATTTGCTATCTACCAAGCTCTTGCGGCTAGTCTGTATA
Source organism: Lentibacillus kimchii (assembly GCF_042666895.1). Classification (GTDB taxonomy): domain Bacteria; phylum Bacillota; class Bacilli; order Bacillales; family Amphibacillaceae; genus Lentibacillus; species Lentibacillus kimchii. The sequence goes on from NZ_JBHTGR010000006.1 coordinate 146,662, forward strand.
AACGGCTGCTGGAGTATGTCATTTATGTTATGGCGGCAATTCATCGTATGCTGACGCGGATTATCAGGGCGGTCATCGTGACTCCAATTGTGTTTAGCGTGCAATTGCTGCTTGCAGCCGTCGGGTTTATGGGCAAATGGCTGTGGCATTTGCTTCGTTTTATCCTGAAGGTCTTTTGGGTGCCGGTTTCTTGGCTGTTGCGACTGGGATTCCAGATGCTTCCTCAAACAATACAAAAAAAGATACACAAATTAGCAGGATTTTATAGTACAATAAAGAATAGATGCAAAAAATGGATCCAACACATAATGTTCAAAAGGAGGTAGGCCTGTGCCATTCCAGAAGAAAGATGTGACTCGGCTGGAATCACATTATATGCAGGAGTATGATGCTTATGTCGAACGACAGGCCCGCAAGAAAAAACGGCTGATACGCCGGCTGGTTCTATTTTCACTTCTGATGGCCCTAGCTATTGGCAGCCTGGCGGTTTATCATGTTAATCAGCAAGCGCTTTATACGGAAAAAAAGGAACAGCACGAAGCATTGCAAAGTGAATTGGCTGCACTTGAGGATAAAGAAGACAGTCTTCGGAATGAAATTGATTTGCTTAATAACGAGGACTATGTCCTGGATATCGCACGGACAAACTATTTCTTCTCTAAAAAAGATGAATTAATTTTCAATATCCCTGGAGAAAAGCCCGATTATTGACACACTTTCACACAACTGGCTATAATATATAAGAAGTATATCTGTTAAATTTCTAAGGAGGAGCACTTTTTTTATGTCAATCGAAGTAGGCAGCAAGCTGCAGGGTAAAGTAACCGGGATCACACACTTTGGGGCCTTTGTAGAGATTGAGGAAGGTAAAACAGGTCTTGTGCATATCAGTGAGGTTGCTGACACGTATGTGAAAGATATTAACGACTTTTTGAGCGTCGGTGACGAGGTTACGGTCAAAGTGCTCAATATCCAGGATGATGGGAAGATTGGCCTTTCCATAAAAAAAGCGAAAGACCGGCCGCCACGTCAGCAGAATCAGCAGCGTTCGGAATCGTTTGAATCGAAAATGAACAAGTTTCTCAAAGATTCGGAAGACCGTTTAGCCTCATTGAAGAAGCATACGGAATCTAAACGCGGAGGCAGAGGTGCTAAACGGGACTAACAGTTTGCTGTCTATGAACCATTGATGTTAAATGATGCTAAAAAAGCAGGTGCCACATTCCAAATGTGGCACCTGCTTTTTGTTTTGATGGCGGTAGAGGGATTCGAACCCCCGACCCTACGGGTATGAACCGTATGCTCTCGCCAGCTGAGCTACACCGCCAAATTCACTCACAGAAAACATCTTACAACAGCAATCACTTTGTGTCAATGGAAAACATTTATGTGGTTATCCACTCGCAGTCGAAAAGCCGACAACACTAAACAGAATACGCAGGGCAAGTGCAGAAAACTTTTATCAGTGAAGAAACCAGTCGAACGATTTTAGGAATACGCTCCGATGTTTTGACAAAAAACGAATGCTGCATGTGTTTAAATGAATGGCAAGAAGGAGTGGTAGACTATGATCAATTCAGTCTCGGGAATGGAATCCAAGGGAGTTAACATTCAGCAGGGCTGGTGGAAAAAAGGTTATATGAAGTTCGCTGCATCCATGAAAAAGTTACTCTTTGAAAAGAGCTGGCTGTTTTACCTTGCCGGCTTTTTGCTTGGACGAGCTGTCATTCTGTCGGTTGTATCACCGTTTGCCATTGCATTTTTGGCGGCAGTCTGGGTTATCCATCGAGAAAAGGCACCCAAAGTGATGGCAGCTATTTTGGCCGGCGCGTTTACCTTTTCCCTGCCTCACAGTGCCTTTATCGCTCTGGCTATGCTCCTCTTTGTGTTGCTGGCGGGCATTTTTAAACATGTGAACAAGCAGCAGATTCTAATACCGCTGTTTGTTTTTATTGCCACTGCCGCTCCCCGTCTGTTTCTTGATTCGGTATGGGGACAGCTGACATCCTATGAATGGATGCTTTTGACAGTCGAAGGCGTTTTAGGAACGGTTCTTGTTCTTATCTTTATGCAGAGTATCCCGTTATTATCACCACAGCGTTTTAAACTTACTTTAAAAAATGAGGAGATTGTCTGTCTGATTATTCTTCTGGCATCGATTTTGACCGGAACAATCGGCTGGGACGTCTATCAGGCATCAATCGAACAAATTTTTTCCCGGTATTTTGTCCTGCTTCTGGCATTTGTGGGCGGGGCGGCCATCGGATCGACAGTCGGTGTTGTCGTTGGCCTGATCTTATCACTGGCCAATGTCGCCAACCTTTACCAAATGAGTTTGCTTGCTTTTTCCGGTTTGCTCGGAGGTCTCTTGAAAGAAGGCAACAAAATCGGTGTCAGTGCCGGTCTTCTGGTCGGAACGTTTCTGGTTGTGCTGTATGCTGATGCGGCGAGCATCCTGCCTTCTATAACGGAAACACTTATAGCGATTGCCCTGTTTCTGTTAACACCATCAAGCTGGATCAAAAAACTGTCACGGTATGTGCCTGGGACAGAGGAGCATACCCAGGATCAGGAACAATATTTGCAGAAAGTCCGTAATGTCACAGCTAAACGTGTTGAGCAATTTTCCAATGTATTCGAGGCGTTGTCGAAAAGCTTTTCGACAGCGGAACAAGCAAACGATGATAACTCGGGAAGCCGTGAGACTGATTATTTTCTGAGTCAGGTAACGGAAAAAACGTGCCAGTCCTGTTTTTTAAAGGAACGGTGCTGGGAGCAGCAGTTCGATAAGACGTATTCGTTAATGGAGGATCTGAAGGGTGACATTGAACAAGGAAATGAACCAAATCATAAGTCGCTTCGTGCATTTGAGAATCACTGTGTTAAACCTAAAAAAGTATTAAATACAATGCGGGAAGAAATGTCCGTATTCGAGGCCAACAAACAATTGCAAAAACAGGTGACGGAAAGCAAGCGGTTTGTTTCCGATCAATTGCAGGGTGTCTCAGAGGTCATGGAGGACTTTGCAAATGAAATTATGAAAGAACGTGAACATCATGAAACGCAGGAAATGCAGATCATCAGCACGTTAAAAAATATGGGGATTGTGCTGGAAAAACTGGATATTTACCGGCTGGAAAAAGGAAATGTCGACATTGAAATGACACTGTCTTTTTATGATTATCGCGGGGAGGGATCAAAGCTGATCGCTCCTGTCCTGTCTGATATTTTAGATGAAATGATTGTTGTGAAACAAGAGGAGGTATCACCGTTTCCGAATGGGTATTGTCAATTGGTATTTGGGTCAGCAAAGGAATATGTGATTGATACTGGGATTGCCAATGCCGCAAAGGGCGGTGGTCTTGTATCCGGCGACAGCTACCGGACCATTGAACTTGGAGAAGGCAAATATGCTATGGCGATCAGTGACGGCATGGGTAACGGTCATCGTGCCAGTGAAGAAAGCGAGGAGACCTTAAGGCTGCTGCAGCAGATTTTACAGACAGGGATTCCGGAAAGTGTGGCGATTAAATCAATTAATTCAATCTTATCCCTGCGCACAACAGATGAGATGTATGCCACTCTCGATCTCGCGGTGATTAACCTGCATAATGCATTCGTTCAGTTTTTGAAGATCGGTTCGACACAAAGTTTTATTAAACGGGGTGATGAGATTATTCATGTTGAGGCAAGTAATTTGCCTATGGGGATCATTCAGGAATTTGATGTGGAAATTGTCGGTGAACAGCTGCAGCCGGGGGATATATTAGTCATGATGAGTGATGGTATCCTGGAAGGACCGAGACATGCTGAAAGTACGGATGAGTGGCTGAAACAGAGGATCCGGACTATGGAGACTGCTGACCCCCAGGACATCGCTGATTTAATACTTGAGGAAGCTGTCCGGACAGGTGAGGGAGCTATTAACGACGATATGACGGTGGTTGTGGCGAAAGTAACCAAGAATTCACCGCAGTGGACATCGATCCCGATTTATCCAGCTGCAGCCGGAGAAACTTAGATGGCCCTGTCTGGCTAATGATACAGCAGTTCGCTATTGTTCCGATTCGTGGTGCATACGAGCTGCTTTTTTTATACGTATATCCGTCAGTCATTGTGGTGATGATGGTAGTGGATAAAAAGGGAGGTATGTCAGGTGAAAAAAGGGACGTTAAAACAAATTCTATTAATCACAGACGGCTGTTCCAACAGAGGAGAGGATCCGTCAGTAACCGCCGCACTTGCAGCTCAGCAGGGCATAACCGTTAATGTTATTGGTATTCTTGGTGATGATCAGACAGAAAAGCCTGCAGGACTGCAGGAAGTGGAGGATATTGCCTCATCTGGCAGCGGCATCAGCCAGATTGTTTATAAAGAGGCGCTTGCCCAGACTGTCCAAACTGTCACAAAACAGTCGATGACTCAGACCCTGCAGGGTGTTGTCAATCAGGAACTGGAGCAGATACTCGGCCCGGACCAGACACTGGATGAAATAGAACCGGCGAAACGGGGCGAAATCATGGAAGTCGTGGAAGATATGGGCGAGACATCTGATCTGGAGGTGCTTGTGCTGACAGATACGAGTGCCAGCATGCATGATAAGCTCCCTACTGTCAAAGAAGCTCTGACCGATTTATCGGTTAGCTTAAATGCCCGGATCGGACGCAACCGCTTTGCCATTTACAATTTTCCGGAAAAGCGCAAAAACATTGGTAAGGTTCTTGATTGGTCACCCAGGCTGGATGGCATCAACAGCGTGTTTCCTAAACTGACAAGCGGCGGCATAACGCCAACAGGTCCGGCGATACGGGAAGCCATGCACCAATTCAGCAAAAAAGGTTTGCTAAAAAAGCTGAGGAGCAACGATGAAGCAGACGTGGAAGAAGCAGAGTCCTAGCATCAGACCTGGCACCGTTATTACCGGAAAGTGGCATCAGCGCCGTTATACGATACAAAAAAAACTTGGTCAGGGAGCAGTTGGCACAGTCTATCTGTGTGTGTATGGCGATAGGCAAGCCGCTCTGAAAATCAGTGACAATTCAACATCCATGATGATGGAAGTCAATGTCCTAAAGTCACTTGAGAAGGTCCAAGGCACCCGTCTTGGGCCTTCTTTAATCGATGTTGACGACTGGACGGCAGCGCCGCAAAAAAAATACGCATTCTATGTCATGGAGTTCTTGCAGGGTGAACCATTAGGCCATTTTATTAAGAAACATGGATCTAAATGGATCGGTGTTTTGCTGCTGCAGCTGCTCGACGACCTGGAACGGCTGCATCAGGCCGGCTGGGTCTTCGGGGATTTGAAAACAGACAATCTCCTTGTGCTTGCAAAGCCGCCAAAAATACGCTGGATCGATGTCGGCGGGACAACAAAAATGGGCCGATCGATCAAAGAGTATACGGAATTCTATGATCGCGGTTATTGGGGAATGGGTTCACGCAAAGCTGAACCTAGTTATGATTTGTTCGCATTGGCCATGGTGTTTTTAACGCTCGAGTATCCAAATCACTTTCAAAAAGGTACGAATCCCAAGGCAACTTTAATGAAAAAAATAAATGATGCCCGCTTGCTTCGCGCCTGCAAAGCGCCGCTTAAAAAGGCGCTTCTCGGCTACTACTCGACAAGTGCGGCTATGCGGCGTGATGTTATACGACTTATGACTCAAAAACAGAGCCGGAGAAGGCACTCTGCATACGCCTATGACAGCAAAACAGCACCCCCGGCATTTGCTGAGGGCAGTGGAATCTTTCTGGCAGCGCTTTTTTACTATGTTTCCTCATTGTTTGTAATGTGACATTTTGTCATATTCAGCAATTGTGATAAAATATAGACGTACTAAAAGGCTATTTTCTGATCAGGAAAGGAACTGCGTATGGATAATACAGTTCGTGCGTTCATAAGGCATCACCAAATGGTCCGCAGTCACACAACGGTCTTGCTTGCCGTTTCGGGCGGACCGGATTCTATGGCTCTTTTGCACTTTTTTTATAACATGCAAACGATATGGGATTTGCGTCTGATTGTTGTCTCCATTGATCATGGCCTGCGCGGGCAGGAATCACTCGATGACCTTAACTTTGTCAGACAGACGTGTCAGGAATGGGGTATTGCGTTTGTCGGGACGTCTCTGGATGTAGGAGCCTATCAGGCCGAAAAACAGATCGGGACACAGAAAGCCGCCAGAGATATGCGCTATCAATTTTTTGCTGAACAGATGAATCTGTATCAGGCAGATTATCTGGCGTTTGGCCATCATGCTGACGATCAACTGGAAACGATGCTCATGGGGCTTATACACTCGGCTAGTGTTAAGTCGCTCGCGGGGATTCCGCTGGAGCGTGCATTTGCATCCGGTAAAATCATTCGGCCTTTGTTAGGCGTTACGAAGGATCAGATTGAACATTATTGCAGGCAGCATGCTCTGAGACCGAGACGTGATCCATCCAATGCGAAGGATACGTATACACGTAATGATTACCGTCATAATATTCTTCCCTTACTGAAAGCAAAAAACCATAGTTGGCACCGGACAATCCGGCATATGAGCGCATCACTGCAGGAAGACGACCTTTTTCTGCAGCAGGAAGCCAGAAAAATGGTTCATAACGTCGTAAACTTCGATGGACCGGGTTTGTGTGCACGTTTCAATATTTATATATTTAAATCGTACTCCCGTCCTTTACAAAGGCGGGCTCTTCATCTAATATTGGATTATCTGTATAAGGATAATAAGGATAGTATTTCCTATAGTCATGAGGAACAGTTTTTTGCGATGCTTATGGATGATCATGGTCACAGCAGGCTTGACTTTCCGCAATCATTAAAGCTTGTTAGATCTTATGCGTCCATAACGTTTTACTTCCAGAACACGCCAGCACAGCCGTACCATAAAGTGATGAACATTCCCGGCGAGACGGAGATTCCAGGCGGGACGCGCTTTTCCGCCGTTATAACCGCTCAGACGGTTGCGGACGGGCATATGGTTTATCTGTGCCCTGAACAAGGAGTTGCATGGCCGTTGCATATACGGACGCGCCGTTCAGGTGACCGTATGCGCTGGTCAGGGCTAAATGGAAGCAAAAAGCTGAAAGATATTTTTATTGATGCTAAAATTCCAGTAAATGAGAGGGATATGTGGCCGGTTATCACTGATAATAATGATAACGTATTATGGCTTCCTGGTTTAAAAAAGGGGCTTCCGCCAATACAGGCCGAAAAGGGATCCTGCATCCAGATCAGTTATACAAAACGGGGTACATAACATAGGAGGAGCAGCATGCACAACGATATAGAACGCGTATTAATAACTGAAGCGGACATTGCCGCTAAATGTAAAGAACTTGGAAGTCAGCTGACAAAGGAATATGATGGGCGCTTCCCGCTGGCTGTCGGCGTCCTGAAGGGTGCGCTGCCTTTTATGTCAGATGTTTTGCGTCACATCCATACGCACTTGGAGATGGACTTCATGGACGTATCCAGTTATGGCAACGGCATGCGCTCTTCAGGGGAAGTTAAGATTGTTAAGGATCTGGATACGAAAGTTGAAGGCCGTGATCTCTTGATCGTTGAGGATATCATCGACAGCGGCCTGACCTTAAAATATTTGGTGGATTTATTTAAATATCGCCAGGCAAACTCCATTAAAATTGTTACGATGCTTGATAAACCAACGGGCAGAACGTCACACATTAAAGCCGATATGATGGGGTTTGAAGTACCGAATGAATTTGTCGTTGGCTACGGACTTGATTATCAGGAGAGTTACCGGAATCTGCCGTATATCGGGGTTCTGAAACCGGAAATTTACGGCGGTGACAAAGCGTGAGTAAACGTCTTAAACAAGCTGGATTCAGCCGGCAGATGAGGTAAATACAATTAGTTGTGTAGGCTGTTTTTAATATGGTACTATGATCTATAGTTTTCCCCGCTTGGGAGGAGGTAAGGAATGAATCGTATATTTCGAAATGTCATATTTTATTTACTGATATTTTTAGTTGTTATCGGTGTAATAGGCGTTTTTCAAGGACAAGGCGATGAGAAAAAAGAATATGATTACCAGGCCTTTGTAAATCAGCTGGACAGTGGTGAAATCAGTGAAATGACGATGCAGCCTTCTAATGGCATTATGCGTATCACCGGTGAGTTGTCCGGCGGTAAGGAATTTGTCGCACAGGTTCCTGATACAACAGATATTGTTACGCAAATTACGAGCAAGGCAAAAGGTCAAAGTGAACTTAATGTTGCTGAGGAAGAACAACCAAGCGGCTGGGTTACATTTCTGACAACGATTATTCCATTTCTGATAATAGGACTGTTTTTCTTCTTTATTCTGAGTCAATCACAAGGCGGCGGTGGTGGCGGCCGCGGCGTCATGAATTTTGGCAAGAATAAAGCGAAAATGGCCAGTGATGAACATAAAAAAGTGCGGTTTAAAGATGTTGCTGGGGCAGATGAAGAAAAGCAGGAACTTGTTGAAGTTGTTGACTTTCTGAAGGATCCTCAAAGATTCTCCTCTGTTGGTGCACGCATTCCAAAAGGGGTGCTTCTGGTAGGCCCTCCAGGGACAGGTAAGACATTGCTTGCACGTGCTGTTGCGGGAGAAGCCGGAACACCATTCTTCTCGATCAGCGGGTCAGATTTCGTGGAAATGTTTGTTGGTGTTGGTGCTTCGCGTGTACGTGATTTGTTTGAAAATGCCAAGAAAAACTCACCTTGTATCATCTTCATTGATGAGATTGATGCGGTTGGCAGGCAGCGTGGTGCCGGTGTTGGCGGCGGCCACGATGAACGTGAGCAGACGTTGAACCAGCTTCTGGTTGAAATGGATGGTTTCGGCGTCAATGAAGGCATTATCATTATTGCCGCAACCAACCGTCCGGATATTCTTGACCCGGCTCTCTTGCGTCCTGGACGTTTTGATCGTCAGATTACGGTTCACCGTCCTGATGTGAAAGGACGTGCGGAGGTACTTGAAGTTCATGCCAAGGATAAACCAATGGACGATACCGTTGATATTGACACAATTGCCAGACGTACACCAGGATTCACAGGTGCCGACCTGGAGAATCTGCTGAATGAGGCAGCACTGGTGGCAGTGCGTTCTGACAGAGACAAACTTAACAAAGATGATGTTGATGAAGCGGTTGACCGGGTCATTGCCGGACCGGCTAAACGGAGTAAGGTCATCTCAGAAAAAGAACGCAATATTGTTGCCTATCACGAGAGCGGTCATGCGATCATCGGTCTGGTGCTGGACGGTGCTGACGATGTTCATAAGGTAACGATAGTGCCACGCGGTCAGGCAGGCGGCTATTCGGTTATGCTCCCGCGGGAGGACCGCAGCTTTATGACCAAGCCTGAGCTGTTCGATAAAATTACAGGGCTGCTGGGTGGCCGTGTTGCTGAGGAAGTTATTTTTGGTGAAGTAAGTACAGGTGCTTCTAATGACTTTGAGCGTGCCACTGATATTGCACGCAAGATGATCACAGAATATGGCATGAGCGACAAAATCGGCCCGCTGCAGTTTAAGAGCGGCGGCGGCGGACCTTTCCTTGGCCGGGATATGCAGGAAGATTCAGGATACAGTGATTCAATCGCTTATGAAATTGATAAAGAGATCCAAAACTTTATTAATTCCTGCTATGAACAAGCTAAGTCAATCCTTACCGAACATAAGGATAAACTGGAATTGTTTGCTCAGACATTGAAAGACATCGAAACCATTGATAAGCAGCAGATCACATCTCTCTTTGAAGATGGTGAGCTGCCGGAGCCAGAAGAAGATGATAAATCATCGGCAGATGTTAAGGTTAACATTCAGTCTCAAGATGATGATGATGGCGAACCGGAATTCCAATCCTATGAAGAAGCGAAGGAAGAAGAGAACGAAAAGCGGGAGCAGGAACGCAGCGATGAAACAGACGACGGCGATTCGTCGACTGAAGCAAATCCGGATGACGATAATCAGCGTAAAGACGAATAAATGCCTAATAGACGATACAGCCTCTCAAACAATTGAGGGGCTGTTTTCATCTCAAGTAACATCAGAAAGGCCAATTTTTCATGGGCATACTGTTTTGTGATATAGTAAACAAAAATATCTATAAGGAAGGTTTGGTCGTGAATGCTTTTTGTACTTGATGCAGGCAATACAAACACAGTACTGGGTATTTTTAAGGATGATATATTAATTCACGAATGGCGCATAAAAACAGATCGTTATAAGACGGAAGATGAATTTGCCGCTCTAATCAAGTCACTTATGTGGGATGCAGGCATCTCATTTTCTGATATAAAAGGTGTCATAATATCATCTGTTGTCCCGCCCATTATGTTTGCTCTGGAGAAAATGTGCTCTAAATATTTTGATCTGGAACCGATGGTGGTTGGCAGAGATGCCGTTCACTCGTATTTAGAGATGTCTTATCCTTACCCTGAGGAAATTGGCGCTGACCGGATTGTGAATGCTGTTGGTGCAATTGAGGAATACGAAACGCCGCTGATTATCATTGATTTTGGAACAGCAACGACCTACTGTTATATCAATGACGATGCAGCTTATCATGGCGGCTTGATTGCTCCTGGTATTTTAATCTCGGTGGAAGCTCTTAATAAGCAGGCTTCAAAGCTTCCTAAGATTGAAATCCAGCCGCCTGACCATGCAATCGGCCGGTCCACGGTGGAGGCGATGCAGTCTGGCGTTTTTTATGGCTTTGTTGGTCAGGTTGACGGCATTGTCAGTCGTATGAAGCAGGAAACTGAGAGGGAACCAACTGTCATTGCCACCGGGGGATTGGCATCGCTGATTGCTGATGCATCTGACTCGATTGACTATGCGGATAAGTATTTGACGTTAAAAGGTTTATATCTGATTTATAACAAAAATATGGAACAAAATAATGCTTCGTTTAAAGGAGACTGACGATGAAAGACTATTTAGTAAAGGCAACGGTCTATAACGGAAAAGTTCGTGCGTATGCCATTAACTCAACCGATACAGTGGACGAGGCAAGGCGGCGTCAGGATACGTGGGCAACAGCTTCAGCTGCTATGGGGCGGACGATGACAGTCAGTGCTATGATGGGCGCTATGCTGAAAGGCGATGATACAATTACTGCTAAAGTAGAAGGAGGCGGCCCAATTGGCACCATTGTTGCGGATAGTGACGCGACAGGTGATGTGCGCGGCTATCTCACCAATCCGCATGTTGATTTTGATCTGAATGAACAGGGCAAGCTGGATGTGGCACAGGCCGTTGGTACAGAAGGAACCTTGAGCATTGTCAAAGATTTAGGAATGAAAGAACATTTCACAGGTCAGGTACCAATTGTTTCAGGTGAGATTGGCGACGATTTCACGTACTACTTTGCCAATTCAGAACAAGTGCCCTCAGCGGTCGGCGCCGGTGTCCTGGTCAACCCGGATTTGAGCATACAGGCGTCCGGTGGTTTTATTGTGCAGATCATGCCTGATGCTGAAGATGAGGTCATTAAGCATCTGGAGCAGAAGATTCAGTCCTTTCCGGCTGTTTCGACACTGATCCGAAAAGGCTATTCGCCTGAACAGATACTGGAGGAACTTTTTGGAGATGATGACGTAACAATTCACAGCCGTTTACCAGTCCGTTTCCAGTGCGGGTGCTCGAAAGAACGTGTTGAACGGGCGATCACCGGACTGGGACAGGAGGAAATTCAAAGTATGATTGATGAGGATCATGGCGCGGAAGCTACCTGTCATTTTTGTAACGAGGTCTATCAGTTTTCAGAGCAGGATCTGGAGGAACTCAAAGAATCGATCAGCTGATATGCTGGCTCGAGATTTACTCGGAAAATGATACATTCGTGATGTGAGTTATTTGACATTTTTTTGAGTGAAGCATAGATTATATATAAAACCTATGAGTTTACTCAGGATTTAGGAGGGGTCATGTTGCAGACAGCGAATAGTATAGCTGATCTGATTGGTGAAACACCGATTGTTAAACTGAATCGATCGACTGACGCGAACAGTGCTGAGATTTATTTGAAACTTGAATTTATGAATCCAGGCAGTTCAGTGAAAGATCGTATTTCACTTGCCATGATCGAAGCTGCTGAAAAGAAGGGTGAGCTGAACGAAGGGGACACCATCGTTGAGCCGACAAGCGGTAATACGGGCATCGGACTTGCTATGGTTGGAGCTGCAAAGGGCTACAAGACAATATTGGTAATGCCGGATACAATGAGTCAGGAACGGCGTAACCTGTTGCGCGCTTATGGTGCTGAGCTTGTTCTGACACCAGGTGCCGATGCCATGACGGGCGCTATCAATAAAGCTGAAGAACTTCAGCAGGAATATGGCTATTTCATGCCGCAGCAATTCAGTAACGAGGCTAATGCAGAGGTGCACGAACGCACAACTGGTGAAGAAATTGTCCGGCAGATGGATGAAGGTTTGGATGCCTTTATTTCCGGAGTTGGTACCGGCGGGACAATAACTGGTGCTGGACGGGTGCTTAAACGCCACTATGACGGCATTAAGCTTTATGCTGTTGAACCTGAAGACTCAGCTGTCCTATCTGGTGAATCACCCGCGCCGCATAAGATTCAGGGGCTTGGTGCAGGGTTCGTGCCGGATGTTCTCGATACCAGCGTATATGATGATGTCATTCGTATTTCCAATGATGAATCCTTTCAAACGTCTCGTGAGGTAGCCCGACAAGAAGGCATTCTGGGCGGCATATCTTCTGGAGCAGCTATAGCGGCAGCCCAAAAAGTTGCGCAATCGTTGGGACGGGACAAAAAAGTGCTGGCGATTATACCTGATAATGGGGAACGCTACTTGTCAACGCCACTTTTTCAGTATGATGATTAAAGGGTCTGTCAGGCTGAAGGATTGGCATCAGGTTATCTGATGCTAGTCCTTTTTTTCATGCTGTGATAGGATTAGAGTAAACGTCAGAAAGAAGGCACGCTATGAACTTAACGACTGGTCCTAAAACCCTGAACTTAGCCGATCGGACACATATTATGGGTATTTTGAATGTGACGCCTGACTCCTTTTCCGACGGAGGTCATTATTCAACGGTCGATCACGCTGTTACCCAGGCTGTCTTAATGGAGCGTGAGGGAGCCGATATGATCGATATCGGCGGTGAATCAACGCGTCCGTCTCACGAGCCAGTTTCAGAGAATGAAGAACTCGAACGCATCTTGCCAGTTATTGAGGCTGTTAAGCAGCATGTCCATGTTCCGATTTCCGTTGATACGTATAAAGCCGAGACGGCGCGCCAGGCGATTGCCTCAGGCGCTGATATGATTAATGACATCTGGGGGGCAAAACAGGAACCTGCTATTGCCCGGGTTGCGGCTGAGCATCATGTCCCGATTATCCTGATGCATAATCGGACAAATCAAAACTATACGTCACTTATTTCGGATATGAAGACGGACTTGCAGGAAAGTATAGCTATTGCTCTTGAATCCGGCGTATCTCCCGAGCAGATTGTGCTTGATCCCGGCATCGGATTCGCGAAGACGTCTGCGGATAACGTAACCGTGATGAATCATCTGGATGCGTTCACGGAGCTTGGGTATCCGGTCCTGCTTGGCACATCGCGCAAGTCATTTATCGGTAAAATTCTGGATTTGCCGCCTGATGAGCGCGATAATGGCACCGGAGCAACGACTTGTCTCGGGATCACCAAGGGTGTGCAGATCGTTCGTGTCCATAATGTGAAATTACATGCTGAACTGGCCCGGGTGACAGATGCCATTCTTGGCAAGCAAGGAGTGACCAGTCTTGGATAAAATTATACTTAAGCAAATGATGTTTTACGGTTATCATGGTGTGTATGCTGAAGAGACCAGGCTCGGGCAGCGCTTTTATGTCGATGCCGAATTGATGCTTGATTTACACACTTCGAGCCGCACAGATGATATGCGGGATTCGATTGACTATGGCAAGGTATTTGAAGCGGTGAAAACAGTTGTAGAAGGGAAACCGAAGAATTTAGTTGAAACTGTTGCTGAGGCTATTTCTGACGAATTATTTCGAGCTTTTGACAAGCTTCAGGCCTGTCAATTAAAAGTCACCAAACCAGACCCGCCTATACCCGGCCATTACCAGTCTGTTGGCGTAGAAATTTTCCGGGAGCGTGACATATGAATAACAGCTACATAGCCTTAGGATCAAATATCGAACCCCGGGAAACCTACTTGCAGCAAGCTGTCAGTACTTTGAATAATTGCCCATCTCTAACCGTTGTTAAACAATCATCTGTTTATGAGACTGTGCCCGTTGGTTATACCAAACAGGCAGACTTTTTAAATATGGTTATTGAAGTAGCTTCGTCTCTTTCTGCCCTTGAACTTTTGGATCTCTGCCAGACGATTGAACAAGAGCTCGGAAGGAAACGGACGGTCCGCTTTGGGCCGCGTACAGTGGATCTTGACATTTTAATGCATAATCAGGAGAATAGAGAAACAGAACGACTGACCCTTCCGCATCCGCGCATGCTTGAACGGGCTTTTGTGCTGGTGCCGCTGTGCGAAATTGCACCTGATTTAATGGTGCCGGCGACTGGAAAAACTATATTGGATTATAGGCATGAATTATCCGGAAGCGAAACAGACGGCGTTGTCTTTTGGCCCGGCAGCAATCCGGCAGATGACTAAAAGCATCACCGTTAATTGGAAACTGGACGACTAGAGACTTGCGCGGCGCGGTTACCGGCTGTTTTTCCCCTGAGGCATTTTTCCGTCCAGCTGTTTTGGCTTTTGAAATGTTAATCGATAAGAAATTATTCCGGATGAATTGGAGTGATAATGGTGACAGAAGAATTAAATGATCATATGCGCGCTCGGCGTGAGAAATTGGCCTTTTATCAGGAGAAAAATGTGTCCCCGTTCGGCGGCAGATTTGAACGGACCCATTTTGCCGCGGATCTGATCAGCCAGTATGATCAATTTTCAAAAGAAGAATTGGAAGAAAAAGACGACACAGTAACAATTGCCGGACGTATTATGACAAAACGCGGCAAGGGAAAAGCAGGCTTTGCCCACGTACAGGACTTAAGCGGCCAAATTCAGATCTATGTCCGGAAAGATATGATTGGTGAAGACGCTTATGAGATTTTCCAGTCTGCTGACATGGGTGATATTGTCGGTGTTACCGGTGTAATGTTTAAAACAAAAGTTGGCGAACTGTCTGTGAAAGCATCAGAATTTACACTGCTCAGCAAATCGTTAAGACCTCTTCCGGAAAAGTATCACGGGCTGAAGGATGTTGAGCAGCGTTACCGTCAGCGTTATCTTGATTTAATTACCAACCCGTCCAGTAAAGAAACATTTATCCTGCGCAGTAAGATTATACGCTCAATGCGCCGTTATCTGGATGAACGAGACTTTCTTGAAGTGGAAACACCGATGATGCATGGTATTCCAGGAGGGGCATCCGCCCGACCATTTAAGACATACCATAATGCCCTGGAAATGCCGCTGTATATGCGAATCGCCATCGAATTACATTTGAAACGACTGATCGTTGGCGGTATGGAAAAGGTGTATGAAATTGGGCGTGTATTTCGTAATGAAGGGGTATCGACCCGGCACAATCCGGAATTTACGATGATGGAGCTGTATGAAGCGTACAGTGACTTCACCGATATTATGACACTGACAGAAAATCTTCTGTCTCATATTGCCCAAGACGTTCTTGGAAGTACACGGATTCAGTATGGAGAAGACACTATTGAGTTGGAACCGGAATGGCAGCGACTGCATATCGTTGATGCTGTTAAGGCGTACACGGGTGTTGACTTCTGGCCGGATATGAGTGACGAAGAAGCGCGGGAATTGGCCCGGGAGAATGGTATTGAAATTGAGGACACGATGACATATGGTCATGTTCTTAATGAATTCTTTGAACAAAAAGTAGAGGAATCGCTGGTGCAGCCGACGTTTATTTACGGCCACCCCGTAGCAATATCCCCGCTTGCAAAACGGAATGAAACAGATGCGAGGTTCACGGACCGCTTCGAATTGTTTATCGTTGGCCGGGAGCACGCGAATGCATTCAGCGAATTAAATGATCCGATTGACCAGCGTGAACGTTTTGAAGCACAAGTGAAAGAACGAGCGGAAGGCAATGATGAGGCTCACTTAATGGATGAAGACTTCCTGGAGGCACTGGAATATGGAATGCCTCCAACAGGTGGATTAGGGATTGGAATTGATCGCTTAGTGATGCTTTTAACCAATTCCCCGTCTATTCGGGATGTATTGCTGTTTCCGTTGATGCGCAGTAAATAATGGCGTACTGCACGCTGTCCATAGGGGAGATAGCCCCGGTCAGGGCTGACTTAAGGTTTTGATCGGGGTATTCAGCCTCTTAGGCCATCTGGTTTGCAGCAATTGTGCAGACGCACAGTCGGCTGAAAGTTATACAGTAAATGATGTGTTAAGCAGAGATTGCTGGATACAACAACACAGTTGCACGTCATACAGCTTTTGCTATAGACTGTTTATCTGACCCTTCATAAGCACGTACAGACTGTCTATCGTTAAATAAGGGTTTATCAATAAAAAATAATAACTTTTTTGTTTAAACCTATTGATTCAGGCTGAAATTCGTGGTAAATTAACAAATGTCGCGTTAAGAGACGTGATCAGCAATAAAAAAACAAAAAATCATTGTTGACTACATTGTTGAAAGATGTTATATTAATTAAGTCGCTTTTGAGAGGCGGCATCCGATTTGCTCCTTGAAAACTGAACAAAACAACCAGCCTGAAACAGATGTCAGGTAAGAGGCTCCCGGTCATATGTATTCATATGATTGGATGAAGCTTTTTGAGACATTATGAACGCTGAGATAAAACGATTGATCGGTGTCAGTCGTTTGCATCTCTCTTATTTATTGGAGAGTTTGATCTTGGCTCAGGACGAACGCTGGCGGCGTGCCTAATACATGCAAGTCGAGCGCGGGAAGCAAGCAGATCCCCTTCGGGGATGATGCCTGTGGAACGAGCGGCGGACGGGTGAGTATCACGTGGGCAACCTGCCTGTAAGACCGGGATAACTCGTGGAAACGCGAGCTAAAACCGGATAACACCT
>NZ_JBHTGR010000007.1:0-26812 GCF_042666895.1 Lentibacillus kimchii
GGCAGCCTGAATCACAAGCAAACAATCGAATAAACATGATCATTTATGATCAATGTGTCGAATATTTTCTTGTCCGAAAAATGGGGTATTGACCACAGGCACCATGTATGTTTGACTTACTAGCTGATGAGGAATGCTGTTTGTAGAACGGAAAGGATGTGTTGAAGATGATCAATGTGACCACCCAGACGAACAGCCCTATTATCGAGATGGCCATCAACGGGAACGTCGACAAATCGGATATCGAGGCATTTGAAGAAACGTTCAAACAGAAAATGACGGAGCAAGAACCAGTTAATTTGCTCATCACGGTTGAAAATATGGAAGGTGTGACACTGAAAGGGCTTGTTGAAGATCTAAAAATGATTCGGTATATAAGAAGTATGAAAAAAGCAGCAGTGGTCACAGACACAACCTGGCTCAAAGCTGATGCCAAACTGGAAAATCTCTTTCCAGGTGTTGAAGTGAATTATTTCACGCCCGACCATGCGGAGACGGCTCGTGAGTGGCTTAAGGATTAAAAAAAACCTGGAAGGGGCAGCTGATAAATGAAAAGCTGCCCTTTTTTAATGGCTGCAACGCAACCGCCTCTCATCTAATAATCGCTTTCCACACGAAAAAAGTGTCATGTATAGCACTTTTTCCAGAAAAGATTCGATTGTAGACACGCCTACTGAATATCAGAACAATTGGCAGGTACCCCCTTAATCCCGACTAAACAAGTCGCGTGTATAGACTTTTTCCGCTACATCCCGCAGATCATCCGTCATTCGGTTGGCAACGATCACGTCTGCTGACTGTTTGAATGCTGAAAAGTCGTTCTCAACGCGGGAATTATAAAATGTTTCATCGTGCAGATTAGGCTCATAGACGATGACTTCGATGCCTTTCGCCTTAAGACGCTTCATCACGCCCTGAATAGCAGATTGCCGGAAATTGTCAGAGTCAGTCTTCATCGTAAGGCGGTAAATCCCAACAACATTCGGATGGCGCTGGATAATCATGTTTGCTATATGATCCTTCCGGGTGCTGTTCGCATCCACGATCGCCTTCATAATATTATTCGGCACGTCTTCGTAGTTCGCCAGCAACTGCTTCGTATCTTTCGGCAGGCAGTAACCGCCATAGCCAAAGGACGGATTATTGTAATGGTTGCCGATACGCGGATCGAGTCCGACACCTTCGATAATGTGCTTCGAATTGAGGCCGCGCACTTCAGCATAGGAGTCGAGCTCATTAAAGAACGAAACGCGCATGGCCAGATACGTATTTGCAAACAGCTTAATCGCTTCAGCCTCGGTCTCGTTCGTATGCAGCACATCAATATTTTCCTTATCTGCTCCCTGAACCAGAAGACTGGCAAACGTGCGGGCGCGTTCAGACTGCTCACCGACAATAATGCGGGATGGATATAAATTGTCATAAAGACCCTTGCCCTCCCGCAAAAATTCTGGTGAAAAGATGATATTATCTGTGGCAAATGTAACGCAAGCCTTCTTCGTATAGCCGACAGGAACCGTTGATTTGATGATAATCACCGCATCAGCGTTTACATCCAGCACCTGACCAATAACTGTCTCAACGGTGGATGTGTCAAAATAATTCTGATCAGGATCATAGTTAGTCGGCGTGGAAACAATCACGTAATCAGCGTCTGCAAAAGCAATTTCACTGTCAGTTGTAGCGGTCAAATTCAAATCCTTATAGGTGAGAAAATTCTCTATCTCCGGATCGACAACGGGAGATTCTCCCGCATTAATCATCGTCACTTTCTCCTCAAGAACATCGTAAGCGACAACCTCATTATGCTGAGCGAGCAGAACGGCATTGGACAGACCGACATAGCCTGTCCCGGCGACTGCAATTTTCATAGTTGCTGCCTCCCTGCATTCTAGATTATTCGACAAAATTCGGGTCGTGCCAGGCACCATTACGAGCCAAATTTCGTAATCATGTCATGCACTTTTGCAATTTCTTCATCGGACATTATTTGATAATATCTATCGTCAATGCGTGTGCCTTCACCGGCCATTTGATAATCACTGATATCTTTCCGGGCACTGCGGTAGTTGGTGGCCAGGTCCTTCATATCGGAAAAAGTCATGTTCGTGGTCATATTCTGACCAAGAACATCCATGATACTGCCGATTTTGTTCACGACTTTAAAATTGGCACCTTTCTTGATGATGCCCTCAATCACCTGACGCTGTCGTCCATTACGTCCCAAATCGCCTTCAGGATCACCTTTTCGCTTGCGGACATATGCGAGAGCCTCTTCACCATTCAGCTGCAGCTCACCGGTATCAAACGAATGACCGTTCTGTGAGAATGCGCGCTCGTTCATCACAGTAATGCCGTCAACTGCATCTACCAGCTGATCGAGACCTTCCATGTTCATACGGACGTAATAATCCAGGTCAATATCGAGAAAATTTTCCGCCGTATCGACTGACATCTCACTATCACCGAACGCATATGAATGATTGATCTTGTCTACCGTCCCGTGACCAACAATAGTCGTGCGCGTATCACGTGGAATACTGACCAGCTGCATTTGATCTTCTGCTGGATCCAGTGTCATCACAACCATCGTATCAGAGCGTCCTTTATCACCCTTGCGTTCATCAACACCAAGCAGCAAGAGATTAATAGGTTCCTGATCCGTGACCTTTCGCTTCGTGACCTTTGTATCGATTCCCGAAACCGGCTCGTGCAGTTGATCATCAACCGTGCTTTTGACGTTGTGCCAAATAGAATAGCCATAAGCAGTTCCAGCGCCTGCGACCACTAGCACAACAATAAGCAAAATCCACGGCCATTTGCGTTTTTTACGTTTCCGGCGGTCCTGTCGCTTTGCCACTGTAAACTACCTCCCATTCCACTGAAACCATTTATTGCTAATTATAAACCATCATTGCTGTCACTGTAGCAAATCAAAACATGACCCAATAAATTTTATTCTATCAGAAACATAAATGATTTTATATTGTTGCAGGGTGCCTGTCACTTCCCGAAATTTGTCAAACTCTGTCTAAATGCGAACAGTGCCTGGCACCTAAAGAATTTCTAGGATTCAGGAAAGGGTTTATGCCACTCATTGTCGAATAATAACTAAAGATTGTTTTTCCAAGTAGCTAGAGGGGAGTGGGCACTCCTATGCCACAGAATTTCTTAAACAAGTTAAGAGCCGGCTGGACGTTAATTCGCCTTATTGCCGTTGTATCGTCGAGTGTGGCGACTATTGTATCCACAATGCTTCCTCTCTTTTTGTATAGCCAAGTCCCTAATGAAAAACTATTTTTCATCTTTTTGATCCTATTGTTTGGCGGTGTGTTTATTCATGGCGTTTTAACTCATGTTTTAAATGATCATGCCGATTATTTATCGGGAACTGATCAAAACAGTCCGGCTATATTGTCTGGCGGCAGCCGATTGATTCAGAATAATATGATCACTGTTTCACGTCTATCACGCCTCGGCAAACAGCTTATATCAGCTACACTGTTTGTTATCATAATGTTTGTTTTGGCCGGGTTTTACAAGTTAGCCATTCTGCTGGCGATTGGACTCTGGAGTGCCTGGTCTTATTCACTTAAACCGCTACAATTGAGCTATAAGCCATTTATCGGCGAATGGTTAGCCATGTTCCCAGCTGTTTTGATGCTCGGATTAGGAGGCGCTTGGATAGCACTTGATACAATTCCTGAGTGGGCATTACAAAACGCTGTGATTAATGCGTTATTTTGCAGTGCATGGGTCATGATTCACCATATTCCGGATCATAAAGCAGACAGAGCTGCTTCACCAGCTAAAGTCACCAGTGTCGTGTGGGCTGTCGACCGATTTGGATTAGCGTTTGCCAGACTGCCTGCTCTCATTTATTTTGCTATGATAGCAGTCTGTGCTTTTTGGATGGGATCAGACCGCCTGTGGGGTGCCATTGGGGTGTTCGTCATAAGTGTTATAGCGATTGGTCTTGTTCTGAAGATGCGAATTAACGATGATAAGGATGTATCCACCCATGAAAAAATGCTATTGATACTGGCTATGACCACTAGTATCTGGATTGGTATCTTCATTTAGCTTTCGCCCCTCTGTGCCATTTGAATTGCCTTACCTGGCTACGTTGTTCGATAGCCAGATGCGCAGACAACCAGTGAAACATCTCATTTACGGATCCCTCATTTAAAGTCACTCAATTAAAAGTTATATACTGTTAAAAATACAAGGAAGATAAGAATAGTATATATAATCCCGCCTAAATATGGCTTAGAATTTTCTTTGCCTTTTTTCTTAATAATTCTTACTATAAAAATAAAGTAGAGACCTCCTGATATTAAGGCGGCGACAAGCGGTTTTAAAAACAACAGTTAATCTCTCCCTCTATTAGTGCTGCTGAACAATATCGCACGTTATCTTTAATGAATTGATACATATATCAATCCATTCTATCGTCACCTCTGCTGAATGGTGCATTCGACAAAAAACGGGTGGTGACAGGCACCAGCGGTGAAATGGTCACTATTAGAGAGCCCATTGCATCCTGCTGATCAGCTGATTCCGGGTTAATTCACCCGTCAGATTAAAAACCTGCAAATCAAAAACTGGATTCGTTTTATCCGAAAAGCTTTGCCATTCTTCCGCGGTATATTTTAAATCAGCCGCCTTAATCAAGGCAACATCTGTGTCTTCTTCTGAAAAAGCCTTTAATTTCTGAGCTTGAGCAACAGCCTCTTTCGTGTAGTCCTGTACGATAACTAAAAAGAGTGTCACGCGCATCTCATCAGAACGAATATAGCGTAAGAATTGGTTAAAATCCTTTTCAGGAAAAGTATAAGGTTCTTCGGTGCTTTTATTATCCCACAAGACAACTTCCCGCTGATTAAATAGCACTTTTCCATCTGCATGCCTAGTACCTTTCATATCAGCCAGCGTTAATCCAAGTTTCTTTTCAAAAGTATAGCGCGTAGCCTTCTCAAAGTCATTTTCTGATTCTACATCTTTATCTATGATTTTATTGATGCGTAATGTCTTATAATCTCTTGCAGCAAGCTCTTCAAAGAAATCGAATAGCCTTGACCTTTGATCTGTCGGATCAGATAAAGTAGGTGTGGATAACTTTTCATAATACTCAATAATATTCTGCACTTTGTCCTCTTTACTTCCACTAATTTTGGCACCTTCAAGTTCGCGTAAAATATCCGTAAGCTCTGACGTTCCAAATATATTGAGAGATGTAGATGGAAGGATATTATGGGTTATAATACGTTTCACTAAATCCCCTTTACGTCCACTGACGCCGATATCCATTTCATCCAGAATCTTCTTCAACTGATCAACACTCAAATCTTGAAGCAGCGTCTTATAAACTTCATCTCTTAATTCAACGCCCATTTCATAACGCAGCGTTCGTTCAATTTCTGCAGGAATAACATAATAAGATGTATCTTCTCGGAAACGCAGGATAAGACCTCTGGATTGCAGGTTAATGAGTGATTTTCCGACTTGCTGCGTGGTGTGCAATTTATTGTGTTTCTGCGGGAAACGTCCAATCTGGCATTCCAGTAAGTATTGATCACGCTTCGATAAGTGCAGTTCTTTACGTAAAACATTTAAAATATTGATCTCATGTTCATTTAGGTAGTCATCTTTTTTCCACGCCTCCGTTAAAACTGAGCTAAATATCCTTTTTGCTTCACTCGGAATAGCCTTATTCATGAAATCGTCGTCGCGGCTCTGGTCTAAAATACCTATTTCCAATTCCTCGACCATTTGATAGAGACCGTTCTCAGTTGAAATATAACCTTCTTGTTCCATTAAGGACATTAAAATCATTTCGTTCAGCAGAGCAACATCTCTGGTTTCCTTAGTAAAATCCAGATTGTTGATAATACGCTCTTCATTTTTGAATTCTTCTATGTTGCGCAGGATGACTTCTCTCATCTCTTCTTCAGTTTCCATATGTACATTTTTTAAAAAACTATCTAAAATGCGACCCAAATATAGTTTGGACATTTTTGGCAAAATACCTTCTAAATACAATGTTATTCCCCCATTATTTATACAAAACAGTCACTGAATTCAATTATATCACAAAAAAACTAAAAGAATGAAAAATTACTTCTAGAACACACCACAGTCATTCGACAAAAAACGGGTGGTGACAGACACCAGCAGGCACCTATACAAATAAAACAGTTTTGTTGCCGTGCACCAGCACTTTGTTGTCTACATGCCAGGAGACGGCGGTGGCCAGTACTTGTTTTTCCACATGACGTCCCGAGATTTTTAAATCATCTGCTGTACTCCGGTGATTAACCCGTTGAACGTCTTGTTCAATAATAGGGCCTTCATCAAGATCATTGGTCACATAATGCGCCGTTGCCCCAATGAGTTTCACGCCTCGATTGAAGGCTTTCACATAAGGATTCGCACCTGTGAACGCAGGGAGGAAAGAATGATGGATGTTGATAATTTGATTGGGGTAATGTGCTACAAATTCAGGCGTTAAGATTTGCATATAGCGAGCCAGGGCAATGAAATCCACTTTCCCTTCCATTAGATTAAGAGCTTTTTCTTCAGCCTGCACCTTTGTTTCGGAGGTTACCGGAATATGATAATAAGGTATGCCATAACGTTCGGCCTCATGCCTTAAGTCGTCATGATTGCTGATGACCATCGGAATCTCCACAGGGATTTCTCCCGATTGCCAGCGCAGTAATAACTCTGTCAGACAATGCCCTTCTTTGGAAACAAAAATAGCCATGCGTTTCCGCGTCTTTTTAGGATTCAACTCCCAATACATCCCGTAATCGCTTGCCAGTGCAGCTAAATCTGCTTCTACCTGATCATAAGATACACGCGAATCTTTCAGCTCAAAGGATATGCGCATAAAAAGCATGCCAGCACTTGGATCCGTTGTATTTTGGTCAAACTGAACAATATTAGCATGATGATCTGCCAAGAAATTCGTAACCGCTGAAATAACACCTGGATTCTCCGGACAAGAAATTAATAGATCAGTAACATGATCATTTGAATTCATACACCCCATCCTTTCCTGTTTATCTCACTCATTCGCACCTGCTGTATCTACTGCTAAAGCAATTATAGCATATTTGTTCACCTGACATCTGCCACATAGCACAGGACAGATGCTTCAGTGCCAGGTACATAAACAATTCTGAATTGTTTATGTACCTGGCACTTATAATTATTCAGCTCAATTTGGTAAATACTTAAACCAGATCGATTGAAAAGCATGACTTGTCAATTTAGAGGAGGACTTTTTGGATGGTATCAGAAAAGACCGCATCCCTTTTTCAGGATTTTTCGTTGAAAGGGATACAGCTACAAAATCGCATGAGCGTTTCGCCGATGACACGTATAAGCGGAACAGAGGACGGTCAGGTCACTGATCGGATGGTCCGTTATTATGAACGATATGCCAAAGGTGGGTTTTCACTTGTTTTTACAGAAGGTTTGTACCCGGATGAACCGCACAGTCAAGGCTATTTCAATCAGCCTGGGATCGCCAGTGAAGAACAGGCTGCAGGATGGGAACCTGTAATTCAAGCGGTGCATCAGCACGGATCTGCCATTTTTGCTCAATTGATGCATGCGGGCGCACTGTCCCAGGATAATCCTCGTACAGAGACTCGAATTGCTCCTTCTCCTGTAGAGCCAAAGGGGGAACAGCTTGCGATGTATGGCGGAAGCGGAAAATTTCCAGTGCCTCAAGAAATAACCAAGCAGCAAATCAATCAGGTTATCACGTCGTTTGCCAATTCGGCGACCCGTGCGCGAAATGCCGGTTTCGATGGTGTGGAGATTCACGGGGCAAACGGTTATATTGTTGATCAATTTTTAACGGATTACACCAATCAGCGTACAGATGAATACGGCGGCAGTCTGACAAACCGCTTACGTTTTGCGCAGGAGGTCATTCGTGCTGTGCGGAATGCGATCGGATCCGATTTTCCATTGAGTATTCGCATTTCGCAATCCAAAATAAACGACTTCTCACACCAATGGGCAGGTGGCGAAGATGATGCAGCTATTATTTTTGAGTCCATTGCTGAGGCAGGCGTCGACATCATCCATATAACGGAATACGATGCGACACAACCGGCATTTGGAATGGGTCTGTCACTGGCAGGACTAGCTAAGAAATACGGCAAGCTTCCCGTTATCGCCAATGGTCATTTAGAAGACCCTGAAAAGGCAGCAAAATTAGTGGACGCAGGTGATGCCGATCTTATCACGCTTGGCAAAGGAGCTCTCGCCAACCCGGATTGGCCAAACCGCGTAAAAGAAGGATCACCACTCAAAGACTTTAATTCAGAGCTCTTAGACCCCCAGGCTTACATTAAAGATCAGGAATTAAGCAGTGCCAGGTACATGAACAATTCTGAATAGTGTATGTACCTGGCACCCATGCAGAGCCCCATCCATGCAAATACGTGCATGTTTTTCCTTCCTACGCGGCAGAATAAGCTATGACAGGAGGTTTTTCTATGAAGATTATTCATTTGGCTCTGGTTCTGGATAGTTCTGAATACAGCCAAAGCGTTGGTCAATGGGCCGGGTCGAATCATTTCGTGATTAAAGGACAGAATCCGTATTATATCGATATCGCGGGAACGCTTGATATCATCTCCCAGGCGTTTCAGGTTGATTTGACGATGCGTCAGGACGGGGCGTGGTACCCACATACGGATCCGGTGAAGCCGACTGGCGTCCATGCAGTTGTCGGTATTGACGCGCGTCCGACCGGTCACCGCTCCGGTCCGCATCAGATCAGTACCGATAAAAAAGGCTTTTATCCAGATGACATTCGGGCGGCTTATAATATTCCGGACTCTTTTACAGGAGAAGGCGAAACCATCGGCATCCTGCAGTTTAATTCCGGATTCAACCAGAACAGCCTGGACGTTTTTACAATGGAAACCGGTTTGCAGGTCCCGAACAATCCTGCCATAGTTTCCGTTGATGGTCAGCAGAATACCAGTGGATCCGCACCAAAAGACAGGGAGGCCACACTTGATATTGAATGGGCCTATGCGATAGCTCCAAAAGCGAAAATGGCTATTTATGAGGCACCCAATGGAACGTCGAGCCGGACTTTCTCGCTACATATGCTGCACGCTCTGTATGCAGCCATGACAGATACCAACAATCAGCCATCCATTTTATCGATCAGTTACGGTGTTTCAGAATCCTCCGTTCCTGATAATGATTTATTAGGCTGGGAGGCACTCATGAATGTGGCCGTATCAAAAGGAATGATCATTTGTATTTCTTCCGGCGATACCGGCGCTTATGGGAAAAACCAACCCAATGTAGCTAAAACACGCAGCGTCTTCGGGCCCGCCAGTTGTCCGAGCGCCTTGTCCATCGGAGGCACAACGCTTGCGATGAATCAGGGAGACGTCGAATCGGAAACAGCATGGACCAATACAAACGATAATGGCGCCACAGGTGGCGGTGTATCCAGCATTTTTCCTATGCCGTCTTACCAGCAAGAAGCCGGCATTCAGGGACAATCACGCGGCGTGCCAGATGTTGCAGCAAACGCGGATCCGAATAGTGGTTATTTTATTACGTTCGATGGCAATCCAGGGACAGTAGGTGGAACCTCAGCTGCCACCCCGGTATGGGCTGGCATCCTGGCGGGAATCAATCAGCAGCGTGAAAACGCGGATTTGCCCGCATTAGATCATATTCATGAAAAGCTTTATGCCCTCGGCGGAAAAGGTTTTCGGGATATTGTATCGGGCAACAACAGTTCCCAGGGAATTGGAGGCTATCATGCCGGACCCGGCTGGGATTACTGCACAGGCTGGGGTGTACCAGACGTAGCCAAATTAGCAGAAAACCTAAACGCGAATTAGGTGCCATCAGACACATTTTTAAAAATGTGCCGGGGTTGCGAGGCGAGCCATGGTCGCCTGCTCCGGCACGTACTTTATGTGTTAAAGCTATTTATAGCGTATTATAGGCATCTTCTTTTGATAGTTCCCCTTCTCTGATAAGTTCATCCTCAGACCGTTTGAAATATCTTAAATAAACGCGCTCGATATAGATATAATGCTGCTTATTCCGAACAATCTCTTTGACATAATAAGCGCCTATCTCAGATTTTATCTGCTCGAACTTCTCGATGCTGTCCCCTTGCACATTGAATATCTGATCAACTCTTCTGCCTTCAGCACTGCGATGCGGCAAGGTCGTTGTTTCTTCGAGATACTCAATATTAATACCATACTTTTCTTTAAAACGTTTGACCAAAAAGTCACCCTTTTTGCCTAACGGAAGCGCAACATTCGGCCATACACAACGTACATAATCTTCCTGAATATATGTGGGCATAGGATATGTCTCCTTATTCAATACATAGATCTATAACCAGTATAATGATTGATTGACAACGTTAAAAGCAGAGGGGCTTGGGTGCCTGTCACTTCCCGGTTCTTGACGAATTATGTCGAATACAAATAGTTGGGCTTGGGTGCCTGTCACTTCCCAGGTTCTGACGAATTATGTCGAATACAAATAGTGGTGATCTATAATGCTGACACAGAGATGAGGCTCCGGCTGTCCTCGACTACCAGAAGAGGAGGGCAGCTTCCCTCCTGCCTCACTGACATAACACCACAACTTGATAAGGCGTGGTTTGCGCTGGGATGCTCTTGGTTGACGGACTATAAACCACGACCAAATCGTGTCCTCCAGGATGCCCCATAAACATTTGTCCGTTGGTGGTCATCACTCGTGTATAAGGATTCATGTTCAGGCTTAATCTGTTGTCGTCACTTACAAGATCCTTGTTAAAATGGCTTACCTTCACTTTGAAGTCTGGGCATTGCTTCACCATGACAAGAGCTGGATACTGAGGCGGGTAAATCAATATCATAGGTGCGCTTGCATCGTAATAGCCGGTTACAATATCCCCCATGGTAATCATCTCCTGATTAAGCACATACGTATCCGGACTGACAATAAAATTGGCAAGCGTCCCTTCTTCATTTTGCAGATGCACCATTTGCACACAGCCGTCCGGAACATCCCCACGTTCAACTTTGCTGATACCCATCACGCTTCCTGTAAACGATCCAAATGTTATCATGCGTTTCGCCCCTTTTCTTTTAAATGGTCTACAGCATGATATGTGTCGGATGCTTAATTGTTTATCTGTGGGAATGCATGGTGCCTGTCACCACCCGGTTTTTGTCGTTTGTTGTCGGATACAACCATCAGGATACCCTCTCCAGTCGCCGGTGAAGTCTATGATGAAGACTTTCAAAGTACGGGAGAAACAGACTGATGATTAATCCTGAAAACAAGGCATTGATAAGTGTTCCAAGACCGATTGCTCCGTCAAAGAAAAAGGCAAGAATAACCAGAACAATACTAATGAGAGAACGGGAATACGTTACACTCAAGCCTGTTAGATTCGTCACCACAAGCATAGCCCGATCGAGCGGATTCGGTGCAATCGATGACTGCAGATAACAAGCAGTCCCAAGACATGTAAAGAGAAGACCCAACAGATAATAACCAAATTCACCAGCCCAAGCTTCAGGAATTACCACATTTTCCAATAAAAATAACCAGGAATCAATACCAATCCCTGTTATAACAGATGTAATCATCGCAAAAAGCTCAGGACGCCTTTTTTCCGCAATGGCATTGAATATAAGCAGAGACAACCCGAGAACTACCTCCCACGTACCTACCGTGAAGCCAAACGTACGATTCAGACCAACCAGTAATGAATCGTACGGGGAAGTACCCATCATTGATAAAATGGTAAGAGCGATCCCAAATGTCAGAATCAAAATGCCAACTATATAAAAATGAATACCAGCACGTACCAGCCGCATACGAATCATCCTTCCTCCTCCGGATGGTGCCTGTCACTTCCCGCGTTTTGTCGTTTTTTGTCAACATTGATAACAAGGGTGTGTATCTAAATTAAAAGATTTCAAGGTACCATTGTATATCATATCGATGCACTTCACCAAACCCCGATCTAAACAACGTCATCCTAAGATGCGTAACTATTATTAGAAATTTCTTCTTTTGTATTTACAAATTATAATAATTATAATATAATATATATTGTAAATAGATATCGCAAGGACGTCTGCATCCTCTTGGATCAGCTGCAGACCTATTGATTGAGTTTTTGCACCTGCTTTTAAATCATACAAAGGGAGAGATAACCATGAATCAAAATGTACAACAATTAGTTGACGGATTAAATGTTGATTTGGCACATGAATACGGAGCTGCTATTCAATACACATATAGCGCAGCGGTCGTTACTGGCATACACCGTGCTGCTTTA
Source organism: Lentibacillus kimchii (assembly GCF_042666895.1). Taxonomy (GTDB): domain Bacteria; phylum Bacillota; class Bacilli; order Bacillales; family Amphibacillaceae; genus Lentibacillus; species Lentibacillus kimchii. The sequence goes on from NZ_JBHTGR010000007.1 coordinate 12,353, forward strand.
AAAGATTTTTTCACAGAGGAAATCAACGATGAAATGGGCCACGCCCTTTATCTTTCTGAAAAAATAAGTGCACTTGGCGGCGTTCCAACAACTGAAGCAGCATCAGTTGAGCAGCCTGCCGAAACGACAGAATTGCTAAAAGCGATCAGGAAAGCTGAAGAAGATACGATTGAACGCTATGAAACTCGGAGAAAACAAGCGGAAGATCTAGGCTACACGGATCTTGTCGTCAAACTGGAAGATATGATTGCAGACGAAACCAAGCATAAGGAAGAAGTAGCCAAATTGCTTGATAATTAATGAAAAGTGCCAGGTACATACACAATTCAGAATTGTGTATGTACCTTGTTTATGTACCTGGAACCCAACCTCCAAGCACCTCCATTCTTTGAGTCACTCGATTGCGCGCGGTGCCTGTCACTCCCCGGTTTTTGTCGGTTTTTGTCAATAAGACTGTAAATGGTATACTCGCCATGAAGTACATTTCTGAGCTGTTAAAGCGTTTGCAAATCGACTAACCCTATTAACTTAAAGTCTAACATAGACAGTTTCATTAGGTGCGATAAAAATAGATAATTCAAATTGTTTAGAGTTGTTTATGTATCTGGCACCTCTTATTTCCAGTATAGTGATAAAAGTCCGCTTTTTTATAAAAAAGGATGAGAAATGATGATTTATGTTCTAATCGGTATAGCCGGAATGATCGGAGCGTTACTCCGCTACGGATTGAGTTTGATTTTTGGCTTTTCAGGTGACACTATACTGGGGCTGCTTGTCGGAACAGATATCAAAACGTCGTGGCACCTGCTTTTTGGAACGGGTTTTATGGGCGCTTTTACGACCTTTTCAACCTTTAAAATTGAAACGATTAAACCTTTATTACCAAAGCAAAAAGAAAACGCTTATAACCTACCTGGGTATAAGTTATATCGACGGTATTTTATTAGCGTTTCTCGGATTAATCATTGGCATGCATTAAAGAAATTCTTACCACGCTCTTAACCAGTCGTTGCCATCATGCCAGGCAATCGCATAAGATGCGCCATAGCTCCAAGTGACACGTGTGCAATAGCCTCTATCTCATCCCCTGAATCCATAACAGTTTACATTAATCGTGAGCGATAATCTAAACCTTTTTAAAGGCTTGCATATGGATGCGACAACAGAATTCTATCTTCAGCCAAAAAATATCTGGACTGTTTTCTCAGCTTTAGCTGCATAAAAACAATTGTTGAAAAACTTAAGAACTTCCGTTTGCTGCAAGTCGTCAATTGTGTTCGTCTCACCGGAATATTGAAAATGATACTGCCTATATTGATCCAGTGCTTGTGCAAGCTGATCCTCAGAAAACGTGGCTGCATCACCAGTTCCGCTCACGCCTGCATGGTATTCATCAACATCCAGAAGACTATAAACCGAACCAGATTTTATATCACCCATGGTAAAGCGCAAATAAGCAATGATTTCGCCGGCCTTATTGGTTCCGAAAATATCATGACTCATCTTTAACAGCTCCTTTATATTAAATTCTCTGTACACCACACGAGCATCGTCATCTAAGGGATTTCATTTTAATGAGGTCCGAGTGAAGGTTAGGTGCTGGAGATCGTTTATGGAAATAAAAAAACGTGTCTTGCTTGCGTTCACCAGACTTTGAATGGACGCAGAGGGAAATAGAGGTATTGCTAAATACATCATAAGCAGTCGCCAATCTTTTGTCAAAATAGCATTTGAGCGTGAGATTGCGTTAAAAGGGCATTATCAAAACACGCTGATACTCGAAATATCGTTTTCAGTTCACAAGCGACCCTTATCTACTTGCTAATCCACCGGTATTTCAATTTCAATTATTTTGGTGATGGTGCCTGTCACTTCCCGGTTTGCTCCTGCTTTACGGTCTTAAATTTGTATATCGCCGATGTCGTATAGGAGTGTAGCACTATAAGTGTTAAAATATTATGATTTAAATCATATTTAACTTATGGTTAACTTATACTGAAATAAAGAAGCTTGTTCAATCGTATTTTTTAGACCATAAAGGAGTTGGTGATGATGAGAGCAGATACGTTTCAAGACACAGACATTTTATTACAGCGAGCGCGTCGAAATACACTTGGGGATTTACTTGTACGAACGCGGGAACGGATGCCGCATAAAATGGCACTCACTTACAACGATCAGCGTTTAAACTACGCAGAACTGGACGATCGGGTTAATCAGACGGCACATGCTATGATAACTGATGACATCAAAAAGGGCGATATGGTTGCGGTAATGTCCAAAAACAGTCTGGATTTTGTCGTTGTTAAGTTTGCTTTGGCACGTATTGGAGCGATTATGATTCCAATTAACTATATGCTAACCCGTGAGGAAGTCCGATACATTTTAGAACATGCAAATGTTAGCAATCTCATAGCTTCTAAGGAGTATGCCCCTCTATTGGAACACGCAGCGACGAATCTTGTTATAAACCACTGCTATTTAATGGATACAATTGATGTTTCTGATGTGGAATTGGCTGCTTGGACAACATTAGCTGAGGCACGTGAAGACCATTCAACAGAATTTGTCGATATTTCGATTGACGATGATGATGTAGCACAAGTCCTATATACAAGCGGTACCGAAACTTCCCCAAAAGGCGTTATGCTATCTCATAAAAGCATTATCAGCGAATATGTCAGCAGCGTCATTGATGGGAAAATGGAGTCACGGGATATTCTGGTTCATGCGCTGCCCTTTTATCATAGTGCTCAGCTGCATGTATTTCTTGGACCAAGCATCTATCTTGGTTCCAGCGGCATTATTCTCGGATCCGCCGACCCAGACAGCATTCTTAAAACAATTGAAAGGGAAGGCGCAACGCAGCTATTCGCACCTCCGACTGTATGGATAGCGTTGTTGCGGCATTCAGACTTTGACAAATACGATCTGTCCAGTTTAGAAAAATGCTATTACGGTGCTGCAATTATGCCGAAAGAGGTCCTGAAGGAATTAGCTGAGCGACTTCCTAATGCGAGGTTTTGGAACTTTTATGGTCAGACAGAAGTTGCTCCGCTGGCTACAGCACTCCAACCTGAAGATCAGCTGCGTAAACTGGGCTCAGCAGGTGTCCCATCGCTTCATACGCAAACAAAAATTGTGGATGATGAAAACAATGAAGTACCCTGCGGCGAAGTTGGTGAAATTGTGCATCGCACGCCACATGCCATGAAGGGTTATTTGAACGATCCGGAAAAGACAGCCGAGGTTTTTCGCGGTGGATGGCTGCACAGCGGTGATCTTGGCGTAAAAGACAAAGAAGGGTACATTACTATAGTCGACAGAAAGAAAGATATGATCAATACCGGCGGCGTCAATGTGTCCAGCCGTGAAATTGAAGAGACTATTTATCAAATGGATGGCGTGTCTGAAGCAGCTGTTATAAGCATTCCAGATGCCTATTGGATTGAAGCTGTAAAAGCTGTCGTCGTCCCCAAGGAAGGTATAGAGCTGACCGAAGAAGCCATTATTACATTCTGCAAAGAGCGGATGTCAAAATTCAAGGCTCCCAAACAAGTGGATCTTATAAATGAACTCCCTAAAAATCCCAGTGGCAAAGTCATGAAGCGCACACTTAGAGACAGAGACAAAAGTGAAACATAGGCTGTCAGCTAATGATTTTATTTTCTGGTTCCTTGTGGAAAGTATCCCATATCGTTTTTAAACCAGACAAGACCCCGCAAGATATCAATTTCGCGGGGTCTATCTATTTTTATTCAGCGAAACAGGCTCTCTAACTTCATGGCTTCAACTTCAGCGTCTCGCCCTCTTCCATCTCAAAACGTGTCGTGTGGTAATCGCCTTCTACCCAATCGTCTACTTGGTCGTCATACCAGTCACTGCGGAAATGACCGAACTGGCCGGGGCCGACAATGTGATAGCCGGTGTCAAGATCATCCGTATCCGTAACAAAGCGCCAGGAAGCCCCGTGATCCACCAGACCGTCTTCACTATAGGACGCTGCCATTGGTGTCACACTGCTGCCATCAACCGGAAGCGGATCCTTGTTGTTAAAAAAGTATTCAAGAACCGGATGAATACCTGATAACGGGTGCTCGAACTGCACTTGGTGATAATCCCCCCATGCCCAATCATTCATATCATCACCGAATTCGTCAGCCAATTGGTCCAACGTTTTCGTCAGCGATTTATCAAGCACATCCTCCAGACCGCCTGCTTCCTCTATCCAAACAGATTGTTCACCGTCTAAAGCAGCACGCAGTAATTGATCGGTTGTCTGCCCTTCTGCACTAAACAGATCCATCATCGATTCCGGGATGTCGTCACCATAGATCACTGCCTGTATTTCCTCATACCAGCGGCGAAAAATCAGCGGTTCAGCATCCTCCTTGTCATCAGAGAAATCCCATTCCCCGAGCCGCTCCAGGGCGTTTTCCTCACGGTCGTTCAGTGACGCATCTTCCAATACATCTAAAAACTGGGGCAGGAACTCTTCTGCCTGCAGATCGGTGGTGTCCATTTGCAAATCCTGCATATCGTCTGCCGTCAGATTGTCGCCGGATTCCAGCACCTCGGCAATACGCTCATAGCGGTACGGCTGGGCCCATACGTTGCTGATGTGATAGGGGTAGTCATCACCTGTGATCTTATTATTCGCTGTTGCGATAAACCCTTTATCAGGATTCACAACCCTTGGTAATTCGTCAAATGGTATAAAATCATCCCATTCCGTTTCTTCCTTCCATCCTTCAAGTGGGAGCAGCGCATCTTCGCCGTCGTCATATATCGGGATCCGTCCGTTGGCTTTATAAGCAATCGTGCCATCTTTGGATGCGAATACGAAATTCTGCGCAGGGGCGAGAAACTTTTCCAGACCCTGTTCAAATTCATCCCAATCCGACGCTCGGTCAATCTCCAGAATGGCTTCCAGCTCGGTTGTTGGGTCAAGTGCCGTCCACCTTAAAGAAAGCACCTCGTCCTCGCCACTTTCTTCAGCAAATTCGGAAACGATCGGTCCGTGCCGCGTTTCTGTCACCTGATAATCAATCGTTTCGCCGTCTTTCACTTTAATCGGCTCATCGATCACATCAGCCTCTTCCCATTCATCTTCAAACAAAAATTCATCCGCATTGTCCGGGTTCCGTTTTTCGACATAGAGCTGCTGAACATCCGGGCCAACATTCGTCACACCCCAGGCAATCTGCTCGTTATGTCCTAAAATAATTCCTGGAATACCAGCAAAAATAACGCCGTCAACCTTCATATCGTCTGTTTCCAAAACCATCTGCACCCAAATGGATGGCGTGGCGAGACCCAGATGCGGGTCATTAGCCAAAAGCGGCGAGCCATTTTCTGTCTTTTCCCCGCTTACAGCCCAGTTGTTGCTGCCGTTAAAATCATTAGGAATCACAGCCTCATCAAAACTGCCGGCTATATCCATCTCGCCATCACCAATAATTGCTGGTTTATTGTCGGGGTAATCCGGAAACAGTTCCATTGCTTTATCTTCGGGAAATCTGTTTAAAGCGTAATAGTTGAATGCCTGGCGTTCCCAATGACCGCCGAGATCAAAGGCCATATATTTGCCAATGGTCAACGAATCCACAACTGTCCATTCAGCTGGTTCGATGCCCATCAGCGTAAACTCAACCGGAAGACTTCCTTCCTCAGTTGCATCCTCTATATAGGCATTAACGCCGTCTGCAAATGCCTGGAGCACGGCTTTGGATTCATCAGAATACATATCGTAAGACGCTTCGGCAGCCCGTCTCAGGCCAAGCGTGCGAAAATATTTATCCTGATCAACGGCTTTCTCTCCGACCACTTCACTTAAGGTTCCCGAGGCCTGGCGCCGTGACATCTCCATTTGAAACATCCGGTTCTGTGCCTGCACATAGCCCTGTGCCATATACACATCATGATCATTGGACGCAGTAATATGCGGAACACCACTATCGTCCGTGACAACCGTTGCCTCCTGCTCTAAACCTGGCAGGTCAATTTCTCCCTCCAGCTGCGGAAGTGATTTATTTATGTATTCGTTTGCATAAAAGATAATACCAATTAATAATAGCAGCATGATGCCCAGCGTGATCCATATGATTTTTTTCCAATTCCGTTTTTTCCCCGTTTTTGTGTTCAGAGTCTGTTGTCTCTCCTCCAAAAAAGTCCCCTCCTTAATCATTGCTAATCATTATACATGAATGGAAGCGAAAATTCTATATTTTCAAATAATAAATTTCGAAAATTCCGCTGACACTGTCACCCCACACAAATCCGACATTATTTGACAAAAACCGGGTGGTGACAGGCACTCCCCCGGAACAGGCACCACCCAGGATCCGCGCGGAACCAGCTACCTACGAGACAGAGCAGACACCCGATGTCTAACCAACAATGGTGGCAAAGTGTTTAAGTGTTATGGGATTCTCTTGAAATTCATGTTCTTGCCATAGATTATGGAGGAATACCTCAGAAATGGCTTGCTGTCTTTGATTGCCTTTACCAAAGGCTTCGATCGCAGTGACGCTCTCTAACAGATCAGTCATTTGTTTAGCTGCCTTTTTAGCATAATAGATTTGTTTATCCTCAGATAACGTCTTAACCGCTGCTAGTCTTTCAACTAAATCATTTAGTTTAGATTCCACAAATTCTATCCAGCCTATGACGTCATCTGAAGCGTCTTCTTGCTGTTCTGTCCGCACCGTCGTCAATCGGTCATGCATGTCATCTGCAAAGAGATGCTCCACCTGGTATTTTTTTATCAGCCGCAGTACTTCCAGAGCGAGGATGTTTTCGCTTCCTTCCCAAACGGTTAGAACCTGAGCATCCCGCAATAATCGCGGCGTTACAAAGTCCTCAATATACCCATTCCCCCCATGCATTTCAATAGCTTCATGTGCGAATTGAATAGATTGCTTGGCGGTTTCCACTTTTAATGTCGCGACATAAAGCCGGAATAGTATGCGTTCCCGTTCGGATACGTCTTTCGAATCGGGACCCATCACCTTATCCATCAGCGTTATCATGTTAAAGACAGCGTCCATTTCCACTTCCTGCTTGGCTGCAAGAACACTTAACGTTTCCTCAACCATAGGATAGTTGACCAACTGACTGCCGAACGCTTCCCGGTATTTGGCATAATCTCTGGCTTCCAAGTAGGCACGGCGCATAATCCCCAGCGACGAGATGGCATTGGAAACACGTGACAGGTTCAAAGCTTCTGCCATATAGTAGAATCCTTGATTTTCCTCACCTACTAAATAGCCTTTTGCGCCGGTAAATTCGACTTCGGCTGATGGAACCGCCCGAACCCCTAATTTATCCTTCAGTCTCCGAATCCGCAGCCGATTTCCAGCCCTGTTTTCTTCCCACGGAACAAGGAATAAACTCAATCCTTTCGTTCCTTCCGGCGCACCATCGAGACGCGCGAGCACCATCGCCACGCCACAGGCACCAGCATTACTGGCAAAATATTTTTCACCAGTAATGCGGTAGATTTCACCGTCACGCTCAGCTCTGACGTCATTAGCACCGACATCAGATCCGCCTTGGCGCTCCGTTAACAGCGTAGCACCTTCATACAGCTCAGTATCCCCTGTTGCCAGAACATGCGGCAAAAATCTTTCTTTCAGCGCTGCCGAAGCATAATGATCGATTAAATAGGCTGTTGCCATAGTCAGGGCAACCGGACAGTCGAAACCAGGCTCGGCATGCGCTAACAAATAGTTTTGCGCATAGGAATAGACATAATTCCCCTTATGTCCCAGTTCAGGAATGTCCTTATGAATATAGCCGACAATGCCCGTGTTATACGTTTCCTCAACTGTTTTTTTGTACCCTTCATTCAGCCAGACATATGATATCTCATTTCCCATTTTGTCATAGGGGATGAGTTCAGGCTGACCTTTTCGATCGGTATGAACCGCCCGCCTGTCAATCTCACCCGCACATAATGCACCAAACTGATCCAGTTCGTTATCGGCAAACACCAAAAAATCCGGAGACAAACGTTCCTCGAGTATGGTTTTTAGATGAGGATCTTCCCTGTAAAAATTCGTATTCATATGAACCTCCCAACATTATTTAGCCCTTTTACTCACGCAATTGAGTTTTTAACAATTTCCCTGTTGCATTTCTTGGTAGCGCTTCCAAAACGTCATATAATTTCGGCACTTTGTCGTGCGCAATCTTTCCTTCCAAAAACGCGCGGCACATACCCTCTATATCGTGAACATCTTCTTCAGGCACAACAAACGCCTTGACAGTTTCGCCCCAGTCAGGATTCGGAACACCAATGACAGCGGCTTCTGCAATGTTTGGATGCGTGCTGAGAACATTTTCGATTTCTTTCGGATAAATATTAACACCGCCGGATATGATCATATCCTTCTTCCGGTCGATCATCCAATAATAGCCGTCTTCATCCTGTTTGGCCATATCGCCCGTGTAAAACCAATTATTCTTGAGCACCGCATCTGTTTTCTCTTGTTCTTTATAGTAACCTTTCATATTGCCTTCACCCCGCAAGATGATCTCGCCGATTTCGTCTGTTTTGACTTCAAAGCCGGATTCATCCACCACTTTGATTTCACACTGCATGGCAGCGCGATTGCCAATACTTCCGGCTTTCGTATCCTGGGCATCAAAGGTTAGAATCGTCCCATTCGGACCCGCCTCCGTTGGACCATAAACACACATTAGCCGATCGGTAGAGAAGGCATCTTTGACCAGATGCACATCATGCTGGGACAACGGCGCTCCGCCATAAACCCAATACTGCATTGACGACAGATCGTATTGCTGAATATCAGGATGCTTGGCCGTGGTCAGATAGGCAACCGGCGCACCGAAAAAATGCGTTGTTTTTTCCCGGTCGACTTTTTGCAGCAAGGTCTCCGGCGAAAACGCTGAAGCCAGGACGTGAGTAGCACCCACATAAGTACCTGCAATCAGAAATAAATGCAATGGTGCGGAATGGCTTAAGGGCATCATATGAAGAACTCTGCTTTCAGGACTCATAGACATTTCAATACAGATCATAGTTGCGACCGTCAGGATATTACGATTCGTGAACACAACACCCTTTGGCAGCCCAGTCGTACCAGATGTATAGAGTATTGATGCTTCATCCCCCTCGATTAAATCACAGGGAATATCATCAGGTGACCCTTGCTCGAGCAACCTTTCAAATGAATACCATTCGCCCTTTTTATGTCCTGTTTTTATATAATCGAGATTCGCTTCCTGAGGCAGATCCTTCACCTGTTCAAATACATCTTCATGCGTAACAAATACTTTGGCATCACTTTGCCGCACGATATATAAAATTTCCTGCTGGACAAGTTTGGCATTAATGGGGATAATAATCGCGCCCAGCCGGTGCACAGCAAAATACGTATATAAGAATTCTTTCGTGTTTGGCATGTGCAAAACAACTTTATCGCCCTTGGCAACCCCGAGTTTCCGAAAACTGTCAGCCAGCTGATTAACATGCTGGTTCCATTCGCCATACGTGATGCGATCGGAATCGGTAACAATGCCTTCATGGTTCGGATTTTTCCTTGCCTGATGAGCCAGCAGTCCGGATATATTCATACCTTTTCTCCCTCCAACGCATGTAATTGCTTTTGAAAGTCATCCATTAAATCCGCCATTTCCGAACGAAGAAGCATTAGATCATCAATTTGCGCCGTTATCTCCTCTATTTTGTCTCTGCCATAGGCCATCGTCTTTTGCATCTGGGCTCTGCCGGATGGGTCGTGATCAAACAACTGAATCATGTCGCCAATCTCTTCCAAGTTAAAGCCAAACTTTTTGCCACGGATGATTAAGCGCAAACGGACGTATTCTTTTCTAGTAAATAAGCGCCGTTCTCTCTCACTGCGTTCTGGCTGCAGCAAACCGATCTCTTCATAATACCGAATTGTCCGCGTCGTAATCCCGAATTGCTTGGCGAGTTCGGAAATGGTATAGACCTCACCTTCACTCATAAGCATCCTCCCTTATGCAATTTTCTAACAATTAGTATAACATTAACGTTAACGTCAAGTTCAAGTGCAGATGCCAGTCTATTAACAGTGCCTGTCACCCCTGCTTTTCCGACATGAAACGACAAAACCCGGGTGGTGACAGGCACCAAAGTGTGCCACCCGCTGGAGCAGGCGCGTCCGATTGTTTCGTTGATAAGCTGAATATGGCATGTTATACAAAATTGGCGGCATTTTATACAAATGTGGTAGTCAGATCTGTCATTATTTCTCATAATTAAGACAGATCGGAGGTGAGCTGCATCAGTGAAAATTCAAATTGATATCGACGAAAATAATGAAGAACCGTTTGTCACGATTCATGCTAAGGAATGGAGTGAAGACTTGAATGCTCTGGTTAAAAAAATCAAGAATTTAGACCCAGGCCGTATTGTAGCAGTCGACGGGGAACAATCGGTACTGCTCCAGCCAGAGGACATCGACTACGTATTTTCCGAGGGACGCAAAGTCTTTGCGGCAGTGGGAAAGCAGCGTATGGAATTAAAAATGAAGCTATATGAAGTGGAAGAATTGCTGGTATCACAAAAATTCCAGCGGTTTTCAAAGTCAGTAATCGGGAATATTGAACACATTCAGCGATTCGAAGTAGCTTTCAACGGTAATCTATGTGTTTATTTTAAATCCGGAAACAAGGAATATGTATCACGTAATTATGTCAAAGCATTAAAAAATCAGCTTATGATGGGAGGTCATTAAAAATGGGGACTAAGATTTTATTTCGAAGTATGATGGGGTTTGCTCACGGCGGCATATTCACGCTGATTTACATGACCATTTTAAATTTCTCAATTGACAGCGACAACTTGTCCCGAATTTGGCTTGCAACAGTCGTATTCATGCTGATCGGTCTGTATTTCGGCTTTGCATCTTCCATCTATGAAAATGAGAATTGGAGTCTCTTGAAAAAAACGATCGTGCATTTTTCAGTATCACTTGTTGTTTTTCATATTATCATGCTTGGCACCGGACTTCAGTCACTGGAAGTCTGGCCTATTCTCCTGAACCTCACTTTATTCGTATTGATTTACGCGGGATTTTGGATTGGTCATGTTCTCTATTACAAAAAAATGATCAAAGACATGAATAATTCAATTAAATAGCATCATCCTCAAAAAATAACTCACACACAGTGCCTGTCACCCCTGCGTTTCCGACATAAAACGACAAAACCCGGGTGGTGACAGGCACGTAAGCTAAAGAGTCGCTAATAAACGCTGAAAGCATGCTTCCTGGTCCAAAGAATGAAATGGCAATGAAGAGGAAACATTTTCCCAGGCTTGTCCGAACAGATCTTGAATGGATTCTTTATCAAGATCAAGCTTGGCATATAAGTTTTCAATATTATTTATGATACCAGGAACAATCTGCACACGTTCGGGACTTTCGAGGCCATCACCGTTTTCAAGACCACTTAAATCGATTATAAAAATCTCCAGATAGTATAGAAGGGCATTCTCAAAATCCTCTTCTCGCTGCAGTTGCTGAGCCATATGATGATAAACGTTTCTATATGAACGAAAGTCCTGATTCTGGTAATGCGTTACTAATGCATTCTGAAACAGCGCCCAGGAAATCTCACTATTACTGGGCTGATAATCCAATTGACTCACATACTTAATAGCTTCACCCATATTATAAATACCATCTTTTGATTCGTTCTTATGAGCTGACACAATATAGTCGTAGTCATCTAAAGCCTGCTGACCTTTTGACGTTCGTTTAAATGGCTTTTGCTGAATATAGTTATGAATGACCGCTTCGTCTAAATAATCCATCAAACGGTCGATAAGCTCTTGTTTTTTTCCGGAGACCTTCAGCTCATTTTGCCTTAATATATCTTTGAGTTCAGGTACTTTAAATGACTGTAATGATTCAACCAAACCAGCTTCCGTCATAAATGCTTCTTCCCGTAATTTAGCCACGGACGTTTCGGGGTCCAAGCCATATCTATCAGAAAAATAGTCGGGGATGTTCGAATTCGTGTCCTTGCCATCCATCCAATCAATTAAGAGAACCTCACCTGGCAATAGACCATTCGATAATGGCTCAAGATAGATCGGGTCCAGTTGCGTTTCACTGTCAGCCGTTTCAGACACGTTAACATTTGATGCTGATTGTTCTTCGAGAGCTTTCGGGGCTGATTTATCCTTACCCACGATTCTTTTTAAAATGTTAAACAAACCCACGCTTAAATCCACCTTTTTCTCTAGTTTGCATAATAAGTGACGTCTATTTCCGGAGCCTTCTTTATCTCCGTCATGACAAAGCCTGCGTATCGAGCAGTGTCACCACAATATAAGTGCTACTCAATTTTAACACCTTGAGCAAACTTACCTGCTGCAGAAAATTTAACTGAATGTGAAAAGCAGTTTGTATAAATGGATTAGATGAAAAGATGGTCATAGAAAAAGGAAGACCCTTCCCTGCAGAGTTAGCATACAACATCTACAAGAGATCTTCCCTATATACTATCTTAATAAAAATTTGCCTGAAGCACTGGCTCAGAGTCTGGATATTTTATACATTTTTCGCTCATTGGAAATCAACGATTAATATGGCTGTTATTTAATTAATCGTTGATAAATAGTACTATCTTTATATTTTGTTTTAGAGTGATAAACCCTAATAGCATTCTTTAACTTATCTATATCACTGAAATAGTCTTTAAATACGTTATAATTTTTTATATTACTCATTTTAAGTTGCTGCTTAACATAGTCACTTGGCTTCAGCCCTTTTTTGGAATAATCATCATAACAATCCTCTGCATGTATAATAAGCATCTCTATTTCTGGAGCAGTAATGACATTCACAATTTCTTCGACTTTTTTTCAAAAGGTCCCGTAATTTGAAAGTTTTCATTTATTGAATCCAGTATTCGATAAATCCTGATTTTTTCATTCATAGTCTTATTTAAAACGTTTTTTTGAAAGCTCTTAGCACTTCTATATTTTAGAACTTCCCCTTCTAACATTTCTGACCGTGTAAAGTTTAAACAATCATGATCCAATAATAAATCTATAACAGCTCTTTCAGCGTTTCCCTCGCAAATACAAGCGACCATGCTCATTTATTTCGACTCCATTTTATTTCGTATATTTTTTCCAAGCTGCAAAAAATAATTTTTTAATCCCATATAAGCTTCATATGAAGGAGCCGTTTTCCCTAAATAACTACTCTGATATACGTCACTCTTCTTAAAATCATTTCTATCCAATAAATCATACATGTTTTTCAAATGCAAAGTCTCTTCTTTAAAGCTAATATATATAGTATCATTTCTGTCAAATTCATCTAAAAGTGCTGCATAATGTGTCGTGAAAATTAGCGTAGCACCCATTACGTTAATATCTTTGTGTTTGAACATTTGTATAATCATTCTTACAATCGCTTCATTAAAATGGTTTTCCAATTCATCTACAATTAGAAAGCCACCGCTGGCCATAACATTTTCGATTCCTGCGAAGACATTCAATCCTTTGATGGTACCTGAAGACAGATATATAGGTAATTGCAAAGGATCATATATATAAATAATATCCTCTTTGTTTTTAAATTTTAATTGAATATGTATTTTTCCTTCAGAATTACCATCATAAGACACATACTCAATATTATCATCTAGAAATTGAATGACCTCGGTCGGTACATCCCCTATTACTCTCATTAAATTAATGTTTGTATCCTGCAGCTGATCAACCACGATAGGATTTGTACCATGCTTTTTCTTAAGTGATATCATAATACTCATATAATCAGAGAGAAAAGATAATTCTTCTTTTGAACGTACAGTATCTAAATGGTGATCTGTGAATTCAAGCAATTTTATTCTGCTTAAAGTTTTCGTTTGTTTCTTTATCCAGAGTCTTTCTTCATCAAAAATCGGCTCACCATCTTCTGCTGGTTTTATCAAGGATTGAATTTTATATAAATTAATTCCGTCAGAAAAATATGCCTCTGCCGTTATAGTTTGATTTTGCAATAAAACCCGATGGTCTTTATCATTCACTTTTCCTTCTCGTAAGTAAATATCAAGTATCAATGAAATCCAACGTAAAGCCGTTGTTTTTCCTGAAGCATTGATTCCAATAATACCTAAAATATCTTGCTTATATATAGAACTAAATAAGTGAGTCAAATTCTCGCTGTTATTATCAGTCACTCGTTGTCGAGCTATAAAGTCTAATTCAAGTCCATCCCGAAAGAGATTTATCCCATTTATAGATAAGTGTAACAATTTCAAGATAACACCTCCATAAACATAATGTCTGTTTATAATATAACTTATATACTATTATTAGCTAAAAGGGGGCGTCAATAATTTTGTGTAAATGACCCTATCCCTTTTGAATTTAGTTAGCCAGTGTTTTAGTCGTTTAAACTTGTTCCTCCAGCGATTCAAACATCT
>NZ_JBHTGR010000008.1:0-60255 GCF_042666895.1 Lentibacillus kimchii
TGGAAGCGTGGCGACACGTGAAGCTGACGGATACTAATCGATCGAGGACTTAACTAACAGGATGCAGCTTGATGGTTCTCTTATTTAGTTTTCAGGGTGCAAAGCTTTAAAAAACCTCTTGCATTTTGAATTAAAAATGCTTATAATGGTTTCTGTGCTTCATTAGGATAAAAAATAGCATAAGGTCTGGTGGCGATAGCGGAGAGGACACACCTGTTTCCATGCCGAACACAGCAGTTAAGCTCTCCAGCGCCGATGGTAGTTGGGGTTTGACCCCTGCAAGAGTAGGATGCTGCCAGGCAATACAAAAGGGCTGACCTTTAATGGATCAGCTCTTTTATTTTTAGGTTAAATTTAGCTTTATCTCACGAACTGCTGATTTTACAGCCATGCTTACTGCTGAAATGAATGCAAATGACGTTACATATAATATAATCATATCCCCTTATAACTATGCCTTTTTAATATTCTGTTAGCACTGCGGTATATCACAGTTTTATATCTGCTTTTGTGAATGGCAGTATACTATTAATTTCTGTAAAGGGAATGATCGAGTATGATAAGCTTTCTGGATGAATTTGTTGAAGGTGATTTGGCAACTCTTATGATACGTCTTTTAAGTGCCTTAGTTTTATCCGGTTTAATCGGGTTTGAAAGGGAATTAAAAAATCAGTCAGCCGGTTTCCGGACACATATATTGGTCGGAGTCGGTGCGTGTCTTATGATGCTTTTATCTATATATGGATTTGACAGATTCATTGGTGCTGACGGTAATATACGGTTTGATCCAGCACGTATTCCTTCCTATGTTATTAGCGGTATTGGATTTTTAGGTGCAGGAACCATTATTGTGCATGGCTCGACGATCAGAGGATTAACAACAGCCGCCTCGATTTGGACAGTTGCTGGTCTGGGCTTGGTTGTGGGTGCTGGTATGTACTTCGCTGCCGTGTTCACAACACTGATTATTTTATTGAGTCTGATATTTCTAAATAAATTTGAAAAACGCTTTCAGCGGCACTATTCTTATTTAATTGAAATTGCGGCGCTTCCAGGATTGCAAATTAATCATGTTGTTTCAATTTTTGAATCCTACTCACTTACGATAAAACACGTGGAAATAGAGCGGATTTCTGACGATGTCCGTCATATTGTTGTGAAAATCGAATCGGAGAAACAATATATGGAACAACTTGCTTTGTTTGAAGAAATTTCGAAACTTGCCTATGTTAAAAGTATATCTGAACGACGCTGACCGCTCATATTTGAACGGCAGATTTTAATCTCTGTAAGCCGGTATGATATCATATACGAGATGATTAAAAGAGGCTGGGACATAACGAAAACGACTAACTCAAGCGTCGAACAATGCTCCGATTCAGCCGAGGAAAAAACGGAGACGCCTGCGGGAGCATAGGATAGGTGAGACCCCGGAGCTCGCCAGCTTGATGAGGGTCATGAGCCGCCCGCGGAGAAGATGTCATTTTCCGGAGCGGTTCAGTCACGCAAGCAGTTCGTATTTTTGTCCCAGCCGCTTCTTCAGTTTAATTAATGCCCCGGGAGGATTCTTTATACGTATGAAACCTCTATCTGTGGCTGATGTTTCTTTCTCAATAGACACTTTCGTAACTAGTGTGAGATAGAAAAAGGCCTGTTTGACTTCTTCGTTTATCCAGTGTTTCATTTTAGTTGTCATTGTCTAAAATAAGGGTAGGCTATCTCTTGCATCTCTGTGCACATATCGTATAATGGATGTATAGTCAAAGTTAGTCAAAGTCAAAATCATACCAATTCAAATCTTATCAAACCGGTAAACGATGAGTCATAAGATGAGAGGAGAAGGGTCAATGCGTAACATTTCGGATATCATCGAACAGCATTTGAAACAAATATTGGAGACGGCAGGTAAAGATGTGGTTGATATTAAACGGAGTGAACTTGCTGAAGAATTTCAGTGTGTTCCGTCACAAATTAATTATGTGATTAAAACCCGTTTTACGATGGAAAAAGGGTATAGTGTGGAAAGCAAGCGTGGCGGTGGCGGCTATATTCGGATCAAGCGTGTTAAGCATCAGGACAAAGCGGAATTAATCGATGATATTATTGGAATGATTAACCCGACTGTTTCTCAGCAGGCAGCAGTGGATGTTTTGGAGCGTCTGCTTGAAGAAGAACTGGTAACACAGCGCGAGGCCAACATTATGCTAAGTGCTATAAAGCGGGAGACGATTGCCTTTCAGCTGCCTGTGCGGGATGAGGTGCGTGCACGCCTTTTGAGCTCAATGCTTGCAACGCTTAAGTATCTAAACAAATAAGTGAGGAGGACACCATATGGAGTGCCAGGAATGCCACAATCGTCCGGCGACACTCCGTTTCAGCCAGGTTATTAATGGCGAGAAAACGGATGTCTATGTCTGTGAAATCTGTGCCATTGAAAAGGGCTATATGAGCTATCCTGACGAGGGGTATTCACTGCATCATTTATTATCCGGATTATTCGGCACCACTTATGACAATATCCAAACGGCATCCGATTCACAGACAGAGGAAACGCAGTGCTCACAATGCGGAATGAAGCTTTCACAATTTAAACGAGTTGGGAAGTTTGGCTGTCCAGCATGTTATGAAACTTTTTCGGAGCATCTGGATCCTATTTTCCGCAGGGTTCACGGCGGTAACACGACACATCACGGAAAAATTCCGGCACGTATTGGCGGGACAATCCGTATTAAAAAAGAAGTTGATGCTTACAAAGAAGAGTTGCAGCGCTTAATTCAAAATGAGGCATTTGAGGAAGCGGCTGAAGTCCGGGATAAAATTAAGGAATTAGAGGCACAAACGCGGGGTGATGATGCGTGACACTGCAGCAGTTTATGAATGAGGCAATCAGTCCATGGATGCGTGAGGATGGTCCTGACAGTGATATTATTCTGAGTACACGAATCAGGCTGGCCCGGAACTTTGCTCAGTATACATTTCCGATTATGGCCGATGAAGATGATTTGACGCATATCAGTGATTTTATCCAGCGGGAATATGAGAACCAGTCATTTCAGGATTACCATGACTTTGCTTTTATGCCTATTGAAGACTTGTCATCGACCGAACGACGTGTCCTGGTTGAAAAGCATCTGATCAGTCCGCATTTAGCCAAACAAAATCAGGCATCGGCTGTGCTTATTTCTAAAAATGAGCAGGTATCCATTATGGTGAATGAAGAAGATCATCTGCGCATACAACTTTATTCACCTGGATTTCAGCTGAATCATGTTCTTACAAAAGTGTCTGAACTGGATGATTGGCTTGAGGAAAAGATTGATTATGCTTATGATGAAAAACACGGCTATCTAACAGGCTGTCCGACCAATGTTGGGACCGGGATGCGAGCATCGGTTATGATGCATCTGCCTGCTCTCTCGCTGACGAATCAGCTCAACCGCATGGTGCCGGCTATTAATCAGCTGGGCCTGGTCATTCGCGGAATTTACGGAGAAGGCAGTGAAACGACTGGCAATATTTTTCAAATCTCCAATCAGATAACGCTTGGGAAATCAGAAGAAGATATTGTCGCAGATTTGCAGAGTGTTGTCAGTGAACTGATCGAACATGAGCGAAAGGCGCGGCACTACACCATGAAAGAATCAGGTACACAACTTGAGGACCAGATTTATCGTTCATATGGTATATTAGCCTACAGTCGGATTATTGAGTCGAAGGAGGCTGCTCAATGTTTATCAGACACCCGTCTCGGCATTGATTTGGGGATTATTGAAAATGTTTCCCGTACGATATTAAATGAATTAATGATTCTGACACAGCCCGGATTTCTGCAGCAATACGCCGAAAAAAATCTGACGCCGAGTGAACGGGATGTGTTACGGGCATCGCTCATTCGGGAACGCATACAATTAGAAGTGTAGCGAGGAGGAAAAATGATATGATGTTTGGACGTTTTACTGAGCGTGCACAAAAGGTACTGGCCTTATCTCAGGAAGAGGCCGTCAGACTTGGACATAATAACATCGGCACAGAACATATTTTATTGGGACTCGTCCGCGAAGGCAGTGGCATCGCGGCTAAGGCCCTTGAGTCGCTTGAAGTGGAAGTAACGAAGGTTCAGGAGGAAGTGGAGAAACTCATCGGCACAGGCAGTCAGCCAATGCAGACGATTCATTATACACCGCGTGCTAAAAAGGTTGTGGAATTGTCACAGGATGAAGCACGCAAACTGGGTCACTCTTATGTAGGAACAGAACATATTTTGCTTGGTCTGATTCGTGAAGGTGAAGGTGTGGCTGCACGCGTCCTGAACAATCTGGGCGTAAGTCTTAATAAGTCCCGCCAGCAAGTGCTTCAGCTTCTGGGAAGCAATGAGTCACAGGCAGGACGGCAGGGACGCGGTGCTCAGTCATCGAATGCCAGCACACCAACACTTGACTCATTGGCACGTGATTTAACTGAGAGTGCCAAAAGCGGTGATGTCGATCCAGTAATCGGCCGCAGCACGGAAATTCAGCGGGTTGTTGAGGTCTTAAGCCGTCGGACGAAAAATAATCCCGTCCTGATCGGTGAATCCGGTGTCGGTAAAACGGCGGTAGCAGAAGGACTTGCCCAAGAAATTGTCAATCATGAAGTACCGGAGATATTGCGTGGCAAACGTGTGATGACACTTGACATGGGGACCGTTGTTGCCGGAACGAAATACCGCGGTGAATTTGAAGACCGGCTTAAAAAAGTGATGGAGGAAATAAGACAGGCAGGCAACGTCATATTGTTTATTGATGAACTCCATACACTGATTGGTGCAGGTGGTGCGGAAGGCGCAATTGACGCCTCCAATATTTTGAAACCGGCTCTTTCTCGGGGTGATTTGCAATGCATTGGGGCAACGACACTTGATGAGTACCGGAAATATATTGAAAAAGATGCTGCCCTTGAACGCCGGTTCCAGCCCGTACAAGTTGATGAGCCAACCTTGAATGAAACAACTCAGATCTTAAAAGGACTGCGTGACCGCTATGAAGCCCATCACCGTGTAACGATCACCGATGATGCTATCGAAGCGGCAGCCAATTTATCCGACCGGTATATAACTGACCGCTTCCTTCCTGATAAAGCGATCGATCTGATTGATGAAGCAGGTTCAAAAGTGCGCCTGCGTTCCTATACAGTACCATCCAATTTAAAAGAACTGGAACAAAAGCTTGAGGACGTGCGGACTGAAAAAGAATCTGCTGTGCAGGGTCAGGAATTTGAACGGGCTGCTTCATTGCGTGATTCTGAGCAGCGTCTGCGCGAAGAAGTCGATGAGACCAAAAATGAATGGATGGAGAAACAGGGGCAGGAAGATACAGAAGTCGTGATGGAGGATATTGCAAGAGTTGTTTCCGTTTGGACGGGTGTGCCGGTTGAAACGATGACAAAAGACGAAAGTGAGCGGCTGCTGAACCTGGAGGATACCTTGCATAATCGGGTTATCGGTCAAGAAGAGGCTGTTAATGCGGTTGCTAAAGCGATTCGCCGAGCTCGTGCTGGATTGAAGGATCCGAAGCGTCCAATTGGCTCATTCATATTCCTTGGCCCGACTGGTGTTGGAAAGACAGAGCTTGCCAGAGCGCTGGCTGAAGCCATGTTTGCTGATGAGGAATCGATGATCCGTCTTGATATGTCTGAGTACATGGAAAGACATTCTACATCGCGCTTGGTAGGTTCGCCGCCCGGCTATGTCGGTTATGAGGAAGGCGGCCAATTGACTGAGAAGGTACGGACAAAACCTTATTCGGTCGTCTTGCTGGATGAGGTGGAAAAAGCGCATCCAGAGGTCTTTAATATTTTACTGCAAGTGCTGGAAGACGGCCGCCTGACGGATGCGAAAGGCCGTGTTATTGACTTCCGCAATACAGTTCTTATTATGACGTCGAACGTCGGGGCTGATGAACTAAGACGGAATAAATACGTCGGTTTCACTTTGGATAACGAAGAGCAGGATTATCAGAACATGAAAACGAAAGTGACCGATGCCCTGAAAAAATCCTTCCGGCCTGAATTCCTGAACCGGATTGATGAAACCATTGTGTTCCACTCTCTGGAAAGAAAACATATGAAATATATTGTTAATCTGATGGTGAAACAGCTGCAAGAACGTTTGAAGGAACAGGACATCGAATTTTCCCTGACGGATAAAGCAGTGGAGAAAATCGCCAACGAAGGATTTGATCCGGAATATGGTGCACGGCCTCTGCGCCGGTCTATTCAGAAAAACGTTGAGGATCTGCTTTCTGAAGAGTTATTAAAAGAGAGCTTTAAAAAAGGTGAAAAAGTCAAAGTCGGCCTGAATAATAAAGGCGAATTTACAGTTTTAACTTAAAAAGTAATGCTATGAATCATATGTGTGTCATAAAAAAGCTGAAAGGCCTTTACCTTTCAGCTTTTTGCTTCACGCATCCAGCTTGGGCAAATGGTACAATGGCATGTATGGAATAATTATGGAACAGACTCTATATATTTGATAGACGGGTGTAATTAACATTTGGGCTCATTCGTTTATACTAGAGGATACGAAGGGGAAGGATATTAGTGGCTAAACGCAAAACGACTTACGTTTGTCAGGAATGTGGTTATGAATCTCCCAAATGGATGGGGAAATGCCCCGAATGCGGCAGCTGGAATTCGCTTGTCGAAGAGCTTGAGGCATCTTCTGCGTCGCGCGGACATACGATAGGCAGGGATCATCAAGCCACCCAGCATCCGGAGAGCATTACAGCAGTGGAAATGCAGAAGGAGCCTCGCATGACGATTGCCATGGAGGAGTTTAACCGTGTTCTCGGCGGCGGGATTGTTCCCGGCTCTCTGGCTCTTATTGGAGGGGATCCGGGCATTGGCAAATCGACGCTGCTGCTGCAGATTTCTGCGCAGTTGGCTGATCAGCAGCTGCCTGTTTTATATATTTCCGGTGAAGAGTCTGTCCGGCAGACAAAACTGCGGGCTGATCGTCTCGGCATCAATACGGAATTATTGTATGTGTTAGCTGAAACGAATTTAAGGGACATTGTTTATCACATTGAGCAGACGAATCCTGCGCTTGTTATCATTGATTCGATCCAGACAACTTATCGTGAAGAAGTAACAAGTGCGCCAGGGAGTGTTTCGCAAGTGCGTGACAGCACCAGCGAACTCATGCGTATTGCTAAATCAAAAGGCATTCCGATTTTCATTGTTGGTCATGTTACCAAAGAAGGTGCGATTGCCGGGCCGCGGATGCTGGAACATATGGTGGATGCCGTTCTTTATTTTGAAGGTGAGCAGCACCATACGTATCGCATTTTGCGCAGTGTGAAAAACCGCTTTGGCAGTACGCATGAAATGGGTATATTTGAAATGAAAGAAGAGGGCTTGCGCGAAGTCATGAATCCGTCGGAAATCTTTTTAGAGGAGCGGTCGCAGGGAGCTGCCGGTTCAACCGTTGTTGCATCGATGGAGGGAACGCGTCCTGTACTTGTCGAGATACAGGCATTGATATCAGCGACCAGTTTCGGCAATCCAAGGCGAATGGCTACCGGCATTGACACGAATCGGGTGCCGCTATTGATGGCCGTTTTGGAAAAACGCGTCGGAATGATGCTGCAAAATCAGGATGCTTATATTAAAGTGGCAGGCGGGGTTAAGCTTGATGAACCCGCGATTGATTTGGCTGTAGCTGTCAGTATCGCTTCAAGTTTTAGAAATCAGCCGACAAAACCAGAAGACATCATTATTGGAGAGGTTGGTTTGACTGGGGAGATAAGAAGGGTGTCCCGGGTAGAGCAGCGCGTTCAGGAAGCGGCTAAACTGGGTTTTAAACGTGTTATCTGTCCGCAGAATAATCTGGAGGGCTGGACACCGCCTGATTCGGTTGAAATTGTGGGGGTTAACTCCGTGCAGGAAGCTTTAGA
The DNA here is from genome assembly GCF_042666895.1 of Lentibacillus kimchii. Lineage (GTDB taxonomy): Bacteria > Bacillota > Bacilli > Bacillales > Amphibacillaceae > Lentibacillus > Lentibacillus kimchii. The sequence continues at coordinate 7,932 of NZ_JBHTGR010000008.1, forward strand.
GGCTGGGATAGAACATTAAGTGATAATAGCTCACAATGATTTTTTAGGACTTATACAGTTTTTTCCATTATGTAGTATGAATACATGGTTTGACACCTGATATTAAATATACTATAATATTATGCTATTTAATTGACTGACAAATTTAACTATGATAAACTTTATATGACATTATATATTTTATTCACCATAGGACGATTATTTTAGCGAAAGTAGGCAATAATAAATGACAGGAGGTGAACAGTGGTGCTAAAAAAGGTTGTTCATTTATTTTTTATCATAAGTGGCGGTACCATTGGATTTTTGTATATTCCGGATATAGTTCATTTATTGGATTTCACGGATGAAACATGGGTTGCATCCCCATATATAGGCATGGCTGCAGGTGCAATAATTTTATTTATCCTGTCTTATTTTATAGCAGGTTATATTGTCGGATTTTTACGCTGGGTGGAAGAGGCGCTGATCAAAGTGCCCGTTGGTGATTTGTTATTCGGCGGTTTAGGTTTGATTGGCGGTTTGGTGATCGCTTATTTGGTTACTATTCCACTGGCAAAAATTAATATCTATATCGTGTCACAGGTTTTGCCGCTATTTATCACAATTTTACTGGGTTATTTAGGGTTTCAGGTAGGCTTTCGCCGCCGTGACGAACTTATGAATCTGCTAAACCGTAAAGACCGTGAGAAAAAGCGCGGTTCTGAGTCTGAGAATAACGCAGCTGAAAGTGATGCAGCACCCGCGAAAAACGCGAGAGGGCCTAAAGTCAAAATTCTGGATACCAGCGTTATTATTGATGGGCGGATCGCTGATATTTGCCAGACCAGTTTTCTGGAAGGAACGATTGTTATTCCGCAATTTGTTTTGGGTGAACTGCAGCATATTGCTGACTCATCCGATGTACTGAAACGAAATCGTGGCCGCCGCGGACTGGATATTCTGAACAAAATTCAAAAGGAATTACCGGTACCGGTAGAGATCTATGAAGGTGATTTTGAGGATATTCCTGAAGTGGACAGCAAGCTGATTAAACTGGCTAAAGTCATGGACGGCATTGTTGTTACGAACGATTTCAACTTAAATAAAGTCTGCGATTTGCAGGAAGTGCCTGTCTTAAACATTAATGATTTGGCGAACGCGGTTAAGCCCGTTGTTCTTCCGGGTGAGGAATTAACGGTGCACGTGATTAAGGACGGCAAAGAACATAATCAGGGTGTCGCCTATCTTGATGATGGTACGATGATCGTTGTTGAGGATGGCCATGGTCATATTGGCAAGAAAATTGAGGTGCTGATAACGAGCGTCCTGCAGACATCAGCGGGCAGAATGATCTTTGCCAAGCCTAAATTACTTGAAAAAGCGCAGTAAAAACGGTATAACGTATAGAGAGAATAAAAAGTGATAACTTGGACGTTATCACTTTTTATAGTCCGTGAGGGCAGGACTTCACAATAGTTATCAATCTTAAAGACGAATCATATTAAGATAGCGGAGGAAGTCCTATCCTCAATCTGGAATCATAAATCAAATTATTCACAGAAGGGATGAGCACCAGCATGGCAAATCAGGTCCGTGTACGATATGCACCCAGCCCGACGGGGAATCTGCATATTGGAAACGCGCGCACAGCACTATTCAATTATCTATATGCCCGGCATTTTGACGGGACGTTCATCATTCGGGTAGAAGATACAGATGAAAAACGGAATGTTGCCGATGGTGAAAAAAGTCAGATGACTTATTTGAAATGGCTCGGTATTGATTGGGATGAAGGTCCCGATGCCGGTGGTGATTATGGACCCTACCGGCAGATGGATCGTCTGGATATCTATCAGAAATATGTTGATGAGCTGCTTGAAAGAGGACTGGCTTATAAATGCTATATGACTGAAGAAGAATTGGAGCAGGAACGCGAAGGGCAGCGTGCCAGAGGGGAAGTCCCGAAATACTCTGGAGCCCATCGTGATTTAACAGACGAACAGAAGGCTCAATATGAACAGGAGGGCCGTGAGCCAAGCATCCGGCTGCGGGTTCCTGATCAGCAGACGTATACATTCATGGATATTGTGCGAGGCAATATTTCGTTTGAATCAAGTGATTTTGGCGACTGGGTCATCGTTAAGAAAAATGGAACACCAACTTATAACTTTGCGGTGGCAATTGACGATCATCTCATGGGAATCACTGATGTGCTGCGGGGTGAGGAGCATATTTCCAACACGCCTAAGCAGCTGATGATCTATGAAGCATTTGGCTGGGAACCGCCAAAATTTGGCCATATGACTTTGATCATGAATGAACAGCATAAAAAATTGAGCAAGCGTGATGAGCATATTATGCAGTTTATTGAACAGTATTACAATATGGGTTACTTGCCTGAAGCGCTGTTTAATTTCATTACCTTGCTGGGCTGGTCCCCTGAAGGTGAAGAAGAGATATTCACTAAAGATCAGCTGATTGACATCTTTGATCCAGAACGACTGTCAACTTCTCCAGCCGTTTTTGATCAGGATAAACTGAAATGGATGAATAACCAATACATTAAGAATGCCGATACAGACAGGATCATTGAATTGACGCTGCCGTATCTGATTGAAGCCGGTTGTCTGCCGGAAAGGATGGATGAGGAGACACGGCAATGGGCAGAGAAATTAATTGCTCTGTATCAAAAGCAGCTCCAGTACGGCGCGGAAATTGTTGACTTAACGGATTTATTTTTCAGAGGGTCCGTCAGTTATGATGATACAGCTATGGAGGTGCTGCGGCAGGAACAGGCGCCGGAAGTTCTCCAGGTGTTCACGGATAAGGTGATTAATCTTGATACCTTTGAGAAAGACACGATTCAGCAGCAGATTAAAGCAACCCAAAAAGAGACAGGCCATCGGGGTAAACGGCTGTTCATGCCGATTCGTGTGGCGACAAGCGGACAGACGCACGGACCGGAACTGCCGCTTGCAATTGAGCTTTTAGGCAAGGATACGGTCGTACAACGCCTGGATAACCTGTTAAAACAGCTGGGAGCCTAATCAGTTCACATTTGGTCTGAAATATCATATAGTGAAGACACAACGAAAGTCCGCAACTGCCATTGTTTTGCTAATTTCAAATAAAAAGCGTTGACAGGGAGAAGTAAAAGCGGCCATGCTTATGCAGAGAGAGTCATCACCGGCTGTAAATGATTCTAAGCATCGCTTTGAAATGCACCCTGGAGCCCGTTATGGAACGAGAGTATATAACGGCGGCACTCTGCCGTTAACAGAGCCTAAGCTGGGAGATATGTATCATTTTCCAAGCAGAGTGGAACCGCGTTTTAAGCGTCTCTGTGTAGTCTATACACTAAGACGCTTATTTTTTATGAAACAATCAGGGTGCTCTTTGCAGGCGGCTTGCTTAATCAATTATGAGATAGGGGGGACCCGTAAAATGGGGCTGTTCAAGCGTATGAAGGAAGATATGAATGCTGTCTTTGATCAGGACCCGGCAGCAAAGTCTTATATCGAAGTGTTTCTCACTTACGCCGGGCTGCACGCGATATGGTTCCATCGTCTAGCACATTTTTTCTTTAATCACCGCTTGTTTTTCATCGCACGGGTGATTTCCCAGATCAGTCGTTTTCTGACGGGAATTGAAATTCACCCGGGCGCAAAAATTGGCCGGAAGCTGTTTATTGATCACGGAATGGGCATTGTTATTGGTGAAACGAGTGAAATTGGCGATAATGTCACCTTGTTTCAGGGTGTGACACTGGGCGGCACAGGCAAAGAAAAGGGGAAACGGCATCCAACTATTAAAGATAATGCAATGATCACTACGGGAGCCAGGGTGCTTGGCAATATCACTATCGGCAACAGTGCGAAAGTCGGCGCCGGTTCGATTGTTTTGCAAGATGTTCCTGACCATTCGACTGTCGTCGGTGTCCCTGGCCGTGTTGTCGTCCAAAATGGTGAAAAGGTGAAGAAGAATCTGGACCACCAAAAACTCCCTGATCCTGTATCCGATCGCTGTGATAAACTGCAGCAGGAAATTGATATGCTGAAAGAAGAAATTGAACAATTAAAGGGAAGGAAGTGACGTATAATGGCCATCACCATTTATAATACGCTGACACAGGAAAAAGAGCTTTTTAAGCCAATTGAAACTGACAGCGTACGCATGTATGTTTGTGGCCCGACCGTCTATAATTATATTCACATCGGCAATGCCCGGCCAGCGATTGTATTTGATACGGTCAGACGCTACTTTGAATATAAAGGCTATGATGTAACATACGTGCTGAATTTTACAGATGTTGACGATAAAATCATCAATGCTGCGAACGAGCGGAATGAGCAAGTGCCGGATGTGGCCAATAGGTTCATTGATGCCTACCTGGCGGATATTGAGGCTCTCGGGGTTAAACAGGCAACTTACAATCCGCGTGTGACAGAAACGATGGATGACATTATTCATTTTATCAGCGGTCTTATTGATAAAGGCTACGCTTATGAAGTCGATGGTGATGTTTACTTTAAACCGCGTTCGTTTGCTGATTATGGTAAACTTTCGCATCAGTCGATTGATGAATTGCGATCGGGTGCCCGCATCCAGGTTGGTGAGAAAAAAGAAAACCCGCTGGACTTCGCTCTCTGGAAACAAGCAAAAGACGGTGAAATTGCCTGGGATTCGCCGTGGGGCCAGGGACGTCCCGGGTGGCATATTGAATGCTCAGCTATGGCTGAAAAATACCTCGGTGAAACCATTGATATTCATGCGGGGGGGCAGGATCTGGCATTTCCGCACCATGAAAATGAAATCGCTCAGTCAGAGGCTATGAATGACGAAACGTTTGCTCATTACTGGATGCACAATGGGTATATTAATATTGACAATGAAAAAATGTCCAAATCACTGGGCAACTTTGTGCTGACCAAAGACATGATTGCTCAGCACGATCCGCAGGTTATCCGGTTTTTCATGCTGAGTGTTCATTATCGCAATCCGATTAATTTTAGTGATGAACTGCTTCACAGTGCAAAAAACAGTCTTGACAGGATTAAAAATGCCTATGACAATTTGGAGCACCGGAAACAATCAAGTATGAATCTGGAGCATTCTGCTGAATGGTTCACACTGATAAATGATTTGAACCAGACGTTTGAAAAAGCAATGGATGACGACTTCAATACAGCAAATGCGATTGCAGTCCTATTTGATCTTACGAAAGAGGCTAACCGTTATCTGGAGGAAAAACATACAGCACACGACGTGATTGAAGCGTTCCAGACAGGTATTACAACTATTTTGGATGTTTTGGGCATCCAGCTGGAGGAAGAAAATCAGCTGCTTGATGCGGATATTGAGGCACTGCTGAATGAACGCTCAGAGGCCAGGCGAAACCGTGATTTCACCCGGGCAGATGTCATACGGGATCAGCTGAAAGCGAAGGACATTATACTTGAGGATACGCCTCAGGGAACCCGGTGGAAGCGAGCAGACCATGATGCCTGATGCTAAACAGATGAAAAGCCTGGCGCTTGCCTATATGGGGGATGCGGTTTTCGAAGTCCATATACGAGAGCATTTGTTAGAAGCCGGGCAAGTCAAACCGAATCAGCTTCATAAAGAAGCGGTTACTTTTGTGTCAGCAAAAGCACAGGCAGCTGTCATTCGTCATTGGCTGGAAACAGGTGAATTGAGTCGTGAAGAAGAGGCGGTTACGTCCCGGGGGCGCAATGCCAAATCCGGGACGATTCCTAAACATACAAATGTCCAGACGTATCGTTATAGTACAGCTTTTGAGGCGTTGATTGGCTACCATTATCTGCAGGGGAACCAGGACCGCTTAACTGAACTGCTGGAAAAGGCTGTAGCTTTTATTGAAGGGAGGAAATCTGACAATGGAACAGGAAATCATTATAGGCAAGAATCCGGTTATTGAAGCATTGGAATCCGGTCGGTCCGTCAACAAAGTCCTTGTATCGGAACAGTTGAACCGGTCCTTTATCACAAAACTGCAGCATATGAGCAAAGAGGCAGGAACCGTTCTGCAAAAGACACCTAAAAAGAAATTGGATCAGCTGGCATCCGGCAGCCATCAGGGTGTTATCGCCTATGTGGCGGCTCATGCTTATGCGGAGCTGGACGATTTACTGGACGAAGCTGAGAGAAGACACGAAGATCCCTTTTTAATTGTTTTAGACCAGCTGGAAGACCCGCATAACCTGGGCGCTATTTTGCGGACAGCTGACGCTACTGGTGCGCATGGTGTGATTATTCCGAAGCACCGTTCTGTTGGACTGACTGCAGCAGTCGCTAAAACAGCGGCTGGAGCTGTGGAGCATATCCCGGTTGCCCGTGTAACGAATATTGCCAGCACACTGGACGAATTGAAAAAGCGAAATACCTGGGTTGTTGGCACAGAGGCGAATGGCCATGAAGACTACCGGATGCTGGACGGCTGTTTGCCGATTGCCCTTGTTATCGGTAATGAAGGCAAAGGAATGAGCCGGCTTGTAAAAGATAAGTGTGACTGGACGGTGAGCCTTCCGATGCAGGGTCACGTGTCGTCACTGAATGCTTCGGTAGCGTGCAGTCTTTTATTGTACGAGGTTTATCGCAAAAGGTTTCCAGCGGGTGTTTAGTCATGGATGTTTTAGTAGTGGATGGCTATAATATCATTGGCGCGTGGGAGGAATTAAAGCAGTTAAAGCTGCAGGATATAGGACAAGCACGTGACAGGCTGATTGAACTTCTCGCTGACTATAAAGCATACACTGGTATGCGGGTAATTGTTGTATTTGATGCCTATTATGTGAAAGGGCTCGCGAGCAAACTGAACAGCTATGAGATTGAAATCATTTACACGAAGGAAAATGAAACAGCTGATGAATGCATCGAGCGAATTGTGACAGACCTTAAAAACGTTATTAATCACGTTTATGTTGCTACCTCAGATTATGCCGAACAGCGGACGGTTTTTGGACGTGGAGCTTTGAGAAAATCTGCGAGGGAACTCTATATCGAATTGAGTGATATTGACCAGGAAATAGAGCAGCAGATCGAACACCAGCAAGACAAACGGCCGCAAATTAAAATCCCTCTCAATCAGGATGTTTTGGAAACATTTGAAAAGTGGCGGCGGGGAGATACGTGACGTCCGCAAGCTGTGCTGTGTCTCGCGAAATAGTCGCCGGCCCCAGCTGCAGATTTACATGGGAAAAGCTAAACAGCAGCGATTCTATGGATTCTATGTTGACTATTAGGAAGCGCTTACTGTATAATACGCCTAAATGGTTAAAGGGCAGTCAGGGGGTCTTGCTTGGTGGGTGTCAATCTGATAGAAACAGATGATCGGCCGGAATCGCTGGGTGATGATGACTTAATCTGCTTAATCCACTGGGGTGATGTCGAAGCGCTGGACATCCTCATCAATAAATACATGCCTTATGTGAAAGCAAAGGCACGGACTTATTTTATTATTGGCGCTGACAGAGAAGACATTGTGCAAGAGGGCATGATTGGTCTTTACAAGGCAATTCGTGATTATGATGGGGACAAGCTTTCTTCATTCAAAGGGTTTGCTGAACTCTGTGTCACCCGTCAGATTATTACAGCTATCAAAACTGCCACACGACATAAACATACACCTCTCAATTCATATGTGTCATTGGACAAACCTCTCTATGAAGAAGACTCCGAACGGACCCTGATGGACGTTATAGCAGGATCTGAAGTCTTTGACCCGCAGGAACTGCTTGTGAGTCAGGAACGATTAAGTGACTTGCAGGAGAAATTATCTAAATTATTAAGCGTTTTAGAAAAGAAAGTGCTCAATCTGTATATGGAGGGGAGTTCCTATCAGGAAATCTCAGTTGAATTAAGACGGCATGTCAAATCCATTGATAATGCGCTGCAGCGAATCAAACAAAAATTGGAACAGCTGCTGGAAACGCCGGAAGCGGGAGATAACACAGCTCGTTGACACAGAGTGTGGGACATGCTAAATTAGTATAAGTGAAAAACCCTGTTATGGGGTGATACGATGACTGAACGTATTGCTTTGGCGTGTGCGGTATGCGCCAGCAGAAATTATACGACAAGCTCCAATAGAGCCAGGCAGTCTGAACGTCTGGAAACACGGAAATATTGTAAAACGTGCGGCGTGCACACATGGCATCGTGAAACCAAATAAGTGATCGTTTTCGGCAGAATTTGGGGGGAGACGAGCAGTGAAAATCGTAAGCTTCTTTAAAGACGTTTCCAGAGAAATGAAAAAGGTCACCTGGCCAAAACGCCAGGAATTGACAAGCTATACTATTACGGTTTTGACAACAGTTATTTTTGTGGCTGTATTCTTCGCGATCGTTGATATGGGTATTTCACAAATCGTGAATTTATTTTTCTAACGTTATTTTATTGAATAAACATGTTATGATTATGCTATAATAGTATATGATAGACTTAGATAAAAAACCCGAGGCCTCGGGTTTTTTAATATGCAGCCATGATGCTGACGCTATTTATTACGCAAGGGAGGGAAGGGCAGCTAATTGTCCTATTGACATGGAAAAAAACTGGTATGCCATTCATACGTATTCCGGCTATGAGAATAAAGTTCAGTCAAACTTGGAAAGACGTGCTGAGTCAATGGGCATGGAGGACAAAATCTTTCGTGCAATTGTCCCGGAAGAGGAAGAAATTGAAATTAAAAACGGTAAGAAAAAGACAGTTAAGAAGAAGTTTTTCCCTGGGTATGTTCTGGCAGAAATGGTTATGACTGATGATTCCTGGTATGTTGTAAGGAACACACCAGGTGTGACAGGCTTTGTCGGATCAAGTGGCCAGGGGACGAAACCGACACCTATTCTGTCGGATGAAATTGATTCTATATTAAAACGCATGGGCCTCGCAGAACCAACAACGCAAGTCAATTTTGAAATAAACGAAAATGTGCGCGTAACAGATGGTCCGTTCAGTGACTTTACTGGTGCGATCGAGCATATCGACACAGACAAGCAAAAAGTAAAAGTTCACGTCACGATGTTTGGCCGCGAGACCCCGGTCGAATTGGACTTTTCACAGATCGAAAAACTATAATGGGATATCCGTATCCGGCATGTAAGCAATAACTCATGTTAAGTGTTGAAAAAGAGATGTTCAGCAAATAATCTCGCATGAGGTGCGAAAAAACTTGCATTATTTGCCGATACATGCTAAAATTCCTTTGTTATTTACCGTCGCTGCAGTATGGGGACTGGTAATGCTTGAGTGGGAGGGGAATACCCTATTACCACATCACGGACTTTAAGGAGGTGTGTCTCGTGGCTAAAAAAGTAATCAAAGTTGTTAAATTGCAGATTGAAGCAGGTAAGGCCAACCCAGCGCCGCCAGTAGGACCAGCATTGGGTCAGGCTGGTGTCAACATTATGGGATTCTGTAAGGAATTTAACGCACGCACGCAAGATCAGGCTGGCATGATTATTCCTGTTGAAATCACGGTGTTTGAAGACCGTTCATTTACATTTATCACAAAAACACCGCCTGCTGCAGTGTTATTGAAGAAAGCAGCCGGAATTGAAACCGGATCTGGCGAAGCAGTGCGAAATAATATTGCTTCAGTCAAGCGTGAGCAAGTGCAGGAAATTGCGGAAACGAAAATGCCTGACTTGAATGCGGCTGATTTTAATGCAGCTGTACGTATGGTTGAAGGAACCGCACAGAGCATTGGTCTTGAAATTAAGGACTAAATGCCAGTTCGTGCATGAATGCAGGTTGCGGACAATGGCTTGCCATTACGACGCAACTTTTTTCATGAAAAATGCCAGCCTGTCTATTCTGAACGAGCGGAAGCCGTTCGTTTAGAAGCTGGCTCCAGCATTTTTCGAGTGGGAGGTCTAACCGCTATAAACCACAACCCGAGGAGGAAACAAAATGGTAAAAAGAAGTAAACGTTATCAGGAAACGTCCAAGCTTATTGACCGTTCTAGATCGTATAGCGATGAAGAAGCTGTTGCTTTGCTAAAAGAAACGGCTAAGGCGAATTTTGATGAAACAGTCGAGGCGGCATTCCGTCTGGGTGTTGACCCCAAAAAAGCTGATCAGCAAATTCGCGGTGCTATGGTGCTGCCGCACGGAACCGGAAAAACACAGCGTGTGCTTGTATTTGCAAAAGGCGATAAAGCAACTGAAGCTAAAAATGCCGGTGCCGATTATGTAGGTGACCAGGATCTTATTAACCAGATTAATCAGGGCTGGTTTGAATTTGACGTTGTTGTGGCTACACCGGATATGATGGCTGAAGTTGGTAAACTGGGTCGTGTTCTGGGACCCAGGGGTCTAATGCCAAACCCTAAGACAGGCACTGTTACGTTTGAAGTCGAAAAAGCCGTTAATGAGATTAAGGCTGGTAAAGTGGAATATCGCGTTGATAAAGCGGCGAATATCCATGTCCCTATTGGCAAGATTTCATTTAATAACGATCAATTAGTTGAGAACTTTGAGGCGGTTGCCGAGACGCTTGTGAAAGTAAAACCGCAAGCTTCAAAAGGCGTTTATATGCGTAATGCCGCTATTACGTCCACCATGGGACCCGGCATTCGAATAGATGTCAGCAGCTACCGGAATAAATAAGTGATTGACTTTTAACAACTGATCTTGTAAACTGATTAGCGTTATCAGTAAATACGTTGTACCGTAGACAGCAGGTGCGGACTCTGCCGCTTAATGTCCTGCCGAGGTTTTATGAGCAAATGATTTGCGCCTGTTAATCATTTGACCAGAAGGCCTCCATGTCTGCATGGAGGCTTATTTAATGGGTACGGTATGATGCATTTCATAGGAGGTGGAAGAATGGCTAACAGCAATATTATCGAACAGAAGAGCCAGCTTGTTGACGCGATTGCTGAAAAGTTCCGTAACAGTCAATCAACAATTCTGGTTGACTACCGCGGCCTTGATGTAGCTGAAGCTGATGAGCTGCGCCGCCAGTTGCGTGAAGCAGGTGTTGAGTTTAAAGTTTACAAAAACTCCATGCTTCGCCGTGCAGCTGATGCTGTTGACTTAGGCGCGTTATCGGATACATTGGTTGGACCTACGGCAGTTGCGTTCAGTAACGACGACGTGGTAGCACCGGCCAAAATCTTAAACAACTTCGCTAAAGAACATCCGGCATTAGAACTTAAAGGTGGTGTCATTGAGCACGAGGTTGCAACACTTGAGCAAATCACTGAATTAGCAGATCTGCCGAATTATGAAGGCATGGTTGCAATGCTGCTCAGTGTATTGCAGGCACCAGTGCGCAACCTTGCTTATGGCGTCCAGGCAGTTGCCGATCAAAAAGAAGAAGAAAGCGCATAAAGCAATGCCCGGTTAAACCGGCATAACAAACTATCTTGAAAATGGAGGAATTATCATGGATAATCAACAGATTATTGATGCAGTTAAAGAAATGTCTGTTCTGGAACTAAATGATTTGGTTAAAGCAATTGAAGAAGAATTCGGTGTATCTGCTGCAGCACCAGTTGCTGCTGCAGGCGGCGCAGCTGATGGTGGTCAGGCTGAAGAAGAGCAAACAGAATTCGATGTTGAACTTCAGGATCCTGGCGATTCCAAGATCAAAGTTGTTAAGGCTGTTCGTGAAGTAACTGGACTTGGCCTTAAAGAAGCTAAGGAAGTCGTCGATAACACACCTAAGGCTGTTAAAGAAGGCACTTCCAAAGATGATGCTGAAGACATCAAAAGCCAGCTTGAAGAAGCCGGAGCTACGATAGAAATTAAGTAATTCCCATAACAAGAGCTCGCCGATTTTTCGGCGGGCTCTAGTCTATTTATCTTCACATTACTTTCAAAGCAGGTGCCTGTATGTCTGATCATTACTTTTCACAACATCCTCACTCCAAAAGTTCACCAAAGAAATGGCACTCAAGGCTGCTGGGCAGTTATTTTACCTTTGAAAGTGATTATGGTGTTTTTTCCAAAAATGAAGTCGATTACGGTTCGCGCTTGTTAGTTGAGCAGTTTGCTGAGCCGGCGATTGCGGGAGACTTTCTCGATCTCGGCTGTGGCTATGGTCCGATTGGCATTGCTGTTGCAGCGCATCATCCGAACAGACATATTTCGCTGTCAGATATTAATGAACGGGCAACTGCGCTTGCGAGGAAAAATGCTGATCACAACCACGTGTCAAATACAGACGTTGTTTTGAGTGACGGGTTTCATAACCTTAATGGACGCGCCTTTGCTGCTATACTGACTAATCCGCCCATTAGAGCTGGCAAGCAAACGGTTCATCAAATGTTTGAAGACAGTCACGATGCTTTGTTAAAAGGCGGATGCCTGTGGGTTGTTATACAAAAGAAGCAGGGAGCGCCATCCGCCCAAAAGAAATTGATAAACATATTCGGAAATGTTACGATAACAGACCGCAGTAAAGGCTATTACATTTTACAGGCGATTAAGTAATTGACCTTAACGATATCTTGTGTTAATATGATTTAATGCTAATATGCCAGTTTATTTGTCAATAGACGATCCTGAATTATTGTATGTATAAATTATCGGTAAACGGAAACAATGATACAATCGACAGAATTACAAACAAGATGAAACACACTTTCTTTATTTTCGGTTTTCCGGTGTGCAGGGCTGCAGTTTTCTCAGTCTGCAGGTTTGTCTAAATACATGTCTAGAGCAGTAGTACGCGTGCGTACTATTGTTATTTTGCATCTATTCCAGTAACTGGTTTCAACGTGGCTGATAGGATCAAGGAAGTATCAGTCAGTTTTCCAAATATAGAAGTCATTTTTCACAGTATGCCTATGTGAATAATCTATGAAAAATGCTTGATTTGAGGGGTGAAGCAGTTGACAGGTCAACTAGTTCAGTATGGACGGCACCGCCAGCGCAGAAGCTATGCACGCATTAGTGAGGTATTGGAACTGCCGAATCTAATTGAAATTCAGACCGCTTCCTATCAGTGGTTTTTGGATGAAGGTTTGCGGGAAATGTTCCACGATATATCACCGATTGAGGATTTTGCGGGCAACTTATCACTGGAGTTTATAGATTACAGCCTTGGTGAGCCTAAATACCCCGTAGCTGAGGCCAAAGAGCGGGATGTTACCTATAATGCGCCGCTGCAAGTGAAAGTCCGTCTGATTAATAATGAAACGGGCGAAGTGAAAGAGCAGGAAGTCTTTATGGGAGATTTTCCGCTGATGACCGATACGGGCACATTTATTATTAATGGCGCAGAACGTGTTGTTGTCTCGCAGCTTGTGCGTTCACCAAGTGTCTATTACAGCGAGAAATTTGATAAAAATGGCAAGCGGGGCGTTGCGGCAACCGTTATTCCGAATCGCGGCGCATGGCTGGAATTTGAAACGGATGCTAAAGATGTTGCCTATGTAAGAATCGATCGTACACGGAAATTACCGGTGACTGTACTGCTGCGTGCGCTCGGTTTTGGAACGGATCAGGAAATCATTGATTTGATTGGCGATAATGAGTACCTGAAAAACACTCTGGAAAAAGACAGTACCGAAACAACGGAAAAAGCTCTGCTGGAAATTTATGAACGGCTGCGTCCGGGTGAACCACCGACCGTGGAAAATGCAAGAAGTCTTCTGATTTCCCGCTTTTTTGATCCGAGACGTTATGATTTGGCACGTGTAGGCCGGTATAAAGTGAATAAAAAACTTGATATTTCCAATCGTCTGCTGAATCAGGTATTGGCAGAACCGCTTGTTGATCCAGAAACGGGTGAGGTTCTGGCACAGAGAGGCGATCGCCTGGAGCGTAAATTGCTGGATAAGATTATTCCGTATCTGGAAGATCAGGACAATATGCTGGGCGAATCATTTGTTGATACAAATCAAGAGGTTCTGGAAGAGCCTGTCCGACTGCAGTCGATTAAGATTATGGACCCATCAGACCCTGATGGTGAAAAAGAACTTGATGTCATCGGAAATGCAAATGTTGATAGGGATGTTAAGCATATAACCCCGGCTGATATCCTATCGTCCGTCAGTTACTTTTTCAATTTGCTGCATCATGTTGGCGGAACTGATGACATTGACCATTTGGGCAACCGGCGTCTGCGTTCAGTCGGAGAGCTGATGCAAAATCAATTCCGTATTGGGCTGTCCCGTATGGAGCGTGTTGTGCGCGAACGGATGTCAATTCAGGATACATCGAGCATCACCCCGCAGAAGCTGATCAATATTCGTCCGGTGATCGCTTCAATTAAGGAATTTTTCGGCAGCTCGCAGCTGTCCCAGTTTATGGACCAGACAAATCCGCTGGGAGAATTGACCCATAAACGGCGTCTGTCCGCTCTCGGGCCTGGCGGTTTGACGCGTGAACGCGCCGGATTTGAAGTTCGTGACGTTCACTACTCGCACTATGGCCGCATGTGTCCAATTGAAACGCCGGAAGGTCCAAACATTGGCCTGATTAACTCGTTATCCAGTTATGCAAAGGTTAATGAATTTGGATTTATTGCGACACCGTATCGCCGCGTTGATCCAGAAACCGGTGAAGTAACAACTCAGACCGATTATCTGACGGCTGATGAGGAAGATAATTATATTGTGGCTCAGGCAAACGCCGAATTGAACGAGGACGGCTCATTTGCCTCAGAAGAAGTGGTTGCACGTTTCCGTGGTGATAATACGGTCGTTCCACGTGAGAAGATTGACTATATGGACGTATCACCAAAGCAAGTCGTTTCAGCTGCTACAGCTTGTGTGCCATTTTTGGAGAATGATGACTCCAATCGTGCTTTGATGGGTGCCAACATGCAGCGGCAGGCAGTTCCTTTAATGGAACCAGAAGCGCCTCTCGTTGGAACAGGCATGGAGTATGTGTCTGGTAAAGACTCTGGTGCCGCGATCATTTGCCAGAATGAAGGCATTGTTGAACATGTGGAATCTAAAGAAGTCCGTGTGCGCCGGATTTCGGAAGTGGATGGCAAAGAAGTTCAGGGTGATCTGGACGTTTACCGTATGCAGAAATATATTCGTTCCAACCAGGGCACCTGTTATAATCAGCGCCCGATTGTCAGCAAAGGTGATCATGTAACCAAAGGCGAAATTCTGGCTGACGGCCCGTCCATGGAAAAAGGGGAGCTGGCACTGGGCCGTAACGCAGTCGTTGGCGTCATGACCTGGGAAGGCTACAATTATGAAGACGCCGTTGTTATGAGTGAACGCTTCGTGAAGGATGACGTCTTTACGTCAATCCATATCGAGGAATATGAATCAGAATCCCGCGATACGAAGCTCGGTCCGGAGGAAATCACCAGAGATATTCCAAATGTTGGTGAAGAAGCTCTGAAGAATCTGGACGAAGACGGTATTATTCGTGTCGGTGCCGAAGTTTCTGATGGTGATATTCTGGTAGGCAAGGTAACACCTAAAGGGGTCACGGAATTATCAGCTGAAGAGCGGCTGCTTCATGCCATTTTTGGCGAAAAAGCCCGGGAAGTGCGCGATACATCCCTGAAAGTGCCGCATGGATCAGGCGGTATTGTGCTTGATGTAAAGACATTCAATCGCGAAGATGGCGATGAATTGTCGCCCGGTGTAAACCAGCTGGTGCGTGTTTATGTTGTTCAGAAACGGAAAATCTCAGAAGGGGATAAGATGGCAGGAAGACACGGCAACAAAGGTGTCATTTCCAAAATCTTACCTGAAGAAGATATGCCTTTCCTGCCTGATGGCACACCAATTGATATGATGCTTAATCCAATGGGTGTTCCGTCACGGATGAACATCGGACAGGTGTTCGAATTGCATCTCGGTATGGCAGCAAGGGAACTTGGACTGCATGTGGCGACGCCTGTCTTTGACGGGGCTAATGAAGATGATCTTCTGGCCACTCTGGATGAGGCCGGTATGGCACAGGATGCTAAAACCCTTCTCTATGACGGACGGACTGGTGAGCCATTTGATAATCGTATCTCTGTTGGCGTCATGTACATGATCAAACTGGCACACATGGTGGACGATAAACTGCACGCCCGTTCAACAGGACCATATTCACTCGTAACGCAGCAGCCACTGGGCGGTAAAGCTCAGTTCGGCGGACAGCGCTTTGGTGAAATGGAGGTCTGGGCACTTGAAGCGTATGGTGCAGCTTATACCCTCCAGGAAATTCTCACCGTTAAGTCAGATGATGTGGTAGGACGTGTCAAAGCCTATGAATCAATCGTCAAAGGTGATAATGTTTCAGAACCAGGCGTACCTGAATCGTTCAAGGTGCTGATTAAAGAATTGCAAAGTCTTGGACTGGACGTCAAGATGCTTGCAAGTGATGAATCGGAAATTGAAATGCAGGAGCTTGAAGAAGAAGAGACACAATCAGCAAGCAAGCTGAATCTGGAAGGTGAAGAAACCTAATTAGACGGATGGCTTGTCTACTGGCTGGCAATAGAGCAGCTGGATTAACAGAACCGGCACATATGCCGGTTCTGTCTGGCTTGATGATCAGACATTAATAAGGGAGGTAGACCCTTGCTGGATGTAAATAAATTTGAGTACATGAAAATCGGCCTGGCTTCTTCAGAAAAGATTCGTTCATGGTCCTACGGTGAGGTTAAAAAACCGGAGACCATTAATTACCGCACGTTAAAACCAGAAAAAGACGGCCTTTTTTGTGAGCGTATATTCGGTCCGACAAAAGACTGGGAATGTCATTGCGGGAAATATAAACGCGTTCGGTACAAAGGTGTTGTCTGTGATCGCTGCGGTGTCGAAGTAACGAAAGCAAAAGTCCGCCGTGAACGAATGGGCCACTTGGAACTTGCGGCACCTATTTCACATATTTGGTACTTCAAAGGTATTCCGAGCCGTATGGGACTTATGCTCGATATGTCGCCACGCGCTTTAGAAGAGGTCATCTATTTTGCAGCTTATATTGTGACCGAGCCCGGCGATACAACGCTGGAAAAGAAACAATTGCTTTCCGAAAAAGAGTTCCGGTCATACTATGAAAAATATGGTAATAGCTTCAAAGCCCAAATGGGAGCGGAAGCCATTCGCAAACTTCTTCAGGATCTTGATATTGAAAAAGAGTCTGAGGCATTAAAAGACGAACTGAAAACAGCACATGGCCAGCGCAGAACACGGGCTATCAAGCGTCTGGAGGTACTGGAAGCGTTCCGGAATTCCGGTAATGATCCAGCGTGGATGGTACTTGATGTACTGCCGGTTATTCCGCCGGAGATCCGTCCGATGATACAACTTGACGGTGGTCGTTTCGCGACATCAGATTTGAATGATCTTTACCGTCGTGTGATTAACCGGAATAATCGTCTGAAACGTCTTTTGGATCTGGGTGCTCCGAGCATCATCGTTCAAAACGAAAAACGGATGCTTCAGGAGTCAGTCGATGCATTGATTGACAATGGCCGGCGCGGTCGTCCGGTTACAGGTCCTGGAAACCGTCCGCTGAAATCTCTGTCCCATATGCTTAAAGGGAAACAGGGCCGTTTCCGGCAGAATCTGCTCGGTAAGCGTGTTGACTATTCCGGACGTTCAGTTATTGCAGTTGGCCCAACTCTGAAAATGTACCAATGCGGCCTGCCGCGTGAAATGGCACTGGAATTGTTCAAGCCGTTTATTATGAAAGAACTTGTTGCGCAAGGTTATTCCCATAATATTAAATCGGCTAAGCGAAAAATTGAGCGTGTCCATCCAGAAGTATGGGATGTTCTTGAGGAAGTTATCCGGGAGCATCCGGTCATGCTGAACCGGGCGCCAACATTGCACCGTCTAGGTATCCAGGCATTTGAACCGGTACTCACAGAAGGGCGTGCGATACGTTTGCACCCGCTTGTCTGTCCAGCATACAATGCCGATTTTGACGGTGACCAGATGGCTGTTCACGTACCGCTTTCAGCTGAAGCACAAGCCGAGGCACGTGTTCTTATGCTCAGCGCACAGAACATCCTTAATCCGAAAGATGGCGAGCCGGTTGTTACACCATCACAAGATATGGTGCTGGGCAATTATTACTTGACTATGGAAAGGCCTGGTGCCATTGGCGAGGGCAGCACGTTCAAAGATATAGATGAGGCCATGATTGCTTATCAAAGCGGTTATGTTCATTTGCATACGCGTGTTGCGGTTAAAGCATCCAGTTTAAATAAACGTTCCTTCACAGAAGAGCAGCAGAGGAAACTGCTTTTGACAACGGTTGGCAAGCTGATTTTCAACGGAATTCTGCCAGACTCATTCCCGTATCTGAATGAACCGACGGCTGAAAATCTGGAAAATGCCATACCGGATAACTACTTTGTTGAACCAACAACAGATATCAAAGCGGAATTGAAGCAGCGCGATCTTGTTACGCCATTTAAGAAAGGCATCATGGGTGATATTATCGCTGAGGTCTTCAAGCAGCTAAAAATCAGTGAAACATCTAAAATGCTGGACCGTATGAAAGATCTCGGCTTCAGTTACTCAACAAAGGCTGGTATAACTGTTGGTGTTTCGGATGTTGTTGATTTGGATGAGAAGCAAGAGATTCTGGACGATGCGCAGGGTAAGGTTGATAAAGTGCAGAAACAGTTCAGACGCGGACTCATCACAGACAGCGAGCGTTATGACCGCGTTATATCGATCTGGTCAAGTGCCAAAGATGATATTCAGGATCGTCTTATGGGTTCACTTGATACGCAGAACCCAATCTTTATGATGAGTGACTCCGGTGCTCGTGGTAATGCTTCGAACTTTACACAGCTTGCCGGCATGCGTGGCCTGATGGCTAACCCATCTGGTGAAATCATGGAACTGCCGATTACGTCCAACTTCCGTGAAGGTCTGACTGTGCTGGAGTACTTTATCTCAACACACGGCGCCCGTAAAGGTCTTGCGGATACTGCCCTGAAAACAGCAGACTCAGGTTATCTGACGCGCCGACTTGTGGACGTTGCCCAGGATGTCATTATTCGTGAAGATGACTGTGGCACTGACCGTGGTTTGAAAGTATCGTCGCTTAAAGATGATACAGAAGTGATTGAACCACTGTTTGATCGCTTACTTGGCCGTACCGCATTTGAAAATGTCTATCATCCGGAAACAGGTGCTGTTATTGTTCCGAAAAATGGTTTGATAACAGAAGATCAGGCCAAACAGATTAATGAAGCAGGGGTCGAAGAAGTTATTATTCGCTCCGCATTCACCTGCAATTCGAAGTATGGCGTCTGCAAGAAATGCTACGGCCGCAACCTGGCAACCGGTGATCAAGTGGAAGTCGGTGAAGCCGTTGGTATTATCGCAGCCCAATCCATTGGTGAGCCGGGTACTCAGCTGACAATGCGCACATTCCATACCGGCGGCGTTGCCGGCGATGACATCACTCAGGGTCTGCCGCGTATTCAGGAGTTGTTTGAAGCCCGTAATCCAAAAGGTCAGGCTGTCATTAGTGAAATTCACGGAACTGTCGAGGACATTAGGGAATTGAAGGATAAACTGGAAGTTGTTGTTCAAGGCGAAGTTGAACAGCGCACATATCCAGTCCCTTATAATGCGCGCATGAAAATTTCAGTTGGCGATGAAATCATTGGCGGACAGGAAATCACAGAAGGCTCTGTGGATCCAAAAGAACTTCTTAAAGTGCAGGGCATCGAAGGCGTGCAACAATATCTGCTTCGTGAAGTGCAAAAAGTTTACCGGATGCAGGGTGTTGAAATTGATGACAAGCACGTAGAAGTTATGGTGCGGCAAATGATGCGCAAGATCCGCATTGTTGAGTCGGGTGATTCAGATGAACTGCCAGGTTCACTTCTGGAAATTCACCAGTTTAGAGATGCAAACGAACCTATATTGCAGGAAAACAAACAGCCTGCGACCGGCCAGCCTGTATTACTTGGTATTACGAAAGCAGCTCTGGAAACAGAATCCTTCTTATCAGCTGCATCATTCCAGGAGACCACGCGTGTTCTCACTGATGCTGCGATTAAAGGTAAACGTGATGAGCTGATGGGACTTAAAGAAAATGTTATACTTGGTAAGCTTGTTCCGGCAGGGACCGGTATCGACCGCTACCGTCAGCTTGAAACGGCAACAGATGAACCGGAAGAAACAACGGAAGAATCGGAAGAACCGGAGGAGTCGGAAACCGTGCAGTAAAGTGGGGAGTTCCCCCACACTGCGTTTCCAGCTTCCGTCTCTGGCCATGACTTAGCTCCCCGGATTAATGGCCGGCTTTGCAGAAACCGGGGTATGTTTTATTAAAGTGTGCTGAGTTAAAAGGACTGACTGGCAAAATAGGACAAGCATTGACGTGAGTATCAAAGCTGGGAGCACTCGGGAAAATGGCGAAAGAATTCTTGACATTATAAAACCGGAATGGTAATATATCCAGGGTGCTTCCGATTATACTTGTTACTTTGGAGGATATGCGCATGTCTTATGAAAAGGTAACCCAATCCCGATCACATTTAATAATCGGAATGAAGGAAACACTTAAAGCCATTAAGCACGACACAATCAGTGAAGTGTTTATTGCTGATGATGCGGACAAAGAGCTAACGCGAGAGGCAGCGCTTTTGGCAGGTGAGTCAGGTATACCCTGTCGTCGCGTTGACTCAAAAAAGAAACTTGGCGCAGCTTGTGGAATTGACGTTGATGCATCAGCAGTGGCGATAAAACAATAAGGTTTTGGCGATGCAGTCGCGAAAGCTTTGTTTTTTAAGCAAAAATGAACCACCTGGATATGTGGTATTATGATAGCCTGTTATGATGGGTGGTCATTGGCTATTGACGAATCAGAAAGGAGGAACTTACAATGCCTACAATTAATCAGCTTGTGCGAAAAGGGCGTGTGAACAAACCGAAAAAATATGACTCCCCTGCATTGAACAGAGGGTATAACAGTCTTAAAAAACGGTTTACAAAGCAAAATTCACCGCAAAAACGCGGGGTTTGCACACGTGTTGGCACATTGGCACCTAAGAAACCAAACTCAGCACTGCGGAAGTATGCACGTGTTCGTTTATCCAACAATATGGAAGTAACGGCTTATATTCCAGGGATTGGACACAATCTGCAGGAGCACAGTGTTGTTCTGTTGCGTGGTGGCCGTGTTAAGGACTTGCCGGGTGTTCGTTATCATATCGTGCGCGGTGCTCTTGATACAGCAGGTGTCGACGGACGCAGAAAAGGCCGTTCCAAATATGGAACTAAGAAACCAAAAGCTGAGAAAAAGTAATTCGTGTCTAAAATTAAGGGAAAGGAGGGGGACATATGCCACGTAAAGGGCCAGTACCGAAACGTGATGTTTTACCCGATCCACTTTACAATTCAAAATTGATAACGCGTTTAATCAATCAGATTATGATTGACGGCAGACGGGGGAAAGCACAAAAAATCCTCTATAAGTCGTTTGAACTCGTTAAGGAACGAAGCGGCCAGGAGGCCATGGATGTCTTTGAGCAAACGATGAAAAACGTTATGCCGGTTCTGGAAGTACGCGCACGCCGCGTCGGCGGATCAAACTACCAGGTGCCAGTGGAAGTGCGCCCTGAACGGCGTCAGGCTTTAGGCTTGCGCTTTATCGTTCATTACGCACGTCTCCGTGGTGAGAAAACGATGGAAGAACGTCTCGCTAATGAAATTATGGATGCTTCCAATAATACTGGAGCAGCTGTAAGACGGCGTGAGGAATTGCATAAGATGGCCGAGGCGAACAAAGCATTCGCACACTATCGCTGGTAGACAAAACCAAATAAAAGTTTTCTTGAGAAAGGAGAAGAATACATGGCCAGAGATTTCTCCTTGGAAAAGACGCGCAACATTGGTATTATGGCGCACATTGATGCAGGCAAAACGACTACCACCGAGCGTATTCTTTTCTATACAGGACGTATCCATAAAATTGGTGAAACCCATGAAGGTGCATCCCAAATGGATTGGATGGAGCAGGAACAGGATCGCGGCATTACCATCACTTCTGCTGCAACCACTGCTCAATGGAAAAACCATCGTATAAATATTATTGATACACCAGGACACGTGGATTTCACTGTTGAAGTTGAGCGTTCGCTGCGTGTGCTCGATGGTGCTGTGACAGTACTTGATGCGCAGTCCGGCGTTGAGCCTCAGACAGAAACAGTATGGCGCCAGGCAACCACATATGGTGTGCCGCGAATTGTTATGGTTAACAAGATGGACAAAGTCGGCGCTGACTTCTTATATTCAAGCGATACGCTTAAAGAACGTCTTGGTGCTAACGCGCACCCTGTCCAGCTTCCGATTGGTGCAGAGGATAACTTTGAGGGTATTATTGACCTGGTTACGATGGAAGCTTATCATTATGAAGATGAGCTTGGAACCCGGGCTGAACCAGGTGAAATCCCTGAAGATTATAAGCAAAAGGCTGAGGAGCTGCATGCTTCATTAATTGAATCTGTAGCAGAAGCTGATGAAGATATTATGATGAAATATCTTGAAGGCGACGACATTTCTGTCGAAGAACTTAAGCAGGCAATCCGCAGAGCGACATTGAATGTTGAATTTTATCCAGTCTATTGCGGTTCAGCCTTTAAAAACAAAGGTGTTCGGCTCGTATTGGATGGTGTCATTGACTACCTGCCGTCGCCAACCGATGTACCGCCGATTGAAGGCATGGTTCCGGATACAGAAGAAGAAACAAGCCGCCCGGCTGATGACAGTGCTCCTTTTTCCGCACTTGCGTTTAAAGTTATGGCAGACCCTTATGTCGGTAAGCTGACATTTTTCCGGGTATATTCCGGCACGCTGGAAGCTGGTTCATATGTCAGAAATCCGCTTAAAGACAAGCGGGAGCGTATTGGACGGATTCTGCAAATGCATGCGAATTCCCGTCAGGAGATCAAGACCGTCCATGCCGGTCAGATTGCTGCCGGCGTCGGTTTGAAAAATACATCGACTGGTGAAACGCTCTGTGATGAGAAAGAGCCCGTTATTCTTGAATCCATGGACTTTCCGGAGCCGGTTATTTCAGTTGCCATTGAGCCTAAGACAAAATCCGACCAGGATAAAATGGGTATGGCACTTGCTAAACTGGCAGAGGAAGATCCGACATTCAAAACAGAGACGGATAATGAAACAGGCCAGACGATCATTTCCGGAATGGGCGAGTTGCACTTGGACGTTATCGTCAACCGCCTGAAAGCGGAATTCAAGGTTGATGCTCAGGTTGGTGCACCACAGGTTGCTTATCGCGAAACGTTCCGGGCAGCTTCCGAGGTTGAAGGTAAATTTATTAAACAATCCGGAGGACGCGGACAATATGGTCACGTTGTTGTTAAATTCGAACCTAATGAAGAAGGCGCAGGTTATGAATTTGTCGACAAAATTGTTGGCGGCACCATTCCGCGTGAATATATTCCATCCGTTGATGAAGGTATTCAGGAAGCATTGGGTAATGGTGTTCTTGCCGGCTATCCGATGATTGATGTTAAGGCAACATTATTCGACGGCAGCTATCACGATGTTGACTCCAACGAGATGGCCTTTAAAATTGCTGGGTCAATGGCTTTGAAAGAAGCCAAAAACAAAAGCCAGCCGGTACTGCTTGAACCTATGATGCAAGTTGACATTGTTATCCCTGAAGAATATATGGGCGATATCATGGGTGATGTAACGGCCCGCCGTGGTCGTGTAGATGGCATGGAACCCCGTGGTCCGGCACAGCTGGTTAAGGCCTTTGTGCCCCTGTCAGAAATGTTTGGCTATGCGACATCTCTAAGATCGAACACACAGGGACGCGGAACGTTCACCATGCACTCTTCTCACTATGAAGAAGTGCCAAAGAGCATTTCTGAAGAAATTATTAAGAAAAATACGGGCGAATAATTGATTTTTTTGGTATTCTAACGTATAACTTTGAGTAAAGGCTGTGGGCAGGCATACTTGTTTACCCCAGTCTGTGAATCAAAGAAAATCAGGGTGAATTTATTAAAGGAGGAACTATATATGTCTAAAGAAAAATTTGACCGCTCCAAAAGCCATGTGAATATTGGAACTATCGGACACGTCGACCATGGTAAAACGACGCTTACTGCAGCTATCACAACAACAATGCATGAAAAATCCGATGAGGTCGAAGCTATGGATTTTGACCAGATCGACCATGCACCAGAAGAAAAAGAGCGTGGTATTACAATTGCTACATCTCACGTTGAGTATGAGACGGAAACACGTCACTATGCACACGTTGACTGCCCCGGCCACGCTGACTATGTTAAAAACATGATCACCGGTGCAGCTCAAATGGATGGTGCCATTCTTGTAGTATCGGCTGCTGACGGCCCAATGCCTCAGACACGTGAGCATATCCTGCTTTCACGTAATGTTGGCGTTCCAGCTATCGTTGTTTTCCTTAACAAAGTGGATATGGTTGACGACGAAGAGCTTTTGGAACTTGTTGAAATGGAAGTCCGCGATCTCCTGAGTGAATATGATTTTCCAGGTGACGATATCCCAGTTATTAAAGGATCTGCTTTGAAGGCTCTTGAAGGTGACGAAGAGTATCAGCAGAAAATTTATGAACTGATGGATGCCATCGATCAATATATCCCAACCCCTGAACGCGACCATGATAAACCATTCATGATGCCTATTGAGGACGTATTCTCCATCACAGGCCGCGGTACAGTAACGACTGGCCGTGTTGAACGCGGAACGGTTAAAGTTGGCGACGACGTTCAAATCATTGGTCTTTCTGAGGAACCGACTAAGACAACGGTTACTGGTGTTGAGATGTTCCGTAAGCTGCTTGATTATGCAGAAGCCGGCGACAACATCGGGGCATTGCTGCGCGGAATTTCGCGTGAACAGGTTGATCGCGGTCAGGTTCTTGCGAAACCAGGTTCTATTACACCGCATACAACGTTTAAAGCAGAAGTTTATGTGCTTTCGAAAGAGGAGGGCGGACGTCATACACCATTCTTTGCTAACTATCGCCCGCAATTCTACTTTCGTACCACGGATGTAACGGGTGTTATTCAGCTCCCTGAGGGTGTTGAAATGGTCATGCCAGGTGATAACGTTCAAATGCATGTTGATTTGATTTCACCAATTGCGATTGAAGATGGCACGCGCTTCTCAATTCGTGAAGGTGGCCGTACAGTTGGTTCTGGCGTTGTAACAGAAATTCAGCAGTAACTGTTTCATAAAATTTAGTCGATCCGGATCTGAAACAGGCAGCCCATACGCTGCCTGTTTTTCCTTGAGTAGAGATTTTGCTGTTTTCTCTTAGAATAGATCCGGTGAATCCCTGTTATTCTGTAAAAAATCAGCTGCAGCCCTTGCAATCACGGGAAATTGTTTGTATAATAATTTAATGTGCAATCTACTAGTCATACTATAAATATTGCATTGGTCACATAACTTTTGTATAATGTTAATGTTGATCAGAAAGCGATGAAGTGGAAGGTTGTTGATACACCCGGCCCCTTTGCCATGGCGGTGTCATCAAGAAATTTTCACGGAGCAGCTCCATTTAAAAATTGAGCGCAAAGGAGGGAAAATAATGGCAAAAGAGAAAATTCGAATTCGGTTAAAAGCGTATGATCATCGCATTTTAGATCAGTCTTCCGAAAAGATTGTAGACACTGCCAAACGTTCGGGTGCCAATGTGTCCGGCCCAATACCTTTGCCGACTGAGAAATCGGTTTTCACGGTATTGCGCAGCCCATTTAAGGACAAAGACTCCCGTGAGCAATTTGAAATGCGCACACATAAACGCTTGATCGATATTGTCAGCCCAACACCACAGACGGTAGACTCACTGATGCGTCTTGACCTGCCATCAGGTGTTGACATTGAAATTAAATTATAATGATTGATAAATATAGGAGGTGTAACGGATGACGAAAGGAATCTTAGGACGCAAAATCGGCATGACACAGCTTTTTTCCGATGAGGGTGAATTAACCCCTGTAACGGTTATCCAGGCTGAACCTAATGTTGTGCTGCAGAAGCGGACTGTTGAGAATGACGGTTACGAAGCTGCGCAGCTCGGTTTTGCTGAGAAAAAAGAATCACGTGCGACTAAAGCGGAAAAAGGCCATGCTGAAAAAGCAAACACGACCCCTAAGCGCTACGTTCGTGAAATCCGTAACGCAGATTCTGATGCCTATGAAGTGGGTCAGGAGATAACGGTTAATACGTTCCAGACCGGAGATTTGATCGATGTAACTGGAACAACGAAAGGGAAAGGGTTCCAGGGTACCATCAAGCGTTTTAATTACAATCGCGGACCCAAAACACACGGATCGCACTTTCACAGAAGTTCGGGTTCGATGGGTGATATGACAGCCATGCATGTGTTTAAAGGTACTAAATTGCCCGGCCAAATGGGTGGAAGAAAAGCGACGGTCCAAAACCTTGAAGTTGTCAGAGTCGATTCGGAACGCAACCTGATCCTGATCAAAGGAAACATTCCAGGTCCGAAAAAATCATTCGTTAAAGTAACGGGTGCTGTTAAAGCTAATTCATAATTATGGATGAAAGGAGGATATGTCATGCCTAAGGTAGCACTATTAAAACAAGATGGCTCACAAGCTGGAGACGTTGAATTAAACGATGCCGTATTTGGCATTGAGCCGAATACACACGTCATGCATGAAGCTGTTGTTATGCAGCGTTCGTCAATGCGTCAGGGCACACATGATGTGAAAAACCGTTCAGAAGTACGCGGCGGAGGAAGCAAGCCATGGCGTCAAAAAGGAACAGGACGTGCACGCCACGGTTCAACCCGTTCACCGATATGGGTCGGCGGCGGAACAGTGTTTGGCCCGACACCACGCAGTTACGGTTTCAAGATGCCGAAGAAAGCGCGTCGCTTAGCGCTTAGATCTGCTCTGTCTTCTAAAGTGCAGGACGATAATGTCGTTGTTTTAGACGATATTGCATTCGACGCACCGAAGACAAAAGAAGCTGTTAAAATGCTTGATGCCTTGAGCGTTGATGACAAGGTATTGATTGTGACAGCTGACAGAGATGCGAATGTTGTCCGGTCAGCAAATAATCTGCCAAACGCTCATGTGATCACGGTAGATGACGTGAATGTTTTAGATTTGCTGTCGTACGATGAACTGATCATCACAAAAGATGCAGCAGAAAAAGCAGGGGAGGTGCTTTCACAATGAAAGAACCGCGCGATATTATAAGACGCCCCGTCGTTACAGAGCATTCTTCCGATCTAATGGCGGAAAAGAAATATACGTTTGTTGTTGATCCTAATGCGAATAAAACGGAAATTAAAGAAGCTGTTGAACTCGTATTCGATGTTGAAGTTAAACGTGTGAACACAGCCAATTTAAGAGGCAAATTTAAGCGCATGGGACGTTATGGCGGTTATCGCCCCGACATTAAAAAGGCTGTCGTACAGCTTTCAGAAGATAGCAAAGAACTGGATTTGTTTGAATAACAAGTATAAAAAGGAGGGATAAAGATGGCGATTAAAAAATTTAAACCGACCTCAAATGGTAAACGTGGTATGTCTGCATCCGACTTTGCAGAAATCACAACGGACTCACCAGAGAAGTCGCTGCTGAGGCCGATTTACAGACGCGGTGGACGTAACAACCAGGGTAAAATGACGATGCGCCATATAGGCGGCGGCCACAAGCGTCAATATCGTCTGATTGACTTTAAACGTGATAAAGACGGCATACCTGGCCGCGTTGCTACGATTGAATATGACCCTAATCGCACAGCTAACATAGCTCTTATCAACTATGCAGATGGTGAGAAACGCTATATTCTGGCTCCAAAAGGCCTGAAAGCAGGTCAGGAAATCAGATCAGGTGAAGATGCCGATATTAAGATGGGAAATGCTAAAAGGCTGAAGAACATTCCTGTTGGCACGATCATCCACAATGTTGAATTGAACCCGGGTCATGGTGCTCAGCTCGTACGCTCAGCAGGTACTAATGCACAGGTTCTTGGACGTGATGGCAAATATACACTTGTTCGTTTAGCATCCGAAGAGGTTCGGCTGATTCTGTCTGAATGCCGTGCAACCATTGGCGAAGTTGGCAACGAACAGCACGAACTGATTCAAGTAGGTAAGGCTGGCCGGACACGCTGGTCAGGACGCCGTTCAGCTGTCCGTGGTACTGTTATGAACCCTAGCGATCACCCGCATGGTGGTGGTGAAGGACGTTCACCAATTGGTCTGAAATCACCAGTATCACCTTGGGGACAACCAACAATGGGTTATAAAACACGTAAACGGAGTAAGCCTTCGAACAAGTATATTGTACGTGAACGTAAACGCAAAAAGTAATGCGATAGCCTGAGTAACGCAAAAATATGTTAATGCGAAGGGAGGTTTACTCATGACTCGCAGCTTGAAAAAAGGACCATTTGCAGATGACCATCTGATGAAAAAGGTTGAAAGCCTGAATGAGACCGATAAAAAGCAAGTCATTAAAACCTGGTCACGCCGTTCAACAATTTTCCCTAATTTTGTTGGCCACAACATTGCTGTTTATGATGGACGGAAACATGTTCCCGTTTATGTAACAGAGGATATGGTCGGCCATAAATTAGGTGAATTTGCCCCTACCCGTACGTTTAAAGGGCATTCAGGTGATGACAGGAAAACAAAACGCTAATGGGAGGAGGCACTCGAAATGAAGGCAAAAGCTGTTGCAAAGTCTGTTCGCATTGCTCCTCGTAAAACGCGTCTTGTGATCGATTCGATTCGAGGAAAGGACGTTGGAGAAGCGATTGCTATTTTGCGTCATACACAGCGCGGCGCATCGCCAGTTGTCGAAAAGGTTGTGAATTCGGCTATCGCTAATGCTGAACATAACTATGAAATGGAGCCGGATAACTTAGTTATTTCGGAAGCATTTGTTGATGAAGGAGCTACGTTGAAACGTTTCCGTCCAAGAGCGCAGGGACGGGCAAGTCAAATTAATAAACGCACCAGTCATGTAACTGTCGTGGTAGCAGAAAAGAAGGAGGGATAGTCATTGGGTCAAAAAATAAATCCTAACGGTCTTCGTGTTGGCGTTATTAAGGAATGGGAATCAAAATGGTACGCCGGCAATGATTATGCAGACTTATTGCATGAAGATATCGAAATCCGAGAATACCTGAATAAGCGTCTAAAAACAGCTGCTGTTTCACATATCGATGTAGAACGTGCAGCCAACCGTGTTAATATCACGATTCATACCGGCAAGCCAGGGATGGTTATCGGTAAAGGCGGTTCTGAAGTCGAGGCTCTGCGGAAATCATTAAATAAGCTGACGGGTAAACGTGTTCACATCAACATTGTGGAAATCAAAAAAGTCGATTTGGATGCCACATTGGTTGCTGAGAATATTGCTCGCCAACTGGAAAACCGCATTTCATTCCGCCGTGCGCAGAAACAATCGATTCAGCGTATCATGCGTTCAGAAGCCAAAGGTGTTAAAACGCAAGTTGCCGGACGTTTAGGCGGTACGGATATTGCCCGTCGGGAAGCTTACAGCGAAGGAACTGTTCCATTGCACACACTTCGTGCTGACATTGATTTTGGTCGTGCAGAAGCCGACACGACGTATGGTAAACTCGGTGTCAAAGTGTGGATCTATCGTGGAGAAGTCCTTCCAACAAAAAATGATGATTAAGGAAGGGGGACATGCATTATGTTAATGCCTAAACGTGTTAAGTATCGTAAAGAGCATCGCGGCCGCATGAAAGGCCGAGCAAAAGGTGGAACTAGCGTCGCATTTGGTGAATACGGCCTGCAGGCTACTGAGGCAGCATGGATTTCCAGCCGCCAAATTGAGGCAGCTCGTATTGCCATGACACGCTATATGAAACGTGGCGGTAAAGTCTGGATTAAAATCTTTCCTGATAAGCCATATACGTCGAAGCCTCTTGAAGTACGCATGGGCTCCGGTAAAGGTGCTCCCGAAGGCTGGGTAGCAGTCGTTAAACCAGGAAAAATCTTGTTTGAAATAGCAGGTGTGGATGAAGAAGTAGCACGCGAAGCGTTACGGCTTGCATCTCATAAGCTGCCAATCCAAACCAAGTTTGTAAAACGCGAGGAAATTGGTGGTGAATCAAATGAAAGCTAATGAAATTCGCGAATTAACCACTGCCGAGATTGAACAAAAAGTCAGATCGTTTAAAGAAGAATTGTTTAATTTACGCTTTCAGCTGGCAACTGGCCAATTAGAGAACACAGCACGAATCCGAGAGGTCAAAAAGTCAATCGCCCGTATGAAAACGGTCGTGCGTGAACGGGAACTAAGCCTTAATTAATAACCTGAGAGGAGGTTATCCAATATGACTGAGAGAAATAATCGTAAAGCCTATACAGGTCGTGTCGTATCGGATAAAGCTGATAAAACCATTACAGTTTTAGTTGAAACGTATGAATTTCATAAGTTGTATGGCAAACGTGTCAGATATTCCAAGAAATTCAAGACACATGATGAAAATAACCAGGCTAAACAAGGGGACGTCGTCAAGATTATGGAAACCCGTCCACTTTCGGCAACGAAACACTTTCGCTTAGTGAGCATCGTTGAAGAGTCGGTTATTATTTAAGTTAAAGTCATTCGGAAGTTATCTGAAGGGAGGTCACACCTTATGATCCAACAGGAAACGAGTTTAAAGATTGCTGATAATTCTGGTGCGCGTGAAGTTAAAACGATTAAAGTTTTGGGCGGATCAGGACGTAAAACTGCCAACATTGGTGATGTCGTAGTCTGCACGGTGAAAAATGCAACACCAGGCGGGGTTGTCAAAAAAAGCGAGATTATAAAGGCTGTTATTGTTCGTACACAGTCCGGTATACGT
This sequence comes from Lentibacillus kimchii, assembly GCF_042666895.1. Classification (GTDB taxonomy): domain Bacteria; phylum Bacillota; class Bacilli; order Bacillales; family Amphibacillaceae; genus Lentibacillus; species Lentibacillus kimchii. The sequence goes on from NZ_JBHTGR010000008.1 coordinate 38,708, forward strand.
CGTAAAGACGGATCTTATATTCGCTTTGGTGAGAATGCGGCCGTTGTTGTCCGTGATGATAAAGGTCCAGTAGGTACACGTATTTTCGGACCAGTTGCACGTGAACTGCGTGACAACAAGTTCATGAAAATTGTATCCCTGGCTCCAGAAGTATTGTAACTGAACAATAAAAAAGCCTTGTAGGGAGGTGCGACAGGCATGCATGTAAAAAAAGGCGATAAAGTGAAAGTAATGTCCGGTAAAGACCGTGGCAAAGAGGGTACGATTCTCGAAGCGTTTCCGAAAAGTGAACGTGTTTTAGTCGAAGGCATCAATATGATTAAAAAACATGCCCAACCTTCACAGGATAATCCACAGGGCGGCATTCTTAACCAGGAAGCATCTGTACATGTTTCCAATGTTATGCTGATCGACCCGAAATCCGGTGAACCAACTCGTATTGGAAACGAAATTCGCGACGGAAAGAAAATCCGTATTGCTAAAAAATCCGGAGAAGCAATTGATAAATAACTGCTGTCGAAAGGAGGGCGCTCGTGATGAATGAAATGAAGCAAACCTATCAGGATGACATTCTGCCATCTTTGATGAATAAATTTAATTATGATTCTGTCATGCAGGCACCAAGCATCGAGAAAATCGTTATTAACATGGGTGTCGGTGACGCTGTGCAAAATTCCAAAGCATTGGACAATGCTGTCGAAGAACTTGCACTTATTTCTGGACAGAAACCGGTCGTAACAAAAGCCAGAAGGTCAATTGCCGGATTTCGTCTGCGTAAGGGAATGCCGATCGGGACGAAAGTGACATTGAGAGGTGAGCGGATGTATGATTTTCTGCAAAAACTGATTGGTGTATCACTCCCGCGCGTTCGTGACTTCCGCGGTGTTTCCAAAAAAGGATTCGATGGCCGCGGCAATTACACACTAGGTGTTAAAGAGCAGCTGATTTTCCCAGAAATTAATTACGATAAAATAAGCAAAGTGCGTGGCATGGATATCGTGGTCGTGACTTCAGCAGATACCGATGAAGAAGCGCATGAACTGCTGACACAACTGGGTATGCCTTTCCAGCAATAAACGAGGAGGGAAGAGAATGGCTAGAAAAGCCCTGATCGAGAAACAAAAGAAACCGCAAAAGTTTAAAGTGCAGGAATACAGCCGTTGTAAACGCTGTGGCCGTCCGCATAGTGTTTTGCGTAAATTTAAGTTATGCCGTATTTGTTTCCGTGAACTCGCTCACGAAGGTCAAATTCCTGGTGTCAAAAAAGCAAGCTGGTAAACCCCTATTTGGGAAGGAGGTAATGTAGTAATGGTTATGACAGATCCAATTGCAGATATGCTGACGCGCATTCGTAATGCCAACATGGTATGGCATGAAAAGCTAGAGCTTCCAGCCTCTAAATTGAAGACTGAAATTGCGGCTATCCTGAAACGTGAAGGATTTGTGCGTGATTATGAATTTATTGAAGACAACAAGCAGGGTATTCTGCGGATATTCTTAAAATACAGTAACAATAATGAACGGGTCATCACCGGTATTAAACGCATCAGCAAGCCAGGCTTGCGCGTCTATGCTAAAGCTGATGAAGTACCCCGTGTTCTGAACGGCTTGGGTATTGCTATTGTATCAACATCACATGGTGTTCTTTCTGATAAAGAAGCACGTACACAAGCTGTTGGCGGCGAAGTACTGGCTTATGCCTGGTAATATAATCTGTTAGACTGGAGGTGTATGACATGTCCCGTATCGGTCTGAAACCCTTGGAGATACCCGAGGGTGTTGACGTGAAATTAGATGGAAAGACTGTGACTGTATCAGGTCCGAAAGGCGAATTGACTCGTACTGTTCATCCTGATATGACAGTCACTATGAATGACAATGTTCTAACGGTCCAGCGCCCGGATGACAGTAAGGAACATCGCTCACTGCACGGTTCAACCCGCAGCATGATTGCCAATATGGTAGAGGGCGTCAATAAAGGTTTTGAAAAAGCATTGGAGATTAATGGTGTCGGCTATCGTGCACAAATGCAAGGTGATAAACTGATTGTAACAGCCGGCTATTCACATCCGATTGAAGTGGAGCCAACTGAAGGCATTGATATTGAGGTTCCACAAAATACGCGAATTGTAATCAAAGGCATTGACAAGGAACTGGTTGGAGCTGTCGCTGCCAACATCCGCGCGGTCAGACCACCGGAGCCTTATAAAGGGAAAGGCCTTCGTTATGAAGGTGAGCTAGTAACCCTTAAAGAGGGTAAATCGGCTAAGTAAGGTGAGCTAGGAAGCAGAAAGGAGTGAACCGGATGATCACGAAAGCTGACAGAAATAAAGCACGCCAAAAACGGCATGCTCGTGTTCGCAAGAATGTTTTCGGAACTGAAGAACGGCCGCGTCTGAACGTGTACCGTTCAAATAAACACATTTATGCACAAATCATTAATGATTTTACTGGTCATACAGTAGCAAGTGCTTCTACCGTAGATAATGGATTAAGTCTTGAATCAACAGGTAATGTTGAAGCAGCTAAACAAGTCGGTGAATTGGTTGCAAAACGTGCCCAGGATAAAGGGTATCAAGCGGTTGTATTTGACCGTGGCGGTTACCTCTATCATGGCCGCGTTGAAGCATTGGCCAATGCTGCTCGTGAAGCTGGTCTGGCATTTTAATTGAAGTAAAAGGAGGGACATAGATGAATAATACGAGTATTGATCCAAACAAATTAGATCTTGAAGAACGTGTTGTCGCAATCAACCGTGTTGCGAAGGTTGTTAAAGGCGGACGGAATTTCCGTTTTGCTGCACTGGTTGTGGTTGGTGATAAAGATGGACACGTAGGTTTTGGAACCGGCAAAGCAAAAGAAGTACCGGAATCCATCAATAAAGCAGTTGACGATGCTAAGAAAAATCTGATTGAAGTACCAATCGTTGGAACAACTATTCCACATCAGATCAATGGTCGATATGGCGGCGGCAATGTGTTGATGAAACCTGCTTCAGAAGGTACCGGTGTTATCTCCGGCGGTCCTGTTCGTCCTATCCTGGAACTTGCAGGTGTTCATGATATCCTGACAAAATCACTCGGATCCAATACACCGATTAATATGATCAGGGCTGCTCTAAACGGCCTATCTCATCTGCAAACAGCCGAAGACGTAGCTCGGCTACGCGGCAAATCTGTCGAAGAACTGTTAAGATAGGAGGGAATAATTATGTCTAAACAATTAGAGATCACCCTCACGCGCAGTGTTATTGGTCAAACTGATAAACAGCGGGAAACCGTTCAATCGCTGGGTCTGAAAAAAATTCGTCAATCAATTGTACGTGACGATACGCCAGCTGTACGTGGTATGATTGATAAAGTAGATCATCTCGTCACGGTTAAAGAAATGGCCTAACTATATAGTTGAGGAGGAGGTGCACACAATGAAGCTTCATGAACTGAAAGCAGCAGAAGGAAGCCGCAATAAACGACAGCGTGTTGGTCGGGGCGTTGGTTCCGGAACCGGAAAAACGTCCGGCAAAGGCCATAAAGGGCAAAAAGCACGTTCAGGCGGTAACAACCGTCCAGGTTTTGAAGGTGGACAGTTGCCATTGTTTCAGCGTCTCCCGAAACGCGGATTCACAAATGTTAACCGCAAGGAATTTGCGATTGTCAATTTGGGGACTCTGAATCGTTTTGAAGAAGGAACGGAAATTACTCCTGAGCTGTTACTAGAAGAAGGTGTCATCAATAAGCCGAAGTCCGGTGTTAAAGTCCTTGGGAATGGGCATGTTGACAAAAAACTTGTTGTTAAAGCTCATAAATTCTCAGCTTCAGCGAAAGAAACCATCGAAGCAGCGGGCGGTCAAACAGAGGTGGTTTAATGTTCCGTACAATCTCCAATTTTATGCGAGTACGTGATATCAGACAGAAAATCTTATTTACATTGGCAATGTTAATTGTTTTTCGTCTTGGTACGTTCATTCCGGTTCCTTATACGAATAAAGAAGCAATCGACTTTATGAACCAGCAGAATGTTTTCGGATTTCTAAACACGTTTGGCGGCGGGGCACTTAAAAACTTCTCTATCTTTGCTATGGGGATCATGCCCTATATTACCGCATCGATCATTATGCAGTTATTACAGATGGATGTTGTTCCTAAGTTCACTGAGTGGAAAAAGCAAGGTGAAATGGGCCGCAAAAAGATTGCCCAGGTAACCCGGTATGGCACGATTGCACTGGCATTTGTGCAGGCAATTGCCATGTCAATCGGGTTTAATGCCATGGCTGGCGGTAAACTGATAAGTGATCCAAGTGTATGGAAATTTCTGCTGATTGCTATTGTATTGACAAGTGGAACATCATTTTTAATGTGGCTCGGCGAACAGATAACAGCAAATGGTGTCGGAAATGGTATATCCATTATCATCTTCTCTGGTATTGTTGCAGCCATTCCAAATGGTGTTAACCAGTTATATGCCCAATACTTTGTTGATGCCGGTGATGAATTATTCATTAACATTATCATTGTGGCTTTAATCGCTTTGGTTATTGTTGCTGTCACAGTAGGCGTCATCTTTATCCAGCAGGCGTTGCGCAAGATCCCTATTCAGTATGCCAAAAAGCTGGTCAATCGCTCACCTGTGGGTGGTCATTCCACGCATTTGCCAATAAAAGTGAATGCTGCTGGGGTTATTCCAGTGATTTTTTCGATTGCATTTATTATTGCGCCACGAACGATTGCCGGACTTTTTGAAGGGAATGAATTTGCAGCAACAATTGAAAACATCTTTGATTATACCCAGCCAATTGGGATGGTCATTTATGTTGCATTGATTATTGCATTTACGTATTTCTATACGTTTGTCCAGGTTAACCCTGAACAAATGGCCGAAAACCTGCAAAAACAAGGCGGCTATATTCCGGGCATCAGACCCGGTCAAAACACGGAGACTTATTTGACACGTGTGATGTATCGCTTAACCTTTGTGGGATCGCTTTTCCTCGCAGCAGTTGCTGTTCTGCCTATCCTTTTAGGCAGTATTGGAGGTGTGCCCCAATCGGTACAAATCGGCGGCACGAGTCTGCTGATCGTTGTAGGTGTAGCGCTGCAGACCATGAAACAACTGGAAAGCCAGCTGGTTAAGCGACACTATAAAGGCTTTATTAAATAAAGCGTGCTGCCAATGAGAGCGAGGGGAAATGATTGAATTTAATCTTGATGGGACTGCCGGGTGCCGGTAAAGGAACACAAGCAGAGAAAATTAATGAAGCGTATCACATCCCTCATATTTCAACAGGCGATATGCTCCGTTCCGCGATCAAGGACGATACGGAGCTCGGCAGGAAGGCTAAAACCTATATGGATGAGGGTGCACTTGTTCCGGATGATGTGACGATTGGCATCGTCGACGAAAGGCTGAAGAAAGATGACTGCCGGGAAGGCTTTTTGCTGGACGGATTTCCAAGAACCATTGCCCAGGCTGAGGCTCTGGAGTCGATTCTGAAAAATATGGGCCGGACGCTTGATAAAGTGCTGCATGTCAATGTGGCTGAAGATCAGCTGATCGAGCGTCTGACAGGCCGCAGAATTTGTCCAGTATGCGGAGCGACGTATCATGTCATTTATAATCCGCCTGAACAGGCAGGTTTATGTGACCTTGACGGCTCCGAGCTAATTCAGCGTGAAGATGATCAAGCTGACACAGTCAAAAACCGTATTGATGTCAATATGAAAGAAACAAAGCCTTTACTTGATTTTTATAATGATAAAGGTTATCTTGTTACAGTTGACGGTGATCAGATGATTGATCACGTATTTCAGGATATTCAATCAGCGATTAAACAATAAAGGATCCCGGTTGCATATCGATTGGATGCACTCTGGACCAGTTCACGGTATAATGGGTTCAGAAGGTGTTCATAACGATCCTGAACGCTTCGGTCATCAAGCGGCGCCCGCAGGTCAGGATCTGCCGCCTATTAACGAATAACGCTTTGTTAAGTAATTAATAGCTTAAGTGAAGGTGATCGTTGTTGGATGAAGCTGATTCAATTCCGCGAATAGGCCAAGTTGTTCGTATTTTGCAAGGACGTGAAGCAGGTCAGTACGCGGTTGTGTTAAAAATAATTGACGACCGGTATGTCTTGCTGGCAGATGGGGAAAAACGTAAATATGATCAGCCGAAAAGGAAAAACCTGAACCATGTTGAAGTAATGGATTTTGTTTCCCCGGAAGTCCAAAACAGCCTTCTGGAAACTGGTCGTGTCACAAATGGCAAATTGCGGTTTGCTTTAACTAAGTTTAGGAGTGAAATTGTGACTGATTTGAAGAAGGGAGATCAACACGATGGCTAAAGACGATGTTATTGAAGTGGAAGGTACTGTGACCGAGACCCTGCCGAATGCCATGTTTAATGTGGAGCTGGAAAATGACCATAAGATATTGGCCCATGTTTCCGGCAAAATCCGCATGCATTACATCCGCATTCTGCCTGGTGATAAAGTAACGGTTGAGCTTTCGCCGTATGATTTAACAAAAGGGCGAATTACGTACCGGTATAAATAGACTCTTGTGAGCTCCGATGTAAAAGGAGGTAAGATGATGAAAGTCAGAGCATCTGTAAAACCAATCTGTGAAAAGTGCAAGATTATTAAACGAAAAGGCCAGGTTATGGTCATTTGTGATAATCCGAAACACAAGCAAAGACAAGGCTAATTAATAAGGAGGTGCAAAACACTTATGGCACGTATTGCAGGTATCGATATTCCGCGTGATAAACGCGCAGTTATTTCTTTGACGTATATTTATGGTGTCGGCGATAGCACTGCCCGGGATATTCTCGAAGATGCAGGCGTCTCTGTTGATACGCGTGTGCGTGATTTGACTGAAGACGAGCTGAGCAGCATTCGTAAATCCATTGGGAATTATAACGTCGAAGGTGATCTGCGCCGTGACCAATCACTTAACATCAAGCGTCTGATTGAAATCGGATCGTACAGAGGTATCAGACGCCGCCGCAGTTTGCCAGTGCGAGGTCAAAAGACAAAGAATAACTCACGCACCGTTAAAGGGCCGCGTCGTGTAAAAAACTAATAAAGGAGGGAAATTTATATGGCACGTAAACAAAACACAACACGTAAACGCCGTGCGAAAAAGAATGTGAGTACGGGTATTGCGCATATCCGTTCCACATTTAACAACACAATCGTTACGATTACAGATGTGCAGGGAAATTCGATCGGATGGAGTTCTTCCGGCGCTCTTGGCTTTAAAGGGTCCCGTAAATCAACACCATTTGCTGCACAGACAGCTGCTGAAACGGCTGCTAAAAATGCCGTTGAAAATGGTATGAAGTCTCTTGAAGTGACTGTAAAAGGCCCTGGCGCTGGACGTGAAGCAGCTATTCGTTCACTGCAGGCAGCTGGATTGGAAGTTACCGCTATTCGTGACGTAACGCCAGTTCCACATAATGGCTGCCGCCCGCCTAAACGTCGTCGTGTATAAGGTGTCGTTGTTTAAAATTTGTCACTATGTCTATAATGGGTTATGATGGTTGAAATTGTATCCTTAATAGGATAATGACGTGTGCTTTTTAAGCCATGGTCAATGATCGTAAAGAACCTGTATCACCCAATGGATGAATCTGAAAACCAGTTTCAGCCCAGAGGTGGTAGTGACTGCAAAATACCAACTGCCTGTTTGGGGAATTTCGGTTAGACACTGATTGCAGTCTAACCGGGATTTCGACGTTTTAAAGGAGGGTTTTGGCAGAATGATCGAAATTGAAAAGCCGGGTATAGAAACGATAGAGACCACTGATGATGCGACATTCGGAAAATTCGTTGTCGAGCCGCTTGAACGTGGATATGGTACTACACTGGGAAACTCCTTGCGTCGTATCCTGTTATCTTCACTTCCGGGCTCTGCTGTTACATCCGTTCAAATTGATGGTGTTCAGCATGAGTTTTCAACAATCGAAGGGGTTGTTGAAGATGTAACCTCGATTATTCTGAACTTGAAAAAGCTTGCACTGAAAATTTACTCCGATGATGTGAAAACACTGGAGATTGATGTGCAGGGTGAAGGCCAAGTGACGGCTGCAGATCTGACTTTTGACAGTGATGTTGAAGTCTTGAATCCGGAACTTGTTATTGCAACCATTAATGGCAATGCAAGTCTTCATATGATGCTGACCGCAGAGCATGGGCGCGGCTATCGTACGGCTGAGGCTAACAAGTATGATGAACAGCCGATCGGTGTTATCCCAATTGACTCGATTTTCACCCCCGTTTCACGTGTCAGCTATCAAGTGGAAAATACGCGTGTCGGCCAGGTCAGCAACTATGATAAACTGACAATGGACGTAACCACAGATGGCAGCATTCGTCCCGAGGAAGCCGTTTCTTTAGGTGCTAAAGTGTTTAATGAGCATCTGAATATCTTTATCAGCCTGACGGATGAAGCACAGAAAACGGAAATTATGGTTGAAAAAGAAGAAGATCAAAAAGAAAAAGTTATGGAAATGACAATTGAAGAACTTGATTTGTCTGTCAGGTCCTATAACTGCTTGAAACGTGCCGGCATTAATACGGTACAGGAGCTTTCTAATAAATCTGAAGAAGATATGATGAAAGTGCGTAACCTTGGCCGCAAGTCACTGGAAGAAGTCAAGGAGAAAATGGCAGACTTAGGTTTGGGTTTGCGTGACGACGACTGATCGTCAATAACGCTATAATAGCCGATAGACTTTCAATAAAGGGAGGGAATAGTCCATGGCCAGAAAATTTGGGCGTGCAACCGATAAGCGTATGGCAATGCTTCGCAATCTGACATCGGATTTAATTATTCATGAACGAATTCAAACAACAGAAGCAAAAGCCAAAGATTTGAAATCGACAGCAGATAAAATGATCACACTCGGTAAACGCGGTGATCTTCATGCGCGTCGCCAGGCAGCTTCTTTCCTGTATGATCAGCAGGCAGATGAGGATAAAAAGGTTATCCAAAAATTGTTTGATGACGTCGCCGGCCGCTATGATGAGAGACAAGGCGGCTATACACGCGTTCTTAAACTGGGACCGCGTAAAGGCGATGGCGCAAACATGGCAATCATTGAACTGGTTTAATACAGGCGAATGGATAAGGGCAGGAGACAATCTCTTTTATGAGGTGAATCCAGGCCCTTTTTTTGCATAAAAGAACCGCCGCACTGTGCTGTCTTAACGCGATACAACAGTCTGGCTTATGACGTGTCTGGCGTATGAGAATAGAGCTGCAGAGCTATGGAGCTGAGATGAGAAAAGAAGGGGGAGCTGAGATGCGTGATAAACTGGTTGAATTTCGGAATGTATCATTCAGGTATTCGGAAGGGCAGCCCTGGGTATTAAATAATTGCTCATTTGAGATTTATGAAAATGAGGCCATGGCATTCATTGGCCATAATGGTTCAGGTAAATCCACGATTGCCAAGCTGATGAATGGTTTGCTGTTTCCGCAGGAAGGACAGATCATGATAAATGGCCGCCAGGTTACGCCGGAATCAATCTGGGATATCCGCCGGGATGTCGGCATGGTGTTTCAAAATCCGGATAATCAATTTGTCGGTACAACGGTGCAGGATGATGTCGCCTTTGGGATGGAGAATCGAGGCCTTCCAAGGCAGGAAATGGTCAAGCGGATTGACGAGGTTTTAACAGCTGTGGACATGAAAGACTACTTGCTGACAGAGCCGGATAAGCTTTCTGGCGGTCAAAAACAGCGTGTGGCGATCGCTGGTGTCCTGGCTATTTTTCCGCAAGTGCTTATTTTAGATGAGGCAACGGCGATGCTCGATCCGAAAGGCCGGACAGAAATTATGCAAACGGTGGCGGAGATTCAGAAACAGCGCCATTTATCTTTGATCACCATAACACATGATCTTCGTGAAGTTGTGCAGGCAGAACGTGTCATTGTCATGAATGAGGGCAGGATTTGGGCTGAAGCAGCGCCCCGTGACATTTTCGCCCGGAGAGCGGAACTGCGCGACATTGGTCTGGATGTTCCTTTTGTTGCAGCGCTGTCCGATAATCTTAAACAGGCAGGCGTGCCCATTACCCATGAGGCCTTAAACCACGAAGAGCTGCTGGAGGAATTATGGATATCACGTTCAAAGATGTAAGCTATATTTATCAGGACAAGTCGCCTTTCGCGCATAAGGCTCTCGCTGATTTCTCCTGCGCTATTCCATCCGGCTCCTTCACCGCCATTATTGGTCATACGGGATCGGGAAAATCAACATTGATTCAGCATTTAAATGGGCTGGTCCGTCCAACCAAAGGCGAAGTTGTCATGGGGGATTACCATCTGACGCCTCATGGCAAGCCGGGGGATATGAAAACGCTGCGCAGCCATGTTGGTGTTGTTTTTCAATATCCGGAGCACCAGTTGTTTGAAGAAACGGTCCGAAAAGATATTGCGTTTGGGCCGAAGAATTTTGGCGTCGCACCGGATGTGATCGATAAACGCATTGATGAGGTGGTGGCGGAGACAGGTCTGTCGCATGAGCTGCTGGAACGTTCACCGTTTGATTTGAGCGGTGGGCAAATGCGTCGCGCGGCAATTGCTGGTGTTCTGGCCACGAAACCGGATGTGCTTGTTCTGGATGAACCGACAGCAGGTCTGGATCCGCGCGGGCAGCGTGACATGATGGCCATGTTTTATGATCTGCATCAGGAGGAGAACCTGACGACCATTTTAGTGACACACAGCATGGAAGATGCCGTTAAATATGCCGATAATGTCATCATTTTAAATAACGGCGGCAAGTATATGGAAGGCAAACCGGAAGACGTGCTGACCCAGAAAGAGGCTCTGCATGACGTTCAGCTCGATGTGCCGGAAATAGTGCAATTCATTAATGCATTTAATGATAGGTTTAATCAGAATATCACTTTCCGGAGGCAATCAGCAGCCGAACTCGCAGAAGAGATGCGCGGGGTCCTGAAGGGGGACAGCCCCGATGAATAATGTTTTAATTATTGGCCAGTATGTGCCGGGTCAATCACTTGTCCATCGACTGGATCCCCGGACGAAAATAACGGTTATATTTTTCTTTGTTTTCATTGTATTTTTAGCTAATTCCGTTTCAAGTTACAGTGTGCTGATTGCCTTTGCGCTGGCAAGTATGCTGACGACCAGGATTCCCCTTCGCTTTATTTTAAAGGGACTGCTGCCTGTCTGGTTTTTGATCGTTTTTACGTTTATACTGCATCTGATTGTAACGAATGAAGGGACTGTTTTGGTCGATCTGCTGGGGTTTAAGATTTACTCAGGTGGGGTCATGCAGGGTTTTGCCATATCGATTCGGTTTTTCCTGCTTATCCTTGTCACATCGTTATTAACGCTGACAACGACTCCGATTGAAATCACCGATGCGATTGAGGCCATGCTTAATCCGCTGAAAAAGGTCCGGTTTCCCGTTCATGAGCTGGCGCTGATGATGTCGATTTCTTTAAGATTTATTCCGACACTTCTGCAGGAAACGGACAAAATCTCAAAGGCCCAGGCGTCAAGAGGCGTTGATTTTCGCACAGGGCCTGTTAAAGAGCGTATCAAAGCTGTTGTACCGCTGCTTGTGCCTTTATTTGTCAGTGCATTTAAACGAGCTGAGGAACTGGCAATGGCTATGGAGGCCCGCGGCTATCAGGGTGGTGAAGGACGGACGAAATTGCGTGAGCTGAAGCTGGCCAAGCGTGACTTTCTGATCTTTATGCTGTTTATTCTGGTGATTGCTGCCCTTTTGATGACGCGATATTATTAGGAAAGAGCTGAGGAACGTATGGCAAAAATTAAATGTGTGTTCAGCTATGATGGGACTCACTTTTCCGGCTTGCAGACCCAGCCGCACGTTCGCACAGTGCAGGGTGAACTGGAAAAGGCGCTCACAAAAATTCACAAGGGGACTCATATCCCTGTCTATCCATCGGGCAGGACGGACAGAGGTGTTCACGCAAAAGCACAGACGGCCCATTTTGAACCAGTGTTTCAGCTGTCGCCGATTGAGTGGAAGCGGGCTCTGAATTCAATGCTGCCAGCGGATATTTTTGTCGCTGAAACAGCCGAGGTGCCAGCATCGTTTCATGCCCGGTTCGATGTTGTGGAAAAAGAGTACCGCTATTATATTCTTAATGAAACCGAACCAGATGTGTTCAGACGAAACTATTTATTCCATTTTCCCCATCAGCTGGATGTCACCAGAATGCAGGAGGCAGGACATTACCTGGAAGGGACCCATGATTTCACGACGTTTGCTTCAGCTAAGGCAGATATCAAGGGTGGACGGGTCCGGACATTATATGACGTTTCCTGTCAGCAGGACGGCGGCGAAATCGTCATTATTGTAAGAGGTGACGGTTTTTTATACAACATGGTCCGGATTATTGCCGGCACATTACTTGATAGTGGCCGAGGGAGGCTGGAACCGTCTTCGATTGCTGACATGCTGGCACAAAAAGACCGCCGCTTCGGGGGCGATACGCTGCCGCCGCAAGGGCTCTATTTATGGCAAGTAACGTATGACGACACATTCTAGTGTTTATTCAGCATTTCCTGGGAAATAATCGACAAATGGCTATGAGTACGAGCTATTTAGCCGGCTCAAACCCAGCTTTAATGCTTGACATTCGAGTGGTTCTGGTATAATATGATGTGTGGTAAATTTATTTGAACCACGATTAGCCCCGGAAACTAATTGTGCTGAAATATTAAAACGTTAAACATTAATCGTAACAATGACTAAACGGTAAACGGAGGGAAAGATTATGCGCACAACGTTCATGGCAAATGAAAATAATATTGAACGCAAGTGGCTGGTTGTGGACGCTGAAGGCAAACGTCTTGGCCGGTTGTCCAGCGAAATTGCTTCAATCTTGCGCGGCAAACATAAACCAACGTATACACCACATGTTGATGGTGGTGATAATGTAATCATTATCAATGCTAGCAAAGTCGAACTGACTGGCAAGAAACTGACGGATAAAATCTACTATCGTCATTCCGGCCGGCCAGGCGGTCTTAAGGAACGTTCTGCTAACGAGATGCGTAAGAACCATCCAGTCAAACTGATTGAGACATCAGTTAAAGGTATGCTTCCTAAAGGCCCTCTTGGGCGCAAAATGGGCAAAAAGCTGCATGTCTACAGCGGCGCTGAACATCAGCATCAAGCACAAAAACCGGAAGTTTACGAGCTTCGCGGCTAATTAAAAGGAGGTAAATAACTTGGCACAAGTACAATATTACGGCACCGGACGCCGTAAAACGTCAACTGCACGTGTCCGTCTCGTTCCAGGTACAGGCCGTGTTGTTATTAACAAACGCAATGCAGAAGACTATTTCCCATATCAAACACAGCAAATTATTCTGAATCAGCCTCTTCAAGCGACGGAGACAGAGGGCACGTATGATGTGCTGGTTAACGTCGACGGCGGCGGCTTCACGGGTCAAGCAGGTGCGATCCGCCATGGTGTTGCCCGTGCACTGCTGAAAGCTGATCCGGATTTTAAAGATATCCTTAAGCGTGAAGGTTATCTGACACGTGATTCACGCATGACTGAACGTAAAAAGTACGGACTCAAAAGTGCCCGTCGTTCACCACAATTCTCGAAACGTTAATACACGCAAAACAGAAGCTCTCAATCAGGATTGGTTGAGAGCTCTTTTTAATAGGAAAAAGGCTTTAATGCTCATGGGAGGGATGATGATGACAACGATTAAACGTCTGGATCCAGAAGACGATGCTCATGCTATTTTTGCGCTGTCGCAGTTTGCGTTTCAATATGAGCTGTCAGAACAAGAGTTCAATGAACGAAAAGCTGATGCATCGCGGCATATTATTTGGGGAATGATGGATCATGATCAGATTGCCGCCAAAGTGCATCTGGTTCCGCTGTCCTGCTATATTAACGGCAAATCTTTTGAAATGGGCGGTGTCAGTTCCGTGGCAACTTGGCCTGAGTATCGCCGTCAGGGAGCGGTTAAGCAATTATTGCAGACCGCGTTGCAATATATGCGCGCCAATGGCCAGACCCTTTCCTTGCTGCATCCATTTTCCTTCGGTTTTTACCGGAAGTATGGCTGGGAATATGCGTTTTCGCAAAAGACGTATCGTATTTCGATTGCGCGTCTAAAACAGTCCTGGGATGTCGATGGTTATGTTCGCCGTCTGCATAATGACATTCCGGTCTTGGATCAGATTTACACAACGTATGCGCAGCACTACAACGGCATGCTTGTCCGTGATAACAAGTGGTGGAAGGAACGTGTCTTAAAAAATAATCAGCAGCAGGCGGCAGCCTATGATGCTCATGGACAGCCGCAGGGCTATATTCTGTACAGCGTGAAAGAGGGTCAGCTGATGGTGCACGAATTGATTGCTGAAACAGTTGATGCGTATAAGCAGCTCCTGAGATTTATCGCTAATCATGACTCCATGGCCGAAACAGTCACGATGACGGTGCCGGAGAATGATCCTTTGCCGCTGCTTGTTGATGAGCCGCGTTTTGAGCAGACGATCAATCCCTATTTTATGGCGCGGATCGTTGATGTTCATGCATTTCTGAAACAGTATCCATTTCTTAATGAGGGAGCTGAATCGGTGGCACTGCATGTGACAGATGCCTTCCTGCCGGAGAATAATGGGACGTATCAGCTGTCACAAACTGGTTCTGGACCTAATGTGACACACCTGCGGACTGAGAGCAGTCGTGAGGCAAGCGGTGTTCATTGTAATGTGCAGCAGCTGACTGTTATGCTGATGAGTTTTAAGCGCCCGCTTGAATTGTACCGGGCTGGACTGATTGCTGGTGACAGACGGGCTGTTGAATGTCTGGAAAGCATGATTCCGGACCAGCAGACTTATTTGCCTGATTTCTTTTAGCCTGAGGAGCATCTTACGTATCATTTTTCAGCGTCCTGCGTTAGAATAGTCATGGTTATTTCATAGCCTTGGTGTGACAGAATGGAAACATTTCGGTGAATATGATAAAGTGGTAATCGGGAAAGATGATCTGCGAGAACTCAGGCAGGACTCTGGCTGACAGGAACAGGCCATCTCATATGCCTGATCCGATAAGTGCAAAAAGGAGGGTGATATTCCATGGATTTCGTCTATATAGGTGTTTTTATATGCGCGCTGGCATTTGCACTTGTTGTTATTTATGCGTCACTCGTTTTAAAGCGTGCAGCCAACACCATGGAAAGCATCAGTCATACATTAAATGAAGTTGAGCAAAAAATGCACTATATCACACCTGAATTACAGAAGACGTTAGAAGAAACCGGGCAAACAGTTGATGATTTGAATGAGAAGCTGGCTGCCACCGACAGTCTGTTTACGGCTCTGGATGATGCAGGCGTGTCGGTTTATGAAGGAGACCGGTTTGTCCAGCGGCAGACAGACAAAACCGCCTCATGGGCGTCACCCAAAAACCGGAATCGGCTGACTAAAACAATTAAATGGGCTGATGTTATGTACAAGCTTTATAAACGAACGCGATCATAACAGCGTCTTAAACAATATCAGGAAATGAGGGTTCGATATGACTTTAACCGGAATCGGCGTCATACTGATCGGCGTCGCGTTTCTCGTCCTTGCTGTTTACTTGGCTTGGACTCTGAATAACCTGGCTCATGTGCTTCGCGGAATTGAGAAGACCGTCGAGCAGATGCCGAACCAATTAGATGACATTTTCCGGGAAACCGGACAGGTGCTTAATCAGACAAATGTGACGATATCACAAGTGAATGAGCAGCTGCGCACATTAAGCCCGCTGTTTTATATGGTGCAGGACGTCGGTGAAATGTCGCGGAAAGTAACGTCACCATTAGCGCGCTTCAGCAGCAAATTAAACAAAAACGCACCGGAAAATGAACAGCAGCATGAACAGGATAATTAAATCCCCTGACGTCAGGGGATTTAATTATTATTTCCGGCGCTGTAATACCGCATAGCCCAGCGCTAATGCGCCGTACAGGTCTTCCAGGTGATAGCGGCTCATCAGCGGATTATCTGTTTTGGCCTTCATCTCGTTATTAATAGCTGTACTCTCCGCTAACAGACTTTCGAGTGATGACACAATCCGATTGATAAACTGAAAAACGTGACCCAGTTTACTCAGTTGTTCATTCAGCTCGCTGATAGCACCGTTCGCTGAATGGATGGTGCCTTTTGTCCCTTCAATGACATCCCCGACCTGGCCTGGAAGCTCTTCTGTTGTCTTTTCCAGATTGCTGAGCACGTGCGTTAATGACTGGAGCGGTTTAATCAGCAAGGCTACAAGCCCAAGCAGAACCACGCCAATGATGATGACACCAATGCCTACCCACATGGCCTATCCTTCCTTTCCTAGTTAAAATACTGCGCTTCCTTTAACTATCATAAACCACATACTCGTCCCATACAATACAATAGGCACAACCACTAGGTAAGGGGCGAGCAATATGAAACGGTACAGCAAACGACTGATGTGGGGGCTCGGTTTTGTCCTTTTAGCATTTCTGATTCAATATCCGATTCAGCAAGCGGAATCAACCTGGGAAACGTGGTCCCTTCCGCTGTCCGGCCAGACGATTGTCATTGACCCGGGTCATGGCGGGCCGGATGGCGGATCGGTTGGTGGTGATGATGACGCGCTGGAAAAAGATATTGCGCTGGATGTTGCGAAAAAAACACGGGATTTTCTGCAGCAGTCAGGGGCGCTTGTCTATTTGACGCGGGAAGAGGATACAGATCTTGCTGCTGAGGATACCAAAGGTCTGTCACGGCGGAAGGCAGAGGATATACGCAAGCGGATGACGTTTATTAATGATCAAGACGCAGATCTTTTTATCACACTTCATCTGAATGCTCTGTCATCGGAAAAGTGGCATGGTGCCCAGACGTTTTATCATCCGGATAAAGAAGCCAACAAGCATTTGGCTGAGAGCATCCAGGCTGAAATCAAGCGCAATCTGGAAAACACATCACGGCAAACACTTCCTTTAAATAATATTTACTTACTGAAACATGCTAATGTACCGGGAGCACTTGTGGAAATAGGGTTTTTATCCAATGATAAAGAGCGGGAGCGGCTAAAAAACGAGACTTACCAGGAGCAAATGAGTGCAAGCATTTATGAAGGGATCCTGACATATACGACGGAGGACCCGGGCGACTGATTGTTAAGCCACCATCTCTGCTGCGGCCCGATTCGTATCACTTAGAATTTGGACAAACTGTGTTATAATCGGGGTGTAATCAAAAAAGTGACTGTGATTTATATAGATGGCAGAAAGGGATGGTGACAGATCATGTTATCAGAAGAAGAGATACAGAACCTGCTTAATCCTGTCCAGGACCCGTTTTTACATAGGACGCTTGAGGAAACAGGCGGTGTCCGCAGTATTTCCATAAAGGAAGAGAAAAAGCATGTCAGCGTGAAGGTTGGCATTGGCAAGACGAACACGCCTGAGCAAATGGAATTGCAGCAGGAAATTGTCAGCATTTTAAAGAAAAACGGTGCGGCAACAGTCGGGCTTCGTTTCGAACAATTGCCTGATGACGTCATTGAGAAATATCAGTCCGATGCCGAGGCTGAGGATGAAAAGGACTTGCTTGGTGTGAGCAAGCAGCCGAACTTTATTTCCGTATCCAGCGGTAAAGGCGGCGTCGGCAAATCAACGGTCACGGTTAACCTGGCGATGTCGCTCACGCGGCTCGGGCAGAAAGTCGGCATTATCGATGCGGATATCTACGGATTCAGTATTCCGGACATGATGGGCATTGAAAACAGACCGCAAGTACGCGGTGAAACGATCATACCGGTTGAGCGGTACGGGGTCAAAGTCATGTCTATGGGCTTTTTTGTTGAGGATAACTCCCCGGTTATCTGGCGTGGCCCAATGCTTGGCAAAATGCTGAATAACTTTTTCCAGGAAGTCGAGTGGGGTGACCTGGACTATCTGCTTCTGGATTTACCGCCAGGAACAGGGGATATTGCCATGGATGTTCATGATCTAATTCCATCGGCTAAAGAACTTATCGTGTCCACGCCTCATCCATCGGCGGCCTTCGTGGCAGCGCGAGCCGGGCAGATGGCAATCAAAACGGAGCATGAAATTCTCGGTGTGATTGAAAATATGGCTTACTTTGAAAGCAAGAAGACCGGGGAACGCGAATATGTCTTCGGCAGCGGCGGCGGCAAGAAGCTTGCAGAAGTGCTGCAGACAAAAGTGATTGGTCAGCTGCCGCTGCAGCAGCCATATGAAAATGAGGATGATGAATTTGCGCCTTCAATTTACCAGGAAGATCACCCGCTTGGGAAGGAATATCACAAAATAGCGTCGATGATCATGGCTAAAATGGAGGAAGAAGAATAGAACAGAATCTGTAAACATGAAAAGCACCCCGAAAATGAGATGTTTGCTCTCATTTCGGGGTTCTGGACAGGTGCATGAAGGTGTCACCTCTTTCAAAGGGAGTTCGGCAGGCAGCGTCGTGAATCGTACGCCTTAGCCACTGCCGCTGCCTCCTCCCTTTGATTGTTTTTTCTTCTTGCTGGATTGTTCCTCAGCCGCCTTTAGGATGATTTTGTTCATTTTCTTCTGCAACTTCGGTGTTTCCATAGTGTTGTTGATCGTCTTTTCCAAATGCTTATTAAATTCCTGGCTCTTCAGAACACTGACCATATGACTGGTCATTTGCGGATCCTTCATAACGTCCAGCATCTGCTTCTGAAATTCCGAATCCTTCATCAGATCTTTCATCAATTTTTTGTGTTCCTTTGCCATGGAATTAGCATACGTTTTCACAAAAGCCGGATCTTCGAACAGTTTTTTCCACATATCAGTAGCTTTATCGGAAGACAGTGTTTTTTCGACCGATTTCTTCATCATATCAGAGTCCATTACAAGCTGCTGTTTCATGCTTTCGTCTGACAGCATGTTCTTCAGGGCTTTTTTTCCATCGTCGGTCTGTAGTATATCAACGACCATTTTTTTGGTTTCGTCATAGTTCTTTTCGTTACCGGAAGCACTTTGTCCGCTGCAGCCGGTGATAAAAAAAACGGTCACCAGGATAAGGGACATTAAAGACATCCGAAACATAAGTTCAGAATCCTCCTTCCTGTTGTCTTTACTATGTGTTGTAAAGCAGCTGGCTATGTGCGCTCACGCCTTCCAAAATGAGGGCTGGCTGCATGTTCTAATAAAGGAAAAACAGATGAGTTCGTGTTAAAATATGGTGTACATGTTAACATTTGTATGAGCATAGTCTTTGGGAGGAACATAAATGACGAGTCGAAAATTGGTCGGGTTGTTTGTTAAAACACTGCTACTGGGCGGAATTGTTGGGCTTATTACCAGTTTTTTCATTAAGCCGGCATCTTACGCTGTTAACTTAAGCCCGTTTGATGCTTTTGAATTGCTGGGGGTTATCCTCTTTTTTCTTGTTATGGGTTTTTTATCAAGCGTTATCAGTCAGGCCGGTTTTTTTGCCTATTTATTCGTAAACCAGTTTGGTCTCAGTTTGTTTCGTTCGTTTTGGCCAACGGTGCAAACGCTGCTGATCGCCTTTGTTGTGTTTGATCTAGTTTATTTTCCTTATTCAGAAGCGAGTGGCGATGTCTCCTTGGGCTGGTTTATCTTAATGGCGGCAGCTATTCTTGGTTACGGCTGGGTTATATCGGAAATTAAAGCACGTGAGACGAAGCGGCGGGCTTTTATACCAGCGTTGTTTCTCATGGTTGTCATGACTACAGTTGAATGGGTGCCTGGCCTGCGCACAACCGGGACCGATTATGCCTGGCTCATGATTATACCCCTGCTGGCCTGCAATACATATCAATTACTGATACTTCATCGCTTAACAGGCAGCGGGAACGCCGATAATGGGGCAAAAACCAATACTAAAGTTAAGACAAATCAATCAAAAGCCTGATGAACCCCCCAATGCGTCAGCCTGCATTGGGGTTCACTTTTGATTGTGCAAAATGCTGTCTGTCAGCCGGATGGCACATACTTAGTCAGCGAGCTGTGAGTCCGCATGGGCTTGGTTAATCAGTTCAGATATTGTGACAAATTGAAATCCTTTTTCCTGCAGTCCCGGCAAAATTGTCTGTAATGCGTTTGCTGTTTGTTTAGCCGAATCGGATGCATGCATTAAGATAATGTCCCCGTTTTCTGTCTGTTTCATGACCATATCCGTGATCGATTGTGTCCCCGGATTTTTCCAATCATTCGGATTAACTCCCCAGTGCGTGACAGTGAGTCCCTGTTTCTCTGCCAATTCAATAATATCCTCGTCAAAATGGCCGTTAGGCGGCCGCAGCAGATCAACGTCCTCATAGCCCATTTTATCAAATACATCTCTGGCTTCCGCTAAATCCTCCCGTACGGTCTCGATGTCCTGTTCAAGATAGCTTTCATAACGGTATCCGAGCATACCGAGTTCATGTTTTTGGTCTGTGATTTCCTCTACGATATCCGGATGGTTTTCAGCCCATTCGCCGCTGACAAAGAAAGTAGCTTGTACACCACTTTTTTCTAATTCATCCAATATGCCGTGCACCTTCTCGTCACCCCAGCTGATATTAAAGGTTAAAGCGATGCCATCCTCATTAGCATTCCCTTTAGTCAGGGCCGTTGGTTCCTCTTGAGATACAACAGAATAAGCGCCATCCCTTTCAATCCAGAGAAATAAGGCAGCAAAAAGCGCCAGCGCCATAATGAGTATATAACGTTTCCATTTCACAGCTTTCACCACATAAAAATGACTCACTACTATCATTCCTCTCCACACAAACCTTATTTCATTCTATGGCTGGTGATGCTGCAATATGAACAAGCCTGATAAAAAATGTATAAGCACGTTTCAGGTCGAGAAGGATAAAACAACACAGCTGGAAATCGTAACAATTGCAGGGAAATATTTTTAGACAGGGATGGGTTTTACTTATGATTGGATTTTTGCTGAATGGTACAGAAGAGAGGGAAATGGAGTATATTATCCGGCGTGAACTGGAGGAGATTTTATTAGATATGGACGATCATCGGATTGATCACGTGGTTAAGCATGTGATGCAGGAACGCTATCAGACGCTATTCAACTTATACCGGCGAATTGCCAGCAGGAGGGAATGTCTGAAATACATGCCAAAGCGGACAGGTGACCGGTAGTAATAGGGGTTATTAGTCAGCATACTCTGCATGATAGCAGGAGCAGACGATGGTCGAATGGCAGCTGTATTATGGTCCGGGGAAATTTTATTTAACATTTTTTGTTTCAGCACTTGCACTGAATAAATCATTATGCTATAGTATTTTCTGTTGCTTCAAAAGAAAAGCACTTTTTGCCGAAAAAAGCCGAAAAAAGTGAGTCAAAAAGTTATTGACACTTCGTTGCAACCATGATATATTATTACTTGTCGTTGAAGACAACAGCAATAAATTGCTCCTTGAAAACTGAACAAAACAACCAGCCTGAAACAGATGTCAGGTAAGAGGCTCCCGGTCATATGTATTCATATGATTGGATGAAGCTTTTTGAGACAT
>NZ_JBHTGR010000009.1:0-32261 GCF_042666895.1 Lentibacillus kimchii
TGTTTTAGTTCAACTACCATTATACAAGATTTGGGGAGGTACTTCCTTTTTTACGTTTTTAAGTCCTTGCGCCGCAAGGGCTATGAATTATGAAATTCGCTCACTTTTTTAATTAAACTAATGTGCTCTAAACGCTGCCATAATGCGATTCTTCATCCAAATGTTTCCCCAGACCAAATTATACCGTAATTTTAAAGTAGTGGGGGACTGTCCCCTATTTAATCTGAAACTTCCACGTCAGCTATGTCATTAAAATCAACATCCTGAGGAACTTCTTCTTGCAATATCAGTTCGCGTATCAATTCAAGTTTAATAGACACATCTAAGCTGATAATTTCTTCGCCATCAGTGTCCATCATAGAGTAAGGCACATTCCGAACAGTCATTTTCTTGTCAGAAGATACATGCCAAACCATGTCTCTGGTTAGATTATCCGTTTGACCGCTCATTACGGGAGCCTCCATGGATAATGTACTCATTTTATCTTCCCCCTTTACTCTATGATCTATACATATGACTTATAAGATAAATTTAACGAGAGTTTAATCTTAATTCAGTTTTTTCTTTAGTTCCTTCAGCGCTTCAAGGTTTTTCTCGGCAAGAGAAGTTTCCATTGCTTCAGCCTGACTTCTATTCTCTGATATGACAGTTATGATTTTAATGACTCGATTACCGCTTTCTCTTTTCATAAAACTAATCGGTATTGTATAAGCATCAGGATTACTCTTATCTTTTGTACTTTTATTTCAGCAACTTGGTCACTTTTAAACGAAATGATGTCATCTATTTTTATTGATTCTTGGTCACTAAACTGCACTTGAAACCTTGACATGCTGACTACACGTCCCTCATCGTACCCTATGATTCTAATATATCCGACTCAGGATATAAATGTCAAGATTTGTGCAGCTTATAGACTTTTCGAAGCCTATGATGGCAGTCATGGCATACCAGCTTACAATTCCAAATATCTTTTACATGAAAAGGTACATCCTACTTAAAGAATGTACCCTCATTGGTTCAGCAACACCTCTACCTGCCGCTCATACCCGTAGGCTTTGAAGAAATTAATCAGGGCCACCTCAAATATATCCCGCTGCGACATATTCTTCTCTCTGGAAAAGTCCGTGACCATCTGATCCAGTGAGTGAATCATCTGGACGGTTTTTGTCTTCCCAACGCCTGGAATGGTGTAGCGCGGAATTTCACCGCCTTGGCCATACGGCTGCAATAGTGGGGGACTGTCCCCAATACATTCTTGTCAACAACAACCGTTCGACATATTCCGGGAAGTGACAGGCACCTCAACGATGTCTCGTCCTAATGTTTCCCCAGACCAAACAAAACCGTAAATACACGGTGTTCCATTTAATTCCCTTTAAGGATAATGAACCTTGAAAAGGGGGATATGCGTGGATAATGAGGTAACTCAAATTTGTACTGGCAGAGTAATTCGCAAGTATCGCAAACAACAGCTGAAATCCATTGAAGAATTTGCTTGGAACACTGGTATGAATGATAAATACTTAGGTGCTGTTGAACGTGGAATTTACAGCATATCATCCAATTACTTACTCAAACTGCATGCTGAATTTGGCTGTCCTCTTTACTTCTTTGAGGAAATTCATGAATGTGTTCATAACAAATAAATAATTGTTTTGATACTTCTCGACAGAATCACCCGCCATTTTTCCTTCAAAAGTTAAAACCCGTATATATCTTCCCTTTATCAACCCCACAAAGGAGCTAGACCACATGGAAAACAACAAAATAACGTTCGAGGAAATCTTCGAGCAGAACAAGCGGCGGATTCATTACCAGCTTCACAAAATGAACATCCGCGATCCGCATCAGGAATTCTTTCAGGAAGGCCTCATTGCGATGTGGAATGCCTACGAGAAATATCAGCCGGACAAAGGCCCCATGGCAACCTACTTCAACTACATGATCCGGAACCGCCTCATTGACCTCATGCGCAAGGAAAATCGCCACACAGATCTGAAAGACCGAGCCGCCCATGAGTTCAGCACACAACTGACTGATGGCAATCACCGTGTTAGTGAAGGTGAAAACGCTCAGCCTCTGACAAACGCGTCCAGCCCTGAACCGAACGATCCCACTCTCTGGAACGATCTCAAATCCCAACTGACAGACAAGCAATGGAAATGGGTGCAGTATCATATTATCGACGGCATGAGCATGCCGGAAATCGCCGAGCAGGAAGGCGTCTCCGTTGAATCCGTGAAAAGCTGGGCCAAACAAGTCAGGAAAAAGCTGCGCAGTCACAGCGACATACTGGACAAACTCAACCCATAGAGTGCCGCTCTCTCCAAAGTGCGAGGTACATAAACAATTCGTTTATGTGCCTGGCACCCACTCCAAATAACCACGACAAGGAGCATTCATATGAATTATATTAAAGAACTGAACGCCTTTGATGACACGCTCGTATTCAATCCCCTGTCCGGGTCGGCCATCGCCGTCTGGCACGCTTTGATGCATTTCAACAATAAATCGGGCTGGCAAACGACGTTCACCGTTCCTGCCAGTATGCTTGAAGTCCATTCCGGCATCAAAGGCACCACTTTCAAGCGCGCTCGCACAGAACTCAGTGAAAAAGGCCACATCCACGTGACACCCGGCAGCGGCAACCAAGCTCCGACATATCGTATGCTGTCCCAAATCAAATCATTCACCGAACCTGTCGCCGCTACTGCCGCCACGCAACCGAATCCATCCGACCAGTCTGACGCTCACCCAGCAGAAGACCCTGCCGCAGAGCAGGAAAACCAGCAAGCTAACCAGAATCGCCCGGCACCCGACGATACAGCGGACTACACCGCGGCCCACACAACGACCGCCACAGTTCAGACGAGCACTACGAACCACGCGACGGACAAAGCACCGGTCCGAAGCCATGACCGCCATCCAGTCCACATCCCGGGCCACAATCTGGACCGCAACACTGACGACAATCCGGTCCACAGTGCGGCCCCATTAATTAAACAAGACTTAAACCAAACCCAGACAAAACAAAACCCAACAACCACAACAACCATGGCCGCCGGTTTCTACCAGCAGCATTTTGATACAGCCAGCCCATATATTCTTGACGACATCCAGCACTGGATCAGCCATATGAGCGATCCACTCGTTCTGGATGCCATGAAACGTGCCTTGGAGCAAAATAAACCAACCTGGCGTTACGTCAAAGGCATTCTAAAGTCATGGCAAACTAAAGGCATCCAAACCGTTGAAGCAGCTGCAGCTGATGACCAGCAGTTCCGCAGTAAGCACAGCCAAAAACCCATAAGCCGTCATTCTGAAAAGGCTGAAGTCATCCCGGCATGGTTCCAAGAACGAAAACAGACACACGACCAAGCTCAAAATACAACCACCCAGAACAATACAACCCTCAACCAGGCCGAATGGGAAGAATGCGAACGACTTCTGACGAAGTATGGGAAGAAAAAGCAACATACAGTGCCAGGTACATAAACAATTCAGAATTGTTTATGTACCTGGCACCCAGTTCTATTACATTACCGCTCAATATTTCCGATAAACTAATTAGCAGTCTGAAAAACTGCTAATCTAGACATAATGGAGTTGTTATCATGACACTAAACGATGCAACATACAGAGAGATTTTAGATTTTATTCTAAACGGAAAACCTTATCGGGAAATTGCTGAGACAGTTGGGGTATCCAAAAATACAGTGACAGATCTCATTAAGCGATTAAAGGATACTGGATCTATTTTCCCCTCTGCTGCCAAAACGTCTATATACGATCCGGTCATAAAAGAGATACAAGAACATATCGACCATCTTTTAAGGTTGAGGAAAAGTACATACAACATACGCCACCAAATTAAGTTAAGCAACAAAGAAATTTATCTTTTGCTGCTTGCAAAGGGTTACAATATTTCCAGGACCAAAGTAACAGAACTCATTAGACTAGGGAAGAATAAGATGAAGGAAAGCCACTTAAACATTGTTCATTTGCCTGGTGAGGCGGTGCAGTTCGATTGGGGAACAATCCGAGTTCAAATCGGTGAGGAAGAATCAGGCACAAACGTTTCCCTCGAGATTACTGCCGCTGCCTAATAAAGAATACATATTTTACTATCACAATTCGGAAAAGTTAGTAGTAGCAAAATGGTACAATTCAAAAATGAGGAGTTATATTCACTTTTCAAAGCTTTTGGCCAAAGCGTCAATTATAACTTTTTTGTCGCTGTTTTCAATAACAATCACGCTACTCGTTTTCCATAAGCTCAACTAAAACTAAATATCTTCAATCTTAATTTGATCTATAATTTTACTAATATAGTCTATTTCATATGGATTTTTATGTATTATTCTTTCCATTTTTAATCATGAAGCTTACAGTCATTTCTTTTATGTCAGCACACCAAAAAAAAGATTCCATACAATTTTTAATGTATGGAATCTAATGTGGCAACCGATTAGTTTAGAAAAATCGACTCTTACCTAACATAACTCTTTATTCTGTTTATTCAACGTCACGACCTGTATCTGTTGATTCTACAGTGCGCGTATTGCCTTCACTGTCTTCAAACTCCATTTCAACCTTATCAGGAGTTACGCCTTCTGATACAACTTGTGTTGTATTCCAGTAACCATCTTCAGTATCTTCACCTATATAAAATGGACTTGAAACACCTGATTTTTCGAGATTAAGCGTTTTTTCTGTTGCTTCTTGTTCGCCAATGTTGTCTCCGTCATTATACAAAGTGAACTTTAATGATTGTAGTTCATTTATTTTCAGTTCTTCAAATTCAGTTTCAATAGACCAATAGGAACTGCCATTTTTATCATTTGTTCTGATTTCTAATACTTTAACCATAGAATCAGAACTTTGCGGAACAGTAACTTCGATAGAGTCAGTAGTTGCTGTTTTTCCATTTGCTTTCTGTTCCGAAACAAGGAATTCTACATCTACTGTTGATTCGTTTTCAGGAGGTATTACTTCGCCATTTGATGTGATTACATCTTCATCAGTCGAACTTGCAACAGTAGCAGTATAACCATCACTTAGTTCAGGTAGAGTTAATACTTCTGCATCTTGCTTAACTGTAACATTATCACTAGTGAATTTAGCTACTTCATCTTCAAATGCTTGTTGACTAACTAACTTCTGGGCTTTATTAAGCTTTTTCTGAAGCAGTTGAGCATCTTCTTCGGTATCATAATTCGTTGCATCTAAACGGGATTGAAGATCATTAATTGCTGCTTGATCTACATCAGCTGATAAATCTTCATCTTCATCAACTAAGCCTGTAACACCTTTTGCAATAGATGCCATTTCTTTATTAGCTTCCTGTTTCTCATCTAGTAATTCTTGTGCTGCATTAAGCTTTTTCTGAAGTAATTGAGCATCTTCTTCGGTATCATAATTCGTTGCATCTAAACGGGCTTGAAGATCATTAATTGCTGCTTGATCTACATCAGCTGATAAATCTTCATCTTCATCAACTAAGCCTGTAACACCTTTTGCAATAGATATCATTTCTTTATTAGCTTCTTCTTTTTCTTCTTCAAGTGTTTCAATCTTATCTTCGGCATCAGTTAATTTCCAAACGTTATTAAAATCTGCTTCTTTTACATTATCAAAGTCAGTTGCCTTATTAAGTGCCGTACGAGCCTTTTCTACTTGACCTTTATGATCTAAAGTAATGTTTTCAGCAATTGGCAAATTAGTGAGCGCTGATCGAGCATCCATAGATGCTGCTTCTGCATTTTCCATTTGATCTTTTAGTTCATCGATTTTGTTTTGAGCAAGTTCAAAGTGATCGTAGTTAACAATAACATTTTCTGCTTTAACGTCTGAGTCTTTAACTACTTCCACTTTGTCTTCTGCATTAGCTACTTTAGCTGCATCATCATCAAGATCTTCTAATGAGAAATCCGCTGGATCACCAATGTCACTAATTGCATTAGTTGCTTCATCCACCGCATCTAACTGCTCTTCTAGTTGATCAAGCGCATATGTTTCGAAAACGACATTTTCGTCTAATTCATGTGCATCAGCAACGAAGTCTTTTGCTTCAGCAACATCATTTCGAACATCATCAATGTTTTCAGACGTTACCGTTTCAGGAAGATTATCAATTGCATCTTGTGCTGTGTTTACAGCATTATCAACTTTATCTTGATGATCTGAAATGTAATCAGCAATCTTATCTTCTAGTTGATCAAGCGCATACGTTTCAAATACGACGTTCTCATCTAGATCTTTTGCTGTTGCAATTAAGTCTTTCGCTTTTGACACATCGTCTTGTGCCTCAGTGAGGTTATCTCCTGTGATTTCTACATCTTTATAGTCTTCACCAAGTTGATCAATAGCATCTTGTGCCTTGTTTACCGCTTCATCAATTTCCTCTTGATTTGCTTTTGTAAAGTCATCGATATTTTCTTGGGCTTCGTCAATAAGACCTTGTAAGGTATCTTTGGCATCGCCATCTTCAACAGCGTCTACAAAGTTTTGAGATTTTGTAACCGTTGCCTTCGCAACGTCAAGGTTATCCTTATTTAAGTCTTCAGTAGAATCTTGTAAGCTATCTACAGATCCAGCAGCAATAAGAACGTCATTAGCTGCATCCAAGCGACTTTGTAATTCTTCTTTTTCCTCGCCACTATTCAACTTTTGAATGGTATTTGCAGCCGGAACATAAGAATTCATTACGTCATTACGCTCATCGCTGTCAGTAACAAGTCCTTCCACTTTTTCTGCGGAGTCAACATTTGCTTCGAAATCTTCTACTGCCTCTGTAGCTTCAGCAACTAGATCAGTAGCTGGAGATAACTCAGCAGGAACTATAACGGTAGCTTCCTGAGTAGCATCACCTTGTGTAACACCGTAAGTGACTTTAGTTACCCCTTCAGTAGATGTTTCAACTTTAGGTACAGTAATTTCTACTTGGCCATCCACTACTTTAAATGCGTCAGCATCTAATTCTAGTGCTTCGTCATCTTTTGTAACAGATAAATCCTCAGGTACTTCTTCAACATCTTTGTTGAATGTTACGGTAACTGTGCCATTATTAGCTCCTACAGAGTCAACTACTGGAACTGCTGGGGTTGGTGGAACTGGTGGAGCTGCTTCAGCAACGTTCACGGTTACTTCTACGTCATCAGCCTTATTACCAGCCTCATCTTCGGCACTGTAAGTTATTGTGTAAGTTCCTGCTTTTGTTGTATCGATTTCATCCAGCTCGTCACCAGCAGCATTGGTGATGACTGATGTTACGTCAACGTTTTCGTCCCGGTTATCGGTACCTGTTGCATCAGGAAGATTGAAGTCTCCACCATTTTCAACCTCAACAGTTTTATTACCATCAACGCTTAGTTCAGGTGCTTCTGTATCAGCATCATAGCTTACAGTAGCAGTGAACTGATTGCCTTGATAAGTAAATGTGATTTCGTTTTCACCGTCAGTAAGTGCTTCATCAAGATCAATTTCAGTTGTTTCATCATTATCGAATGTTACTTCAACAGTATAAGCATTAATTGCGCTTACAGAGTCGACATAAATTTGACTGTCAATTGGATTAGCATCTTCAACCCAATCTCCTAATGTACCGTCAGGATTTTGGCTTTTTTGGTAGTTGATTGAGTCCAACAGATACGTTTCGTCATTAATTTGGACCGTTTGAATATCATACTTCAAATTACCATCGTTATTAAAATAAGTATCATAACCATCAGCATCCTGATGATTTTTAATATAGTTCAATTGATCGGGATTCTCTGTTACGATATTTCCGTCAATTTCAAAACTCACTTCATCCATTTCTGCATCTGCCGCTGCAGCAGAAACTGGCGCTACTGCAGCCATTGAAGTAGCAGCTACAGCTGCTACTGATGCGGTGGAAAACACTTTAAATGGTTTATTCATATAGTATAACTCCTCCAATTATTCTAAATGATTTAGTTCAGAAGCATCATTGTTGTTAACATAGCCTTGGATTGTTTCCAGTGCTTTTTCTGCTTCTGTTGGTGCCTAGACTTCGTCAGATCCAGATCCGTTGTCGCTATTCTCACCTTATTCATTCTATATGAATGGTTTTTAATGAGCCTACACTGTACGTGCGACTTTCATCGCATACAGAAGTTCCTGATAATTTCATCATCAACCATAATGATTTCAGGCTTCTCTTACAGGGAACCATTATCTTCAAAATAGGTGGAATAATTATCATCATTCGGTGCTGATCTTAATTAACTAAAGATCTATAATCTTGACTATCTCGTGAATCAAAGCTCACCTGATCCAAATCTGCATCACTCGCATCTGCAACAGATGGCGATATTAATGCAGTGCTCGCCACAGTAACAATCGCTGCAGTCAATCAATTCCGCATATATAAATATCCTCCTCATATTTTTCTACAAACATACTTATGATTTACTTCCTAGTCTTATGTATCAACCATTAATAGAAAAAACGTAAGTTCAAATTTAATCATATTAAATTTAGTAAATATTCCTACGTTATTTAAATTCATTCTTACTATTATAAACGAAGATTACAATTTTTATTCTTTGTCTAGTACTCTCTTTTTCAAAATTTATATTAAGAATGCATAATGGAGCTGATTCCAACTCCGCCCTTTTCTTGATAGGCCAAATTGCTGATCTACGGTCTTAGCAATTTGGTTTAAGGATTTTGAGTCCTTCAATATCTTTGGATTATCAGTATTATTTGAAGTCGCTGGGACAAGCCTTCCATTTATACGTGTATAGCCCAACGGCAGTTGATTGAAGAATTCTTATCGTCAGAGGCTTGGAGGTGAGGTAGAGGATGACTGATATCCTGAATAAAATCAGTCGAGGCTGCCAGCATGGCCATTAAAAAAATTCTGCATGAGATACTTCCCATACAGAGTCTTCAAACATTATCATCTTAATAAGTTACAGATTAATACAACAAAAAAGTCCCGCAGAGATTTCTCTCCGCAGAACTTCATTCCTGTCAAGAACAATCGTTCGATATATTCCGAGAGTAACAGGCAACTCACCTAATTTCGACAAAGTATTGTATAATCCTGCCATCTTCTAGTATTCTAGTTTTAAATTATGGGTTGGAGGATGTTGCATATGATTTTCATTAAAAATGTTCTTAATCTTTTCAAAAACTGGTCATACTATTTGTGGCAGTTTATAAAACTTGGATTCAAGAGTAAACATGAGATTAAAATGGAAAACATGGCTTTAAGAAGTCAATTGTCTCTTTATATTCATCACTACGAAAAGAAGCAACTTCCAACACCAAGACCTGATCAAGCATTTAGACAACTATGGGTTCTTATTTCAAAAACCTCCAGTATTTGGAGGTCAGTTCTTAAAGTTGTGACACCCAAGACAGTCATTGGATGGCATCGTTCAGCATTTAAAATTTATTGGAAAAGAAAATCCCAGAAACCAGGACGACCCAGATTATCAAATGAATGGATTTACGAAATCAAAAAGATGTCTAAAGACAATTCTTTGTATTCTCCCGAAAAAATACATGAACAATTTTCCTTAAAAGGTTACACTGATGTGCCAGCACCTAATACGATTGCCAAATACCTGCCAGAGACTCGTAAAAATCCGACAAAAAAGCAACTAGAAACCTGGAAGACATTTATGTCTAATCACATGGACGATACTTGGGCTATGGACTTTTTAACCGTTCCCACGATAAAGTTCGAGATCTTATATGTATTTGTTATCATTCACCATAAGACACGCAAAATCATTCATTTCGGCGTTACCAAGAATCCCAACACAGCTTGGGTCAAGCAGCACCTCAGAGATGCAACGCCGTATAGTAAGGCTCCAAAATATCTCATGCATGATAACGATCCGGTTTTCCGTTCGAAAGAAATTAAGGATTTTCTATATTTTTCGGGGATTCAACCAAAAGCAACATCTTTTCGTTCTCCGTGGCAAAATCCTTATGCTGAAAGAGTGAACGGCATATTGCGCAGAGAATTATTCGATCACCTTATTCCGTTAAATGAAAACCACCTGCACAACAAACTGTATGAGTATGTTCACAACTATTATAATTCGCATCGTACACACCAGGGAATCAACAGCAATACACCAATACCAACACCTACGCATTTACCTGTGAACATCAATCAAGCAAAACTAAAAGCGACTCCTGTCCTAAATGGTTTATACCATACTTATGAAAGAGTTGCCTAGTTTCTTATTTTCAATTCTATATTTAGCCCCTCAAAGCCTTTAAAAACATCCTGTGTAAAGGCTCTTTTGGTATGTCTTATTTTAATTCTAACCTCGATAATTCTATCTTTTCTAAATTTTTCAATTTTAATTAGACCTATAATTCTACTAATATAGTTTATTTCATATGGATTTTTATGTATTATTACTGCCGATTTTAATTTTTGAAGCTTACAGCTAATACGAGACCTAAAACGGTTACATATAAAAAACCGGAACGAAACATATTCAACTGACAGACTAATGTTACCATCGATTTTGATGAGTTCCTGGCATTTATAGAACAAATTAAGGATAAACCCAGAAATCTTATACGCAAATTTGTTGCACGATATAAAAATAAATTGGAAGACTTTACACCTGACCAATTTATGAATGACATATTAAAAATCTAGTTCTATAAATATGCACCTTGAAAATCTAAAAAAATTTGTAAATCTCACAGCGGATACTTATAGTCTTTTTTATTTATTGAATATTTAGTTATCTTATCTTTTTATAAAAATACCCTCTCCAAAGCTAGAGAGGGCATTTTTACCAACTTTAGATAGACGATTTAGCATTGAATGGCTAAATTCTATCCACTTATCTCTTATTCACCTGTTGTTTCAGCATTTTCTTCTGCATCAGCAATTCTTTCAACATCTAATTTGTCTACCCCAATAACCTCTTTATCAGCATTGAACCAAGTGTATACTTTAGTCCAAGTTTTGTTATCAGTAAATGCAATATTGTCACCATCAGCATTTTCATAACCTACAGGGTAGTAACCAAAGATACCTGCTCCATCACTTGGATTCTCATACGTAAGATCATGCTGTCCGATTTCAAGTAATTTTCCTCCATCGGTAGAAACATACTTAGCAGTATCGGGAGCATCAACACGAACTCCATGATAAAGATGTTTTTCATTTGCACCTAAATCAGTATTAGGGTTTTGATCTTCTCCGCTAAAATCAGCTGATTCAGAATTATAAGAGAGGGTAGCCTTACCTTTTTCACTATTATAATTATATTCTACACCAGAAACTTGAGTTGCCCCTTGTTTAACGCGTGATTTAGGAGAACTAGCCATTTCACTGAAATCAACATTCAAAGTAATAATGTCATCTACTGAAATTTCATCATTGTCTACAGTGACAGTATCCATTACCAATGTCGCTTCACCTTCTCCTTGATAATCAACACCATCATCGGCAATAACATCATCATTATCAGATGTGAAAGTAGCAGCGGTTACTGAAGAATCATTACCATCAGCATCTTTTGAATTAACGATTTCATTTAAATCATCAAGGAAATCCAAGTTTTCAGCATCAATAGTGCTGTTTGTGAAATCAACTGATGCTTTTTCCTCAGTATCTACTATGTTGAACGAATCACTAAATACTTCGATAGAGCCAACTTTAGCTGTTACAGTATAAGTTTCGCCAGCTTTAAATACATCATTGCTTCCACTTTCTTCAGTTGCATTAGCATCTACTGGATTATTTGTAGAAACAACTTTACCATCTTCATCTTTCACTTCATATTCAACATTAGAAGGTTCTTGACCGGTTTTCACGCCATCAGCATCAACTGGGTATACAGAAAGATTCATTTTATCTTCTGTATCATCGTTTTTATCGCCATTTTTATCAAGTTCATTTTCGAAACCTTCTACAGTATAATCATCAACAGCACCAGCTTCTGTAACATTTACATTAACGGTTGTTTTAACATCATCATTAACTTTTACTTCTACTGTTGCATTACCTGATTTCTCATTTTTTGGAGCAATTGATAGCTTTCCATCAGCAAATGATGCATCGACTACATCCTTTCCTGATAGAACTTCGATGTTAATTTCTTCGTCTCCTGTTAATGTATATCCATTACCATATTGATCTTTTACATCAACATCTAATTTAGTTGGGTCCGTAATTTGATTTGAAATAGATACTTCTGTGTCTTCAACTTCAAGTGTTGCTGCTTTTGCATCAGCTACAACTTCTGCTTCAATTGTTTTGGTTACATCACCGCTTGTTACTTTAACTGGTACTTTACCTTCTTTAAGGGGTTTGATTTCACCCGAATTACGATCAACTAGTGCTACTGTTTTATCTAAAGATTCATACTTAACGGTATCAGGATAATTTGTCTCTCCAAATTGGTCCTTACCAGCTATATGAACAAACTGTGAACTTTCAGTGTTCATTTGTACAGTCGTGTTTTGTTCATAGTTTTTACTTTCAAACAGACTTGCATCTTCAGGGCTTTTATCAGCAATAGTCCAATCAGTTATTTCAGCAAGTGTGGAATCTTCTGCTTTTACAGAGATTCTTTCGGATTTAACTAACTCTTTACTATCTTTATCATTTGCTACAACATAGACAAATGCAGTATCATCAGCGCCCAAATTAATGACAGAGTCCGAATCGTTTTTGAATTCAGCAGTTGTTTCAAATGAAACGTTAGCTGAAGAAGTAATATCTAAACCATTTTCATCAAGAACTTTATAATCTAAGGCCTTAGATAAATTAACTTCACCTGAATTGTGTTGTACAGTTTGTGTCGTCTCAGTTTCAATTGTGGTTGCTTCACCAATTTCAAATTCAAGGTCTGATGATACTGTTTCTCCATCTACGTCAACTGAGAATGTATACGTATCGCCTGATTTGAGGTCGTTATAGAATTCAACTTTAAGATTAGTTGATTCACCAGCAGCAAAAGTTTGCGCTTCTGGTTCAACCACTTCAACGGATTTAACATACTGTTTTTCACCGTCTTGGTTGGTAACTGTTAAATTATCTTTTGAAACCTCTTTAAGCTCAGTGTTCATTGTTACTGAAGCTTCTTTAGGGTTAATCGCACTTACAGAGTCAACTGAAGCTTCAGTATTTACTGGATCAGCTGCTTCAACCCAATCGCTCATTCCACCATCAGGGTTCTGGCTTTTTGCATAGTTTAAAGCTGCCGGATCATAAGTTTTGTCATTCACTTGAACTGTTTCGATTGGATTTTTTAAATCTCCATCGTTATTAAAATAAGTGTCATGACCTTCAACATCTGGATTATTTTTAAGATAGTTTAAACTATCGGCGCTCTCTGTTACAGTCTGTCCATTAATTTCAAAATTAACTTCATCTATTTGTGCATCTGCAGCTGCAGAAACCGGTGATACAGCAACGAATGATGTTGCAGCTACAGCGGCTACTGATGCAGTAGACATAACCTTGAAAGGTCTTTTCATATTATAATACCTCCAACTTAATTTTACATGATCTCTTAGTTAAATCCTTGTAAACCTAGAGTCACAGAGTGATCTAGGTTTACAGGGTTAATAAACTTTAAGCACTTATTTCTTTAAAGATACAGTGCCTTTATTTAATTCTTCAACTGAAGGATTAAGGTTTGATTCAATAAAGATTCCATTCGGTCCAATATCTTTATTAAAGTTGATTTCGGATGTTTCATCTCCGGTTTTAACAACAACTACTGACTCCTTAGTAGCATCAGCGAAAACACCTTGTAAATCATCAAGTGTGAATTGAACCGAAGATCCGAATCCTGTTGCATCTTCTTGAACTGTTGCATTTAAGTCATCTAAACTTACCATGTCTTCACCTACAGTGATATCCATTGAGTCTGTTGCGTCACCTTTTGATACGGTTGCAGTGTATTTACCATCTTCGATAGCACTATCAAATGTGAATGCACCTTCAAAAGAACCATTTTCTGCTACAGATGCGGATACATCTTTATCTACATCATTACCTGTAAGGTTAAGATTTAGGTCTTCACCTTGTTCAACATTCTTAGTTGAACCAGTAACTGTGATTTCATTATCATCAGCATTAACGTTTGAGTCATCAAAGCTAACAGAAGCTTCTTTGTCACCAGCGTCTGGATCACCGTCGAATGATGCAACTTCGAATGTCCAGTCATCGCCGTCTGGTTTAACGGTCAATTCAACGTTGTCATTGTCAGCCAGCATTTTTTCAAATGCGTCTTTATCAAGGCTGTTGCCATTCATGTTAGTGAATGATCCATTTTCATAACTGATAGCATTCTTATCATCCAGGCTGATTGTCTGGTTATCAGTGTCATAGCTTGCAACGGTTCCAGTGTACTCGCCACTGATCTCGTCTGAATCAGCAAAGTGAATGTCAGCTTCCTGATCAGGCAGACCATGGGAAGAAGCTTCAACTTGTGCGTTTGTTTCAGAAGTGCCATCTGCACTTTCTACATCAATGGAAGCAAAACCGTCAGTTGCTTTAACCGTAACTGTTTGTGTTTTGCCTTGCTTAACGGTTACAGGACTTTGATCATCTTTGAAAGTACCAGATACTTCAAGATCATTTGCGCCGGCTGTTACTTCGAAGTTAACCGGAGCATCGCCATCTTCAGCATAGTAGTCGAATCCGTTCTGATCTTGTGACTGATAGCCGAACGTTACAGTTTTATCAGCTGTTGTCCAGTCAACGTTTTCGCCATTGACTGTGGCAGTGAGCTCTGAATTAGCTACATCAGCATCGACAAAGTAAGTCTTTTCAGCTGTGCGCTGCAGGTCAGCACTGTCCAGTTCACCGTCATCATTGCCATTATCAAGGAAGATTGTTGGCATTGCGAAACCATCTTTCTCGCCTGTCAGATGGAATGTGATTTGACCGTCCTCATCTGCTTCATACATTTGAGGTGTTCCTTCTTCAGCTTTAACAAGGTTGTCTGCATCTGCAGGGTCCGTGATATTAACATCTTTATCACTGCTGAGAGCGCCGTCTTCAAATACAACGCCTACGTCGGTGCCTTCTGGAACACGATCGCCATCTTCATCTGTCACGGTAACTTGATAGTCGCGGCCGCCCATGCCTTTATCAGTGTCAGCTGCAGCGCGCTGCTCACCTTGTGCATCAATGTTGATGCCAAGTGAATGTGTCAGTTCAAATGTTACAGCTGAACCTGCTGCCTGACGCTCAGTGGCATCAATTTCATTTTCGTTGGCTCCGTCAGCGAATACAACTGGTGTTACAGTCGCATTATTGCCGGACAGTGTGAAGGTTGCTTCACCGTCTTCATCAAGTTCAATCTCAACGGCTTCGCTGCCGCCGGTTGTAACCTGAGAAGGATAGCCTTTGTTATTGCCTTCTGAATCAATCACGTCAACGGAACGAACTAATTCATCAGGATCAACATTCGTGTTTTCTTCAAATGCAATGTTGATGGTTTCGCCTGGCATGCCAGTAACTTCATAGGCTTTCTTAGCGCCGTTAGCTAGCGTGTCATTGTCTTTAACTTCATCAATGCTGAGTGATTCGCCCCAGTATACTGAAGCTGTGTCAAACACATCACTTTTTTGAGTTGCATAAGCTACAACACTGTCATTGCTATTTCCTTCATCGTAATAACGCGTGTAGGAATACTCAGCAACGCCTTCTTCATTTGTGTTTGCTTCAACTTCGATTGTTTCGTTATCGTCATTATCGTTTGTGATATTGAATGTGACAGGAATGCCTGCAGCTGACTCGTCCTCATCAACGTCAACTTGTGCTTTCAGTGTCACTTCTTCACCGATTGTACCCTGCAGGGATTTCGTCGTAACCTCTACGTTATCCGGGGTAACAGCAGAAACACCTGTGAATTTACCGAGTTTGTCACCGTCTCCAGTAACCGTGTACTCTTTGTTAGCTTCCTGTGCTGATGTTGTTAATTTAACAACGGAATCGTCTGTCTGCTTAACAACAGCATCGTTTATATCAAGGCCATCGATAGCGAAATCAATATCGGCAACGTTGTTCACATCTTCGCCGAAGTCAACTTCAACGGTTGTGTTGTTAACAGCACTAACGGATGCTGCTGCACCAGGAACGCCTTCTTCTACAACATCCAGCGTTTTCTTCATCATGGTTGCGAACTGATCACGACGGATATCGAGATAAGCATCATAATTGTCGAGTGCAACCGTGATGCCCAGGTTAGCTAGTGTCTGAACATTGTCTTCATGGTCTTTACTGATATGGTTCTTGTTCAGATCAACGCTTTCGCCTTTGTCATACTTGTTCAGGTCGAAGCCTTCAACAAGCGCTGTTGCCATTTGTTCACGTGTGATGTTGTCATACTCGCCGAAGTCGCCGTTATTGCCAATGAAAATACCAGCTTCTGTGACAGCTGCGATAGGTTCAGCATAGTCACTGCTTGCATCAACATCATCATATTGATTGAGCACGTCGCTGACATTGCCAGGAACATCAAGATCAAGTGCATTTGTCAGCATAGCGGCTACCTGACCGCGCGTGATGCTGTTATATGGACGGAAAGTACCGTCATCATGCCCTTTGATAACACCTTGCTCAGTGAGCTGCATAATGTTTTGAAAATGCTCATGATCCTGTGAAACATCAGAAAAACTTTCTGCAGACACTGCAGGTGCTACGGCTGCGACTGTCGCAGATGCTGCCATTGTCGAAATGGCCGCGTTACGGAACGTTTTCTTATTCATAGTAAAACGTGATCCTCCCTTTGCTGGAATATTTGTCTTTTTCATATGTTGTGTACACAAACAGAAATTCTATGAAAAAGCTGATAAACCTATTTAATAGAATACAAGTCTATTATAGGGACAATGGAACATCCTGTCAACACTCCCAAAAAGTGTCAACGGTGTAAAAAAGTCCCGCCATTGTTAGGCTTTTCCCCATATGACCTGTTGGGCATTATATGGGTTTTTTTGCTAGATTGCAAGGATTTTACATCCTTTTTCATAACTTTTAAATACATCTGAAATCAATCCTGTTCAAGCCCACTTGTCAGTATATGCCCCAAGTCGCAGTCTATGATGCGATTTTAATTGAGATCCCTGACTGATTTCTGACATCGGGCGAGTGGCAGTGGTCGATTGGTGCGCGGCTGTGTTATAATCAGAGCGGACAGTGCGAGGCGTCTCCGGCCGGATTTGGCTGAAGGCTTCCGCTGGAGACTATTCGAATCGGAGCGATCAGCATGAACCGAATTCCTACATTATTATGGCGCGAATTGCGACCGAAGCAATGGACGAAGAATCTTTTAGTTTTCGCCGCATTATTATTCTCGTTTCCGCTGTCAGATGGACAGCCTGTGTGGCTGGCCGTTTTTGGCTTTCTGGCTTTCAGCTTGACGGCGAGCAGCATTTACATACTGAATGATTTCCAGGACCGGGAAGCTGACCAGCATCATCCGGACAAGCAATATCGTCCGATCGCCTCCGGGGCTCTTCCGCCGGGTCTCGCGCTCGCAGCCGGTGCTGGTCTGCTGCTCTTGTCGCTGGCTGCAGCTGTCTGGCTGCGCCCGCTGTTCGCGCTGATCCTTTTAATCTATTTTCTCATTAATGTGTGGTACAGTTTTTATCTGAAGCATGTGGTGATTATCGATATGTTCGTCATCGCGTCCGGCTTCGTGCTGCGGGCGATTGGCGGGGCGGTCATTATCGGGGTGCCCTTCACGCCGTGGTTCCTGCTGTGTGCGATGCTTCTGTCGCTGTTTTTGGCGATTGGCAAGCGGCGGCATGAGTTAGTGCTCGCGCGTACCACGAGCGGTGAGTATCGCAGGGTGCTTGATGATTATTCGCTGCCGTTCCTCGATCAGCTGACGAGTATTGTGACCTCGGCGACGATTGTCTCCTATGCGGTGTTCAGCTTCACGGCAGCGGCGACGGTCCATTTAATGTGGACGATTCCGTTTGTGATTTACGGTATGTTCCGCTACCTTTACCTCGTGCAGGTGAAACAGCAAGGCGGGGCGCCAGAACGGGTGCTGCTGGAAGACAGGCACATTCTGATCACCGTCGTGCTGTATGTGCTGAGTGTTGTGTGTATTTTAACGCTTGTTGATTAACAGTTAGGAAGTGAGTAACGTGGCAAAACCAACGAAACGCGAAATGTCAGGGTGGGGTCACTACCCGCGCTTGACCGGCTTCGTGCATCAGCCGGAGACCATCGGTGAGATGCAGCGTATTCTGCGAGAAGCTGGCGGCGAGCCGCAGATTGCCTATGGTCTGGGCCGCAGCTACGGCGATGCGGCACTGAATGAGGATGCCGGCATGATCCGGACTGATCAGCTGACGCACCTGCTGGCGTTCGATGAGGCGACCGGCATGCTGACGTGTGAAGCAGGTGTTACGCTTTCCGATATCATGGATGTCTTTCTGCCGCGCGGCTATTTTCCGGCGGTCACTCCGGGGACAGCGTATGTCACCGTCGGCGGCGCTATCGCTAATGATGTGCACGGCAAGAATCATCACCGCGACGGCAGTTTTGCCGAATGTGTCGAAAGTTTTGACCTGCTGCTGGCAAGCGGTGACATCATTACGTGCAGCCGGGAGCAGAATCCTGAGGCTTTTTGGGCAACGATTGGCGGGATTGGCCTGACCGGGCTGATTGTCCGGGCGACGCTGAAGCTGATGCCTGTGGAAAGTTCAGGGATTCGCGTCACCTATGAGAAGGCGGCTAATCTGGGTGAAGCGCTCGATAAGTTCGCCGCCCAGGATCAGGATTATCGATATTCGGTTGCCTGGATTGACTGCTTGAGTGAGGGTGATTCCCTCGGCCGCTCGGTGCTGATGCGCGGTGAGCATGCTGCGGCGGATGAGTGGCAGCCGGCGAACAAGAGCCCGCTCGCGATGCCGGACAAGCCGTCCCTGAAAATGCCGGTCTATGCGCCGGGGTTTGTCCTTAACCGCTGGAGCATCAAAGCTTTTAACAATCTGTATTACCGCTCGTATAAAAATGAGACGAAGCTGGTTGATCTGGCGTCGTTCTTCCATCCG
Source organism: Lentibacillus kimchii (assembly GCF_042666895.1). Classification (GTDB taxonomy): domain Bacteria; phylum Bacillota; class Bacilli; order Bacillales; family Amphibacillaceae; genus Lentibacillus; species Lentibacillus kimchii. The sequence continues at coordinate 19,042 of NZ_JBHTGR010000009.1, forward strand.
CTCGATGCCATTCAGGACTGGAATAAATTTTACGGGAAAAATGGCTTCGTGCAGTATCAGGCCGTGTTTCCGAAGAATCATGATCCAGAGGAAGGTGTGCGCCGTGTGCTGGAAAAACTGAGCCATGACAAGCGGGCATCGTTCCTGGCCGTGCTGAAAAGCTCTGGTCCGGCAAGTGGCGGGCTGCTGTCGTTTCCGGTGGAAGGCTATACGCTGGCGCTGGACTTGCCGATAAAGGATAACAGCCTTTTCCCCTTTTTACGCGAGCTGGATGCGATTGTGCTCGCACATGGCGGGCGTGTCTACCTAGCGAAGGATGCCGTGCTGGATGCTGATACGTTCCGGGCGATGTATCCCAGCTGGCAGCGTTTTATGGATGTGAAGCGGCAGCTCGATCCCGAGGGGTTGTTTTCCTCGTCGATGGCACGGCGGATCGCTCTGGATGATCATTATGATACAGCGAGGTGGTTATGATGCGCGTATTGATACTCGGCGCCAGCTCCACGATTGCACAGGCAACCGCAAAACGGCTGGCCGCCCGGAAAATCGATTTAGTTTTAGCAGGCCGGCGGACCGAGCAGCTGGAAACGATGAAACAGGACCTGGAAATCCGCTATCAGGCAGCTGTGTCGGTTAAGTATTTTGACGCGCTGGACTTTGACCGGCATGAAGCCTTTTTCAATGAAGCGGTCAAGGAAAGCGGCGGCCTGAGCGCTGTGCTGCTGATGTATGGCGCGATGGGCGACCAGCAGGAGGCGGAACATTCCTTCGCGGTCGCACGTCAGATGATTGATGTGAACTATACATCGGCGGTGTCGCTGTTAAATATCGCGGCGAATTATTTTGAAGGTCAGCAGAAGCGGCGGAAGCGCGGCGGCTTTATCGGGGCGGTGTCCTCGGTGGCTGGTGACCGCGGCCGCAAGAGCAATTATATCTATGGCTCGACGAAAGCTGGCCTAAGTGCTTATATGCAAGGCCTGCGCAACCGGCTGCACAAGTCCGGCGTGCAGGTGCTGACGATCAAACCGGGCACCGTGGATACGAAGATGATCGAGCAAACGGCTGATGACTCGCCGCTGATTGCCAGTGCGGATAAGGTAGCGCGTGATATTGACCGGGCACTCGGGAAGCGGGGCCGGAATGTCGTGTATACGCCGTGGTTCTGGCTCGTGATCATGCTCGTGGTGAAGCTGCTGCCGGAGTCGCTGTTTAAACGGACGGATCTGTAATGAAACGAACAGGCTATGGCCGCCTGTTTCCCAAGGTCATAACCGGCGTGATGCTCGGCGTGATTGTCGTTGCTGTGCTGCTGTTGTTCGGGGATCTGCAGCGGGTCGGTGATGTGCTCGTGACGATGCCCTGGCAGATGCTGGGGCTCGCGTTTTTACTGACGCTTGCGAGTTATGGCCTGCGTTTGTGGAAATGGCAGGCATTTTCCCGCTGGGCGTCTTTTCCGGTGAGCCGGCGTGATAACACGGCGATTTTTTTCATCGGGCTGATGATGTCGATCACCCCGGGGAAAGCCGGTGAGCTGATTAAGTCGTATTTGCTGAAGCAGCGTGCGGGCGTCGCGTACACGGCATCGGCGCCGGTGGTGATTTACGACCGGCTGAGTGATCTGCTGGCGATGCTGCTGCTGATTGGCAGCGGCCTGTTGATTTATCCGATCGGAGCGCCGCTCATCCTGCTGGTTGCAGTGGCGATTGTGGCGTTCTTTCTCCTGCTCGGGCGCCGGCAGCTGACGGGATGGCTGATACAGCTGGTCACCAGGCCGCGGCGTTTACGGCGGTTCCGCCTGGGGCTGCACCGATTTTACCGGCAGATGCGCTTCTTCATGCAGTTTCGCCTGCTGAGCTTTTCGTTTCTGTTGAGCGCTGCTGCCTGGCTGCTGGAATGCGTCAGTCTGTATGTCGTGATTCAGGCGGTCGGGGTGGATATCTCCCTCGCCGCCAGCATTCTGATTTTCAGTCTCGGGACACTTGCCGGCGCGCTATCGATGATTCCCGGCGGTCTCGGTGTCGCGGAAGGCAGCATTGCCGGCCTGCTCGTCTATTTCGGCGCGGGCGGCAGCATGGCGGTGACGATTTCGCTGGTCATCCGGTTTGTCACGCTCTGGTTCGGGGTGATTCTTGGGGTGCTGGTGTTTCTGCTGACGCGGCGACGGTTTTCTGGCTGAGTGTGAATGGTGGCTTCACAAAAATCGAGCAATTGAAATAGCCGGTTCTGACCGGCATCCTCATGAAGATGTTTTAAGGAGTGGTTCGCGTGCCCTACTTTCTCGCCCCCCTCATCGGCTGGCTGGCGGCCGGCTGTTTGAAATTCGCATTGAACGTCATAACATATGGCCGGGAAGCCGTTAAACATGGCGGCAATGGCGGCTTTCCCAGCACGCATACGGCGACGGTCTCCTCGGTCGCCTTTTTGATCGGATTCGGAGAAGGATGGCTGTCACCGGCATTCGGTGCGGCGATTGGTCTGCTGATGATCGTGATGATCGACGCCACGGGGCTGCGCGTCGAGGTCGGCAAGCAAGCGGCAGCTATTAACCGGCTGAATGGTGTGCAGGCTGGTGAACGCGGCGGCCATGACGCGAGCTTTGACCAGCCGTTGCAGGAGTGCAGTGGTCGCGTTGAGGGGAACAGCCAGCGCGAAATCGCTGAACAGCCGCTGCGTGAGCGCTCCGGCCACACGCGTGCTGAACTTGCCGGCGGCCTGGCTGTCGGACTGGCAGTCAGTGCGGTGCTGTACGGTCTATTTTCCTGGTGGGGGTGGTCCTGATGAAGCCGAAGAAGCGTTTGTTAGCCGCTGATGGGCTCTGGCTGTGGCTGTTTTTCCTCGTGTACAGTGCGGCCCTGCTTGTGCGCGCGGCGCTTGATCCGGACGGTTTTTTGAGCTCGGATTCGGCGCATTATCTGCAGCTGGCGCAATCCATTTTAAACGGTGACGGGCTGTCGACAGCGAATTATGTTGACGGCATGAGCACCTATTTCGCCACCTGGCCGGTCGGTTATCCGGTGCTGATTGCGCTGACAGCGTTTATCAGCGGGCTGGGTGTGTTCTGGGCGGCGAAAGTCGTCAATATCATCTGTCTCGGCCTGTGTTTTCTGCTGCTGCAGCGGCTGTTTCGCGGGCGGTCCGCCGTTTTGGCGCTCGTGTTCAGCATCAGCACAATAAGCAGTCTGTTTGTCCGGACATGGTCGGAGGTGCCGTTTCTGTTCGGGCTCTTGTGGCTCGTATTCGGGCTCACGCGTTTTATCCAGACGGAAAAGCGCGGCTACATCGCGCATTTATTTTTCGCGTCTTTATGGTTATTTTTTATGCGTTATATCGGCCTGATCGGCGCCGGCATCGTCGGACTTGTCGGATTTTATTATTTGGTCCGGCGGCGGTGGAAGCCGATGCTGTTATGCTGGGTGAGCGGCAGCGCGGTGCTGGCAATCGGCGGCTTCTATTTGCTCGTGAACTGGGCTAAGACAGGCTTGTTTACGGGCATGGAGCGAATCCCCCGGCGCGATACGGCGGCGGAATTTGTTACGATGCTGCGCGACGGCGTTTTATCAGAGCTGGATTTGTTTTCTGTGGAAATGAACGGGAGCCTGCTGGCGAGCGTCGTGCTGGTGGTGCTCGCTCTAGTGCTGTTTGTCCGGCCGCGCTACATCCTGAGACTGTTCCGGCTGCCCCGGGAGCAATGGCTTGTGCCGGGCTTATGCCTGTTCGTTGGCGCTGTTTATTTCACCGGAATTGTCGCCATGCGCTGGTCGGCATTTTTTGATCCGTTTAATTTCCGGCTGCTGGGACCGGCCACATTTATGCTGGCGCTTGCCCTCGTCAGCTGGATAGCTGGCGTGGATAAGCGGGCGTGGCCGTCATGGCGGCGGGCGCTCACACTCGTCTTTGGTGTCGTATTTCTCGTGACGGTCGCTTATCCGGTGTATTCGGCGGCCGAGTCCGATGAGGCGACGTACCGTGAAACAGCGGCATCGGTGAGTGAGACCTACCAGGCGATTCCTGAGGGCAGCATCATCGCGTTTGAAAACATTCACGCGCGGTATCTGCGCCCAGATATTCAATTTATCAAGGTGCACTTCCGGCCGTATTTTGCGGAGCCGGAATCGCTCACAGAATTCCGTGAGCGGGTGACGCCAAATGACGCGGCGGGCGTCTATTTCCAGCATGAGTCGCTTCAAGGCTACGATTATGATGCGAGTTTTGAGATCATGATGCAAGATAATGATAAGACGTTTATTCCGATGCGGCAGTAAGGGACTGGATGTCTCTGCTGCCGTTTTTTTGGTTGGGTGTGCGGGGTGCGCGGGTGTGATGGCGGCGTCGTGGCGGTGGTTGCGGCGGATTCAGCGGCTTCGGCAGCTTCGGCGTGGATTGGGCTCTGTTCCGTCAGTTTTAGGTTTCGGATATAAAAAAACCACTGCTTTTCGGAAGCAATGGACTAGACAGCGTCACCGGCGCGGAAGACGCTGCTGATCGTTTTCAAGATGATTTTTAAGTCGAGTCTCAGACTGAAGCGTTCGACGTAATCGAGGTCGTGGCGGATCTTTTCCCCGTGATTCAGGCTGCGGCCGTTCACCTGTGCCAAGCCGGAGATGCCCGGTTTAACGGCGAGGCGCTTGCGCTGATTGGCATTATAGCAGCGGGTGATCTCGATAATTTCCGGGCGGGGGCCGATCAGGCTCATGTCCCCTTTCAAGACATTCAGAAACTGCGGCAGTTCGTCCAGGCTGTATTTGCGAATGAAGCGGCCGGTTTTCGTGATGTTCGGGTTATCCAGTGCGGATGACTTGAACACAAAATCGTCCGGGACGCCATTTTTCCACGTATAAGGATTGGCGGCTGCGGCAGATGGGGCACTCGGCTTGTTTGTCATCGAACGGAATTTATAAATGTGAAAGACCGTATCCCCCCGGCCGCTCCGCTTTTGCCTGAACATGACTGGGCGGCCGTCCTCAAGCATGATGCAGGCGGCAACCGCGAGCAGGACGGGCGAGAGCACCAGCAGGCAGATGAGGCTGACCGCGATATCGATCAGCCGTTTACAGGCTAACTGAAAAGGCGTCCCGGATCGTCCGGATTGCTTCCTCATCGGCTGCTGTGAGGTGCTCATGCCGCTTCACGCCTCCCTTACCGTCAGCGATGCCGACAATCTGGCCGGGGCGCGTAATACTGTCGACGATCACCGACCCTGCTTCGCCGATGAAACCGCCGGCAACAAGCGTTATCCCCGAAATTTCTGTTTTGCCGAAGACATCGCGGAAAAATTCGGTTATGTAGTTGTCCGCGGCCATAAGCTGATACGGCAGGCCGAGGCGCACATCGAGCCTGGTGACGGTCAGACCCCGGGCGGTGAGCTGTTGAATCAGCTGACCGCTGAAATTATTGATGCCGCCGTCAACGAGAAATGTCTCCGGCCCGATATAAGGCAGGAGCCGCGCTTCCTCCTGAAACTGGCCAATAATAAAGGCGATCACCGCCGCAGCCGGCTGCCCGTCATCCGGCAGTTCGCTAAACGAGCGGACCGGTGCCGAATAAGCCGGCACAAACGTATTCAGGCCGTCGATCACGTTCTGTTCTTTTGTCCGGGACCGGCCGAGCATATAAACACGGGCCTGCCGCTCGCTCAGTCTCAGTGTGATTTTACTGGCGAGATTGCCTGTCCCAATAATCACGATGCGTCTGTTCTCGACATCATCGCCGAATTGCTGGCGGATGAGCATATCACACGCCTCGACGGCCATATCGTTGGGCTTGAGCGCCTCAAGCCTTGAATGCTGCAGCATTTGTTTGGCCGTCTGGAAGAGGCTGATTTCTTTTTTCTGCTCGATATCGACATAAATGGTATCGACCTGGCCGTCAAAGACATCGAGCGTCTCCCGCAGCAGATCCTCCCGGTCGATCAGGAAGCCGGCGATGGCTGTATCTTTCGTATACCGGCGCGGGAGGACTAAAAAGTCATTGCCGGCGCGCGCGGTGCTGTTAATTGTCACAGCGGTATGCTGACTGCCGCTGATCGCATTCAATTCGTCGTGCAGTTGTTCTGTAACTCCCATAAGGTTCATCCTTACCATATAGTATCGCCTCATGTGTGAGGTGGTTGTTTAGCGTTTTTGCGGTGCGGTTGGTGGTGCGGGTGCCGGTGCTGTGCGGCTCGCCCGTGCGGTGCGCGCGGGTGCCCGTGCTGTGCGGCTCGCTCGTGTGGTGCGTCATTGTCATGCGCCTCACCCGCTCGTGCGGGTGCGCGTCATTGTCATGCGCCTCGCCCGCTCGTGCGGGTGCCGATTTTGCGTGCGGGCCATTTTGTCGCAGCACAGACGCTTTCATCAATTTTGCACCATTGCGCACCGTTTTCCTCTGATTTGATCTAATCTCAAGGCTGGTGCGATTTTCGCGCAGGATGCACACCTTTTCCCGCCGGATTAGCGGCCCGCCAGCTGCTGATACACCGCCTCCATCTGGCTGACATTAGCCTGCCAGTCATAATGCGTCCGGACGAAGGTCCTTCCCTTCTCGCCCATTTGCCGGCGCAGGTCCTGTTCAGTCGCGAGCGTCTGCAGTTTTTCTGCTGCTGCTTCAATATCATCGCCATCGACCGTGAAGCCTGTTTCGCCGTCCTGCACCACTTCAGGCAGGCCTTCCGCATCACTTGTGAGAACCGGCACACCGCAGGCGGAGGCTTCCAGTACGGCAACACCGAAACTTTCCTGTCTGGAGAGCGCCTCATAAATATCCAGCTGATGCAGCTGTTCTGGCACGTCCTCGTTCGGCACCGCTCCGCAAAACGTCGTGATGTCGGCAAGGCCGAGTGACAGCGCCTGCTGTTTGAGCTCATCTTTTTGCGGGCCGTCTCCGACGATGCGGACACGGATCCTGGCGGCAAGCTCATTTTGCGACGCGAAGTGCAGATTTTCCAGCAATTGGCATATCGAGCGGAGCAGCCGGTCGATGCCATAGATCGGTTCGAGCTTTTTGACCGTACCGATGGTAATCAAGCTATTATCCTGTTTAGGTGCCTCGGCTGGCTGAAAGCGGTCCAGATCAATCCCAAACGGAATCACATCAATAGGCCGTTTCGACTGCAGAAACGTTTCCGTTCGCGCCTTCATCGCGTGACTGGTCGACGTGACGTGTGTGGCCGCCTGCAGATTTTTGGTTAAAAGCCTCTGCTGGCGCTCCCCGCGCTCAGGAAACGCGAACACATCACTCCCCCAAACAGAAAGAAGCGTTGGATTAAAGCGCACGAGCCTTGCCAAAGTGCCATAACCGCTCGCATAATGCGCATGCAGCACATCAGGGTCCATCTGCCGGAGTTGTTTCCGGGCCTCGAAAACATTCAAATAATAGCCGGCCGGTGCCTTCACACGCAGCTGGATCACGTGCACCCGCTGATCAATCGCATCCCTGGCCGGTGCATGCATCGTGATAAGCGAGACATCGTGGCCTCTTGCTGCCATGGCGTTCACCCAGCGGACCGTATGTATGACCGATGCCGGCGCCATATAGCATAATCGCATGTTTGACCTTCCCATCCCTTTTTCAATACTTGCATGTCAATTTTAGTCCCTATTATTATAACATGAAGCAGCGCAAAATGGCAGGCGTTTTTTCTTTTAAGTTAGTGAGATTTGCAGAATTTCATGAAGAGGGAGATGCGGGTTGGGGGCGGGGGGAATCGATCGGGGTGCACCGGAAATCGATCGGGGTGCATCGGAAATCGATCGAGCACCTCCCAAATTCGATCGGGGTGAACAGAAAATCGATCGAGCACAGCACAAAGTCGATCGGGCTGTACCGGATTTCGATCGAGCACCTCTCAAATTCGATCGGGGTGCACAAGAATTCGATCGAGCACAGCACAAAGTCGATCGGGGTGCATCGGAAGTCGATCGAGCACCTCCCAAATTCGATCGAGCCGCATCGGATTTCGATCGAGCACAGCTCAAAGTCGATCGAGCCGCATCGGAAATCGATCGAGCACAGCACTCAAAGTCGATCGGGGTGCACAAGAATTCGATCGAGCACAGCACAAAGTCGATCGGGGTGCATCGGATTTCGATCGAGCACCTTCCAAATTCGATCGGGGTGCATAGAAAATCGATCGAGCACCTCCCAAAGTCGATCGAGTTGCATCGGAAATCGATCGAGCACCTCCCAAATTCGATCGGGGTGAACAGAAAATCGATCGAGCACAGCTCAAAGTCGATCGGGGTGCACAGGAAATCGATCGAGCACCTCCCAAAGTCGATCGAGCCGCACTGAATTTCGATCGAGCACCACTCAAAATCGATCGAGCACCTCCCAATTCCGCGCGAGCACAGCACAAAGTCAGATGCCTTTTCCCCTTCCTTAGAGTGTCAGTTCTTTTCCATAGAGGTTGGTGAACTGGTCGGTCACTTCTTTTAAGTGCTGATAATCCATAGATGGTAAATTTTTGGTATCAATTGCTTCTAATACGTAGTTGCTGAAGTGCCAGATTTCGTCCTGGATCGATGCGCGGCTGACGACTGCGACTTTATACAGGGCGTCCATCATGGTGCAGACCACCGATATGTCGTCTTTTCCGTAATGTTTAATTTGATAAAAACATTTATAGAGGTAGTCGCGGAATTTTTTCTGGGCCATGATTAAGCGCAGTTCCCCGTTCGCGTCTGAATAATAGGCGACCGGTTTATAATTGCCGGCAATTTCGGTCAGGAGACTGCTCAAGCGATGGATGCAATTAATCGCTGTGCTGGGATCATTCTTGCTTGGTGACAGCGCTTTGACCGCGATTTCCACTAATTTTTCAATTGAGAAGGCGATGTCCTGCTGGTCGGTGCGCTCATCACCGATGGCCAGGAATTTATCGTGCTTTTCAATCTGGACATTGTCCTGATCCAGTGACCAGTAATAAAATACCGGCAGACCTTTCGGAACATAATCGCCGACCTGAAATGTGGCTTCGAGCACGATATTGTTGGTGGAAGCCCAGCTGATCAAATATTTGTAATCAACGAGCTGCACATAGCCCGAGCGGCGCGCTTCGATGGTTTTGCGTTCGTTTTGCCGAATCGTATTCGTCTGCGTCTGATCCCAGTTCGGATGTTCACCGTATGAATGTTCCTCGAAAGTACGGGCGATCAGGGCGGATGTTTTATTGCGGAGCACCCCGATCAGGAAATTCACCTGGGCCCAGCGCGCGGAAAAATGGATAAACAGCACAAAGAAGCCGAGCGCGATGATGGTGATCAGCACGATGATGATTGGGCTGAGCAATTCTTTTTGCTTCGTATCGTTTAGCAGCCACAGATTGATCAGAACAAATATAAACCCGAACGTGAACACGCCCAGGACGTGCTGGGTGATTTTGCTTTGCATAAAATTCTGCAGCACGCGGGGTGAGAACTGCGATGAATAGGTTGTCAGCATCACCATGATGGTGGAAAAACTGATCGTCGTCATCGTGAGCATCGCGGTGATTAGCGCGGAATAGAGCTGCTTCGCGATGCTCGGTCCAGTCAGAAAAATATTCGGGATGCTATCGGAAATTTTTGGGACAAGCAAGACATCCAGAGCCGTGACGACAGCCGCTGCCACCAGGGAACACAGCCCGTAGACAGCGGGCAAAAACCAAAATTGCGCCCGGACGGACGGCCAAAATTTCGACTGATTCATGTTGAGTGAGCCTCCTGTCCTGTTCTGAAGAGTTGGTTTTTAGGTTATGCGAAAATACACGCGCCATTCTGCTACGGATTTCGGGTGAGTGCAGCTCGGAAAATCGATCGGGGTGCTCTCAAAATCGATCGAGATCCTCTCAAAATCGATCGGGCTCCTCTCAATTTCGATCGAGCTCCTTCCAAATTCGATCGAGCTCCTCCCAAAATCGATCGGGACGCTCTCAAAATCGATCGAGCACCGCCCAAAATCGATCGAGCTCCTCCCAATTTCGATCGAGCTCCTCCCAATTTCGATCGAGCTCCTCTTAATTTCGATCGAGCTCCTCTCAATTTCGATCGAGCTCCTCTCAATTTCGATCGGGCTCCTTCCAAATTCGATCGTGCACCGCTCAATTTCGATCGAGCTCCTTCCAAAATCGATCGAGCTCCTCCCAAATTCGATCGAGCACCGCCCAATTTCGATCGAGCTCCTTCCAAATTCGATCGTGCACCGCTCAATTTCGATCGAGCTCCTCCCAAATTCGATCGAGCACCGCCCAATTTCGATCGAGCTCCTCCCAAAATCGATCGGGACGCTCTCAAATTCGATCGGGCTCCTCTCAAATTCGATCGAGCTCCTTCCAATTTCGATCGAGCTCCTTCCAATTTCGATCGTGCACCGCCCAATTTCGATCGAGCTCCCCCCCTATTTCGAGCTGCCAGCGAGAGCGATTCAACAAAATTCGGATGAATCAAGTAGGAGTGAACCTCTTTGCCTTATGGTCAATTGTGTATCCCTCCCCTTCCAGTACCCTGCGAGCGATTTTCCCACACATGACTCTGCCTATATTTCTTAACAGAATGTAATTGATACGATCTCTAAGCTGATATATGTTTCCTTTCACAGTTGGTCTTGGTGGTGGAAATTTCTTTAGAAATAAGATGAATTTTTCCCATATAAAAGACTTTTTCTTGTTTTAACCTCTGCAAATTCAAGATGAAACTTCGCGAACGGCGGAAGTACGTTTCAAAGGAAATCTTTAACCTTCTACATTAAATTCGTTTCAGTTAAATTTTCATAACATTTAAAAAATGACGACCATTACATTAATAAAACATCTTTTTAAACATATTAATGGGTAAGGCGTTATATAGCGTTATTAATCAGGGTCAGGGGATTAATTCACTTAAATACAGACCGTACAAACTAATTTTAATAATTGGGAGGAATATATGATGGCCAAAAGATTTAATGGAAGAGTCGCTCTAGTTACAGGTGGAAGTCGTGGAATTGGTAAGGGGGTGGCACAAAAGTTTGCTGAAGAAGGAGCTGAGGTTGCAATTATTGATATTAACGAGGAAGGATTGAATGAGACGAAAAAGGAATTCTTGAGTGAGGGTCATGAAATATATACTAAACGAGTAAATGTGATAAATGCAGAAGAAGCAGAAGCGGCAGTCGAGGATGTCGTTTCTGCATATGGTTCACTTGATATCCTAGTAAACAATGCAGGTGTCATTCGGGATAACCTATTGTTTAAGATGACGGATAATGACTGGGACCAGGTCATGGATGTCCATTTAAAAGGATCATTTAATACTGCAAGAGCAGCGCAAAAATATATGGTCAAGCAAAATTACGGTCGGATTATTAATACATCGTCTACCACAGCTCTTGGCAACCGTGGGCAATCAAATTATTCTGCTGCTAAAGCTGGTTTACAGGGCCTCACGAAGACACTGGCAATTGAACTTGGGAAGTTTGGAATTACCACAAATGCAGTTGCTCCAGGATTTATTGAAACGGAAATGACAAAAGAAACAGCCCAGAGAATGGGGGTCCCTTATGACGATTTTGTAAAGTTTAGTGTAAGTAATATACCAGTAGAAAGAAGTGGTGAACCAGAGGATATCGCCAATGCAGTTACGTTTTTTGCCGATGAAGAATCATCCTTCGTTAATGGTCAAGTTATTTATGTGGCTGGAGGACCAAAGGATTAAATAGATTGAAAGGAGATAGTCACATGTATAAGGAATTGATTGGAAAACAATCAAATAAAATAAGGAACACTGTTGAAAGACAATCGGTTAAAAGATTTGCAGAATCAATTGGAGATCCGCATCCTATTTTTACAGATGAAACGGTTGGCAGACAATCTCGGTACGGAAACAATATTGCACCACCAACTTTTCCACGGGTGTTTGATTATGGGGAAATTGAGGGGCTAAATCTTCCTGAAAAAGGTTTAATTCATGGTGAGCAGACCTATCATTACAATCGACCGCTACTCGTTGGAGAAGATATATATTGTTATGCAAAAGTAGAAAATTTTTATGAGAAAAAAGGCAAAGATGGACGGATGTTTTTTTTAGAAGTGGTTCATTACGGTGAAGATAGTGAGGAAAATATTATCTTTAAGGAAAAAATGACTATCATTTTAACTGAAGCTGTAAGGAAGGCGAAAACAATATGAATAACTTAATAGAATTGCAAGTTGGTGATTCATTAGATGATGTGACACTTGATCCAGTTTCAAGAATGGACTTGATTAAATATTCAGGTGCATCTGGGGATTTTAATCCAATTCATACTATTGATGAAGAAGCTACAAAAGCGGGTTTGCCAGGAATTATTGCCCATGGAATGTGGACAATGGGGAATTTAGCAAAATTATTTACACCTTATTTTGAAGAAGGATTTATTCAGGATTATCAGATTCGATTTTCAGGGATGGTATTCTTAAATGATGTTTTAACTCTAAAAGCAAAGGTCGAAAAAAGTGCAGAAGAATGTCTGGATTTTAAAATTAAAGCTGTCAATCAGCGAGATCAAGAGGTTATTAAAGGAAAGCTGCGGTTTTCTATACAATGATAATGGCTCACTTTATGATTAATTATTTTAATAAAAGGCGTGATTAGCTTATGGATAGAGACGCTGTTATCGTTTCCGCTGTTAGGTCGCCTATTGCAAGACACGGAGGAGCGCTAGCTACAGTTCCTGCTCGTGTTTTTGGTATTTAAATTGACGTTGAATATATATCTAAAAATAGTGTTTTTCTTTTTCAATTTTGAAAGCAATTACAAAAGAGATGTTTCTTAATTTAACAAATGGGGAGTTGAAGTAGAATGGATTTTACTTTATCAGATGAACAAAGAATGGTGCAAAAAACAGTAAGGGACTTTGTGAATAAAGAATTAGTACCACTTGAACAAGAGGTACTAAAAAATGAAAGAGAAGGAAAGCCTGGTCTGCCAAAGGAGAAAATAAAAGCGTTGCAAAACAAGGCTAAAGATATTGGATTTTGGGGGATTAACACACCTGAGGAATATGGTGGAGCTAATTTAGGACCCATGATGGCCGCGCTCGTGACGATGGAGTTAGGACGTACTTTCGTGCCTTTTAACTTTGGCGGTTCGGCTGACAATATTTTATATGAGGGTACTGATGAACAAAAGGAAAAATATTTATTACCTGAGCGAATTTCATAATTCATAGCCCTTGCGGCGCAAGGACTTAAAAACGTAAAAAAGGAAGTACCTCCCCAAATCTTGTATAATGGTAGTTGAACTAAAACA
>NZ_JBHTGR010000010.1:0-167204 GCF_042666895.1 Lentibacillus kimchii
ACGGCTGGGTAGCTACGTGTGGTCAGGATAAGTGCTGAAAGCATCTAAGCATGAAGCCCCCCTCAAGATGAAACTTCCCATCACGTCCAGTGAGTAAGATCCCTTAAAGACGATGAGGTTGATAGGTCCGGGGTGGAAGCGTGGTGACACGTGAAGCTGACGGATACTAATCGATCGAGGACTTAACTAACAGAATGTAGCTTGATGGTTCTCTTATTTAGTTTTCAGGGTGCAAAGGTTAAAAAACCTGTTGCATTTTGAGTTAAAAATGCTTATAATGGTTATGTGATTTCAAAATCAATATAAAGTCTGGTGACGATGGCGGAGAGGACACACCTGTTTCCATGCCGAACACAGCAGTTAAGCTCTCCAGCGCCGATGGTAGTTGGGGTTTGACCCCTGCAAGAGTAGGACGTTGCCAGGCTTTTATTATATTCATTAGTGTGATATTATTTGGTTAGGCAGTCATTATGAACTGCACACAATGTAAGTTATACATATTTTTATTCCACAGTAGCTCAGCGGTAGAGCCCTCGGCTGTTAACCGAGTAGCCGCAGGTTCGAATCCTGCCTGTGGAGCCATTATTTTGCTTCCATAGCTCAGTCGGTAGAGCGCTTCCATGGTAAGGAAGAGGTCATCGGTTCGAGTCCGATTGGAAGCTCTTTTCGTTTATTGTGCGTTAAGGCGTTGGTATAACAACGCCTTGGCGCTTTTTTTGATCTAAAAAAGCTATGTTTCTGTTCTGCTAATAAGATTAATTCCAGGGAAGATTATCTTTTATAGACATCCAGCTTCGTAGTGTTTTAATCATGATCATCCTCCACAAACGTTTCTAAATGAAGTTGACAGATGCAGAAAGTCATTATAAAATATAATAACGTTTAATATGTTAATAATGATATAAACGCTGTTAATGGTTACGATAAAACGTAACAAATCTTGTTATTCCTCAGGAAAAGAGGTGCCACTGTGGAAGATAATCAAAGTAACATGAATCAGGACAAAAATGAAGAAAAAGTTGATCAGGCAGAAAGCATTATGGTTAATACGATTTCTGAGACAATGGATCTCTATGGTGTTACACCTTCTGTCGGACGGCTGTATGGCACGATGTATTTTAAACATCAGCCGATTACCCTGGATCAGATGAAGCAGGAGCTTGGAATGAGTAAGCCGAGTATGAGTACATCGGTTCGGAAACTCCAGGATATTAATATTGTTCAAAAGGTATGGCAAAAAGGGTCAAGAAGAGATTCCTTTATAGCTGAGAAAAACTTTTTTAATTATTTTTCCCAGTTTTTTGGTATGAAGTGGGAACGAGAAGTGGGGATGTTTCTGACGAGCATTCATAGTTCCCAAAAACAGCTCAAACAGGTGATCGACGATAGTGAGACACCTGAACAAGTGCGTCAAAGAGCTGAACTGGATTATCAGCAGCTTGATGAAGCTAAGATCTATTATCATTGGCTTGAGCGGTTGACCCAGCTAACGAAATCTGGAGAGATTTTTAATTATATTCCCATAGAAGATGTGGACAGAAGAGATTAGAAGCTAAAGATTATCTTCTTCTTTGACTGAGGATTCGCGATCAAAATGGTTTGGCAACTTGGAGCGCAGGCACGATTACGAGTCTGCCGCTAATAACATTTGCGATTGTGTCACCGCTTGCCCCGAGAATTGGGAGACGCCTGGGTAATTTCCCGGCGATTATTAAAGAAAATTTCCCGCATAGAGTCGGCCGCATGACAAGTGCGTACTCGACATCTATGGCGGTGTTTGCGGCGACCGCTTCAGGGGTGTTCGTTCCGTTGATAAAAAATGCCGGCATGGGCTGGGAACTCGCATTGTTGTCGTGGGGGATTCTGGCTTTAGCCGCCATTATTGTGTGTCTATTTGTTATCAGGAAAGATACACCCGAAGCTAAGGAAAACAATATGGAAGACGATGCAGATGCACCAGTAGAAGGCAGCTTATTGAAGTCGCCATTGGCTTGGCAGGTTACTTTTTTTATGAGATGGTTTCTTGGCTGCTGGGGTGAGTGGACGGTATCGATTTTTATACTGGTGATTGTGTCTGTGCTGCTGACGCTGGCAGGGCTTGGAGCAGGACGCGACAAGTGTGTGTAACCGAGTAACATTCCATTGTGGGTAGGTTTACTGGGTAAGATGTCATGGATCTGTCACACAATTTCATACAATATGAGTTATAATAGATTGATTACTAGGAATCAAACATATAAGGAGCTTGTATGATACAGTTGGATGACAGCAATTTGGGCCTCTTAGCTCATAAGCTTGAACAAAAGAGACAGCAGCTGGTTGATACGGCAGCTGTTCAAGGGATGGAAAATGAGGAGACACTGAGCATCAGTCAGGAACTTGATCGTCTCATTCTTGCTTACCAAAAGAGTAAAGGCGATTAGCAGCAATCAGCATGATATATCCTGCTTCAGCAGCTGGTCATCCGGCCTACTATAATCCGTAAAAAAACGCTCATCCTTTGATGAGCGTTTTTTATTGGGTTGGGAAGTTAGGCTGTATCTTTGCTGCAGCGTGATAAGTCGCGCGAGGCGCCTGAATTTGATCGAGCAGCGTCCCAAAGTCGATCGAGGAACACCGGAATTCGATCGAGCACCACCCAAAGTCGATCGAGGGGCACTGGAATTCGATCGAGCAGCGCCCAAAGTCGATCGAGGGGCACTGGAATTCGATCGAGCAACACCCAAAATCGATCGAGGAACACCGGAATTCGATCGAGCAGCGCCCAAAGTCGATCGAGGAGCACTGGAATTCGATCGAGCACCACCCAAATTCGATCGAGGAACACCGGAATTCGATCGAGCAGCGCCCAAAGTCGATCGAGGAGCACTGGAATTCGATCGAGCACCACCCAAATTCGATCGAGGGGCACTGGAATTCGATCGAGCAGCGCCCAAAGTCGATCGAGGGGCACTGGAATTCGATCGAGCAGCGCCCAAAGTCGATCGAGGAACACCGGAATTTGATCGAGCAGCGCCCAGGGCCGCGCGAGGCGCACCGAACAGAACGCGAGCACCGCCCCAATCCGCGCGAGGCGCACGGAACAGAGCGCGAGCATCATCTCAATCCGCGCGAGGCGCACTGAATAGAGCGCGAGCACCACTCCAATCCGCGCGAGCAGCACCCAAAATTAAGCGAGCACAGCCCCAATCTCGCGCGGGGCTGTGCTCGCAATGTTGTCCGTCACCTTAATCATGCAGATTTCTAGTTTACTTCCATATTCTGTGTCATATCTTTTGTGTAGGTGATGATGCTTGCGGCAATTGCTTCGGTATCGAACATGACTTCGGGGCCGTTTGGCCGGATGTCCAGCACGTTCAGAACGCCTTCTGAGTCGATGCTGATATGGCAGGCCATTTCGGTGATGACTTCGCCGTATATGTGCCGCATTTGCTCAGCTGTCTGTATTGTAAGCCTTTCGATCTGTTGCTCGAGCTGGTCCGCCGTGTCCGTTTCGTATTGCTGGGCCAGAAATTCGCCGGGGGCGGTTTGCCGTGCTGTTTCTGCAAAGCCGTCAACGAGTTGCCAGGTACCGTTTAAGCGCGAGGCGTGTGTGTAAATGGTGAACGGCGTCCCCTCGTCAGTCTGTGAACGGGTATCCTGCAGGACGACGAGGCGTTTTTTCTTGAGCCATTCGTTCCATTTATGCCGTAAGGGCAGCTCGTTGAAGGTTTGACTGGTGTTTCCCTGGCTGATAGTCATTTGGCCGTCTGCGCGTTTTTCAGCGCGTTGGGTGTTGCCTCGGGCCGGGCCTTGCTCCGGTTTAAGCAATATGCTGCCGTATGTTTCGATGAACCGGAAAATGTCGCGTGTGCTGCCAACGCGCTGCCAGGGCGCCATGGTGGTTTCTGGATCGGCGCTTTGCAGCTGCTCATACAGCTCAGAGCGGGTATGCCGCAAGCCGGGCCATTCGTTGGTGAATAGGCTCGTTTCCAGTTCTTCGTAAATCCAGCTGGCATTGGCATTTCCCCGGAGTTTCAGACGATCCATAATAACATCCGGATAGCTGACGATTTTCGGAACCCATGCGTCATCCTCATAAAAGTGGCCGCGAATCAGCATCTCATCCGCATCAATATCGGCCGGCGTGAAGGAAAAAAGCGTTATGCCTTCGTCCGCGGCTTTCGCGATCATGTCCCGGGTCAGATTATCATAAACAAGTTTGCCGGTTAACAGCGCTACTGACGGCTGGTCTGTGTCTTGCATAACAGGGAGATCCGCACGCCTTGCCTGAAACTGCTGGCTGTTGTTATTTCTGGGCTCGGTGCGGACAATGCCATTTTCTGCGATATATTTGGCATAAGCGACCGTGTTCACAGCGCGTTTCGCTTCATGAAAGGCGGTCTGCGGACCATTATTCGCTTCATGCATCCAGTACCGGCCGTTTTCATCGATCGCAAAATCCAGTCCCAATTCATCCAGGGCCAGATTGTACAATTTATCGAGATGGCGGGTCACATTTAGGGACAATTCCAAAATGTCCTGTTCATACGTCGCCCCGAGCTGCTCGCCGTATTCCTGCTGGAGAAATGTATGGAAGTCCTCGACGTGCCCGTCTGTTGCGACGTTGCTCAAATTGCTCCGCTTGTTGCCGATACGCGGATAAATATGTGTGAGCACCCATTTGCCTTCGCCGTCCTTCTGCACATGCGCACGGATATGGTAAGGCTCGTCATCCTTCGTGCGTGTATGAATGTAGCGCTGCACAATATAGCCGCCCTGTTTCTTTAAAATCACGTTTTCCAGCCACTTATCAAAATCATCCTGTCCGAGGATCTGTTCTTTCTTATGAGCCTGCACGTGATAACGTTTGCCTGTTTTCGTGACAAAGAAAATGTTTTCCCCGCGGTTGCTTCCGAGCGCTTTGAAAACGACGCGCGCATGCTTGTCCATAAAGTCGTGAATGCCCTTGATACTGCGGCATGGCTGAAATGGGACGAGCAGATCTGCATATTGACGGTACTGCAGCATGCGTTTCGGCAAAAACAATTTATTGTCCACGTGAAAGGTCGTAAACGGAATCATGCGTCGCAATTTCCGTTCCGCATGTGCTCGCTGGCCGGTGCCCACATTATTGATCACGTCCGGGAACGAGGCCGTTACACGCTGCCAGCCGCCATTCTGATACGTATCCGCTGCGATTGTCTGCTCGGCAAAGTCCACGTCAGCCGATGTGAAAAAATACAGCTGGGCGTGCTGCTGCTCGCTTGCCTCAACCATTGCCTGAATCCGTTCATCTGTGTAAATGTCGAGCGGATTTCTGAATGCGGCAAACACACCGATGGCACACGGCTTGTCTGGCTCAGTCGTACTGCCGATTTCCGCGTTCAGCGTGGTGTAAATCGACTTGATCAGCGGCCGAACAGTAAACTGCAGCATGCCGCTGATTTCGGCGAGATTCCCCGCCTGCAGCAGCCGGGTCATATTCAAAACGTGTTGTTCCAATTTATCGATTTGTCCGGATAGATCGGGATCTTGCACTTCTTTGATCGCAGGACGGATCGCCGCAATCCCGTCCACCAGCGAACTTAATGTAAAAATGCTCTGCTGGATTTCTTTCGCTTTGACTAATGTGTGCAAGTGTTCACCTGCCTCCAGCAATGTCTGGGAAAGATTGATCACTTGCTTCTCCTGCTGGCCAGTTAATGCTGACATAGCATTCGCTCCTCTGAATGATGATTGCGTTTCTTCTATTACTAGTATCGGCAATGAAACGGGTGAGGTAAAGGGAAAAGGCGAGATTCTTAGAGAGGTTTGCATGTGTTTGGCGAGATTGCTTAGGGTGACGTTTCTTTAATTTACTAAAAATTTTGCTATGTTATAATCACGATAGTGTCATGAGGTTTTCATGGGTGGTGGCTCACTCCCTTTTTCTTTCTTATAGAAAGGGGGTGACGCTGATGACAGTTTTCGAATCATTAATTGTGATGATTTCGTTTGCAACATTAATTGTTGCAATTCTGTCAGAAAAAAAGTAACCACCCTTGAGCCTTGACAAGCGCAGGGGGTTACCTTTACCCACGTGAGTCACCCCTTTGAAGGGCATGACACACAAGGCCGTGTGGTGTATCAGCACCACTCGGTC
This sequence comes from Lentibacillus kimchii, assembly GCF_042666895.1. Taxonomy (GTDB): domain Bacteria; phylum Bacillota; class Bacilli; order Bacillales; family Amphibacillaceae; genus Lentibacillus; species Lentibacillus kimchii. The sequence continues at coordinate 6,125 of NZ_JBHTGR010000010.1, forward strand.
TTTATTATGATAGTGTTAATTACATGTTATTATACACCATTTGCTGACGTAATCAAACTAAAATACGGTGAAGCCACTGGCAAAAGGTGCTATAGTGGTAATGATGAACAGAAAGGGCGATTCGATGTAGATCACGGGCTGTTTCATCATCTGATCCGCAAGGGTGCCCATTTTATTGTGTAAAGAAATATCGATCGTTATTATTTATTAATTAAAACTAAAGTTATAATGAGGAGGTCTATATGCCGATCCATTTTGGGGTTACAGTTTTTCCGGGAAAATGGGGACTCAAATTAACTCGTGAAAAATATGCCTTAATTAATAAAAGAAACTCTTTAGGGAAATTCAAAAATATGTTGCACGCATATGAAGATGAGAAGGGTAAATTTTACACTGATGAATGGTGTTTGAAACATCAGAGTAATTGTTTAAGAAATTTTGATTTACATATGAAATTTTATCATCAATTAAATCACGATAAATTTGAAAGTGAAATACAAGCATTCAAAGATAAATATCCAATGTTTCAAGATATTACGGATTTGAATAATTATGATCAACGTGCTGGATATTATGTAATGATATTAGATGAATATTGCCAAGTATATGTGGGTACATCCGGCAATATTAAAGAGCGTATAAGAAAACATTGGGGAAATAGTAAACCGTTCGATAGGTTACTATTTCCTATAGGTGCAGTTGATACTTCAGTTATGTCAATTGATTCTTTTAGATCTTTAGATACTACCAGAATTCTTGTTTATGAAACAGAAGAGACTTACACAACCGAGGATGAATATATTTCTTTCTTTTCACCAGAGTTTATTAGCAATAGAATATCAGGTGGAAAATTTAATGGCAGTATATTGGAATTTATTGAAAAGATGATTACAAAGAATAGAAGAGATTTTAGTGAATAAAGCAGTTAAGAGTTTATTAAATACATATAAGCTTAACCTAGGCATGCACGGTCATTCATGGAATAATCGGCTTTTTTAAACGTGTCCACTATCTTTAATAATGATGTCTGGATTGTAGCAAGCTTGTGCAAGACTAAATGAGTTCAATCTTTTTCATGAAAATAAAAAAGAAGTTTCAAAGTAGGTGAGCAAAAGCAGCCGTACTTTTTTATCGCTGGCGGTGCATATGACATAGGCTTCTTATCTTTTATCCATTTAAATGCCTCCCCCGAGATCACTGTTCCTTATGGAAAACATATACATAAACTATATTCAAAAAATTTGTGCAGGAAAATTTGGTTATGTTTTTCTGCATTCCAATGTGCATCAACAAAGGGAGGGTCATGCGGCAGCCGATGGCACAAACATTAAGGGAGAGGGACAATCATTCAATTAACTTATAAAATACGTTTAGCAGCTTTATCAGTGTTACTGCTTACGTTTGGATTGGCCGCGTGCAGCAATGATCAGGAAGGCGAGGCTGCACAGGATAAGGCGGTTGACAGCGATGACGATAAGACCATAACGATCGGACAGGATCCATACGATTTTGCGACGGTGCCAGCTTACTTGTCCAAAGAGATTTTGGAACGGGAAGGCTATGATGTCGAAATTGAGGTAGCCGATGTCGGTATCTTGTATCAATCGTTGTCCAATGGAGATATTGATGCCTTTGTTGATGTCTGGGCACCTGGTTTGCAAAAAGAGTATCTGGAAAAATACGAAGGTGATTTCAAGATAGCGGGAACGCTCTATTCGGATATGCCATACGGTGTCGCTGTTCCTGACTATTTGGAAGATATCGATTCAATTGAGGATGTTAAAGAACATCCAGAAAAATTTGACGGTAAGATCTATGCGATTGAACCTGGAAGCGGCATGTCCAAAACGACCGAAAGAATGGTCGATGAATATAACATGGCTGATTTTGAGGTGCAAAACAGCAGTTCACAGGCCATGGTGGCGAAGGCTGTCGATTCCTTTGAAGATGGAGAACCCATTGTGTTTGATGCGTGGCGTCCGCATCCGATGTTTATGAAGATGGATCTTAAGTTTTTAGATGATCCTAAGGACGTCTGGCATTTAGATGATGTGCATATCGGTGTGACGAATGACCTGGAGAATGCGTCACCTTTCGCCTATACGGTGTTTGCGAATATGGATTTAACGCTGGATATGGTTGAGAAATGGCAAAACAGTATGAAATTTGATGACGAAAAACCTGAGGATCTGGCTGAGGAATGGATTGACGATCATCCGGATAAGGTTGATGAATGGCTGGAAAAATAGCCATACAAAAGCCGCCCACACGACGTGAGCGGCTTTTGTATGTCCGTAACCCAATGTCTGATCCCATATCAAAGATTTTGTCGAGAAGGTTTGACAAAATAAAATACTTTGATATAATAAATCTTGAAGTAAAGATAAATGAACGAAGGGGTGTTTAGGATATGGAATCAGCGTCCGGGAATGATGAAAAAGATCTCTCCTTAAAGTGTTTTGTTGTATTATCGCGCGCAAGTCACGCTGTCATGGAGCAAGATCGGCAGAATATTAAGCAGTATGGCCTTTACCCCGCAGAATTTGGTGTTTTGGAACTTTTGCATCACAAGGGAGAACAGGCCATTCAGCAGATCGGCAAGAAAATACTGCTGACCAGCGGCAGTATAACGTATGTCATTGATAAACTGGAGAAAAAAGGGTTTTTAGAAAGAAAACCCAGCCCAGAGGATCGCCGTGTAACCTATGCCTCTATCACAGAGCAGGGGGAAATGCTTATGAATAATATATTTCCGAAACAGGAGGAAGCTGTCAATGACATGTTTAGTGCACTGACCTATGATGAAAAGCATGAACTCAAAGCATTGTTGAAGAAATTAGGTCTGTCGCAGCAAGCTTAACAATAACTTTTGCTATATATAAAAATAATTGAAGGGGTTTTTAAATTGGTTTCTTATGGTGTAACAGCAAGTATTGGTTTACTGATTATTCGATTAATGGTTGGTTTGACGTTTATAGGGCACGGATCGCAGAAATTATTCGGATGGTTTAATGGGGGCGGTATAAAAGGCACTGCTGGTTTCTTTGAATCCATCGGGATAAAACCTGGTGCTGCTATGGCTGTAATGGCGGGATTATCGGAAGTTGGCGGAGGACTATTATTAGCTTTGGGCTTTTTGACACCATTGGCTTCTTTGCTAATCATCGGGGCAATGCTGATGGCCATTATAAAAGTGCATGGCCCCAATGGGTTTTGGAGTAGTAACGGCGGCTTTGAATATAACCTGATTATTATAGCTGTAGCAATAGGCATCGCCCTGGTTGGTCCAGGTGCTTATGCTATAGACGCGTTAATTTTCTAAAGGTGAATGATTAAACTAAATACCTGTGAACAGGAGGACTGGATAATGAAAGGATTAAAAGGCATTCATCATGTAACAGCCATTACAAGCAGTGCCGAGAAGAACTATGAATTTTTCACGTATATTTTGGGTATGCGTCTCGTGAAGAAAACGGTGAATCAGGATGATATCGGGACGTATCACTTATTCTTTGCCGATGATACAGGCAATCCGGGGACAGATATGACATTTTTTGATTTTCAAGGTGCTCCAAAAGGAACGCATGGCACAAATGAAATCGGAAGAATAGCCTTCCGTGTACCAAGTGATGAGGCCTTAGATTATTGGCTGCGCCGGTTTGATCGTCTGCAGGTTGAACACAATGGTATTCAAACGGAATTTGATAAAAAGGTTCTCCCATTCGTTGATTTTGATGGTCAGCAATATCAATTGATTTCGGATGAAAATAACAGCGGTGTGACAGCAGGAACGCCGTGGGAAAAGGGACCAATACCAGAAGCGTATGCCATTGCGGGACTAGGACCCATACGCGTTTTAACGGATGATTATCAGGGTTTTAAACACATTATAGAAAATGTTTTAGGTTTTGAAGAAATGGCTCATGAGGGTTCTGATCATTTATTTGAAATCGGCGAAGGTGGTAACGGCGCACAAGTGATTGTAGAATATAACACCAGCCTGCCGGTTGCTCGCCAAGGCTATGGGACCGTTCACCATTCTGCTTTCCGTGTAGAAGATCGTGACGGGCTTGATGAGTGGATTGCGTATATGCAGCATACCGGTCTTCCAAATTCGGGCTATGTTAATCGTCACTTTTTTGAATCCTTATATCTAAAGGTTCCCTCCCAAATTCTGTTTGAAATTGCGACAGATGGGCCTGGCTTTATGGGTGACGAGCCTTATGAGACGCTTGGTGAAACATTATCTTTACCACCAGCCCTGGAACCAAAACGCGAGAAAATTGAAAGCTATGTGCGTCCGATTGATACAGTCAGAAGCACTAAAGATTTTATAAAAGAACGGGAATGATAAAAGACTTTGAAAAGGAGGGAGAAAGTGTGGAAGCAATCAAAAGGATTCATCATATCTCAGCTATTGTCGGAGATCCAAATGAAAACTTAAGATTTTACCGGGATGTATTAGGCCTTCGACTCGTTAAACAAACCGTTAATTTTGATGATCCGGGCGTTTATCATTTATATTTCGGCGATTATCATGACACACCTGGAACCATTATTACATTTTTCCCATGGACAAATGACAATTATGGGAGAAAGGGCAGTGGACAAGTTGGAAGGATTGCATTTAGAGTACCGAAAGATAGTATGGATCACTGGCATGACCATCTAACGAAACAAAATATCCACGTGGAAAAAACACAATTATTTGGTCAGGATACACTTGAGTTTGATGATATACATGGCCTTGAACTTGCGATTGTTGAAGGTGACACAGCAGCAAATCAACCTGATATCCTTTCTTTTCATGGAGCCGTTTTATTATCAGCCAATCCAGATGGAACTGAAAACTTGCTTACCGATATGATGGGTTTGAAAAAACTGGCTAGTCCGAATGACCATCGTCATTATGAAACTGTGGGGGAGGAGAAGCATCATATTATGACGTCTATGCCACCACAATCCAGAGGACGCTTTGGGATTGGAACGGTCCATCACATCGCTTGGTCTGTTCCGGATGTTGAGGTATTAGAAGAATGGCAATCCAGTCTTCAAGAAGAAGGGTTTAGAACAACGGTCATAAAAGATAGACATTATTTTAACTCTGTGTATATACCTGAAAAAGGGAACGTTATTTTTGAATTAGCGACAGACGGCCCAGGGTTTGATTTGGATGAGGACAAAGCGTCGCTTGGAACCGCATTGAAATTACCGGAACAATATGAACATAAAAGGCAAGAATATGAAACATTATTGCCTGAATTGGACATATAAACGGGTGAATAACATGTTGAACTTCTCACCCCAAGCACTGACGTCTAAAGAGAAAAAGAAATTCCTTATTGGTTCTGTCATTCCTAGACCAATCGCCCTTGTGTCGACGATTTCCAACAAGGGGATTGTGAATATCGCACCGTTTAGTTATTTCAACATCGCGACGTATGATCCACCTATACTATCTATCGCTGTACAGCGTATAGACCAAAGTCCGAAAGATACGGCGAGAAATATTTTCGAAAACAAGGAAGCTGTCGTTCAGATGGTTGATACAGATAATGTAGCAGCGACAAACAAAACGTCAGCTCCCTTGGATGCGGAAAAAAGTGAACTTGATATATCAGAATTTACAACGACGGATTCACATACGATTCGTGTTCCAGGGATTAATGAAACGAAAGTGAGATATGAGGTGGAACTATATGATTCGATGGTCGTGTATAATGAACAAAATCTTCCAACTGCAGATTTGTTGTTGCTGAAAGTAAAACATTATCATATAGACGAAGCTATTTATCAGCAAGGGTATATTGATCCACTAAAATTAAATGCCGTCAGTCGACTTGCGGGAAATGATTATGCTGAAGTTGGAAATATCTTTACAATTGAACGGCCGTAACTATATGAAAAGGAGTGATAAGGATGGAATATATTTATCGGGAACAGAAAAAAGGGGCACCCGTGTTTGTGTTACTCCACGGCACCGGCGGTACAGAAACAGACTTGATTCCTCTTGCAGAAATGCTCGACTCTGAATATAACATTTTAGGCATCAGAGGGAATGTCCAGGAAAATGGTATGAACAGATTCTTCAAGCGTTATGGAGAAGGCCAGTATGACTGGGAAGATTTAGCCTTTCGTGGAGAAGAGCTTTATGATTTCATCGTGGAAAAGGCAAAAGAATATGCATTTAAGCTGGAAGACACTGTACTTGTTGGTTTTTCTAATGGATCTAACATTGCTATACAGATGATGCTGCAACACCCTCATACATTTAAAAAAGCAGCTTTATTCGCACCATTATATCCGACAAGTGTTACAGAAAAACAAGATTTCAGTGATGTAGATGTATTTCTTTCGCTTGGCGTGGGCGACCCGATTGTATCAGAAGCAGAAAGCAATCGTGTGATTGATCTCTTTAAAGAAAGAAATGCCAACGTCACAACAACCTGGGTTAAAGGACACAATCTATCCCAGGATGCTGCTCTAAAAGCAAGGGAATGGCTAAGCTAAAAGGTTCAGGCCTCAAAAGATGGAAGCTGCAAGTATGAAATCAAAAAGAAACCAATTTATTGGAGGCGATTAATATGGCAAACGCAGTATGGAACGTGGACAAGGTACACAGTGTAATAGGATTTTCAGTGAAGCACATGATGATTTCAAATGTGAAAGGTACTTTTGACGAATTTGAAGGGACAGCAGAAGCAGATACAAACGATTTAACAGATGCTTCAATTGAGGTGAAAATCGATACAAACAGTATTAATACCCGGAAAGAAGATCGAGATGAGCATCTGCGATCAGCTGATTTTTTTGATGTAGAGAATCATCCTTATATAACATTTAAAGCAACCGACATCGAGAAAAAATCGAATGATCGTTATGATGTTACAGGCGACTTTACGATTAGAGGGGTCACACAATCCGTAACATTCGACGTCGTGTTTGAAGGCGAGGCCAAAGACCCCATGACTGGAGATGAAGCAGCTGGGTTTACGGGAAGTACAAAAATTAGTCGAAAAGACTTTGGTTTAACTTGGAACGCAGCACTTGAAACAGGTGGCGTTGTCGTAGGCGATGAAATAAAAATTGATATTGAGATTCAATTACGTAAGTAAACCTGTCATGCGGGAAAACATCCGCCCGTGCCGGAGCATCTTGCTAGACAGCCGACAGATCGATCCAGACTGTTGGTGTTGGATGCAGCCGAAGACCAGCATGGAATAAGAAGCATACATGGTTGACAAAATATCATATTTTGATATAATGAATCTTGAAATCAAGATGAATCAAACAAGAATAATTAAAGAAACTTATATTCAGAAAGGAAGATAAATATGTCTGATCTTAATTTAGCCATTGTTTATGATAGTTCATCCGGGGGTAACGTCACATTAGCAAACACGGCAGCAGAGGCAGCCGAAGAAGCGGGAGCGAATGTTAAGGTAGCCAAAGTGGCCAAAATTGCTCCGAAGTCAGATATCGTCCCAAATGACGCTTGGGACGCCAACCAGGAAGCAACTAAAGCTATTCCGGAAGCCGAAATCGATGATTTGCTGTGGGCCGATGCCATCATCTTCAGTACGCCGACCCGCTTTGGCAACATTTCAGCTCATATGAAACAATTCCTTGATCAGGCAGGTCCTGCATGGGGAGAAGGAAAACTTGCTAATAAAGTCGTCAGCGCGATGACGTCAGCGCAAAACCCGCACGGTGGTCAGGAACAAACCATTCGTTCGCTCTATGCTACCATGATGCATTGGGGTGCCATCATTGCTGCACCAGGGTATACAGATGGTTCAATCTTTGCAGCTGGCGGTAATCCATACGGTACAAGTGTGACGATCGACCCGCAAGGCAACTGGGTTGAAGACGTTACAGATGCTGTCAAACATCAGGCAAAACGTACTGTTCAGGTTGGTAAATGGGTTAAGCAAGGACAAGCGAATGAGGCTTAAGGCCATGCAATCTGTTCAGGAAATCCTCTAAAGCATTAGATAAATGACAAAAGCCCGCTTCTGCTTGCTATTAAAGCGTATAAGCGGGTTTTTTTATTGTATTTAAGTTAAGGTTGTCATACGAGCCATTTTTACATACCATACAGTGGAGGTGTTGAAATGGCAATTGTCCAATACACTGATTCTGACGTTGACTTAATGGCGAGAATGATGCGAGCGGAAGCTGTCAGCGAAGGAAAACAGGGCATGCTTTACGTTGGAAATGTTATTGTTAATCGCGATAAGGCGGATTGTCTGGATTTTTCAGACGTCAGAACCATTTCTCAAGTCATTTATCAAGTCCAAGGCAACAATTATGCATTTGAAGCGGTACAAAAGGGGAGTTTATTTTACCGGCCAGCCAGAAATGCTGAAAGGCGACTGGCTAAAAAGAATTTAAAGTATTGGCGGACCCATCCAGCGAAATATGCACTTTGGTACTTTAATCCAGGTGGGGAATGCCCTGACATGTGGTACGGTCAGCCATTTACAGGTCAATTTAAGCAGCATTGTTTTTATGAACCAGCAGCTGGAACCTGTGCCAGTGTTTATTAAGGGCAGGCTGCCGTAATATGCACGATACTAACACTTATTGTAACAATTAAAGCATACAATCAAAAAAGTAACCCATCCTGCTGTGCCTCAATAGGATGGGTTCCTTTTTTCGAAACGGCCACCGCTCATTTTGCGGTAGGTTTATATTTTCTTTATCTCCGATCCCCACAAACCACAAGAAGCCGCTCACACTATGTGAGCGGCTTCTTAACGTCTCTAATCCTATGTCCGGTCCCAGAAACGCTGGCAGGCGATTGCGTGGACGAAGTCATGGGCAAAGTCTGGATTGCTGGCGGCAAAGACCACGCCGGACAGGTTGTTCTCGTGCGTCGGCCGCAGGAAGTGCTGGCCGGTGGTGGCAAGGCCGATCGGTTTGTAGTGCTTATAGGCGGAATGGAGAAAATCCATCACGTCATAGCGGAAACTGGCTTCGCTATGGCGCGGCCGGCCGCCCACGACATAGAGTGAATCATACAGGACCGGATAGGTTGACGTGAAGGTTTTGTTCACCTCAATCGCGGTGCCGTCTGACCCGACGATGGTCCCCAGATGGTCGCTGATTACGTCCATGAACACGCCATTCTGTTTTAATGTATCAAGGGTGTGCCGGACTTCCTCGCCATGGAAGCCATCGTTAATCAGGACACCCACTTTTTGCGTATAGGCGTAATGCGGTGTGTTCGCCTCGCTCAGGCCTGGTGAGCTGTCGTAAACGGGTACATGCGAGCCTTCTGGCGGATTGACCCCGGTGCCGTCAGCGATCGCAGCGGCCATTCCCTGGTCGACGCTGGCGAACATATCGACGACTTGCTGTCTGATGCCCTTGGTTGGTACGTAGCTGAGGTGGAAGATAAAGGTTTCGATGATGTGCTGCTTCTCCACGTGGGTCATGCTGTTCCAGAAAAGCCGCGCCTGGGAAAAGAAGTCATAGAATGACGGTCCCGGCCGTTCGCGTGTTTTATAACCCTGGACTTGCTCGGGATAATGGCTAAAGCCGCCTTGCTCGGGCGGTGTTACATAGGGCGTATTCCCGGCGAGCTGATTGTCTTTATAATTCACGTCATCAACATCGATCTGATGGCGAACATAGCTGTCTTGCTGATTTGTGTTCGCCTCGGCAATCGGCTGGTTGACGGGGATATTGTTGATGTTGCCGGTTCCGAGCCGGTGATAATCGGTATCGCGATAGGCGAAGGAGCGGCCCTGCAGAACGGGATCATTCGTAAAGTTAATGCCCGGTACGAGGGTGGACGGGTCGAATGACGACTGCTCCTCTTCCGCAAAATGATTCTCCACCAGCCGGTTGAGCGTCATTTTACCGATAATCTCGACCGGGATGACATCTTCCGGCCACAGCTTGGTATCATCCAGTATGTCAAAATTATAATTGTATTCCTCGCCCTCTGGAATCATCTGCACGCCGAGTTCGTATTCAGGATAAGCTCCGCACTCAATCGCTTCATGCAGGTCGCGCCGGTGGAAGTCCGGGTCAACGCCGCCGATGATATTCGCTTCATCCAGCATTAGGGAATGGACGCCGAGCACCGGCTTCCAGACAAACCGGACAAAGGTCGACTGCCCCCGGTCGTTAATAAAGCGGAATGTGTTCACTGGCCAGCCTTCCATCATGCGCCAGCTTCTCGGACGGCCGCGTTCGGACATGAGCCACATAATGAAGTGGGCGATCTCCTGATTATTCGCCACATAATCCCAGGCATGCTCGTGGGCGACGGTTGCTTGCGGCACGCCGGTTTTCGGATTCGGCTTCACCGCATGCACGAAGTCCGGAAACTTCATCGCATCCATAATCGAAAAGATGGCAAAGGAAAGCGAGAGCATATCGTAGTTGCCTTCTTGTGTATAAAACTTCGTCGCAAACCCGCGTATGTCGATCGCTGTATCCTTGGAGCCTTTACTGCCGATAAAATTGGAGAACCGGGTAAAGACCGGTGTCTTCGTTCCAGGCTCCTGCAGGAAATGCGCGCGGGTGACGTGCCGCATCGACTTATACAGCTCAAATTCGCCATATGCCCCGTCACCCCGGGCGTGCACGACTTTCTCCGGAATGCGCTCCCGGTTAAAGTGCGACTGCTTCTTATAGAAATGATGATCTTCAAACAATGTCGGTCCGCGCTGGCCGGCTCTTAACGACCAGTTGTCATTCGAAATTTTCTTCCCTGTGTCACTGGTGAGCGGCTTGTTGTAACCGGTGTTTTGTTTATAATACTGGGACAGCTGCTGGTGTTTCGCGTCATTGTAATGGTGGTGATGGTACCCTCCTGATGATCGGTCGTTATCGTGTTCGCTCATGGTATCACCTATCCTTTTCTGAAATGAACTCCAGTTACATCTCTATGTGCTTTTGAAGGGAATATGACCTGACATATTAAATTTTTTAATTGAACATGATATTTTCATCTGTATGACCGTTGTCCTGCATGAAAGGTGACACGCTTTCCGCGGGCATGGCTTCAGCCTCCTCGGAAGAAAACCACTTCCTGCGGGGGTCTTCGACGCACAGGACGTGCTAGTGCAGGCGTTGCGACAGGACGTCGCGAACTTAGCCTGCCTACCTTTTCCCGCAGGAGTCGGTCACCTTTCATTACGGACAACTTGTGACGTTTTGACTAAATAAAGACCAATTCATTAAACTTTTTTCGTTTAAAGGCTTAATCTTTTCCAAATGCTTCCGATATAAGGAGTGAGGTCATCATAGCATGGCCATCACGCAAGTCACATGGACAGGACTTGCCAAACTTAAACATGGAGGTTGATTAATTTGCAAATTAATCATAATATTGCGGCGCTGAATACACAGAATCAGCTGCAGCAAAACAACAATGCGACACAAAGCTCGCTGGAAAAACTGTCATCCGGTATGAAGATCAACAAAGCCGGCGATGACGCGGCAGGTCTCGCGATTTCCGAGAAAATGCGCGGCCAGATTAAAGGCTTGGAAATGGCGGAGAAAAACGCCCAAGACGGCATTTCCCTAGTTCAGACAGCTGAAGGCGCGATGAATGAATCCCACGCGATCTTACAGCGCATGCGTGAACTGTCCGTCCAGTCAGCGAACGACTCGAATTCGCCAGATGACCGCGAGAAACTGCAGAATGAAGTTGATCAACTGTCCAGAGCTCTGGATGATATTTCGAACGATACGGAATTTAACGGCAAGAAGTTGTTGAATGGTGATTTTGCAAAAGGAAACAAGGATCTGACTTTCCATGTTGGTGCAAATGAGGGTCAGAATTTAGCAGTTAATATTGATGATATGAGTGCCAGTTCCCTGAACGTAGGCGGCATTGACGGAGCACAATTTGAGGTAACCGAAAATACCAATAATAATATTGATCAGGGCAAGTACAGTGTTGTGGAGCTTGAGGACGGCGCTACTGTTAAAGATGGTACTGGTTCCCCAAATAACACAGCAAATGTTAGTTATGCACTTCAGAATGAAAATGGTGATATCGCAGCGGTGAGTGATGATGGTGGCAAGACATATAAGAATCTTCAAAACAATGAATCAATTGACGATTTGGCTAGTGGAACACTAGATACGGGTGGTAGTGCAACTACGGATTTTGGTGGTGATCCTGTTATTTCTGGAACCGTAAATTCTACTGCTAGTGGTGCAACCGCAACCGCGACAGTTAGTTCAGGTGTCGATCTTGCTGATGGAACGTATACAGTTGTAGATGACAGCCATGGTGATGTTGATTCTGGTGAATCAGGTTTGCAAAATGATCAAGGAGATGTTGTAGCAATTTCAGGGACGGATGCTGGTGGTGATAAAGGTAAAATATGGAAATCATTTTCTGATACTAGTGAAACGGTGCTAGATACAGATTCAAAAGTAGATGCAGGTGAAGAAATTAAAGTAGGTTCTGGCGACGGACTGAATATTTCAACGCAGACTTCTGCTGATGCAGCTATAGACACCATCCAGGGAGCCATCGATGATGTTTCCGCTGAGCGTTCGAAGCTTGGTGCTGTTCAAAACCGTCTGGATCACACCATCAATAACTTGAGCACATCATCCGAAAACATGACAGCAGCGGAATCTCGTATTCGTGATACGGATATGGCTTCGGAAATGATGGAATTCACGAAGAATAACATCTTGTCTCAAGCATCGCAAAGCATGTTAGCTCAAGCCCAGCAAAGACCTCAAGGTGTTTTACAACTCCTTCAGTAATTTGATGGGAAAGGGCGTCTAATCTGGCAACGGGTTAGAGCATAACTGGGTGAATTGCTGGAAGTTCCTAAAGTGTTTTGTACCACAACGCAGGCTGGAAACAGCGAACGTGACGGTTCAAAAAACAAAACAATGATACAATGGATGATCAGCAGCCAAGCGCCTGTGGTGAAAACCTGGCGAAGGTCCAACGACTAGAATGCACTGCCTAGCGTGAGATAACACGATGGCAATGAGATTCATAGGGTGATAATCATATCATTCGAAGTGCCCAGCACCCTAAACAAAGGGTGAAGATATAGTCTATTCTATGATCGAAAGACATAGCGGCGAAGCAAGCCAACCAACAACCGCAAGGCGTATTGCAGTTACTGCAATAATTGTGGATATAATAAACCCCTCGGAGTTTCTCCCGAGGGGTTTTAAAATTAAGATCTTTTCCGTAAAATCAATCCTTATTTATGGATGCTGCTACTTCACTATAAGCATTACCACCACTCATTCTACTGAAAATCAATCTCTCAATTATTGATCTCCAATCTGGATTAATTCCGTCCCAGTCACTTCCCCAATTATCATTTATGAATTGATATGCTTTATAGGGTTTATTTTCATTTGGTTCAGGGTAACCCAATAGATCTTCCATACATTCTTCTAGAGCAACTACCTTATTTTTATCTCCTACTGCTTTTAAAATCGAATCATTAACTGCAGAAGCGTTCTGTTTTCCCATATCCCTATCATGAATCACAAATGGATCAATACCCAATGTTTTCAGATACTTCACTAATGAATAATTACTGGTTTACCTCTGGCTTTGACCACTTCCCAGTTATATGAAAACTCTTTATATAAATGCTCTGGCATTCTTGATAAAGTTTCACGTATTACGACTTCTTCTGTATCACCTTCAATAATCAAAACATTTTTCGTGAAAAATATGCGGCTCACATTGTCATCTATTTTAAGTAACATTTTGACATACGATTGATCTTCGTTTAAGAGATTTGTAAAAGCCTCACTTACATTAAAAGGATTAGAACTAACTAATTCAATTGGAGTTTCAGATCCATTATGTTCAATTGTAGTTGTATCTAAAAAGATATTATTTAAAACCTGTCCTGTATTTTTACTTAAGTCAATCATATATGGAGAGTGTGTTGTACATATTATCTGGTTTTCGGGCTCCATTGCTAGATCATAAATAGTGTCTCTCATTTGTATAGCCGCTTGAGGATGTAAATAAATTTCGGGCTCTTCAAATGCAATTAATAGCGGCCTTACATATTTGCCTGACTCTTTCTTTTTATTTTCTCGTATACTTTTATATCTCAACATAGCGAAAATTGCAGAGCGGATAACCCCAGAACCTTGATATTCAATAGAAGTATTTATATTGCTGCCTAATTGTACATCAAAGTTAGGCTTAATTACTTTATCGGCATCAGAAAGATTAGCTTGTGCTGAGAAAGATGTTTCAGGAAAAATGTCTCCCACTATCCTATTCAAGTCAGTTAATAATTTAGCGAAATCACTTTTATCATCATTAGGGTCTAGTTCTTCTGCAAGTTTACTTAGATAATGTTGAGCCTGGATGAAATTTTCTGATTCATTTCTTATATCATTAAATAATTCATTTAAAGTTTCCATCAATGCTCCATTATTACCGGAAAGTTCTTCGCTGTTAGCATCATCTGATATTAACAAAAATTTAGGAAGCCTGTGAGACACATTTCCAGAAATACCACCAGGATTTTCAGACCACTCGGTTTCTTGCTGTATGTTAAATAAACCTTCAATTCCATAAGCTTCAAGGTTTCTTAACATTAGTTCGGTAACATTTTGATCATCCTGCTTGTTTGGAAATAGATACTCGAATATTTCTCTATCTATCCCATTATTTATGTAATCCTGTATTGTTTTGCATTCACTAAAAATCTCTTTTTTATTACTTTTAAACTGCTTCATTTCAATTGTACAGCTTTTCTGATCAGGTCGGTAAGTCTTCCTATAAAAAAATCGAAGTCCACTTTCATTATCTTTTTCAAAAGTATCATATTTAAAAAGACGATGTTCATTAAATCCAATCCAATTATAAGCTTCCTCGGGAACATTTCTAAATTCACCAGTTATCACAACTTCATCACTGACTTGTCTATTTTCACCATTTTCATTTAAAATGCAAAAATAGTCGTGAGTATTTATAGTTTTTGTATCGTTAAGCAAATACTTAATAGCTCTAAGGATAGAACTTTTCCCAACATTGTTAGCTCCTATTAGGAAAGTTGCATCAGAACATTGTACTTTTGTACTATAATGTCTTCTAAAACCTTCAATTTCTATAGAATGTAATCTCAAGCATGCGATGCTCCTTTTTAATTTTAAATAAATTGTACCATGAATTTTAACATTTTTCTATATTTTACCAACTCTAATAGAAGGTATTCATACAAGCTTTTGGCGCTTGAAAAATAGGTCGTCGTTCATTAAGTTGCACATCTTCATACAAAACGATTAATATGTTATTCTAGAGAGGTTGCAGCTGGGGAGGCGACGCCGATGGATGCTTTTCCGATTCTTATCATACTGGCTTCTTTAGTCACGATCATGGAACTTTTTGTCGCGTTTTTTATGATCAAAAAGCAGGGGATGAGCGCGTGGCGGTCGCTTTACACGTCACTGCCGGTGATTGTAATTGTCTGGGTGGTCGCGTTTATTTATGGCTGAGGTCTGACATAACTTGGCGGGATCTGTAAAATTTGTCGTCAGCCCTTTACAAAACCGGATGCGCTGTATATAATAATATTTGTCGGTTTTAGACGGAGGATTAGCTCAGCTGGGAGAGCGCTTGCCTTACAAGCAAGATGTCACTGGTTCGAGCCCAGTATCCTCCACCATGCCGGTCTAGCTCAATTGGCAGAGCAACTGACTTGTAATCAGTAGGTTGGGGGTTCAATTCCTCTGGCCGGCACCATTTCATTTTTTATGTATAAGATGTTATCAAGCAGGTTATCATACGGAGGGGTAGCGAAGTCGGCCAAACGCGGCGGACTGTAAATCCGCTCCTTCAGGGTTCGGGGGTTCGAGTCCCTCCCCCTCCACCAGCATATTGGGCTATAGCCAAGCGGTAAGGCATCGGGTTTTGATCCCGTGATTCGCTGGTTCGAATCCAGCTAGCCCAGCTATTTTATGAATAAACGAAATCATCAAGTAAGGCTTCAAGGCCTGCTGCCCGCGGATAAACAAGGCTGTGCATATTGACAGCCTTGTTTATTTGCATTTTGGGCTGTTTTTTTACATAATGAACGTAATAGATATGGTATAATGCCCATATAGTGATTATGCATCTAAAAGGGTGAGGCGGTATGGAGACTTCCCGGATCCCCGGTTTTTATAATATGACGGTGGACGAGCGCCGGCAGCTGCTGGCGTCGATGGATCTGATTCAGGATGACGATGCAGCTTATCTGTTTGCCAAACAGCCGTTAGCGGTTGAGACAGCAGATCATATGATTGAAAATGTGATTGGCACGTTTCCGCTGCCGTTGGGTCTGGGGCTGAATTTCCTCATCAACGGTCAGGATTATGTGGTGCCGATGGCGATTGAGGAGCCGTCTGTTGTCGCTTCCGCCAGCCACATTGCGAAAATCGTACGAGATGCGGGCGGATTTACCGCCGAGTCGACCGGCCGTGTCATGACCGGTCAGATTCAGGTGATTGGCTGTCCGGATTTCGCAGCTGCGCGCGATGCTGTTTTAGCGAATAAAGCCAGACTGCTTAAAGCGGCTGACGAGGCGTATCCGAGTTTGCAGAAACGAGGCGGCGGCGCCCGGGATCTGGATGTGCGCCTGTTAAATGAGGCATCGGATTCGTCGTACAATCAGATGCTTGTGCTGCACCTTTATGTGGATACACGCGATGCGATGGGTGCGAATATGCTGAATACGATGGCCGAATCACTCGCACCGGTGGTTGAGGATTTGACTGCTGGCAAGGTTTACTTGCGCATCCTGTCCAATTATCCGGAGAACTGCCTCGCGCGGGCGCGCTGCGTGATTCCGCCGGAGAAGCTGCAGACAGGTAATTTCAGCGGTGAAGCAGTGCGTGACGGGGTGATTCATGCGTATGAATTTGCCGCCTCGGATCCGTACCGTGCCGTCACCCATAATAAAGGGATTATGAATGGCATCGATCCGGTCGTGATCGCCAGCGGGAATGACTGGCGCGCGATCGAGGCTGGTGCGCATGCCCATGCCGCTCGCAGTGGTATGTATACATCGATGAGCACCTGGTACACGGACGAGCAGGGCAATCTCGTCGGGGAATTGGAGTTGCCTATGCCGGTCGGAACCGTCGGCGGCTCGATCCGCGTGCACCCGATGGCGAAGCTCGCGCATAAACTGTTGAATGTGACCTTAGCTGCTGAGCTCGCCCAGGTGATCGTCACCGTTGGGCTAGCGCAGAATCTGGGGGCGCTTAAAGCGCTGGCCACGGAAGGCATTCAGAAAGGGCATATGGCGCTGCATTCCCGTTCAGTTGCGATTGCAGCAGGAGCTACAGGAGAGATGATTGATATGATTTCAGAACGGCTGATAGAGGAGAATGACGTTCGCATGGGAAAAGCTAAAGAATTGGTGGCCGATTATCAAAATGAGTATTGAAAAGGCAACGACGTCCGCACAAACAGCTGTAGGTTCAGCTCATAGCAAATTGATTTTAATCGGTGAACATGCCGTTGTTCATGGCGAGCCGGCCATTTCACTTCCTTTTCCGCTGGTTGAAGCAAAAGCCATGACGGCGTATGCACCTGGCTCGATTCAGATCGACAGCACCTTTTATCAAGGACCGCTGGCGACCATTCCGGATTCGCTGTACGGGCTGAAGGCGTGTATTGAGGATACGCTCGAGCATCTTGAATTGCCGCAGCGGGATTTAGTCATCCGTCTGGAGTCAACCATCCCGCCTGGCAAAGGGCTGGGATCGAGCGCGTCTGTCGCGGTGGCGATTGTCCGCTCGCTGTTCACGTATGCGGGTGAAGACTGCCGGATGCAGGAGATCCTGCGGCTGGCTGACGTGTCGGAGAAGCACGCGCATGGTGCTCCGAGCGGCATTGATACCATGACGATCACGTCCGGACTGCCGATCTGGTATCAGAAAGATGAGACGATGGAACTGATCGAGCCGCAGGGTGATTTTCATTTCATTGTTGCGGATTCCGGGCGCATGGCGGATACTCGTCAGGCGGTGGAATCGGTGACGGAGCGGCTGAAATCAGCGCCCAGACGGATTCAGACGAAGCTGGAGCACTTAGGTGACATGACCCGCCGGGCGCGCACGGCGCTGGAGTCGGCGAGTAAACATATGCTTGGCCAGCTGCTGGATGAAGCACAGGGAGAACTGGAAGCCTTAGGCGTCAGTGATTCGGGTCTGAACCGACTGATTGACTACGCCCGGCAGGAAGGTGCTCTGGGCGCGAAACTGACCGGCGGCGGCAATGGCGGCTGTGTGATTGCACTCGCGCAGAATGAAATGCACTCGCGGCAGCTGTCGGAAAAGCTGCGGCAATTCGGTGCGCAGGCTGTCTGGGCCTTTTCCCTGAAAAAGCAGCCCGATTAAACGTGAAGCAAGCTCAGGTAACATGGCGTGTCACTGCCATGTTGCCTCATTTTACTATCTGAAACGCGAAAACAGCGTCACCGGAGAGGTGCTGGGACAAAACTTAAGTTTTCAGCTCTAAAAACGAACGGAACTCAGGATTTAGCGGAGGAAAAGACGGAGACTCCTGCGGGAGCAAAGGATAGGTGAGACCCCGGAGTGCGAACGCACTTCGGAGGCTCACCAGCCGCCCGCGGAAAGCGATGTCTTTTTCCGGAGCGGTGTTATAGCTCCAATTAGTTATGTCAGTTGTTCGGTTTTAGTTAATAAAAGTTCTTTTGTCCGTTCCGGTCTCTCGCTGGTGACTGAAGGGGATCGTTATGCAAGCGACTGCCAGAGCTCATACGAACATTGCCCTCATCAAGTATTGGGGGAAGCGTGATGAAACGCGCATTTTGCCGATGAATAACAGTCTGTCCCTGACACTGGACGGCTTTTATACAACAACCACCGTTGCCTTTCATGAGGAGTTGACCGAGGACCAGTTTTATTTGGATGATCAGCTGGTTGAAGGCGCCGCCTATGGCAAGGTGACGGCGTTTCTGGACCGCATCCGGCAGACAGCTGGCCGGCTGGATCTGTCCGCGACGGTTCATTCGACGAATCATGTCCCGACAGCAGCTGGTTTCGCCTCATCGGCGTCCGGTTTTGCCGCTCTGGCCGCGGCGTCTGCGAAAGCAATTGGTCTGGATGTGACGGACCCGGAGCTTTCGATGCTGACGCGGCATGGGTCCGGTTCGGCCTGTCGCTCGATTTACGGCGGCTTTGTGGAATGGGAAAAAGGCACCCAGGCTGATGGCTCGGATTCCTATGCCGTTCCGATTGCGCCGGCTGATCACTGGGACGTGCGCGTGGCGGCTGTGGTGCTGTCTTCGGCGGAAAAGAAAATTTTAAGCCGGGAAGGCATGAAACGGACCGTGGACACTTCGGTTTACTACCCGGCCTGGGTCGAGTCGATTCCCGCTGATCTCGCCGCGATTAAGCAGGGCATTTGTGATAAGGATATTACGAAAGTGGGTGAAACGGCGGAAGCGAATTGCCTCCGGATGCACGCGACGACGCTCGCTGCCCAGCCGCCGTTCAGCTACTGGCACAGCACGACCATGGCGGTGATGGAAGCTGTCCAGGATTTGCGGGATTCTGGTGTCCCCGCTTATTTCACGATTGATGCCGGGCCGAATGTGAAGGTGCTTTATTTGCCGGAGCAGGAGGAAACCATCCGCGAGAAGCTGCAGGCGATTCCGGGTGTTCAGGATGTGACGGTAAGCAGGCCCGGACCAGGCTTAGCCTATCTTTAGGAGTTGACGACGTTGTCAGAATCATCATTGACTGTCCAAGTCCCCGGCAAATTAATGATTGCCGGCGAGTTTGCTGTTTTGGAAAACTATCAGACATTAGTCGCTATGGCGGTTGACCGGTTTGTTTACGCGACGATTGACGACAGCCGGGACAACCGCCTCACGCTGGAATCGTACGGTCTTTATAAGATGCCGTGGGCTTATGAAGCGCGCGCTGTCCATGTCAAAACGGCGGACAAACGGACGCGGTTTGTGGCCGAGGCGATGACGACCGTTTATACATATTTACAGGAACAGGGAATCACACCGGAGCCTTTCCATCTGGCTGTCCGCAGCGAGCTGGCCGATGCCTCAGGCAGGAAATACGGTCTGGGATCGAGTGCTGCTGTGGTCACCTCGGTCGTGGCGGCGATGCTGCACCGATTCTGGCCGGAGGAACCAGCGGATGCGCTGATTTTTAAACTGGCCGCGCTTTCGCATGTGATGACCCAAAAGGGCGGATCCGGCGCTGATGTGGCCGCATCCTCTTTCGGCGGCTGGCTGGAATATGCCTCATTTCAGGCGAGCTGGCTGCGGGAAGCGTCAACGCGTTTTGCGACCATTTCGGAGCTGGTGAATGCCGACTGGCCGTATTTCTCAGCCCAGCCGCTGGAGCTTCCGGACACGATTTATCTATGCATCGGCTGGACGGGATCGCCGGCTTCAACGCCTAAGCTCGTCGATAAGATTCTGCGGCTGCAGGAATCAGATCCTGATCTGTATCAGCAGTTTCTGACTGATAGTGCTGATGCGGTCGGACGATTTACCCGCGGCATCCGGGAAGCAGATCCCGCGCTGATTATGGACGGCGCGCGGCAGAACCGGCAGGCGCTCGCCGCGGTGGGGCGCCAGGCCGGTGCACCGGTTGAGACGCCGCTGCTGACAACGCTCTGTGATCTGGCCGAGGCGCATGGCGGCGCCGGAAAGCCATCCGGTGCTGGCGGCGGCGACTGCGGGATTGCCTTTATGCCGTCAAAAGCACAGGCCGATGCATTAATGGCTGCCTGGGAAGAGGCAGGCATTCAACCGCTCGCCCTCCGGCCCAATGCGACCGGCGCAACACGGATTTAGCAGGTTTGCCTGAAAGGGGAGCCTGCTTTTTTAATGTTTAACGCCATCTTCTTTATTAGCCTCTAATACAGCCTGCCGCGAAGTATCTGATCCTGCGAAGAGATTTGAATCCTAACCATTTTATTTCACAATAATTTAAATATTTACAATTTTAATATTGAATGATGCATAAAGGCCTGTTAGACTATGAGAAACTGATGTTCTTTATCAGTCGAAACAAACAGGAGAGGCATGTTTTAAGTTGTTTCAGTCAATCACAAGGAGGAAATGGAATGAGTGACAAAAACGCATTGTGGTTTGAAAATGCTGGTCGCAAATTGGATCCTGGTCTGGTGGAACAACTGCGATTTAACAAACAACAAGATCCCTCGGAAACAGGGGATCACAGTATATCTGTTATTGTTTATTTGAATAAACACTCTGATACAGAGCAGAAGCACGACTTCGTAACAAGCTGTCATGCTGAAAAGAACAACAGTATAGGAAATGAGCTTGGATTGGAAGATACGTTATACGGTCAGTTGACACCCAAGATGGTCAAAAAAATGAAAGATCATGGCTCCGTTGACCGTATTTTTTATGACCGGGATGTTAAAGCGTTTCTGGACGTCGCTACTAAAGGGGTTGGTGCTACAAAAGTCCAGGAGCAGCTTGGATTCACCGGAGATGACGTTACCGTTGCGGTCATTGATACAGGAATCCATCCGCACCCCGATTTAATTGAGTCAGAAAATCGAATCATCGCATTTAAAGATTTTATTCAGGATCAAACGGATCCATATGACGATAATGGCCATGGCACCCATTGTGCTGGCGATGTAGCCAGCAGTGGCTCTCAATCCGACAAGAAATATATGGGCCCGGCCCCCAAGGCTTCTCTCGTTGGTGTGAAGGTGTTGAACAAGGATGGTGGGGGAAAACTATCAACCATTGTGAAAGGCATTGTGTGGTGCATCGACCATAAAGATGAATACAATATCCGTGTTCTCTCTCTGTCGTTAGGGGCCGAAGCATTTGAATCCTTTCGTGAGGATCCACTTTCACAAACCGTCCAAAAGGCCTGGCATCACGGCATGGTTGTATGTGCTGCAGCAGGGAATGACGGCCCGGAATCTCAAACCATTTCTACACCAGCGATTAATCCATTTGTCATGACAGTCGGATCAACGGATGATCACAATACGCCGAAAAGATCCGATGATATCATTGCTGATTATTCAAGTCGAGGGCCGACGATTGATTCTTTGATTAAACCGGATATCTATGCCCCAGGGACCAAGATAACGTCGCTATTGGCGCCTGAGTCTACCCTGGCAGCAGAGCAACAGCAGCATCAAATGGTGAACGAAAGTTATATATCACTATCTGGAACCTCTATGGCAACGCCTATCGTGGCTGGTGTTGTAGCACTTATGTTAGAAGCCAATTCTGCACTTAGTCCGAATGATGTGAAAAGCATTTTACAGGCGACTGCTCCTTCCGAACTTGATGATCTTTGGGGCTATATGAACGCTGAAGAGGCCGTTGATATGGCCCAACGTTATTCCCAAATACAGCTTGTGACAAAATAGTTCGGCTTAGCAGGGATAAAAACAATATTACGAAAGCGTAAAATGGTCAGAGGTACAGAATAACATACGGTTATGAGTGCTTAACTAACAGTATTCTCCCTTTGTTTAGAGTATTATTCTTCACCTTAGTAGACAGCGTATCAGGTGTGAAGATAAAAAATCATTTATCTTGGCTGAGAGTACTGTTGGAATGTTTAACCAAATAGGTTGTTATCATGAGCTATAAACACAGTCATTAGAAAATTGATAACATAAACTAAATGGAGTCCTGAGATCATTTCACGAAAAATTAAAATGCTGTCCAAATATTGTTCAGGTAGAGAGGTGATCTCTGGATGTATGACAAGAGGAATTTTGAACACCTCCATTTGATTCCAGTATTAGTTACCTTTATGGGAGTTTATTCTTGAATTTAAGATAAGCTCTTTTTATTTTAATGACTTATAACCTGAAAGTTTTGTTGTTTCCACTTTTGCCATTTTAGTAATTCGGTCCCTGTACACAGGAGGAGGATTGAATATCGCCGTCTAGTTAGGGCGGTTCCCTTTATCCCGTATATGAACTAATTGTCGGCTCATAATGTTAAAATTAAAATAGGTATTTCTAAAAGCACGCTTAGCCGTGTCTGACACCAACAAGCCCTAGATGACTCGATGTAATTTTTTCCTAAGGCATTACATGTATTTCTCCCACCGTGATAAGATGAAATAGAAATGACTCAACAAATTGGTCTATTTAACTTGTTTCAAAATCGTCTTTAAAGAAAGGAACCAATATGGAGATAGTATATTTAGCAGGTGGATGCTTATGGGGAGTACAAGCATTTATAAAATCGTTACCTGGCGTTAAATTTACAGAAGCAGGAAGAGCTAACGGAACAACTCATACACTTGAGAGTGAATATGATGGTTATACTGAATGTGTCAAAACAGGATTTGATCCAAAAATTGTAACAATAAGGGAGTTAATGGGCTATTTATTTGAAATCATTGATCCATACAGTTTGAATCAACAAGGGCAGGATATTGGTGAGAAATATAGAACAGGCATATATAGTGAGAAATTCGAACACTTAGAAGAGGCAAAAGCATTTCTTAGTCAAAGAAATGATTATAACCATATAGTAGTTGAAGTATTACCTCTTACAAATTATGTGAGAAGTGCAGAAGAACATCAGGACAGGCTAGATAAATATCCAAATGATTATTGTCATATTCCAAAAGATGTACTGGATAAATATAAATAATGACATGTACGATAATGTCATAGAGTATTTTTCAGGCTAAGGGAATACGTTTAAACGCATTCCCTTATTTTTAACCTACATACTCAAGAGATCTATTATGCTGCAGGAACCAGGATATGAGCTTCTTTCAATCGTCTACGTACGACAATCCCAATCCAGCCGGCTAAAACAGCTTTAATAAGGCCAACTGCCACGAATGGAGCAAAACCGCTTAGAAAAGCTTCATACCAAGTTAGACTCGCTACAATTTTAAGCCAAACTGTACCAAATATAAGCGTGATAAACATACCCATGACGTTAGCTATAATAGCATGTGTCACGTTGAATCGAGTCATCTCTAAATATTTTCCCATAAAATAGACGGTCGGAATGAAACCAACGATAAATCCGCCAGTAGGACCAAGTAATATGCCCAGTCCAGAAGTCATTTGTGAGAAAACCGGGACACCTATCGCTCCAATAATCATATATAATATTGTTGAGTAAGTGCCATAACGCGACCCCAATATCGTTGCGGCAAGTCCTATTGCGAGTGTTTGTCCTGTGATAGGCACTAGAGGAAGGGGTATGGCAACTTGAGCTAATATCCCGATGATAGCTGTGAATAAAGCAGTTACAATCATCATTTGCAACTTAGTATTTCCCATAAAATATTCCTTTCTACATAAATTATACTTATTGTTAACCTATTTAATAAATGGTTGACAATAAGTATAATTTATAAAATAAATACATAGTTGTCAAGTTGAATATATATTTTGTTTAAAATTCTTTACTGCGCCTAATATAATTAGAATCGATGTAATGCTTTCCTAGAACATTACATCTAAAACTCGCATGGTGATGGGATTGAAATAAATGAGATTCACTCAACAAACGAGGCCATTTAATTGAACAGTAATAAATAGGTTTTTTATTATTGTTCAATTTTATATAAATATATTTTTTAATTTATTAAATTAGTTTTTATTTTTATTAAAAAATATGTTAAGTTAAGGTTAATGTTTGTGAGGTGAAAGAACTAATGAATATAAAAGATGTGCCAACTTGGATTTTATCTTTAGAAGAAGAAGATGTGGAGTTTATCAAACGGTTTGTTCTAAATTCTGGGTCTTTAAAAGAGATATCTAAGATTTATGGAGTTACTTATCCGACTGTTAGAACCAAATTAAACAGGCTAATAGAAAAGGTTAGCTTAAATGATACAGAGGATAACCAGGAATTTATAAAATTTATCAAGCAGCTATCAATTGATGACCGCATTGAACTTGAGGAAGCAAAGCTAATAATCGACAAATACAAAAAAGAAAGGGATGAAAGATGATGGAGAACTTCTTTATAATTATAGCTGTGATTGTTTTACTTGGACTTCAGGTGTTTCTTTCTAAGAGAAAAAGTATTTATTTCGGTGCTATTTTGCCTGTAGGTATTTCAGTTGTATGGTTAGTTTGGGTCCCATCAACTGACGTATTTAACTACATTATTAAATTTCTTTTGATTTGGGCTGTTTTCGGTGGAATATGGCTTGAAGGCAGAGAAGCATTAAAAAAGAGAAGGAAAAGGGAATTAGACAAAATAACTACTTACGATATGAAGTAGTTATTCGCGGGCGATTTAATTGAACAACATCTTAGCGTTTAAGAAGTGCTGATACATTGATTGAAGATAAAGAAAGTGAAAATAAATTTATAAGAAGATTTAAGTTAATATTTCACACGTTCGTACTTATTTTTGCCATAGGTATAACCTTCGACTCTATTGCAAGCTGGAATGAGTTGAATAGAGAACTACTTAATTTAATACTAGGAATTGTGCTAGGTGCTGCAAGTATATATGGATTATACAAGAATTATACAAATAGCCTTTAAGCGTAGTCTTTACGCAAACAGGCACGTTTACGATGAAATGACTAAATTGATATAAATGTTGCTCAAAACCTTTTTAGCCGCATCGGGTCTTCCTGATTATCGTAAATCCCATCCTCTTTGGCTATTATCATTTAAGGAGTGGCGCACCTTAACTACGCTTATTCGCAGCTTATTCATATATAATTGTCATATCACCCGGTTTAATCCAGCCTTTTTTCCTGAACCATTCCGCAATAATCAGACTGATGATGGCTGGCCCAACAACATGTAGCGCCATCATGGACCATAATACTTCCCATGAGAATCCCATCGTCTCAAATGTCATAATCTGTCCCACCAATCCGCTCGTTCCCATGCCAGCCCCAAGATCATTGTTCGACATACTCAGCCAGACGGTGGCAATCGGCGCCAGAACAGCCCCGGAAATGGTAGGCGGCAAGATAATGATCGGTTTTTTTAGAACATTGGCAATCTGCAGCATAGAGGTGCCAATCCCCTGTGCCAAAATACCGCCGAAACCGTTATCCCGGTAACTGGCTGCAGCAAAACCGACCATCTGAGCAGCGCACCCAATTGTTGCCGCACCCGCTGCCAGTCCATCAATTGAAAGCATAATCGCAATAGCAAGACTTGAAATCGGTGCCGTCAGTCCCCAGCCCATCAAAACAGCCACCAGCATACCCATGATCAATGGCTGCTGCTCAGTTGACCAATTGATAATATCGCCAAACCAGACCATGGATGTATTAATGGGTGGCCCGATAAATGTTCCTACCGCAAATCCGATGAAAATTGTAACAAAGGGCGTTACGATAATATCCACACGCGTTGTCTTGTAAACAACTTTTCCAAATTCAGTGGCAAACAGTGCTGTGATATAACTGCCGGCAGGCCCGCCCAGTTCAGCTCCAAATGCACCGGCAAACAGCGCCGAAAAAAGCACAAGCGGCGGCGCATTCAAACCATAGGCAATCGCCACACCAATGGCACCACCCATAATCTTGGTTTCCATGGCATAGCTGCCCATATCAACCAGAAAGTCAAGATTGCCAAGCCCGAGCGCAACCGCCTGCTCGCCGGCTGTCTTAATAATCAGGCCAATAATCAATGACGAGAACAGCCCCAAAGCCATATAGCTCAGTGCCGTTATAACATACGTCCTAACTGATAATGAAACCCCTTTACGCTGTAAAAACGACCTCATGTTTCCTCCCCCTTATTTCATCCTGTGAAATCATTCACATGTTAATGAACAAATGCTGGTGACAGTTTTTTCCTTTTCACCATTATCATGTGAATTTTTTCATATATCAAGTCTTTTTTTAATTGAGGCATTATTTTTGGGCACTCACCAAAAACATTACATGTGAAAATTGCGTTGTGCTAAAATTAAACTGATATAAACTTAAATAAAATAGGCTCATACCATTAATCAAAGGAGGCTTTTGTGGTTGGTGAATTTAGAATTTGTCAATCTCGTTCCTAAATTCCTGAACTTTTTTGAACTTGCGAATCATGAGGATGTAAATAAAACTGAACAGGGTACAGGATGGTTTGATAGTTCAACAGTCAGACGTGATTGTATAATTAGAAGTCTGATATAGCCAGTTTTTAATTAATTCTTTTTATGAGATGTATGATGAACTTGGTATCATCATAAAACCATACATCAGAAAGAGGAATCCTAGCTGGATTTGATAGTCCTTCGTTAAGAGCAGAAACTAGTAATAAATTGACCTATTTCCTCTTTCTGTATGAGACGCGTATGGTTTTATGCCTGAATCATTTATCCGAACTATAGTTATTAAGAATGTGCTTCACCATATCAATAGCATTTTGGGCAGCCTTGTCTTTAAAATTACTATAAAGTTCTTCGCCCCCATCACCTGCAGTATCAGATATAGATCGAATCACAACGTATGGTATATCGTTTAAATACGCAACCTGTCCAATAGCGGCACCTTCCATCTCAATAGCCCATGCATCAAATCGAATAGCAATCCGATGTGATTTTTTGTCGTCTGTCACCATTTGGTCCCCAGTGGCGATGGTACCCGTATAAGCACTCATCTTTTCGGGTAGTTCATCGGCGGCTGATTCAGCTAATTTCACTAATTCAGGATCAGCTTTAAAAAATGTTTTATCCATATGCGGGATTTTACCTGCTTTATCCTTATCTGCAGCATTCATATCATGCTGGACAGTTCGAGTTGAAATAACAATGTCGCCAATATTCAATTTCGATTTTGGACCTCCCGCAACCCCTGTATTAATGAGTGCGTCAACCCCAAATTCGTCAACTAATATTTGTGCAGTCATGGCCGCATTAACTTTGCCGACACCTGAGCGTACAACCACAATTTTCTGGTCTTCTAACTCGCCCTTGAAGAATGTTAACCCATTTTGCTCCTTTGTTTGATCAACTTTCATTTCTTTGTGGAGATTCTTAACTTCTTCTTCCATAGCACCTATAATTCCAATTACGTCTGAATTCCCATTGTCAGGTTCAGCCTGTGCCGTGTTTTCCTTTGTCCCTTTTGCAGCAGTGTCTTGTTCCTCGGACGAACTGCATCCTATTGTTACAACCGCAAACACCAATATAAGAAGAACAGCAAAAAACCCTCGAATATAACGGTGAGACATCATACTTATTTCCCCTTCCTATTATTTATTAGGTGATACTTCCAAAATAAAAAACCCGAAAAACCAGACACACCCCATAAGTCAGAGTGAGCCCCGTTTTCCGGGTTTTGAAATAAATATAAAAGAGCCACATATTAAGTGGACGCTCACTCGTAGTCAACCCATTTACGGTAGGTTGGTAGAGACTTTACAGGCCTTATTCCTGAGATTATACGAGTTTTTAAGTTGAATAGGGTTATTATAGCTAACTTTTTAAAAAAATGAAAGAAAAAAATGAATGAATAGAATATAAAAGTACGTCTTAATTCAATGTCATTCAGTTTTAGGTATATAAGAAACCATAGATGCATATCTATACATTTTTTTGTCATGTTGAGTCATTCAGAAACTTTCCATTATAATGTCAGTAAGCGCTTTAAAAGGGAGAGGCTTAACAATGCAGAAGAATATGTCAGTAATTGGTGTACCGATGGATTTAGGTCAGAACCGGCGCGGGGTGGATATGGGCCCGAGCGCGATTCGGTATGCTGGTATGATGGAGCGTTTGGAAGACTTACATTATAATGTTGAGGATCTGGGTGATGTGCCCGTTTCCCGTGCAGATAGTCAAAATACGGTACAGGAAGGAAATTTGCGCAATTTAAAGCAAGTCGCGGACAGCAATCAGAAGCTCGCCGAGATGGTTGATCAGGAGATACATAAAGACCGCTTTCCGCTGGTGCTGGGTGGTGATCACAGCATGGCTATCGGCAGTATGGCGGGTATCGCGAAAAATTATGAGAACCTGGGCGTGATCTGGTATGATGCGCATGGCGATCTGAATTCCGGTGATACGTCACCGTCCGGGAATATTCATGGCATGCCGCTCGCGGTCAGTCTGGGAATCGGGCATGAGAAGCTGACCCGTATTCTTAACTATGCGCCTAAGGTAAAACCGGAAAATATCGTGATTATCGGGGCGCGTTTGCTTGACCCGCCGGAGAAAGCCCTGCTGCAGGAATTGGGGATTACGGTTTATTCCATGCATGAAGTTGACCGCTTGGGGATGCCGTATGTGATGAATGAGGCCATCAGCAGTCTGAAGCAGCGGACCGATGGTGTTCATTTGAGTCTGGATCTGGACGGGCTTGATCCGGCTGAGGCACCAGGTGTCGGCACGCCCGTGCTTGGCGGACTGTCCTACCGGGAGAGCCATCTGGCCATGGAGATGCTGTCGGAGGCGGATATTCTGACATCGGCTGAATTTGTCGAAGTGAATCCGATCCTGGATGATCAGAACAAAACCGCATCACTCGCTGTTGGGCTGATGGGATCCCTGTTTGGCGAGAAATTAAAATAGCGTGACATTAAAAGGCATCCGCGGCAGGGTGTCTTTTTTTTGCGATTGAGCCAGTTTGGGCTGGGGAAATTAGGCATAATATGGTATAATTAAATGGGTATTCTATAAACGGCTAGCATTTAAACGCGTCGGAAGGAAGTGTGAACATGCTTGATGGGGGATTGGATCTTTTAGACATATTACGGATCGGTTTAGATATCGCTCTCGTCTGGTATGTTTTATATAAATTAATGATGCTTATCAGAGGGACAAAGGCCATTCAACTGCTGAAGGGCATTGTTGTCGTGCTGATTGTGTGGGTGATCAGCATTGTCCTGGAACTGCATACCATCCAGTATTTGACTAATCAGGTGATTAACTGGGGATTTGTGGTTATCATTATTCTATTCCAGCCTGAACTGAGACGGGCACTCGAACAGCTTGGCCGCGGCAATCTCTTTTCCAGAGGATCGCAGTCCGAAGAAGAGAAGCTGGAACAGGAGATTGAGGCGCTCACGAAGTCGTGTCAGTACATGGCGAAGCGGCGAATTGGTGCTTTGATCTCGATTGAACGTGAGACAGGGATTGGTGAATATGCCGAGACCGGTATCCCAATTAATGGCAAGCTGACCCATCAGCTGCTGACCAACATTTTCACGCCGAATACACCGCTGCATGATGGGGCAGTGATTATAAAGAATGAAGAAGTATTTGCGGCAGCCTGTTATTTGCCGCTGTCCGAAAGTCCTTTCATTTCCAAGGAGCTGGGGACAAGGCACCGGGCGGCTATGGGTATAAGTGAAGTGACCGATGCGATTACGATTGTCGTATCTGAAGAGACAGGCGGCATCGCAGTTACGCGTAACGGTGAAATGCGAAAGGATCTCGATCAGGAGGGCTTGCGCACTTACTTATATGAGATGCTGGCATCGTCATCTATGAAAGCCTCTGAATCCAAGTCACGTCATCAGAGGGGGAAGAATAATGGATAATTGGTTCAAGAGTCGGTGGTTTATCCGTGTTGTCTCGCTGGCCTTCGCGATTGTGTTATATATATTTGTCCAGGTGGAAATGGATCAGTACCAGAATGATTCGCGGCTTTTGCCGAATGCAGGTGATGATGTGCAGACGGTTGATGATGTGCCGGTGAACATTCGTATTGATAATGACAGCTATGTCGTCAGCGGTGTTCCGGAAGTTGCTGATGTGACACTTGAAGGCAACATGGGGACCATCACGGCGACAGCCAAGCAGAAGAACTTTGATGTCTATGTGGACCTGAACGATCTGGACCCTGGCACCCATCGGGTTGACCTCGCGTATACGGGTATACCGGAAGACCTCAGTGTTTATGTCGAACCCAAAACGGTTGAAGTGACGATCGAGGAGCGGGCGACCAAGAAATTAGGGGTCTCGGTTGATTATATTCATCAGGATCAGCTTCCGGAAGACATGGAAGTAGGCGAGGCCCAGACAGATCCGGAACAGGTGACGATTGCCAGTTCTAAGGATGTGATTGACAAAGTTGCGATTGTGAAGGTGTTTGTCGATCTGGCGGATGTCACCAAATCCATTGACAACCGGGAAGTACCGGTGAAGGTCTATGATGCCGGCGGGAATGAACTGAATGTCCGGGTTGAACCGGAAAATGTGAAAGCATCCGTCGATATCGGCAGTTCGAGCAAAAAAGTACCGGTGAATGTCCAGACGACAGGTGACCCGCCTGATGGCTACGACCTGGCGTCTGTCGAACCGGATCCGAGCGATGTGAAAGTGTTTGCAAAAAAAGATCTGCTCAAGGATCTGGACAACGTAACGACTGAGAAAATTAATTTAGATGATGTCACGGAATCAGGTGATATGGATGTTGACCTGGCGCTGCCGGACGGGGTGAGTGCCGACGGAGATGGTTCGATTGGCGTCGCGGTTAAGCTGACACAGACACGCGAGTTTGATAAGGTGCCGGTTGAGGTGAATAACCTTGATGACTCGCAGAATCTGACATTCAGCAAACCGGAAAACGATCAGATGCTGGTGACGGCCTCTGGAAGCCAGAAAACGATCAGTGACCTGACAGCAGGGGATTTTACCGCGTCGATTGATGCCGCAGACCTAGCGGACGGCGAGCACGAGCTGCCGATTACCATCAAGGGTCCGGACGGCATTGAGACAAGCGGTGAATTCGATAAGGCTTCAGTTGAGATCACCTCCTAGAGGCTATCCGGCGGCGATTTTTAACGAAAACTGGGCTGAATCAGGATGAATGGCCGAAGCATGTATGGTCACGAAACGCTATGAATAATAATCTTTAAACAACCTCTAGTCATTGTTAGACGACTATAAAGGAGAGGTAACACAATGGGAAAATATTTTGGAACAGATGGTGTCCGAGGTATTGCCAATACGGAGCTGACATCTGAGTTAGCTTACAAATTAGGCCGTTTTGGCGGCTATCACTTAACGCGAGGGTCGGACACTGATAAACCCAAAATCCTGATTGGACGCGATACACGTGTCTCGGGTAATATGCTGGAAGATGCATTGGCTGCAGGGCTGATGTCGATCGGCGCTGAGGTGATGCGGCTTGGGGTTATTTCCACACCCGGCGTTGCTTACTTAACACGAGCGCTGAAGGCTGAAGCTGGTGTGATGATTTCGGCGTCGCACAACCCGGTTGAAGACAATGGGATTAAGTTTTTCAGTTCGGACGGATTTAAGCTCACCGACGATCAGGAGCAGGAGATTGAAGACCTGATGGATGAGGGCGATCATTTACCGCGTCCGACTGGCGGTGGTATTGGTGTTGTTAATAACTACTTTGAAGCTGGACAGAAATATCTCTCCTTTTTGAAGGATTCGATTGATAATGATTTTGCCGATCTTAAAATTGCTCTGGATTGTGCGCATGGTGCAACATCCAGCTTAGCGACTCATCTGTTTGCTGATCTGGAGGCTGATATTGTCTCCATTGGTTCTTCGCCGGACGGGCTGAACATTAATGACGGTGTTGGCTCGACCAAACCGGAAGCGCTGCAGGACTTTGTTCTGGAAAAGGGAGCTGATCTGGGACTTGCTTTTGATGGCGATGGTGACCGTCTGATCGCTGTTGATGAGAAAGGCCAGATTGTTGATGGCGACCAGATTATGTTTATTTGCGGCAACTATATGAACGAGAAAGGTGTGTTGCGTCATAATACGGTTGTTTCCACGGTTATGAGCAATCTCGGGTTTTATAAAGCACTGGAAGACAATGATATGCACAGTGATAAAACATCGGTGGGCGATCGCTATGTGATGGAAGAGATGCGCCAGAATGGTTACAATCTGGGCGGCGAACAATCCGGTCATGTGATTTTCCTCGATTATAATACGACTGGTGATGGTATGCTGACAGCGATTCAGCTGGTCAATATTCTTAAAGAAACCGGCAAACCGCTGTCTGAACTGGCAGGCGGCATGACGGTTTATCCGCAGGTGCTGAAGAACGTGAAGGTGATTGATAAACATAAGGCCATGACGAATCCGCGCATTCTTGAGGTCATCGACGCTGTCGAAAAGGAAATGGGCGGCGAGGGCCGTGTGCTGGTTCGTCCGTCCGGTACAGAATCGCTCGTTCGCGTGATGGTCGAGGCGCCGACTAAAGAGGCCTGTGAGAAACATGCTGGCGAGGTGGCCGACGTCATCGATGAACTTCTCGGGATGCAGGATTAAGCGACTGGGACAAAACTTGCGTGATCAACACTCATAACGAACGAAACTCAGGGATTGTTCGGAGGAAAAGACGGAGACGTGTGGTTCGCACGAGAAAGAAGGGATGTCATTGACGACGATTTTAATTGCTGACGATGACCCGTCGATTCGTGAGCTGCTCCGTTTTTACCTGCATAAAGAAGGCTATCAGGCACTGGAGGCTGCGGATGGTGAAGAGGCTTCAGAGCTCTTGCTGTCGCATTCAGTCCAGCTGGCGATTGTTGATATTATGATGCCTAACGTGGACGGCTATCAGCTTTGTACGGAGATCCGGCATGATTATGACATCCCGGTCATGATGGTAACCGCCAAAGGTGACATTACGGATAAAGAAAAAGGATTTGATTCCGGAACTGATGATTATATTGTTAAACCTTTTGAGCCGAAAGAGGTTTTGTATCGTATCAAGGCCTTGCTCAGGCGCTTCAGCATGGCTAGTGAGGATACCATTCAGATAGGCGGGACGGTCATTAACCGGAAAAGCTATGAAGTCACAACGAATGGCAAGACCTTTATTCTGCCCCTTAAGGAGTTTGAACTGCTGGCACAGCTGGCCAGTTTCCCGGACCGGATCTTCACCCGCGATGAGCTGATTGATCTTGTCTGGGGCAACGATTTTGATGGCTATGACCGGACGGTTGACGTTCATATTAAGCGGCTCCGTGAGCGTTTTGTTGATAGCGGGGATGACTTCCGGATTCAGACGATCCGGGGAAAAGGCTACAAACTGGAAATCGCTTAAACGGCAGTATGGGGGAGCGGACCTATGCGAACACTTTACATGCGGATCATCGTCATAACGATGGTGATTATGATTTTAAGCGGTATTGCTTCTTTTCTGGTGACAAATGGTTACTACCAGTTTTATTTAAAGCCTGTGAATGATGATAAAGTAACGGGGATCGCGCATGATATTGCCTCCATTTATGAACGGAATGAGTCTGAGACGCTCGGGCAGTTTCTGGAGGAGCTGACAGATTTGGGTTTTCAGTTCTATGCGGCGGATGAATCTGGGCATACGGAGCTGTTCGGCAAACCGTTTGATACGGCCGAGCTCCCCTCAGGTGCGGTCCAGCAGGTTCTAAATGGCACGACATATCATGGCATTAAAAATTACCCGTGGACGCCATTTATTACAGGTTTCTTTGACAATAAACTAAAGAATACAGTCGGTGTTCCGATTACCTCCAATAATGGGAAGGACTATGCGTTATTTCTGCGGCAGAATACACAGCAGCAGTTTGGCGAGATGCGCATGTTCCTGGCGATTATGCTGGTTCTGATGGTGATTATCACCTTTTTAATGGTGCTGGTCAGCACGCGCTTTATTGTGAAGCCGATTGATAAACTGAGTGCTGCGACCCGCCGGATATCGGCTGGTAATTATCATATTAAATTGAATGATCGCCGCCGTGATGAAATCGGCCGGCTGGCGCGCGATTTTCAGCAAATGACTGACAGCCTGGCTCAGACGGAAGAGAAACGGCAGGAATTCGTCTCCAATGTGTCACATGAGATCCAGTCGCCGCTGTCTTCGATCCAGGGCTTTTCGCAGGCCCTGCGTGAAGAGGAGATGACTGAGGCGGAACATCAGCGGTATCTGACCATTATTGAAAATGAAAGTAAACGGCTGTCACAGCTGAGCCGGCAGCTTTTAACGCTTTCGTTCCTTGATGACGATGCCCGGTCGAATGAGAAAACATCCATTAATCTTCAGGAACAGCTGAAGGATGTGATCGCAGCATCTGAGTGGCTCTGGCGCGAGAAAGGCATTGGCGTGGAACTGGCTAGCGTTCCGGACACCATTTATGGCTATCCGAAACTGCTGCATCAGGTCTGGACCAATCTCTTGACGAATGCGATTCGCTACTCTGAATCCGGCGGAACGATTAAAATCTACGGGAAAACGGTCAAAAATATGGTGACGGTGACGATTGAAGATAATGGTCCTGGCATCAGTGAGGACGATATTCCGCATTTGTTCGAACGTTTTTATAAAGCGGATAAAGCCCGGACGCGAACGGAAAAGAGTTCAGGTCTTGGCTTATCGATCGTAAAGAAGATTATCGAACTGCATGACGGAACCATTACAGTCGACAGTACGCTTGATCAAGGGTCCAAATTTCACGTGTCGCTTCCCAAAACATAAAAAAATGATGGTGTAATGAATCGTTCACTCTCAGTTCATAATCAAGCGTTAAGCTAGGTTATGGAAATGAAAGGAGTGGACGATTTTTATGTTTCTCGCGCTACGCGAATTACTTCATACAAAACTGCGTTATATTTTGATTGGCTTCATCATGCTGCTGGTTGCCATGCTGATTTTCATTATATCGGGACTAGCCAATGGGCTGTCCACTGACAATGCCGGATCGATTAAGTCGATGGATGCCGATGAACTGGTGATCGATCAGGATGCTGACAAGCAGCTGACAGATTCTCTCATGCCGAATACCGCTGTCAGCGATGCACGAGAGGCTGACAATGTTACAAAAGCAGCGCCGCTTACGATAGCCATGTCCAGCATAACGAAGCAGGATACTGATCAGGATGCTGACGTTGCCGTGTTTGAAACCGATTTGCAGGGGATGCTTGTCCCGGATGTCTTGAAAGGTTCGAAGCCTGCTGAGTCTGATGAAGTTCTGGTTGATGAGTCACTGCAGCAGGACGGTTACCGCGTAGGGGATACGATCACCTTTAACGCTGATGATGCGGCTTACACCATTACAGGATTTGCTGACCATGAGCGGTTCAGTCATACACCGGTTGTGTACAGAGAGACCAGTCATGACAAGGTCTCAGCCGTTGCCATTCAGACAAACGGGAGCACAGCTGATCTGAGCTCATCCTACGATGTCCTGTCGAAATCGGATGTTCTGGACGGGATTCCGAGTTACTCTCAGGAGCAGGCATCGCTTGATATGATGATTGTCTTCCTGTTTGTGATTGCAGCTTTTGTTCTGGCGGTCTTTTTCTACGTGATTACGATGCAGAAAAAAGCACAGTTCGGTGTTCTGAAAGCTCTTGGTATATCGACTTCTTATCTGATCCGTAATCTGATGTTCCAGATGGTGGCTATTTCGGTCGTATGTATCGCGATTGCTATAGGCGTGACATACGGTGTTAAAGCCATGATGCCTGATGATATGCCATTTATCATGAACACAGCTAACATGGCGGGCGTCTCACTGCTGTTGCTGGTTGTGTCGGTGCTTGGTTCACTGATATCGCTGTTCCAGGTTATTAAAGTTGATCCTGTTGAAGCTATTGAAGGGGGCGAATAAGCATGTCTCTGACGATGAGCCATGTCTCAAAAGTTTTTAAAGATGGTCCGAACGAATTCAAGGCACTGGATGATGTATCCATGAAAGTCGATAAGGGTGAATTTGTTGCTGTCATGGGTCCCTCCGGATCAGGCAAAAGCACCTTTTTGTCAACGGCTGGAGCACTGCTGTCGCCAACCAGCGGAACGATTGAAATGGACGGCGAGGACATAACAGCATTGAGCGACAAGGAAAAGACCAGGATGCGCTTGAACAAAATTGGGTTCGTATTTCAGACTGCTAACCTTATTCCGTACCTCAGCGCCGCTGATCAGCTGCGTGTGATTAACATTGCCGCGAAAACGGATGGTGTTGTCGATCATGGAACAGATCTGCTGAAGCACTTCGGACTTGGTCATCGTATGAAAAAATTCCCGAGTGAGCTTTCCGGCGGTGAGAAGCAGCGGGTGTCCATAGCACGCGCGTTAGTGAATGACCCTGAACTGATACTGGCCGATGAGCCGACAGCCAGTCTTGATTCCGCAAGAGGCCGGGAAGTGGTTGAGCTGCTGGCGAATGAAGTCCATGATCGCGGAAAAGCAGGCATTATGGTCACCCATGATGAGCGTGTTCTGGACTTATGTGACCGCGTGTTAACCATTACAGATGGCCGGATGACGGAGGCCGAAACGGTTCAAAGCTAGGTGCTTTATTATATAATCGTATGATAGGCCGTGAACGGGGCATGAAAAGATAATGTTTCTTTTCGTGCCCCGTTTCATGCTGTTTTGCAGGTGCCGATCGGCGTATCAAACCGAAAAGTCAGCCAATAAAATTGATTAAAGCCCATATTCTGTGTTATAATATATATAAGTATGTATAGGAGCAGAAAAATTTTCAGCCTCGCCACATGCACGTTTTCAGTCATTCCTGAATAAATTGATGATAGTTTGGGTACTGAAAAATGCTTGATAACGGACGGAATGCTTTGTTATATTATTTTACTTGAAGATATTAGCATAGTTGCTGTCATATAAGCATAGGATGCATGGGTCCCGTTTTTAGGCAGAACAGTCTGTTTAAGGATTGCTGCTGACGGGAAACAGCTCTGAAATAAGGCAGAAACATTCAGGGGTTAACAAATTTATAGCATAGGTGTAGAATAATATTTGGTTAAAAAACACGCTGCCAAGAAGGCTTGTGTTGAAGGTTGCTTACGTACGCAGTTTTTCCGGACAATGACGCTGACAAACGCTTAAGCAATGATGACTATTGAGGTGAATCAAGGTGGAGAAATTGAAGAATGTAAAATCTACCAAAATGGGCTTTTTTTTACTAGCCTTAGTTCTGTTTTGGCTGAAAACGTATATTATATATATCACCGAATTTAACTTAGGGGTCAACGGCGCGCTGCAGCACTTTTTGCTGTTTATCAATCCGGTGAGTTCCGGCTTGTTATTCCTCGGTCTGGCGCTGTTCTTTAAAGGAAGACGATTCGGCATTTGGCTTTTGATTATTGACTCCCTGCTGACGATATTTATGTATGCAAACGTCGTGTTTTATCGCTTCTATGATGATTTCATCACGATTCAGACGCTGATGCAGACGGACAATATCGGCAGTGTCGGCAAGAGTTTTGTTGATCTTGCGAAAATGCATGACGTCCTTTATGGACTGGATATTGCTTTTTTGGTTGTCTTGTTTTTCAAACGGAAAATCAACTGGTCTCCATCTCGTTTAAGCATCAAAAAACCTTTTGCTGTCCTTGCGACTGGCGTTATTGTGTTTGCAGCGAACTTAGGCCTGGCGGAAATTGACAGGCCGCAGCTTTTGAAACGCGTTTTTGATAATAATTATATTGTTAAATACCTCGGTGCACCGAACTTCGCCGTGTTTAACACGGTTCAGTCTGTGAAAGCCAGTGCTAAACGGTCGATGGCCTCCAGTGAGGATATCGATGAAGTGAAGGATTATACAGACAAGAAATTTGCGGCACCGAACGCCGAATACTTCGGTAAGGCGAAAGGGAAAAACATTATAAAAATCCACTTGGAATCATTCCAGTCCTTTTTGATTGATTATAAACTGCATGGTGAGGAAGTGACACCTTTCTTAAATTCACTTGTTCATGATGATCAGGATTTCACGTATTATGATAACTTCTTCCATCAGACGGAGCAGGGCAAAACAGCAGATGCTGAGTTTCTAATGGATAATTCTCTGTATGGCTTGTCTCAGGGTGCCGCATTTGTCACAAAAGGTACGAACACGTATCAGTCACTGCCGGCCATTCTGGATCAGAAAGAGAACTATACGAGTGCGGTTATGCATGGAGATGACAAATCATTCTGGAATCGGAATCAGGTTTATAAACAGATGGGCGTGGATAAGTTTTATGATTCCAGCTATTATGATATGGACGACGATAAAGTAATCAATTATGGTTTGAAGGATAAGCCATTCTTTAAACAATCGATTCCAAAGCTTGAAAAGCTCAACAAACAGGATGGGCCGTTCTATTCGCATTTGATCACTCTGACACATCACTATCCATTTAAATTGGATGATGGCGAGGAATCGATAAAGCCTGCCAACACTGGCGATGGCACGGTGGATCGTTACTTCCAGACAGCCCGTTATCTTGATGAGTCGCTGAAGCAGTTCTTTGCTAATCTGAAGGAAGAGGGTCTGTATAAGGATTCCGTGATTATGATTTACGGTGATCACTATGGTATTTCAGAAAATCATAATCGCGCCATGAGCCAGATAATGGATAAGGAGATTACACCACTGGTCAATGCTAATCTGCAGCGGGTGCCATTTATGCTGCGTGTCCCGGGCATGAAAGGTCAGGGCATTAATCACGAATTTACAGGCCAGGCGGACGTTGCGCCAACGATCTTGCATCTCTTGGGCATTAATTCCAAGAAATATATTCAGTTTGGTACTGACATGCTGTCTGATGAGCACAAAGATTTTGTGCCATTCCGGAACGGGTCCTTTATGACGAAAGATTACAGTTATGTTCAGGGCATCTTCTACGACAATGAGACAGGTGACGCTATTAAAGAACCGACGGATGAGATGAAGGATCTGCGTGATCAAGTGCATTACGAATTGAGTTTGAATGATGAAGTGCTGAATGGTGATCTGCTGCGCTTCTATGAGCCGAGTGAGTCGTGGGAGCCTGTTGATTCCAGTAAGTATCGTTACGGAAAAGACAATAACGAAAACAAAAATGATGACGACAGCGATCAGCAGTCTGACAATGAGACCAATGTTGAGTCCGGTGATATCCCTGACGAGGACAGCAATCAAGAACCAAATAAGACATCTGAGGATGACTCCGGCTCGTAACACAAAAACAGCCCCGCTTCCAATGTATTGAACACTGGAGGCGGGGCTGTTTTAGAATCAATCAGTTAGACGAGCTGACACTGACCTTATCAGAACAATTTTTTGATCATTTTTTTGCGGTAAGCTGGGAATTTTGAATTGCGGTGCAGTTTGCGCTTTTTGACGAGGCTATCAAATTCTTCGCTGTTTTTGACTTCCTGCTGATAGTCATCACCAATGGCATATGTCATGAGGTCGTTTGCTTTGACATGTTTTCTGTTTGTTTGCTTGTTGTTTGTCTCTGGCACAAAGCCGGCATTTTTCAGGATTTTATAGGCCTGGTTGAGTTCCGGTGACATTCCCGGCAGGTCTTCGCGCAGATCAAGTTTTTCGCCTTTTCCCGGCAGATTGTCAAAATCACCGTTATCAATGGCATCTTTAATTTTATCTTCAACGATGAGGTACATAAAAAACCTCCTTTTGGCATTGGCTTCATTATAGCATAGGACTGTCAGATGGTCATGTTCACGCAGCTGGTTCACTGCAGTCTACCCTTGTAACGCGATGCATATTGTTTTACGATGGCGATAAGAGGTGATCGATGTATGGATCGCGAAATTATGAAAGGGAGCATCGATATTCTGCTGCTTAATCTGTTAAACAGTCAGGATATGTATGGTTATGAAATGGTTAAGGTTCTCAAAGAAAAAAGCGATCAGCTGTATAACATGGGCGAAGGAACGCTTTATCCGGCGTTAAAACGCATGGTGAAAAAAGGCTGGATCAGGTCCTATTGGCTTGAAGTCGGGAGCGGCCGGCGCAAGTATTACCGGATAAAGGATGATGGCCGACGTGCACTGGATGATAAATTGGGGCAGTGGAACAGTGTGGACCAGCTGATTGCCAAAACGTCCGGGGATTTATCATGACGCGAATGGAAATACATGTCCAGACGATTTTAGAGCAGCTGCAGAGTTCAGCTGGTGAACGTGACGGGATGCACGAAGAACTTCTCAGTCATTTGCAGGAAGCGAAACAGCATTATCTTAATGAGGGGTTCACGGATGAACAAGCGGAAGAGCGGGCGGTTTCAGAATTTGGAGACCCCAAATTGATCGGTCGTCAGCTGCAGGAATCGCTTTACCCGTACCAGCGGGGGCTGCTGTACGGGATTGGGATAGGTATGATTGCATTTGCCATTCTGTTTTATCTGAATATAGCGTTTTTTCTGCATGATACGTCACTTGTCTGGCTGGCTGTTCAGCTCATATTGGGCGGTGCTGTGACGCTTTTCGCTATGAATATAGCCTTTGCCGGACGCCATGCTTATGGGGTGAGTGTGACGCTGCTGGCGGCTATTATCTGGAATGGATTTAATGTAGTCATCATGCAGAGTATGCCGGTTTGGCAGGCGCTGTGTTTCAGTATTTATCTGCTGCTGCTGATTATTCTGGGATTTATCGCAGTCATTCGCCATTCCTATTATGCCAGTGATTTGACTGAGAGTGAGCGGCCGAAGCGTGGTCTTGTGCTGACAAGCTATGTGGTGAATCTGCTGTTAGGTTCTCTGGTTTCGGGCATTAGTCTGTTCTTTTTGTGGGCACTTCTGGCTTTTTCCGAGGACGGTGCTTCGGTATTCTGGACGTTGTCCCCTCTGCCGATTTGGCTTGTGACGTACCGATTTCAGATGGGCTATATCGCTAAACGGCCTTTAATCGCCATTGCCACCGGTGTCGGTTTTTCCGTCTTGGCGGTTGCGATTCCCTTGCTGATTTTTATGGGGATTTAGGAGGTTTATAAATGACGGTCAAAATGAAGAATATCAGTGTGATAGCGGGCCTGGCTGTGCTGTTCTTGGTGCTTTGGGGTGCTGGTTCGCTGGCAGGCCCTCCTAAAGGCTTTTCGGGATTTGGCAAGACAACGGATGTGTCACCGGATGATCACGAGCTGGTCTTTTCCTATTATCATGATGATGACGCTGCGTTATACACTGTTCCTGTGAGCGGTGGTGAAGCCGAACGGTTAGCCAAACCGGATGAAGGAAAATCGTATGTTCATCCAACGTTCTCACCAGACGGGGAAAAACTTGTGTTCATGGAACAATGGGAGGAAGAAACTGAAGGTGAGAAGCGTCGCTACAGCCAGCTGCGGATCATGGCTAGGCATGATGATTCGGTTAAAACACTTATGAATACAAGTGATTACATAACTGAAGCGGCCTTTTCGCCGGATGGGGAATCCCTTTATTATCTGAAAGCAGACACCTATCAAAATTATTCGCCGGTTGCCTCTGAACAGCCGCATGACTGCGATGTATTCCGGCTGGATCTGGCCTCAGGGGAGACGGAACAGATAACCGAGAAAGAAAGTTACGACATGTCATCACTAAATGTGTCGCCAGATGGTGATCGGTTGATGTATACAACATTTAATAACGGTGACCAGCTGCATGTGCGGGATTTGAAAACTGGCCAGGAAGAGACGCTGGTGCCGGCAGCGGATTTTGCTTCAAACCAAACAGTCATTTCAGCACCAGCTTTTTCATCCGACGGCGACCATGCTGTTTTTTCCAGTGTTGCCGCGAAAGATAAGCAGGGCACTTACATTTATGAAGGTTTCCGGATGAATCTGGAGACTGAAGAAGCTGAACAGCTGACAAATTTCCATGAGCATGTCACAAGTCCTGTCTCTTTCCACCAGGCTGATAAATGGCTGGTAACCGTTGATAATAATTTTGCCAGAGCGGATTCTGACTACAATTATTGGAAAATTAGTGCAGACGGCGACGAGCGGGAGCCGGTGACGATCAACATGCCTGATACGTAAGTGGTGTTTTTTGCCAGGTATGGCCCTCTCCAGTTCAATTAACTGTAACTTTTACGTTTTTTGTGTAAAATGGGCTTGAGAAATTGTTATGTGTCCGTCGGTCGTTCATCGATGGACGTTGAGGGGGGCATTCATTTGAAAGTCATCGGGATTGCTGGGTCCGTTGTCGGATCGAAAACACGAATTGCTGTTGAGCAAGTCTTAACGGCATTAAATCATACTTATGAGACTGCAGAAACGGAATTGATTGATTTGGGCGATTATGAGCTCGTTTTCAGTGACGGGCGGGATTACCGGGATTATACCGGTGATACGAAGGTAGTTCTGGAAAAAATCATGGCAGCGGATGCCTTTATCATAGGGACACCGATTTTTCAGGCGTCGATTCCCGGTACGCTGAAAAATTTGTTCGATCTGCTTCCCAATGAGGCATTCAAGGGTAAGCTTGTTGGCATTCTGGCGACAGCGGGCTCGCCCAAACACTATTTAGTACCGGAACACCAGCTGAAACCAGTTCTTTCGTATATGAAAGCGGTTATTCTGCCGAAATATGTGTTTGTTGAAGAAACGCATTTTGCGCAGAAAACAATTGTTGATGAGGAAGCGAAATCCCGGCTGAATCAGCTTGCGGCGGATTTGATGCATGGCGTGCAGGTGTTCAGCGAGGTGCAGAAGGCAAGGGATTCGGCTTTTCCATTTTAATTTGATTGGTGAAGGGATGCATAAACAGTGGCTATTTCAATTCTCTATGAAGATAACCATGTCCTTGTAGTGGAGAAGCCTGTGAATATGCCGGTTCAGGGTGATCAATCACATGACAGGGATCTTTTGACCATGCTGAAAGATGATTTGAAAATACGCTATCAGAAACCTGGCAATGTCTATTTGGCGCTCGTCCACCGGCTCGATCGTCCGGTTGGCGGTGTGATGGTTTTTGCTAAAACATCCAAAGCGGCGTCGCGTTTGTCGGATAGCTTGCGCCGGGGCGCGTTTGAGAAGCACTATCTGGCGGTTGTCCGCGGCCATCCGCCGCACTCGTCTGGGACGCTGGAAGATTTTTTGCTGAAAGATCACAGCGAAAATAAAGTGCATGTCGCAT
Organism: Lentibacillus kimchii; assembly: GCF_042666895.1. Classification (GTDB taxonomy): domain Bacteria; phylum Bacillota; class Bacilli; order Bacillales; family Amphibacillaceae; genus Lentibacillus; species Lentibacillus kimchii. The sequence continues at coordinate 49,855 of NZ_JBHTGR010000010.1, forward strand.
CACCCCAGACGAAAGGGGCAAAGAAGGCGGTTCTGGATTATGAGGTTGTCGGTCAGCATGATGGCTTGCATTTACTTGCCATCCATCTCCATACAGGAAGGCCGCACCAGATCCGGGTGCAGCTGGCAGCTAGCGGCTGTGTCATCTATGGTGATCAGAAGTACGGGCAGAAGGTGAACTCGCCCGGTCAGCAGCTGGCACTCTGGTCCCATACGTTAGCGTTCGAGCATCCGACCAGGAAGGATATGCTGGGGCACGAGTCCTGGCCGCCTGCTGATTATCCGTGGCATCTCTGGCCAAATTTTGTAAAAGGGGATGATGAGCGTGAGCAAAACACAGCACACATTCACGATAGCAATACATGAGAAGCAGTCATTTACGAATCTGGACAGGCACTTGGATGAGGCTCTATCGGCAAGTGGTATTGCGGATGGCATCATGGTCGTCTACTGTCCGCATACAACGGGTGCGATTACCATCAATGAAAATGCCGATCCGGATGTCAAAACAGATTTAAAACTGGGATTGAACGAGACATTTCCGAACAAACATGAGTATGCTCACATGGAAGGCAATTCAGACGGGCATATGAAGTCATCCGTCTTTGGGGCGAGCGAGACGCTGATCATCTCGGATGGCGCACCGGTACTGGGCACATGGCAAAGTGTCTATTTTTGTGAATTTGACGGGCCGCGAACACGAACGGTCCACGTCAAGCTGCTAGAAGGATAACGCCGATCGTGCTGCAGGATAGGTCCTGCGTGAAAGCTATACTATTAAGGAGGTATTAGAATGACTGATTTTAAAGAGCTGCAGACAAAAGAAGAATTGGAACAGATGTGGAAAAGATCCACGGAAAAACCTGTGCTTGTGCTGAAACACAGTACGACTTGCCCGATTAGTGCTGAGGCATTTAAGCAGTATCAGGCGTTTTTGGAATCGGGTGCTGATCCTGCGGAGGCTTATTTAGTTAAAGTGATTGAGAGCCGGGATCTATCGAATCAGCTGGCTGAGGAAACGGGCGTTAAACATGAGTCACCGCAGCTATTTCTGCTTCAGGATAACCATGTTCGCTGGCATACATCCCATTCCGCCATTACGGAGGATGCCATCAATCAGGCGTTGCAGCAGGCATAACGAAAGCGAATAATTTAAACGTCGAACAATGGCTCGGATCAGCGGAGGAAAATACGGAGACTCCTGCGGGAGCAAAGGGTAGGTGAGACCCCCGAGCGTGCCCGCGAGGAGGCTCACCAGCCGCCCGCGGAGAAGATGTCTTTTTCCGGAGCGGTTCAGTCATTTAGTAATGAGATTGCTAGCAGAAAAAATGAGATAAGATTTTCCATCATCAGGTATAATGCCATGCTTTTCCGGCATAATAACGGTTACGTATTCCCGGAAAGGATGGTTAGACGGATATGGTTTATTTAAAAGCATTAGGTATTAAGTTTATTGTGGTTGGTATTACGGTGTTTTCGCTCTTCGGTATTTTTTATCATGCAAGCGTTTTCAGTTTATTTGGGATCAGTCTATTAACAACAACACTTTCGTTTGTCATTGGTGATTTATTTGTACTTAAGAAATTTGGCAATATCGCCGCTTCGATTGCCGATTTTCCTCTTGGGTTTCTGTCGCTTTTCCTGTTTGGAGGTCTGTTCATTATGACGGGCACCTCTATGGCTGCTATTGCTTTTATGGGGGCTTTTTTTATGGCACTATGTGAGCCTTTTATCCATGCTTATCTGATAGAAAACCTGGAAGAAGAGGCGCTTAAAAAGCAGGGGCCGTTTTCATATGATGGCCAGTTCCAGACAGAATTTGCCGAGGAATTCGAGTCTGATGACAAAGATCAGAAAAATGATGATCGCCAGTAACAGATGTGACTTTGTCAGATTTCCCTCTAAATCAGCGAAAAAATGATCATAAACGTTTTCAATTCCTGTATTTGTCATGTATGATAGGGAGTGAGATTTTACACTGATGTTACGAGGATTAATGTTATTTTGCGAGATAATAGGGGGAGAGGTCTACATTGGATGTTTTTGACGGAGGCTCTAATCAGCGGCCGAAAATGAATTGGAACGGTAAGTATAAATGGATTGGCTATGTTGTGCTTGCCGTCATCGTGCTTGTGATCGCAGGCTTATTTGCTATGCAAATCATGACGGACTATTATTGGATGGATTCTTTAAATTTCTCATCCGTGTTTACAAAGATACTGACGAGTAAAGTGCTGCTCGGTGTTGCCGGGTTTATCTTGTTTGCTATCTGTACGTTTATCACCCTTTTCTGGATTAGGCGGTCTTACGTTAAACATTTTGATTCTAATCAGCTGCCGCCTATTCTGAAGAGACGAAAAATCATGACAGCTATCATGCTTGGTATTGCAGCTATCATTGGCTTATTTGGAAGCAGCATCATTCAAGGTGTTGGCTGGGAACAGGCACTGAAGTTTTTCAACCGGGCGTCATTTGACAAGACGGATCCATACTTTGGACTGGATATCTCATTTTTTGTTTACGTTCTGCCAGTTCTTAATTTAATTGTATCGGTCCTGCTTGGTTTAAGCATCTTTTTCCTGCTGGTGGAAATTGGGGCTTATTCCGTTTTCCAAATGTACCAGAAGAGCCGTTCTGCTCAGCTGCATTTAGGAACAACACTCGCGATTATCGGTGTGCTTCTGGCAGGCTATCATTTTCTGCAGCCATATGGAACGCTGACCACGAACATGGTCAGTCTGTTTCAGGAGAGTGTCGTGCACGGACTGAGCTATACGGATGAAGCGGTCAATATACCGAAAGCTTATATCCTGGCTGCGGTAGCGTTGCTTATGACGATATGGATGATTGTGAAACTCGTCAGGGGAAATATCCGAACTATGCTGACGCCGATTGCAGTCTACATTGTACTGATTATCGTCGGACAGGGTGTATCCGTAGCGGTTCAGAACTTTGCGGTTTCCCCGAATGAATTTTCCGTGGAGAAGCCTTACTTGCAGGATAACCTGGATTATACAAGGGCTGCTTACGACTTAGATGACATGGACATTGAGCAGCATCCGGGGAATGATTCACTGGATGCGGATATGGTCGAACGCAATCAGGATACGATTGATAATGTGCGTATGAATGATGTGCGGCCGTTACTGGATGTTTATAATCAGGTGCAGACATTCCGGACGTACTATGAATTTAATGACGTTGATGTTGATCGTTATCAGGTTGATGGCGAGTATGAGCAAGTATTTTTGGGTGCACGTGAATTGGATACCTCCAGCTTGCCTGATCAGGCGAAAACGTGGGTTAACCAGAATCTGAGGTATACACATGGTTACGGATTGGCAATGAGTCACGTTAATGAGGTGACCGATCAGGGACAGCCGGAATATATGGTGAAAGATTTGCCGCCTGAAGGCGATTTAGACGTCGAAAAGCCGCAAATCTACTTTGGCGAGCAGGATTATCCGAATGTCATCACAAACAGTGATGTTGATGAATTCGATTATCCGGCAGGTGATAAGAACGAGAGCAATCGTTACCAGGCCGATAAAGGCATTCAGCTGACAGGCTTCAAACGCTTGCTGTATGCACTTGATGAAGGGTCTTTCCGGATGCTGGTGACGGATCAGCTGAATGACGACAGTCAGCTGCTGGCAACGCGGAATATCAAGGATCGTGTAAACCGGATTGCGCCATTTTTCGATTATGATGATGATCCTTATTTAGTCGTTCGTGATGATGGCAGTCTTGTCTGGATGCTTGATGCGTATCTGTCAGCTGATAATTATCCATATTCCGAGGCTTTCCAGGGTGAACAGAATTACATCCGGAACTCGGTCAAAGTAACAGTTGATGCGTACTCTGGCGATGTGAACTTTTATGCGTCTAATCCGGATGATCCGCTCATGCAGACATTTAAGAATATCTTCCCGGATTTAATTACTGAAGATGTACCGGATGATATTAAAGCGCATTTCCGTTATCCGACCGACCTGTTCAAAATTCAGTCGACGATGTATGGCACGTATCATATGTCTAACTTAGAAGTATTCTATAATCGTGAAGACACTTGGCAGACGCCGACCGAACGGTATTTTGATGAGGACGTTGAAATGGAGCCTTATTATATGACCATGAAGCTGCCTGATCACGATGAAGAAGAGTTTATTCAGATGATGCCATATACGCCGAAAAACAGACAGAATATGATCAGCTGGATCGGTGTACGAAACGATGGCGAGAATTACGGCGAGAAATTTGTCTATGAATTCCCTAAACAGCGGAATATTTACGGGCCGCAGCAAATTGAAAACCGGATCAACCAGGATAGTGAGATTTCTCAGGAACTGAACCTGTGGTCGCAGGGCGGTTCTGATGTGATTCGCGGTAATCTGCTGGCTATACCGATCGAGGATACGATCATTTATGTTGAGCCGATTTATATCGAATCAAACAATGAAACCTCTCTGCCTGAAGTGAAGCGGGTTGTCGTAGCTTATGAAGATGAAATTGTGATGAAAAGTGATTTTGATACGGCACTGGATACGATGGTAGATAAAGTCAGTGATGGCGGCGGTAAGAAAGATGAGTCAGACGGTGATGAAGACCAGGCTGATGAATCAGATCAATCATCAGATGAGCCGATCAAAAAAGCACAAGAAAAATTAGAGAACTTTTCCGAGCTGTTTAATACCTATCAAAAGGAACTGTCAAACGGCAATTGGGAAAAAGCTGCTAAGACTATGAATGAGCTGGAAGACTTGATGGATGAGCTGGACATATCCAAGACGGACGTTCCGGCTGACATGCCGGAAGATGTTCCGGAAGACGTACCGGATACCGATGAATCACAGCCATCTGATCAGGGAAAGAAATCACCGGATAATTCAGAAGGAAAAGATTAGACCAGGTATGTTAAAAAATCGGGAAACGCTGTGGCGTTCTCCCGATTTTTTTTTAGATTTTGTGCTGGCATTGGATTGGGCTGGCCGGAAATCGATCGAGCGCGCGGCAAATTCGATCGAGCGAGCGGAGAAAACGATCGAGAGCGCCGGAGAATCGATCGAGAGCATCGGAAAATCGATCGAGCGCGCGTGCCGCGTCAGGATCCTGTTAGTTGAATGGAGACGTTCTCGAAGTCAGCTTGTCTGTAACTTTCAATCAGTCCTTTTTCCGCTAGGGTTTGTTTGGGAATAATTTTTTGCTGAACGGTAACGGTTACAGGTTCAGCGAATGGGAAAGCGTCCATGACCACGGTCTGGTTATCCTGCCAGTGAATGGGCGTTTTATGAGTGTCAAAAAAACTGAGAGACGGTGAAACGGTGATACCGTTTTTAAAGAAGGGATGCCTATTCTCTTCGCGGGCACCCGGTTCGTTCATACAAACGTACAGAGACAGACTGTCCAAAAATTGCAGGAGGTCCCAATGCATCCAGTATAAGTCCTGGTCGTAAGCATCAAGGTGCTGCATTAAAGACTGCTGCCGCTGTCTTTCCTGCTCGACAAATTGCTGGGAATCCTCATCCGGATCGTTCTCTAAAAAGCGTCTGTAGTGCTCACTGCATATCAGAGCGGCGTAGTCATCCTGTTCTTGAACGGTGTCAATTCCTTGTTTGTAAAAAACCGTTTTGGCAGCGTTGGGAACGTCGGTGAATCGATAAGGTTCCTGTTTCAGATCATTCCAGAAAGGCTGTTTATCCAGCATTTTCCACGCGTCATCGTGCTTGGCAATCGCGTACTCAACGGAAGGTCTTAGGTTTTTGTCGTCAAAGAAGGCATTATCCAGCTGGCGGGCCAGCTCACCGGAGATCTGGGCGTGATGGTGCTGTTGAATCATGACAAACCCCTGGTCGCGTTCTCTTACAATCATTTGCCTCACCCTTTCGCTTAATGGTTATTATGATTAGTATACAAAACGATTCAGGATTTAGCCAATGTGGTGGGATGAGAGTCAGTCTGCCCGCAGGTGTTGTCTAAAAATTCGATATTGTCATGAAGTCAGATTCATGTTTCAATATATATCACTAACTGCTAAAAGAGGTGATAAGGTGGATGCTAAAGTATCAGTCGGATTACTCGGTGTTGGTGTGGTGGGTTCAGGTGTTATGACGCTGATTGAAAAGCACCAGAAAAAACTCATGCATCAGCTTGGTTGTCCTGTCGAGGTAAAAAAGGCACTCGTTCGTGACCCCAATAAAAAACGTGCTATTGATACTGGAGCTTCTGAGACGGTTCTGACACTGGATGCTGCTGATGTGCTGGATGACCCGGAAATTGATGTGGTTATTGAAGTTATGGGAGGGATTGAAGAAGCCCGCCGCCACATTTTAAGTGCGTTTGCTGCGGGTAAACACGTCGTGACAGCCAATAAAGATTTAGTGGCACTGCACGGGGCTGAACTGCATGAGGCTGCGGCACAGAATAACTGTGACTTGTATTATGAAGCAAGTGTTGCCGGCGGGATTCCAATCCTGCGCGGAATAACTGACGGTTTTGCCTCAGACCATATTGAGCAGGTTATGGGCATTGTAAACGGGACAACGAATTTTATTTTGACCAAAATGCATCAGGAAGGTGTCAGTTATGATGATGCTTTAGCACAGGCACAGGAGCTCGGGTTTGCGGAAGCTGATCCGGCTGCTGATGTTGAAGGGCTTGATGCTGCACGGAAAATGGCGATTTTAGGGCGATTAGCGTTTTCCACGTATATTGATTTGGATGACATTGACGTGACCGGCATTAACGGTATTGAACTGGCGGACCTGAAATATGCTGATACGCTGGGATTCACGATGAAATTAATCGGTTTCGCTAAATTTGATGGCAAGCGTGTGGAGATTAATGTCCAGCCAGCACTCATTTCGCGTAATCACCCGCTTGCAGACGTTAAAAATGAGTATAACGCTGTTTATGTTTATGGCGAAGCAGTGGGTGAGGCTATGTTTTATGGCGCCGGTGCCGGAAGCATGCCGACTGCTGCTGCCATCATTTCGGATGCTGTTACGGTCGGTAAAAATATGCACCGCGGTGTAACGGGCAGTCAATTTATTGAGCCGCGCTTCAAAAAGGAATTGAAATCAACGGATGAGCAGTTTGGCCAGTACTATCTCCGGCTGCATGTGCGGGATGAAGCTGGCGTGTTTTCCCGGATATCGGACACCTTTAATGAGCAGGCGATCAGTTTTAAGCAAATTCTGCAGCGTCCGTCTGATCAGCCGGAAACAGCCGAAATTGTGGTGGTCACCCATGAAGCGTCACTGGCGATCATGCAGCAGGCTTTAGAACACTTGCAGGATCTTGATACGGTTCTGGCCGTGGTGAGTTTTTACAAAGCAGAAGGAGATGCTGACACATGATAGGGCAGGGTTTGCTCCAGACGTATCGCGCGTATTTGCCTATAACGAATGAAACACCATTGATAACGTTGAAAGAGGGTCATACACCGCTCATCCCTTTATCAGCGTTATCGGAGCAATTAGATATAGAATTATACGGTAAAATTGAAGGCTTTAATCCGACTGGTTCATTTAAGGACCGGGGCATGGCTCTTGCTGTTGCTAAAGCTGTTGAAGCGGGCAGCGAGGCAGTAATTTGTGCATCAACCGGCAATACGTCCGCCTCTGCTGCGGCGTATGCTTCCAAAGCCGGCATCAGGGCGATTATAGTCATTCCAAAAGGCAAAATCGCGCTGGGTAAATTAGCTCAGGCGGTCATGTATGGTGCGGATATCGTGGAAATTGACGGTGATTTCGATGATGCACTGAAAATTGTCCGGACATTAAGCGAAACCACCCCGGTAACGCTTGTTAATTCCGTTAATCCGTACCGGCTTGACGGGCAGAAAACAGCCGCATTTGAAATTTGTGATGAGCTGGGGATGGCACCTGAGGTTCTGGCTATTCCGGTTGGCAATGCCGGTAACATCAGTGCTTATTGGAAAGGTTTCCGGGAATATGCTGACAGGCAAAACACGGACCTGCCCGAAATGCACGGTTTCGAAGCGGCTGGAGCGGCAGCGCTAACGCACAATCAGATCGTCGCCAATCCAGAAACTATGGCGACTGCTATCCGGATTGGCAACCCCGCAAGCTGGACACTGGCTGAAGCGGCGCGGGATGAATCAGGCGGCACGATCGCGTCTGTTACTGATGAGGAGATCGCAAACGCGCAAAGATGGCTGGCTAGACAGGAAGGCGTTTTCGCTGAACCGGGTTCGTGCGCGTCAATTGCCGGTATGATTCGCGAGCGGCAAGCAGGCACGATAGCAGCGGGAACAAAAGTCGTGGCGGTTTTAACCGGCAACGGCCTGAAAGACCCGCAGGCAGCCATTGAGCAGATGGGAGACGGGCCGGTTACACTGCCCAATGATGAAAAAGCCGTCACGGATTATGTGACAAAGCTGGTGAAAGCATGACACCTTTCAGGATCGTGGTCCCCGCCAGCTCGGCAAATCTTGGGCCGGGTTTTGATTCACTGGGCCTGGCGCTCAGCCTTTATTTAACAGTCGATGTATCAGCGTCCGATGCGTGGGAAATAGAGCAGCACTCGGCCTATTTGCCGGAGCAGGTGGATGCTTATGATCATTTAATAGTCAGCGCGGCACGTGAAACGGCTGCACACTGGCATGAACAGCTTCCTCCCTGCCATCTGTCCATGCAGAGTGATATCCCTTTGGCCCGGGGGCTGGGGAGCAGTGCCTCGGCGATTGTGGCAGGTATTGAACTGGCTGATCGGGTCTGTTGTTTGTCGCTGACGGCTGATGAAAAACTGCAGCTGGGTGCGTCGATTGAGGGCCATCCGGATAATATCGCACCGGCTGTCATGGGTGGTCTGGTGATTTCAGCTGCCGCTGACGGAGTGGCTGAGCGGGTCTTGCTGCCGGTACCTGACGTTGAGACAGTTCTGGCGATACCGGGCGAGGCATTAACGACCGAAGCAGCCCGGGATGTGCTTCCCGCGGTCTATACAAGGGAGCAGGCGGCTTCTGCCAGTGCGATCAGCAACGTCCTGGTCGCCGCGCTTGCTGCTGGCGATTATGCGCGGGCTGGCAGGATGATGGAACAGGATCTTTTTCATGAGCCTTATCGTCAGGCTATGCTGCCGCATTATGAAACCATCAGAAGTGAGGCGGGCGCTCACGGTGCTTATGGAACAGTTATTAGTGGTGCGGGTCCGGCTATGATCTCATTTTTGCCTGAGGGAAAAGGCGATTCTCTCGTCAGCCGCCTGCAGGACAGACTGCCTGATTACCAGGTGATGCGGTTAAAGCCTGATCCCAACGGCGTGTTAAGCTCATAAAATGAACCACACAGCAGTTGCTGTGTGGTTTTTAAAACAGCTGGGACGTAACGTATTTTGATCATAAGTCCGCTCCGGAAAAGGACGTCGCTTTCCGCGGGCGGCTGGTGAGCCTCCTCACGCTAGCGCGCTCCGGGGTCTCACCTATCCTTTGCTCCCGCAGGAGTCTTCGTCTTTTCCTCCGCTAAATCGATCCTGTTCGAAGCAAGTTTGAGTGTTTCGCTTTCGTTGTGACCCAGCCCCATTAAAACAGCTGGGACGTAACGTATTTTGATCATAAGTCCGCTCCGGAAAAGGACGTCGCTTTCCGCGGGCGGCTGGTGAGCCTCCTCACGCTAGCGCGCTCCGGGGTCTCACCTATCCTTTGCTCCCGCAGGAGTCTCCGTCTTTTCCTCCGCTAAATCGATCCTGTTCGAAGCAAGTTTGAGTTATTCGTTTTGTTGTGACCCAGCCCCTTTTAAACAGCTGGGAAAATAACCGCTTCGGAAACGTCCCGGTCCTTTCAAAGGAGGGCTATCATTTTTCGGTCAGTTCAAGTTTAAATTCGCCTACGTTTCCAGGCTCATATAAATTGGTGATGGATGTTGAGTACGTTGTGATAACGGCTGGGAAAGCCAGATCTTTTTCAGGCATCTTAATCGTGAAATCATTTTGATATAATAACGTCGTGATATCATGATACGTATCGTGTGTGACATGAAATGAAAAATTCACCCTGGTGCGTTCACGTTCCTTTTCCGTGATCGTATCCAATTTAACGTTAAACGCTTCGATTGCCATGTCATTAATCATAATCGTTGTCTGCAAAGGATCACCTTCATTGCTTAAATTTCAAACCAATCGTAACAGGTTTGCTCAGCAGCTGCCACGTTTTGGTTTATATGGCGTCGCAAGGATAAAAACGAGCACCTGGGGAAAACCAACAGACAGAACCAGATTTATCTGTGAGAAAGGAGCCAGCAATTGTGACAATACCGCGTGAACAGGGATTGGATCATACGATCACTCTCATGTCAGAAGGCTATACGTATATACCAGACAGACGTCGGCAATTTCAATCAGATATCTTTCAGACCCGGCTTATGGGACAGAAAGTTATCTGTATGGGCGGTGAGGAGGCTGCCCGGATTTTTTATGATCCTGCCAAATTCACACGAAAAGGCGCCCTGCCGAAGCGCATCCAGCAATCCATCTTCGGAAAAAATGGTGTCCAAATGCAGGACGGTGCGCAGCATAAGCACCGAAAAGAAATGTTTATGAAACTGATGGCACCGGAGCGTATTAATGACCTGGCCGCTATTGCGAAAGAACAGTGGGAAGTGGCGCTGGCCGGCTGGGAGAAAAGGCACCGGCTTGTGCTCATGCCTGAAACTGAAGAAATCATGTGCCGCATCGCGTGCCAGTGGGCAGGTGTGCCGTTGTGGGCGAATGAGCTGACGAGACGGACGCGTGACTTGGCAGCAATGATTGATGCTTTTGGAGCGGTTGGGCCAAGACATTGGAAAGGGAGAATGGCCCGTAACCGGACTGAACGCTGGATCATGCAGCTGATCGAGCAAGTCCGGAATGGCACATTAACACCGCGGGCCGAAACAGCTTTATCTCACATCAGCTGGCACCGGGATTTACAGGGGCATCTGCTGCCTGTGCATACCGCGGCAGTAGACGTTATCAATATTCTCAGACCGATTGTAGCTGTCGCACGGTATGTGACTTATGGCGCTTTGGCTATGCACGCCTTTCCAGAAGCCAAACAAAAACTGCAAAACGATGCTGGAGCCTATACTGGCATGTTCGTCCAGGAAGTGCGCCGCTATTATCCATTCACGCCCTTTTTAGGGGCGAGAGTCCGCCATGATTTTAACTGGGACGGGCATTCATTTAAAAAAGGGACGCTTGTTCTGCTTGATGTCTATGGGACGAATCATGATCCGAATTTATGGGATGAACCGGAAGAATTTCAGCCGGAGCGTTTCCGGAACTGGGATGGCGGTCTGTTTGATTTTATTCCGCAGGGCGGCGGCCGTTATAATAGCAATCATCGCTGTGCCGGTGAATCAATCACACTGGCAATCATCCGGACAAGTCTGGAATGTCTGGCAAATCGGCTGGATTATGAGGTGCCTCAGCAAGATATGACATACAGCATGGTTCGGATGCCGTCTGTGCCAAAAAGCCGCTTTGTGATTAAAAATATAGCCACTTTATAGAAGAATTTCGGTTAATTGGGTTACGTGGACAATCATCTCGGAATAGGCTGTTATACGAGACAGATTGGAGGCGTAACCATGCAGATTCATGTTGTCAAAAATGGCGACTCACTATGGCGGATTGCGCAAAATTATGGCACTGACAGCAGTCAGATTGCTTCGGTAAATGACTTGGAAGACCCTGATGTTCTGGTGGTTGGTCAATCCCTGGTAATTCCGGAGCCGGGCATTGATTATGTGGTGCAGCCCGGGGATACATTGAGGACGGTGGCAGACAGATTTGGTGTGACGGTTCAGCAGCTTGCCGCAGCCAATCAGATTGCCGATCCATCGCGCATTTATGCTGGGCAGATGCTGCAGACCCCTTTTATAACACATAATGTTCAGGCAGGCGACACAATCTGGGCGCTTGCCCAGCAATATGGTGTGAGTGTGGCGACCATTCTATCAGTGAATCGCTTGTCAGCACCCGGCTTGATATTTCCGGGGCAGACGCTGATAATTCCTATAGCGATACGGCGGCCGGTCATTGATACATTTGCGTATGCATCCCTGGTTGGCAGTAGTACCGGGAAATCGGATGTTCTGCGTTTGGGAAGGCATTTGTCGTACCTTGGCCCCTCTATGTATCATTTTACAGAAGACGGGGAGCTGGTAGAACTGGAAGATCAGCCGGTTCGGCAGGCTGCTGCGGAAACGAATACGGCCCCCATTTTAGTCGTGGCGAATCAAGGCGAGGAAGGCGGATTCGATTCTGAACTGGCTGCTGACTTATTACAGGACTCGGATACCCAAACACAGTTCATGACGAATTTACTGGACGAATTGCGGGAAAAGGACTACGCAGGCGTTAATTTTGATTTTGAATACATCAATTCGGAAGACCGGGAAAATTATAATGCGTTTCTCCGGCGTGCTGTTATCCGGCTGCATCCGGAAGGTTTTCTTGTATCGACAGCTGTTGCTCCTAAACAATCAGGCGGGCAGCAGGGCCAGTTATACGGGGGAGTCGACTATCAGGCACATGGGTCAATCTGTGATTTTGTGATTCTCATGACGTATGAGTGGGGCTGGTCAGGCGGCCCGCCACGAGCGATTGCCCCGGTCGATGAGGTTAGAGGTGTATTGGATTATGCTGTGCGTCTTATCCCGCGCGATAAGATATTCATGGGTATTTCTTTGTATGGACGTGATTGGAAGATCCCCTGGGAGGAGGGAACAAGAGCAGATACACTGAATCCGCAAGTGCTGCTGGAACGAGCCGTTGATTACGGTACTGCGATTCAGTATGATGACACGAGCCAGGCACCCTTTTACCGTTATACCGATGATGATGGTCAGCGGCATGAGGTCTGGTTTGAAGATGCCCGCAGTATGCAGGCTAAATACGATACGGTAAGCGCTTATGGCATACGCGGTGCTGCTTATTGGACGCTGAATTTTTCTTTCCCGCAGAATTGGGCGGTTCTGCAGGATAACTTTCGTGTGCGGCAATGGTGAGACGGCCCTTTGAGGCGGCAAAGCCCGTTTCAAAGGGATTTTTTCGCAGGGACTAAGCCAGTCGCGCGTCAAGTGTTTCCCGAAAAAGCCTGCTGAATGCTGCCTCATCTTCTGAGGTGAAGGCTTTCGGGCCTTTTGTCCGTTTGCCGCTTTTGCGTGCCATGGCATTTAAATAACGTGTCTGCAGCAGCTGATCGATGTTAGTGTTCGTGTAGGCAAAGCCCTTATGATGCAGCACAGTGCAGTCTTTAGCGAGCCCGAGTGACGCCAGTCCGTAGTCCTGGGTAATGATAATATCGCCTGTCTGGACGAGCTGCATAATCCGGTAATCCGCAGCTTCAGCGCCTGTATCAACGTAGACCGTTTCGACGCCTGCTGGATCGTCAGCGGGTGAAAAGTGTGAGAAGCTTTTTACGATCACGACCGGCACAGCAAATTCCCCCGCAATCGTCATAATGGTCTGTTTGACCGGACAGGCATCCGCATCGACATATACCTTCATGATACCGCCTCCGTTTAAGTCTACCGTTATTTTAGCAGAAACAGGACGGTGAAACCAATTGCCGGTGCTTATAGCTGATGATCGCAGCAAATTGATATGGGGGCATTTTTGTACATATATCGCTGTTTTAGTTGAATAAGAAATTATGAATTGATTACATTAAAACTCATAACTTTCATACTCATAACAATTTGTGATATATGGCATTCTCGGATCATCTACAAGCTTTTTACAGTAGTCTTCCCGTACGCTAAATCGTTCACCAGTTTCCATATCCTCTTTTATATGTCTTCCACTCTCATCCCTTGTACTATCCCAACGATAGTATATAAGTTCACCATTAAATTGGAATTCAGTAGTTATTGGGTCGCCAGTTTGTGAGAATTGGGTAAATCGAATAAAGTCAGGATTACCATTCTTGACGTTCTTTTTAAATTGATTGATTGTTTCACGTTGCTTTGACGTCATGTCACTTGGCGTAATATCACCATTCGCCATTGCTTCTTCTAGTGTATAGTCTTCAGGAACGTTATCTGTTTGTTTTTTTCCGAAGTTTTCAATTTGCTTTTCAAATGCAGGATCACCTTCCTCATCTTTATTATCCTGAGCCAACGAATTTCCATTAAAAACGATCAGGAATAGAATTAAGCTGCTAATCACCATTATTACTGTCAAGACAACCCTTTCACGTTTGAGATCTAACAATTTGCCCAGCCCCCTTGGCAATGCTGTTATGGGTACTATATACACAACTCATTAAATTTATTCATGAAAGTCACAGATATTATAATCTATGACGTTTCTTGATATTTAAAATCACTGTTACGATATTACTTCGGTGTCCGCCTCCCTCAAAGAATAGTCAAAAATATAATGGCGTATGCAGGTTACCCATTCGGATGTCCGACAATGGTCCCTTGCATAGGATCTTTTTATGTACTATACTAAGTTACATAACTAATGCACTGCATCACTGGAAAGGAGGCAAGCTTGAATGATCAATCCGGATGGTGCAAAGCCCATTTATAGGCAGATTGCCGAATGGCTGGAAAACGAAATTTTAAATGAAACATTTAGGCCGGATGACAAAGTCTATTCGCAATATAAGCTTGCCGATCTGTTTAATATTAATCCGGCCACAGCAGCAAAAGGCCTGACCATGCTGGCTGAGGAAGGGGTTCTGTATAACCAGCGCGGACTTGGCAAATTTGTCGTGCGTGATGCGAAGGCGGTTATTACAGATAAGCGAAAAAATCAGACACTCAAACAGCAGATCCAGGAAGTGGCGGCAGAAGCTGAGCGTCTGGATGTTGGCGAACAGGAATTAATCGAGCTGCTTCGGACTGCAATCAATGAACGCAAGGGGGATGTAACGTGAACGTGGCAGAATGCAGAGATTTAAGCAAGAAGCACGGACGGCATAAGGCGTTGGATCAGTTGACAGTGACGATAGGGGAAAACAAGATTACCGGTCTGGTCGGGCGCAATGGGGCAGGCAAAACGACTCTGCTGAAATTGTTAGCGGGCTTCTGGCGGCCGTCTTCCGGTGATGTTCGTGTCTTCTCCCGCCGGCCATTTGATGATCTGCTGGTATCAGCTAATACGATATTAGTTGACGATGATCTGGATTTTCCAACGGCGCTGACATTAAAGGAAATTCTCGAAGAAGCGGGCCGATTTTATGAAAACTGGGATATGGCATTAGCGGATCGCTTGTTTGCTTATTTTTCATTTCAGCCGGATCAGAATTATGCCAGTCTCTCAAAGGGGCAGCAAAGCACGTTCAATATGATTGTCGGGTTGTGTTCGAGATGCGCCTTAACGATTTTTGATGAACCAACCAATGGTATGGATGCGGCTGTCCGGAAAGATTTTTACCGGGCTCTCTTGAAGGATTATCTGGCTCATCCGCGCTCCATTATCGTGTCCAGTCATCATTTGGATGAAATCGAGGAGCTGCTGGAAGATGTGCTTCTCCTGGAAGATGGCCACAATTACTTACACATGCCTGTCGAGGAACTAAAAGAATATGCCGTGAGCCTGAGTGGTCCATTCGAGGCGGTATCAGCGTGGACACGCAACAGAGACGTTATGTATTCAAAACAGACAGAAGCTGGCATGTATGCGGTTGTGAAACATGATTTTTCGACGGATGAATGGGAGCAGATGCGACGGGCAGGTATTCGTGCGGAAGCTGTTTCGCCAGGGGATGTGTGCGTGTATCTGACTGATAGCACAAAGGGGGAAATCGATGATGTATTTGACAAAGCCTAGCTTATTCCAGACGGTTAAGCAGCAATGCCGCTTTAAGTTAAAATCGTTTTCCGGCTTTTTCACGACCTTAATGATACTGCAGCTGATTGCGTTTGTTCTTTCGCTGTTCTCGACAGGTTCCTCCACAACCAGTCTTAGCAGGGGGATGCATATTTACGTCGATTCCTACTCGGCTAGTATTGTCGTCGTATTTACGATGCTGTGGGGGTTTATAAGTGCTGTGCAAATGAAAACGCAAATGTTTCGGGATGATGACTTTGTTTTTGTGTCGAGTCATTTAAGTCATGATTTAGCCAATATGATCTTTTTGACGGTGACCAGCCTGTTAGGCGGTATAACGGCATTGTTATACGGGTTTTTGCTGAAAGTCGTTACCTTTTTTCTGTTTTCGGCAACCCCTATTATGCAGGGCGGCTTCACCGATACAGTGGGTGAATGGCTGATGGGGGCACTGGCAGCGTTCATGTTTATCTTAATGTTCAGCAGTGCCGGCTACCTTGTTGGAACATTCGTTCATTTATATAAAATGTTTGCTTACATTATACCAGCTGTGATTATTGGGTTATTGTTTTTCTGGCCCCGGATCACAGGCGGTGATCAGTTATTACTGGAGATCGGGACGTTTTATTTTGAAGAGAGTTCTTTTCTTCTGTTCATGTGTAAAACACTGCTGACCGCGCTTGTGTTATTTGCCGGCTCGATCATCATTTACCGTCGACTGGAGGTGCGGACATGACGTCGTTACTGCAATTGATGCCAATCATCATTTTACTGCTGATCGTCGGGTTAATCGTATTTGCTACTTTTAAACTGCCAAAAGGAAACTGGCGGCGCAGCTATACGACAAGGGTGAGACGCCTTTTTATCGTCTATAGTGCTGTGCTTATCCTGGCTGTTCCGGCTGCATTGATGCTTCCTGAGTCATCGGATGCTCCGGGTGAGGCGGTGAGTGCTCCAGTTGATGACTTCCCACGATTAGCGGGAATGGCTGAAGACGGAAGCATTGACAAGACTGATCAGATTTATCAGCAGGAATCCTGGGAGCTGTCAGCTGAGAAGCAGGATATCCGGCTGGAAATGGTGAGCGGCCATGATCCTTATACGGGAATTCCTGTTTATGCGGAAAGAGTCTCCGATCAGAGTGACACGATTCAAGCAACGTATTATCAGACACCGCTTATTATAGAGGGAAGGGATATGTCAGATAAATTGCCTCCATTAGATGTTCAATACACGTCGGGGGCCATAAGAATCAACGTTTCGACACCTTTTGACATTGACCTGTCCACATTCAGACAAGAATTTCCCATTTCGCAATTCACCAGCACCAGCGGCGAGGAGAATGGACCTTGGTCTGATCGGGTCATAAAGGGCGGTGAGCAGCTGATTTACTTAAAGATACCTGAAGATGTTCAATTGGATGCTCTTGAGGGGATGCCGTTTCATTATGTCTGGCCGTCAGCGGGTCCATAGCCTTGAATCGTGTCGGACTTTTCATTCACTTTGGTTGACGCTTGCTTCGATGCACTTTATAATTTTAAGACGTATATAAAAATAATTCGAGCAAGCCGGTGGTTTTTAGAGAGAGAGAGTTAAGAAATGGTTTGAGCAAAGGATAATCATTTTACATCCAACGGTCTGTAATGACATCACGGTGTTATAGGCACTTGCTCCTCAATGGGGAGGAAAATCTTGAAGAATACTCAAAAACCGAAAACGGATTGGACCGTTTTTGCCGTCAGCGGTGGTTTTTTGATATTATTTGTCATTCTATCGTTCATCAGCAATGACGCGGTTGGGAACTCGATTACGGTTTTATTTGATTATGCTGCTGAATATTTTGGAGGCTATTGGCAGCTATTGCTGCTTGGTAATTTTGCGATTGGTATCTTTTTAGCCTTCTCCCGATTTGGCAAGGTTCGCTTAGGGAAGAGGGAGAAACCGAAATACAGTTATTATCGCTGGGTTGCCATGATTCTGGTGACGCTGCTGGCAAGCGGTGGCGTCTTTTGGGCGGCCTCGGAGCCGATGTATCACTACATGGATACGCCCCCGCTGTTTGGCGGCGGTGAAGGCAATATCATGGCAGCTTTCGGACAAAGCTTTATGCACTGGGGCTTTATGGCCTGGGCGATACTTGGAACGCTCGCCACGATTGTGATGATGTATGTTCATTACACTAAAGGCTATCCCATGCGGCCGAGGGCATTGTTATTTCCGATATTCGGTGAAAAGATCTTTCATAAAAGTGTTATCGGGGCAGCGGCTGACATTTTTTCCATTATTGCAACTGCTGCTGGTACGCTGGGACCGCTTGGTTTTCTGGGTTTACAGATTTCCTATGGTCTGAATGATCTGTTTGGTATACCCAATACAGTGACGGTCAGCATTTTAGTTATTGTTGTATTGGTTGCGATTGCAGCCATTTCTGCTGCGACCGGGGTGGATCGCGGAATTCTCCTCTTAAGCCGTCTTAACGTTGGGATGACGTTTGTGCTCGGGATTATTATGCTTTTGATTGGTCCAACATTCTTTATTCTTAATTCGTTTATCGGTGGATCTGGTTTCTATTTAGACAACTTCTTTACGATGAACTTATTCCGTGGTGATGAAGCCTGGCTTGGATCATGGACGATCTTTTTCTGGGGCTGGTTTATCGGCTATGCTCCGATGCTGATTATTTTTATCAGCCGCATTTCCCGCGGCCGGACCATACGGGAATTGGTCATTGCCGTGTCGATTGCAGCACCGCTCGTTACGAATTTCTGGTTTGCTGTTGTTGGCGGATCGGGCGTGTTTTATGAACAGGAAACGCCGGGATCTGTATCTGGTCCGCTGAGTGAAGGGGGCATGCCTGCAGCCGTTATGGCGATCATGCATCAGCTGCCGCTGGGCACGATTATGGCTATTGCTTTTCTCGTCATTTCGATTATATTCGTGGCGACGACGACAGATACAATGTCTTATACGGTTTCGGTAACACTGACCGGCAATGATGAGCCGAAACGCTGGCTGCGTGTCTTCTGGGCCCTGATATTCGGTCTTACAACGATGGTGATTCTAACGATTGGTGAAGACAGTATCACGGCGATCCAGAATTCAATCGTCATTACAGCTGTTCCGGTTTCATTGTTATTGCTGCCGCCTTTGTGGAATGCCCCGCAGATTGCCAAGAAAATGGCACTGGAGCAAGGTCTGATGTGGGAGCGTCCGCGTAAGGGCAAAGATGTTAAATTTGATCGCAGATGGTCATAGAATGCGAGAGGGGTACACCAATTTGTGCCCCTTCTTTTTTTGCTATTATTGTCATATTATTTTGGATGATAGTTTGGTATAATGGCAGTGTGTTAAGGAGGCGTATTTTTGAGCGAAACCAAGAAGCTGCAAAAAGATGCAAACGTTATACTGAAACAGACAAGCCGGACATTTTATATACCGATTACGCTGCTGAAGTCACCGCTGAAGGAAACGGTCGCATCTGCCTATTTATGCATGCGTGCGGTTGATGAGATAGAGGACCATGAAGAGCTGAATTCAGACATTAAAGCGTATTTGCTGCGCTCGGTGAGCGATTTGTTAGAACACGGCTTTGATGATGCCGTTTACCGTGAACTTCTGGGACCGTATGAATTGCTTCTGCCTGAGGTTACGCTAAGGCTGGGTGATTGGATCAGGCTGTGTCCGGACGGGATTGTGACGGACGTGAAAGAATCGACTGGCACGATGGCCCGCGGCATGGCTGAATGGGCCGAAAAAGACTGGGATGTTAAGGACAGGGCTGATCTTGATGATTACACGTATTATGTTGCAGGGCTGGTCGGTGTGATGCTGTCAGATATCTGGGAATGGTATGACGGGACACAGACTAACCGTGAGCAGGCCATTGGCTATGGCCGCGGACTTCAGGCTGTTAATATTTTACGGAATCAGGACGAAGACAGTGAACGCGGTGTTAATTTTGTTCCGGATGGCTGGACGCGGGATGATATGTTTGCCTATACTGAGTACAACCTTGCTCAGGCCGATGCATACATGAACGATATTCATACCCGGACGATCAAGCTGTTTTGCCGGATACCGCTTGCCCTGGCTAAACAGACGATTAAAGCCTTGAAGGAAGGCCGCGAGAAAATTTCCCGGAATGAAGTGGAAACGATTGTTGAGGATATTAAGGATGACTAAAAAAGACCGCTTAGAAGAGCGGTCTTTTTTGTGTAAAAAGCTGTTGTTGTGTGTCTGGGCAGGTTTTAGTAGCACTGGAAGGACTGAATGTCGTTTACATCAAGTCCGTAGTAGACCCATCTGTTGCGCTGCCAGCGATAGCCGGAGACGGAACGACGGCCGACATACGTTGGGTAAAACCAGAAGCCGCCCCATCTCTGCCAGATATACGTGAATTGATACAGGCATCCTCTGATGGAGCCTGGGTCAACGGCATACGTGCTGACACCTGGCGGGCCTTCTGTTGCTGGCTTCTGCGGGGTGAATGACGGCGGTGGTGAATTAGGCGGGCCGGCCTGCTGACCGCCTGGGTAGCCAGAAGGTCCACCGTATCCTGGGTTGTATCCAGGCTGGCCGTATCCAGGACCAAATCCGGGCTGCCCGTATCCAGGCTGGCTGAAGCCTGGATCGACTCCGGGTCCATATCCTGGGCCGTATCCGGGTCCATATCCAGGATTGTATCCAGGCTGACTGAAGCCCGGATCAACTCCAGGACCATATCCCGGTTGTCCTGAGCCGTAGGAAGGCCATCCACCCAGAGAGCCAAAAAAGTTAAATAGCCTTTCATCATCAAATGGTGGCTGATTGGCCATAAGTTTTTTTCCTCCTTATAATAGCTTTCTCATTACTATATGAGACGTCGGTCCATAATGTATGGGCGGCCCAATCCGCTTTGCATGATTAACTTTAAAAGCACACCATTTGATAATGCTGGAGGCAGCTCATTCGTTTTTAAGGCTGATACGTTCGTTATATCCCAGTTTTATCGTCAAATTCAAGCGTGTTCACAGATTTCTAACAGCTGTACCAATATCGGATGCCTTAGTAATGGCCGAGATGACCGAGACGCCATCAGCACCGGCACTGATCACAGAAGAGGCATTATCTGTTGTGATTCCGCCGATTCCGACAATGGGCATGCTGGGATAGTGATGCTTCAGAGATCTGATCCAATCGGTGCCGACTGCCTGTTTGGCATCTTCCTTCGAGGATGTGGCATAGACTGGTCCGGCTCCAAGGTAGTCAGCGAGCTGAATCGGGCTGCTGTTCATCTCTCGTTCACTGGATACGGACAGCCCGATGTATTTGTCAGGAAACATCTGCCGTACGGTTTCCAGCTGTGTATCGTCCTGTCCGACATGGATGCCGTCTGCTTGCAGTGGTTCAGCCAGATCAAGGTCATCATTTATAAAAAACAAGACGTTGTAGCGCCTGCAGATGTCACGCAGTCTATGTCCTAAGGCTAATTTGGCCTCACCCGTAAGCGCGTTTTCACCTTTTTCCCGGAATTGAAAGGCTGTAATGCCGGCTTGAGCGGCTTCTTCAAGTATTGCCTCAGGCTTGTCATGGCTGGCATTCTGACTGCCCATGATAAAATATATCCGTAAATTCATAGCTCACGTCCTTTCCAGTTCGGCGGGATCAAACGACAGGGCATCGATAAAATGCGGCAGAAATGTCCCTGAGCCATTGACGTCCGAGCGTTTGGCAGCATATTCAGCGGCCAGTCCGTAAAATTCAACCGCTGTCAGAACTTGGTTTTCAAGCGTGTCGTCAGTGGTCAGGCAGGCTGTTAAGACAGATCCCAGCAGGCAGCCAGCACCGGTTACTTGGCTTAAAAGCGGGTGGCCGGTTTGATTTGACACCATGCTGCCATGACTGCTGATGATATCTGTCTGGCCGGTTACAAGCGCAGTTGTCTGGTAAATATCAG
Source organism: Lentibacillus kimchii (assembly GCF_042666895.1). GTDB lineage: Bacteria > Bacillota > Bacilli > Bacillales > Amphibacillaceae > Lentibacillus > Lentibacillus kimchii. Next base: position 71,572 of record NZ_JBHTGR010000010.1, read on the forward strand.
AAATTTTAGTGGCGATGTCGTCAGCATGGCCATCGCCAATTGAGTCAACGCCTCTTGTTTCCCACGGGATGCCTGCAATATGAGCGAGTTCGCCGGCATTCCCCTTAATGACTGTCGGCTTCACGTTTTCTAAAATGCTTTTGACAGCGTTTGTCCGGAATGGGGTGGCAGCGACACCGACCGGATCAAGCAAAACCGGGATGCCATTTTCATTCGCTGCTTGGCCGGCACGAATCATCGCCGGCAGCTCCCAGGACGTCAGGGTGCCGATATTCAAGAGAACACCATCAGCATTCGCTGCCATATCCGCTGCTTCTTCTTCAGCTTTGCCCATAACGGGTGCTGCCCCGAACGACAGCAACCCGTTTGCTGAGAGATTGATCACCACTTGATTCGTCAGATGGTGGATAAGCGGTGTCGTCTTGCGTACGTCTTCAATGATCGTGTGTTTCATTTAATTAAACTCCTCCATTCTGCTGGCCCAGTGATTGGTCGGACCGCTGCCATGGCCGATCGAAAATGAATGGCGTATGGCTGAGGTCACAAAAGCTTTAGCCAGGCGTACAGCGTCATATAAGGTATAGCCTTGACTGAGATAGGCTGTGATGGCGGCTGAATAGGTGCAGCCTGTGCCATGCGTATTACTGGTCTCGATGCGCTCTGCCGTAAACGTATGAATTGTCTGGCCGTCGTATAAAAAGTCAACGGCTTTACCTTGCATATGGCCGCCTTTAACAAGGGCAGCTCCGGCATTGTACTTGTGAACAATCTGCTGGGAGGCCTGCTTCATGTCATCAGCTGTTTGAATCGTCATACCGGTCAGTACTTCGGCTTCCGGGATATTCGGGGTAACGACTGCTGCCAGCGGTAATAAAGCCTCGCGCAAATAATCGCGCGCCTCCTCTGAGACGAGCGTATCGCCGCTTGTTGTCACCATAACCGGATCCATGACATAAGGCACATCCAACTGGGCTAATTCGGCATAGACCGCTTCCATAATAGGGACGTTTGCCAGCATGCCGGTTTTGAATGATTGGAATGGGATATCGTCCATGACGGATTCCAGCTGCTGTTTGATCATGGATGATGACATATTCTGGACGTCCTGAACACCTGTTGTATTTTGGGCGACGACGGATGTGATAACGGACATGCCATAGCTTTTCAATTCCTGAAATGTTTTAAGATCAGCCTGAATGCCGGCGCCGCCTGTCGGGTCTGTGCCGGCAATGGTTAAAGCTTTGGGTATTGATGGCATTGCAATGCCTCCTTAGACATGATTTTTCATGACGTTTGTCTGTTTCATTTTTGCTGTGACAAACCAGCCAATTAAAGCACCCGAAACACTGCTGACAAGAAATGACGGCATAAAGAAAAAGGCACCGGCTGAGCTTCCCAGCAGAATGCGTGCAAAGGGCACGGCGAACAGTGATCCGATTATACCAGTTCCGATCGCTTCGCCAAAGGCAGCCATTCCTTTTCTGTTTGTCAGCCGGTAGAGCCAGCCAGCCAGAAAGGCGCCAACCATGCCACCGGGAAAGGCTAACAGCGTCCCCAGACCGAGCATGTTGCGAAGCAGGCCAATCATAAATGCAATGATAACGGCCGGTCCCGGACCGAGCGTGACAGCTGCTGTTACATTAACGGCATGCTGCACAGGATAAGCTTTCGCGACACCTGCTGGAAACCATAAGAGTTGAGCTCCCAGTGTTCCAATCGCGACAAAAACAGCCATTGTTGTCAGGAGGTGCGTACGGTTCAATCCAATGCTCCTTTCATTAGGGGCGGCAGAAAAATCAAAAAAGCCAGATCCATTGACTGGACCTGGCTTAAAAAATAGCTGAATACGTTATCAGACTACTTCCCTTCGCTGGTACTAACCAGATCAGGTCCGTAAGAGTCGGAAAGCTTCGAACGCCTTTCCTCTCAGCCCGCGATTTTTGGGCACCCCTAGTAGTGTTTAATTGTCTTTTCATATTCAGTTTAACAAAAGAATAAGAATTTGTCATGATAGTTAAATTTTTTAGTAACGTTTGATAGAATGAAAGAGGTAAGAAAATACTTACAACTATGTGACTGGTGATGATGGCCATGTCATGCATCTTTTAATAAGGGAGGCAGGAGCAGTATGAGCAGAACAGGGGAAATCGTTTTATCGGTTATAGGTGCACTTGTTTATGGATTTTTTTCGATCGCAGGCGGTCTTATGGTCTGGGTGTCTAATAACGAGGCGGTTTTGAATGAAGCAACAGATGAAATGAAGCAGCAGCCCGGTATAGCACCAGGCGAGCTGGATGTAGCTTTAGAAGGTATTCAGGGCGGCGGCTGGTTCCTTGTTATTCTGACGGTAATTAGTGTGATTATGGGAATTATCTCAATCGTGTTTATGAAAGGCAACAGCAAACCCAAAGCGGCCGGCATTATGTTGATTGTGACGGCGGCGGTATCCACGCTGATCACCTTTGGAGCTTTGATATTTGGCGGAATCTTTTATTTGATTGCCGGTATTATGTGCCTGGCGCGAAAAGCACCTCAGTCAACCATAACTATGGAATAAGCAGAGGCTGAGACAAAAGTATCCTGTCAAAGGGTGATCCGAACAACTCGAATGTGAGCACAACGCTCCGAAAACAGACGTCGGTTTCTGCGGGCAGCTGGTGAGCCTTCTCCTGCTCGTCACGCCCGCGAGCTTTTTCGGGGAAGTCTTGCGTTGTGCTTGACGTATTTCGGGGTCTCATCTATGCTTTTGTTCCCGCAGGAGTCTTTAGTCGTTTCCTGCGCTCATTTTAACCCAGCTTAGTCACAGGGCAGTTTTAAGCAATGAACTTTTTAAATATTACAAATATGTTATAGTGAGTTATAGTCGCAGAAATGTCCTGCCCTGGAACGACTGGGACATTCAAGGGGGATTATTCATTGAATAAACAGTATTTGCCCGATGAGGACCCGCGTTATAAGGTGGCTAATCGTGAGGCCTTGATTGGCGTTGGACTGGCCATATTTAATTTTATCTGGTGGTTTGTCTTTGCGTATGGTCTTGGCAGTCAAGACCCGTCTGACTATACATATATTTTTGGATTGCCGGCCTGGTTTTTTTACAGCTGTGTTGTAGGATTTATTGTCATGGCTGTTCTGGTGACTGTTGTCGTCAAAAAATGGTTTGTCGAGGTCTCACTGGATGATGAGGAGAACGAGCTATGACGACATGGCAGGCATTAGTTCCGTTAATTGGCGTTTTGCTTATTATATTTGGTGCCGGTGTCTGGGCGAGCAGATCGGTACAGTCGTCCAGTTCGTTTATGCAGGATTACTTTCTCGGTGGGCGAAGTCTTGGCGGCTTTGTCCTTGCGATGACGATGACAGCGACTTATGGCAGTGCCAGCAGTTTTATTGGCGGACCGGGCACAGCCTATACGGAAGGCCTCGGCTGGGTGCTGCTCGCGATGACTCAGGTGTCGACGGGTTATTTTGTCCTGATGGTGCTGGGGAAAAAGTTTGCGATTGTGACGCGGAAATATAACGCCCTGACAATGGTGGATTTTTTAAAGGAACGCTATAAGTCCAAATGGGTTGTTCTGTTTTCAGCTGTCAGTATCATCATATTCTTATTCTCTGCGATGGCGGCGCAGTGGATTGGCGGAGCCCGGCTGATCGAATCACTGGTCGGTATTCCATATACAACGGCCCTGTTTATCTTTGCGTTATTTGTCCTGATTTATGTGACTATTGGCGGTTTCCGGGCAGTGGCGCTGACCGATGCCATTCAGGGAGCGATCATGTTTGTCGGGACGCTGATTCTTTTGATTGCGACGATTGTGGCAGGAGGCGGTTTGTCCAATCTGATGGAGGGTCTTCGTGCGGAAAACCCGAATCTGATTACGCCGTTTGGTGCTGAAGGCACGCTCACACCCCAATTCGTGTCGTCATTCTGGCTGCTGGTCGGTGTCGGTGTCGTGGCCCTGCCGCAGATTACAGTCAGAGCGATGTCTTATAAAAATTCCCGCTCGATGCATCGGGCGATTATCATTGGCACGATTGTCGTCGGTATTATTATGCTGAATATGCATTTGATTGGTGTCCTGGCCCGGCCGATTCTGCCAGGTATTGAAGTGGGTGATAAAGTCATGCCGCTGATTGCTCTGGAAGTTTTGCCGAACTGGCTGGCAGGCATGGTGCTTGCGGCTCCGATGGCAGCGATTATGTCAACGGTGGACTCCCTGCTGCTTTTAGTCAGTTCTTCACTCGTTAAGGATATTTATTTGAATTATGTCGAACCAAAGGCACCTCCAAAACGGGTGAAAGGGCTTAGTATTGGTGTAACCGCAGTTCTTGGGGTGATTGTCTTCCTGATGGCTCTGAACCCGCCTGATCTGATTATCTGGCTGAATTTATTTGCCTTTGGCGGCTTGCAGGCGGCGTTTATGTGGCCGATTGTGCTGGGGCTCTACTGGAAAAAAGGCAACAAATATGGCGCCCTTACGTCGATGATTACGGGTGTCGGCCTGTACATTTTATCAGATACGTTCTTTCCAAAGCCGTTCGGTCTGCATTCGGTTGTTCTGCCGGTCGTGGCGGCATTGCTTGCTTATGTGATTGTCAGTCTGGCAACTCAGAACAGATCGGGAGCCATGATTGAGGAGGCGACCTATCACTAACTGTCTGTTGTGGCCGTTGTGCTAAACTAGATAAGCGGGGCTATTTGCCCAATGATTGTTTGAAGGAGTTGCTTTGATTATGGGTCGTATTGGATTCGTGCGTCATGGTGTGACACAGTGGAATAAAGAGGCGAGAGTTCAGGGTGATTCGGATACGTCACTGGATGAAGAGGGGAGGCAGCAGGCTCAATTACTGAGAGACACGCTGGAAGCGGCTGACTGGGACAGAATCTATGTCAGTCCGCAGCTGCGGGCTGAACAGACCGCTGAGATTCTGAACGCGAAACTTCATAAACCGCTGCACACTGATGCGCGATTGCGTGAAGCAAGCTTTGGACTGATTGAAGGGACTAATGAACAAGAACGTGTGCAAACGTGGGGAACAGATTGGCATAAACAGGATCTGGGCTATGAAACGCGTGCCCGTGTGATTGAAAGAGGGCTGGCTGTGCTTGATGAGGTTTCGCGCAATCATCCGGACGAAAATGTTCTGGTGGTCAGTCACGGCACTTTTATCAAGCACCTTTTGACAGAGCTGATGCCGCAAGCAGAAATGAGCGGGTCTTTAGACAATACATCGCTCACGCTTTTAACCAAGGACGCGGACGGGTGGCATTGTGATTTGTATAATGACACCCGGCACCTCCCGGAGAGTGCGTTATTTCATAAAGGCTAGAATTAACCCTCTCCGGAAACAGATGCCGCCTTCCGCGGGCGGCTGGGGCGAGACAAAACGATCCCCAACAAAACCAACCCGAACAAATATCACTTATTAAAGTGAATATGTTCGGGTTTATTTTAGTCGCTAAATGGAGCGAAGGGAAAATGCGAAGACTCCTGGGGGAGCAAAGGCATAGAGAAGACCCCGCAGGCCGACAGGCCGAGGAGGCTTGCCAGCCGCCCCCGGAAAGCGCAGCATTTTCCCGCAGCGGTTTTGTCCCGGGCCCTTATGTCTTTTATCCCGCCGGTATTTCCCCGCTTATACGGCTACGCATTCTTTTGACCGGCTAACTGCACAAAATAATCCAGGGAATCCGGGTTGCTTAAGGAACCTCTGTTGACAACGTTCTCAGCTGCCTGCCCCGTCAGGATCTTTTTGATCGGGATTTCCAGCTTTTTGCCGTTTAAGGTTTTGGGCAGATCCGGTACTTCGTGAATAACGCTCGGGGTGTGTCTTGGTGAACAGTTTTCCCGGATTTGCTGCTTGATCGTTTTTCTGACGTCGTCGGTCAGTTCCTCGCCGTCTTTCATCAGGACAAACAGCGGTGTATACGACTCGCCGTCCTCTTTAGGAACATCAACCATAATACTGTCATTCACGGCGCTCACATGATCAACAGCACGATAAATCTCGCTTGTGCCGATCCGGATGCCGCCGCGGTTGATGGTCGCATCTGACCGCCCGTAAATCACGCAAGTATGCCGGTCAGTGATTTTTAAATAGTCGCCATGCCGCCAAATACCTGGGAATACGTCAAAATAACTGTCGTGCATCCGACTGCCGTCAGGGTCATTCCAGAAATAAATCGGCATGGATGGAAAGGGCTCAGTCAGGACCAATTCACCGACTTCCTCGATTTGCGGCTCTGCCTGATCATCGAAGCTCTCAATTTTTGCCCCAAGTCCGCGGCACTGCAATTCACCTGCATACACGGGTAAAATCGGTGCGCCGAGAATAAATGCTGTGCAGACGTCGGTGCCGCCGCTTGATGAAGCTATCCACACATCTTCCTTCACATGATCATAACACCACTGAAAGCCCTCTGGCGGCAGCGGCGAACCGGTTGAGCTGATATTTTCAAGATGGCGCAAGTCAAATTCTTTGCCCGGCTCGATACCATCTTTCATGCAGCCAGTGATGAAGCTGGCACTGGTTCCAAAGACGCTCATTTTCGTATCCTGCGCAAATTGCCACAGCATCCGTTTGTTGGGATAGCCGGGACTGCCGTCATATAAGATAATCGTGCTGCCGGTCAGGAGGCCGCCGACAAGGAAATTCCACATCATCCAGCCGGTTGTTGTAAACCAGAAGAACCGGTCACCTTTGTGGAGATCAACATGGAACGTCAGTGCCTTTAAGTGCTCCAGCAGAATCCCGCCTTGACTTTGTACGATCGGTTTGGGCTTGCCGGTTGTTCCGGAAGAAAATAATATCCAGAGCGGCTCATTAAACGAAACATGCTCATAGGTGAGTGTTCCTGACACGGCTACGGCTCCATCCCACATCATAACGTTTTTTAAGCCTGTAATAGTGGGCTCATCCTGTAAATAGGGAATCACGATGGTTGCTTCTAACGCGGGCAATGCCGACTGGATGGTTTCCACGACATCTATTCGGTCAAAGTCTTTGCCGCCATAGCGGTAACCATCGACGGTGATCATTACTTTCGGTTCAATTTGCTGGAACCGGTCCGTCACACTCTGCACACCGAATTCCGGTGATGCACTGGACCAGATAGCGCCAAGGCTTGCCGTTGCTAGAAAAGCGACAATAGACTCATAGATATTGGGGGCGTACGATGCAACACGATCCCCTTTTACGACGCCAAGATTTTTAAGCGTTTGCTGCAGTCCGGCTGTGTCCTGATAAAGCTTTTGCCATGTAACATGTTCTGTCTCGCGCAGTTCTGAGGCGTGGATGATCGCCGGCTCAGTTTCATCCCAATTGCGGAAAATATGTTCGGTGTAATTAATTGTTGCCTCGGGAAACCATTGCGCTCCGGGCATTTCGTGGGATGTCAGGACGGTTTCATAAGGGTCTTTCGCCTGAATATTAAAATATGCCCAAATGGATGCCCAGAAATCTTCCACTTCATCAACGGACCACTGCCACAGGGCATCATAGTCCGTGAAATGCAGATTTTTATGCTCACGCAGCCAATTCATATAATCATATATGTTGGATTGTTGTTTTCGCTTCTCACTTGGTTCCCATAGCAGCGTGCCTTCTTTTATGTCGCTCACCACTGAAGTCCCCCTTTACTGCTTATACATATATACATTATATGAAAACGTTTCACATATGTAAAGCTGGACTGTGGCGTTTAGGAAACGCGATCAGGGATCTGTTTTAGCGGCTGTTGTCCATATGTTCGGCGAATTTGATAAACTGCTTCTCATCTTCAATAAGGCCGCAGGAACCGCACTGAATTTTATAAGCTGGGCCATCGTATGCTCTGTGAAAGATCTCGGGCTCACTGTCGGTATAGTCATTTAGAATGTCACCGGTTCCGGGGTCTAATTTAACCGGTCTGGCTGCTTGTTCAATCATATTAAACCGGGAACGATTGGTCTTGCAGTTAGGACAAAGGTAGTGCTTTGCCATATCAAACACCTCCAGTCCTTAGGATACCGGGATCAGCTCCTTTTTATGTAAGGCACAGTCTTTTTAGCTGAACCAGCGTTTGATTTTGCTGAAAAAAGAAGTATCCTTATCCGGTTTTTTAGCCGGGTCATCCGTTGCGAAAATCGCGTTCAGATTGAGCGCATAACCATATGTCAGCACGGCACCGATATCTGTCTCTGCCTCTTCGTTGGTGATCTCGGTGTAGGGGATATGGTATTGGCGGGCCAGCGCTATTTCTTTTTTTAGAAATCTGCGGGCTACTTTGCCATTTATCAGCAGGGTGGCATCAGGGTATGTCCGCATGGCTTCTTCCAGATCCTGAAGTCCTTTATTATGCATGATCTGGCCCTTGGTGAGAGCGAGGACAATACGTTCCCGAAGTGTTCCGAGGAATCGTTTGCGCTCAGAGGGCTTTGTTTGCCGTGCCCCGTAGATGCCCTCGGTTAAATAGTCATCAACATTTTTCTTTGCCATGTGTATCACCCTTTATAAATGTTTCTGCTGCCATTATACGGGAGGACGCATGACATCTGCAAAGCATGCTAGTCAAAAAAAGCGCCCCGGGACTGCCCGGAGCACTTTTATGACGATTATCGTTTGTTGGAGCGTTCTTCTGCAGCTTGGCGCCGCACTTGTGCCTCTTTGTCATCGGAATCTGCAAATTCCTCGAAAAACTCAACATCGTTACCGTTTGTTTTAGCGTATTCCGGAGTCTGGTCCAGACGCGGCCGTCCGCGGCGATTGGTCTTGTGTTCATCTCTGCCCATCAGGAAGCTCCTCCTTGAAAAGCTCTTTCAAAAGCCTTTCAAATGTAGTATGTGCGGCAAAACATTACTTTATCCCGCTTATAAATATCCAAGCAGGGCTGTTAATTTACGGGATCAGTTTTGACCGGGAATGATTTGACGACTGCTGTAAAAGCTATGTATGACGGTTCAGCCCTTTAATGGACCGGCAATAGCAAGGAGGGAAAAATCATGGCATTTGAAGAAACCTGTAAAGCCTGCAATGGCACAGGCATGCAATCAGATGATGAAGGCTGGCAGTATCAATGCAGCGCTTGCCGTGGTGATGGTGTGTATGATGCCGAGGATGCTGAATCGGCGCGTGTCATGTCAGTCGACGAAAATAATCGACTGCTCGATTAAACAATGAAGTGTCTATCTGATGAAAAAACCGCCTGTTGGCCTTAGGGCCGAAACAGGCGGTTTTTTGCTATCGCATGAAACCATTAATGCGGCATGACACCTTGTGCTGGAGCGTAACTCTGCTGGAATGCCTGCATGTCCTGGATCTGCAGCTGCGGCATTTGATAATATTGATTTTTATTTTGATACAGGAATACTTCATAGGCCATTTCAATTAAATTTGGAACACTGTCTGCCAAAACACGGCGCATAACCGGATTGGTGGATTCAAGGGCCGCGCTTGTGAAGCCTGTGGCGGTTGATTTGAGTGAATCCATCATGAATCCGGATATCGACTGATCGTTGATTTCACCTGGTGATTGCACTGGCTTGGTTGGCTGTGCGGGTGCTTCAATGCCGTAAACGACATCGTTGGATTGATCCATTTTATAAGACTGGGTATCGACAGCTGGATCCTGACCGGATTGGTACGTGTCCACCAGTGTGTTGTAAAGCTGATTGCTGAAAGACCGGTGTTTTTGGGACATGGTTAGTAATTCCGGGTCCTGGATATATTGTTCAAACAGAACGCACTTATCCATAGCACCGGCCAGTGCCGATAAGGCTTCATGACCATCAAACATATCATGCCCGCCGAAATGCTGTTGTGGTGGCAGTTGTGTCGTGCTCGTGAAATTTTGCGGTTGATTCTGCATGAGAATGCCTCCTAAAAAGTATTCATGATTAGTTTGGGATAAAAGGATGTCTTTATGTGCCGAGTGACGGTTTCTAAGCTGCCATTTTCCGGAACGGCCGGAAAACAGATGGGAGCAATTAATAACGAAATAAGGCCTTTCTTAAACAATGTTGAATAGGTATAATCTGAAATCGTGAGGTATGAAGAAGGAGTTGTTGGATTTGGAACAAGAGGAGAAACAAGACAATATCGAAGTATGGGAAGATTACGTTAATATAAAAGACCTGGTGCTGAGTCTCGTCGTTTGCAGCTTGACGTCAGTCGGCGGCTATATCATCGCACCTGCAGGACAGCAGCCGCTCATTTTTGGGCTGGTCGGAGCGGTATTAGGTTTTATTATCAGCACCATTCTGATTAAACCGAAACGTCAATTCAGTTATACCAATGATGAGGCGTAAGGTCTTATGGATATAATGTTAATGTTGCAAATGGTGCTTGTTGCGATCGTTGCAGCAGGCCTGTATACGATTATCGGCATTGCGCCGGGGACAGATGAAACAGCGGTTTTGGCACCGGTAACGCTGGTGCTGGTGATGTCCGGCATGGAGCCGATTCTTATTTTGACCTTTTTTATCGCGGCAATTGTTGCAAAGAAACTAACCGATTCTATTCCGGTGGCTATTGCGGGAATCCCTGGCGGTGTGATGTCCGCTCCTATGGTTGAGCATGCCATGGTGCTGAAAAAACATGGCAAGCCTGATGTGAGCATTCGCAAAATGGCTTCTGGTTCGGTGATTGGAACTATTGTTGCGGTTCCGCTGAGTCTGCTTTTGGCGACGGCGCTGACACCGCTGGCTGATGTCATTCAGGAATATTCCAGTCAGGTATTTTTCGCCGGGGCGATTTTTCTCGCGCTGCTGACCAAACATCGCTGGTTTGCGCTGATCTCCATTGTGCCTTTTGCGTTTATTATTCAGGGCTTGCGCAACCTCTACTGGGATTTGAATATTGTACCAGAGGATGTCACAGTTTTTACATCTTTTTTCCTGGGGATTACGATCGGACCGGTAATCTTAAAGTTATTTGAGCTGCTGAATAGCCGCATCAGACGGAATTTGCCACGCCACGGCAAGAAGCAGATTGTGATGCGCAAAACCCAAACGGACAAAGGCTTTCCCAATCCATTTAAAATCCTGGATCATAAAGAGACGCTATCAAGCGCTGTCAGTTCCGTATTTGGGGTTGCGACGTTTTTCCTGACACCGGTCGGCATGACGATTCTGCTCGGCGAGACCATTGCAAGCCGCATTAAGGATCCGGTCAAACGCGCATCAAGGGCCATTTCCAGTATGGACGGGCTGACCAATGCGGCCTATATTGCCGGCACGCTGATTCCTTTAATCGCCATTGGCTATCCGCTGTCGCCAACAGCATTGGGTCCTGGCCATGCGTTGTTTAATGCACCACCGGTATTTAGCTATGAGCATAATCTGCATGATATTCTGTCGATGAATGAGTTCGTCGCGGCGTCCGTGATTGGTGCTGTTATTGCGATCGGTATCACGTTTTTCATTACGATTAAGTATGCGCAGCCAATCTGTGCCTTCGTGTTTAAATATATTCCGCATGAAGCACTGCTTGGTTTGTTTTTCGGCTTAGTGCTGATGCTCGCGTATATGGATGCTGGTGCTTTAAACATTGCAGGGGTGCTGCTGATCGGGTTAGTGGCAGGTTTTCTGCACCGGAGAGGTGTTCATTATGGTATTCAGTTTATGACATTATATGCAGCCCCGTGGCTGGTTGGCCTGGTGTTCTAATAGGCGGGGGATTGGCCAGCAAATAGTCTGAAGCGGCCTGTTCAGGCCGCTTCAGAGATTACTTATCCTCTTCCCGGGGCATAAATGTCAGGACGGCAAAGAGTATAAAGCTGAGCAGCATGATCGAACCGCCGACAATAAAGACAACCGTCGTCAGTCCATCAGCGAAGTCAAACGGATTGAGATAATAGAACCACATGCCGACAGTCAGACCAATTGCTCCAATAATCGCTGTCCACACGTGCAAAGTGGCAATGATCGTTTTGACCGGAGTGAACAGTCTGTAATAAACAGCCCACGCAAACAACGTCAGCCACCCGACAACCAGAATGTGGGCATGCACTGATTTGAACATGGCGCCTCCTGATCCGGCCATATGTGACCCGATAAAGGCACCGATCAATGCGAACAGGGCGGAAAAACGAAGTAATACCTTACTATAATTTCGCAAACATTATCTCTCCCTTTGCTGAAAAAGCTATGATCTTATAATCATTATAAAGGTATCACATGTTTATGAACAGAGGATGAACGAAGGCTGGTTTAAAGTTTAAACGGATTTTACCTGATCTGGATACATAGCCGCTAGCTGTGTCTCGATTTGGGCAGCAGCATCGTCCATATCATCAGCCTGAATCGTTTCGGTGTTTTCGTCCGGATATTTCTTCGTTGCATGTTCGTACCGCGGATCATAGTAGTATTCAAGCAGGAGCTGGATAACGCTTCTGTATCTGGCCGCATTCAGGTCAGCCTCAATCTGTTTGGCAATGGGCGTATGAATACGTTTCCTGATCCGGTCAAATGCCTCCATAAACTGGTCGGGATAGTCCCATGGCTGATAGTCCTCTAAAATGTTCTCAACGCGCTGCTGGGCAGGTAAGTTAATAAATAATTGCGTACTCTGTTCTTTTTTATTAAAGAAAAATTCCGGTATGGTGTCTTTGCCGACCCGCTTGCTTTCACCTTCAATTAAAACAAACGGCACGTCATACAGCTGGTGCATGTTTTGGACGAGCTGGGATTCAAATTCTTTCTGGATCTTGGGCTCCAGTCCAATATGGCCAAAAATGGATCCTCTGTGACCAGCTATGCCTTCCAGGTCAATCATTGGATAGCCTTTTTCCGCTAAATGGTGCAGCAGTTTCGTCTTGCCTGTACCGGTATTGCCGTTTAGAACAATAAGATCGGGCGGGAAGTCCTCCTTTTCCAGTTCGCCGACGACCCATTGCCGGTAGGCCCGAATGCCGCCGTGAAGCCGGCTGACATTAAGGCCCATTAAATCCAAAAGGGTTGCGGCTGTTTTGCTGCGCATACCGCCGCGCCAGCAAAAGACCGTTTTGGGTGTGTCAATCTCTTTAAACTGTTTCATGAAGTCTGGGAGCTTAGCGGACATAATTTCCAGCCCGCGTTCTTTGGCGGCTTCCTTGCTTTCTTGTGTATACAGAGTGCCGACTTCGGCCCGTTCCTCATCGGTGAAGACGGGGATATTGATACTGCCAGGGATGGTCGTTTCGTTGTATTCCGACGGTGACCGTACATCAATAATGGTCTGGTTGCCCTGTTTCTGCTGCTCTAATAATTCCTGCAAGGTTATGTCCTGAAACATATCCTCATCCCTTCCTGACTAATCGACTGTAATGTGTCCGTTTTTCCCGTCTGTTACCTCGCCTATCATGTGGGCTTCGACCCCTTTTTGCTGTAATTCCGTGAGCAAAGCGTCAGCCTCACTGCTGTCTGCGGACAGGAGCAGGCCACCTGAGGTTACGGCATCACATAAAATATACTGATCTGTTTCGGCGAGATTCTCCGAAAATGTTACATGCTCTTTGACATGGTTAAAGTTATTTTTTGTGCCGCCCGGAATGACACCTGCTTGGGCTAATTGCTGTGCCCGCGGCAGGACAGGAACAGCATCAGCGTCAATGTGTACATCAACATGGCTTGCAGCTGCGATTTCCGATAAATGACCAAGCAGTCCGAACCCAGTGACATCGGTGCTTGCGTTCACTGTATAGTTGCGCATCGTTTCGGAAGCTGTTTTGTTTAAAGTCGTCATGACACTTGTCAGACGATCAATGCCTTCCTGTGTCAGCATGTCCTTCTTCAGAGCAGAGCTCATAATGCCTACGCCGATAGGTTTGGTTAAAATTAGCTTATCTCCCGGCCGGGCACCGCTATTGGCGTGAATCTTATCAGGATGGATCGTTCCGGTTACGGCCAGACCGAATTTAGGCTCCTGGTCATCGATCGAATGACCGCCGGCAAGCGAGACACCAGCTTCGTCCAATTTATCACCGGCACCGCGCAGAATACTGGTAAGAATGCTCTCATCTAATGTGGTGATAGGGAAGGCAACAATATTTAATGCTGTAATGGGTGTTCCGCCCATCGCATACACATCACTGATGGCATTGGCCGCAGCGACCTGACCGAAGTCATATGGATCATCAACAATCGGTGTGAAAAAGTCGGTCGTCTGGACAAGAGCGAGATCGTTCGTTAATTGATAAACGCCTGCATCATCTCCGGTATCAAGACCAACCAGCAAATTTGGATTAGGTGCCGACTGTTTGGGAAGCGAGCGGAGCACATTTTCTAAATCAGCCGGACCAATCTTGCAGCCACAGCCGCCTTTCGAGGAGAGTGATGTAAGTTTAACGTCGTTTGCCATTCTGATCATCCTTTCAGCGCATATACTATCATGATTATTTTAGCACAGACAAACAGCAGATGCTTGCCTGCGGGATCAACTGGAGACAATCCACTTTTCGGATGTCTAGTTGTTCTTCTTGTTTGTCACGTCCGGTTTTCTTATTTAACGACCTCAATGTAAAAGACGTGCAGAGTTGTTAAGCGTACTCTGCACGTCTTTTTAGAGTTTCGGGTGTATTTATGATGACCGTCAAATTAGAATAACTGCTGGTCACTTCCGAATGTTTCGCCCAATGCTTGTTGAGCCAACACGTTCAGGAAGTTCCATGTGTCGTCGTATTCTGGCTGGAAGAAGAAGTCTGCTAAAGCAAGATCCTCTAATGTCCAATTAGCAGAAATAGCGACAGATATCGCGTTGATGGCCATCATCACATCTTTCTGTGACATGAGCTGTGCCCCGACAATGCGGTGTGAATCTTGTTCATAGTGAATTTTCATGGCGATTTTCGTATCATCATGCATGAAGTTTGGTAAGATTTGTTCTTCATGGTATTGACTATCGATTGCTGCACTAAGTGTATCGGCATTAGCATCTTTTATGCCTGTATTGGCAAACTTATAATCAAATAGTGCTAAACCGGATGTGCTTGAAACAGCTGGCATTTTATATTTATTTTCGTCTGCTGCCATGTTTTTCGCTGCAATAACAGCTTGGCGACGGGCATTACCGGCTAATGGGATAGAACGTTTATCATTACCGGGGGCGAAAGGAACTTTTGTTGCATCCCCTCCAGCGTAAATATCTTGATGGGAGGTTTGCAGGTATTCATCCACTTTGACGAATCCGCGCTCATCTAAATCGACTATACCATTTAGCCAACCGGCATCCGGTCTAACGCCGGCAGCAATTAAAACTGTATCTGCTTCATATTCGGCTTTATCCGTAACCACTTTAGATACTTTTCCATTTTCACCGGCAATCTCTTTGACCATTTCACCAGGACGGAATTTCATGCCGTGTTCTGCCGCGTTTGCTTCCACTACTTCGGTAAATTCTTTGTCCAGATAGGCTGGCAGAATATTGTCCAGCGTATCGATCACGGTTGTATCGATGCCAGCTTTGGTGAACGCTTCAGCTGCTTCAATACCAATATAGCCGCCGCCAACGACGATCGCTTGTTTAGCAGTTTTCATGCGTTCATTGACTTGACCAGCCCAATCACGGCCGCGCAGATAATAAACGTTAGTCAGATTATTACCGGGAACAGGGAGTTCGAATGGAACCGCTCCTGGACTTAAGAATAATTTATCGTAACTTTCTTTGGTTTCGCCATCCGGGGATTTGACCGTAATGGTTTTCTCATCTGGGTTGAGTCCGGTGACTTCACTGTTCACGTGTACATTGACACCTTGTTTTTTGTATGAATCAGCTGTCGCATAATGTAGTTCATCGAGGGATTGTGAGACATTTTCTAAATAGCTTTGAATGCCGCATGACAGAAAGGACGCTGTCTCGCCGCGCTCATATAAATGAATTTCTGCATCTGGCATTTCTTTCAGCAGTGTTTGCGTTGCTTCGTATCCTGCGTGTGATGACCCTACAACAATTAATTTCATGATCAATTCCTCCATATTTATAAACGCCATAATAGCTGCGAAAATGAATGATGAGAAAAGCAGAGGAAGAGATAAACGCTCGTTCCTGCTATTACTTTTAACACATTTTATGGTCGGTAGCTATTATCTGATTATAATAATTATAATCTAATTACTATTATATATTATAATGCGTCAATGTCAACAGTTAGAGCTTGTTTGAAAGGGGGGGCAATTGCTTCCAAATAAGTACAATAATGCCAACCTTTCTTGTTATTTTCTCTGAGCAGATATCTTGATAATTTGGTGTTCTATAACTTGTGTATTATCAATTATATACGACATTTATCAATTATGGAGTTTTATTAAAAGTGAGCAGCTGGATGAGTTTTTTATGGTCAAAGATAACAAACAATGAAACTTGAGAAAGCTTTTCATCCGCGTATATATTCCCTTATAAAGATGATACTACTGATAGAAGAAGGGAGGTCGAAAAATGGCAGATAATGATGACAACGCAAAAGATAAAAAACCTGATTTAGGTCGCCGGCGATTTATGAAAAATACCGGCATAGCGGTCGGAGGCGTTGCAGGTGGTTCATTGCTTGGAGGCCTTTTAACGGATCAGTTTCAGTCAAATGAAACAACGGACACAAAAACAGAAGAATCTGGTGATAAATACACAGAAGCGCGCATGTTCTTTACAAGATTTGAAGACTTTGTCGTGCTTGAGCAAGCAACTGAACGGCTATTTCCCAAAAATGATGATGGTCCTGGTGCGATTGAGCTGGGTGTTCCCTACTTTTTCGATAAGCAGCTGGCCGGTACATGGGGGATAAATGGCAGAGATTACAGGCATGGCCCTTTTCTAACTGGCGGAACATCTGTGCAGCATTCCAGCTTGAACAGGGGAGAAGTGATTAGATCTGGCATAAGAAAAATGAATCAGCTAAGCCAGGAACGATTTGACACGTCCTTTGATAAGGCTGAAGAAGATCAGCAAATGGCCATTTTAAAGGACTTTGAAAGCGGTGACGTGAAAATGGGCGGCGTAAACGCCAGCAGCTTTTTTGGTCTGCTCCGGGACATGACATTAGAAGGTGCTTATTCAGATCCATTATACGGTGGCAATCGTCATATGTCAGGCTGGAAAATGAAGGACTTTCCAGGTGCCGTAATGTCTTATAGTGACATCATTGAGGATGATGAATTCGTTAAAAAAGATCCGGTCAGTTTAACAGATTATCAGCAAAAATCATAATGAAAGGAGTACACACATGGCTGAAAAATTAGATAAAGTGGATGCTGTCGTTGTTGGGAGCGGCTGGGCGGGCGGCATATCAGCTGCTGAACTAACCAAAGCCGGCTACAGCGTTGTATGTTTGGAACGCGGGAAAGATCAGGATACAGCAGATTTCGCCGGATCGAAAGATGAACTTCGCTATACGCGCCGTCATGAATTAGCTCAGGATCTATCCAAACAAACGATGACATTTAGAAACACCCTGGATGAAACAGCAAATCCCATCCGAGTCTATTATGGTTACCCGATTTATGGTGAAGGGACGGGTGGTACATCGGTACACTGGTCCGGCTGGTCTTATCGCTGGCTTCCATTTGATTTTGAAATTCGCAGTAAAGTCATAGAAAAATACGGGGAAGACAGAATTCCTGATGATATGACGATCCAGGATTGGGGCGTCACGTATGATGATATGGAGCCGTATTACGATAAATGGAAAAAACGGCGGGCATATCCGGTGAGAAAAATCCGCTTGGCCCGGAGCGTTCAGATGACTATCCGAATCCGCCCATGAAAGAATCAACGCCACTTAGCATGTTCCGGGAAGCAACCAAAGAACTTGGCTATCATCCTTACCGTATGCCTGCTGCGACGATTTCACAGAACTACAAAAATCCAGATGGTGAATCCATAAACGCTTGTGTTTATTGTGCTTTTTGTTCCATGTATGGCTGTGATTTTGGTGCGAAAGCAGATCCGATTATTACGGTCCTTAAAACGGCTGAGAAAACAGGCAATTTTGAGCTCCGGAATAATGCTCATGTGAGACGGGTGCTGCACGACGGGCAAAAGGCGACAGGTGTTTTATATATTGATCCTGAAACCCGTGAGGAATATGAACAGCCTGCTGACCTTGTGGTACTTGGCGCATTTTTTTCGGGAAATACAAAATTAATGATGTTATCGGAAATTGGCGAACAATTCAATCCGAAAACGGGAAAAGGGATGCTCGGCAAAAACTTCACTTCCCACTATACGGGGCTGGGCGGCAATGCCGCTACAGGTTTCTTTGAAGATAAAAAATTCAACACGTTTGCAGGGGCAGGCGGATTAGGTTCTGTGATGGATGATTATAATGGCGATAATATAGATAATAGCCAAACGGATTTTCTGCATGGCTTTAATTTGAGTATCTTTCAGGACGGTGCCGCACCAATTTCTAATAATCGTGTCCCTATGGGAACCCCTCGCTGGGGAAAAGAATTCAAGGAAAACTCGTTGCACTATGCCTATCGTCATTTAGTCGTTAGCGGGATGCAGGGAACCTTGCCGCGTTCACATAACTATATGGATTTAGATCCAACGTACCAAGATGCCTATGGCGATCCTCTGCTCCGGATCACTGCAAAGGTTACTGACCAAGAGCTGAACATGGCTAAAGAAATCGGCAAGAAAGCCGAGGCCATCATGGAAAAGATGGGAGCGGATATCATCGATGTTGCCGAGGTATCCGACGAAGCGGAGCTAAAGGAGTCCAGTATCAATACACATGCAGGAGGCGGTGTCATCATGGGGGCAGACCCCGAAACGTCTGTCGTTAATACCTATTCACAAGTATGGGATATGGAAAACTTGTTTGTGGTGGGCGGATCATCCTTTCCTAACTTCAGTAACTCGAATCCGACCGAGACCATTGGCGCATTCGCTTACCGGGCGGCAGAAGGTATGATTGACTACCTGGAAAGTGGCGGCGGATTATTAGTTGAAGGCAAACAGGAAAAAGGGACTGTCTGACTTTTAGAATAACGGCATACGGCAGAACAGCTTCTTGATGGAAGGTCGTGTGTGACTTCTTCAAAGAAGCTGTTTTTAAATGTTTTCACCGATAACGAATGTTTCGTTCTAGCCTGTCCTGTTTTTTCATAGAGTAATGAGAAAAGGGGGCCAGCGGAATGGGGTTGATTCGCGATTTTCGTCAGTTTGTCATCAGAGGCAGTGCTGTGGACATGGGTGTCGGGGTAGTATTGGGAGTGGCCTTCAGTGGTCTGATTAATTCACTCGTTAAAGACATCCTTATGCCACCGATTCGTTTTTTATATGCTAAGATCGGTATACAAAACATGTATATAAGTTTAACCGGTGATGTGTATCCTTCGCTGGAGAAGGCTGAAGAAGCAGGTGCCATTACGATCAACTATGGCTTGTTTACAATGGCCTTTATCCGTTTCATTATTATCCTGTTTGCCGTTTTCATTATCGTACGGCAAATCAAACGATGGAAAAACCCGCACAAACATCCAATTGACTCGATGACGAAAAAAGAATGCCCCTATTGCTGCCTGGCGATCCCTTCAAAAGCCGTCATATGTCCGAATTGTTCCTCTTGGCTGCAAGAAGAAAAGGTTAAAAGGTATCACCGGCCCAAGCCGACGTGGCGGATAAAATAAGATGTTTCTCTTGATTGCCAAGTGACTTGACATCACCCTGCTGTCCGGTAAAATAACGGTATAGTCACAAAATTATGTGTTTAATGACTTCTGCAGGGGGAGTGTCATATGACAAGAGAGGAACTAACCATAAAAGCTATCCAGACTGCCATGCAGAGTGGGGATCTAACATCAGAAGAACTTGTTCGTTATTATTTAAAACGGATTGCTGCTTATAATCCGTATCTTAACGCAGTACTCGAAGTAAATGCCGATGCCATGGCGATTGCTCAGGCACTGGATACTGAGCGGCAGCTGCAAACGTCACGCGGCCCTCTTCACGGGATTCCCGTTTTACTAAAAGACAATATCGATACCGGTGATACATTACATACAAGTGCTGGCTCATTAGCACTTGCCGGTTCATACGCCATAGAAGATTCCTTTATCGCAAAAAGAATACGTGATGCTGGCGGTATCATTATGGGAAAAGCAAATATGACAGAATGGGCGAACTTTATGACAGATGGCATGCCGAGTGGCTT
Source organism: Lentibacillus kimchii (assembly GCF_042666895.1). Lineage (GTDB taxonomy): Bacteria > Bacillota > Bacilli > Bacillales > Amphibacillaceae > Lentibacillus > Lentibacillus kimchii. The sequence continues at coordinate 91,676 of NZ_JBHTGR010000010.1, forward strand.
TAGTTCAAGGGGAGGTCAAGTGCTGAATCCATATGGCCCGAACGATTTCGATGTCGGCGGGTCAAGTTCGGGATCGGGTGCCGCTGTTTCTGCAAACTTGACAATGCTCGCCATTGGTACAGAAACATCTGGTTCCATTTTAAGCCCTTCTTCAGAGAATGCCATCGTTGGTATCAAGCCGACAGTTGGTCTTATCAGCCGTACAGGGATTATCCCAATTTCCCACAGTCAAGACACGCCGGGACCAATGGCTCGAACTGTCCGCGACGCAGCCACTCTGCTCGATGCGCTGACTGGTGCCGATAACAAAGATCCGATAACACTGGCCGGAAGTGAAATGGCCGCAGACAATTATACGCAGTATTTGGATGAAGCTGGGTTGAAATCAGCACGAATCGGGGTTGTCAGGAAAGGGATTTTCGATCAAAAAGAGCTCACAGAATCAGCAAAGGCAGTCATAGAAGATGCCATTGAACAAATGAAACATGCAGGTGCTCAGATTGTTGATCCCGCAGATATTCCTGCTGCAGATAAGAAATGGGATCAGAATGTTATGGTTCACGAATTTAAATCAGATCTTAATGCTTACTTAAGCAAACTTGCACCAGATCAGCCGCATACCTTACAAGATGTCATCAAGTTCAATATGGAGCACAGCCAAGACACATTAAAATATGGGCAATCCCTGCTGCTCGCCTCTGAAGATACAAGCGGCACATTGTCTGAGCCAGAGTACCTGACGAGTCGACTGAACGATTTGCAATGGTCACAAAATGATGGAATCGATGCCGTGATGGATAACTATAATCTGGATGCATTACTATCTCCGGCAAACGCTGGAGCCGATATTCCAGCACGTGCAGGCTATCCATCGATTACGGTGCCTGGCGGTTTCACAAATGAAGGCCAGCCTCTGAATGTGACGTTCACAGGAAAAGCTTATAGCGAACCCGCTTTGATCAGATTGGCGTATGCATTTGAACAGGCCACAAATCATCGTGAGTCTCCCGGGATGTTAAGTGATGGACGTCCAGCACAATAGGGGTGGATGACTTAAAAAGACCGCTAACCCTTCAAACAAAAGCTGGAGACGTTTTTAAAGAAGCGGAAGAGAAATAACTGCAGGATGCCAGGTGTCAACAGTTATTCAAAAACGATGTGTTTCAAAATCACTTTTAATGGTACCATGTGATTTGGAGGATGGTTACTTATTCTTGGTTATGCAAGACTAATCATCCATCCGACATGTGAATTGTTCATAAAGAAAGAAGGAATTACGAAAATGTACCAGGCTTCTAATCCTGTAGGAAAATTAATGGCGACCTTTTTCGCTGCTTTTTTGATTGCGGTTATCGGACTGTACGCAGGTCAATATGTGCCGCCGAGCCTTATGCTGCCACTGTCTATTCTGGAGCTTGTTCTGGTTATTATTGTGGTTTTTACCCGGAAACACCAAGGGCTCGGCTACTTTGTTATGTATTTGTTCATGCTCGTATCCGGGATCACCTTATATGCTATCATCGCAAACTATGCAAGCGTATTGGGCGCAGATGAGGTATTTAAAGCTTTTGTGATAGCATTAGTTGCGTTCGCGGCCCTTGCTGTCTTTGGTTCTGTCACGAAATTTAATCTAGGCTTTTTAGGAAATATCCTGTTTTTCGGGTTACTCATATTGGTCGTTGTATCACTGGCAGGCATCTTTATTCCATTCTCCAACACCATCAATTTGATCATTGCCATTGCGGGGATTGGCATATTTGCCGGATACACGCTTTATGATTTCAACCAAATTGCCAGGAATGGCTTCAGCGAAAAGGATATTCCATCGATTGTGATTAATATTTATTTGGATTTCATTAATCTTTTCACGTATATTCTTCGCTTTATGCGCTATGCTGGAAAAAATAATTAATTATTAAAAGTCTGTTGACTTATTAGTGTATTAACCTTATAATACAGTATATCATGTATTAGGCGCTTAATACACGTTTTTTTAGCTAAACTGTATTAAATGATTAATACAGTTTACTTCATCAGATGAATTGGGAGCTGTGGTGATGGATGTGAATTTTAACAAACGGGATCCGGTTTATGTGCAGGTCATTCGGCATTTTAAGGAACAGATTGCGACCGGTGCATTTGAGCCAGGTCAGGAAATTACCTCACGGCGAGAGCTGGCTAACCAGCTAAAAATTAATCCGAATACCGTGCAGCGGGCTTATAAAGTAATGGAGGAGGCGGGGCTTATCTATACGGAGCAGAATGTGCCAAGTAAAATCACAAAAGATGAAACGATTCTTCAATCGGTTCGGGAGGAATTAATGAACGAAGCTGTTGATGAGTTCGTCCGGTCCATTCGTTCAATTGATGTTCCGATTGATGAGGTGCTGCAGCGTGTTAAAGAAACATATGACGCGAAAGACGAGGGGGGAACGCCATGATTGAGGTCAATGGGATCCGTAAAAAATTCGGACGCAAACGTGTGCTTCAGGATGTGTCATTTACCGCTGAAAAGGGTGAGGTTACCTGTATTATCGGTATTAATGGTGTCGGTAAAACGACAATCATGAATGCGATTATGAATCTGACACCGCTGAATGGCGGCCAGATTCTGATTGATGGGGAAAAACTCAGCAAGAAGAGTTATGAAAAAATAACCTTCATTCCTGATGCGATTATTATGCAGCCAACGATGACGATAGCTGAAGCGATGCAGTTTATGGCTGATTTTTATGACAGCTGGAATCAGGAACGCGCTGATGAATTGCTGGATTTCTTTAAGTTACAAGCAGGCGATAAAATTAATAACTTATCAAAAGGCAACCGGGCGAAGGTGAACTTGCTGCTCGGACTGGCACTTGATGTGGACTATCTGCTGATGGATGAACCATTTTCCGGTATTGATATTTTCAGCCGGGAACAGATTGCTGACGTGTTTACGAGCCATTTGGTAGAGGACCGCGGTGTGATTATTACCACACACGAGATTAACGATATTGAACATTTAATCGATCAGGCGGTTCTTCTGGACAACGGGGAAGTGCTGACGCAATTCAGCTGTGAAAAAGTCCGGGAAGACGAGGGCAAATCAGTTGTTGATGTGATGCGGGAGGTGTATCAGCCATGAAGCGTTTTGTGAAACTCTTAAACTTTGAATTAAGCCGGTTCATGAAGATTTATCTTGTGCTGGCGGCTTTCACAGCTATTGTGCAGATAACAGGTGTCATTGTTAAGGCTAAGCAATACTTGGGCAAAGCTAACGAAGCCATGACCACGGAAGGTCTTTCGCAGGCGCAGTTTCTTGATCGGAATCCGCCAATGTCGTTTTTGAATGTCACCCAGACACTCTGGTTTGTGGGACCCATTGCGATATGTGCGGCGGCCTTGATCTTTTATATATTTATGATCTGGTACCGTGACTGGTTTGGTAAAAACACATTTATCTACCGTCTGCTGATGCTGCCAACGACGCGCATGAATATCTATCTTTCCAAGGCCTCATCAATTGTCTTAATGACACTGGGCCTCATATCTTTTGAGCTGATACTCCTGCCGCTGGAAATGGGTATTCTGAAATGGATGCTGCCAGTTGACTTTTGGGAGTATATGTCAGTCAACCAGATCCTTAATTGGAACGTCCTAACAATACTTATTCCACACACCTTTACAGAATTTATTCTATATTATGGTGCCGGGTTTATGGCGGTATCGGTTCTGTTCACGGCTGTTTTATTCGAACGCAGTTTCCGGTGGAAAGGGATAGCGGCTGGCATTATTTATGCGCTGCTCTCACTTGCTGTCATGCTGTCACCGTTTTTGGTCAAGGTATTTGCAGATCATTACTACTTGTATCCCTTGGAAACAATCTGGCTGGAGATTGGACTGGGACTGGTTGTCACAGCCGGGTCCTTATGGACGGGTTACTATTTACTGACGAAAAAAATAACGGTGTAAAAGGAGTGATCACATGAAACGCTATTGGCGTTTGATAACTATTGTAACAGTAGTCGTCTTAACAATCGGAACCTTTTATATCCAGTCATCTTTGGCGGCGAGTGATTTGCCGGGCGTAACGATTGAAACCGTGAGTGGTGATGCGGATGAAATGGATCCTGTTACGATCGGTGGCAACTATAACGCAGATGGTCAGTTAGTGAACGTTCATGTTGATAAAACAGGTGCCACGTACAGCAACGAGCAATCACTATTTCAGCGTCTGCGTGGTAGTGTTCAGGAAAGAGTTCAAGAACTGCGGGAAGAGCACCGCGGGTTTATGCGCGGTAAACAAGGCAATGCAGTTTCTTATCTGGAAGCAGACAACAAGCTTGCTTATGCTAGTGTGACCAATCAAATCGTTTCTCAAGGAGATAAGGCAGCATTTGATATCGCTGTGCTTGATAAAGAAAGCGGGGAGACAACATCGTTCACGGTCCCTGTGCCGGACAGAGCCACCTATAATTATCTATACATTGATGATGTGCAAATGAGCGATGATGAATTAGTCCTTATCACACGAAATATAACAAAGGACGGGAAGAAGGAAGAGCGTCTCTATCATGCCGATATGGGGGAACAAACCATCAGTGATGGTGAAACGATTTTATCCCAGGATCATACAAACACGAATAAGAGAGACGTCAATTTTAACATCCTGACATCTGGTGACGGAACAGCACCCCGCAAGGATATTCTGTTCCGAAAAAGGAAGCAAATAACTGTGTCGGAGGGTGATCAGGACAAACAGCAAGCGCAGGAATTTGAAACAAAAACAGCTGGGTATGTGGCCTATAATCTGAAAACCGGCGAGACGCAAGAACTGGATACGCCCGAAGCATTAGCGGATCAAGCGGCTATCAGTCGTGATGACACAACGCTTTATTTCAAAAACGGGGAGAAAGTGACAGTTTATAATTTTGAAAAGGGCGAGATAACGCAAAAAATTGCTCTTCCTGAGTCATCCAGTTCATCCAGTGCAAAAGATCGGAGATCAGGGTCTGTCATGCGGATCAAGGATAACAAAGGCTATATCCTGACGCGAAATGAAGACATGCCGCAGCGACTGCTGGTGCTTGATTTAGCATCCGGTGACACGCTGTATGAAGGCCGGATCAGCTTTGATGATATTGACGATAATGCGACAGTGTATCTGTCTAATTTAACGATTGACTGAGGCCATGAAGCTGAGATATAACGAAGCAGCATAGACTTAAGTAAAAAGCCGGCAGTCAGCCGGCTTTTAAAAGCGTAATCGTTAGGGTGTGGAACTCTCAACAAGGCCTTGTATCGATTACGATATAGTATGTATGCTATTGGCTAATAGAAGCGGCGTTTCTATTAAGAGAGATGCGTATTTTCTAGTGTTGCTGGCTGGTAATATATTCGCCTGAAGGCATAATGCTTTAGCAACGTTCATATAGATGGTTCTGGTATAACATCCCGGTTAATTGGAGGGATCAGCTTGCGTGATATAACAGCCATTCTCATCGATTATTCAGATCAGGCAGCCCTGTCCAGAGCACTCAATTCGCTGCGTCCGATTCGCTCCCGGATCAGCTCAGTTATGGTATTGTACCGGCATGAACGTCCGTCTGACGGTTTGACTGATGCTGTTGATAGTGACCATTTGCAGCTGATATCGGCTCAGGGTGAGGATATGGGAAAATGGCTGCAGGAGACGATAAACACGCTTGCGACACCTTTTGTGTTATGGCTGAGCGGCAGGGATTATCTGCCGGCAGCCACAACACCTGATACGTTTCAGTTAGATGATAACCAGACTGTCTTAGGGACCTTCAAACAGCGCCGGAACACAACGATCCAAACCCCTGTCTTTGTCCGCACGTCGCGTGTCAGCGAAAAACCGCTAAACTTGAGTTCGGAGCTGCCGTTTCAAGAGGCTCTGCTCCCGTCCTGGCTTATAAGGGTGCCTGATTCAGAAAAGATTTTTAAGGAAGGTCTCGTTAAAGAAGCTGGGATAAGCCATGAACGAGATACAGTCGAGACGTATCAATTTATGCAAAAATATCAGCTGGAACCTGCGCATATCGAGCGCCCCAGCCTTACCGTGATTATGCCGGCTTACAATATGGCGGCTTATGTCCAGACTGCTGTTGCTTCAACGTTGCTGCAGCATGATCAGCCGGATCAGCTGCTGATCATGGATGACGGGTCAACGGATGCGACGCATGAGCGCCTGCAGCGTTACAGTCAGGACCGGCGGGTGCAGCTTTTTCAGCAGGAGAATAGCGGGAAGGCACGAGCGTTAAATCGTTTATTGGCGCATGTGACATCGGATTTTATACTGGAACTCGATGCCGACGACTGGCTTGATCCTGACGCCATTTCGGTGATTAAAACGCATTTGGCAAGGCTTCCCGCTGATAGAGCAGTCTTATATGGCAATTTGCGACTATGGAAGCAGCTGTCAGGCACTGTTCAATTTAAACAGCTTGCCAGGGGTATGCCTGTCAGCGGAAGGAACGATCTTTTAGCGTATCGCTTTCCGCTCGGGCCGCGTGTTTACCGGACATCTTTGTTAAAACGGAAAGGCGGTTTTCCGGTCAGTGATTTTGCTGATGGCAGGCTGTACGAGGATGTCAGCACCTTAAATCGCTTAATTAAGCATCACCGGTTTCAGTATGAGGATTTCACTGTCTACAATGTTCGTAAGCATTCCGAAAGCATTACGAAGCAGAACGATGCCCATTGGCGGGACTTCTTAAAGTCACTTGACTAGCAAACTAGTGTTGATTTTCCATGAATGTGTTGACCGCTTGAATAACGTTGTCTTGCTGCTGCCGCGATAATGTCGGGAAGATAGGCAGTGCCAGCACGTGATCGGCGGCTTTTTCGGCAATCGGAAAATCACCTTTTTGATAACCGAGACTGCTGAACGCTGGCTGCAGATGCAATGGAACAGGATAATAAATCGCTGTCGCAATATTTTTGTGTGTTAAAGCCGCTGCCAGTTCATCGCGGTGGTTCAGCTCAATATTATATTGATGAAACGTGTGCGCCCGGTCCTTCACTGTTTCTGGCTTTGTAAGCAGCGGGGACAGGTTGTCAGTGTAGCGTCTGGCAATGGCTTGCCGTTGTTGGAGGAAAGTGTCCAAATAGGGCAGCTTAGCCAGCAGGACAGCTGCCTGGACTTCATCAAGCCGGCTGTTGGTGCCGCTGGTTGTATGATAGTATTTCTCAGAGCTGCCATGATTGCGCAGCTGCCTGACTCGATCAGACAGTTGCGGATCATCGGTCGTGACGAGTCCAGCATCGCCAAATGCGCCGAGATTTTTGGAGGGAAAGAAGGAAAAGCAGCCAAGATCACCAATCGACCCCACCTGTTTGCCGTGGTATTCTGTACCGATGGCCTGGCAGGCGTCTTCAATCACCCGTAAACCATACGCATCAGCCAGTTCCATAATAGCTTCCATAGGAGCGGCTTTCCCGTATAAATGGACGATGATGATGGCCCTGGCCTTGTGTGATACAGCTTTTTCAATACGGTCAGGATCGAGGTTGTACGTGTCCGCGTCAATATCTGCAAATACGGGTGTGGCTCCGGTCTGGGCAATCGCTCCGGCGCTGGCAAAAAAGGTGAATGGCGTTGTGATCACTTCATCACCTGGCCCTATATCCAGTGCCTGCAGTGACAGCTTTAAGGCGTCTGTGCCGCTTGCGGTCCCGATACCATAGGCTGTTCCGATACGGCTGGACAACCGCTTTTCCAATTCGTCACCCTTCTCGCCCAATACATAGCTGCCACTCGCCAGAACCTCGTTAACTACTTCTGTGACGGGCTCTTTAAGAAGAGTCCATTCGGCTTTTAGATCAGCCATAGGGATGTGTGTCAAAACCATCACCTCCTGTGTTTCCGATGCCTGCATAGGTAATGCCGTGCCGCGTGATGTCTTGTTTGTTCAGTTGATTCCGGCCGTCCAGAACAATTTGGCAGTTGGGGAACTGACTGAAATCAAGTTCGCTGTATTGTTTGTGAAATGCCTGCAGTATCACGCCATCGATATCGGCACATGCTTGACTGTTTAATGTGAGTGGCGTGGCTTCGCAGTTCAGGATGTCCTCGTCAGAGAATAGGGGATCGTGAACAAAAGGGTGTGCGCCTTTATTTTTGAGCTCTTCGATGAGCAGAAGGGCTGTTGATTTGGCGGGCTCCTTCACGTCGCCCCGGTAGGAGAGACCCAGAATCAGAATAGTTTTATCGTCCAATGCTCCGATCTGTTTTTCGATTTTGTTAATAGCGTAGTTTGCCATGCCGTCATTAACCTGCCGTGATAGAGGGACGAGGCCGGTGTTCAGGCCCTGATTGATGAAAAAGTAAGGATAGACCGGAATACAGTGGCCGCCGACGCCAATACCAGGCGAATGGATATGGGCATAAGGCTGACTGTTGCTGGCCTGAAGGACTTCCGGCATATGGACATCAAGCCTGTCAGCAAACATGGCGAGTTCGTTGGCAAGCGCAATATTCACATCGCGATAAACACATTCGGCGATTTTGGCGAATTCAGCTGTTTCCAGTGAGCGCACGTCGATTAAAGGGCACCCAAGGGCTTTTTGATAAAAGGCCGCAGCACGTTTGCGGCTTCGGTCATTGATGCCGCCGATGACTTTGGGGTAATGCTCTAAATCATGGATTATCTGATTGGCATAAACCCGCTCGGGACTGTAAGCGAGATCGACGTCTTTTCCCGGCTGCCAACCGGATGTCTCCTCAATCATTTTCCCGAAGCGGTTTTCGGTATCGCCGGGCGGAAGGGTTGTTTCAAATATGACCAGTGAGTCCTTCTGAAGGCCCTGTGCGATAGTCTTAACGGCTTGATCAATGCTGCGATAGTCAATCTTGTTTTGGTCATCGGTTAATACAGGAACGATAACAACGATAATATCAGCCTGGGCGACAGCTTCAGCCGTATTAGTGGTTGCCGCTAATGTATTAGCGTGACGGGCTGCTGTGATAAGATTAGCCAGTCCCGGTTCATTGTCGATGTGTGACGTTCCTTGATTAACCGCAGCTACAGCGGTGGGATCAATGTCCGCACCGATGACGTGATAGCCATTACGTGCAAACAGCGCTGCCAGAGGAAGGCCAATTTTGCCGAGACCAATAACGGCGACAGTGGATGCAGCGGGGTTGTGCGAGTCGTCCATACGATAACCTCATTTCTTTATAAACGTTACGTTATGTTATGCTGCGAAAGTGGCGTTTGCGTGTGCTTGTGTTTGAACGCGTCATTGATTGATTGCCCCGCACAGATAATACCTGCCGCCTGATCAGAATCATGGTGTCTTAAGCTGTTTCGCAGGCACGCCGGCAACGGTGACAGCGTCGGCAACATCTTTGGTGACGACAGAACCAGCACCAACGATACTGCTGGATCCGATGGTTATATTTGGCAGAAGGGACGCATTATGACCAACTTTCGCGCCTGTTTTAATATAAGGGCCAGTTAGAGTTGATGGTTCAGTCCCCATATATTTATCGTTCGCCATCGAGACATCAGGGCCGATGAACACATTGTTTTCCAAGGTTGTGTCGCCCGTAATATAGGCTTGTGTCTGAATGGTACAGGCTTTGCCGATGCTGGTATTTAATTCGATGATTGCCGCTCTTCCGATGACGGAGGTATCATCAATCAGGACATTTTCCCGGATGCTTGCGTGATCACCGATGAAGCCATTTTTCCCGATACGGGTTCCGGCGTAGATAGAAGCCAGATGTCCGATTGTTGTGCCTGCCTGAATGATTAACGGGTCAGCCTGGCTGGCTGTGTTCCGCATACGCTGATTGCCCCCTGGCTTGATGCCGAGGACACAGTTATGACCGATTGTCACATCGTCGCCTATATATGTCCCCTTTAGAATTGTGGTGTTGTGACCGATCGTCACACGCTCCCCCAGAACAACACCGTCTTCCAAAATGACATGCGTTCCGACCTGCGTGGTACTCGGAATAGATGCCAATCGAATCCCTCCTTTATTAAACACGTGTTAAATCATATGCTGTTTTTTCCTGAACGGTGTGGTTTTTTAACGGGACGAGTAAAATTCATAGGGCAGAGGCCAATTTTGCCGTGTTCTCAGTATGACAGTCTATTGTCTTAGAGAAGCTCGCGCATAGACTATCGAAGAACTTCTATTAGTCAAGTGAGGCGATTTGTATGAAAGTAGGTGTCATTGGAACAGGGCATATGGGACAAAATCATGTCCAGACGTATCTGGCCATGAACGATGTTTGCCAGCTGGTCGGAATCTATGATGATGATAAACAGACAAAACGTGACGTGGCAGAGTACTATCGGGTCCAGTCATTTCAGTCCGTTGATGATCTGCTCGGATCTGTTGATGCTGTCAGTATCGCGGTGCCAACAGAGCGCCATTATGCCATCGGGCTGGCCTGTGTCCGGCGAAACGTGCATATGCTGATGGAAAAGCCGCTCACAAATACTGTGGCAGAGGCTGACGATTTAATTGCAAAGGCTCATGCGAAGGGCGTTAAACTGCAAACAGGCCATATCGAACTTTATAATCCATTCATCCAGGTGTTGCTGGAATTGCTGGAATCTGAATCCATCATTGGCATGAGCTGTCACAGAGTCAGTCCGGAAGAAAGCCGGCTGCAGAATGTTAATGTTGTGACGGACTTAATGATTCACGACATCTATATATTTAATGAATGGTTTTCAGACAGCACGCTTGATTTCGCAGCTGTCGGACAGGTTTCAGGGGATACGCCAAAGCATGCAGCCGTTGTTCTCAGAACGTCACAAGGGGAGACGGCTCAATTGACATCAAGTTTTATGGCCGGCAGGAAGGTGCGATCGATTCGTATTCTGACTAAGAATGGCATGATTGAGGCAGATATACTGCATAAGGAAATTAACGTCACGCGGACGTTCACCGAGAAAACAGGTCAGGACCCGATTCCGGTTTCCCAGACGATTCAAGTCGGCGATGCGGCTCAGCCGTTATATCTCCAATTAAGGGACTTCTTGAGTTGTCTTAAATCTGATTCTGAGCCTTCTGTTACTGGTGAGGACGGCAGACGAGCGCTGGCAATGGCCAATCAGATTACAGATGCCATTGTTTCGCGCAGCACTTATCACTAGCATTATTTGCAGATGAAAAGCCCCCGGCCTGTTGTGGGCCGGGGGCTTTGGTGTATGGGAGGTGTTTCCGGAGTTATGCTGCAGCGACAGGGAAGCGGACAAAGTTAATCGCATCTAATGACAAGTACACTGTTGTATTGTCATAGCCTGTGTCGATCTTAACGACCAGAACCAAATCGTCTGTTACGCCTGAGAGAACACCTTCAATTAAATTGTTACCCGTTGCAATTTCTACTCTTGATCCAACGCGTGTGGCAAGTTCAGCTGCCAACGTAGCCTGAAACATGTGAATCCCTCCTTATAATTGACTGACTTGTTCTATCTTATCGATCGGAACAAGATTTAACGATCCATCGCTTTCTACCAGCACAGCGTAGTTATCCTTTACTGCTATCAGTGTTCCGGTTACCGGCCCGAATGGTGTGGTGATTTCTACTTGATCGTTTTGGAGGTTAAGCAATACATCCCGCATTGTCTGGGGGCTCGAAGGCTGGGATGGCTGTGTGGGTGGATTGGTATTGCCCGGTTTGCCAAAATCCAGATTCAATCCGGTATTCATATCAAAGCCTGGTACATTAACGGAAACATTTTTATTCATATCAGCGTTTGGGGCTGTTGTCTGCTCTTGTCCTGTATTTTGATCCGGTATTAAACTCTGGTTTAACTGATTCACCAATTGCAGCAGATTTCGCTGACGATCTGTCAAATTGGCCATGATCCATCATTCCTTTCGTTAAAAGTTAAGATTTCCCGTAAAAGGTTTATTAAGACATGCCGGGGAGACTCCGGGTGACTGGTGCTTTTAAGTGGATGGGGTGCTTGAGTAGCCTCCCCGGCATGGGGGGGTTGTTACAGAATATCGAGGCTGGCGACAACGGCGAGCAGTACTTGGAGCATGATTTGGACGTTTACGGCAATATCTGTATCCTCGGTTGTGATTTCTACATCTTTTGATTGTTCGACGATGGTCTTTTGCCGGTTTGCCTGTTTTGTTTTGGCAACCTGTTTAAAGCTGTTTTTGATATCCCTGGCTTGTGTTGAATCAGCGATAGCAATTTGAATGACAGCGGTGATGGCGGCCTCGATACCTAGTTGGAGGGAAACCGCCGTTTGCCGGTCGGTCGTTGTCACATCAATGTTTTCGGAGTCTTTAATGATGATCCATTCATCTGATGTTTGCTGGGCAGCTGCCGATTGAACAGCATTTTGGTCTATAGTCGCATTGCTGTTCTGCTTGGCAGGCTGATCACAGTGGTCCAAAGCACGCCAGTTTGTTTCTGTCATATGGCTCATATTTTCCAGCTCCTTTCTTGAAGATTTATAAAATGTCAACCATCGCAACAAGGGCTACAAGCAGCTGCAGCATGACTTGAATGTTGATGGCCAGATCCGTATCCCGTGTGGTGACGACAGCGTCTTTTGTGTTATAGATATAAATTTTTTGTTTATTGACTTGCTCGGCATCAAAGTTCTGGAAGAGTTCCTGTGATATGGCTTCACTTTGCCCGGAGTCGGCAATGGCAATGTTTAGAACAACGGCGATTGCCAGCTGTAAACTTGCCTGGAGTGAAACGCCGATTTGTGTGTCTGTTGAATCGACACGGATGTTGCAAGATTCCTTTACCCAAATCATCTCGGCTGATTCCTGATCCATAAAGTCGTATTGACTGGCACTCTGTGAAACAGTGGCTGGTTCAGCTTTTGGCATCTCATATGGGTGGTCATGATTGTAGTCGTACTCAGGTTTATTGTGTTGGTGTCTGCAGTCTTTGCAAGTGCTGTAGCCAGGTTCGCAATCATGGGTGCCGCATTGCTGACAGTGGTGCTGGTGGTTATGCTCATGTTTGCCGCAGTTGCTGCACCCGTACTGATTGCTGGTGGATCCGCAATGCCCGCAGCTGATCTGATGCCCGCGCTTGCGTTTATCCTTGAGGTAGAAGTACTTGCTTTTGTCACCGTAGGGATTCATCGTATGGTGTTCGTGATTTGACCTCATTTTTTAACACTCCTTTCATTTCTTAATAATAAGCTATGGTTTTTCCTATTAGTTGGATTGTATATCTAACTAGATTAGCCGCTTTTGGACAAAAATAAAGAAAACACCTATTAGGAAGGTGTTTTCTTTAATAGACATTAGTCATCTGATTCGTTCGTCTTCTTTTCCCCTTGATTAAATTGTTCGACTTGTTCCTTCAGGTCATCAACCATACTCTTAAGCATTTGTTTCTGGTCAGAGGGAATATTCTTTTTGACTTCTTCGGGCTCGACGTTATTTTTGCGGAATATATCGTCAATCATGACCCTGACAACTTGCTCAGGAATCATGTTCTGCTGAGATGAGTCTTCAGCCATAGTCATCACCTGCTTTCTATAAGCTTTGGTTCATCTTATGGCTTTAAGGCGGGGGCTGACTGTATTGTTGTCTATGATTTGTCTGTTAATGTGTCAGCTGCTGATAGACTATCATCCTAGGGCAGGCAGGGGGCGGCTGGCAGATGGCTTATCCTGTTTACGTGAGATAAGCTGTATAAAGTTTATTTAATTTCTCCGCAAACAAATCCATCTGAACAATGCGGGCCTCACGCATATATTCTTTTCCTCCTGCAAACACGAGAATGACGGGGACGGTAAAAATGGAAAAGCGGCCGGCAATCGCCTCCAAATGATCAGCGTTGACATGCCCCATGTGGACGGCCGGATAATCTTCCAGAAGCTCTTGAACCTGAGGAAATAAGCCGTGGCAGACACTGCAGCCGGTCCGGGAGATAAATAAAAGGGTTAGTGAATGGCTGGTGAGAAAGTCATCAACTTGCTCAAGCGTCGTTAAGTCGGTGTAGTCGTTCATGATTCTGTCTCCTTTGGTGTTTTGCTGTTATATAATAAACTGCCGCCCGTTAAGGCGACAGTTTTTAGCTAATCTCTATAAAGCGGAGGAGGTGGGATTCGAACCCACGCGGCGCGTCAACGCCCTAATGCATTTCGAGTGCATCCCCTTCAGCCGGGCTTGGGTACTCCCCCAAATAAAAGAGTGCTGGTGAGAGGACTTGAACCTCCAACCCCTTCATTACGAGTGAAGTGCACTACCAATTGTGCTACACCAGCATGTTGTTTTGTTTAATTCCATAGAAAATAATAATACAAATTGTCGTTTTGTGCAATGGATTTGTCTCGATTTTTTTGCAGTTTAAATGAGCGGGTCATTGCTTAAGACTTAAGTTTAAACCTTATTATACACGTCCTGATGGTGATTATTCCAAGGCCGGCAGGAAGGGTGAACAGACTGTCACTCACCAATTATTGGCAAGTGACAGGACAGACTAAATACTTTCTTCTATCAAATGTTTAATCGTATCGGTTTCACCTTTATGGAAAGCATCCACGATTTTGCTTCCGATAATCACACCATCACAGCTGGAGCTGAGGTCACGCGCCTGCTCTGGAGCTGAAATGCCGAAACCGGCTAAAACGGGTGCATCCGTCATTGTTTTTAATGTTTGCAGATAGGTTTTGACCTGGCTGTCATGCTTTGACCGGGCACCTGTTGTTCCGGTGACTGAAACGGCATAAAGGAAGCCCTCTGTCCGCTGGGCGATAGCCGTGAGCCGTTCATCCGGGCTGGTCATGGCGGCCAGACGGATGTGGCTGATGTCTCGCTGGTTTAAGCTATCAGTCACAATCTGTTCTTCCTCCAGCGGCAAATCAGGTATAATCACGCCGCTGACGCCAGCACTGGCACAATCCTTGGCAAAACGCTCGATCCCATACGTATAGATAGGGTTGAAATAAGTCATGAAAACGACCGGGATGGTTAACGTCTGGAACGTCTGCAATGTTTCCAGAACGCCTTCCAGTGTTGTGCCACCTGCTAATGCCCGCTGGCCGGCATCCTGGATGACCGGCCCGTCAGCTACCGGGTCAGAAAAGGGGATGCCAAGTTCCACGGCTGCCGCTCCACAAGCTTCCAGAAAGGCGAGGCGTTCTTCCAGGATATCCAGACCGCCATCACCGGCCATAATATAAGGAATGAGCAGGTTTTTTCCTTCCGCGCGTTTAGCTTCTAACGTCTGATTTAAAAAGAGATTAGTCATTTGCAGTCCCTCCCAGCATGTCTTTGACTGATGCAACATCTTTATCACCGCGCCCGGACAGGCAGATAACCAGCGACTCGGTTTCGCTCATCTGGTTGGCCTGTTTCATTGCAAAAGCAACCGCATGAGCACTTTCGAGAGCCGGAATAATACCTTCTGTCTGTGACAGGTCTTTAAATGCGTCGAGTGCTTCCTGATCGGTGACTGAGGTGTACGTGACCCGGCCGGTGTCTTTCAGATAGCTGTGCTCAGGGCCGACACCTGGGTAGTCAAGACCTGCTGAAATCGAATAGGCTTCCTCAATCTGACCGTCCTCATCCTGCAGCAAATGAGTCATCGTACCGTGCAGCACGCCGATATTGCCAGCTGTCAGGGTAGCGGCATGCTGCTGGGTTTCGATGCCGCTGCCGCCTGCTTCGACTCCATATATGGCAACGCCCTCATCCTCGATGAACGGGTGAAACATGCCCATTGAATTACTGCCGCCGCCGACGCAAGCAATGACAGCGTCCGGCAATTGTCCCTCAGCGTGCAGGTGCTGCTCTCTTGTCTCTTTTCCAATAACGGACTGAAAATCGCGCACCATTTGCGGAAAAGGATGCGGGCCGACGACAGAGCCGATAATATAGTGCGTGTCAGATACATGGCTGACCCAGTAGCGCAGGGCTTCATTAACCGCATCTTTCAGCGTGCCATTGCCCTGGGAGACGCTTTCGACTTTCGCACCGAGCAGCTCCATCCGGAAAACGTTTAATTTTTGGCGTTCGATATCGGTTTCACCCATGAAAATGACACAGTCTAATCCAAGCAGGGCACAGACCGTTGCTGTTGCGACGCCATGCTGGCCGGCACCGGTCTCGGCAACGACTTTCGTTTTCCCCATCCGGCGTGTTAACAGAGCCTGGCCGATGGTATTGTTAATTTTATGAGCACCGGTATGGTTTAAATCTTCGCGTTTTAAATAGATTTTAGGCCCGCCCAGTCTTTCTGACAAATGCTGGGCATAATAGAGCGGCGTTTCACGGCCGACATAGTTCTGCAGATAATCATTAAGTTCGTCATTGAAAGCCGGGTCGTTTATGGCTTCTTGATAAGCGTCATCCAGTTCGAGTAAAGCCGGCATCAGCAATTCCGGGACAAACCGCCCGCCGAACTGGCCATACTTTCCTGCGTTATCAGGGTTTGCATACGTGCTCATGGTTCTCATCCTTTCTGTTTGGCGTTTTGAATGAATTGGTTTATTTTTGCCAGATCTTTCGTGCCATCTGTTTCCACCCCACTGGACACGTCGACCGCGGCCGGTCCTGCCGCGGTAATGGCTGCATGCACGTTTTCGGGTGTCAGTCCGCCGGCCAGTATGGTTTTGTGCGGGTCGAGGCTGCTGTCTGCGAGCTGTTTCCAGTCAAAGGTTGTGCCATTGCCGCCCCGGCCGGGTCCTGTTGGACTGTCAATCAAGTTATACGTGCACGGATAACGTTTAATCGTTTCCGGGTGCTGCTCACGCAATCGGAAGGCCTTGATCACAGGATAGGGGAGTGACGCAGCGAATGATGGCGGTTCGTCCCCGTGCAGCTGAATCATGTCCAGGCCGGCCTGTTCGGCTGTTGTCATAATGGTATCGCGGGAGGCGTTCACAAACACACCGACTTTTGCTAGTGACGGCGGCAAGTCCGCCGTGATGCGGGCTGCCTGCTCTGGCGTCAGCTGGCGTTTGCTCGGTGCAAAGACAAACCCGAGAAAATCCGCTCCGGCTCTGAGTGCTTCCTGTGCAGCTGCAGAAGTCGTGATACCACAAATTTTAACGTGCATGAAAATGGCCTCCTTCAGGGAGCGGGACGCGCAAGTCAGTGACCATGCCCCGCACATCATCAGAGCGCATCAGGGTTTCGCCCATGAGAACAGCGCGGGCACCGGCGTGTGCTGCCTGCTGGGCGTCTCGGCGTGAGGCCAGGCCGCTCTCACTGATGATTAAGGTGTCCGGATTTGTCACCAGCGAAGCCAGCTGCCCGGTCGTAGCCAGATCGACCGTGAATGTGTTTAAGTCCCGATTATTGATGCCGATCACATCAGCCCCCAGTTCAATCGCGGTCATCATTTCCTGTTCATTATGCACTTCGCAAAGCACATCCAGTTTCTGCTCTTTGGCATAGGCGAACAGATTCTGCAATTTGAACGGGGACATGGCGGCCACGATTAACAGAATGATCGAGGCGCCTGCCGCTTTGGCATGATCAATTTGCACTTGATCGATGAAAAAGTCTTTAGCAAGGAGCGGGACATTAACCGTCTGCCGAATCGTGCGAAGGTCATCCATAGATCCTTTGAAAAATGGCTCATCCGTTAAAACGGAAATGGCTCCGGCACCACACGCTTCATATAAAGCCGCTTTGCGGGCTGGATCAACGTCAGGGTCGATCGAGCCTTTGGAAGGTGAGGCCCGTTTAATTTCGGCGATGACCGTCATGTGTTCTGCGCTTGAAATTGTTTGGACAAAGGATGGTGTTGCGCGCGTCTTCCCAGTGCTTTCGGGAAGCGGCTGCTCTTTTAAAGACGTCACTTCTTTTTCTTTTTGCTGAAGAATTTCCGTTAAAATACCCACTTACATCACCTCGCTTGCAGCATGCCGGCTGTAGTCAACAAGCCGGTTCAGTGTTTTGAGGGCAGCGCCGCTGTGAATGCTTTCATTTGCCATTTCGATCCCCTTGCTGATTGACGGGGCGGCCCCGTTCGCGTACAGGGCCAGCCCGGCATTCAGAAGGACGGTATCGAGATGCGGGCCTGGGGTGCCATTTAAGACATCACGCAGGATTCGGGCATTGTCTGACGTATCACCGCCCTGGATTTGCTCATTGGCATAAACCGGCAGATTAACATCGGACGGATGAAGGGTGAATGACCGCACGCTGCCATTTTCTAAAAGTGACAGATGATTCTCACCCGCGAGTGATGCTTCATCCATATAACCGGCACCGTTAACGATCAGTGCGCGCCTGCGTCCCAGCTGTTTGAGTGTTTCCGCTAAGAGCGGCAGCATGTCACGGCGGTAAGCCCCCATGAGCTGCGTGTCGAGGGCTACTGGATTGGTCAGCGGTCCGATGATGTTGAAGATGGTTGGTATGGCCAAGTCTTTCCTGACAGTCGCGAATCGCTTGATACCAGGGAGAACATGCGGTGCAAATAAAAACGCAATATTGTTGTCGTTCAGCATATCGATCACGTGCTGTTTGGAAAATGATAAGGAAACACCCAGATGCTCCAGGACGTCTGCACTGCCTGTTTGACTTGTCACACTGCGGTTGCCGTGTTTGGCGACTTTCACACCAGTCCCGGCTATGACGAAAGCGGCTGTTGTACTGATATTAAAACTGTGTGAGCCATCCCCCCCTGTACCGCAGTTATCCATGACGTGAGCGACGGCATTCGTTGACTGGCTTGACTGGGCGCGAACCGCCTTGACGAGTCCGGCAATTTCCGCCGGTGTTTCGCCTTTAGCGCGTAATGCAGTCAGAAAAGACGCGCGTTCACTTTCGCTGACGTGGTCATCAAAAGCGGCTGCGGTGGCCGCTTGCATTTCCTCTAATGATAAATCCTCTCTGGCAAGCAATTTTTCCAGATACTGTTTCATGCTTAAAACTCCTCTCTTGAAAGTGATGATGCTGATAGCCTCAGTCATGTCTGGCCCGATGTTACATGGTGCGCGGAAACGTCCATTAGAGCCTTTGCTTTGTTTAGTGTTTCAGCATACTCGGATGCTGGATCAGAATCGGCGACAATGCCAGCGCCGGTTTGCAAGATGGCCTGATCACCCTGGATGATCAGAGACCGGATAGCAAGGGCCATATTCAAGTCATGATTGAAACTGATATAGCCAACCCCGCCGCCGTAAAAACCGCGCCGGTTGTCTTCAAGCTGATCGATGATGGCCATGGCACGTGATTTTGGCATGCCGGAAACCGTCCCGGCCGGTAAACACGCCTGGAGTGCATCAAGACTCGTATAGCCGGCAGCGAGCTTCCCGTGTACTTCAGAGACCATGTGCATGACATGCTGGTAGTATTCCACTGTCATATAGCGGGAGAAGCGCACACTGTTCTGTTCACAGATACGGCCCAGGTCATACTGGCTCAGATCAGCCAGCATTTTATGCTCAGCGATCTCTTTTTGATCTGTTGTGAGATCCTGCAAGAGAACCTCATCTTCTGCTGCTGTCCCGCCGCGCGGACGTGTGCCGGCTATTGGATTCGCGGTGACGTCTGAACCGTGTATGTCAACCAGACTCTCCGGTGAGGCTCCTAAAACCGTGTAATCCGAAAAATTGATATAGAACATATAAGGTGACGGGTTCGCCTTGCGCAGTTTTCGATAGTAGGCAAATGGATCACTTGTAATGGGTGCTTTCATCCGCTGGGATAGCACAATTTGAAAAACATCGCCCTGGCTTATATGATTTTTGGCCTGCTGGACAAGGTCCATAAATTGCGCCTGATCCATCTCAGGCTGAAATGTCATGGCTTCATCAGCTGGCAAATCAGCGGTCGGAAATGGTCTTAGTGCTTTTTTTAGTTTCTCAAGTCGTTCATCCAGGATATCTTCAGATGCTTGATCCATAGTCACTGTGACAAGAAAAACCGATTCAGCGTGATGGTCATACACAATAATCGACTGATACAGCATTAAGTGGGCATCCGGCATAGCACTATCGGCCTGCAAGTCACCCCCGATTGTTTCCTGACTGCGGATGGCGTCATGACCGATGTAGCCCACGGCACCACCGAAGAAAGGGAATGGCAGCGTTATATCCTGCTGCGGGCATACGGCCTGAAAAACGTGCAGAACTGGTTCACTCCGGCTGATGGCTGTTCCTCGCCGGTGGTCATAAATGGTTGTTACATCGCCATTTCCGGTCAATTCCATATAGGGATCGGCGCCAATAAACGAATAACGCCCCTTTTCGTCATGATGACGGGAACTTTCGAGCAGAAACTTATTCCTTCCGTCAAGGTTCTCGTAGATACTAATAGGCGTCAGATTGTCAGCATTTAATTCGGTATATTTGCAGTTCGCCATATGAACGATGCTCCTCTCTTTATCTGGATCCAATAAAAAAGTCCTCTGCATCACACATGTGTGTGGTGCAGAGGACGATTGTGATCGCGGTGCCACCTCTTATTGGAGATACGTATCTCCATCTCTTTTCGGCTGCGGAAGGCGGGCAAATGTCTTTTTGTTAACTATAAAGTCCGAACAAGTGACATAAAGAGCTGGAGCAATAAGTCCGCTCCGGAAATAGACGCCGCTAAATCCTGAATGTCG
The DNA here is from genome assembly GCF_042666895.1 of Lentibacillus kimchii. Classification (GTDB taxonomy): domain Bacteria; phylum Bacillota; class Bacilli; order Bacillales; family Amphibacillaceae; genus Lentibacillus; species Lentibacillus kimchii. The sequence continues at coordinate 112,200 of NZ_JBHTGR010000010.1, forward strand.
TTCGTCTTTAGAGCTGGCAACTTAAGTTTTGTCCCAGCCTCGACAGCCTATCCGTGTAACGGCGGAACTCCGTGTTTCCGTACTGTGATTTCAGGAAACCTCTTGTAAGGCCATTCAGCTATGATTCACGTGCCGGTATCACACCATCACCGGCTCTCTGTAACGCTTCACGAAAGCCTACTCTTCTTACGCAGCGATTTGGCTGGATTATATTAAATGTTTGTGGTGAGTTATGCCTGCTCAGCAGCTGGCGGCTGCGTGACTCAATAAAAAAACGGGTTCCTCATCCTATAAAAGGACGAGGAACCCGCGGTGCCACCTTTGTCAGCTGTAAACAGCCTGCTCTGGCCGTATCAAACATGTCTGTTTCATACGCATCCCAGTAACGATGGGACTGTCGCCAAAGCCTACTGCCTGTACGGTTCGGTTTGGAGCTCTGAAGGCCATTCATCTGCCGCTCACGTCGGTTCACACCAGCCACCGACTCTCTTGAGTGGAACAAACAGATTACTCTTCTTCGTCATCGCTTTGTTCGTTGTATTGATTGCTTTCAATCATAAGGTGATTTTCGTTTTCTGTCAACTGATTTTTTAAAAAATAAATAATTGCTGTTTTGAACAAGCCTTTGTATGCTATTTTAAATATAGACATTTGCAAAAGGAGTTCTGAGTTATGCCCAAGCGAAAAGTAGGCATTATTTTTGGCGGTCAGTCAGCCGAACATGAAGTGTCATTGCAATCAGCTAAAAATATCGTCGATGCGATTGATCACGATAAATACGATGTTATGCTAATCGGAATTGATAAACAGGGGAAGTGGCATATCAATGATCAAGCGTCCTATCTGATTAATGCTGAGGATCCTGAACGGATTCAGCTGCATAAATCAAATAAGTCTGTGGGCGTCGTTCCGGGTGCGACCGATCATCAATTGGTGAGGGCAGCGGATGCGGAAAAACTTGAGCAGCTGGATGCCGTGTTTCCAATCGTTCATGGCACCATGGGTGAAGATGGCAGTCTGCAGGGGCTGATGCGGATGGCCAATCTGCCATTTGTCGGGACCAGTGTGCTGGGTTCAGCCATCTGCATGGATAAAGATATTGCTAAGCGTCTGCTGCAGGCGTCTGGCATCAATGTGGCGAAAGGTCTGGCTTACACATTTGCCGAACGGTCGATGATCGATTTTACGTATGCCAGGGAACAACTGGGCGTGCCGATGTTTATTAAGCCCGCCAATCAGGGGTCGTCTGTCGGCGTCAGCAAAGTGTCGACACAAGCTGCGTTTGATCAGGCGATTAACGAAGCGTTTCAATACGATCAAAAGCTAGTAATTGAAGAAACGCTGAAAGGGCGCGAGATTGAATGTGCTGTTTTAGGCAATGACGATCCCAAAGCGTCGGTTCCGGGCGAGGTGCTGCCGCAGACTGAATTTTATTCCTATGAGTCCAAGTATATTGACGAAGAGGGTGCGATCCTCGAAATGCCAGCTGCGTTGTCAGCTGATGAGGTGAGCCGTCTGCAGACAACGGCTGTCGCGGTTTTTAAAGCTTTGGAGTGTGCCGGACTGGCACGTGTCGATTTCTTTTTGACCACGGACGGGGCTGTTTATGTCAATGAAGTTAATACGCTTCCAGGTTTCACTCGAATCAGTATGTATCCGAAACTATGGGAAATCAGCGGTATTTCCTATCCTGAATTAATTGACCAGCTGATTGAACTGGCGATAGAGCGACACGCGCAATACAGCCAGCTGAAAAGTGCTGTATTTGAGGACGACTAGCGTTAATAGACTGACATAAATGTGTTTTGTTTCATCAGCCGCTCCGGAAATAGACATTTTCTCCGCGGGCGGCTGGTGAGCCTTTTCCTGCGCTCATATTTGTCCCGGTGTCTTGCATGTTTATTAGCCTTGAAAACGTGTGAATTTGTCAGCAGCGGCTATGCGTTCTTTTTTAGCCGGCTTGTTATCAAAATAGCCCAGATGCAGAAAGCCGACAATCTTCTCCTGATCACCGACCCCGAGAATGTCTTTAACCTGAGGATCGTATATATGGGCGTTCGTTTTCCAGACGACACCGAGCTTCTGCTCCCAGGCCAGCAGCCAAAAGTTTTGAATCATGCAGGCGGTGGCCCCGAAATTCTCCTCCCACTGCTTCTGGCTGGCAGGCACGTCCATCACAACAATGAGGAAGGCAGACGGTTCCAAGAGATACTCGTAACGATTTTGCTGCCGGTGTTCCGGATAAGTAGACGCGACTTCGCGTGCGAAACGGTCTTTCGCGTCAGAGCCGATAAAAATAAAGCGCCATGGCTGGCGGACACCATGTGTGGGTGCCCATACGGCATCTTCCAATAAATTTAAGACAGCTGCTTCGGTGACAGGTTTAGCATTGTAATGTTTTTTCACGGCACGCCGGTCACGGATCACTTTTTGCAATGCCGTTGATTGGTGGGTTGTTTCCATGGATAGCCTCCTACTTCTCATCTCGGCATATATCTTTGCTAATTGCTGTCAATTGTAGCTGATGGCGCGGCAAAACGCAAAAAGCGAAAGGATGCCTCTCGCATTTTGCCGGAAATGGCCGGATGCAACACATGCCGTCTGCTTATGACAGGCGGGGTGATTCTGCTATACTGGCGGCAAGGCTTATACGTTAAGACGAGCGGTTGTGCTTTCCGTGATTTAAATTATCGTGTTAAAGGAGCATCCCTGACCATGACGCAGCGCATTCAGCAAGCATTGGAACAGGCGGGTGAGCATGCCCGGCTGGAGACGGTTCAGCGTGTGGGTGGCGGCTCAATCAATGACAGTTACTATGCCAGAACGGCAAATCAGGCATACTTTATAAAATATCAGCCGAATGCTCCTGAGAATTTCTTTGATCTGGAAACACAGGGGCTGGAGCTGATCAGGGAGACGCAATCTATTGCTGTCCCACATGTGTATGCCCTGACTGAAGACACGCAGGGTGCCTATCTCATCATGGCGTGGGTGGACGGAAAACCTGCAGCCAGCACTGAGTGGCAATTGGGTGACCGGATTGCGGCGCTGCACCAGTCGACCGGTCAATGGCATGGATTTTCCGCTGATACCTTTGTTGGAACGCTTCCGCAGCCGAATGGCTTATTTGCCAGCTGGCTTGCCTATTACCGCGACCAGCGGCTTATGAGACAATTACAGCTGGGAATTGAGCAGGGCACCATGACAGGCAAACGGCGTGAGCGCATGGAAAAACTGCTCGAAAATCTGCATAAGTGGGTGCCGGACGATGTGGCGCCCGCTTATCTGCACGGAGATCTGTGGGGCGGTAACTGGCTCGCCGGTCCCGATGGCGAGCCGTATGTGATTGATCCGTCGTTTTTGTATGGTGATCGGCATTTTGAACTGGCTTTTACGGAAGTATTCGGCGGTTTTGGCCGTGATTTTTATCAGGCTTATCAGGAACGCTTCCCGCTGTCAGCTGATTATGACGCTATTAAACCAGTGTACCAGCTGTATTATTTGCTCGTTCATTTGAATATGTTTGGGGAAGTGTACGGGCGGTCTGTTGACAGGATTTTGCAGCGCTATATCGGTTGATGAGTGCCATGGCGCCAAGGAAATGTCCGAATGTGTCCTGCCTGAGAAGGCCTTTCCCTAAGTCAAGTCGTGTATGATAGACATGATGAGAGTGGTGTGATGGCGCATGAGCTTTTATGACGTGCTTGTTTTTATCCATGTGTTTTCAGCAATTTTAGGCATGGGGCCGGGTTTTATCCTGACCTATATTTTGACAAAGGCCCGGAACATGTCTGAACTGAGGCATGCTTACCTGATCCGGAGCCATCTGCATGGCTTTGTCATGGTCGGCGGGATCCTGCTTCTCGTGACCGGTCTGTGGATGGGAGCACTGAACCCTGCGTTGTACAGCCAGGGCTGGTATGTATTAAGTCTCGCCTTATTTCTAATCGCGCTTGCTATGGGGCCGCTGGTTTTAGCTCCAAGGTCCAGGCCGATCAAACGTCTGCTGCGGGAGCATCAGGGCGAGACAATTCCTGATGACTATTATCGCATGGCTAAAAAGCTTTTTTTCTGGGAGCATTTGGAGAACATTATTTTTCTGCTTGTCATTGCACTTATGATTCTGAAGCCTTTTTAAAGAAAAAGAGGCTCAACCGCCCGGAAACAGACATCTTCTCCGCGGGCGGTTATTGAGCCTCCTCATGCCGGTCTGTTGGCGTACTTTAATCTGCTTTTCCGAGATATTCTTCCAGTGTCAGTTCTTGTTCCATGATCGCTGTTGCTGCCTCTTCTCCGACATACCGCAAATGCCAGGGTTCATACTGGTATCCTGTAATGGCTTGTTTGCCTTTAGGATAGCGGATGATAAATCCATAATCGGCAGCGTTTTTTTTCAGCCACTTGCCTTCTGCGGTGTCACCAAAGTCTTCCACTAATTTAAAATTAACCTCAGAACTGGTAACATCCATTGTCAGCCCGGTCTGATGCTCGCTTTCGCCGGGTTTGGCACTGAATTGATTCGCAGCTTCTTCACCACTTTCACGGACATTGGAGGCGAAAATAGCATCCTGCCGGTCAAATGAGCGATAGCCGGACTGGGCAAACAGCTCAAGATCTTCTTCATTGGCTGCCTGAAACATGTCTTCCAGTGCTGTGGCGGCTGCTTGGCGCATTTGTTTCTTAGGCAGTGATTCGTCAAATGGGAACTGGACATCCGGCTCAACCAGATTCAATGGTTTAAAGCCATCCGGCAGAACGTGATCTTTGTTAACGAGTGCCAGGATTTCGTGCGGATTGCTGATGGCTGTGTCTTCGTCGCTGGGTTTATCAAGCTTTCGGCCTGGTTTAATCGCTTTGACATTATCCTTGTATGCCTGCATGGCTTCCTGGGTTCGGTCATTATACACGCCTGTGACATCCAGGTTGTCCTGCTGCATTTGATAGTCTGTCACGGCCCAGATCGTTAGCGCATCATAGGTTCCGCTTAATGCAATGTCATAGCCGATCCTCTGCAGTTTTTCCTGCAGGGCTTTCACTGACTTGCCTTCATCGTTTTTCTGCAGGTGCTTATCGGGCAGTTCCAGTGGCTGATCAGCTGCGCTTGTTTGTTCAGCCTGGGTTGTTTGCTTATTGTCGTCAGCTGTATCGTCACCGCCAGCACTGCAGCCTGTTGCAAGCAGCAGTGTCCCCAGTGCTGCTGAGGCGATTGTGAGGCGTTTGTTGCGCATGGTCTTCTCTCCCTGCTTTCTCCGTTTTATTTATCCATTGTAGCATAGCGGGCTATGACGTTGTTGGCATCCGCCGTCTGATTGACTTGGCCCGACCGGATGCATCTGCTGCCTGCACCTGCAGATATCTGTTCGAACTAAGGCTGTTTGCGCTCGTTTAACGTGCGGCGAACAGCCGGGAAATCTCTGTGATGACATTGGTTGCCTGCTCCATCGTTTCGACGGAGATGTATTCGAATTTCCCATGAAAATTCTCCCCGCCGGCAAAGATATTCGGTGTCGGCAGCCCTTTGTAGGAAAGCTGTGCCCCGTCTGTTCCGCCGCGTACAGGTCTGATAAGCGGGGTGACGTTCAGATTTTCCATAGCCTGGGATGCGATATCAACAATATCCTGCACAGGTACGATTTTTTCACGCATGTTGTAGTATTGATCATGCATGTCGATGTCAGCGGAACCATGGCCATATTTAGCATTGATTTCCTGGGTGAAATCGTTGAATGTTTCTTTTCGTGAGGCAAAATTGTCTTTATCAAAATCCCGGATAATATAGGAAACCGAAGCTTCTTCTACATCACCGCTTACGGACAGCAAATGGTAAAAGCCTTCATATTTCTCCGTGTATTCGGGTGCTTCGTATTCCGGAACTTTATTGATAAATTCGGCAGCCATTTTTCCGGCGTTCACGAGTTTATTTTTGCCTGTGCCGGGATGGACGCTGTTGCCGTGGAAGGTGATTGTGGCCGCTGCGGCGTTGAAGCTTTCATACTGCAGTTCGCCTAAAGGACCGCCATCCATCGTATAGGCATATGCAGCCGCAAACGTGTCCACATCAAATTTATGCGGGCCGCGTCCGATTTCCTCATCAGGTGTGAATGCCACGCGCACTTTGCCATGTTCGATTTCCGGATGGTCAATCAGATGCTGCATCGCTGTCATAATCTCGGTGACGCCGGCTTTGTCATCGGCTCCGAGCAATGTCGTGCCATCAGTCGTAATCAGCGTATCACCTTTGTAGGCTGGCAGTTCGGGGAAATCGTCAGTGGTGAGGACAATACCCTTTTCCTGATTGAGTGTCAGATCACCGCCATTATAATTGTCGACGATCTGCGGGTTGACGTCTTTGCCGGTGAAATCAGTCGCTGTATCCACATGCGCCAAAAAGCCGATGACCGGCACGTCTTTGTTCGTATTGGATGGGAGCGTCGCCATAACGTAACCGTTATCATCAATGGTGACGTCTGCCATGCCAATTTCCTTTAATTCATCCACCAGCATATGGGCCAGGTTCAGCTGTCCGGATGTGGATGGTGTGGTCGTGCTGGCCTCATCGGACTGTGTTTCGACTTTGGCGTAGCGGGTGAAGCGTTCGATTAATGTATCTTTCATGATATGTCAGCTCCTTTTTCAGTCTAACCTTTAGATTAGTCCTTCCAGTTTATCACGACTATACCAGAAAAATGAAGCGCAGGAAGGGCTGTTCATAAGCCTATCCATCAGGTAGAATGGAAGTAAGTATCTTCATGAGCGATCGTTACGAAAAAAACGCATCGGGAGGGGTTAACATGTCTGTTGTTGTAAGTACGGCGTGGCTGGCAGAACGCATGCAGCATTATCCGGATCAGACGGTTGTTGTGGATACACGTTTCCAGCTGCAGGATGAAGATGCTGGCCGGAAAGCCTACCTGGAAGGTCACATTCCGCAGGCTGTTTATTTGGATCTGAATAAAGATTTATCTGCAAAAGCAGCTAAGCATGGCGGCAGTCATCCACTGCCGGACATGGAAGCGTTCGCAGCAAAAATCGGTCATATCGGGATCGATCATGATACAACGGTTGTGGTGTATGGCCAGGGGAATGACATGTTCGCGGCAAGGCTCTGGTGGCTTCTGGATTATGCCGGGCATGGAGATGTGCATTTACTTAATGGCGGATTTGATGAATGGCTGAAGGAAGGCCGTCCTGTCACAACCGCCATACCAGCATTAAATGCTAAAACGTTCGAGCCTGTTATCCGGGAGAACGCTGCTGTGGGTATTGAGGACGTACAGCTGAAACTGGCGCATCAGTCAGCTGCATTAATTGACTCGCGTGCCAGGGAACGTTATCTTGGTCAGACTGAACCGATGTACCGCCGAGCGGGCCATATTCCTGGCGCGAAAAACTTCGTCTGGACTGACGTTTTGGATGACGAGGGCTATTGGAAAAACACTGATGAATTGGCGGAACACTTCGCTTCATTAAATCAGGACGAGGAGATCATTGTTTCCTGCGGCTCCGGCGTGTCGGCCTGTCCTAATGTGCTGGCCTTGCGCTCAGCCGGGTTTACCAATGTTAAATTATATCCAGGCAGTTTCAGTGACTGGATCTCCTATGATGCAAATGAAGTCGAGACAAAGGACGAGTGATAATGGAGACACAACGCTGCGCATGGGTGACAGATGACCCTATCTATATTGACTATCATGATCATGAATGGGGAAGACCGGTTCATGATGATCAGACATTATTTGAGATGCTGTCTTTGGAAGGCGCACAGGCAGGTTTGAGCTGGCTGACGATTTTAAAACGGCGGGAAAACTACCGGAAAGTATTTGCTGATTTTGACCCGGCAACAGTGGCTGCCTTTGATACGGACAGGGTGCACAAAATGATCCAGGATAAACGCATCATCCGGAACAGGCAAAAGATTGAGTCTGTGATTACAAATGCGCTTGCCGTGCTGATGATTCAGCGGCAATTCGGCAGTTTTTCTGCCTATATCTGGCAGTTTACCGGCGGTGAGCCGATTGTGAACAATTGGGAGACAGGAGCCGATGTTCCTTCTTCAACAGAGGCATCCGAGCAGATGAGCAAAGCCTTGAAAAAACGTGGTTTTAAATTTGTTGGACCGACCATCTGCTACGCCTTTATGCAAGCAACAGGCATGGTGAATGACCATACGCAAGACTGTTTTCTGAGCGGACAGGATCTCTGAACCGGAGAGCTATTGGCAGCCGATACACAACATTTTAAATGGACTGCCTTCTGTGATAGGCTTAACTTACCCTTAAAGAAAGGAAGCGTTTAAATGAACTATGTAACTTTAAATAACGGCCTTGAGATGCCGCAGCTCGGATTCGGTGTCTGGCAAGTGCCGGATGAAGAAGCAGAAACATCTGTAGCCAAAGCACTTGAAGTCGGCTACCGTTCCATTGATACAGCTAAAGTGTACGGCAATGAAGAAGGCGTTGGCCGGGCCATTGCTGCCAGCGGCGTCCCAAGGGAAGACCTCTTCATCACCACGAAACTGTGGAACAGCGATCAGGGCTATGACTCGACACTCGAGGCATTTGATGCAAGTCTTGAGCGTCTGGGACTTGATTATGTGGATCTTTATTTAATCCACTGGCCAATGCCAGAAGTGGACAACTATGTGGAAACGTACAAAGCGATGGAAAAACTGTATCATGACGGCCGTGTGAAGGCCATTGGCGTTTGCAACTTCAATATTGAGCACTTGCAGCGTCTCCTGGATGAATGTGAGGTTGTGCCAGTGCTGAACCAGGTCGAATGCCATCCATATCTGCAGCAGCAGGACGTTAAAGCATTCTGTGCCGAGCACAATATTTATGTGGAAGCATGGAGCCCGCTGATGAGTGGCGGCAATGCGCTGCAGGATGACGTTATCGGTGACCTTGCTAAAAAACATAACAAAACGATCGCGCAAGTTATTCTTCGCTGGCATTTGCAGACTGAAGCGATTGTGATTCCAAAATCCGTAACGCCAGCCCGCATTGAGGAAAATTTCGATGTGTTTGACTTTGAACTGACTGCGGAGGAAATGGAGCAAATGGCCAAACTCGATGACAACCAGCGGCAGGGACCTGAGCCCAATGATATGAACAAGCAATAGGTGCAGATGAGCCGGGACAAACGTATTTTTATCAATTAAAGCTGAATTAGAATTGATATTAAGTTATGTCCCGGCCTGTTTTTGTATGCAGCCTGTGTGAATTATTTTATTTTATTTCCAGCCGTTTACTGGTATGCTGGAGATGCAGGAAAGACAAGCATGTTAAACTATGATGTGTTAGGGTGAATAACCATGCCTCAAGGAATTAATCAGCGCAAAACGGAACATATCCGGCTCTGCTTAACTGACAATGTTGAAGGCGTTAATAAGTCAACAGGTCTGGAAGGCATCTCGTTTATACATAATGCTATGCCAGAGATAAACTTTGCCGATATTGATACGCGCACGCAGTTTCTGGATAAGCCGCTCAAGGCACCTTTCCTTGTCAGTTCGATGACTGGCGGATCGGAACTGGCCGCGACCATTAATCAAAACCTTGCCAAAGCAGCCGAGGAAAAAGGCTGGGCGATAGCACTCGGCTCAACAAGGGCTCTTTTGGAAAGTGATGCGCACCAGGAATCTTTTCTCATTCGGAAGTATGCGCCGAGTGTTCCGCTGATTGCTAACCTGGGTGTGGTGCAGTTGAATTATGGTTACGGCGCAAAGGAGTGTCAGCGGATTGTTGATTTGACGGGTGCCGATGCGATTGTGCTGCACTTTAACCCGCTGCAGGAAGCTATACAGGATGAAGGAAACTTAAACTTTGAAGATCTGCTGCCGAAGATCAAAGAGCTCTGCTCGTCGCTTGACGTTCCTGTAGGCGCAAAGGAAGTCGGTTTTGGCATCGATGGCACGGTCGCGGAAAAACTTTACGATGCAGGCATTTCCTATATCGATGTTGCTGGCGCTGGCGGCACATCCTGGAGCCAGGTGGAAAAACTCCGCTCAAATGATCCGCTGAAAAAAGCTGCCGCTGAAGCATTCAATGACTGGGGCATCCCAACGAAAGACTGCCTTGTATCCGTGAGGAGCAAGCTGCCGGACGCGCCGGTTGTCTCCAGCGGCGGGATGAAGACAGGTGTGGATGCTGCGAAGGCCCTGACGATTGGGTCTGACGTTATTGGCTTTGCCCGGCAATTGCTGGAGGCAGCAACCGAATCGGAACAGGATGTTATCAAGGCGATGGAGCAGATTGAACTTGAATTAAAAATGACGATGTTTGGCATTGGCGCCAAAACGCTTGATGACTTAAAAAATACGAAGCGCGTTTCCATTATGGGGCAATCGCTCCTGGAAGAATAATAATACAGCTGCCGACCTGAATCAGGAAGGCAGTTTTTTGTGGCAAGCGTCATGAAAGCCTGAATTCAATTTATGGAAAAAGCGATAACGCTTAATAAAATGAGGCTGGGGCCAGATACTATTCTCAGAAGGAGGGGGTTATAATGGATCAGGAAATGCACGAACCTGAAGACAGTCGATTTATTCCGATGACTTCTGTGGATAGTGGTTACGGGCGGGAGGCTGCCCCTGACGTGTATTATTATACGGATCAGATCGCCAACGTCTTATTTGTCGGTGACCCGGAGCAGGGTGAGTGGGTAATGATTGATGCTGGCCTTCCTGGGTCGGCTGACGAGATTCGCGCGGCTGCAGCGGATCGCTTTGGCGAAGACAGCCGTCCGTCTGCCATTATTTTAACGCATGGCCATTTTGACCACATCGGTGGATTAGTGGACTTGGTGAACACGTGGCAGGTGCCGGTTTATGCACATGAACTGGAAATGCCATATTTAACCGGTCAGAAGCGTTACCCTAAACCGGATATGAGCGTTGAAGGCGGTGTATTAGCGAAAATTTCCGGCATCTATCCGAATGAGCCCGTTGATTTGGCTGATGCGGTTCAGCCATTGCCAGAGGATCATACGGTACCCGAAATGGCGGGATGGGAATGGTTCCATACGCCTGGGCATTCACCCGGTCATGTTTCCTTGTACCGGGATGACGATTCACTGCTCATCTCAGGTGATGCCTTTATTACGGTACGGCAGGATTCATTTTATAATGTGCTGATGCAAAATACGGAAGTGAACGGACCGCCGCGCTATTTGACAACAGATTGGGAGGCTGCCAGACAATCGGTGGAAAAGCTGGAGACCCTGCAGCCTGATTGTGTGGTGCCCGGTCATGGCCGGGCGATGGAAGGCGCTGATCTGGCAGAGGGACTGCATGAGCTTGTGCGGACGTTTGATCAAACGGCCGTCCCTGATTATGGCCGTTTTGTAGACGACGCGGAACAGTAAATGTTGCGGGAGCCGGTGGCATATCGGTTCCTTTTATTTGCTGCGACACAAGCGGATTTGCTGCAACCGTTTTCAATAACGGTATTAACATTCTATGTGCAGATGTGCTAATATAAAAACAGAAGAGGGGTGTAGCTGATGAAAATAGACGTATGGTCAGATTTTGTATGCCCGTTTTGTTATATAGGCAAACGCCACTTGGACTTTGCTTTGGAACAATTTCCATACCGTGAAAATGTGGAAGTTGCATACAAAAGTTATGAACTGGAACCGAATGCTGAGCTGAACGCTGGCGATAATATACATGAGCGTTTGGCCGCAACCAAAGGAATGTCCTTCGAGCAGGCTAAGAGCATGAATGAACAGGTGGGTAAGCAGGCTGCTGAGGCAGGACTGACCTATCATTTTGACACGATGAAGCCTACCAACACCTTTGATGCTCACCGTGTCGCCAAATATGCTGCGGAAAAGGGCAAAGGCAAAGACATGACCGAACGATTGTTAAAAGCCTATTTCACAGAGTCTGAGCTTATCAGTGATTATAAAACGCTGATCAGGCTTGCGGGTGAGGCTGGACTGGACAAAGATGAGGTATCAGCCTTATTGGAAAAAGACGATTATGCCATTCATGTCCGGGCCGATGAAGAACAGGCAAGACAACTCGGTGCTGAGGGCGTTCCTTTCTTCGTTTTCAACGAAAAATATGCCGTCTCAGGCGCCCAGCCACAGAAGGTTTTCGCTGATGTGCTCGAACAAGTATGGGAAGAAGAACAGGAAAAACCGGGATTGCAATCATTAAATCCAAAAAAATCGAAAACAACTTACTGTACAGATGAAGGCTGTGAAATTGTGGAGGACGATTAAACAGTCAGTTCGGCGCCTTTGAAGGGGGTATTAACCCTTCAAGGGCTTTTTTAATGGCTTTTATAAAATGGTCTGCCTCCTTAAAAAAAGCCGGATTTTTTAACCAGATTGTATTGCAGTTCCCAAGGAATTTGATATAATAGGTTCGGAACGCATAATTGATAATGATTTTCATTCTTATTTAGAATGAATCAATTTTAATAGTCATTCTAATGTGTATTCGAGGGTTTTGTATGAAACGATGGCATCTGGTGGTCGTGGGGGTCCTGTTATCATTTACGTCTATTTTCATAGGTGTTTCGGATATTGCGCCGTGGGACATTTTCAATTTAACTGATGAGCAGATGAAAATGCTGACGGTGAGCCGTCTGCCGCGACTCATCAGCATTATTATTGCGGGTGCGGCTATGAGCATCTGCGGTTTGATTATGCAGCAGTTGACACGGAACAAATTTGTGTCACCCACAACCGCGGGCACCATGGATTCTGCGCGTCTCGGTGTGCTGGTGTCATTGCTTCTTTTCCCATCAGCAGGCATGCTGCAAAAAATGGCGATTGCTTTTGCATTTGCACTCGCGGGTACTTTTATTTTCATGAAAATTCTCGATCGCATTAAGTTTAAGAATACGATATTCATTCCGCTCGTCGGGCTGATGTTTGGGAATATTGTCGGTTCGATAACCACATTTTTTGGACTGAAATACAACCTGGTACAAAGTGTCTCATCCTGGCTGCATGGTGATTTTTCCATGGTCATTGAAGGCCGTTATGAACTTTTGTATATCAGTATCCCAGCCATCTTGCTGGCTTATTTATTTGCCAACCGTTTCACACTTGCAGGCATGGGTGAGGACTTTGCTCTGAGTCTTGGTCTGAATTATAAACGGGTTGTTAATCTGGGGCTTGTTATCGTCGCGTTTGTTTCATCGATCGTGATACTCACTGTAGGGACGCTGCCCTTTTTAGGTCTGGTTGTACCTAATATTGTCACGATCTTTCAGGGCGATCATCTCCGGAAAAGTATTTTTCCCACCGCGCTTATGGGAGCAGTATTTGTCCTGTTTTGCGATATAGTCGGACGGCTTATTATTTATCCTTATGAAATTTCAATCAGCCTGACAATCGGTGTTATCGGCAGTGGTATTTTCCTTTATTTGTTATTGGGGCGTAGAGCCAATGAAAGCTAAACTGACGACACTAGCAATTATAACCGCCGTATTTATTGCTCTATTTCTATTTATCGATATCGGCAGTCAGTGGGAGTATGTGCTGTCGAGACGGTTTAACAAAATTATTGCGATGGTTCTTACAGGCTGTTCAATCGCTGTATCAACGATCATTTTTCAAACTATCACGAATAACAAGATACTAACGCCCAATATTATCGGACTGGATTCGTTATACATGCTGATTCAGACCATTGTTGTGTTTGTCTTTGGTGCTGACACGCTGACCATGATGGACAGCAATTTCCATTTCACGCTGTCAGTTGGGCTGATGCTCTTGTTTTCCGCTTTGCTGTATAAGCTGCTGTTTAAACGCGAAGGGCAGAATATTTATTATCTATTGCTTGTCGGCCTGATTATGGGCACGTTATTTTCCAGCATCTCATCTTTCATGGAAATCCTGATTGATCCTGACGAATTTCTCGTTGTAAGAGACTCCATGTTTGCCAGTTTTAACAATGTCAACACACAGTTGCTCGCTATCTCTGCTGTGGGCGTTGTCCTGATTGGTCTTTATTTGCTGCGGTTTATTAAATACTTAGATGTGTTGTCACTCGGAAAGGATCAGGCAGTTAATTTAGGGGTGGATTATAATGCGATCGTCAAACGCCTTTTGCTGATTATTGCAGCCCTTGTATCGATTTCGACAGCTTTGGTTGGTCCGATTACATTTCTGGGGCTTTTGGTGGCTAATATTACGTATCACTTTATGGGGACATATCAGCATAAGTTTTTACTTATTGGATCGCTCTTCATCAGTGTTATTTCGCTTTTAGGTGCACAAATGTTTGTTGAACATATCCTTCACTTTGGAACAGCTGTCAGTGTTGTTATTAATCTTGTTGGCGGATTATATTTTCTTTATCTGCTGTTAAAGGAGAGTAAATAATGTTAGATGTTAAACACGTTACCAAACAGTACGGTCAGAAGAATGTGGTTGAGGACGTTTCGCTTACGGTGGAAAAGGGCAAAATCACCTCATTTATAGGCCCGAATGGTGCTGGGAAGAGTACCCTGTTATCGATGGTCAGCCGGCTAATCGATAAGGACAGCGGCGAGATTGTCATTGACGGTGAGGATATCAAGAAAAGCAAAAATAATGATCTGGCCAAAAAGATTTCTATTCTTAAGCAATCCAATCACGTTAACATCCGCATTACGATCAAGGACCTGGTCAGTTTTGGCCGCTTTCCTTATTCGCAGGGCCGCTTAACAGCAGAAGACTGGCGGCATATTAATGACGCACTGCATTATATGAGACTTGAAGACATGCAGGACAAATTTATTGATCAGCTTAGCGGCGGGCAGCTGCAGCGGGCTTATATCGCAATGGTCCTTGCACAGGACACCGAATATATTTTGCTGGATGAGCCGCTCAACAATCTGGATATGAATCATTCGGTTGAAATTATGAAGGCCTTGAGGACCATGGTGACCGAACTGCAGAAAACAGTTGTGATTGTGCTGCATGATATTAACTTTGCCTCCTGTTATTCGGATCATATTGTCGCCTTAAAAGATGGAAAGGTCGTTAAAGGCGGCGAGACAGACGACATCATTCAGCAGCCAGTGTTAAAAGAAGTGTTTGATATGGACATCCAAATCGAAATCATCAACAACAACCGGATTTGTCTGTATTACACATAATCGTTCCGCCATAGAAGATCGGGGTGCCTGTGTCAGTCTATGAGTCACCCCAGTCGTGGCAAGCGTTTATTTTTTAAATTTACATTGATAATGATTATCACTATCAGTATTTGTGCTAATCCTGGCATTTGACATTCCAGCAGGGGAAGGGGACTAAGAAATAGCCACTGGGTAAAGAATACGTCGGTGCGTCGCAGATTTTGTTGATTTATATAACTTTAAGGAGTGGTGACGATGCTTAAAAAGCTTTCAGCATTTTTATCTGTTTTTCTATTAATGATGGTTCTCGCAGCTTGCGGCAGTAACGCTGAGGACGCGTCTACCGGATCAGATAACGATGGGGATAATACTGATTCAGAAAAAGAAACGGTTACGATCAGCGATAAGCTGGATGAGACAGATGTTCCGAAAAACCCGGAGAACGTCGTTGTGTTTGACTATGGAGCTTTAGAGACGCTTGATAAACTGGATGTCCCCGTAAAAGGGATTGCTCAGGGAAGTTCCATGCCGGAGTACTTATCAAAGTATGAGGATTCTGACTACACCAATGTTGGTACGTTAATCGAACCTGATTTTGAAGCCATCAATGAAGCAGATCCTGAACTGATTATTATCTCTGGCCGACAGTCAGATGATTATGATGAACTGAGTAAAATCGCGCCGACAATCTATGTGGGCATTGACAATGACAACTATATGGAATCGTTTAAAGATAACGCCAGGAAACTGGGCAAAATCTTTGGAAAAGAAGACAAGGTCGACCAAAAACTTAGCGCTATTGAACAATCAATACAGGAACTTCAGGATAAAACAGCGGCTAATGATAAAGAAGGCTTGATTCTCTTATCAACAGGCGGAAAGATCAGTGCGTACGGCCCAGGGTCACGCTTCGGTCTCATTCACGACGTATTCGGTGTGACACCTTCCGATAAGAATATTGAAGCGTCAACGCACGGTCAGAAAGTCACTTTTGAATATGTGGCTGAGCAGGACCCGGATTATTTATTCGTGATTGACCGGGATAAAGCGATCGGCGGTGACACGACTGCCAGCAAGGTCCTTGATACCAAGCTTGTCAATGACACGACGGCAGCGAAAAATGATCATATTATTTACTTAGATCCGAACGTATGGTACCTTTCCGGCGGCGGCTTGCTTTCGATGCAGGAAATGATCGATGAGGTTGAAAACGGATTGGATTAAGATCAAATGGAAGCAGGGCAGCAGCTCTTGCTTCCATTTCTTTGGGCTCGTAACCTTTGTGCTGGTCCCAGGGTTAGTCGTTTTGGCATTTACTTACGGCACAATTGCGTAAATTAATGCTGCGGTTTGTTACAGAATCGTAATAGGCGACTATGAAAACTGTCTTGGCAGGATCCTTTCCGGAAAACGGCACATAAGTTGACATTTGCACAATCCCCCTTGAATATGTTTGAATGTAGGAACAATGAATGGAAATGAGGGTAGCCGTTTATGAAAAAGTTGATTATGTTATTGGCCGCTTTAAGTTTAGCTGTTGTACTGGCAGCATGCGGTGATGACGATGACTCTGCGGATAAAGATAAGGATAAAGATACGTCTGATAATAATCAGAGTGAACAAGCATCTAAGGACATGCCTAAACCGAACTTAGACGATGTTCCAGATGTTGTGGCAAAAGTCAACGGCGAGAAAATTAAGAAAGACGAATTTTCCAAGACGTATAAAGGCCAGTTTCAGCAAATGGCTATGCGGGCTAAGATAAGCGGCAAGGATCTGGACCAGGATAAGATGAAAAAGCAGACAGCTGAAGGTATGGTTGGCAATAAACTGCTGACTCAGGAAGCGGATAATCGTGATTATAACGTATCCGACGAAGAAGTTGATGATACACTGAAAGAACTGTCCAAACAGCAGCGGAAGGATTTTGAGTCGACCGATGACTTTGTAAAAGCCCTTGAAGATCAGGGAATGGACAAGGATAAGATTATGTCCCAGGTCAAGAAGCAGGTGCAATTAGATAAGCTGATTGATGAGGAATCAGGTGATCTTGAACCATCGAAAAAAGAAGTGAAGAACGCTTACGATCAATATAAGAAACAGCAAAAACAAATCAACAAGCAAAAAGGTGATGACAAGGAAAAAACAGATATAAAGTCATTCGATGAGAAGAAACCTGATCTTAAAAAACGGGTTGAACGGCAGAATAGACAAAAAGCAACTCAATCAATCGTTAAGGATCTTCGTGACGATGCTGATGTGACCGTTAATCTATAAGTCAGTGAAACCAGGCTAAATGAGAGCCTGGTTTTTTTATTCGCTCCAGTTTGGCTGCCGCAAACTGCGCGGATGGATTCCTCCATATGGCTTACAATTTCATTAAATGGTAAGACAGAACAAGCTGGTAAATGGTATACTGGTATATGGTACAGTAATGTATTGTATTGGTATAAGATTTAGTCAGTGAGGTCTGATCATGCAAGCGAAGTCTATCATCGGTATTGTAGCGGTTATCCTGTTGATCGGGGGTGCCGCGTTCGGATTGTATACGCTGAACAAGGCACAAGCATCAGGCAAAACAATAGAACATCCAACGGTGTTTGTTCATGGTTATAAGGGCACCTATTATTCGTTTGCCCACATGCTGCATCGATTTGACCAGACATATGATTGGGGGCAGACATCCCTGATTTATGAGGTCTCTCGAACAGGCGAACTGACGGTCCATGAACTGACGAATGGGCAGGTAAGGAAGCCTGTGTCGATTCAGGTTATTTTCCGTAATAATCGTGCCAGTGTGGAGAAGACAACTGGCTGGCTTGCCAAGGTTCTTGCCCAAATGAAAGAAACGTTTAACATGAATACCGTTAATTTAGTCAGCCATTCCATGGGGAGCCTCGTGGCAACGAATTATATTGAGCAGTATCATGATAAAGCCACATCCCCTGACATAGGGAAACTGATTGCTATCGGCGGTCCCTTTGGCGGCATTTACAACGATGCCTATTTTAAAACGAATCATGATCCGGCTGCCGACGATCTTAAACCTGGTTCACGTGCACTGAAGAAGCTGCAGATGAATAAGGATGCTATACCGGATCATTTAAAGATCTTAAGTATTGGCAGTGTGGGCGACCCGGTTGCTGTACCAGAAAGTGTTGCGATAATCCGGCGTATAACAGATGACAGGCAACTTGATTATCAAATGATTCATGACCCGAGTCTGGGTCACAGCGAGTTGCATGATGATTACCGGGTTGACCGGATGGTTCATAAATTTCTGGAGACATCCGATGAGACGGAATGAACAGCAAAGGATTGATGTTTGTGATCAATGATCGCCATACGTATGAACAGCTGGCAGCTATTACATCACCGGAAAATGTTTTAATGGATGAAGAGCTGTATCGGCATACGTATACACAGCTTGGCGGTAGAGCCGATTTTTATGTAACACCCGAAACATATGAACAAGTTCAAGCGATTGTGAAACTGGCTTTAAATGAAGCTATTCCCTTTACGATGCTGGGGAATGGTTCCAATTTGATTATAAAAGATGGCGGGATCCGCGGTATTATTTTAAATCTGGGGCGCTTAGCAGCCATTCATAAGGACGGGATGCATATTGTAGCCCAGAGCGGCGCACGGATTATTGATGTGTCACAGTTTGCTTTATCACATACTTTAACAGGGCTTGAGTTTGCCTGCGGGATTCCCGGATCTGTCGGTGGCGCCTTATTTATGAACGCTGGTGCCTATCATGGTGAAATTAAAGATGTGCTGAAAAGCGCGGTTGTAGTTGACCGGGAAGGGAATCTCCTGGTGCTGGATGCGGCTGATCTGGATTTGGCATACCGTTCGAGCAATATCCCGGCTAATGGCTACATTGTTCTTGAAGCGACATTTGTGATGCAGGCTGGTGAGTATCCGGCGATTAAAACGGTGATGGACGACTTAACACATAGACGGGAGTCCAAACAGCCTCTGGAATATCCATCGTGCGGAAGTGTGTTTAAGCGCCCGCCGGGTTACTTTGCCGGTAAGTTAATACAGGACAGCCATCTTCAGGGCCGGCAGATTGGCGGTGCTCAGGTATCCCTGAAGCATGCCGGCTTTATCATTAACCGCAACGGAGCATCTGCAACAGAGTACATTGATTTAATCCATTCGGTGCAGGCGACGGTTAAACAAACATTTGACGTAACGCTTGAACGCGAAGTAAAAATTATCGGGGAAGATCCCCTGACATAATTGAGATATGAGAAAAGCTGACCTGCCCTGTAAAGGACGGGTCAGCTTTTTTAACATGCATTCAGGACCGGAACCGGTGCAGGAAACTTTGCAGCCGTTCATTATTGGAGTTTTCGAGTACATCTGCAGGCGGTCCTTCTTCAACGATGACGCCGTTATCGAGAAAGAGAACACGGTCAGCGATATCACGGGCAAATTCCATTTCATGTGTCACCAGCACCATCGCCATTTCGCCTTCCTTGGCAATGTCACGAATGACTTCCAGAACCTCACCGACAAGTTCCGGGTCAAGCGCTGAGGTGACCTCGTCAAACAGCATGACGTCCGGACGCATGACCAGTGCCCGCGCCATGGCAACACGCTGTTTCTGTCCGCCTGATAGCTGGTTTGGATATTGATCCAGCTTATCACCGAGGCCGACTTTCTCCAGCATTTCGGTGGCCCACTGTTTAGCATCTTGCTTATCCGCTTTTAACACATGGATGGGTGCTGTCATACAATTATCCAGAATCGTCATGTGAGGAAAAAGATTGAAATGCTGAAAGACCATCCCGACATTTCCGCGGACCTGCCGTAAATGGTTTTCATTGGCCGGGACTATTTCACCGTTTTTTTCCATTTTCCATAAATTCTGGCCATCAATGATAATATCGCCCGATGTCGGCTCCTCAAGTGTCATCATCATGCGGATGATCGTTGTTTTCCCAGATCCGCTCGGGCCGATAACCGCTACTTTCTCAGCTGGTTCAATATCCAGATTGATGCCTGTCAGGACTTCCGTATCCCCAAACGATTTATAAACATCTTGATAACTTACAATCGGTTCTGTCATGACGATGCAGCTCCTTCTTTATCGTTGATCGTTTTACTGCCGGTTGGCTCATTTTTATCAAAACGCTGATTCATTTTCCGCTCCAGTTTATTAATCAAAAGGGCGGATGGGTAACTCAGAACAAGGAACAGGACGGCCACAATGGTCAGTGGCTCCAAATACCGGAAATGCTCGGCACCGTATGAGTTTGCCAGATTCAGAATACCGACAACACCGATCGTGGATGCCAGCGGAATTTCCTTGAACATGATAATGAAATAGTTCCCCAGCATCGGGATGGTTGGCGGTATGGCTTGCGGTAAAATGACTTTTAGCCATTTGTCCTTAGCAGAAAAGTTAAGGGCCCGGGAGGCTTCCCATTGGCCTTTATCAACGGCTTCAATACCGGAGCGATACACCTCGCCGATATAGGTGCTGAAATGAATACCGAGGCCGATAATAGCGCTTGCGAACGGATTTAGAGCAAATCCCACAACCGGCACCATTGGCCAGGCATAATAGATGAAAAATAGCTGGACAAGCGGTGGTGTTGAGCGAATAAATTCCATAATCCACTTAAAGAGCCAGTGTAAAGGCCGAATCCGGATAGCATTTAAAAAAGTCCAGACGAAGCCGAATATCAGGGCAAATAAATAGGTTGCAAGGGTCAGTCCCACTGTAATGCCAAGACCTTGTATGATCATCGGAAAAGCATCAAGGAATGTATCCCATTGCCAGTTGCCACTATTCATCAGCTAGTCACCCCTTTCTTCGATGCTTCCTCCATTTTTCGGGTCAGCCAGATTAATGGCAGTGCCATAATGAAGTAGAATACAAGCACTAGGAAATAAACCGTTGGTGCGTGTGACAGATCATTGCTCCTGAGAATGTCCCCGTAGTATAAGATATCTGTCATGCCGATCAGGGAGACAAGCGAGGTTGCCTTCAGCATCTGGATAAGATAATTACCAAACTCCGGAAGCATCATACGGAGAGCTTGTGGGAATATGACCAGACGCATACGCTGGAAGCTCGACATATTCAAAGCTGTTGCTGCCTCTGTCTGGCCTCCTGAAACGGATAAAATGGACCCGCGCACAATTTCAGACATATAGGCGCCATAGTTTAAACCGATCGCCAGAATACCGGCGAGGTAGTTACTGCCAAGGTCAATGCCAAATAAGATCGGCAGTGCATAAAAAAGCCAGAACAGCTGAACGATCAGTGACGTACCGCGAAATACTTCAACATAAAAGACCGTTATATATTTGATAATCGGATTTTTGGATAAGCGGCAAAAGCCAGCAATAAATGCCATCAAATAGCCAAGAATGATGGACCCGATCAATACTTGAACCGTTATTTTCACACCTTGCATAAGCGTCGGAAATATCTCAGCAATGGCAGTAATAACAATCACTCCTTCTTAGAATTCGGTTGATGATAATAAAATAGGGTCAGACCCCCTGAGAGGGAGTCCGACCCTATGGAGTCATCATGCCGAAATATGCTACTGAGTTATCAAGCTGAGATTAGTATTTTTCACCACTGCAGATCGCTTCAGTCGTTTTATCTTCTGGTGGAGCGTTCGTGTCGGGATTGTAGCCGTTCTTCTCCAGCAGATCAGCAACTGTTCCGTCATCAATCAGTTTTGCTAATTCTTCATTATAAGCTTCGCGAAGCTTTTCATTATCCGGATTAAAAGCAGCGGCGCCATAGCTTGGAACGCCTTCGATATCCGGCTGTTCAAAGTCTTCGACAAATTCAAGATTATCATTGTTGGCTGATTCAAGTGCCATTTTAACGGTCATTTCAGTACCGGTTGTTGCGTCGGCACGGCCGGATTCCACAGCGGAAAATGTAGCTGGGATATCTGCAACATCCTGAATCTGACCTTCTTCAACACCTTCTGTCTTCACATATTCAATTTCGGTTGCGCCGGACATAATGGTGACAGAAGCGCCTGTTTCAGCTATATCACTGTAACTGTGCAGGTCCTTAGGATTGCCTGCTGGGACAATCAGCCCTTCCCCATACGTCATTTCCGGTTCGCCAAAGTCGACGTTTTCACAACGTTTTGGGTTGATTGCCATCCCTGAGGTAATCACGTCAAATTTACCTGCGTTAAGCCCAGGGATTAATTGATCATAGTCTGATAGATGCCCTTCAACATCGTCCACACCCAGTTCTTTAAACACGGCTGTTGCAATATCAACGGCAGCGCCTTTCAATTCGCCGTCTTCTTCATAGCCATATGGTTTTTCGTTTGCAAATCCAACGGTAACGGTTCCTTTATCCTGAATTTTGGCAAGTCTTGAGTCACCGTCACTTCCGCTATCTCCGTCACCGCCGCTGGCATCACCGGAATCATCTGAACTGCAGGCTGCCAGGATGAGCATTAAAGCGGTAAAAATCAATACGGCTAAACGTTTTTTCATCGTTTGAATGACCTCCCATAATGTTTAAGTAAAGCAGATTCAGCATTATCTTTGCTGCTCGCTTAGTACTTTCTGTCTGCAGACATATTCCCTTTTTTGCAGGCCACCCCCCTCGAGTCAAAATGAAAATCGGGTCTTTATAGGCTATTCCGCACTGAAAACGTGTAATAAAAGTCAGTCAGGAAATGTCTGTAAATGGTCATATAATTATGTTAAATAAATTTTCAAAGCGGTTCAAGCCTGATTTTTTTTGATAATTAGGACTAAGCCGTTATTAGATTCGTTTGAGGGAATTGTCCTTATCTATACCGAATGTTGCTCGTAAATAGCTTATATTCCTTTTATATGCTTGAAATTTATGGTTATGATATAATATTCAATTAATTAGACTAGTTTAAAATCTGGTTCGCCAGCAGTTTTACATGGGATGTGATTCAAACTGGCCTGCTGACTATGGAGGAAGCAGATTCGTTAGAGGGACTTGGAATCGAAGTGGTCAGGTTGACTGTGTTATAATGATTGCGGAATCTGTGCCAGCAGATATCAAAATTTTTATTGGGATGGGGGCAGCACTAATGGAAATAATAATTTGGATTGTTATTGCTGCACTCTTTATGGCGAGTTTCGCTGGGATTCTGTTTCCGGCTATCCCATCGCCTTTAGCTGTCTGGGCCGGGTTTTTGCTTTATCATTTTGTTTTGAATGCTGATGAACTTGGCTGGCCGTTTTGGACAGCGATGGCAGTATTGACAGTTATTTTGCTTGGTGCAGACGTCTTGGCCAACAGTTATTTCGTGAATAGGTTTGGCGGCAGCAAGTGGGGTGAACGCGGTGCAGCTATTGCTGTGATAGTTGGATCGTTTGTGATTCCGCCGTTTGGCATTCTGCTTTTACCCTTTATAACGGTGTTCGTTATTGAATTGATGCAGGCTAAAACAATGCAGAACGCTCTCAGAGCAGCTGCTGGGTCATTGATCGGATTTTTCAGCGGAGCGGCTGCGAAAGCCGTCATTCAATTAGCGATGATTATATGGTTTTTGCTTACAATTATAATTTAAAGAAAGGGTGTTCTTAAATGAATCTTCCCAAACGCGTTGTAACCATTGCTGGATCGGCAGCCGGAGGAAGTGCTGGTATTCAGGCCGATCTGAAAACATTTCAGGAACTGGATGTCTATGGCATGAGTATTGTAACAGCGATTGTCTCGCATCATCCGGAAACAGATAAGAATGTGCACCCGCAGACGATTGAGGCGATCGAAGCGCAATTTTCAACAGCTGCGAAACAGGTCGGCATGGATGCACTCAAAACAGGCATGCTGTTTTCCAGAGACATTATTGATAAAGCAGCTGATTTGATCGCGGCATCAGATGTGCCGATTAAAGTGGTTGACCCGGTTATGGTCGGAAAACTTGATTCCAAGCTTTTGGCAGATGATGCAATTGATGTGTTAAAGAAACGGCTGGTGCCGATGGCGGATGTGATTACGCCCAATGTGCCAGAAGCCTCTTATCTATTGGACGGGCGCGAAATTGCAACCGTTGCCGATATGAAACAAGCTGCCATCGATTTGTATGATCTGGGGCCGCAGTATGTGCTTGTTAAAGGCGGCAGACTTGAAGGCGCGGCTGTGGACATTCTGTATGATGGCGAAACCCTGACAGCATTCGAAGCACCGCGGATTGCAACAGACAATACGAGCGGTGCTGGCTGTACGTACTCGGCCGCGATCACGGCTTATATGGCTCAAGGCTATGACATGCCGGAAGCCGTCCGTCTGGCCAAAACTTTTGTAACGACAGCAATTGAATATGGGTTTACCTACACCGATATGGTAGGTCCTACTTATCACGCGGCACAGCGTATGAAGGGGGAGACTCATTCCATTAAAGTGGATAAGCTCTAGTCAGATTGGTTCAGTTATAATGAGATGTGGTGTCTGTCCAGGCTGATCGGTTTATGTGGCGGATATATGAAAGTGTCATAATCTGTCTGTGTTAAAATAAGGTGTATCATAAAGCATTGCGCAGGCAGTTAACTAGTTTGAAAAGGATGTGCCATAAATGGGGAAACGCGCGTTGATTAATGTGGATTATACGGTTGATTTTGTAGCGGATCATGGGAAGTTGACAAGCGGTAAACCAGGACAGGCTATCGAGAATGCTATCGTATCCATCACCAACGATTTTATCGCTGCAGGCGACTTTGTCGTCTTTGCGATTGATGCACATGAAGAAGGGGACACCTATAACCCGGAAACGGCACTATTTCCGCCGCACAATATTATCGGAACAGAAGGCCAGGAACTGTATGGTTCCCTGGCATCGGTATATGCGGATAATCAGCATAAAAGCAATGTCTATTATTTCGATAAGTCGCGCTACAGTGCTTTTGCCGGTACAGATTTGGACATTAAGCTGCGTGAACGCGGAATTGATGAGATTCATATAGTTGGTGTCTGCACGGATATTTGTGTGCTGCACACAGCGATTGATGCCTATAATAAAGGCTATAACATTGTCGTCTATCAGGATGCTGTCGCGAGTTTTAATGCAGCCGGACATGACTGGGCGCTTGGCCATTTTCAGAATACACTGGGCGCGACCGTGTATTAAGGGAGGCTCCAGCCGCACGCGGAAAACAATATCTGTTTCTGGAGCGGTGTTTGAGCAGTCTTATTTCAGCCGTTGAGACCGCATGCCTTGACTTTAACGGCTAGGCCATATATATTTGAACACAATAGTTGAAACGCTGATAAGGATAAGTACCATTAAGAGATCTTTACAGAGAGGAAATGGCTGGTGCGAATTTCCAGGATCGAAAATGGGAACCTGCCTTTGAGTTCGCCATCGGGATGGCTTCGCCTGAAGATGTGCGCGGTTTATCACCGTTATGATATCAAGTGTGCAGCCGTTACGAACGTCTGTAAACAAGGGTGGTACCACCAGACCTCGGTCCCTTATTAAGGACGGAGGCTTTTTTATATTCAAGAGACCTGCGAACCGTTTCAAAGATGTTGTAGAACGAGCGTGCTTGCAGCCACTATCAATATGTTCAGGAGGGGTGACTTTTGTGAGTAAAGATAAACAATACGTTGAAAAAATAACAGCCATGGAGGACGACTTCGCCCAGTGGTATACAGATGTCGTCAAACAGGCGGAGCTGGTTGATTACGGGACTGTCCGCGGAACAATGATCATTAAACCGTACGGATTCGCGATCTGGGAGAATATTCGTGATGAGCTGGACAGACAGTTTAAAGAAACCGGTCATTCGAATGTTTATTTTCCATTGTTCATTCCAGAAAGTATGCTGCAAAAAGAGAAGGATCACATTGAAGGCTTCGCACCGGAAGTGGCCTGGGTCACACACGGCGGGGAAGAAGAATTGAGCGAACCGATTTGTGTCCGGCCGACATCTGAAGTGCTCTTCGGTGATTATTATGCCAAAAATGTTCATTCCTATCGTGATTTGCCGAAGCTGTATAACCAATGGAGCAACGTTGTACGCTGGGAAAAAACGACCCGGCCATTTTTGCGCTCATTGGAATTCCTATGGCAGGAAGGGCACACGGCTCATGCGACACGTGAGGATGCTGAAGCTGAGACGAGCCAGATGCTCGATATCTATACGGAACTTTGCGAAAATTATCTGGCGTTCCCTGTTGTGCGCGGCAAAAAGACAGAAAGTGAAAAATTTGCCGGCGCCAATTATACGCTAACGATTGAAAGTCTGATGCATGATGGTAAAGCGCTGCAATCCGGGACTTCGCACTATTTAGGCACCGGTTTTGCCGAGGCATTTGATATCCGTTTTCTGGATGAGAACAGTGAGGAACAGCCGGTTCATCAAACGTCATGGGGCATGTCCACCCGCATTATGGGCGCCTTGATTATGGTTCATGGTGACAACCGCGGGCTGAAGATACCGCCACGAATTGCACCGACACAGGTCATGATCGTGCCAGCCGCCCAGCACAAGCCCGGCGTTCTTGATAAGGCATATGATCTTCGTGATCAGCTGCAGCAGCTTGTTCGCGTCGATATTGATTCCAGCGATAAACAACCAGGCTGGAAGTTTAATGAATATGAAATGCAAGGCATCCCGGTTCGCCTGGAGATCGGACCAAAAGATATTGAAAAGGAACAAGTCGTGCTTGTCCGCCGTGATACCGGTGATAAGGAATTCGTGCCATTGGCTGAACTGGAGTCAAGGCTGCCGGCTCTGTTGGAAGACGTGCAGCAGAATCTGTATGATCAGGCCCTGAATCATTTACAAGAGACCACTACAACAGCGGTTAACATGGATGAATTTAAGCAGGCCCTGGAGACGTCTCCAGGCTTCATAAAAGCGATGTGGTGCGGTGATGAGGCATGTGAAGATAAGATTAAGGATGACACATCAGCTACGTCGCGCTGCATTCCGTTTGAGCAGGAGGCCATCTCTGACACGTGCATATGCTGTGGTCGTGAGGCGAAAGAAATGGTCTATTGGGCGAAGGCGTATTAATTGAGGACTGCTTGCAGTCAGATAAAATGTCTCAAATAGCAGCAATGAAACGAGCTGTCTCTTGATATAGGGGCAGCTCATTTTAGGATTGCAGTGCTTTTTCGATGTCCTGCTGGATTGTCTCTGGCTTTGTCTGCGGCGCATAACGCTTAAGAACCTGACCTTGCTGGTCGATCAGAAACTTGGTGAAGTTCCATTTAATTTGTCTGGTGACTATCCCTTTGGCATTATCTGTCAAGTAGGTGAACAGCGGATGCGCATTGGCACCTTTGACGTCAATTTTACTGAATATCGGAAAACGGACATTGTACTGACTTTGGCAAAAGGTGGCGATTTCCTCATCAGATCCTGGATCCTGACTGTTAAATTGGTTGCACGGGAAACCCAAAACAGCGAAGCCTCTATCTTTATACTGTTCGTACAGTTTCTGTAAACCATCCAATTGCGGTGTGAAGCCGCATTCGCTGGCTGTATTGACAATCAGAAGCACGTTTCCTTCATACGCGTCCAAAGGTTGTTCCTGCCCGTCGATCATTTGGGCTGAAAATTGATAGATACTCATGATATTCGCCTCCAGTCAACTCACCATACCAATTCCAAATATAAATGTCAAAAAATTTAATCATAATTAGGATCTTTTAATCGTTGTGCTATGTTAAACGAATCATACCCGGGAAAACAGGGTATAGCCGTTAATATCAAGGGGGTTTTCTCTATTGGCGTCACTCTTCTTTTTCTGGACAGGATGTGCTATGATGATATCAATTATTGTGGGCTTGGCTGATAAACGTAATGGAAAGGAAGTGTCTGTTATTGCGAAAATCACTTGTACTTAGTTTTATGTTGCTGTTGTTAGTCGCAAGTGCCTGTTCAAGTGGCGGAAGTCAGGAAGAGCATGAGAATAATGCAAGCAATGGGGATATCCGTCAAACGACAAGCTCTATCACAGAAATGCCCAGTTTTTTGGATGAAACGTCTGATGATCTGAAAAATCTTTATAAAGCCGTCGCACAGAACCAGGATTTGCTGGAATCCATTCCGTGCTATTGCGGGTGCGGTGAATTCGGCCATACAAGCAACTATGACTGCTTTATCAATCAAAATAATGCTGATGGATCACTTGTCTGGGATAATCATGCCATCAAATGCCAGACGTGTCTGGATATTGCGGTGGAATCCGTTATCGCATTCAGTGAGGGGACATCGGTCAAAGAAATCCGCAGCACGATTGATGAAAAATATCAGGACGGAAATTATCCGGAGCCGACACCAACGCCGGAAATATAGCACCAGGAAGCGGGCGCTTTCGATTTGGGAACGACTTGTTTTTATATATCGCAGGCTTGGTGACTGGAGCATCAGGTGTGAGCAGGTTCAACTATAAAATTGGCTGGCATGTGTCGTCCGGCTCAATGCCGTCGACATGCCAGCCAAAAGCTTGTCTCATCTATAGATCAGCTTAGAAATTAACATCTTGTCCATAGAATGCTGCTTCATAAAGTTTCTTCATTTCTTCCGTGGATGTTTCGCGCGGGTTGGTGCCCGTGCATGGGTCTTCGACAGCGTGTGCCGCCATTTCATCGACATGCGCTTTGAACATTTCCTCGGATACGCCGTAGTCTTTGAGCGTATGCGGAATATTCATTTGCGTGTTCATACTGTTGATCCATTCGATGAGTGCATCTGTCAATTCGCTGTCTGACGTGCCCTCAAGACCGATACGTTTGGCATAAGCGGCAAAACGGTCTTCCACGACAGCCCGGTTAAATTGAATAACATACGGCAGGTAGATGGCATTGGCACAGCCGTGTGGTATACCGAATGTCGGTCCGCTTTTGTGTGAAAGACTGTGAGCATTTCCGAGCACGGCGTTAGCGAAAGCCATTCCTGCCATTGCTTGTGCATAGTGTACTTGCTCACGTGCATCCATATCACCGTTATACGAATTCACCAGATTTTCTTCAAGGACTTCAGCCCCTTCGAGAGCCAGGGAGTCAGTAAAGATGGTGCGCGGCTTGGCGACGTATGCTTCGATTGTATGCGTGATGGCGTCCATGCCGGTATAGGCTGTTATATGCTTAGGCATGGATTCGACCATGACCGGATCAATAACAGCGATATCAGGTGTTAATTCGAAGTCCGCCAGTGGATACTTGAATCCTGTCTCTGATTCAATGATGACAGACAGGTTTGAGATCTCGGAGGCACTCCCGCTTGTCGTTGGAATACCGATAAATTTAGCCTTTCCTCGCAAGTTAGGCAGTTCAAATGGCTTGGTGGCATCCTCAAATGACAGGTCAGGATGCTCATAAAAGACCCACATGGTTTTGGCGGCGTCCATCGGAGAACCACCGCCGATGCCGATTATCCAATCAGGATTAAAGTCGTTCAGGATCTCGACACCTTTATTAATCATATCGGTTTCTGGTTCTGTTGTGATGCCATCAATAACGGTTGTTTCCATGCCGCCGTTAGTAAGCTTTTGTTTGATCTTGTCCAGGTTTCCGTTTTCTTTAACAGAATTTCCGCCAATAACGAGCGCGGCTTTTGAACCTTCCAGTGACGTAAGCACGTCAAGTGCATTTTCCCCAAAGTAAATATCGCGCGGAATTGTAAAGCGATTCATGCTGTATACCCCCAAATTACATTTTTTGAACAGCCGATAGGGACTGGCTGCCGTTACATAAGACAAATCTTATGTGTACATTGATTATTGTAAACCATACTGAAAACGTTATGTAAGTACGCACTTTGGGTTTACTTAGTGTGCTGCAGGATACTGTGAAGCCGCCAGGTTTGCAAATATATGGCAAAGCAGGATGATATCGTATCACGAAAATATGCTCTAAAATAGAAGGCATGGAGCTTAAATGGAGGCGCATATTATGGGACATGCCTGCAGAAAGACATATAATTGTGAGAAAGAATTGACCCTGGATGTCATAGGCGGCAAGTGGAAGATGCTGATTCTGTGGTATTTAGGAAAAGAAGGCACGAAACGTTTTGGAGAGCTTCGGTCATTGATTCCTGGCATCACGCAAAAGACACTCACAAACCAGCTCCGTGAACTTGAGGAAGATATGATTATCCACAGGGAAGTGTATCCGGTTGTCCCGCCGAAAGTGGAGTATTCATTGACGGAGCAGGGGTGCAGCTTAATGCCGATCCTCGAAGCAATGAATGCATGGGGGCGGCATTATATGGATACGGTTATGAAAATGAACGCTAATGCCGAAAAAATACCTGATAAGGAAACAAACTAAAGCCTGAGCTGTTCCAGACAGCCCAGGCTTTTTATGTGGAGTGAATAAAATATTCTTATCACCTGTCCGTATAAAAAACAAATCGGCATGATCAGAATGCCGATTTGTTCTGTAGATTAAGCTTCTTGTTTGGTCTGTTTTTCTTCTTCAATAACCGCGAGTCTGCGGCTAATCTCGTCCTGGGACAAATGGTGCTCCCGTACATACAGGTTTTCCTGGCTGATGCGGCACTCATGGGTGCAGCCGCGCATGTATTTATGCTCATTTTCCTCTGAGCAGATAATCTGTTTGTTGCACGGCGGGTTGGCGCAGTTGACATAACGTTCGCAAGGCTGGCCGTCAAAGTGGTCCCGACCGACAACAACATGCTCGTTCTGATTAATGGGCACCGAAATGCGTTCATCAAACACATAGCATCTGCCGTCCCAGAGGTCGCCCTGGACTTCCGGGTCTTTGCCGTAACTGACAATGCCGCCGTCAAGCTGTCCGACATTCTGGATGCCTTCTTCCATCAGCCAGCCGGTAAATTTCTCACAGCGGATGCCACCTGTGCAATAAGTGAGCACTTTTTTATCTTTCAGCTGCTCTTTATTGTTGCGGATCCAGTCGGGCAGTTCACGGAAAGCATTAATATCCGGCCGGATGGCACCGCGAAAGTGGCCGAGGTCATATTCATAATCATTCCGGGCATCCAGAATGACTGTTTCCTCTTCCTGCATCGCGTCATAAAATTCTTTCGGCGAGAGGAACTCAGCAGTTTCTTCCAGTGGACTGATATCCTCATCTTCATTCATTTTCATGCTGACGATTTCCTGACGATGCCGCACATGCATTTTTTTAAAGGCATGCCCGTCATGCGCATCAATCTTAAACGTCATGTCCGCAAAACGCGGATCCTGATGCATGGCTTCCATGTATTGTTCCGTCTGTTCGACTGTCCCGGATACGGTTCCGTTCAGTCCTTCATCCGCAACAAGAATGCGTCCTTTAAGCCCCAGTTCCTGACAGAAGGCCAAATGCTCCTCTGAAAAGGTTACAGGGTCGTCAATCGGGGTAAACTTGTAATAAAGCAGCACTTGATAAGTCTGGTCTGCTGTCATGTTAATACCACCTTCATTTTGTATTTGCAAGATACAAATGCAGTGGATAACTTATTATAATCTTGCAGAAGGGTATTTTATCATGATTCGATGGGATTTGCCAGTGGCGGCTATTTAAGAAACTAAAAACTTTCTTTGTGATGCTCCTTGCATTTTAGCTAAAATGGGCGTACAATGAAAAATAGCAAAGGAAATTGAAATTAGTAATACTTTACGATCTCTTTTGAACAAGTGGTGTAAGTATTTCGTTCAATGGATTTGCACATATTTGGATAAGGGAGGTCGTTTAGTATGATGACCGGTACAGTAAAATGGTTTAGCGCCGACAAAGGGTATGGCTTTATTGAACGCGAAGATGGTGACGATGTTTTCGTTCACTTCTCAGCGATTAATCAAGAAGGTTTCAAAACCCTTGAAGACGGAGAAACGGTTGAATTCGAAATCGTTGAAGGTGACCGCGGCCCACAAGCTGCAAACGTCACTCGTCGTCAATAAATAGTAATCCATAAAATGGTTTATCTCATCCGTGGGATAAACCATTTTTGTTTAAAGACATCACGATCGTCATAAAAAGGCGGCGTTCTGCAGCAATGACAGTCCTCTTGCAGGTGACGAGACTATGAAAGGTGTGCAAAACGTATGGACAAGCAAGATATCGAACAGCAGGTTATTGCCAATTTTCAGCAGGATGAAAAAATGATGATTCTCGTGTATGCACAGTGGTGCATTAACCGTGACCGTGATCCGGAAACTTTATATGAACGTGCATACCCTGGACAACTGGCCAATCAGGCTTTGCAGGATGCTCTGGAACTCACGGTCCCTAAACAGGAGTCCGAGACCATTGCTGATGCAACTGTGCTTAACATTCTGCAGCTGTTTGAGAATGATGATCTGGCGTTTGTTGTGCAGGAAGTCATCGATGCTGATAAACAAAAACGTACTGATTGATTGATGCAGAAACCGACTGTAAACTGGAAATGGGGAAGTGCTAACGAATGAATTGGCATGTTAAATCATTTCAGGAATTGACGAATGACGAATTATTCGCTCTGATGAAATTGCGGGTGAATATTTTCGTTGTAGAACAGGCGTGTGCGTATTCTGAGCTCGATGATTACGACCGCCAGGCGCTTCATTATTTTGCTGAAGACGATGGTGATATCGTCGCTAATGTCCGGCTCCTTCCACGCGATACGGCTTTTAAAGAGCCATCCATCGGAAGGGTTGTGGTTGCTCCGGAATACCGGGGTGGCGGTTATGGGCGCAGAATCATGCAAAAAGCAATGCACTATATCGCCGGTCAGTGGCATGAGCCAGTTATTAAATTAAGCGCTCAAACACATTTAAAGTCCTTTTACGGGGAACTTGATTTCCGGCAACTATCGGATGCTTATCTCGACAGCGGCATTTCCCATGTTGACATGATTTGGGAACAGAAATAAAGTATCAATCATCTGTATCGTCACATAGTATGATTAGTGATTCCTTTTATGAAAAATGCACACTTTTTTAGGAATGGAGACTGACATCTATGATGACGAGACAGCAGCAACAAGCGTTAAAAGATACCCTGACCAAACGGCAGGATACATTAATCAGGCAGGTGCAGGACCACTTTGGGACCTCGCTTGAACTGGCTAAAGAATCAATGGATGAACTATCCAATTATGATAATCATCCTGGTGATATGGGAACAGAAATGTTTGAACGGGGCAAAGATATAGCACTTAATGACCATGCGGAACAAGAACTGCAGGACATCAATGCAGCTTTGCATGCCATTGAAGATGGCACTTATGGCATTTGCCGGGAATGTGGTGTGGATATTCCATTTGAGCGCCTCGAGGCTATGCCGACAGCTGATCACTGCTATGAACATGCCGACCAGGCAAATAACCTGGAAAAGGATGACCGGCCTGTTGAGGAGGATGTGTTCAGTCCTAATCTTAATCCTGGAGGCGTTTCCGGGATAAATCAAACTGGCTATGATGCTGAAGATGCGTGGCAGGATGTAAGCCAGTATGGTACATCGGAGACGGCATCTGACTTCTACGGTGACCAGGAAGATTATGATGCCATGTATGTTAACAGTGATGAACGCGTCGGCAGTGTAACAGATGAAGAAAGTTTTTTGGCCGCTGATCAGGAAGGCCATTTCACAGGTGTAACCCCGAATCATCAGGACTACGAAGACGCGGGGCGGACAGACAGTTATAATCATTACTGATTCAAATCTAAAGGGCCGCCCATACCATTGGCGCCCCTATAGGGAGATGATGACCGTGGAGGAGAATCGCGGCTGTGTTAAATGCGGCAGCAGGGATGCTGAACAGAAAGACGTCGCCATGACGGGGACAGGCCTCTCCAAAATGTTTGATGTGCAGAGCAACCAGTTCGTTGTGGTTTCATGCAAAAACTGCGGATACTCTGAATTTTACAACAAACAGAGTACAACTGCTGGCAATATATTTGACTTTTTCTTCGGTGCTTAAAAAAGCGCCCTGTGCTGTTGGTCTTGCAAAAGGACTGCAGCGCAGGGCGTTTTTTTATCTGTTAGTTAGCCGTTGAAGAAGGAATTCGTGATACTGCTCAAAACGGAGGCCAGAAATGATTGGACAAACAGGCTGAATACCAGCATAACGATGATAAAGAGTCCGATCAGGACGTAAATCCGGTCGAATCCATCCGGGGCATGTTCCATAAAGATAAAGGCTGGTGCTATCAGCAGAAATCCCAGCAGACTGATCAGGACCAGAATTCCAGCAAATATGGGAATGCCAATTAAAAACAGAATAAGACTTATAATAAATAAAAGGCCGAACGGGACTAAATAAGCACCGTATTTGGCGATGACAACGGAAAAAGTCGACCGCTGAACGGCCAGTCGGGCACCAGCAAAGGTGAGGCCGGCAATTAAAAATTCCAGCAGGAGAATCGTTATAAAAGGCAATAGAAACCCGTCTATGAATAACATAGGCCCATAAAACCCTGTTGGTATGGTATTGAGTACAGCTAAATAACTGAAGGCCAGCAGCAGGGCAAACAGAACCATGGTGATGATGCCGGATATCATATCTGACTGGTTCGCTCGTCTGGCTTCGCTCGGTTTTTGAATGAGTGTCGCCAGGAAATGCCCGAAATCACCGCTTGTCCGTTTGATCTTTTCCCCAAACGCTTCAGACGGGGAAGGTGGACTGCTGGTCGCCTCCTCAGGTGACGTTTTGTATTCTTCAGCTTTATTTACGTGTTCGGTGCTTTCCTCAGGCTGCGTGAGGCTGGTGCCGCAATTTGTACAGAACTGACCATTTGTAACATATTGACCGCACGAGGGACAATGCATATCGTCACCTCCATTTCTTGTAACATTTATCAGGATACAGGTTCACTGCCAGTATACGTGCTGATCACCATCTTATCCAGTTTAACATGTTTATAAAAATGAAGAGGCTGGGACAAAAATGCGAACCACTTGCGTGACTGAACCGCTCCGGAGAAAGACGTCGCTTTCCGCGGGCGGCTGGTGAGCCTCCGAAGCGCCGGCGCGCTCCGGGGTCTCACCTATCCTTTGCTCCCGCAGGAGTCTCCGTCTTTTCCTCCGCTGAATCGGAGCATTGTTCGACGCTTGAGTTAGTCGCTTTCGTTTTGTCCCAGCCTCTTTGTCATAGCTGGATACGCATTGGACTGCTGCTCATTATGGTAGCTGCCGCCGCTTTTGCGGCTGTTGTTGCTGTTGCTGCTGTTGCTGCGCCTGTTGCTGTGTCTGCTCTCGTTCAGCAAGCTTGAGTGACACTTTTTGCGCTTCACCATTACGGTAAATTTGCAGTTTTGCAGTATCGCCGACATCTGCTTTGTTATATAAATACTTTCGTAAGTCCAATAAGTTTTTAATCTTATTGCCATTGATTTTCGTAATCACATCGAACTGCTTCAAGCCCGCGCTATCAGCTGGAGAACCAGAATCAACTTTCGCTACGACCATGCCGTCTTTAGCTTTTTTGGGTACTTGAATCTTATCACGATAGCGTGGCGGCACCTGATTAATGGATGCTGTGCTGACACCAATGAATGGCCGGGAGATGCTGCCCTCTTTTTCAAGCTGTTCTATCATTGGTTTCGCACTGTCAATTGGAATCGCAAAGCCAATTCCTTCTACAGTGGTTTTAGCGATTTTCATCGAGTTGATGCCGATAACCTTGCCATCTTTGTTGACCAGGGCACCGCCGCTGTTGCCTGGGTTGATAGCAGCATCTGTCTGAATGACTTGCGTAACCCAGTCGGGCTGGCCGTTTCCGCTTGTATCCATGCTGACTGAACGATTAAGACCGCTGACGATCCCTTTCGTTAACGTGTTCGCAAATTCCATTCCGAGCGGGTTGCCGATGGCTACAACAGTGTCCCCGACTTTCATGTCATCGGATGATCCGAGGTTGGCAACGGTATCGATTTTCGACCCGTCAACTTTCAGAACAGCCAAATCACTTAAGTTGTCGGCGCCCAGAACCTTGGCATCAAGCTGTTCTTCATTGTTGAGGGTGATGTCCACTTCCTGAGCGCCTTCGACAACGTGATTGTTTGTGACAACATAGGCATTGCCATCTTCTTTTTTATAGATGATGCCTGAGCCTGTTCCAGATTTTTTGCTGGGTTCCCAAACACTTGTCTGCTGCTTGCGGGTAACGCCAACGACCGCATCGGCTGCCTCATCCATGTTTTTGGCTGTAGCAGCACCGTCAGAGGTAATGGTTTTGGCCACTTTTGCTGATTCAGAGGCCTGGCTGCTGTTTGTGCTGGTGGAGGCTGCCTGATTGTTGCCGCCGGTTGGTATAATATTTGTTGCAAACAGTACAGCGATAATGACCGCTGATACGATGCCGCCTAAGATGCCGCTGAGCAGATTGTTGCTGGATTTGCGCTGTTTTGGCTTGTTGGGCTGGCTGTTTTGGGCATTTTGTCTGGCATTTTGTGTAATACCTGTGTTTTCAGGGTCCGCCCGCCGGCTTGATTCATTTGACTCGTCTGATTCGTTCGATTCGTATTCTGGTGGATCCTGCTGGCCGTCGTTCTCATAATGATTTGTTTGGTCGTTGTCATTATATTTGTTATCCATGACTAGCTCACCTCGTTACGTTATGATGATTTCAAGTGTTATTATAACCATAACATTTGGTTGTTTTTTGGTATAATTACGGCAAAAATGTGTAAATAATCAGCTTTGGTGATCTATTCCCGTTTTTTAGCCGAATCAATCCTAAATTTATAAAATGTTGGAGGAACCGCCTATGACTCATCATATTGGTGTGGTAGAAGATGATGCAAACATTCAGGATATCGTCAAAGCCTATTTAGAAAAAGAAGGTTTCACAATTACGGCAATGGACTCTGCGGAAGACGCATGGGAGCTGTGGGAAACCCGGCAGCCGGATATGTGGGTTCTGGATATTATGCTGCCAGGGATGGATGGCTATGAATTTTGTAAAAAAATAAGGCAGGAAAGTGATGTGCCGATTATTATCATCTCAGCCAAAGATGAGGAAATTGATAAAATCCTTGGTCTTGAGCTGGGCGGTGATGATTACTTAACGAAACCGTTCAGTCCGCGGGAATTGGTTGCACGTGTTAAACGTGTCCTGAAGCGTACCAGTCACGAGGAATCAGGTCACACACCTGACGACCGGCTCAAGTCAGGTGATTTACTGATCCATGAATCCGACCGCCGGATTTTTTGGCAGGGCGAGGAAAAGGATATCACCACCAAGGAATTCGATATGCTGCTGCTGCTGGCCCGGCATCCTAATCGGGCCTATCCGCGGGAAGAATTGCTCACGAATATTTGGGGCGAGGATTATTTTGGCAGTGACCGTGCTGTTGATGATCTGGTGAAACGCATCCGGAAAAAGCTTCATGGCATCCCACTGGAGACGGTATGGGGTTACGGCTACCGGCTGCGTCAAGATGAGGAGTCGCTATGAAACTGCAGTCACAGCTGAATTGGGCCTTTACGATTCTGCTTCTTGTTATTCTGACTGTGGCAGGCTATGTCATTTATTCCATGATTTTAGGAACGCTGATTGATAACGAACGGTCGGAACTGGACCAAAAAGGTCAGTTGCTCGTGCAGGTGCTGAACAACCAGCACTCATCGCAGGAAGGCATTGACGATTTCAGTCAGTTTTTACAAGAGCAGGATCTGCAGCTGTTTCTCTATGACCGTCAGAAAAATGGTGTGATCATGTCCACGATGCCGGATCAGTATGTGAAAAGTTTTTTAGCCCATGATTATTTTGCCAATAACCAGGAAGATTTATGGGAAGCAGGCAATAAAAAATTTGTTACCTCCCGTATTTTGCTGTCACCGGAGCGGACATCCATGGAGCTGATTTTGCTGACGCCTCTAACGGATCTGCAGGCTGTTCAGCAGGATTTCTTCAGACGTTTGCTTATTGTGTTTCTTATTGGTACTATCGCGGCTGTTCTGCTTAGTTATCTGTTAACCAGAAAACTGGTGACGCCGCTTACGCAACTGAAAAAACAGCTCAAAAAGATTGAAAAACGGCAGTTTGATGACGTCCAGCGTGTAAGAGCCACCGGTGAAATTAAAGAGGTGGAACAGAGCGTTTATGACATGGCCACAGAACTTGAACGTTATATGAAATCACAGCAGGCTTTTTTCCAGAATGCGAGCCATGAGCTGAAAACACCGCTGATGACGATTCAGGGATATGCGGAAGGTATTCGTGATGGCGTCTTTGACGAAGAGGCAAAAGAAAAGGGACTGGAACTGATGGTAACAGAAGTCGGCCGGCTTAAAACAATTATTAATGAAATGATTCTGCTGGCTAAACTGGACAGTGACCAGGCGACGTATCAGCCTGAGAAGATCCGGGCGGCTGATATTATTGACCAGGTGACCGATCGTGCTTTACCGTTGATGAATGAACAGAATGTTGAGCTGACGCACCACGTTAATGATGACAGCGTCTTTTTGGCTGATTCGGAAAAACTGCTGCAGGCGCTGTTAAATGTTACATTTAATGCGATCCGGCATGCTCATTCGCAGGTTTCCATCACGGTTGAAACTCAGATGATTAGTATTGCTGATGATGGGGAAGGTATACCTGAGGATTTTATGCCGCATATATTTCATCGCTTTGTGAAAGGGAAAAGCGGTGAAACAGGCCTTGGCCTGGCAATTGCACGGGCGGTTGTCGAGCAGTCCGGCGGCGATATAACGGTAGAAAATGCCCAGCTGGGTGGCGCCAGATTTATGATTACTTTGCCTAAGTCTGAATCTATGCTATAATGGGATAGTTTGAATTAGCTATTATGAGGAGCGTTGTCTTATGGAACTACGAGATGATTTACGTAACATCGCTATTATCGCGCACGTTGACCATGGTAAGACAACACTTGTTGACCAGATGCTGAAGTATTCGGGAACATTTCAGCAGCATGAACAAGTGGATGACCGCGCCATGGACACGGACGATCTTGAGCGGGAACGCGGGATTACGATTCTGTCGAAGAACACGGCAATTAAATATGGTGATACAACCATTAATATCCTGGATACACCGGGTCACGCGGACTTCGGTGGTGAAGTGGAACGGATTATGAAAATGGTGGATGGTGTTCTGCTAGTGGTTGATGCCTATGAAGGCAGCATGCCGCAGACACGTTTTGTGCTTAAAAAAGCACTGGAACAGAATTTGACACCGATCGTTGCTCTGAATAAAATCGATCGTCCTAATGCGCGTCCGGACGAAGTAATTGATGAGGTTCTGGACTTGTTTATCGAATTGGGAGCTGATGAACAGCAGCTGGAATTCCCTGTTGTTTATGCATCCGCCATAAACGGGACATCCAGCACAGAGTCAGATCTGGATAAGCAGGAAGAGACGATGGAGCCGGTTTTCTCTGCTGTTATGAATCATATTCCTGCACCGGTCAATACGCAGGATGAGCCTTTGCAGTTTCAGGTAACTTTGCTTGATTATAACGATTATATTGGCCGTATCGGCATTGGCCGTGTTGTACGCGGAACAATCAGTGTGGGCGATCAGGTTGTCGTCCTGAAAAAAGACGGTTCTGAGAAACGGTTCCGCATCAGCAAGCTGTTCGGGTTCATTGGCCTGAAGCGTATCGAAATTCAGCAGGCAAAAGCCGGTGACATTGTGGCTATTTCCGGTATCGATGACATTAATGTCGGTGAGACGATCTGTCCGCCAGAGCATCCGGAGGCTTTGCCAATTCTGCATATTGATGAGCCAACTCTGCAAATGACCTTTGTCACGAACAACAGTCCGTTTGTCGGCAGGGAAGGCACATATGTCACCTCCCGGCAGATTGAAGAGCGTCTGTATAAGCAGTTGGAGACGGATGTCAGTCTGGATGTGCAGCCAACGGAGACGCCGGATGCCTGGACTGTCTCAGGCCGCGGTGAACTGCACCTGTCGATTTTAATTGAAAATATGCGCCGTGAAGGCTATGAACTGCAGCTTTCCAAGCCACAGGTGATCATCAAGGAAATTGACGGGGTTAAATGTGAACCGATGGAGCACGTTCAAGTTGATGTGCCCGAAGATTATACCGGTCCTGTCATGGAATCCCTGGGCGAACGTAAAGGTGAAATGCTCGATATGGTTAACCAGGGCAATGGCCAGGTGCGCATTGAATTTAAGGTGCCATCCCGTGGTCTGATTGGCTATCCAACTGAGTTCATGACGCTGACACGCGGCTATGGTATTATTAACCATACGTTCGACTCGTTCCAGCCGCTTGTCAAAGGCTATACCGGCGGCCGCCGTGAGGGCGTGCTTGTCTCTCAGGAAGATGGCAAAGCAACAACTTACAGCATCATGCAGCTGGAAGGTCGCGGCGTGATTTTCGTTGAGCCAGGCACAGATATCTACGGTGGTATGATCGTTGGCGAGCATAGCCGGGAAAATGATTTAACAGTTAACATCACGAAAGCAAAACATTTAACGAACGTGCGCGAATCGTCCAAGGACCAGACGGCAAAAATCAAGAAAACGCGTGACATGTCACTCGAAGAAGCAATTGAATACATTGCCGAAGACGAGTATTGCGAGGTCACACCTGAATCAATCCGCCTGCGTAAGAAAGTCCTGGATGGTAACGTACGTCAGAAACAGAACAAAAAATCGCAATCAAGCTGATTGTGCAAGCTATCAACTGGCAATGGCGGGTATGCTGTTGCCAGTTTTTTTACGATAAAGGCAGGGTTCGTTTATGATAAAGCGATTAAAACGGCTCCGCTTCTTATTCACGTTTCATAAATCCATTCCCTTTCTGGTTGATTTTTTCCGCACAAACCATATCAAAAAAACAACAAAGCTGTTATATGCTGTGCTGATAATTGGCTATAGCGTCATGCCGTTTGACTTGATTCCGGATTTTCTTTTTCCTGTTGGGGCTGTTGATGATATAACTGTTGCCGTTTTTTTGCTGCAGCGAATGGTTAAGACAGCACCGGATGACTTGAAGAAAAAACATCAGTTTGACTGAGGGGCTGTCTGGTCACTGGCGAACGACTGCTTATAAAAATGATGGGATTTACAGACATCATTTGATATGATAAGTCTATGATGATTAGCAGAGTCGCTGATGGGGGAGATTTTTAAGGATGGAATGGAAGAATATTTACCGCGGTATGCTGATGGGTGCAAGCGATACGATTCCGGGTGTCAGTGGTGGCACGATTGCTGTTGTGCTTGGCATTTATGACCAGCTGATTGCCGCTATTAATGGTTTTTTGAGTAAAGACTGGAAAAAGCAGCTTGGTTTTTTAATCCCGCTGGGTCTTGGAATCGCAGCAGCCATCTTTTCGTTGAGTCATATTATCACGTGGCTGTTTAAAACGTATCCAGGACCGATCCAATTTTTCTTTTTAGGGCTTATCTTAGGCGTGTTGCCTTTTCTGTTTAATAAAGCAGAGGCTAAAACGCCATTTCAGATACAGCATTATTTGCTGCTTATCGCAAGCGTTGTGTTCGTCGGGTTATTAGGCTTTCTGGACCCCACTAGGGGAGATATTATAGAAAACCTGTCGTCGGCAGCTTATATCAGACTGTTTTTTTCTGGGGTTGTTGCCAGCAGTGCGCTTGTTTTGCCAGGCATCAGCGGCTCACTGATGTTTATGATCCTGGGTACATTTGCGACCGTCATGGGTGCTGTCAGTCAACTGCAGCTTGATGTTTTAGCTGTGACAGGTGCAGGCATTGTGATTGGGATCGTCCTGATGACCAAGATTGTCAGCTACTTTTTAAACAACTTTTATACAGGTATGTTTGCGGTTGTGATTGGCATGGTGATCGGTTCTGTCTTTGTCGTGTTTCCAGGCTGGCCGGCCGGAGCGGCATCTGTGATAACCAGTATTATAACGTTTGCAGTCGGGCTGGCAGCTGCTGCTTTGCTGGGACGGCTCGAATATAAAGCCTGAACAAACTGGAAGACATGGGGACGAGAAATCGTTACAATGAGAGCAGAATCATTTAAGGGGGAGTGACATATGAAACACATTGATACGGAAGCACAATTTAATGAGATCATTCAGTCTGAGAAGCCGGTTATCATCAAATTTTTCGCAGACTGGTGCCCGGATTGTAAACGCATGAACATGTTCATCGGGGATGTGATGGAGGACTTCGATAGCTATGAATGGTATGAAATCAATACCGATGAAGTCGAAGGCATTGGCGAAAAATACGATGTGATGGGTATTCCGAGCATCCTGGTTTTCCAAAAGGGCGAGAAGATAGGCCATCAGCACAGTGCCGATACCAAAACACCCGAGTCTGTCAGCAGCTTTTTGGAGCAGCAGCTGGCCTAGCACGGGGCAGTTAAACAAACGTTTGATCAATGCTTGTCAGAGAGCGTATCCCGTCCGGGAACGCTCTCTTTTAGCCTATGTAATGATATAACGCACATCTTTTGAATGCTGTAAGTCTGCATTTTCCAGGTGGGCTATATGATCATTGAATGTTATCTGATAAATCGCTGAAAATGTGTTAAGGTCTGTTACCGGAACCGCGAGTTTGCGGATCGTCTTATTATTAATGAGTCCCGAATCCTCGGGTGTGTTGCTTCCGTCACTCCATTCAATCAAGAAAGGCAGTATCTCCATCTCCGCTTCGGGGAACAGCATTTGCCATTCCAGCAGGCTGCCATCAGGTCTGCTGCGGCTGCCGGGAATAGGACCGGTGTATGGCATCCCCGCCTGTTTAAGATTTTCCACAGCGTCGTCCATATCCTGCGTCCTAAGGGCATACTGAATCGGCCCTTCCTGCCCCTCTGCTAACCTTTGGAACAGTAAATGGACTAATGGGTTGTCAGCTCTCGCTGCAGTTGCTTCGTCGAAAATACCGAGCCATTCAATATAGCAGTCATTGCGGAAAAAAGCGAGATAGTTGTACGTTCCCCAGCTTGTATGTTTTCCGCCTTCCGTAATCGTAACACCGTGGTCCTGTGCAAACCTTTCTGCTGCTTTCTCTGGATTTTTGGCAGCGATGACAATGTGGTCAATTGCAAGCATGAAATCTCCCTCCTAACGTTATTTTAAGCCTAAACAGCCATTATGGGAAGCGTTAACCTAAGCTGCTGACTGTTAAATGTGTTTATTCGAATAGATGATTCACAGGATACGTTTAAATTGACAAGCTGGCGGGTATGAAAGTATTGGTTACATTCATACTAAAGGACCAGAGGTGAATGAGCAATGCAACAGCAGGAAGTGGTTGTTTATATCAGCAGCAACAGCCCGCGGTGCAGCAAACTGGTCGATGACTTATCCGAGGCGGCTATTGTCTATCAGGCGAAAAATGTTACCGACCATCCTGAATATCTGGACCAGCTGCATGAACAGGGCGTGTTCGGGACGCCTGTTACGTATGTCGATGATGATCCCGTATTAGGAATGCAGATTAATAAAATTAAGCATAAATTAGGTATCGCAGATCATTATCAGTCACACCGGCATTTTGACGGCAATTAATGATCGGCACACATTTTATTCGTTTGCATACATTAAATATGAAAGTGTGTGATGCATGCCGGATAAATCTGCTTCATTTGTTACTGCCATTTCATCCTAAATTATCCTCTCTGAATACTTTCTGCGAACGCTCTCCGTCCGGTTATTTGCCGGGCTGATGATAATTGAAACAGGCCACATAGCGGTTATGATCTGTTCGCGCATAAAGGCATTGCAAATCGAGAAAATAAAGGTATAGCGGTGTTAAGGAGACGAACGATGATGATCGGATGTTTAATCGTACATGGCTATACAGGGAGTCCGTATGAGGTGGCTCCTTTGGCTGATTACTTACGGGAACACACGGACTGGCAGGTGGATGTTCCCACACTGCCGGGGCACGGGCTTGAACTGACATTGAAGTATGTCACATATCAGCATTGGCTGGCAGCAGCTGAAAATGCTTTGAAACAGCTGGAGGAAAAAGCTGACACGATTTATCTGATCGGGTTCTCCATGGGTGGCATGATTGCAGCCTACCTGGCTTCAAAACATATGGTTGCCAAATTGGTCCTGCTGGCACCATCAGGTAAATATTTAGCGTTCCGAAAGGTTATGAAGGATCTTAGAGGCATTGCGGCCGACGGCTTCAAGGGGAATATTGAGCAAAACAGGCTTTATCTGTATT
Organism: Lentibacillus kimchii; assembly: GCF_042666895.1. GTDB lineage: Bacteria > Bacillota > Bacilli > Bacillales > Amphibacillaceae > Lentibacillus > Lentibacillus kimchii. The sequence goes on from NZ_JBHTGR010000010.1 coordinate 156,332, forward strand.
CGAAGTATAAATGGGGAACGGTCCCCCTGAAAGCCAACATTGAATTTCTGAAACTTGTCAGGTTTACCCGCCAATTTTTAGGTAAGGTAATGTCACCTGTCTTAATCGCACATGGACAGCAGGATATCATCGTTCCCTACCAAACAGGCTACTACATGGATAAGAAAATTGCCTCAGAGCAAAAGAAAATCGTGCTGTTTGATCAATCCGGCCATATGCTCTGTCTAGGTGATGATTGTGCCATCCTGAACCGAATGGTGTACAGATTTCTGAATGGCTAAAAAAGGAGGAAGCTCACGACAGCTTCCTCCTTTTTTGCTGTCTCAGTCTTTAAAAAAGGAAATGACTAAGCCGCCTTCACCTGCGTGTGTGGCAATGACGGGGCTCATTTCTGCCAGATGCGTGTCGCTGAAAGGATACGTCTGTTTTATTCGTTCCAGTACACTTTTAGCCCGTTCCTCCGTGCGGTAATGTGACATAGTCAGCATTTTGCCTTCAGCATGCTTCATAGACTCGCCAATCTGTTCGATAAACCGGCGAATGGCTTTTTTGTCACCACGTACTTTCTCCGATACCGCAATCGCACCATTGGCATCACTCTTCATCAGTGCTTTGATGCTGAGTGTTTTGGCAATGGTTCCTTTGACACGGCTGAGACGCCCGCCAAGGATCAGATTTTCCAGTGTTTTCAGCACGAACAGGGTATTGGTTTGTTCAACACGTTCATGTAGATGCAGCCTTAGCTGGTCATACGAATAATGTTCTTCTAGTTTCGTACCGGCTTCACGCAGCAGCAATGCGATGCCGCAGGATGCCGTTTTGGTATTGATGACCTCGATTTGCCTGTCCGGTTCTTCTTCCAAAAGCATCTGTTTAGCGTGGACAGCATTGTCGTAAGTGGTGCTCAGACCTCGGGACAGACTGAGCATTATAATCGGGTCAGCCGGATCTGTTTGTTTGAATGCCTGGTAATAATCGTGCGGGCTCGCTGCGGATGACTGCGGCACTTTGTCCGATTCAGCCATCGTTTGATTAAATGTTTTCCCATTAATCAGCGCGTCGGATTTGTATTCCTCAGTCCCGAAATGCAAATATAACGGGACGGTGCGAATGGCCAGTTCATGGCTGAGCCGTTCAGGAATATCCGCCCCGCCATCAGTCATTAATTGAATAGGCATAGTCTCCCCCAATCCTGGTCAGTTGTGTTCTTATTATATCAGGTTTGGAGATGATGGGAAGCAAAAATGTCCCAAATTGCTGAAAAAGATGGCCATTTGGGGAAGGATGCTTGTCTCAGTTCCGTTCGGATAATGTGACCTTGCGTTTTTTGGTTGTGCTCATGATGAATAAAAATAAACCGAACAGAACGATGGAACCGCCGAGCCACTGCGACCAGGTAATCGTCTCACCCAAGACGAAATAGGCAAGAATGGATGCACCCACCGGCTCGAAGACAATCCCCATCGAGATCGTGGACGTGCTCAGCCACTTCAAGGCCCAGTTAAACAGACTGTGACCAAGGAAGGTCGGAAAGATGGCCAGACCCAAAAACACAAGCCAGTGATCGGCAGGGTAACCGAAAAAGGCGTTGCCGGCAAACAGATTATATATAATCAGCGTCAGCGAACTGATGCCGTACACAATAAATGTATATGTCATCAGTGACAGATGTTTTCTGGCTTGCTGACCCATGAGGAAGTAACCCGTAATCAAAACAGCCCCTAAGAGCGCGAGTATGTCACCAAACAAAGCAATGCCGCTTACCTGAAAATCGCCCCAGCTGATAATGACGCTTCCCAGTAAAGCAATGATCATACTGATGATAGCCCCATAGGAAAACCGTTCTTTAAAAAACAGATAGGTTCCTAAAAAGGCAAATATCGGCTGCAATGTCACGAGGACGACAGAGCTGGCAACAGATGTATAGTCCAGTGACTCGAACCAGAAAATAAAGTGAAACGCCAGGAAGATGCCGGCAAGAGCTGACAGCAGCCAGTCCAATTTACGAATCAGCTGAAATTCGTGCCGGCTTTTTAGCAGGACGAAAGGTGCCATGATGATGACTGCTAAAAGCAGACGGTGATTGGCAATGATGGCAGAAGGCGCCTGATCAGCAAGTTTAACGAGCACCGCAGATGTCGACACCGATGCCACACCAATAACCACCGCGACATATGGATTAATCGGAGGGATACGCATAATGAGCCTCCTTTAGACTTGTTCAATGACGAATCCTGTTTATTTTACCATGTTAAACATAAAAAATCATATGAAAGAGTGGATATTATTGCAATAACTGTGTTATGATTAACTGACGGCTTTACATGGATGAGTTTTCGTGCAAAGTTTTTCCATAAACGGAAAAGCTTTTTTTACAAACACTAACGTCTAATGATGGTTGACCTTATGAACACTTCCGTTGTACGCGGGATGATGCGAGGCGAACAGCTGGGATTTGCCAGCACTGATCAACCATCAAACCGTACATTTGAATTAAAGGAGTAGAGTTATAAGGTGACCACATTTAAAGAACTTAATATATCACAGCCTATTATGAAATCTTTGGAGAAAATGGGTTTTGAAGAATCAACGTCAATTCAGGCTGAGACCATCCCCCTTGCTATGCAGGGTCAGGATGTTATCGGCCAGGCACAGACAGGAACAGGGAAGACGGCCGCTTTCGGCATTCCGATGATCGAAAAAATTGACCCGTCTCAGCGAAAAATTCAGGGACTTATTATCGCGCCAACACGTGAGCTGGCTGTTCAGGTAGCAGAAGAGATCAATCGTCTGGGACAAGCAAAAGGTGTCCGGTCGATGTCGGTCTATGGCGGCCAGCCAATGGGACGGCAAATCCGCGCTCTGAAAGATGGTCCAAGCATTGTTGTTGCAACACCCGGCCGGCTGCTTGACCATATACGGCGCAATACGATCCGTACGGCCGATATTAAGACGACCGTTCTGGACGAAGCGGATGAAATGCTCGATATGGGCTTCATCGAAGACATTCGTGATATTCTGAAAAACATACCGGATACACGGCAGACCCTGCTATTTTCAGCAACGATGCCAAAGGAAATCCGTGATATCGCGACAAACTTGATGAATGACCCGACAGAGGTCAAGATGAAAGAGAAAAAAATGACCGTTGAAAACATTGATCAGTACTTCATCGAAATTCCTGAAAAACAGAAATTTGATACGCTGACCAATCATTTGGATTATTATTCGCCCCAGCTTGCCATCGTTTTCTGCCGCACCAAAAAGCGGGTTGACGAAATTGCCGATGGCTTGCAGACAAGAGGTTTCCGCGCGGAAGGGATTCATGGCGACCTCACGCAGGGCAAACGGATGAATGTACTGAATAAATTTAAAAACAGCCGTGTCGACGTACTGGTGGCGACGGATGTCGCGGCCCGCGGACTGGATATTTCCGGTGTGACGCATGTCTACAACTTTGATATCCCGCAGGATCCGGAAGGCTATGTTCATCGTATCGGACGTACCGGCAGAGCAGGCCGTACTGGTGAAGCGGTATCGTTTATAACACCGCGGGAAATGGCACATTTGAATGTCATTGAAAAAGTGACCAAAAGTAAAATTCAGCGGATGGCACCGCCGACGAATCAGGAAGCAAAACGCGGTCAGCAGCAGGCAGCAGCTGATAAGATGCGGAAGAATATTGAAAAACAGCCGCTGGAAGATTATTATGAGACCGCCAGCGAATTGCTGCAGGACTATGATTCGAAAACAGTTGTGGCAGCTGCCCTTAAAATGATGACGAAAGAACGCCGCAATATACCGGTCAACATATCGTCTATTCAGCCCATCAGTGTCAAAAAAGGACAGCAGGGCAAAAATAAAAAAGGCGGACCACCCAATAAGAAATACTACGGGAAACGCGGACAGAGCGGACGTAACCAGGGAGGCCGCAACCAGGGCGGACGCAACAATCGCAAAGGCAATTATCAAAAACGCCCAAGCAGCAAATCACATTATTAAGTAAAAAGCTCCTTCTTTACAGTAAGTAGTTCACTTACTGTGGAGAAAAGGCGAAATAACAATGCAATTAGTATACAAAATAACACCCGTTTTAGTATGACTTTAAAACGAAAAAAATCGCTCATATCAATTGAGCGATTTTTATAATATATTTGCTTTGTTGTTGTTACACAAACGCGCCCCTTTGCTTAACTTTGAGTATGGCTTCTATTTATTAATTGTTTTACGCATTCGACTAAGGCTAAAAGAGAAAAAATAGCCATAACTATGCCATAAATGTAAGCGTCATTTGAAAAGTTTAAGAATGCTACAAGAGCGCATAAAACAGACGAAATAATTAACGCTATTTGATTCAAGTTATCACCCCTTTAAATAATTCGACAATATGGCCCGATTCAGGCACAGTGTTTCTTCAACAGCTGCGCCCGTTTGTTTAATACAATACTTTACTCGGTTTTATCCATAAGTCATTAATTTTCTAGCTGTATTTATTATTCACCATATCTTTAATCTTAGGGAATTTAAAAAGCAAAATAAGCGTTAACAACGTGACCACAGATAGAGAGCCTAAAAAGTTATGTTTGAAATTAATCATATCGAACCACATTTGGCTCGCCCAAAACAATACAACTAACATCACTAAATAAGGAAAAAACATCATAAAATAAAATCCTGTTCCTTTTCCAAGTTTGAAAAGTGATTTCCATTTATCTCCATTCATTTTAAAGACCTTTCCTACTGCGAAGAAAGACAATAACAATACGCCGATGTAGAACACAGAGCCTATGATATCCAACATAATAAACGAAACAATAAACAGAAGTAAACTCAATGTCATCACCTTCACTTTTATTAAATAATATGGCACCGATTCATGCATAGCGCTTATTCAACAACTGCGCCCAATTAATGAACAAGCAATCAAGAACTAATCTTGATATATTTTTTGTGCTTCATATTTAAATCCTTGATACTTATAATTTTGTTTTTTGTACATTTCCTTTGGGGTATCTTCTCCGTCGGCTACTAATATGACAATCCTTTCCGGAAATGAATCCATTACAAATTTTTGTAACCGGCTTCCTATTCCTTTGTTCCGAAATGATTCGTCAACCGTAAGATTATCAATTTCTACCGTTTCATCAGAGATAATAACATCTACATAGCCTGCTGGGGATTCTTTATAAAAAGCTAAAACTTGCTGAATGTCTTGACCTTCAAACTGACGTTTTATAAGGTTAGCCTTCTGATCTGCAAATTCCCTTCCAAACTCCAAATCATTCCTATATTGTAGGTCAAGATTTACTGCCAAATTTTTATTTGTCACTTTTTCAATATCTATATCTGGATTGTTTTCGACCGAAGGAAATTGTTTAGGCTGAATAGCATACAGTTCTTGAAAACCTATTTCATAGCCCATATCAGTTAGATATATATTTAATTCTTCTGACGGTTTTATATTCACGGGAAAATAAAATTTTAAATGCCTTTGACCTCTTTTAAAATGATACTCCCTCAAGTATATTTCGACCCTTTTAAATTCAGTTAATGACGGTAAAACTTTAAATTCAATGAAATTGCTATCGTAACTGATTAACATATCAGGATAATGAAAATGTCTATAAAGGGCATTCTCAGTCGCTATGTTTCCTAGTGTATAAATGTTTTCAAATGTTATTTGTTGCATCTGTAATCTCCCTTATTTAGGTTACACACCCCTATTTACTATCTAACAAGTTATTCAACAATATGGCCCGTTTGTTACAATAAAGGCAACTCTAATTAAGTCATTTCAATATTTATGTTATTTTCCTTGATTTTAACATATGAACACAATGAATAATTACAGAATACAGATAAAATTTATACAATTTAAAAAGTAATAGATAGTTCGCATACGAATTTACACCGTAATTCACAGTTATTTTAGCATAGTAAATAGATGACAAAATAACTCGATAACAATATATTTAGCATACCAATTGATATGTTAGTTGGTATGCTAAATATATTGTTATTTTAGATTTTCCCCACGGTAAGTGAACTACTTATCTTTACAGGAGCTTTTTTTTAATGTGACCAGCCAATCGACGTGGAAGCCTGATGAGGCGGAGCGCAGCATCTATGGGCCAGGGCACACCTCACTTACAGCAGCGATCTCTCACCGGATGTATTGTTCAGGAAGTTTGGCTTATTTTTCCGCGAATTGTATTAAAATAACTGATAATTTGGTAATATGAATTCGTGTAGCAGTAAGCGGATGTATTTTAATAGTAATGGAGTGATGCTATGCGACAGCCACCGATGAACCGGATTGCGCCGGATGCCATTAAGGCGTGGCGAATAACGGCGGTGATAGGTGAAGCTATTCTCTGGCTCATCACGATCGCTCTTTTCGTTCTGGCCAATATATATAATTTTTCTTATTGGTTCGGGGGAGCGGTTGCTATACTGAGTGGTGTCACCACCCTTGTTACAGTATTTTTGCTGCCGGTATTGCGCTGGCGGCGGTGGCGCTATGAGGTGTTTGACCAGGAAATCTATATCCAGCACGGTATTTTGATTGTCTCACAAACCATAGTCCCGATGATCCGTGTCCAGCACGTTGATACCAAACAGGGACCGATCCTGAAAAAGTATGATCTGGCCAGTCTGGAGATTTCCACAGCGGCTACGACGCATGAAATTCCAGCGCTGCTTGAAGAGAACGCCTCGGATTTACGGGACAGGATATCAGCACTTGCAAGGGTGGATGAAGATGATGTCTGAAGCAAAACGACTACACCCGGTATCGATTTTATTTGATTTAATTTTCTCTGTACGTCAATTTATCCTGCCAATTATTATAGGTTTTTTCTCATTCCGGAACGATTCACTGGTTTATTATCTGCTGGCTCTGGCCGGCTTGCTGCTGTTGTATTTTGTTATTGCTATTATCGTTTGGTACCGCTTTACCTATCGGGTAGTGGATGATGAATTGCGGATTGAACACGGTGTTTTCGTTCGGAAAAAACGTCATATTTCCAAAAATCGAATTCAATCAATTGACTTGACTTCAGGTATTATCCACAGAATTTTCCATTTAACCAAAGTGGAAATCGAAACAGCTGGAACCGGCATGGAAGCAGAAGCATCGCTCAGTGCCGTCAAACGGGCAGAAGGTGAAGCCCTGAGACGGGAGTTGAAGTCGGGTGATACCGGAGCGGCAGTGAATGATGAGCTGGATAACGAGACATCTGAACAGCCGGAGCGGCCGCACAGCGCCATCAGTCCGAAACGTCTGTTTATCGCTGCGACAACCTCCGGAAGTGTTGGCGTCATCATAGTTTTTGCATTGACCGGTTTTTCCCAGTTTGAACAGTTTATCCCTGAGGAGACTTTTAAGAGCACGTTTAACTGGGCTATTGGGCTGGGTTTGGTTATTATCATTACCTTGGCTGTTTTGTTTCTGTTATTGCTATGGCTCTTGGGCATCGCGGGGACGATTATTAAATATGGCAAATTCACCATTACCCGGAATGAACAGGAATTATTTATTACGCGCGGTCTGCTTGAGAAAAAGCAAATTACCATTCCTTTGAGACGCATTCAGGCTATCGGTATTCAGGAAACTATCATCCGGCAGCCGCTCGGCTATGTCACGGTTTTCGCGGAAATTGCCGGTGGATCCATGGATAGGGGTGAGGACTTTTCGTCCATTTTGTTTCCGATTATGAAAGAGGAAGAGGTCAATGACTTCTTGGCAGTCTTCTTGCCGGAGTATGCCGGTGTTGACTATGATTTAAGACCGCTGCCAAAGCGTGCCCGGAAGTTTTATATGCTGCGTGCTTCCTGGCCGTTTTTGTTGCTAATCGCGGCCGTCGGCTGGCTGTTTCTCAAATTTATCTGGATACCAGTCGTTCTGCTCGTTATCGGCGGCATTGGTTTAGGCTGGCTGCGTCACCGGGATGGCGGTTTTAAGGTGACAGGAAAGCGTGTGACGATTCGGTATCGCGGCCTTTTGAGCCGGAATACGGTCTTAATGTATCATAAGCGGATTCAGGCCTATGAAAAGAAACAGCACAAACTGCAAAAATGGCAAAACTTGGCCACTGCTAATTTTTCCATTATCGGAACCATGGGAGCTGGCACGCATTTCACCGTGAAGGATTTGGCTGTGTCGGATACCCATGTGCTGTCGGACTGGTATTCCCGGCAGCGGACACGTACAGACAACTAGAAAAGAGGCTGGAACAAAAAACGTATTCAATATCAAACAAAGCTCGAACAACCAGATTAAACCGGCAGAGCCAGTCAACCGCTCCGGAAATAGCCATCGTTTTCCGCGGGCGGCTGGCGATCCTCCCACTCTTTTAGTTGGTGTAATACTTATTTGGATATCGAAAAAGCTTATCTAATAATAACAATGGCTATCCTAAAGAACATTTACACAGCGCAATGAATAAAGGTGAGGATTTTATGTATATCATTCCAATTCTTTTGTTTATCGCAATATCATCTATATTTATTTTAGTGATCTTTATTGCTACTAAAATTATTACGACAGATAAAATACCAAGAAGCTATTATACGCCTTTGGAAGCAATATACGGACAGGGTAAAGAATTCCACGAAGAAGTGCAGCAGGAGGAACAGGAAGAAGAGGACGAAAAAGGTGACGATAAAAACAAAAATGCTGAATATCGTAAATGACTTAAAGCACTTAGCAAAAACATAAAAATAGGGAAACTAACCAGAACTGTTCCAGAAACGGGTGCAATTCTAAAAATTATGCCGTTATCGGGCCATATTGTTACAGGGAGGATTAAACTTGGGACCAATACACTTTTACTTGGAAGTATTAGAGGCAATTGCCTTGGGAGTGTTCACTCTTGGTTCAGGTATCTATCTTAAAGAATTAAATACCAATAAGAAACAAAGAAAACTTTCAACTTTCGAATACACAATGTACATACTTATTGGAGCAGCATTTCTGGTTATTATAATTAAATATTTAACTGATCCCATTCTTGAATAATATCTGTATTGAAATCGTATTCAACTATCGGGGCGCTTTCGCTGAATAAATTCTGTGCCCGTTGTGGCTTTACAGGGATATTCTGTTTAACAAAAGTATCCCCATTAACAGAAAAGAGGGTGACAATTTTATCTTCAAATTTGCTTTTATTATTTTGATACTTATTGTTTGCGGTGTAATCATTGCTAGATTAAGTGGATTTATAGTGCGTACTATAAGAAATTTTTTTAAATAAATACTACGACCGGGCGCGATTGCGGCATAGCGGTGTTCCAGAATTGGGCCAGATTGTGTAGTAAGGTTGAAATAATGAGAGGGGGAAACGCCGCTGTGAAATACTTATTGTACGGTATAATTATTGTTGTATTAATATTTTTTATATTGGAGTTATCAGGATATAATCCTTTTTATGTTATCACAGCTTTTGAATGGATAACGCGTTACATATTCCCTTGGATAGCCTTATATTGGTTTATTCAATTTGTAAGAAATCAAAAAAATAATTGAGTTTAAGTGTTCCAGAAACGGGTGCGATTCTAAAAATTATGCTGTTATGGGGCCAGATTGCAGAAGAGTTATTAACTAGGGGGAGCTTATGTTTAAGATATTTATATCTATCTTATCACCAATTATTGTAATCATTTCTGCCTATCAACTCATTACAGATAACTTTGAACTTCAGTCGCTTGTGATGTTGTTGTTAAGCTTACTGATGCTAGTATTGGGGCTCGAACAATTTCGTATTAATAAAAAATTACTTGGTTGGTTGCTTATAGCTGTTTTTTTATTTATTTTATTCGTATCAATACAGGGGTTTGTATTAAATTAGCGGGAGCATGGTATATATGAGTAGTGATTCAATCATCCGAATGTGGGAGAACTTTAGAAAGAACAACTCGAATGCACCGGAAAGTTATGAAGCGTGGGCATTTGGTGATTCTAAGGAAATGGCAGATGAGCTTGCAGAATTAGTTGTTAATGGTGTAAAAACAGCGACAGCCTCCAATTATTCAATGTATGATGAAAATGAGCCATTACCGTACGTTGGTCTTCACAATATTATTCTTGATGGGGATGGGAATGCCGTAGCAGTTGTCGAAAATACTTCTGTTGAAATTATTCCCTTTGATGAAGTTACTGTAGAGCACGCCTATTTAGAGGGTGAAGGTGATCGTACGTTGAAGTATTGGCGTGATGCACACGAAGACTTTTTCAAGAAAGAATTTGAAGAAACTGATCAAGAATTTCATCATAAAATACCAGTTGTGTGTGAAAGATTCAAATTAAAATATAGGGAATAAATTGCGTTAAGTCTTCTACGGAACAAGAACAAGTGTATTATGAAATGTTAGGAGTACTTGAAAAAGTCTAAATGTAATTCCTGTGTAGAGAAATTAAACCAGGTGAATTTATGTCAGTATTAGTGAAATCTCCAACAAAAGGTCACGTAGGAAGAACATATGCGATTATTAAAAAGTGGGTTAAAACAACTGATGGGGCTATTTACTGCAAGGACTGTTTCGAAAATAAATATGAGTCATAGTTTAACAAACTGGCGCATATCCGGAATAATAAATGAAAACAAGCCATTAAAAACACATTTACTTTGAATCCTGGAATGACTTGCCTCTATTAATAAGGGCGCAATAGTAAAAGAGTAAATGAGAAGGAAGGAAAATAAATGAATTTAGTAATTTTAATTTTAATCTTCGCTGGTATTTTTGCCGTATTTGATGCAATAAGAAAAGTTAAGGGGGCGTCAATAATTTTGTGTAAATGACCCTATCCCTTTTGAATTTAGTTAGCCAGTGTTTTAGTCGTTTAAACTTGTTCCTCCAGCGATTCAAACATCTG
>NZ_JBHTGR010000011.1:0-55893 GCF_042666895.1 Lentibacillus kimchii
CTGTGGGTGTGTTTTGGCTAACTCTATTCTACAGGAAAGGGTCTTCCTTTTTCTATGACCATTATTGAGTCATTGCGATTTACACAAACTATTTTACGCTCTCTGACCAAATTCGAGGAGGTTTTACAGGCATATTCACATTCTATGTATCCTTTTATGAACAGGTCACATAGAAAAGAATACTTTTCCACAAACGGAGCATTGACTCTGCCAAAGACTTTGAAGCTGATAATGCCGGGCTAATTTATAGTAGCTATGATGCTATAAGTGTCCAGGAGGAGTTGATTAAAATAATAAAATATCTGTTTCCTTTCTTGCTATTTATTTGTCTTATTTTAGCTTCCTGCAGTGTAACTTTAAACACTATTTTGCATTTTTTTAGGCGTAATTATGCACTGTAAATTGATATATAAAACCTAATCCCCCTTTAAACGAGAGAAATTAGGCTTATGATTTTCTATAATCGCGCCCGATCGTATAACGAAAGAGTCGTTTTAAGTTAATAGTTTCCGGTAGACAAAATTAATTCGGACACATTGATTATTCTCCTGTATCTGCAAAGCCTTTAATTCGTTCTCCTATTTCATCACGAACGCGCTGAAATACTTGCCATATTTCTTCTTCCGTACCTTCTGCTTTTGCCGGGTCATCAAAACCCCAATGTTCTCTTCTAACATGGGGTGGTGTCATTTGACATCTATCTTCCGCATCCGCGCATAAGGTTACTGCCATCGTTGTATTATTCAAAAACGCTGCATCAATTTTCTCTGATTTTTGTTCAGAAATATCGATTCCAACTTCATTCATGGCTTTTACTGCGTTTTCGTTTAAACCATGTGCTTCAATGCCAGCACTCCTAATTTCCCATTCGTCTCCAAGGTATTTTTTAGCCCAGCCTTCTGCCATTTGACTACGGCATGAGTTTCCTGTGCACAGAAAATAAATCTTTTTTTGAGACATCCTAATTCTCCTTTTACATTATATTCTTCTTTTTGATAAAGCTTTTGAAAGATAAACAATATAGGAACTGCGAAAGAACATCCCACCTTACGATATTCCTCCCCAGAAGCTACATAACCCTATAATCAGATTCTTATAAAAAGGACAACGTTAAGAAAAGTCCCAGTAACGTTATAAACAGGATCGGAATGGTTAAAATTATCCCTGTTTTAAAATAAGTACCCCATGAAATCTTGACGCCTTTTTGCGACAAAACATGAAGCCACACTAAGGTCGCAAGTGAACCGATTGGTGTAATCTTTGGTCCCAAATCAGATCCAACGACGTTTGCATAAATCAGCGCCTCTTTGATAGCGCCGGAAGAATCGGTTTCAGCAATCGCCAGCGCATCAATCATCACGGTTGGCATATTGTTCATGATGGAAGACAAAAAAGCCGCAATGAAACCCATTGATACAGTCGCCACGAATAATCCCTGTTCTGCGGCCGCCTCAATGACGCTGCCCAAAGCACTCGTCAGTCCGGCATTCCCTAATCCATAAACAACCACATACATACCCAGGGAGAAAAACACGATATCCCAGGGTGCACCTTTTACCACCGCTTTTGTATCCACCGCCTTGCTTTTTCTCGCCATAAGTATGAAGAATATCGCTATAACCCCTGCAACAATAGAAACAGGAAGCATAATGAACTCACTTAAAAAGTAACCGACCAATAATACGCCAAGAACATACCATGATAAGCGAAACATCTTATGATCTTTAATGGCATCTTTAGGTTCACTTAATTGAGAAACATCATATGATCTCGGTATACTTTTTCTGAAATAGATTAATAATACGGTTATTGTTGCGGCCAATGCAAAGAAGTTTGGAATAATCATTCGGGATGCATATTCCACAAACCCAATATCAAAGAAGTCAGCTGACACAATATTAACAAGGTTGCTGACAATAAAAGGCAGTGAAGTCGTATCCGCGATAAAACCGCTGGCCATGATAAACGGAAAAATCATTTTTTCTGTAAAGTTTAAATTCCGAACCATTGCAAGAACAATAGGTGTAAGTATTAATGCTGCACCATCATTGGCAAAAAGGGCAGCTACGACCGCTCCTAAAATACTAATATAGACGAACATCTTGATTCCATTACCTTTTGCAATCCGTGCCATATGCAGTGCTGCCCATTCAAACAGTCCAATTTCATCCAGTATCAAGGAAATAAGTATAATAGCAACAAAAGCCAGGGTAGCGTTCCACACAATTTCCGCTACTTCTATGACATCGCTAAAACCTACTACGCCTACTAATAAGGCAACGATAGCTCCACCAATGGCAGACCATCCAATATTTAACCCTCTGGGCTGCCAAATAACTAAAACAAGTGTTACTAAAAAGATTAAAACAGCTAGTATCAACATTGATGACAAAAATATTCCCCTCCACTTAACAACAAATAATTCGCGTACCTTTTTCGTCCAACTCTTTCAGTTTGTGATCCTGACTAGGTAATTGGTCAAGAATTGGCTGAACAAACGGATAATATTCATTGTTTTTATTTATGGAGTAAAAAATCCATTGTCTTTTTCGTTCTTCCTTAACCAATCCAACATCTCTTAATTTCCTAAGATGTTGACTAATGGATGGTTGGCTTGCTTTAAAAATCTCAACAAATTCACAAACACAACAAGCTTGATTATCAATTAATTTCATCATCGTCAACCTTGTTTTATCGCCCATTAATTTTAAAATAACCGCAGCCTCTTCCATTTCAATGGCTGTTTGCAGCATACAAATTCCTCCCTCCATTACAATATTATTATATAACTATTTGCTTATATAAACAATGAAAAAGTAGACGAATATGTGAATGTATTTAAAAATCGTTACTCGGAAAATATGTGCGTTAAAAGAATCCATTTCAACAGTTTATGAGGAGGCTGTAAACTGGTCAAACATTACTCGATTTCATTCTCTAATTTTTGATAAGCTAATAAAAAGTTCTTATAGGTTTCCTTCCCAAAACGGCTTTCATTTGTTCCAAATAACTGTTTAAAAGCAATGTTCTTTGTTTCTTCTAGCGGACATTCATTCACATTCATAATCAACTTTATATAAGACTTAAAATAATCTTGAGTTAGTGTTCCTGCATGATTAACAACCATTACCTGTCCCCCTTTCAGATCTGAAGGTTTATTTATGACTTTTTCAGCAAGAAAGATAAACTTAGTGGAAACAAACAAAGGACTTACTTAAAAGTCCTTTGTTTGGGTGCTAGAATAAGTGATGACTGTTTAATTCATTAAGCTTCTTTCTGGTGCTTTTCACTGTTCTTATCGGTCTCACCACAGCAACTGTCGTTTTCGGTTGATTTGACTTCTTCAATTTCAACACTGCAACAGTCCTGATTGGGCTTGGAGAACAGCTTTTTCAGTCCTGACTTTTTCTCTGCCATGCTTATCACCTCCTTCAAAGGATAATGTGAAGGATAAATCCTGTACTAATAGCTACAATCAAAATAGAAGCCACAAATGTAATCACTAATTTCTTTTTAAAAAGCTTACTCAACAGGAGAACCTCGGGAATACTTGCTCCGGCTCCCCCAATTAAAAGGGCGATTACAGGACCAATCCCCATCCCTTTGCTCACCAGCGCATCACCGATAGGTAAAATGGCTTCTGCCCGAATATACATCGGAATACCGACAACGGAGGCGATTGGAATCGTCCAGGGGTTATCGCCTCCTGCATATTTAACGATGAAATCTTGTGGAATAAAGTCATAAATAAACGCCCCAATAAAGACCCCAATCAATAGGTAAGGCAGCAATGGATAAAAGAATCCCCAAGCATCTTCGAGCGCTAATTTCCACTTGGATTTTTCGATATTATCGTCTTGACTGCTTCCTTTTCTGACGTTGACATTTTTAACGGAATGTTCAAGCCCCAGTGCTTTCCAAACAACACCAATCAGCACAGCAAATATCCCAACAATAATCACGTAATAAAGGGTCAATTGCCATCCCAGTAATGTCCAAAGTAAGATGACGATAACAGGGTTCAAAAGTGGAGAAGCAACTAAAAATGACATTGATGGACCAAACGGAGCCTTAGATGATAATAACCCTGCTAAAATAGGAATCGTTGAACAGGAACAAAACGGAGTCAATGCTCCCAGACCAGTTCCATACAGATAACCACTCCATTTATTTGGGCGATCCAGTACTCGTTTAATCCTATCCTCGGTCACCTTTTGTTGTAGCCAACTAACCAAAAAACTGATGAAAATAAATAAAACTGTTAATTCCAAGAGAAGCTTAAAAAATGTTTGTAAGAAACCCAAAAAACTATCCATCGTATTTCCTCCGTCTAATACATCAAATAAAATTGATATTTTAATCAAAAATATTTGATCTATTGGTTAAAAATTTATTTTTTTTCGGGATAAAAAACACAGCACAATTCTTCTGACAAGAGTGCTCGAACCTTGTCATCATTCAAACGGTAATAATTCCACGTACCGATTTTTTCACGTTGAATGAGATCAACATCAAGTAAGATTTTTAAATGATACGACAACTTTGATTGAGGCAGATTTACGATTTTAACTAAATCACAGACACAAACCTGACCTCGCTGGTTCAACTCATACATGATTTTCAGGCGAAGTTGGTCAGCTAAAGCCTTGAATTTTGCTTCATAGGTTTTAAGTAATTCTTCTTGATCAACGTTATCAATTCGATTTAAAACTGGCATATGTACACTCTCCTTAGATCAAATTTTTTTGATTTATTAATTATTGTATTAGTTATGATTTAAAGTTGCAACCATATTAATCAAATTTTTTTGATTAACCGATTAAAAATTTTCACCCTGTGACTCCTGCCCTTTTATATGACAGTACATGAAAGATTTCTTAAACAATATGGTACGATTGTTTAATTCTGTCTAATATATGTTGTATTAAAAATGAATGTTTTTGATACTGATGTGCTGACCTGTTTTTTCTTAATAAATTACAGGATTATTAGTTTCAAAAGTTTATTCAAAAACTATGTATTTAAAACCTCCCTTAATGATACAATTGATTAGAAAGGTGGTTTTTTTATTGCCTCAATATATTTATGGATATGCAAGAGTCAGTACCCAACAGCAAGATTTATCCCGACAGGTAGATTTATTGAAAAAGTATAATTGCAATGAGATATTGACGGAAAAAATGACAGGGACCAAAGCCGATCGTCCTGAGTTAACCCGTTTGAAAGATAAAGTAAGACCTGGAGACATGGTTATTGTTGAAAGTTTCTCGAGACTCGGGAGAAGTACGAAGGATTTAATCGATCTCGTTAACTATTTTGAAGAGCATGAGGTGAAATTGGTCAGCAATAAGGAAAACTTTGATACATCGACGCCTCAAGGCCGGTTAATGATGACCGTGTTTCAGGCGTTCAGCCAATTCGAAAGAGATCTGACCGTTGAACGAACGAAAGAAGGACTGCAGGCTGCAAGATCCCGGGGAAGAAAAGGTGGACGCCCCACCGTTAATCAAAAAGCCATATCAAAGGCCATTAAGCTATATCATACCGAGGAATACAGTGTTAACGAAATTGAGGATATGACTGAAATTAGCAAGGCTACGCTATATCGTTATTTAAATAAAAATAAGAACTCTTAATAAGGAAGAAAATGATCAAAGGTAGTGACCCCACAAAGTTAGAGTTTTTTATTAAGCAACTGTTTGGCTGGTTTGAGTTCGGTATTGTACTGGACTTAAGCCAGCCACCGATTGAGTGTTTCATGGGTTATGTCGGACAACCATTTGATGAAAGTATGTTGTCTCGATTAATTTGACAAATCAGATTATTTAAAATATCACAGAAGGGCTGTGTACTTTCATTTTAAAAAAGGGGCATAGTCCCAAAGTTATTTAAAATGTCATGATATGGATTTGTGTGCTTTCTGATTGGGTGTTTAATACAATTTTCGCTTGGACGGGACAGATGTTACAAACAAAAGTCACCCCTCCACGTTCCCTTTATCTTTCATTTTCAAAGCATAACCATTGTAAAACACTCTTATATTGTATACAATACACATAATAACATTATTTGAGGTGTCATAATGCCAGAGCCCACATTTAATCCAAAACCATTAAAAGCACAAGCCCAATCCATTTTGAAAGAAGCGATCATTAACGGAGAATTGACCGAAGACATGCCGATCACAGAAAGGCTTGTACTGGAAAATTATCATATTAGCAAAACGCCGTTTCGAGAAGCGATCCAGAGTCTCGAAGCCCAGGGTTGGGTCAAAAATGTCCCTTATAAAGGAACGTATGTCATACCGTTAAAGGAAAAAGATATCGAAGATATTTTCGAACTGCGCTTGTTGCTTGAGCCGTCATTGCTCACCAAAATGGACGAGACGCAAATCAAAGAGATGACAGAGATTGCCGAAGACATGAAAAACAGCCATGCAAATTTGTCTGATGAGGAACTGATGCTGCTGGACCAGCAATTTCACCAGGTTCTTTACAAGAGTTCAAACAACCATCGACTCATGCAAATTTTCGACGGAATTAACGAGGCTGTCCGCCGTATTGGTATGCAGGTGCTGAACTATCAAACGAGACGAGAAGAGCTTATCCGCGAACATGAACAAATTGTTGCGGATCTCAAAAATGATACCGAAGCAGAGGCGATGAAAACTCATCTACGTAACCAGAAGCAGGCATTTATAAGCATCATCGAACACTCACCATGAAAGGAGCACCTATGTTGAAAATCATTCGCATCATTGTCCAAATTGTCGGCCTGTATGTCATCTATCTCATCGGACAAGGGATCCAGCATGTGACAGGCCTACCAATTCCCGGCAGCATTATCGGCATGATCTTATTGTTTTTCCTGTTGTTGACCGGCATCATCCGTCAAAAGCGGCTCGCATACGGCTCGTCTTTTTTACTTGCCTGGCTTCCTTTATTGTTTTTACCATCGGCCATCGGTGTGATAAAATATGAGTCTTTTTTTGCCCATAAAGGATTGTGGCTTATCATGCTAGTCTTCGTCAACACCGTTTTCATCATGGCCATCTCTTCTTTAATCGGCCAACGACTCGCTACCCGCGACACCAAAAAAAGGAGCCTTGAGCAATGATCCTTGCGATTGTGATTATTCTTGCTACCGTCGGAATTTATATTTTAGCTGTGAAATTGTACAGCCGTTTTCCAATGCCGTTGCTGCTGCCGATCTTCACCTCTGCGATCGTCATTATTTTTATACTGGATGGATTTCAAATTCCATACCATGTCTATATGCAAGGCGGAACGTGGATCAACCATCTGCTCGGCCCAGCGGTCGTCGCCCTGGCCTTCCCGCTTTATCAAGAGTGGCATCTTGTCAAACGCCATTTCGTGCCGATTCTGGGTGGCGTCCTCACCGGATCGGCGCTTGCGATTGTCGGGATGTGGGCTGTCGCGTCCATCTTCGGGATCAAACGTCAAATGATACTTTCGTTATTGCCGAAGTCCGTCACCACTCCTGTCGCCATCGACGTAGCGAAACAAATCGGGGGATTGCCTTCGCTGACCGTAACGTTCGTCATGATTGCGGGGATCGGTGGCGCACTTATTGGCCCTTACTTGTTTTCGTGGCTGCACATTCGCCATGAACTGGGTAAAGGCATCGGGTACGGCAGTGCTTCCCATGCGATCGGCACATCCAAAGCACTTGAAGATAGCGGCACGACTGGTGCAGTTAGCTCTGTCGCGATGATTTTGTCCGCACTTGTCATATCGGTGGTCCTTCCCGTGTTGTTCACCTTCATAACATAAAGCTTCTTGATTTCACCTTTTCAGTCCTGATTTCCTGTCATCGTTCTATTTATTGCAATAGAGATGGGTCGAATTGGCTTGATAAAGGCAAAATGAAAATTAAGTTAGATCCGAAAAGGGAAAAACGAATTAACCGTCCCTTTTGTCCTGAAGATTTTACGTCTGTAAAATCTTTAAAAGAGGAGGTTTTGATGATGTGAAAATCGTAAACGGCTTATCCATGGTGGTCTTAGGATGATGAATGCAACTCCGGAAACACTATTGAATAAAGAGAGGAGTAAGAAGATGGCAAAAATCAAAGCGAATGATGCATTAGTCAAGGCGCTTAATCATTGGCAAATTGATCATGTTTATGGAATACCTGGTGATTCAATCGATTCCGTGGTAGATGCCCTTAAAAAAGTTGAAAATGAGATTAAGTTCTATCACGTTCGCCATGAAGAAGTGGCAACACTTGCCGCAAGCAGTTATGCAAAATTAACCGGGAAGATTGCCGTCGCATTAAGTATTGGCGGCCCCGGCGCGATTCATTTATTAAATGGGATGTATGACGCGAAAATGGACAACGTCCCGATGCTCGTCTTTGCCGGGCAGGTTGCAAGCAGCGTAATGGGAACAAAATTCTTCCAGGAGGTTGATTTGCCTTCTGTATTTGAAGATGTAGCTGTGTATAATAAACAACTTGATTCTCCGGATAACATCCACGAAGTTGTAAATGAAGCGATTCAAACGGCTTATCAAAGAAAAGGTGTTGCGGTACTGACAATTCCGAGTGACATTCTTGATACCAAAATTGAGGACCGGGTTCCCTATGAAACCTACACATTTGAAAATCCACAAAATGAATTCACGGATTCGGATATCAAAGAAGCAGCAGCCCACCTGGACAAGGCGAACAAACCCGTTGCTCTGGTTGGGGTTGGGGCAAAAAACGCAAAAGATTCGTTACTTCAGTTCATCGATCATGCAAAAATACCTTCAGTGATCACTTTGCCGGCAAAAGGGATTGTGCCTGACACACATTCGAACTATTTAGGGAATCTGGGCAAAATTGGTACGAAACCAGCGTTTGAAGCCGTACAAGATGCTGATTTACTGATCATGATTGGAACCAATTATCCCTATTCCAATTACTTACCCAAAAGCGACATTCCCAGTATCCAAATTGACAATGATGCCTCGAATATCGGCAAGCGTTTTCCTGCAACGGCGGGAATTGTCGCTGATGTGGAAGATGCTTTGCAAGCATTGATCAAGGAAACAAACCAGGTCATGAAACGATCATTCCTCGATGCTTGTATGGAAAATATGAGAACCTGGAATGAGTGGATGCAAGAAGATAAAGAAGATCATTCAAAACCCATTCGCCCGGAACGATTAATGGCTGAAATTGCGCATATATCGGATCCTGACGCGATATTTTCTATCGATGTTGGTACAGCAACAGTTTGGGCAACACGTTACTTGAAGCTAGACCATGGACAAGATTTTCTCATCTCAAGTTGGTTAGGTACGATGGGATGCGCCCTACCGGGGTCAATAGCTAGCAAAATTGCTGAACCCCAAAGACAAGCCATTTGTATTACAGGTGATGGTGGATTCTCCATGGTGATGCAGGATTTTGTCACAGCAGTCATTTATGATTTGCCCATAATCGTGATCGTACTGAATAACAGTGAATTATCCTTTATTAAATATGAACAACAATCGGCGGGTGAATTAGAATACGGCATCGAGCTTGGAGATATTGACTATGCCAAATTTGCTGAATCCTGCAATGGCATAGGTTATACCGTGACTGAACCTGAACAGATTGCCCCTACACTTGAAAAGGCGAAAAACGCCAATAAGCCGGTTGTTGTAAATGTTTGGGTTGACCCGGACGCCGCCCCTCTTCCAGGTAAAATCATCTGGGATGAGGCCGTGGGTTATGCCAAATTTGAACTGAGATCAGCATTAGAGGAAAATAAATTGAAAAAAATGCCACCCCTTAAAACAGTGATGCGAAGAATCTTTTAAAAACGATTCATGTGATTATATAATAAAGAGAGAAGGTGTGAGTGCGCCCGGGTTTGCAACGAATCAGCGCACTAATATTCTCCCTGCAGAAAAGAGGTACCAGGAAATGAACAACAGACAAAAAAAAACCGAAGTGATCCTCGTTGGTGCCGGAGTCATGAGTGCAACTGTGGGCACGCTTCTAAATAAATTAGAGCCGCACTGGCATATTACACTGTTTGAGAAGCTCGACAAGGCGGGAAATGAAAGTTCTAATGAATGGAATAATGCAGGGACAGGACACGCAGCCCTGTGTGAACTAAATTATACGACGGTAAAGCAGGATGGATCCATGAATATAAGCAAGGCGGTTGAAATTAATGAACAATTCCAGGTTTCAAGACAACTCTGGTCTTATCTGGTGGACGAGAATCAAATTCGTGACCCGCAGGCGTTTATTCGACCCTTGCCCCATATAAGTTTTGTGCATGGTGAAGATAATGTGAAATTCTTGAAGAAACGGTTTGAAGCACTGTCAAACCATCCACTGTTTGAGGGGATGGAATATTCCGAGGACCTAGAAACATTAAAGGAATGGATCCCTTTGATGATGGAGGGCCGTACATCAAAAGAACCGATAGCGGCTACAAAAGTTGCCTCTGGAACAGATGTTAACTTTGGAGAACTAACGCGTAAAATGCTTGCCAATCTAGAAAATCAAAATAATGTGGACATCTATTACAATCATAGGGTGGATGATATCAAACGTATAGCGGACAATTCATGGGAGGTCAAGGTGCGTAACTTTGAGGACGATATGCTTGAATACCATACGGCGAATTTCGTTTTTATCGGTGCCGGTGGAGGAGCCTTGCCTTTACTCCAAAGAACGGGGATTCCCGAAAGCAAGCATGTTGGTGGATTCCCGATAAGCGGTGAATTCTTGATTTGTGATAATCCGGAAATTGTCGATCAACATCATGCAAAGGTATATGGTAAAGAGCCCGAGGGCGCCCCACCCATGACAGTGCCACATCTTGATAGCCGCCATATCGCGGGTAAAAATATTTTGCTATATGGACCGTTCGCGGGTTTCACGCCTAAATTTCTGAAGGCTGGATCTTATATGGATTTATTGGGCTCTGTTGAACCAAATAATATCTTTACTATGCTGGCAGCAGGCGCAAAGAACATGTCATTAATCAAATATTTGGCCCAACAGCTGTTGATGTCAAAAGAACAACGTATGAAGGAGCTCAGGAATTTTGTGCCAAATGCCAAAAATAAGGACTGGGATACACTAGTAGCAGGACAACGCGTTCAGGTACTTGAAGATACTGAGACTGGTGGTAAAGGGACACTTCAATTTGGTACAGAATTAATTTCTTCCAAAGACAATACGATGGCCGCGTTGTTGGGAGAGTCACCAGGTGCTTCAACTTCTGTTTCGATTGCGTTGGATGTTATCAAAACATGCTTTCCAGAATATCTAGAAGAATGGGAGACGAAAATCAAGGAAATGATTCCATCTTATGGCGAGTCATTGGCGGAAAACCCAGAACTTTTTCATAAGGTTCACCATTCAAGTTCGTGTACACTCGGTTTAGTGGAGAAGAATAAAAAAATGACCCTTCACTAAATGATTGGATTTTTCTTAGAAGTACAGGTTTCACGTGTAGAAGACATTTTTCTGGTAAAAGGGTACGCAGATGGTGTCCTTTTTTTAGTGTCTCGCTTAATTTTACAATCTAGGACTTTAAAATAACTGATTATCGTAGGCCATAGAGTATTATTTTCCCTAGAGGTTTCCACCAAATTGAGGTTCAGTAATGATCACGACCAGATGGGAGTGGCCCATCTACACGCAGTGGTTTTTATTTGCTTACGCTGCATAAAACAACTGCGTGTTTACGATGGGAGTTCATGCAAAGATTATTGAATATATAAGAGTCGATGGAACGACTTTTATATTAATTTTCCTGCAGGGGCTTTTGTAAATAAATAATTGTGATAGCAGAGTAAGGCAAGCTACGGGTTTGTCATGACAAACCCCAAAAACGAAGTTTTTGGCTTGTTAGGATAAAATCCTAATACCTTTACTTGTTATGAGGTGTCGCTTCGCTCGAATTTCAAACATTCAAGGGACGCTTTAAGATTTGTAATTGATGACGAAAAAAAAGACAGAGATTGTTGCTCTGTCTTTTGTATTTACCGGCCAAAAACATATGTTGCATGAAAAGCAGGAGAGAATAAAGCTATTAGTTTTACATCATGCCTAAGGATTATTTAATGTTTGATCATGATGGCCGCAATTGCGAAGAATAATCGTATCAGGTTTTTCGATTTCAAACGTTATGCGTAAATCCATACTGGCACTGGCTTCCCATATGGCTGGCTGACGATAGCCTTTCATCTTTTTGACGCGAAGGGACGGGTAAGAGAGATCTTGTTCCAGCTGCTGTAGTGTGATCTTAATCTTTCCCTGATTTTGAGGATCCAGTTTTTTATAGCGTTTAACAAATGCTTTGGTAAAGGCTAATTTCATGTCTTAATCCTTATGGGACCATGACTCGGCGTCATCACTATCCAGCCATTTTAAAGCACTGTCACTGTCTTCAAATGATTGAACCCTGCCTGCTTGAATATCTTCGTCAGCTTCTTGTTCTCCTTGCTGCCATTCTTTTCTCCAAAACCATTGTTGATTGGCAGGTACTTGGACCATAGGGACAATAGCTACGTCACCGTCCTCCGTGACTTCTAATTCCAGTGAATCGCCTTCCTCCAGATGAAATTTCTCCATAAAATGCTTGGGTAAGGTGATTTGGCCTTTTTTCCGAATGGTAATCCGTTCTTTCATGTCCATCCCTCTTTCATGAGCTTTTAAAGACATGATATGCACTTCCTTTTTATTGTTTCCGATTTTCCGAATTTCATACTTTCATTATAGCATAATTGATCGAGAATACAATCTTACGGAAGGGACTCTTAATGATCTTATTAAATAGGTCTTAGCATTTGCTGTTGAACTTGAGAACGCATGAGAGGCAATTTGGTAGAAAGAGCATAAGGAGAAAATGATATCATTTATTTTTAAAATTATTCTTGTTTTACCCCATCAAAGGGTTTATGCCATCTATCAAAAAAGCTGTTATAGAAATGATCCTTATTTGGACCAAAAAGTATTGTCAAAATAGGATGTTGTTTTCGGTATAAAAATTTGCCCCCCAATGTTTCGGAAATAAGTTTGGATGTTGAATAATTTTTAAATAAGTAGTATTCTTTTTTACAGGAAATAAATCAAAGTTCTTCCATCAAACCTAATAAAATTATTAAGTTTGAATTCGGAACGTTCATTTATTTTTCATTTCTTAGTGTCCTCGTGTTTAGAAGCATTTAAAATTAAAGAAAAGGAGAGATACGTATGACAGTAAATATAACAAAAAAATTATCTTTTATTGTTATTGCTCTACTTATAGCAGTTGCCATGTCTGGAGCCGTAGGACTTCATTTTAACTTGGGCTCCCATCAGGTTCATGCCCAAGCGAACAGCTCAGTAGGGAAAAATGCAGCAAGCCAAACAGCTCAGAATCAGTATGGCGGCGAGATTGGTGACGTTGATGCTAAAGAAGATAAATCACTTTATATCGTTGAGCTGCACAACAGCGAGAAAGGACACATTAGTGTAGCCGTGGGCGAATCTTCCGGGGACATCGTGGATATGCAAAAAATAGACGAGGAAGAACATGAAGGCGCAGCGAGCAACCCAACAAAAGGAAAAATGGGAGAATCCGCAGACACTGCGAACAATGAAGGCGCAGCGAGCAACCCAACAAAAGGAAAAATGGGAGAATCTGCAGACACTGCGAACAATGAAGGCGCAGCGAGCAACCCAACAAAAGGAAAAATGGGAGAATCCGCAGATACTGCGAACAATGAAGGCGCGGCGAGCAACCCAACAAAAGGAAAAATGGGAGAATCTGCAGATACTGCGAACAATGATCAAGAAGGCGGGGCTCTTCCCGATACTAGCAGCAACGCCCCATTAGGCTTATTAATCGGCGGGATCGTTGCTATGTCTGGCGGTGCATTACTTGCCTTCCGTAGAAAGAAAAAAGTAACTGAATAAAGGGATTATCAGGGAAGCGGGGGACTCCGCTTCCTTTTGTTTAGACAACACATCATCCATTAGAGAAAAGTGTCATTGTTAATGATGATAGCTGATAGGTGTATATATTGTCAGAAAACCACTGTGTAAGGATGATTACTGATGAAAAAGTTTGGTATTACGCTAGTTATATTTGGTTTGGTGATTGTTTCCTGGTATGGGTACCAATGGTGGAACAGTCAACAATCGGTGACTGACCTTGATGAAAAAGAAGTAGCCGTAGCCGAGGATTCGGATCAGCAACAGACAGACCATGAATCTGATCCTACGCTGTCTGCCAGTAATAAACAAGATGACCACGTTAAAGAAGATCATCATAAGCCAGAAATACCGGATTATCAAGAAGGTGAAGAAGTAGCTAAGCTTACGATACCTAAACTGGAAAAGGCCTTTAGCGTATATTGGGGAACTAACAGAGATACCCTGAAGAAAGGGGTCGGCGAATACGTAAGTAAATGGACGGTTCCTCCGGATCAAGGTGGTCACACTGTCCTGTCTGGACATAACAACACTGTATTTGAGGAATTAGGCGATCTTGATGATGGCGATTTGCTTTATATGACCTATCAGGGGAAAGACTATCAATACAAAATCAATAAAACCTGGATTACGACAGAGGATGACCGTTCAGTGATTGTCCAAAAAGATGATCCAACGCTGACGCTTACGACTTGCTATCCATTTGGCTATATTCAATATACACCAAAACGCTACATTGTTCAGGCTAATCTTATTGATGAAGGGGATCTGCTTAGCGATTAATCAACTAAACTAACAGATACCTTGTTCATTAAGATGCCAAAGGGGTCATTGAATTGGATTTAGAGACCAAATTGAATGGTAAGTCAGTTATCATTTTAGTGTTAGGCATTCTCTCAGTTTTAATTGAAGAATGGCTTGGTTTAATCGTTGGTATTGCTGGCATTGTGTTATATATAGAAGCTAAAAACCATATGTTACAGCATCAGATGCCAAGTAGAGGAGTTGCCCTTGCAGGTGTCATACTAAGTGTTGTTGGAACATTAATACAGTTCCTTGATATTATTGATTAATTTGCCGAGGTTGTTTGTTCATTAAACGTTAATGCCTAAAAAGAGGCCAGAAATATTTTTAATAAACTTGAGAACGCATGAGAGGAATTTAGTAGAAAGAGCATAAGGGAGAATTGATATCACTTTCATGCTATGGCCGGCAGTTCCGGCCTTTTCAGTGATAGCAAAAAATCGTCAAATATGTCATCATTGTGCCTTATTCTAAACACGCAATTTAGAATGAAAGCCATTAATGAAACAAATGTTGTCTTAAGACAACGGACATGATAAGGACCTTGGCTGTCTTTGTTTGTTGCAACATGTGTTGTGTAGAAAGCAAGAACCTTTATTGACGTTTCGCCCTTATAATTGAAAGTCTTTCAAGCTGTTCTTAATATCGTCCTCACGTAACAAAAGAAGTACTTTTTGAATGCTTATGAGGAAGATAGTTTTTCAATTTAATGGGTTCCATCAATCAAAAAGCCTAAAATTTAAAGCTAGGGGCTAGCTTTAAATTTTAGGCTTTTTATGAGCAAGTTATACAGAAAGTATTGTGACTAGTTATTCATGCTTAGAACTCATAAAGAAGGTAGTCTTAGTTTAAACGCTTTTTTATAATAAGACAAGGATTTTTTGACAAGTGTATATTTCCGAAAAAAGGTGGTATACTATAACTGCTCATCTTGATTTTGATGTTTAAAACCTAACCTCTTTAACGCAAATCTTGGGACCCTGAAATATCCTTCTCAGGGTCCTTTTTCGGTGTATGGTTTTATTAACTGTTTAAGGTTACCATACATGTTGTGAAAGGTCTAAAATAAAATACTAGCAAATGGGGATTTCACATGTAAGGTTTTAGCAAAACATTACATCAAATTACTACTAAAAAATAAAAAATCTGCCTATTTAAGACAGACCTCTATTCCACAATCGCGCCCGATTGTTTCAAATATAAATAAAGACCATAATCAGTCGGAACAGAAGCATAACCCATCTGTCTTAACATAGCTGTGATATTACCACGATGATATGTTCCATGATTAACGACATGGGGTACTTGTTCAAATACACTAGTTTCCATAATGTCGCCATTCGGATTCTCAATTTTGAGGGACTTATCTAAGCCTTCCAATTGATTAAAGAACAACTTATATCTTTCTGATAGTTTAAGAAACTTCGCTTCCATCTCCTCCAATCCTTTTGACTCCATTTCTCCTTTTAGTTGCTCTTGTAACGTCAAAGCATGCTCCATGTTTTTACCGGAGAAAACCTCAATCCAACCAAGGTCAGAAAGATAAACATGAGCCAAAACACGGGATATCGAGGAAAATACACTTTGAATTTCTTTACCATAAACATCCTTTGGAAGCTCTTTTAGTCGGTTGAAAATTTGTCCATTTGCCCATTCGTTATAATCATACAACTGTAATTCAAGTCGTTCCATTTGAGGCTTCTTCCCTTCGTGTTTAATTTAGCGCCAGCCCAATTATACAATACCATTTTTATTATTAGTAACATCAAAAAGGCTCTATCCTACTTCCATTAACTGGCCCGATTCTGACATATTAATTTTTATTATCTTTTTCAGAAAATATCTTATCTCCAATCAAAAAACCAATTAAAGCTGCTGACCCACTAATAAGCATTGATAAAAAAACATTTGTATTAGGAAAAAGGGATTCTTTAAGAAAGATAATTATACCGACAAATAAGCCTGTGAATAAAGCTCTATCGATGTTTTTTATATTCATAATCACTCTCCGAAACCATACTTTAAAAACAATTTAAAAAGAAATCTTCAACCTTACAAAATGGCCATATCGATTAGTTTGATCCTATCACAATGGTTTTTTTGACATGTAAGGTTTTATGAAAACATTACATGTTTTAGCACGACGATCGTTTCATTTTAATTGGAAGGGGTTGCCTTAATGACAACCTCTATGGAAACTCAAATTGTTAAAATCTTATCTTTTTACTTTTTCTTTGCTAAAATTAATATAGATGGGAGTAATGATCATGCTTGTGAGTGAAGCTTTACTAAAAATAAAAACAAATGGATACAAAATAACAGAAAAAAGAAAAGAAATCTTGACCTTTTTAAGCCAACATCCGCAGTATGTATCAGGCTCAGATGTTATTCAACATTTGAAAAACGATCATCCAGGTTTGAGCTATGATACCGTTTACCGAAACTTGGCGCTGTGTAGTGAATTAGGCATCCTTGAAGAAACGGAATTCGCTGGTGAAAAAAAATATCAACTATGTGCCGAATCTGATCATCATCATCATTTTATTTGTTTAAAATGCGGGGAAACCCGAGTTATTAAAAATTGTCCAATTCATGATATACCGGAAATGAATGACTTTCACATTACAGGGCATAAATTTGAAGTTTACGGTTATTGTCGTTTGTGTAAAACACCCTAATTACACATATATTAAAGGCCAGTGGCAGGCAGCATACCTAGTATCCATTGCATGATAAGATAAGCCAAAATGCTAAGAATAAAAGACAAAACGACAAGACGTTCACGTGAATGATTGATGATTGGGAGTAAATCCACTGCTGATACGTGTAAAAAGATGCCGGCCGTTAAAGAAAGCGCAATAACTAAAACTGTATCACCATTGGCGAAAAATCCTGTTATGAGCCAAGCTGCGAAGCCGCCGACAATCGTGGCAACCCCCATGATCAAAGCCGATAAGATCGCCTTACTCTTGTTCTTTGAAATGGAAAACACGATGGATGAGATGGTAACACCATCAGGTATTTTATGGAGAATAATCGCAACTAGTACCATGATACCTATACGTGTGTCCATTTCAAAACTGACAACGATAGCAAATCCATCAAAAAAAGCATGTATCATCATGCCAAAAATAGACCCGACAAGAGCGTTCTTTGTATTAATTATTTCTTGTGTGTCATTAGGGCTATGGGAGTGGGGCATCCAGCGCTCGAGAAAAAAAATCAACAGCATGCCAATTAAAATATATACCGGGTTGAACTTATTGCTTTCGGCTACATCTGGAATTAATTCAAGAATGGCGATTGATAGCAAAAGCCCTGCGCTGATTGCCATCAATGCATGAAGTGCCCGGTCAGACCAAATCTTTTTTATATAAATAATCAATCCACCCGCAACGTTGGCGATGGCTGCTAAGATAAGATAGTTTAAAATTCCCCAGGTTATTGAACTCACCCTCTTTCACATGATAATGAAAAAATCTAATTTGTAATCATTACGATTTACATGTTTAAAATTATATCGTAATCATTACGATATGTAAATCAATGTGAGAAAGTTATAGCAAGAAAGAACCCACAAGGTTTTAAGCATGTTTTTCTTTCCTACAAAATGGCTCGTTTCTTGAGTGAATCTCGAGATTATTTTAATCCTATCACAACGCGATTTGGCATGTAAGCTTCTAGGAAAACATTACATCGAAACAGAGAAAATTATAAAAGAGGAGAATACTATTTACTGTATTCTCCTCTTATTTAGAACAATTGGTTATTCAACAACTGCGTCCGTTAGTTAAATATTTAGCATCTGATTCCATGAAGCAGAGCGCTCATATTTGCATTTAGGGCTACTCTCGCAAATAATGAATTTACATGACGGACCATTTCATTCACCTGATACAGACGGCGGATAAGACGTGGACAGGGGAATGAAAAACGGAACGATAGCTATCCTGCCTTCCTATCCCAGTGCGACATCGAGAACCATCATAATGGTAAAGCCGACCATGACACTCATGGAGGCGAGATCGGTGTTTCCATTTTCCTGCGATCCTGGAATCACTTCTTCAGCGACAACGAAGATCATCGCACCCGCAGCAAAGCTTAAGGCATAAGGCAGCAATGGCTGCATAATGGTGACGGCAAGCGCCCCAATGATGCCAGCAATGGGTTCAACGATGCCAGATGCCTGCCCGTAGGCGAAACTTTTTCCCCGGGACATGCCTTCACGCCGGAGTGGCATCGATACGGCCAGCCCCTCAGGAAAGTTTTGAATGCCGATACCGAGCGCCAGCGCCACGGCTCCTCCAAGTGACGCGGTCGGCAAGTCAGCGGCAATGGCTCCGAATGCAACACCAACAGCCAGCCCTTCCGGAATATTATGCAGTGTAATGGCCAAAACGAGAAGCGTGCTGCGTCTTTTTCTGTCCGGATTGATTCCTTCAGCTTCATCCGTGGCCAAGCCCGGATGGAGATGCGGGAGGAGTTTATCGGATACCCAGAGGAAGATACCACCAAGCAAAAAGCCTATTGCGACTGGAGCCCATACCGGTAAAGGCCCGCCTTCCGCTTTTTCCAATGCCGGTGAGAGCAAGGACCAAAAACTTGCAGCAATCATGACACCCCCGGCAAAACCCAGCATACTGTCCATAAAACGCTGATTAAAGCCTTTCGTTGCAAAAACAAGCGCTGCACCGAGTGCAGTCATGCCCCATGTAAAAAGTGTGGCAATGGTTGCCTGTGCGATCGGGTTTAATTCCAGAAAATAATCAAACATAATAAATCAATCCTTCCCTATAAATTTACATTTTAAATCGTTTTAATCTTTCATAAATTAAAAAGGAACAGGGTCATTTATACAAAACTATTGATGCGCCCTTTTAACGACCCCAGAAACCTGAATGAATAGGCATACATTGGCGCTGGTTTCCCACAATCATACTGATAACTTTTTAGCATCGTGTATCAAAATTAATTACCAATAAAAAGGAAAATTCTGATATAATTCAATTAAGCATGCCATATTATTAAATGAAATCATTTTTGTGCAGACGAAACAAAAGGGAAATTAGTTACTTTTGGGGTATCCTAGGCTGCGATGACAGTGTTTATCGTATGGAATGTATCTCTCCATAATTAAAAGGCAATTAGCGCTGAAACTTTCGCTGTGCTGTCAATGTATTCAAGTATGCAGGGGTGTGTAACATATGAGTACTCGAGAGCCATCTGATCGGGAAAAGGTAACAAAAGAAGAGATTCGTCAATTAAAAGAAAAGCAGTATATCACACCAGGTGTTTATGAGGAAATCATACAACGCTATGAGCAGTTTCTTAAAGATGACCAGACCTATGTACAAGACACATTCGATCAGGAAAACGAAGCAATACAGCAAAACCTTGCAGACAAGACAAATCCGGAAAATAAAGCTGCTTCGACAAAAACATATGCTGCATTTGCCTCGGAGACCCCAGCTGCCCAACAAAGTGATTCAGACCAGTCAGCTGTACATAAGACAGTGCCCAAACAAAAAAGCAAGCAGCAAATAAGGGATCAAAATATTACATGGTCATTGAGCATAGGGATCATTCTGCTTTTAATTGGCGGTACTGTCCTTGCCACAAGTAACTGGGACATAATGTCGAGTTGGATGAAGACGGGGATGATAGCCGCTATTGCTGCATTATTTTTTGGGCTGGCGGTATTTACGAAAAACATCTTGAAAATCCGCAAAACAGCATTGGCTTTTTATGTGCTCGGAAATTTGTTTTTGCCTATTGTTTATATATCTCTCGGGTTTTATGAACAATTGGGGACTTATTTTTCCCCAGGTGGTGAGGGGCGTTATCTATACGGTGCCACCGGAAGTTTGCTGTTGTTTTCGGTTTATCTTTATTCGGCTTTTAAATTGAATACCCGGTTGTTTGTTTGGTTTGCCAATAGCATGTTAACGCTGTTTGCCGGCTTTTTCATCGGCTGGCTGGATCTGTCTGTGGACGGTTTCTATTTAGGTGTGATTCTGTTTAATTCATTGCTTGTTGGAGCTTATCAGTATCTTAAAAGGCAAGCCAAATGGCAGTTGTTCGTAAATGAATTCACCCTGTATATTCAGGCAAATCTCATTTTATCAACGCTTTTGATGCTGCTGTTCTACAGCAATGACGTGTTCCATGGATTCAATCTGCTGTTAACCGCAGCCGTATACATGTCGATGTTGTATGTCACGAAGCGGACCGAATACTTTTTTGTCTTTACCCTGATGCTTGTCTACGGGGCCTATCAAACAATTGAGTTTTCTGTTGCGCACAATATAGGGGCAGTTGCCTATGCTCTGCTGGGGTTTGTGTTTCTTGTGTTACCGAAACTCATCGCTCACCA
The DNA here is from genome assembly GCF_042666895.1 of Lentibacillus kimchii. Lineage (GTDB taxonomy): Bacteria > Bacillota > Bacilli > Bacillales > Amphibacillaceae > Lentibacillus > Lentibacillus kimchii. The sequence continues at coordinate 21,113 of NZ_JBHTGR010000011.1, forward strand.
GGCTGCACTCGATAAATTGTTCAAATACACCAGTGCGGTTGTTTCCGGTTTTGCGTTTATTTATATAAGTGTGCAAGGTCTCCTGATACATATGGATGATCCATCGCTTACTTTGATCCTGGCTTACTTTCTGATTGCCGGTAACTATATTTATTTATCAAACCTGACCGACATTAAACGAACGATCTTTTACTATTTGAGTTCTGCCTTTCTCCTGGCAGGTCTGTTTGAACTGGTCAGATTAGGTCAAACCATCCTGCCTTATGAGTCTATGACATTCTCAATGTTTATCGTGTCGTTTGCCTTTTATGTGGGGGTTGGCTGTTTAGGAAAATTGCCTTATTTAAAAGCGATCAATACTAGTGCCAGAGACATGGCGATGCTGGTGATGGCTGTCTGCCTTTTATGGGAAGCAGCGGCTATGAACTGGATGCATCTTGGCATTATGCTGCTTCTGACTAGCGCTTTGGGCGTTGTCATGGATGCTTTTGAACAGCGCCTGGCAAGCAGTAATGCCCGCTTGACGGCCTATTTGCTGCAGCCAATTGCTTTGGGCCTTGCTGTAACCATGTTTTATATGACAGGGCAAGGTGACATTTTGCCTGGCGGGGATCCGGGTCCTTTTGCACCGGTACCGCTTGTACTGGCAAGCCTTTCTTTACTGCTTGCAACTTTCATATGGCAGCAGCTCAAACGTCATTCATTCAGCAACCAGTCATTTTATGTGGCTCAGGGCTTTTATTTGCTGGCGATATTCCAAACGTTATCATTAACCAATTTGGAATTTAATCCAACACTGAGGTACGTCATAATCTTGGGCGGCGTCATCATGGCTTATTTATTGTACCGGAAAGTGGCGTCTGCGATTATTCCCTATGTGATGGGGCTTTTCACGTTATTGTTTTATTTATCGCTGTTGTATGCTCTGCATGACGGCTATGCATTGACCTCCGAGTTATTTATCTCGCTGCAATTTGCAATTGGCGCCTTCCTGCTGTTTGTCACAGGTGCCGGTTTCTGGAGGTTTGACCAATCGATAGCAAACGCCTATTGGTATGTTGCGCACATCTATTATCCGCTGGCTTTGATAGTTTCGCTATTCTATGGCGATATTGCCGTATGGTCCGCGATGCTGGCCGTGGTTGTTTACGGCGTCAGTACTTGGGCTGCAAGGGTGGAATGGACACGGAAACTATGTTTATATGCCGGACTGACGTCTTTTTGGCTGCTGGTCATGTATACCATGCTTTCGTTCGATAGGGGCGATGACTTGCATTATGCCTCGCTCATAACAACCATTCTGTTAACCAGTGGCTGGGCATTAAGCAATACCATCTGGAGACAGCGAATCATCTATTATGTTATTCCTTTTTCATTAATCGGATTGATGAATTTTGCGCTGCTTCATCCATTTGATCTCACACAGCTCATCGTTACAATGCTATACACCAGTATCATCCTGGGCATGCTGCACATACAGAAATGGGATACGTTAAACGGCATCCCGTTGATGATATTATTTATCGCCTTAATCAACTTTATCCAAACACATCCGACCTATGATGACATTGTTTTAGTAGTGGCCAGCGTTATTTTCCTGATTATTGGGTTACTGCTTTATCCAGTCATTTATAAGGCGCACAAGGCTACATTTCCCCTGGTGGACTGGTATACGATAGCCGGATTCGTTTCGCTGGGATTTCTCTATGTTTATGACGGTGATACGCTCTTTCAGCAATTACTGCCGGGCATCCTTGTGTCACTGGCGATTTACGTACAACGCAATCGTCTTCCATTTGTAGCAGGCAAATGGCTGGTTGCGGGGGCTGTCGGATACTTGCTTCAGCCTTATTATACGTTACTTAATCATTTGGCTATACCGGATTTAATCGAAGCGGAATGTTATGTATTGCCATGGGTCGGATTAGCTATGTTCATCAAGGCCATCGCTGGGAAACAGCATCAACGTCTCATGAATGATACTCAATGGGTTGTGCTGGTGCTTGTTTCGCTGGTTCTTGTACAAGACGGTTTGCAAAGTAATACCGTGTATGATGCGATCATCCTTGGATCCCTTTCACTTCTGGCCATGCTTGGAGGAATGATGTTCAAGCAAAAGTCATTCTTTTTCACAGGCTCAGGCGTATTGTTATTGAATCTGCTGATACAAACAAGGCCTTTTTGGGGTAACATGCCATGGTGGGTATATCTGCTCATTGCTGGATCGATCCTGATTACAGTTGCAAGTTATTATGAATGGCATAAGCAAAAGACGTCAAAAGGAAACGATACGTTTATGACCTTATTTTATAAAAATGTTGTTCAGCGGATTAAAAAATGGGAGTAATAGGAACAAGACGCCGCTGTCTTTCTTATGGCAGGCTGTTGCTTGGTTTAGCACCAGGCTAATAAATTGTTATGAATGTTTAGAAGAATAATAGTTGCACAATGCATATAATTATAGTGATAGGAGTGTTGTTTGTGGGAGGACGCGTGTGGGTAGGCGTGTTGTTGATTGTGCTGGGACTGGGTTTTTTCCTGCAGCAGTCAGAATTATGGAATTTTGAGCAGGTTCTTTCAGCATGGTGGCCTCTTATTTTGATCGTTATTGGCATGGTTCAGCTTATCAAGCGCACTTATTCATCTCCCATTACCGGATTAATACTTCTTATGGCAGGTATATTGTTTTTAATCAATCAATGGGTTGATTTTAACGCTGCTGCTTTTATATGGCCGCTGATTTTGATTTTAGTTGGTATAGATTTTCTATTTTCCAGGCGTGAAAGGAAGGGGTCAGAACAGCGTTATACGAAGAAGTCACAGCATACCGATCAATTGATTAAAACATTTTCTCTGTTTTCCGAAGCGGACGTTAAAAGTCGCTCATCGGATTTTAATGGGGGCTATGTAACAACGTTGTTTGGCGAAGCGAAAGTAGATTTGCTGGAGGCGGACTTTCCTCATGAAGCAACCATGGATTTAACAAGTATCTTTGGTGACATTGACGTAAAAGTGCCCAAAAATGTAAATGTAGAAATATCAGGGCTCCCGGTTTTTGGCGAATGGGATAACAACACACGGCTTCAAGACAGTGACGGGGATACTGCTGTATTGAAAATAAACTGTTTAGTCATTTTCGGTGATGTTGATATTAAAAATTGACAGTGAAAAAGTGCATATGGCACAAAACCAGCTAGCGGAGGAAAACACGAAGACGCCTGCGGGAAAGCGCAGTGGAAAGATCCCGCAGGAAAAAATGTTGATCCTAAATGATTAGTACTTTTTTTCTTTCAATTCATCTAACTTTTGTGATATGTCATCCATTTTATGAAGCAGTAATTTATCATTGTGGCTTTTCGTTCTCATAAACTGTAATACACTTATTAAGAAATAAACGACAAAAGCAAAAATCGCTAGATATATGAGCATCATAATCATCGAAAATGAAACCAATTATTTCTCTCCTTATGTCCTTTTTTACCTGATTCCACTATATCTTCTAAGGCGATATCTGTTTTTTAATTCTTCGTACAGGAGGATACAACGTTAATAGTCCAAAGGCAGAGATCATAATCCGCCCCATTTTCCCAAATTTATTACCTTTCCACATGAGGATGAAACCTGCTGGGAAAAATAAAATTAACATAAATACGACAAACCAAGTTCTGTAGTAATAGGGGTATTTCTCTGGCATTGACTAGTCTCCTTTTCGCTTTGTTATTTAAGAACATGCAGCACAGGCTCGGAGCTTAAACTAAACCCTATTTAACTTTTGCATTTGATTTTACAATGAAGCATGTTTAATACAGACTATGACACTGTGCAGGCATTTATTATGGCCAGCGGCAAGTAGTTGCTTTGCGTATTCCGTGTGGCAACATTACAACGAGAAATCTTATCGCTCGTTTTAGCCATCGTTTGAAAGGGAGGGGAGATAATATGGACGTCAAGAACAGGACCATTCGCATGGGTGGTGAAGGTGCTCATTTTATAATAGATGAGTATGGTATTGCTGATGGCGCGATTTTTCACCGGTATGTTGTTTTAAGCTGGGATCTTTATGAAATGTTCCAAAAGAATCCGGATGATGACATGCATTTTGATGCATTTTTAAGACAACATAATCTTGATTCAGAATGGAAGCGTGTGGCAAAGGACGACATCGGCAATTTCCCGGGATTGCTGCAAGATACAGATTGCGAAAATGTGCCAGCTGGGACCGCCGAAGCAGACGAGGAACCTAAAGACAGAACTTATAGGACGGTTTACGACGCATTGTCAGAAAAGGAAACACTTATCACTGATCCATTAATCATGGATGTTTTCAACGAGGCAATCAGGGGTGACTCGGACTTGGCTGATTGGGAAAGTATTTTTCCTTTTTTTCGATGAGATTAATGCATCCCCGCACTCTCCCAGGATCCCTAACATATTGACAGTAATAAAATTTCATAACGCTGGAATTTAAAAATAAAAACACGAAGTCCATATTGGATGATAAGGAAATGGACTTCGTGTTTTGAACTCGTTTAATCTAAGCCTAAATTTCGTCGTCATCTTCTGCATCAGGAAGGCTGTCACGAAGTTGTTTACGTTTATGTTTAAGTAATCGTTTCTGTCTTTTTCGATAATCATCATCATATTCACGCTGTTTGTTTTCCATTTTTAGAATGTCATACTCGCTTGTTAAAGCTTTGAGAAGCGATATACACATAAATATGATGAGAATCGCAAATGGAAATGCTGCGATTAACATGGCCATTTGCAGGGCTGACAGGCCGCCAGTCCATAGTAAGACTGATGCGATAGCGGCGAGAATAATGGCCCAGATAATTTTAACGATCATGCTTGGATTTAACTTTCCGCCTGTTGTTAACATACCGAGCACAAAGGTGCCGGAATCAGCAGAGGTTACGAAAAATGACGAAATGAGTATAACAGCGATTCCGATAATAATCGATGACATAGGTGATGACTCAAGAAAACCAAACAGGGCTACTTCATCCCCTAATTCATTCATAAGCTGATAAATATAGCCACCATTTGCTGTGTCCATGTTCAGTCCGGAAATGCCAAATACAGAGAACCAAAGTGCGCTGAATACAACGGGGACAGCGGTTACCCCAAGGACAAATTCGCGAATCGTCCGTCCTCTGGAGACTCTGGCGATGAATGTCCCAACAAAAGGTGACCAGCCAATCCACCAGGACCAGTAGAAGAGCGTCCAGGAATTAAGAAACTCTCGGTCACCCTCAAATGCATTCATGCTTAATGTCATACGCGGAAGGTCCCGAATATAGTTGCCTAAGGTTGTCGTGAATGATTCGATCATTTGCACGGATGAACCTAAAACGAAAACAAAAATCATGAGTGCGGCAGCCAAAACAAGATTGGCCCAGCTCAGGTAACGGATACCCCGATTAACACCTGTTGTTGTCGAAATCATAAACAGCACGGTGACGACAGCAATAACAATCAAGTTCGTGGTCAATGTATCCGGTATCCCTTCAAATGTAAAACTGAGACCGGATGTAATCTGCTTGGCGCCCAGCCCAAGTGATGTGGCAATACCGAAAACTGTTGCAAAGACAGCTAATGTATCAATAGCTGTTCCTAAACCACCTTTAGCCTTATTGCCAATCAATGGACTAAAAGCGGAGCTAATTAATGCAGGCGCATTGTGCCGGAATTTAAAATAAGCGAGCGTTAATGCGACAATCGCATATACCGACCAAGGATGCACGCCCCAATGAAATAATGTGAATTTCAAAGATTCTTCTGCGGCAGCTTTTGTCTCAGGATCGGCGAATGGCGGGTTGTAATAATGCGTTAAAGGCTCTGTTACGCCATAAAATACAAGCCCGACCCCCATGCCGGCAGTGAATAAAAATGCAAACCAGGTAAAGTAACTGTACTCTGGTTTTTCATCAGGCTTACCAAGTTTGATTTTTCCGTATGGCCCGAAGATCAAAAACAAAGCAAGTATCACAAAACCTGTCGTAACTAATAAATAAAACCAGCCAAATGTATTGGAAATAAAATCGTTAATTTGGCCCAGTACATATTCAACATTGCCTGGAAATATAACACCCCAGAGAATGAATAATGCTACTAGAGCAATCGATATCCAAAAAGTGGATGTAATTGTTTTATTCTTAATACTAAAACCTCCCATTTCAATATATAGGAATTTAACAGCTTGGTCAAATTGTTTTAGAGGCGGCATCTACGTAGTCTAAAGGGTAAAGGCCCCGAAATGCAAAGGAAGAGAGCATTTAGTTGTTTGCCGGCCTGAAGCAAATTAATTTTCTTTTTAAGTGACATCATCATCTTACGCTATACAGCCTGTTGAGAGTGTCATTCCAGGGTCACTTATATTAGCATTTATTCTCTCGATTATGGCTCCTTTTAAAGATAGATTGTTGTCAGAGCAGCTAGTCCTTTTAAATTAACCCCTTTGCCAAAGTAACCGTACAAGTCCAGCCAGAGATTAAGGATGTTATCAGCTATAAGACCAAACGCAAGGGCCAAGCAGGATGTGACATACAGCATAACGGCCAGTTTAAGACCTGTGGCTGATATCGTCCATTTTGGCAATACCCAGCGCAAAATTATCCCAGAGAATGTCTTCAATTATGTCAACCTGCTCGCTTTTACAATAGACAATAAGAATGAGCTCAGATGCCTTCCCGCTCAGCTTTAACGTGTGCTTTTGTTTCTTCCTGTTCATAAACAGCTTGATCAAAAATCCTGCCGCAGCGCCAACCACAGCTCCTATTAGACCCCAAATGATTGGTCCCCACGTCAGTTGAAAGCCAGCACTTGCACCGATGACGGAAAATGCAGTGGCGAGGGCAGCTGCAATATCAAACATACTAAAGCCGTCTGAACGATAGATTGTATCAAACAGTTTTCTTTCCTCTGTACGATTGTCTAAGGGAACAGCCAGGATGTCTTCGTTGGGGACACCCTTCATTTCAATAGCTGACAGCGCTAATTCCACGTATAATGACTGATCAAAGGTAGCCATCACATACATGCTCTCACTCGTTTCGTTTTTTAAGATTAAGGGGTAATACAAAATTCGGGTTCTGATATCTGCGTCTTAAAAAGTTTTTTTGTTCCGTTTCAAATAATTTGTTGTTTTCCACAGTATTGATATAGGCATCATAAATGGCAAAGAAATAGAGGGAGGGGAGAAACAACAGCCATTCGCCATCAAGGATTGCTGTCGCTTGCGTCAAGTCACCTGAAACAAGCAAGTGAATACCTTCAAGAAAACGGGAAAAATAAACGACAGTAATCAGCCAGATGATAATAAAAAAAGCCGTTGCGATCCGATGAATGTAAAGCTGTCCGGCTCCGGGCATGAAAACTGACCACATCACAGATATCCAGGGTTTTCGTTTATCTAAGTAATTGATTTCCAGCCCTGTAATCTGGAAATTTATAAACTCAGCGTTTTCCCGGTCAGCCAGAATAAATAACTTGTTCAGATCGACTGATGTGCGGTAGCTGTCCCATATGGCATAAATGTAAATCGGGATGTAGAGCAGCATCCACCGCGGTTCCAAAGCCATTTTTGCGAGTTCGAATTGACCGGTAAACGAATAGATCATCGCTTCATTGATGTGGGCATTAATGTTGATGAAAAATTCCCACAGCACTAATAAATAGCCCCGAATGTATTTGGAAAGAAGCAAGTGTCCGAAGCCCGGGAAGGCAGCAGACCACCATGCGATAATGAATGGATTCCGCAAATGAATCTGTGTGGTGCCTAATATACTTACATAAGCTCTGAATCGTCTCGCTCTATCTGAATTGTGCAACGTTATCCCTCGGTTCGCCATATGTATTGCGCTTAAGCTATAGTATTAGACAATGGTTGTCTGGATATGCATAAGGACGTCAACATGAAATCATTGTGTGTTAAAATTTAAACGAGATCCTTGATTAAGGGGCGCAGGGGGTGATTCATTATGGCGATTAAGCTCGATCATGCCGTGATATATGCTGAAGACCATGATCAGGCAGCGCGTGAATTTGCCTGGGTGATGGATTTGCCGCTGGGAAGAGTAGCAGGGGAAGGCTATGAATTTTCGGCGGTACGTATTCATTCGGAGCTGGCGATTTATTTTATGAACAGAGATGAAGGCAGCTTAGAGCAGCATATGGCATTCCATGTTGACGGACGTACCTTTGATAAAATGGTCAAGCGGCTTAAAAAAGATGGAATGGCTTTTGGCAACAGTCCTTTTGATACAGCGAATCAGCGAACAGATCACGATTTCATGCCCCGCGGTTTGTTCTGGACGAACCGGGATGGCTGTCTCTTTGAAATCATAACGGATGCGTTATAATCGTGTGCCGCGTTTTAGCAACTAGTACTTTAAAATACATTCGAAAGACGGTGATGATATATGGCTATTCGTAATATCTTTTGTGTTGGACGGAATTACGCTGATCATGCGACGGAACTCGGTGATACCGTGCCAGGTGAGCCAATGATTTTTTCCAAGCCGACGAACGCACTTGTTCATGCGGATGACAGGACGGTTCGTTACCCAGAGAATCAGGGTGCAGTTCATCATGAGCTGGAAGTCGTTTTGTATGTCGGGAAGGATGTTCTCAGTGATGATTTTGCGGTAGATGATGTCGTGTCGAAAATGGCACTTGGGGTCGATATGACGCTGCGTGATGTGCAGGAAGAGTTAAAGCAGGAGGGGAAGCCATGGCTTTTAGCGAAAGGGTTTAAGAACGCAGCTGTTGTGACGGAATTTTGGGATTTCCCGGGAGAGGCGGCCTGCCGGGAAGCGTATTTTAAGTTAACGCGTGATGGTGAGGTTGTCCAAACGGGAAACATTAACGATATGATTTTCTCATTTCATGACATTATGACCTATATTCAGGCTCATTTTGGATTGCGGGAAGGGGATATCATTTATACGGGCACCCCTGAAGGTGTTGGTCCGGTCTCTGACGGTGAAACATATGAATTATGGTGGGGCGACACGCTGCAAGGGCAATTTGGCGTGTCTATGGCATAACAGGTGGCAGCAATTGAAGGAATAAAATGACAATGATTTGAAGGATAAGCTCTCATGTGGCTTCATTTGTAAGAATAAGCGTCTTTTTGACCGCTTCAGTCTGCATATCGCGGTCTCATCGGGTAAAATGGTCTGTTAGCTCGTTTCCTAATTAATTGATAATTTGCTAAAATATAAATTGTTATATGCATATCAGACGATTCAAATTAGGGAAAATTGTTCGAACAATTAATGGAGCGCTCCTTAACAGTCCCTTATTTTAAAGGGCAATTTTTGAAGGAGTGTTTAGATGGCTGACGAAACAAAGAAACCGACGTTCTTATATGCGCTGACCATTTTATTAGTCGTGGTGGCGATTATTGCAACAGGGATGATTGTTTTTGGCGCTGCCATCCAGATTATGATGTTCACGGCTTTACTGGCTGTGATTCCGTTTATCATGAGGCTTGGCTACTCATTTAAAGAGGTGGAACAGAATATTTATGAGTCCATGCTGAAGGCGCTTCAGCCGGGCATGATCATCCTGACAGTCGGTATTCTGATCGGAGCCTGGATGGCTTCCGGTACGGTACCGTCGATTATTTACTACGGTATTGAAGCCATTTCGCCTCAGTTCTTCCTGGTGACGGCCCTTATATTATGTTCGGTTGTTTCGATGGCGACAGGGGCATCCTGGGCAACACTTGGAACAGCGGGTGTAGCCATGATGGGTGTCGGTCACAGTCTTGGCATGCCTGTGGGAATGACGGCTGGTGCGGTTGTCAGCGGAGCGTTTTTTGGTGATAAAATGTCCCCGTTATCAGATAGCACGAATTTATCCGCAGCTATTGTTGGAGCCGACGTCCTTGACCATATTAAACATATGCTTTTGACCACGGGGCCCGCCTATATCATCAGTGCGATTATTTTCACCATTCTCGGCTGGGTCTATGGCGGTTCAGCCATTAATTCGACGGATGTCGATACGCTTACCGGTTATTTGGCTGAGAATTTTCATCTGGGACTGATTCCGTTGATTCCGCCTGCCATTGTGATTGTGCTTTTGGTGATGAAAAAGCCTCCCGTCACGTCCATTTTTATTGGTGCTCTGGCTGGTGCCGCTGTAGCCGTCTTAGATCAAGGGGCGACCATGAGTCAGGTCACCCATATATTTTATGAAGGCTATACGGACAGTTCCGGGATTGATATTGTGGATAGTCTGCTGCAGCAGGGTGGTCTGACAAGTATGCTGCCACTGATAGGTCTGTACTTGTTTGCACTCGGCTTAGGCGGTGCTTTGTATAACTTTGGTGTGCTTGAAGCGATGCTGCAGGCAGTAGCAGCCCATATCAAAGGCAGAGGTGTTCTCGTTGGTCTGTCGATGGCCACAGGTTATGCAATGCTTGGAATTGGCGGTTCTTTCTCGTTTTCCGGAGTCATGACGGGTACATTGCTGCGGCCTTTATTTGAAAGGTTCAAGCTTAGTCCGCTTAACCTATCCAGAATTATTGAAGACACCGCTACGCAAACGGCACCATTACTGCCGTGGACGGCAGGCGGCTTATTCACGATAGGAGCCCTTGGCATATCACCGCTTGTCTATATTCCATTCTGCTTTCTGGCGCTGATCACGCCGGTATTTACGCTTTTATATGGCATCACAGGTATTGGTATGAAAGAGACGAAGGATGTACGGTCAAAACCTTCTATAAAAAGAAAATCAGTGTCCGCAGATCTTAGGTGATGGTTCGGAAACAGCAGCTTAGGGCTCGCTTTTTGGGTACCTGGGCTGTTTTCTTAAAGGAGATAATGGAGGGTCTGGTGAAGGATCTTAGCGACGCGGTTTGTCTGATTTAGCAGTATCTTTAGTTGAGGATCGGGTGACGAGAATCGATCGTTGTTTTAGTGTTTCTTCAATCATGTCGATGAAGTCACTGTCCAACTGCATAGCTCTGGCCTGACAATAAACTTCAATAAGCAATTGATTAGATAGCTTGTCCATGAAAATTTAAAACATTCCTTCCTATAAAAATATTCGAAAACCAATTCCTTAGTATAGTAATCAATTAACGAATTAGCAAGACTAAAGTGTGTATGGCAGCATGCAGCAAAATTCCCTGAGATGTGCCTCCTAAGCGGTATGCCTTTCGCAAATGCCTTCTTTCCTCTATAATGAGCGTGGGCCATCATCGCGATGGTTCCTTTTTTTGCAATATTAGATAGCTGCAGAGGAGATGACAACTGTTGCCTAAGGTTTTTGCTTTCCTGGAGACACTGGCAGTTGCGCTTGCCGGTGTTGCCTTGTTCTCAATGATACATATTCCGCTGCCGTGGCTGATTGGCTCACTTGTCGCGGTGGCTGCCTGGCGTATCCTGCTGCAGCGGGAACTATTCTGGCTCTCGTCATTTCAGAAAATCGCGATGGTTTTGCTCGGTTATTTGACCGGGACCTCCTTTACGAAAGAGACGCTTGTACAAATGGGGGATCATATCCCGTCTATGATAGCTGTGACACTTCTGACGATTGGTTTCAGCCTGCTGCTTGGGTGGTTTTTTTCCAAATTGACTGGGCTGGATTTGGCCAGTTGTATGATTGGTGCGATACCAGGCGGCTTGTCACAGATTATGGTCCTGCTGGATGAGATAAAAGGGTTGAATCCCACGATTATTATGTTTTTGCAGAGTATGCGCGTGATGATGATTGTGATTGTTGTGCCGATTACGGCGGTGTATCTGTTCGGCGGGGGTGCTGGAACCGCTCCCGGGGCAGAGGCAGACACGATTAGCTGGCTGGCGATGCCATGGTATACGTATCTGCTGTATCCCCTTTTGCTGGTCGCTGCTGCGTGGCTGTTTTCCCGGTTGCGGGTGCCCGCTCCTATGCTGCTCGGGCCGATGGTGCTGACGATTGCACTGACGTTTACCAGTCTCCCGGTACCTGACCTTCCAACTGGCCTTGTCGGGCTCGCACAGCTTTTTATCGGTGTTCATATTGGTCTGCAGATGCAGCCCAGAGATCTGCCGGGCTGGAAACGCATTATGGCCTATACCATCATAATGATCATTGTCATTGTGCTGTTTGGCTTTGTTCTTGGCACGGGGCTCGCGCTTATATATGATGTTCCTTATACCACAGCGCTGTTAAGCACGACTCCGGGCGGCATGGTTGAAATGGGGCTGACAGCAGCAGGAATCGGTGCTGATATATCAGTGGTCACCAGCTACCAGCTGTTTCGTCTCTTGCTGATTATGGTGTTTGTCCCGTTCTTCTTCAGGTGGCTTGGAAAACGACGGGCCGGTCAATAAGGCAGTCATGTTGTCCGGTCCTGACGTTTTTGCAGAATATTTCTGTGGAAAATTCTGATTAATCGTCTATTTTCCCTCTTCAGAGAAACCGCTTTCGTGATATACTGATCTAAAAGGGGGAGTTAGATATGACTGAGGAAATGACCTATGCAATTCAGGATGATTATCCGAATGATTTAGCCTATTGTTACGGATGCGGCCGGCTGAATAAAGAGGGCCATCTGTTCCGGACTGGCTGGGACGGGGATCAAACGGTGACCTGGCATACGCCGGACGACGTTTATACAGCTATCCCCGGCTTTGTATATGGCGGTTTAATCGCCTCTATGGTCGACTGTCACGGAACAGGGTCAGCTTCTTTGGCGCTGCACCGGAAAAATGGGTATGAGCCTGGGGAAGGTAAGGAAGCATCGCGTTTTGTAACGGCCTCATTAAATGTGGACTACATCAAGCCAACACCACAGAACACGCCATTAAAAGCGATTGGCAAACCGGAGGAAGTGCACCCGAAAAAATTCAAGGTGCATACCGAAGTTTACGCCGGTGATGAGTTATGTGCGAAGGCTGTGGTAACGGCCGCCGTTATGCCGGATACATTTACACAGCCGACATAATTCACAGACAAGCTTGCTGCGTACAAGGAACTGGGACATAACTGATGCAGCTGCAATCTGCGAGGAGCGTGAGAAGGTTCACCAGCTGCCCGCGTTTTGTTAATAAAAATTACTTTTGTCCCGGCTCCTTAAAATACCAGTCAGCCATTCGTAAGCTATTATTAATGCCGCTTGTTCAGCCAGAGCACACCTGATTTAGCCAGACGTGGAATGAAACCGGTCATAGGCTGTGTCATCATTTCGCCGAAGCCGTCTGCGCTGCCGAGTGCACCGAGTGTGCCTTTCAGCTTGATCGGGCCGGGTTTCTTAGGTTCCTTTCCTTTAAGAACGGCCGCGAGCACTTCGGCAATCTGCTCGCCTTGCTGCCGGGCCAGCTGCGCACTTGGTGAATGCTCAGACACGGCACAGTCACCAACGGCATATATATGCGGCTGTTCTGGTACTTGATAGAAATCATTGATTATGATTTTTTCCTGTTCATTCAGTTCTAATGGCAGTTCACGGACGAGGTAACTTGGGCGCACGCCAGCTGTCCAGATGGTAACGTCGTTAACATAGCAAATGCCATTGTTGCAGACACCATCCTTTTCCACGTATTCGACGTTGGCATTATGAATGACGTCCACATCATTTTTCATAAACCAGTCTTCTACATAATTTTGAATTTTGGTATCAAAGGCTTTCAAAACAGTCTCGCCGCGGTCCAGCAGACGAATGTTTAAATCTGGACGGCTCTCACGGATTTCGGCAGCTACTTCAATGCCACTCAGGCCCGCACCGACAATGGTAGCTTTGCCATAGGCAGGCAGATTACCGATCGCAACACCCGCGCGACGTGCTTTATAGAATGTTTGAATGCTCTCGGAAAACGCAGCTGCTCCGTCGACCCCGTGGTAATTATCTTCACAGCCGAGCGCAAGCACCAGATAATCATAAGCAACTGAATCGCTGCGGTTCTGCAGCTGAATTTGCTGGTTCGCTGTATCGATTTGACTGATTTCCGCGTAGACATAATTGACTTTGGGATGCTCTGGGAAGTCCATGCGTACGTCTTTATCAGCAGATGTACCGGCAGCAATTGTGTAAAATTCTGTTTTAACCGAATGGTACGGATTGCGGTCGATAAGCGTTATATAGACATCTTCAGGCAGGTTGCGCTCAATCAGATTTTGCATAATATTGATACCGCCATAGCCACCCCCGACGATCACTAAATGTGTCATGTTAAAACCCCTTGTTCATGAAAAAGTCTTTCTTATTAAGATTATCAAATGTTGTATCGGAAAACTAGGGGTAGCCACGGAAATGTCAGCTTTAAGAAAGGGTATAGAGAGGATTCATAAAACTGTGCATATTCAGTTGCAGCTCAGGCGGAAGGTAATAACCATAAACGTCATGATCACCGCCTGATCAAAAGATATTTGGGGTTTGCAGATCTTTACTTTTGTTGATCACATATAACTGACCCTGGCTGTCTATCTGGGCCAGGAGTACATCGTTTATATCGTTGATGGAAAATGTCATTAACCGCTGCATCAGCCATTCTTCGTCTTTTTGAAAGAAGGAGAGATTTTCATCATTAATCTGACCATCAATGACCAGCGGGAAGCTTAAGAAAACAGGAAATGGCTGTATGGCTATGTCACTTGGCTGAACCGGCCTCGCTTCAGGCGCTGGAACAACGGAAAGCTTGCCATTGGGCTCAATAATGGCATACTTGACGTCTGCTATATTTTGATACCCCTTCAGTCTCAGTTCGGATAACAATAACGGGATGTTCATGTTGCCCTTTCTTAATTCTTTTTCTTGAACATGGCCGCCGGAAATAACAATCGTCGGTTTCGAGTCCATATTATAGAAGCGTGTTCTCAGCGATAAAGTTCCGAGTAACACAATGATAATGACAATAACAGCTGCCCCAACGGAAGCTTTGGAGGGAACTTTATAAACTAATGGCTCAGCTGTCACCGTTGTAAGCAGCATAATACCCGCAAAGTCATAACTGGTCATGTTGGAAATGGATTTCTTTCCGATTAATCTGATCGCCGTCCACGTAACCAACAGCATTATGATACAGCGAATGATATAAGCAATAGCATCCATCGTTATCCCCCCCCTTATGGACCAGGAACAATTTTATTTAAGTTTTTCCAGAATCGTTTTGCATTTTCGGCATTGGCAAGAACAGTCGGTAAGTCTTTTACATCGCTTCCTGCTACTAAGGCATTTAACGCTTCATCGAATAGCGAGTGTTCTGATTCGGCGTAGTTTATATTGATGATCAGTTTGTACCTTTCCCAGTCTTTTTGAACTTCTTTCGCGAGGGAATATGCTTTTTGCCAATCATCTTGTTTCGCATAGGTTTCTACTTGGGCAATGGATTCAGTGAGATTTATATGTGTCCGGACAATTTCTTTTATACCAAAATAAGCTGTAAACAATACAAGAACGATTATTGCCAGCGTATAAGTGATGGTTTTATTTTTCATCCCGCCACCTCTGAAAAAGCATATTTTGCCTAGTATGGTTTTTAGAATGGCTGGCTATTCGCTGATTAGAAAAGCCAGTGGAGTAATTCTTCAGACCTTCTGATGTTAAAATTATCATTATTTTGTGTTACTTTGGTTTAAGAAAAGAATTTATATCAGGAAGGCATAGGAAGCGTTGAGGTTAGCTGGAAGGATGATCGTAAAGTGTCTGTCATTAGGGGGATTTCTATTGAAAAAGGCATCCATATTGTGCGCTTTACTGATGTTTGTTTTATTAACTAGCTGTTCCAATGCTGCAAAAGATGAATCGAAACCTCCGAAGCATTTATATTCTGATGAAGAAGATTATTATGCCTTACTGATCATAACATCTCAAGATGCTGATGAAACAGACTGGTTTAAATGGGCGGATAACAATAATATTCGAAATGTCAATAAAATGACGATGACTCAGGAATCCTCTTCAAATAAAGCTAAAAAACAATACGACTATTTAGAGTTGGAGGAACTTCCAAGTTTTGTTGTTTTTGACAGGAAAGGTGTGGCCCTTCAGACCAACAATGAGGAAAAAATGATTACGTTTTTGAAGAGCCAAGTACCAGAGTCATGGAACCATTAATTCACAGTTAAATTGGGAATTTAAAGATGGTTCCTTAAATCGAGGTGGATTTAAATGGCAAATACGGAAGTAGCGACACCACGATTCAATTATGCTGGCATATCTTTGGCATTAGGGATTGTAGGTATTTTTATCCCCGTTTTAGGTTTGGTATTTGGTGTTGCCGGTACAGTAACATCCAATAAAACAATAAAAGCCTTAAAAAATGCCAATGAAAAAGGGTATAAGACAGCAGTTGCCGGACTTGTTTGCAGTATCGCTGCAATTGTGATTCAGATATTTGCAATCATCGGTCTTTGGACTTTTTACCAAATTTAGATCTTATGGGGTTAATGAAATTAAATACAGGATAAATAGATAATGCCAGGTAATAGTTTTAAATTTTTATTCAATTTAAGTGAGAGTGATGGAAATGAGAATTTTTGGTTACATTTTGCTTGTTTCAGGAACAATTTTATTTGGCATCATGCATCTCGCAATTGCTTTATATTTACCTGATTTGGGAGGTTGGGGTGATCCGCCTGGTCTGATTGCGACTGTTTTGTCTGACATTGCTGGATGGATTCCCTATATTTTAAGCATTGTTTTTATGGTTACAGGTATCATTCTTATTGCTTATGATTTTATTTCAAACTCTAAGTGGGGGCAAAAACAGAAGGACGAAATGAAAGCCAGGAATAGGGAATTCAACACATCCAGGGAGGAAAATAGGAAAAGATAGTTGCATAAAATAGCGAGGCACTTGCAGGATGTAACCATATAAACGAATAATTGACAGGGATGATCATGACGGTCAAATTAAAAGGTGACCAGTTTTACAATAACGTCGTTGATAAAGAAGGTCTAAACAAAATAGATAGCGGCCTATAAGGTCTTAAGGTAATGAATAAAAAGAAACAGCCCGGGTCGCGACACCTGAGCTGTTTTCATTAGAGTGGTTTCATGCTGTCTTATTTTTTCAGAACTTTTTTCATGGCGTTGACCCGGCCGGCATGGTTGCCTTCATGGAAGGCGGCGACGGTTATCAATTCGCCATATGTCTGGGCGCCTAGAACAGCTTGTGGCAGTTTTTCCGATAGTTTTTCTTCCGGAATTTGCTTAATCCGTTCCAGCTGATCGGCGAGCTGCTCTTTAAGCTCGTCAACACTTGGGACGTCCTCAGGCCAGTCCGCTGGTTTGGTCCCATTGCTGAATAGGTCATGATAGTGTTTCGGAAGATGGTCGGTATTATCAGGGAAACTGAACAGAAGTGATTCACTGATGGTGAGCACATGGCCGATATGCCAGTGGATCGTGTTGTTGAATCCTTCAGGCTGTGTGTCCAGCGTAGCCTCGTCCAAGTCTTTAATTTCACCCATGAAGCCGTTGTGAGTTGTTTCGAATTGTGAATAAATAAGCTCCGTCATAAGTAACCCTCACTTTCATGATACTAATTCCATTATATCAAGTTTAAAAGGCATCTCAAAACCGCAGCCCGTTATCAGGCACTGCGGTTTTTGCCTGGCCATTCCATTAGTCCATCAGTTCGCTGACAATTTCATAAGAATGGATGCGGGCGTCGATGTCATAGATTGATGAATTGATAATCATCTCGTCGGCACCGGTTGACTCAAGCAGTTCCTCGAGCTTTTTACGTACAGTTTCTTTAGTGCCGATAACTGTATACGGCGAATTGGACGACTGCTCAATAATGGCTTTATCCATTTGTGAGAAGGCTTCGTCAGGATTTTCAATTGGCGGCTGCAGTTTACCCGGCTGTCCGCGGTGCATATTGAGCACTTGCTGCTGCTGGGTCGTGTTCAAGTAGCGTGCTTCCTCTTCTGTATCAGCAGCGATGACGTTGACACCGATCATGGCATGCGGTTCAGCCAACGCCTCAGATGGTGTGAAGTAAGTACGGTACAAGTCCAGTGCAGCTACTGTGTTATCCGGTGCGAAATGGCTCGCAAATGAGTAAGGCAATCCTTTTTGTGCTGCCATTTTAGCGCTGAAACCGCTGGATCCGAGCAGCCAGATCGGAACATTGAGGCCTTCTCCGGGAACACTTTGCACTGCTGCAGTCCCGGCAAAGTAGTCCTCGAGTTCTTCAACTTGCCGCGGATAGTCCTCGGGATGCTGATCCAGCTTGCCTCTTATGGCAAAAACTGTCTGCTGATCTGTTCCTGGTGCCCGGCCGAGACCAAGATCAATACGATCCGGATACATGCTTTCGAGTGTTCCAAATTGTTCGGCGACGATAAGTGACGAATGGTTTGGCAGCATCACACCGCCTGACCCGACGCGCATCGTATTCGTAGCACCGGCAATATGACCGATCAGCACTGGTGTTGCGGAGCTGGCAATACCTGGAATATTATGGTGCTCAGCCATCCAGTAACGGTTGAAGCCTAATTTTTCCACGTTTTGCGCTAATTTAACACTGTTTTGAAATGATTCTTTCGGTGTGCTGCCTTCCAGAACCGGTGCGAGGTCCAGAACCGACAGCGGGATATTGTTAAACGTTTTAGAACTCATAAATCTCACTCCTTTAGATAAAGGATACGATCTTCTGTTCAGGACTTCCAATATCCTGCTCAATGTGCCATTGGTCCATACCCCTGGAGCTTAATGTCTCGAATGTAGCCTGTTCTATTTGCCATATAAGATCTGATGTGATAGTATATTGCGATAGACATTTGGAACGTTTGTGAAATGAGGGATACGTATGAGCGAACAATCAATTTACGCTTTGACATATGAACAGCTGGAAAACTTTCTCACAGAAAATGGCCAGCGCCGCTTCCGCACGGATCAGGTCTGGAACTGGCTGTATGTCAAACGTGTTAGTGCGTTTAATGAAATGAAAAATATCAATAAGGAAACCATCGAGCTGCTTGAAGAAAACTTTGTTCTTCATACAATGGAAGAAGGGCTCAGGCAGGAATCCGAAGACGGCACGGTTAAATATTTGTTCCGGCTGTCAGATGGCAATCTGATTGAAACGGTTTTGATGCGTTTTAATTATGGCCTGTCGGTTTGTGTTACGACCCAGGTGGGCTGCAGAGTCGGCTGTTCCTTCTGTGCAAGCGGACTGCTGCGGAAAAACCGTGATCTCGACGCCGGTGAAATTGTTGAACAGATTATGAATGTCCAGAAAGATGTCGATAAGAAAGACGAGGATGAACGCGTCAGCCATATTGTCGTCATGGGCATCGGCGAACCATTTGATAATTTCAATAACCTGATGGACTTTATTAATGTCGTGAACCATGATGCCGGCCTTAATATTGGCGCACGTCACATTACGGTTTCGACGAGCGGTCTTGCTCATAAAATTTACAAATGGGCAGATACCGGCACGCAAGTAAATCTGGCTATTTCTCTGCATGCGCCAAATAATGAGCTGAGATCATCGATCATGCAGATTAACAAGGCTTTCCCGATTGAAAAACTGATGGATGCTGTTGACTATTATCTGGAGCGTGTCAATCGCCGTGTCACGTATGAATACATCATGCTCAAGGATGTCAATGATCATAAAGAAGATGCTGAAGAGCTGGTGGAACTGCTTGCTAATAAACGTCATCTGACTTATGTGAATTTGATTCCATACAACACGGTAAGCGAGCTTGATCAGTATGAACGCAGTGATTCACCAACGATTAAGGCCTTTTTTGAGACGCTGCAGGAAAATGGCATCAACTGCGGTGTCCGCTGGGAAAACGGTGCCGATATTGACGCGGCATGCGGCCAGTTGCGAAGCAGGCAAGTGAATAAAGAGAATGCAGCGAGAAAAGAAATACCATCATAAGCTTCAGCCCCCGGATCAGTTAAACTATCTGATTCCGGGGGTTTTGTCTATTTAAGACGCGCTCATTTTCTGCATAAGATGCCGGTTTTTCATTAAACTAAAAGCAGAAAGGAGTCTGATATCGTGACGTTTGATTGGATATGGAAGGCGATCCTGATCATCATTGCCGGGACGTTTCTGCTGCGGATAGCCGGACGGAAATCCATCTCGCAGATGACACTCCCGCAAACGGTGATCATGATTGGAATTGGTACGCTGCTGATTCAGCCTGTTACCGGTAAGAATATCTGGTTAACATTAGCTGTGGGATTGCTCTTAGTTGGCGCATTATGCCTTATTGAATATGCACAGATTAAGTGGAATATCTTTGAAAAGATTTTCACTGGCAAATCAAAGCTTTTAATTGAAAATGGAAAGCTGCAGGAAGGCACCATTAAAAAAATGCGCATGACGGTTGATCAATTGGAAATGAACCTTCGCATCAAAAACGTTCAGCATATTGATGATGTGGAATGGGCTACATTGGAGCCGAACGGTCAGATTGGCTTTCGTTTAAAGACAGATGCTCAGACGGTTACGAAGAAGGAATTTAACCAGCTGTCATCGGATGTGCAGCAAATTCTAAGCCAGATGTCGGCCGATTCGCAGATGAATCAGCTTCAGAAACAATTGAATGATTTGAATAACCAGATCGCGCAAATGCAATCACAGCGTCATCTATTTAAAGAAACATCTGACCAGGAACAACAAAACCCCTCGCCGGACCACTTGCAGTAAGGCGGGGGTCTTTTTTTGCTTTTTGGTTTGCTTGTTTGTGATGCAAATTAATACCTTCAGCGGTCAGAATCATCGGTGTCTTGATCTGCTGATTCCATAGCAGAACGACGCTTTTCCCGGTTTTTCACATGCTGCATAATTTCACGCCGGTTAATATGAATGGTTGGCGGTTCGTACTCTTTGGATGCGCGGAGATCCTCACTGGACGCTTTCATGAATGACCAGGCGAGCAGTACCATGATGAACAGCACCGGGAACCCGGCTACGATACTTGCGGTCTGCAATGTCTGCAGATCTCCGATAAACATGAGCACCAGCGGCATCAGACATAAGGTGAACGCCCAGAACAGTCTGTTCCATCTTAATGGCTCGGACTGGACTTCTTTTTGCACGACTGATGACAAAATAAAGGATGAGGAATCAAAGGTGGTTGCGAGAAAAATAATCGCCAGGACGGTAAACACCACAACCATGAATCCGGCTAGCGGAAGCTGATTAATAATCGCGATAATCGCAGCTGGTGCGCCGTTTTCGTTCATGAAACCAACCACATCAAAACTGCCGGTCAGCTGCAGATGCAGTCCGAAGTTGCCCATGATTCCAAAGAACAGGATACTGCCCAGCGTACCGTACACGATGGTGCCAAAAGCCATCTCCTGAATGGTCCGTCCGCGTGATATGCGAGCGACGAACAATCCAACAAACGGCGCATACACCACCCACCAGGCCCAGTAAAACACCGTCCAGGCTTCAGGAAATCTTGTGCTGCGAAAGCCTTCAATGCCAGCGAACGGTTCCAGCCACGTCGCCATTTTAAAGAAATTATTTAAAATACGGCCGAGACTCGTAAACGTCGTTTCACTAATAAATAATGTCGGCCCGAGCACAAACGTAAAGGCTAACAAAAAGACTGCCAGCCATAGATTAACATCACTCAGCATCTTAATCCCGCGGCGCAGCCCCGAATAAGCACTGATTGCAAAAATGACGGTGCACAACAGCATAATAACTGCTTTCATCGTCATGGTCACCGGCAAGCCTGTAATATCGTGCACGCCTTGAGCAATCATCGGCGTTCCCAGTGCCAGTGTCGTTCCAGCACCACCCATAAGCCCGAACATAAACAGAATGTCCACAATATTCCCAAGTGGTGAATCAACCAATTTGCCAAGCACTGGCCTGACCGCCTCACTGATCTTTAAAACAGGTTTTTTGCGGACATAATAGAAATAGGCGATAGGGAGTGCCGGTAATGTATAAATGGCCCATGCTATTGGACCCCAATGGAAAATGCCATAAGAAGCTGCCCATTGAATGGCCGCATTTGATTCGCCTTGAAGGTCAAATGGCGGTCCTTGATAATAACTGGCCCATTCGATCATGGCCCAGTACAGGATACTTGAACCAATTCCAGCAGAAAACAGCATGGCTGCCCAGGAAAATGTGCCAAATTCTCTTTCTTCATTTTTGTCACCAAGTTTAATGTGACCATTTTTACTAAAGCCGACATAGATCAGAAAGGCGAAAGCAGCCAGTCCGAAGATAAGATATAAAACACCAAAATTGCCAGTCATAAAGTCATTAGCCACATTAACCACTGCCTTGCCTGCTTCCGGAAAAACCGCAAGAGGAACCGAAACGGCAAGCAGAAGAACTAAAGCCCCGATAAATGTGGGCCAATCGATTAAATTCTTGTTCATCGTCATCACCCTTTCTGTGTCTAGCGTTTAGTGTTAGGTGATATTAGCGATTTATACACGCTAGAGGCGTGTTTGCACGTGGCAGCAGCGGCAGATTGGAATATACGGCGTTCAGTGAGATATACTATAGCAGTACTGTACAGAACAGCCTTATTCAGTAAGATGGAGGGTTCATATGAATCAATTTATGGAACGAGCTGTTAAACTGGCCGAGGAAAATGTTCGAGAGGGGCAAATACCGTTTGGAGCAGTGCTTGTTAAAGACGGCGAGATCGTGACAGAGGCTGCGGCAGGTGAGCAGGAGAATCCTGATGTCACAGGTCATGCAGAAATCAATGCCATCCGGAAGGCTCAAAAACAATTACAGACAAGTGATCTGTCCGATTATACAATCTATACAAGCGGCGAGCCTTGCTCAATGTGCATGACCGCTATCTATGCAGCAGACATTGAAACTGTTTACTTTTATAATGGCCTTGAGCAAATGACTGAGGTCGGAATGGGCGAAGGGGAGAAGATTTATGAGGAACTGTCGAAGCCTAATGAAGAACGGTCGATTACGATTAAGCACTTCTCCGATCAGACTGATCAAACAGATCCCATGCAGCTCTGGTATGATAAACAGTCGTAACGTTCAGCGGCATAGTTGTCAGCAGATGATTTTGCGGTGGAGCGAGCATGTTTTTGGGAGTATTTCTAAAAACATGCTCTTTTTTGTTGTTGCGGTGTGTCATATATAATTGACATAGCCTTATAATGTCACATATAATGTACACACGGTTGCAGAAAGGGATGTCTGATGTGAACAGAGTCAAAGAGCACAGAGTGTTTATGCAATTGACGCAAATTGACCTAGCGAGAAAAGTGGGGGCCGCAAGACAAACGATTAATCTGATCGAGAATAATAAATATAATCCCTCTTTGTCTTTGTGTATTGCTTTGGCCAAGGAACTGGACACAGATCTTAATACGTTGTTTTGGGAGGAGTAGCCGTGAGAGATAAATTGCTTAATCGTTTTATAGGCACTATGGATGACCGGGATGAATATCAGAGGCACGAAATACATAAAATGTTAGCTTCTTCAGGTGCTCTGCTGTGGATTGTAACCATGCTGTTAATGCTCTTCTCACTTATTATGGATACCATTCATAATAAGATGTCATTTATAACACCAGCGCTTTTTATTATCAATATGGCATATGCGTTCAATATCACTGTGCGATTGCGCAAAAATCGTTTGGATGATACAGACTGTGCTTCTCCGGAAGAATACAGGGTTAAGAAAAGACAGCTTATCAAATCGTCAGCGTTATCAGGTCTGCTTTGGGGGTTTTTAATGTTATTCATGATGGAATACCTGTTTCCATATTTAGAAACTGGTGACCTAGCGATGAGCTGGTCCAATACGTTGATATGGGTTGTCGCCGGAATCATATTCGGCTTAATCATGTACCTGTTTGGGAAGTCGAAATTAAACAAGCCATTTTAAGATTGTCCTGGCAGTGTTTAGTTAATTTTATCACACCGATGACACCATTAACTGAATTGTGTTACATTTAAATAAACAGGGAGTGAGTTAATGGCTGAACAATGTGACTACCCGGTAGCCGATAATGCTGAAGAACTGCTGGCTGCGTTAAAGAGAAAAAACGACTATATTTTAGTCAAAGGCGGTTTCAAGAAGGAACTTGAAGAAAACACGCAGTTCCCGCTTACAGAGAAAGAACAAATGGGATTCAATATTGGCTTTCGCGGGTTTGCGGGCATCTTCGGGGAAGTATTTTATCAAATTGGTAACTTATTCAGTGATAAAAGTAAGCAGCAAAAGACGATAGAGAGCAAACTTCGCAAATACAAACTAACGTATTTAAATGACAATGAATTGCTGCTGCACCTCAGACAATTGGATTATTAAATAGCGATGAGGGTCGTGTAGCAATCAGATGGATAACCAGGAGAATAACCATTAATTAAGGATGAGACACCATGACAAAGAAAATCCGTATTTATCATATTTTATTAACGAACGGTGAATGGCTTAAAAATATCCGGATTAAAGACCGCCCGCTCGAATTGAAGTTTAATGGTATCGGACAAAATTTTATTTCTGTGGAAGATGGTGATGGTAAGACGGTTGTGCTTAGTAAATACCAGATTGTTAAAGCAGAACTGGTTAGCATTGAATAAAAGAATCATGCATGGTCAGGGAGTGTCGAGGATTGAACGAAAAAGGCTAATAACAGCATTAATAATACACTAATCAGCATATCTTCCAGCACGATATTTATTGTGTTATGCAACAAACGCGTCCGTTTGCATGATTTTTCACGTTTTCTTGTATTTGTTTTTTATTGAGTCGAATAGCTTATTAAGCAATAGAATAGAAATAGTTAGAATCCCGATAAAAATATACAGTTTCTTGGATAAATCGAAAATAAAAACAGGGGTAGCAAAAATAATAAAAAATAAAATCGCTGTTATATACTCTCTTTTACTTGTCACGTCTCTATTTTTGAATGGAAAAAATATCTCCATAAAAATGAAAAAAAGAGCAAACACAATGGTATCCACAGGATCCGGTTTAGGCAAATTAAGAATAAATAATAAGAGAATTGCGATTAAAATTATTATACCTGATTTAAGATATTCGAGTGCTTTTGCAGACATATTATTCCTCACTTATTAAATAAAATGGCCCTATTCCTGAATATTTTGTACATCGAGCCCCTCCCTAGTCCTCCTTATGCGTAATAACACGATATTATCATACTATTCTGCAAAAATCTGGCCCATTTGCTTTATAATACTTACTATTTATTCTAACATAAATGTTTCAGCAGCTTCGAAAACACCATAATACATGTCGCTAAATTTATGTACTTCTGCTAAACACGATGCTAATTTCCGACGTAAAGTAATATAAGCACCGTCATAATTGCAAAAAAAGATGCTTAATCATATGTGATTTGCACCTCTAATTTGTATATTGCTTCTTGTTATCTCGCCTGAAACTGACCCCCGTTAAAATTAACCCTGTACTTTTTGTGTGTTATTTATGAGGTTGATCTATCACAATTAGGCGAGTATTTTCGTTACTTAACTATAAGTACAGGACAATCGACTCTTTTTACGACTTTATGACTGACACTGCCCAGCACCATTTCCTGCAATGTATTCAATCCACGGCTGCCGATGATTGCTAAATCATAGTCTCCCTCATTTGCATGCTGGATAATGGCTGGACCGGGTTCGCCATGAAGTACATTTACGTCATAGGAAAGATTGTTGCTTTCCAATTTGTCTTCCACGTGAAATAGTTTCTTTTTGCGTGAAATTTTCAGCTCTTCCTTCCCCTGAGAATGAAGGACCTCATTTTTAGCTTTAGAAAAATCGGCAACTAAAATAACATCAATAAAACTTTTCTTTGTTAGAGTGGCTATTTTCACGGCTTCGTCTGTTGCTCTAAGGGAATGTTCCGAACCATCGACGGCTATGAGTATCCGATTATACATGTAAACACTCCTTGATATATCGTCCTTAACTAGTGTATTCATTATAGGTCATGGACCGCTAATTTACCAATCATCTTTTGGCTGGCGGGATTTAAGCCGGTCAGTGCTACTTGGTTATTATGTTCCTGGTATTTCAATACGACTTTGTCGATTGCCCCAACCGCGGATTCATCCCATATTTGTGCATTGGAAAAATCGATCGAGATGTCTGTATCCCAGGTATTGAAATCAAAAGCGTTAATAAAGCTTTCTGTAGAGGCGAAAAACAATTGCCCTTGCACATGGACATTTAATTTTTCGTTTTCCTGTTGTTTAGTAACATTTATTTTCGATATCTTGGCAACAAAGAAGACCGCACTTAGTATGACGCCAGCGATGACGCCTTTGGACAAGTCGTTTGTTGCGACGACAATAATGACAGTGATAAGCATGACTGCAGCGTCGCTTTTCGGTGCTTTTATGATATAACGGAATGAGGACCAGTCAAATGTCCCGATCGAAACCATGATCATAATTCCTACGAGAGCAGGCATTGGAATCTGCACGACTAAATCACCAAGCACAATAATTAAAAAGATAAGGAATGAACCTGCTACGAATGCAGATAGCCTGCCTCGCCCTCCTGATTTGACGTTGATAACAGATTGGCCGATCATGGCACACCCAGCCATACCACCAAAAAATCCGGTAATCGTATTGGCAATTCCCTGGCCTCTGGCTTCTTTATTTTTCTTGCTTTCTGTCCCGGTCATATCATCAACGATCGTAGAAGTCAGTAAGGATTCCAGTAATCCGACAATTGCTAGCGCAAAGGAATACGGGAAAATAATAGCCAATGTTTCAAAGGTGAACGGAACATCGGGTATGAAGAATGATGGCAAGGAGCTTGTAATAGAGCCTAAATCACCAACAGTTCGCACATCTGCACTTGTATAAATGGAAACAATTGTTAATAATATGATTGCGATCAAGGGTGCAGGAATAATTTTTACAAATCGCGGTACAACATAAACAATAACAAGTGTAATTGCTACAAATAAGTAAGTCATATTGGAGATACCTAAAAAATGCGGCACTTGTGCCATGAATATTAAAATGGCCAGAGCATTAACAAAACCAATCATGACGGCGTTTGGGATAAACTTCATTAATTTAGCTACTTTAAATACACCGAATAAAATTTGAATGATACCGGCTAGTATTGTTGCTGCAAGTAAATAATCCAGTCCATGGTCACGTATTAATGGCCCCATTAACAGTGCCATGGACCCTGTTGCGGCAGAAATCATAGCAGGACGCCCGCCGACAAATGAGATAACGACAGCGATCACAAAGGATGCGTACAGCCCAACCATGGGATCAACGCCAGCTATAATAGAAAAGGCTATGGCTTCAGGGATTAAAGCAAGTGCAACGACAATACCGGCAAGGATATCACCTCTAATATTAGAAAACCATTCGTTTTTTATTTTACTTCCCATGACACTCGTACTCCTTTATCCTATATAATATAACTAACTATCATTTATTCTGTAATGCAATAAAGTAGTTTAACATCATTCGTTTCAAAAAGGAACCCTATTAGGACTTTAGTGAAATGAAATATAGCTTTTCTCAAGCAAGGAGCGTTTTCATGCTTATAGGATACATGCGACCAGATCAGGAAGATCCAAACTGTGAGTGGCAGCTTCAAATGTTAAGCGATAAAAATTGTAATGAGATTATCACGGAGACACATTCATTCGCCAAAAGAAGAGATCGATTAGAAAATTTATTTCATAATATCGGAAGAGGCGATAAGGTCATTGTTACCAAACTCTATGCAATTGCAGATTCCACACGTCATCTTGTTGAGTTACTTGATAAACTTGCAGAGAAAGAAGCCCATTTGCAATCATTGAGAGAAGATATTGATACGAGTAAGACAGGCGGTTATTCATTTACAGTTATTGTGAAGCATCTTGCGGCATTTCAAAGTGACGTCATAAGCAACCAGACGAAAAAAGGAATGACAAACGCGAAGCAAAAAGGGGTGGCTGCTGGCAGACCGAGGAAGCCTGATAAGAATGTAAAGCGTGCTATCACTATGTATGAAAGCAAAAAATACAGCTTGGCTGACATTAAATCTGAAACAGGTATAAGTAAATCAACATTATACAGGTATATGGAAAGCTAATTACAGATTAATCATTCACTAGATACTTTCCTTTTGCTAGAATAGAAATATAGGATTTTGATCTAAAGGGTGATATCATTGCCGACTTGTGCAAACTGCCATCACAGATGGAGCTGGGGGCAGACAATTAAAAAAACAAACGCAATAGATCCTGCTATGACATGCCCTTACTGCGGAGAAAAACAATACGAAACCCAAAAATCGCGCAAGAAAAACAGTGTTTTAAATCTGGTGATTCTGCTGCCGCTTCTTATACAAGCGTTTTTTGATATTCCAGCAGTTGTCTTAATCGCTTTCATCATTATTATATTTGTTGCCGTTATATTGCTTCATCCGCTTTGGATGGAGATAAGCAGCCGGGAAGAGCCGCCACTGGACCTCTAGATTATGAAACCTCTAAATATAAGTATAGCGAATCGAACATTTGTTTGTCAAATGCTGTTTGGCTAATTTAAATTAGTTGACAAAGGAAAATATGATAGATAGATTATAAAAAGTTCCTTAGCCGGGAACTTTCTTTTTGCGGTAGAATAGGGCTTGTAGAGACTTCCTTTAAAAGTCTATTGAACCCTTTGCTATTCTATGCTAAGCTATTTATACAAAATATACTACATAGTAATTACAAAGCACACTACATGTAGTATACGACAGCTATGATAATATATTTATTTTAAAAGAAAACATGGGGATAAACCGGACTTGTTCCTGCAAATGTAAACTGTGTACGACTGGATTAATCACTGTATATTGATCATGGCATGAGACATTAGAAAAAATACATCGATAGGAGATAAAGCATCGGTGAATTCGTACGGTGCTTTTTAATATTCAAGGAGGCGTATATATGACAACGTTCGTAGAAAATGACCTGACGCGTTTAGTTGATCAGGCCACTGAAGGTCTTGCTGTGGATAAACAGGCATTTCTTGAAAAAATCCAGAAAACAGGGGATACGCCAACATGGGATAACATGATTAAACGTGCCCTGGAAAACATAGATGAAGCCAATCCGGACTGGACCTATGTTGCGAGCCGTCTGTATTTAAAGACTTTATACGAAAAAGCCGCTGCCAATCGGGGCTATGAGGCAGCTGAAGGCTATGGCAGTTTTTACGAATTGATTCAGATACTGATTGATAAAGGCATCTATACGCCGCAATTGCTTGAAACCTATTCCAAAGATGATATTGATTATTTTGCCGGCATGATGGAACCTTCACGCGACTGGCTGTTTAATTATCTCGGTTTATATACGATGGCTACGCGTTATATGGCTGTTGATCATGATCAGAATACGCATGAATTGCCTCAGGAGCGCTGGATGATTATTGCGATGCATCTGATGCAGCAGGAAGACCCGTCAGAGCGCCGCGAGTATGTTAAAGAAGCATACTGGGCGTTAAGCAATTTATATATGACGGTTGCAACACCTACCCTTACAAACGCAGGCAAAACACATGGCCAGCTGTCCAGCTGCTTTATTGATACGGTTGATGACAGTCTGCAGTCGATTTACGACAGTAATACGGATATCGCCAATCTGTCGAAAAATGGCGGCGGTATCGGCGTCTATATGGGTAAAATTCGCGGCCGCGGCAGTTCGATTAAAGGCTTTAAAGGCATGTCGAGCGGTGTTGTGCCATGGATTAAACAGCTGAATAATACGGCTGTCAGTGTTGATCAGCTCGGTACCCGCAAAGGGGCGATTGCTGTCTATCTCGACGTTTGGCATTCTGATATTGAAGCGTTTCTTGATTTGAAACTGAATAACGGTGATGAACGATTGCGCGCCCATGACGTATTCACAGGTGTCACATTGCCGGACTATTTTATGGAACAAGTCGAGAACCGCGGTGACTGGTATTTGTTTGATCCACATGAAGTGCGTGAGGTCATGGGCTATTCGCTCGAAGATTTCTATGATGAAGAGAAAGGTGCCGGATCATGGCGCGAGCGCTACCTGGAATGTGTTAATTCGGATAAACTGACAAAACGTGCGGTGCCGGCGATTGATATTATGAAACGGATCATGAAATCACAGCTCGAATCTGGTACGCCGTTTATGTTTTACCGCGATGAAGTG
Source organism: Lentibacillus kimchii (assembly GCF_042666895.1). Lineage (GTDB taxonomy): Bacteria > Bacillota > Bacilli > Bacillales > Amphibacillaceae > Lentibacillus > Lentibacillus kimchii. Next base: position 51,206 of record NZ_JBHTGR010000011.1, read on the forward strand.
AACCGGCAGAACAGCAATGCGCATCAAGGCATGATCTATTGCTCCAATCTGTGCACGGAGATTACACAAAATCAGTCACCGACCGAATTTCTGGAGGAAATGACGGAAGCGGACGGGACGCTGGTGAAAAAATACAAACCCGGCGATTACGTTGTGTGCAATCTGAGTTCGATTAATCTTGGCCGTGCCGTACCTGAAGGCGTGCTGGAACGATTGATTCCTATCCAGGTACGCATGCTGGATAATGTGATTGATATTAATACACTGCCGCTGACACAAACGACAATGACGAATCACAAGTACCGTGCTATTGGCCTGGGAACATTTGGCTGGCACCATTTGCTCGCCAAGGAAAATATTCCGTGGGAGACCGATGAATCGGTTGATTATGCTGATCAGCTCTATGAAAAAATAGCCTACCTTACGATCAGGACCAGTATGGAACTGAGCAAGGAAAAAGGCAGCTATCCCGTGTTTGCCGGCAGCAAATGGGATACAGGCGAGTACTTCACAATTAAAGGCTATACGAGTGACGCATGGATACAGCTGAAGCAGGAAGTAGCTGAAAACGGCATGCGCAACGGCTACTTGATGGCCGTGGCGCCGAATTCATCAACATCGATGATTGCAGGTTCGACCGCCAGCATAGACCCTGTTTTCTCACCGTTTTACTTTGAAGAGAAGAAGGATTTCAAGATCCCAGTTACGGCACCGGAGTTAAATCATCAGACATATGATATTTATCGCCGGTCAGCCTATATCGTCGACCAGCGCTGGTCGGTTAAACAAAATGCCGCCCGGCAGAAACATATTGATCAGAGTGTGTCGTTTAATATTTATGTGCCGCACACCATCAAAGCATCCGTTCTGCTTGATGTGCATCTGCAGGCATGGCGTCAGGGCCTGAAAACAACCTATTATATTCGTTCAACAGCCAACGATATTGAAGAATGTGAGTGGTGTGAAAGTTGAAGGCACTGATTGCTTATTTGTCCTATAGCGGCAATACACAGGAGACAGCTGAATTGATTGCGGATCATCTGGCTGCAGACGGGGTGAATGCTAATGTCCATGAAATTGGCCTTGACCCCCCGGTTGATGCGTCCAGCTACGATGTGATTTTTCTGGGCACGTTCACCTGGGAAATTGGAAGGACGCCTGATGAAGTGAAAGATTTCGTTCTGGAAGTCGGCTATAAACCGGACAATGTAGCGGTGTTCGGCACTGGTGATACGCAATTTGGCGGTGATGATTTATTTTGCCTGGCAGTTGATAAACTGGTCACATTTTATAACAGCAGATGGTCTGGTTTAAAAATTGAGCAGTCACCGCGCGGCTCACAGGAAATAGTGATTAGGAATTGGCTGGAAGGAGTGCTGCATGATGTCAAAAGTCTTGCTTGATAAGGCGAAAACGCTTGAACCGAGGAATCCGAATAAGTCGACAGCCGTATTCGGCGGCGAGTCAAGTGGTATATTGAACTGGAATGATATTAAATATCCGCATTGGTATCAGATGTATAAGCGGCTTATCGGCAATTATTGGCAGGCGGACGAAATTAATATGGCCGATGATCTGCGCCAGTTTGGCTCCTTGACGGATAATGAGCGGGATACGTATTTGAAAGTCATTGGTCTGTTATCAACACTGGATGGCCCACAGACCCGGACGGCGCTGCTTTTGTCGCTGTACGCGACCGATCCGTCTGTACAGTCGATTATGGCGGTAATTGCCCAGCAGGAAGCTGTGCATAATGAGAGCTATTCGTATGTTCTGTCATCCGTCGTATCACTCGATGAACAGAATGAATCATTTCAGCTCGGGCGCAAAGACCCTATCCTGCTGAAGCGGAATGAAGCGATCATCCAGCAATACAATGCGTTTGTTGAGGAACCGACGATTGAAAATATCCTGAAAACGATGGTCTATACGGCGCTTTTGGAAGGCATGTTTTTCTACTCTGGTTTTGCGTTTTTCTATCATCTTGCACGGGAGAATAAAATGGTCGGCACCTCAACGATGATTAGCTACATTAACAGGGATGAACTCGAGCATGGCCGTTTTATCGCGGAGCTGTTCCGGGCGACTCTGTATGAAAATCCGGAGCAGAATACGGCTGAACTGACAGAGTGGGTTTACAATCATTTCCGGGAGTCGGTTGACCGGGAAATTGAATGGTCGAACTATGTACTCGCAGAGATTGAAGGTATTGATCTTGAGGAAATGGCTGGCTATATTAAATACCGCGCGAATAAAATGCTTCGCATGATGGGACTGAGCGAATTGTATCCGGAGCATACAGAAAACCCGATGAAATGGATCCGTGCCTATGCGGACAACTTCGACGGAACCAAAACGGACTTTTTCGAGCAAAAATCACGCCAGTATACAAAAACAAGCAACTTGAACGGATTTGATGATTTGTAATCGTGTCAAAAGGGGTCACGATAAAGGTATTTTTATCAATTAAAGCGCGAACCGCTGGAATATATAGTTAGAGCAATAAGTCCACTCCGGAAATATACGCCTTCTCCGCGGGCAGCTGGTGAGCCTCCTCGTGTTGACACACTCTGGGGTCTCACCTATGCTTTTTCTCCCGCAGGAGTCTGCGTATATTTCCTCCGCTAAGTCTGAACTTATTTGTTTTTATAGTTGATAATTAAAGTTATGCCCAACCCAGCCCTCTCTAAACATCTGTCAGGTCCATGAGTTCGCCTGTCACAGCATTGACGCCATAGGCACAATTGATCTTGGCGTACTTGAAATAACGGTTCTTGCCTGAGTCATGTACATACACGGGTCTGACTTCCAGGTGTTCACGTAACGTGTTAAAAGCCTCTGTTTGGGAGACTTCGGGGTGTCTGGTTTCTGTAAATGTTTGGAACATCCCAGCGAATAACCGGTTCTGATCAATGTAATTCAGTGCTGTTAATGTATCTCTGTTAATGATCAGTTTAATCTTCGGATTGAGCACGTTTTGCACAGTCGTTACCGCACTTATTTCGGCAATGATTAAGTTATTATCCAAATAAATGCCAGTAAGCCGCCACTTGCCGCTGTCGTCCGGATAAACAAGCCGCATAAAACGCAGCACTTCTTGTTCACATGCTGCAACTTCAGCCTCAGTTAATGGATAGGCATCCGGATGGGCCTTATTGGCGAGAGCTGTTTCAAGTGTCACTACCGAAGACCTATTGATAGCTTGTGTGGTGAATTCCCCATTCAACGGTGCGCTCCACGTCAAAATCATATCTTCCTCTACATACGAACTTAAATTTTTATTTTCATATGGGACTGTTTGTTTCCCGTCATTTGTTAGATAAAATTCTTCAATGCCGTATACGAATACCCATGCTTCCTTAGCCTGGTCGGGCAGGGTCAGCAGCTTGCAAGCCGCTTGAGCCACAGATTCGTATTGCGGTAATGTCAGGGCAAATGGTTCTGATGCGATCTGATCTTCATTTGGAAATACACCATTTATGTCAAACACAGTCAGTATACCGTCGTCATTGACTTTGATTAGGATATTACCGCCTGGATAAACCGGTGTATGTTCCACCGCAGCCATAAATCGCTGCTTATGTTCTTCGTCTGTGTCATTCTCACGTATAAAATGACGATCATACGTTAGCCCGGTCATCGTTTCAATCCATTTGATCATCGCTTTCTTGTTTTCTAGTTTGGGATATATGCTGGTGTCTGCCGTGTTGACATTCTCTACGAAAGTTATGTTTCGTATTTCTTTTGTAAACAAATTTATCTCTACGGAGGCTGTGCCTGCAGGGTTTAAGTCTTCATCAACAATTACCGCGTCGTTCGGGAACCATTCCATACTTAACAGATAGTATGTTTCGCACCAGGCATTTATTTCCCGGAAAATATTGTGGCGCTTCAACGTGTGATTATTGAGCCCGAGTGTTTTCCGGGTTTGTCCTATCAATTCCTGCAATTGTTCGTTCATGCTCATCACGGCCTTTTTTAGCAATTAAGGGCAGTATAACATAAATTTTAAATAAACTAATATTTCGTTTTTTAGTCTCCTCGCCAAATCCAAGGTTAATATTAATGAATAAATATGACACAAGACTAGCGAGCGGAGGAAAAACACGAAGACTCCTGCGGGAAAGCGACGTGTTTTTCCGCAGCGGACACTATAATCCACGGTAGTTTGTGATATTTCATTAAAAAAGCTGCCCCTGTCAAACTAACAAGTTTAGTTTCAGGGGAGAAAACATTAAATAAAACACAATTTAGAGATGCAAATCACATATGATTTAGCATCTCTTTTTTCTGTGTTGACAGTATTTATAGTGTTTTATACGGGAAATAACTAACAAATTAACATAGTCAATAACAGGCGCACATAAATTATTGTACTTTTGTTATTTTATACTCTGTTTTCAAAATACTTGTGATTCATACTGTTTCTTGGCTTTTAATTTTAAAATAATTAAAATTTATCAAGAAATTTTCGAAGGAAAATCAATAATATACATAATCATTGATATAGTACTTCTATTGTTACTTTGGATTGTTTTAGATATTATAGGAATAAGCGTATCATATGTTGTTCCACCTTTAATAGGGGGGCGTCAATAATTTTGTGTAAATGACCCTATCCCTTTTGAATTTAGTTAGCCAGTGTTTTAGTCGTTTAAACTTGTTCCTCCAGCGATTCAAACATCTGC